>JADIZR010000022.1 GCA_016704655.1 Pseudomonadota bacterium | reverse complement strand
TGTTGGCGTCGTAGTGCTGCCCGGTGTGCACGATCGACGGCTTGCACCACGCCTCGCGCTTGAGCGCGTGGTAGAGGGGCGCGATCTTCATGAAGTTCGGTCGCGCCGCGGCAATGAGGTGAACGGCGACCGGTTTCAAGGCGCCTTCACTCTCGGTTGTTCCGCGGATACGTCCCTTCCCGGAATATCCCCGCCATGCGATCGCGGATCACCTCCTGCATCAGCTCCGCATCGATCCGCTCCCGCTGGTCCGCATAACCGTACACCAGCGCGGTGTCGCAGAGCTGGTTGACGAGGCGCGGGATACCCTGGCTCGAGGCATGCACGAGCTTCAGTGCCGCCGTCCGGAAGATGTCCAGCCGCGGGCTACCAGCCACGCGCAACCGGTGCCGCACGTAGTTCAGGGTCTCGTCCTCGTCCAGCCGCCCGATGTGATAGTCGGCCCCGATGCGCTGCGCAAACTGCCGCAGTTGCGGCATGCGCATCATGTCCCGCAGCTCGGGCTGCCCGACGAGCACGATCTGCACCAGCAGGTGCTTGTCCACGTTGATGTTCGACAGCACGCGCAGCTCTTCCAGCCGCGCGCGGCCCAGGTTCTGCGCCTCGTCCACGATCAGGACCACGCGCCGTCCGCTCGCGTACTCCTGGATCGCAAAGTCGATGAAGGCGTTGGACAGCGCCACGTCGTCCTTGCCCGCGAACTCGAGCCCGTAGGCCGAGCACACCCACTGCAGCAGGCGGCCGGTGTCGATCGTGGCGTTGCTCACGAGGCCAATGGACAGGTCCTTGTCGAGCCGGCCGAGCAGGTAACGGATCAGCGTGGTCTTGCCCGCCCCCACCTCGCCGGTGATGAGCAGGAACGCGGCCCTGGTTGGCGAGCCCGTATTCCAGCTGCAGCAGCGCCCGCTTGTGGTGACGACCCAGGTACAGGAACTCGGGGTCGGGCGTCAGCGCGAAAGGTTTCTCGCGGAACCCGTAGAATTTCTCGTACATCGCGCCGCCCTGCCCGTGCCTGTCGCGCTCAGTACGCGTAGGCCGAGCTGCGCTCGCGGCGCGAGCCGTTGAGCACGGTGCCCACCACGGGGATCTCGCGGATCAGCTCGAAGCAGCGCATCAGCTCCTCGCGCTTTGTGCGCTCGTCACCCACCACCACCAGCACGGCGTCCACCTGCGGCGCAAAGGTCAGCGCGTCATCGCTGCCCAGCATCGGCGGCAGGTCGTAGATCACGACGCGGTTGGCGTAGCGTTCCTTAACCTCGCGGAACAGGTTGCGCGCGCGGCTGCTGGCCAGCAGTTCCGAGGAGTGCTGGACGGGGCCGCGAGCCGGCAGCAGCAGCAGGTCGCCGTAACCCTCGGGGTTCACCAGCGCCGCCGACAGCTCGGCCTCGCCGCGCAGGCAGTTCTCCACGCCCACGTCGGGCTCGAAGCCGAAGCGCCGGTGCAATCGCGGTGCGCGCAGGTCCAGGTCCACCAGCAGCGCCGTGGAATCCGGATCGGCAGCGATCGCGATGGCAAGGTTGGTGGCGACGAAGGTCTTGCCCTCGTCGGGCGCGGCGCTCAACACCGCCAGCGTGTTCCAGCCGCGTGACTTCATCCGCTGCATCACCTGCGTGCGCAGCATCTTGAAGCTGTGCGCCACCGGTCCGACCATGCCGGGCAGCAGCAACCCGCCTTCCCGCATCAGGGCCAGGTTGATCGGCTGGGTTCGCGTGCGGACCTGAGGTGCGTGGGACGTTTCCGCTCCGGCTTCGGCGGGACCCGCAGTCGGGGCCGATGCCGCATTGGCCATCTCGGGTCGCGGCGACGCCGCCTGTCCAAGGACCGACTCGCGCTCGATCTTCGCCCGTTCCAGTGCCCGCTTGATACGTTCCATGACCTTGATCCGTCAGCCGCCCAGGCGCCGCAGCAAGATCGCCCAGAGTACGTCGAGCGGCTTTACCAGCACGTGCACCAGCAGCAGCAGCACGACCGCTCCACCCACGGTGCCGCCCACCAACAGTCGGCGCGCCCGTCGCCGCAAGTCCTGGTCAGGTTCGTCCGCTACCCAGGGAATGATCGCGAGCGGCGGCACGCCCAGCATCGCGACGATCTCGCCGCGGCCGCGCACGCGCGTGTCGAACGACTCGAGCAGGGTCATCAACCCTAACGCTGCGGCCAGTGACATCAGGACGCCGATAGCCAGAATGACGGGCCGATTCGGGCGAATCGGCTTCTCTGGCCGCAGCGGCGGCTCGATCAGCGTGAAGCGCTCGCCCTTCTGCTCGGACTCCAGGTTCTGCGCAAGTTGTGCTGCCATCTGCTTCTGGCGCACCTCGGCCAGCTTGGCCTGCTCGCCCTGCACCTCGCGCAGCATGGCGCCGTAATCGCGTTCGACGGCCGGCATGTCGACCTGCGCGCGCTCGTACTCGGCGATACGCGCCTGCAGCTGGCCGCGCCGGGCGCCCAGCGAAGCTCGCTCGTTGACGGTGGCCTCACGCTGCGCAGTGATCTGGATGTAGGCGGGATTGTCGGGGGCGGTCCTGCTGCCCGCTTTTCCCGCGGCCACCTGCTTCTCCAGCTCTTCGATTTCCTGCTGCAGGCCGATCACCACCGGGTGCTTCGTTGTGTACTGCGCCAGCGCGGCCGTGAGTTCGAGACGCAGCGCCTGGAGGCGATCAGCGGAGCTCAGCATCCGTTCGCCGCTCTTGGTCACCGCCTGGGCGTTGGGGTCGATCTGCGCGAGTTGGGCGTCGAGGTAGACGACCTGCTGGTCGAGCGCGCGGACTCGCGAATCCACGTCGCGCAGTTCCTCCATGGCGCGGTTCATCGCCTGGATGTTCGCCTGGGCGTACTCGGGCAGGCGATCGAAGTTCTTCTCCTTGAACTCGGAGATGCGCTGCTCCAGTTCGGCCACACGCAGACGCAGCTTCTCGGCCTCGCCGGTGAGGAAGTCCGCGGAGCCGGCCGCGAGCTGCTTGCGCGATTCGAGGTTCTCGCGCAGGTAGAGCGAGACGAGGTCGTTCGCCACGCGCGCGGCGAGGTCGGGCGAGCGGCTGTCATAGCCCACCGCGAAGGCGATCGTCGCCTTGGTGGCGCGGCCCTGGCGCGGGTCGACCACGTCGGCGCTGATCATGTCGAGATTGATGTCCTCGCGGATACGCTCGACCAGCGCCTCGCGCGTCGAGGTGGCGCGCTCGACGCCGTACAGCTCGAACTTCTCGATGATGCCCAGCAGGTTGGCCGAGGTCATCACGCGCTGGCTGATCACCTGCACGCGCTGGTCGGCATAACTGGAGACCGCCGAACGCACGAAGTCCTCGGGGATCTCCTGCTGCTCGATCAGGATGGTGCCGGTCGAGCGGTAAGTGGCTGGCCAGAACGCGGCAAGCAGCAGCGCCAGCATCAGCACGACGCCGAACGCGATGCCCATGGGCAGGGCACGGCGACGCACCGCCTCGAGCTGCGCGGCCAGGCCGCCGCCCGGCTGCGTGTCTTCGTAGCCGGTCATGGTTTCGGTGGCGATGTTCACGAGGCCGTCTTCTTCCTGCGGTCGCGGTCGACAGCCTGCGCTGGCTCTTCACGCTGCACGTACTTGGCGTACAGGTGGCGCCGGAAGTTGGTGGACAGGGTGTCGTCGAGTGCGTTGGTCCCCAGCGGTGCGACCACCTTGTCGTGGAGGTCGCGCAGGCTGAGCTTGGCGTAGTTGCGCTGCATGCCGATCATGGCCATCAACTGTATGTCATCCGCATCGACGCGATGCTCGTCCTCGACGCCGCCGTTGATGACGGCCTCGAGGCGCTCTTCGTCGAGTTCGAAGTGCTGCAGGATGTCCACGCCGGTGTCGACGAATACCGGCATCAGGTTGCGCCCGCGCACGGCAGCGTCGCACAGCGGTGCGAGCTTGGCGAGCATCACCTTCAACGCGTAGCGGATGACGTCGGAATCGCGCACCCCGAGGCGCTTCGACAGCTTCTTGATCTTGCGGATGTCGCCCGCGCTCAGGCGCAGCGAGACCGCTTGCTTGCGTCCGTCTTGCATTGGTCGAGGCTCCCTCTCCCGATCCACGCTGGTCGTGTCCACCGACCTCCTGCTGGCGCAAGGCATTCGATTCTGCCGATCGATTTTCGTGCGCGTATCGCCCGACTTTTAGTGCGAACGAACCAAGCGTATGACGATTGTCATCCGTGGACAAGCTGAAATATCCGCTGAATACCTGATGTATAAGAGTGGCGGGCCCTGAGCTCTGACTCGTGCAGGGCATGCGCCTGGCTAATGAAGAACCAGTCGCATTTGCATCGCTCGATTGTTACGGGCGATCCTCACGGGCATGGAAGACCCGCAGGACGTAGATATCCGATTCGACAATTTCGTAACGCACTTCGTACCGCTGCACGAGTACGCGGCGCACGTCGCGTTCGCCAAAGCCAGTGAGCTTCTCGCCCAGCCGCGGTTGGGCAGGAATACGTCGCACCCTGCTTGCAACCGCACGCACGACGCGCGCAGCCGCTACCGCGTTGACGGGTTCCAGGAATTCGTGGATTCGCCGCAGGTCGGCATAAGCCGCCTGCGCCCAACGCAGCGCCACGGCTTCAAACCGCGCGCTTGCTGCGTGGCTTGGGCTTCTTCACTCGGCCAAGGCCGGCCGCCCATGCCTCCACCTCGGCATGTTCTACGACTCGACCGGAATCCACTTCCTCGAGCGCCGCGAGCGTTTCGCGCCGCCGTTCCTCGGCCAGGCCGACGTACGCCTCGACCGCTTCCTTGACCAGCCATCCGCGTGGCCGGTCGAGTTGGTCCGCCAACCCGTCCAGCTTCTCGGCCAGTTCCTGCGGCAGGTGTGCCGTGACGACTCGGGTTGCCATGATGTCAGTCACTCTTAATCAATCTGATTAATAGCATATCCCTGTCACTGAAGCGGCACAACCGTCCGACTCGGCTCGAAAGGGTCTGGGGTTGGTCGGCAGAGTGATGTCCTTACAGGCGCTGAAGCAGCCGACGCCGGGCAAGCTGACTCTTCCGCGACCACCGCAACGCTACAATCGGGCATGACCTCCCCGCACTCAGCCGCCCGCCGCGGCCGTCTCTTCGTCATCGCCGCACCGTCCGGCGCCGGCAAGACCTCGCTCGTGCGTGCCTTGATGGAGCGCGAGCCCAGCCTGCGGTTCTCTATCTCTTATACGACGCGCCCGCAGCGACCGACCGAGTCCCACGGTCGCGACTACTTCTTTGTCTCAAAGGACGAGTTCGCAGCGATGGTCGGGCGTGGCGAATTTCTCGAGCACGCGCGGGTCTTCGACAACTTTTACGGCACGGCCCGCAGCCAGGTGGAAGCGTCGCTCGCCGGCGGCCAGGACCTGATCCTGGAAATCGACTGGCAGGGGGCGCAGCAGATCCGCCGTGCGCTGCCCGAGTGCCGTTCCATCTTCATCCTGCCGCCTTCGCGCCAGGAACTCGAACGCCGGCTGCGCGGCCGCGGCACCGACGCGGAGGACGTGATCCAGCGCCGGCTGCGGGACGCCGCGACCGACATCGCGCACTGGACCGAATACGACTTCGTCGTGGTCAACGACGACTTCGAGCGGGCACTGCGCGACCTGCACGCGATCGTCCATGGCCGGGGCGACGCTTCGCGGCGGAATCGGGAAGGGCTGGCGGAGCTGGTGGCAGGCCTCACGGCTTGACTCGGTCCTTCCTCCCTTCCTCCCTTCCTCCCTTCCTCCCTTCCTCCCTTCCTCCCTTCCTCCCCTTCCTTGGGGTTAGGGGTTAGTCGGAAGGGTTGTTGCGGTTAAATTAGTGACAAAGCGTCACCTTTAAGATTATAATAGTGACATTCGATCGGCTAATTCAACAGATCCGCGCATCCTGGTGACATGGCACTGCTCACTACTAAAGGGGCTGACCACGCCACCCGTCCCCGCCTCGCCCGGCAGCAAAGGGTGGGACGTCTACGTCGCCTGCACGAGGGAATCTATACCGATGACCTCGTGTCACCGCCGGAGGCCATCGTCCGTCGGGAGGTCCTGTCCCTGGTGGCGATCCTGGTCCCCGACGCAGTGGTCAGCCATCGATCGGCGCTCGAGTCCGGCTTCAGTTCCGCCGGGGACTTGTTCCTCACGGGACCGTACCGACGCCGCCTGGCCTTGCCAGGGGTGACACTGCGGATCGGTAAGGGCACCGCGCCATTGGCGAGCGACATTCGGCTCAACACGCCGTTTGGACCAACTTACCGGGCTTCAGAACCCAGGGCATTCCTCGAGAACCTGTCGACGTCGCGCGGGGCGCCAGGATCGCGGCGCACGCTGGGACAGGCGGCGGTCGAAGCACGGCTCGAGCGCATTGTCGCGATTGGCGGCGCCGATGCCTTGAACAGAGTCCGCGATGACGCGAGGCGCATCGCCGCTGGCCTCAGCCTCGAACGCGAGGCCTCGCGCCTGGACGCGATCATCGGCGCCTTGCTCGGTACCCGCGCGGCGGCGCTCGAGCATCCGCTGGGCCGCGCCCGAGCTCACGGCGCACCGTACGACGCGACGCGAGTCGACCTGTTTCAGGGCCTTGCCACGCGGTTGACCACCACCCCGCCCGTGATCCCGGTTGCGCGAACGGGAGATGACCCGCGACTGGTGGCCTTCGTCGAAAGCTATTTCTCAAATTACATCGAGGGCACGGAGTTCGAGATCGACGAGGCCCGCGAAGTTGTGCTCGAGAACCGGACGATTGCGTACCGCGAGGACGATTCGCACGACATCCGCGGCACCTTCGATGCCATCATGGACTCGGGAGCGCTGGCGTTCCCGACCAGTGCCGCGGAATTCAAGGCTCAGCTCGTGGCCTGGAATCGCCAGGTGATATTCGCTCGCGCCAGCAAGGCACCCGGGGAATGGAAGCAGAAGGCCAACCGATTCGGCGACACGTACTTTGTCGCGCCGGAGCTGGTCCAGGGCACTCTGGACAAGGGTTATGAGGTAATTGCCTCCACCAGCGACCCCGCGGTCCGGGCGGCGCTCGCCCTATTCGTGGTCGCCGAGGTGCATCCCTTCAGCGATGGCAACGGCCGCACCGCGCGGTTGATGATGAACCTGGCGCTGTCCACGGCGAAGCTGGTCCGGCTGATCATCCCGACTGTGTACCGCGACGACTATTTCAGCGCACTGCACGCACTGAGCCACAGCCCGACCGACGAGCCGCCGTTCCCGCGAATCGAGCCCTATCTGGTCATGCTGAACCGGGCCGCCATGTTCAGCCAATGGCTGGACTGCTCGAGCGAGGCGCGAATGCTGTCGGCGCTCGAGGCATCACAGGCACTGAAACATCCGACGCAGGGCAAGCTGACTCTATCATGACGGGATTGAAATGTACGTCAATTTGACGTACATTTGGTGACGGTAAACGCAAGTGCAGGTTCCGGAGACACCCATGGCTACCACGGCAAAACTTGAGCGATTTGCTGCACGCATCCGGCCCGAAGAGAAAAGAACGCTCGAGCGGGCCGCAAAACTTACGGGTCGCAAGCTCACTGACTTTGTAATGGGCAGTGCACATGAGGTGGCCCTGCAGACCATCGAGCGCCTGGAGCACCTGACACTGGTCGACCCGCGGGATCGTGAAGCATTTGTCAGTGCGATGCTGAACCCGCCGACGCCCTGGCGCCAGGTTGCGCGAAGCTGCGCGGCGCTATCGTGAAGCGACTGACGAGCATTCTGCTGAGCGTGTCGCAGCAGCCGCGGTCCCCGATGGCAACAGAACCCCTCGGTCCAGCACACGACCGTGGGGTTTTCTCTTGTGGGCGCCAGGAACTTGACCGGTATTTGCGCGAGCGGGCACGACAGGACCAGGAACGAAAGACATCGGTATGTTGGATCCTTCCGGCGCGCACGGACCGCCGGGAGATCGCCGGCTACTACACTTTAGCGGCCTACTCGGTCAGTCCTGGCGCTCTGCCGCCCGAAGTCGCCGGGAAACTCCCGCGATACCCGCTGATTCCCGCGGCGATTCTTGGCAGGTTGGCCGTATCAGAGAAGTACAAGGGCCAGGGGCTGGGAGAGTACTTGCTGCTGGACGCGATGCAACGATCGCTGGATCAATCCAAGTCATTGGGTTTGTTTGCGCTTTTCGTCGATGCCAAAGACGAGCAAGCCGCTGGCTTCTACGGGCACTACGATTTCATACCGCTGCCGAGCCAGCCTCTGCGCCTCTTTTTGCCCATAAAGACAATCGCGGACCTGTTTGCGTAGCCGTGCTTCCCCCCCCCCTTCCTCCCCCCCCCCCCATGGCTTTCGCTTCCTCCTTCCTCCCTTCCTCCCTTCCTCCCTTCCTCCCCTTCCTCCGTCCTGTTAAGCTTTCGCCCCTTTCCCCCAACCGTTTCCCAGCAAAAATGGCCCGCATCACCGTCGAAGACAGCCTGAAGAACGTCCCGAACCTGTTCGAACTCGTGCTCGTGGCCTCCCGCCGCGCGCGCAAGCTGGCGAACGGCGCCGAGGCGACGCTCGAATGGGAAAACGACAAGCCGACGGTGCTAGCCCTGCGCGAGATCGCAGCCGGCCACGTGGGCGTGGAAATCCTCGAAGAACCGGAAATGCCGCCTTCTCCGCCGCAGGAGCTGATGCCGGAACCGGAATTCATGGGTGAGTTCCGCGCACCGCAGATCGGGCTGGGAGACTAGCCCCGCCCCGACCGCACGCCCATGGACGTCACGTCTTCCCTGCGCAGCCTGCTGCCTTACGGAAGACGCTCCATCGGCATCAACCAGCTCATTGCGAAGCTGGAAGCCTACCTGCCGCCCGACCAGGTCGAGCTGGTCCAGGAAGCGTACGACTTCGCCTTCCACGCCCATGACGGGCAGCGGCGCCGTTCGGGCGAGCCCTACATCACGCATCCGGTCGCCGTCGCCGACCTGCTCGCCGACCTCAAACTCGACGCACAGACGATGATGGCCGCGATCCTCCACGACGTCATGGAGGACACGCCCAACACCAAGGACGAGATCACCGCGCGCTTCGGCAGCGACGTGGCGGAGCTCGTCGACGGCGTCAGCAAGCTCGACCAGATCCAGTTCAGAAGCCGCGCCGAGGCGCAGGCGGAGAGCTTCCGCAAGATGCTGCTCGCCATGGTGCGCGACATCCGCGTGATCATGGTCAAGCTCGCCGACCGCACCCACAACATGCGCACGCTGGGCGCGATGCCGCCGGCCAAGCGCCGCACGATCGCGCGCGAGACGCTCGAGATCTACGCCCCGATCGCGAACCGTCTCGGCATGCATTCGATCAAGCGCGAGCTCGAGGACCTCGGCTTCCGCGCGTTGTACCCGAAGCGCTACAAGGTGATCGAGTCCGCGGTGAAGGCCGCGCGCGGCAACCACAAGCAGTTCGTCGGCCGCATCGCCGCGTCGCTCAAGGAAGCGCTGGACCAGGCGCAGATCCCGGCGACGATCGAAGGGCGCGAGAAGGACGTGCACAGCATCTACGAGAAGATGCGGCGCAAGAAGGTCTCGCTGAACGAGATCGTCGACGTGTACGGGTTCCGCCTGATCGTCGACAAGCCGGACACCTGCTACCGCACGCTCGGCGTCGTGCATTCGGTGTTCAAGCCGATGCCGGGCCGGTTCAAGGACTACATCGCGATCCCGCGCGTCAACGGCTACCAGTCGCTGCACACCACGCTGTTCGGACCGAACGGCACGCCGATCGAAGTGCAGATCCGCACCGCGGACATGCACCGCATCGCCGAGTCCGGCATCGCCGCGCACTGGCAGTACAAGGACGGCGGCGGCACGCAGACCGGCGTCCAGGGCGATCGCGCGCGCGAGTGGCTGCAGCAGCTGGTCGAAATCCAGCAGGGCGGCAACCCCGAGGAATTCCTCGAGAGCGTGCGGGTCGACCTGTTCCCGGACAAGGTGTACGTGTTCACGCCGAAGGGCGAGATCCGCCGCCTGCCGCGCAACTCGACCTGCGTCGATTTCGCCTACGCCGTGCACACCGACGTCGGCAACCGCTGCGTCGCGGCCAAGGTCGACCGCCGCCTGGTGCCGCTGCGCACGCCGCTGCGCAACGGCCAGACCGTCGAGATCATCACGGCGAAGGGCGCCACGCCGAACCCCGCGTGGGTCAACTTCGTCGTCACCGCGAAGGCGCGCGCGTCGATCCGGCAGTACCTGAAGAACCTCAAGCGCAGCGAAGCCATCGACCTCGGCAAGCGCCTGCTCAACCAGTCGCTCGAGGAATTCTCGCTGACGCTGCGCAAGATTCCGGCGGAGTCGGTGAACGCGGTCGTCGTCGAACTCGGCCTGCGCACGCCTGACGAACTGTTCGAGAAGATCGGCCTCGGCGAACGCGTCGCGCCCTTCATCGCGCGCCGGCTGCTGCCCGCAGACTCGGAGGGCGTGGTCGACGCCGTTGCCGGTCCGCTCGCCATTGCCGGCACGGAAGGCCTGCTCGTGTCGTACGCGCGCTGCTGCTTCCCGATTCCGAACGACCCGATCCTGGCGAGCCTCTCTACCGGTCGCGGCGTCGTGATCCATCGCGAGGCCTGCGGCAACCTCGCCTCGTTCCGCAAGCAGCCCGAGAAATGGATTCCGGTCGCGTGGGGACCGCCCGACCCCGACAGCCTGTTCCACGTCGAGATCCGTGCCGACGTCACCAACCGCATGGGCGTGCTGGCGTCGGTCGCGTCCGCCATCGCGCGCACGCAGACCAACATCGATCGCGTCTCGGTGGTGGAACGCGACACCGACACGTCGACGCTGATCTTCGAGCTGCTGGTGCACGACCGGAAGCAGCTCGCGAGCGTGATCCGGGCGGTGCGCGGCATGCCGGAGGTGTTGAAGGTCGCGCGGGCGCTGGCGTAGGGGGGAAGGGGAAGGGAAGAAGGGAGGAAGGGTAGGAAGGAAGGTAGGAAGGGAAAGGATTCGAACTTCTGCCCCTTCCTGCTTCCTGTCCTTCTTATCCTTCCTGTCCTTCTTATCCTTCCTGTCCTTCTTATCCTTCCAGCCCTTCCTCCTGCCCTTCCTATCCTTCCTTGAACTTCTGCCCAGAAATTCGGATCTTCACGAGATCCCTTGAACGCCGATGATCGCTGCATGGAGCAGCTACCCAACCTCAATCACAAAGACCTGATTCTTTGGCGCAAGGCGATGGACCTTGCAGTCCTGGTGTATCAGTCCTGCACCGCCCTTCCCCGATCTGAGGCCTATGGCCTGGTTTCCCAACTGCGTCGCGCCGTGACGTCGATTCTTTCGAACATCGCCGAGGGGTCCGCGCGCAGATCCACGAAGGAGTACATCTACTTCCTTCGTGTCGCTCGCGGATCGATGGCTGAACTGGAAACACAGCTTCTGCTTGCGCAGCGAGTGGGCTATCTGCCGGCAGACGAAGTCGCGGACTTGCAGGTCCGGATGGATGAGGTCGGGCGCATCCTGAATTCAGTCGTCGCGGGTTTGCACCGACGCCTGGATTAGCGGGCCTTCCCCCTTCCTCCCTTCCTCCCTTCCTCCCTTCCTCCCTTCCTCCCTTCCTCCCTTCCTCCCCTTCACGCCGCGATCGCCACCGGCAACTTCGCCAGCACCTTGTCCGCGGTCAGCAGCCGCAACGTCTCGACCTCGCACTGCGCCAGCAGCAGCCGGTCGAACGGATCCGAGTGCGGCACCGCCACCCGTTCGATGGCGGCGGCATGCCGGATGGTCACGTCGAGCGTGCGGAACCCCGCCTCCTCGATCGCCTCCCCGAGCCGATCCAGCGGCTGCCCGAGCTCGTACCTGCCGAGCATGACCTTGATGGCGAGTTCCCAGACGCTGGCGCTGCTGACCCAGCATTCGTTCTCGGCGTCGGCGAGCACCGCGCGTGCCCTGGCCGACAGCCGCGGACTGTCGGTGAGCGCCCACAGCATCATGTGCGTGTCGAGCAGCACCCTCACGGCTCGTCCCCGTTGCCGAAGAGTTGCTCCAGCTCCTTCTTCGACAACGGCTTGACGCTGTCGGCGATCAGCTTCTCCGGCAGCTTGCCCTTCAGTCCGCCGAGCTTGATGCCGCGCTTCTTTTTCAGGCGCACGAGCTGAACCACGGGCTTGCCCGCACGCGCCAGCACGACGGTCTCGCCCGATTCCGCCGCTTCGACGAGCTGCGACAGCGTCGTCTTCGCCTCGTGGATGTTGACCTTGCGCATCGGGGCTCCCCCGCCGGTATTAGCTAACCTAGCTAATTCTGGACCGACCGCCGTGAACCCGCAACGTTGCATTCCGACCAACCCCTTCCCGCGCGGCGATGACCGCGTCGCGATCGTGGGTCAGAAGGTACGCAGGGTGTCGGCAAAGGCGCCGTGCGCGCCGACCTGTTCGTTGTAGGCCGCGATGCCCGGCCTGTTCTCGGCCAGCCAACGCTCCCGCCGCTGCTGGCGCAGCGCTTCCGACAACGCCCGCTCCAGGGTTGCCGACAGGTTGATGTCACACTCGCGGGCCTCGCGCAGCAGCGCGGCATCGACGCTGAGGTTGACGACTTTCTTGCTGGCGGACATTCGATCTCCGCGAGGGCTGAGAACTCAGGGCTCAGAATAGTAATGCGCATGGACTATGCGCATGACAGGCTTTGTGCAATTTGCGGGTATCGCTCCCGGGCAGCCATGGCTATACGGTCGCGCTTGCAGCTACCCGAATCGGGTACGCCTGCCTTTAAACTACGCATCTCATCAGACGTCCGACGTGCAGTGCTCCCGACGCCGCCTTCCCCCCCCCCCCCTCCCCTCCTTCCTCCTCCCTTCCTCCCTTCCCCCCCTTCCCCCTTCCCCCCCCTTCCCCCTTCCCGCCCCCCTCTGCCCCCCTAACCGCAATCACCACCCCCGACGCCCCAGGCGCCATCGGTACGTACTCCCAGGCCGTCAAAGCCGGCAACACCGTCTACCTCTCGGGCCAGATTCCGCTCGACCCGAAGACCATGGAAATCGTGACCGGCGAAGTCGAAGTGCACGTGCGGCGCGTGTTCGACAATCTGCGCGCGGTGGCGAAAGCGGCGGGTGGCGACCTGTCGAACGCCGTGAAGCTCAACGTCTACCTGACCGACCTCGGCAACTTCCAGACGGTCAACAAGGTGATGGCCGAATACTTCGCGCAGCCCTATCCGGCGCGTGCGGCGATCGGCGTGTCCGCGTTGCCGCGCGGCGCCGTGGTCGAAGTGGACGCCGTCCTGGTCCTGTAGGAAAGCAAACAGGCACGGCATGAGCGTGGCCGCGCTGTCCCCCGAACATTCGTTCACGGCATGAACACGGCTGCCCTGCTCGCCGAACGTCCCGTCACGGCGCTGCGCGGCGTCGGGCCGGCGCTCGCCGAACTGCTGGCGAAGCTCGGCCTGCACACGGTGCAGGACGTGCTGTTTCACCTGCCGCTGCGCTACGAGGACCGCACGCGCGTCGTGCCGATCGGCGCGCTGCGCAACGGCGACCGCGCCGTCATCGAAGGCGAGATCCAGCTGGCGGAAGTCGCGTTCCGGCGCCGCCGCATGCTGCTGGTGCGCATTGCCGACGGCACGGGTTTCGTCACGCTGCGTTTCTTTCATTTTTCGGCCGCGCAGCAGGCACAGCTCGTGCGCGGGCAGCGCCTGCGCTGCTTCGGCGAAGCGCGACTCGGTCCGGGCGGCATCGAGATCGTGCATCCGGAGTACCGGCGCGTGCTGGCCGATGCGAGCGGCGCGCCGCCCGATTGCCTGACGCCGATCTATCCGACGACGGAAGGCGTGCAGCAGGGACGGCTGCGCATGCTCACCGACCTGGCGCTGGCGGAGCTGTCGCAGGGCGCGATCCAGGATTACGTGCCGCCCGGCGTGCTCGACGCGTTCGACCTGCCGTCGCTCGAGTCCGCGTTGCGTTACGTGCATCGACCACCGCCCGACGCCAACGTCACCGAGCTCGAAGAGGGCCGGCATCCCGCGCAACGACGGCTCGCGTTCGAGGAACTGCTGGCGCATCAGCTGAGTTTGCGACTGCTGCGCCAGGAGACCGACAAGGACGCGGCGTGGTCGTTGCCGCGCAAGAGCGATCTCTCCGAACGTTGCCTTGCGAGCCTGCCCTTCCAACTGACCGGCGCGCAGCAACGCGTGTGGGCCGAGATCGCGCAGGATCTCGAGCGTCCGCACCCGATGATGCGACTGGTGCAGGGCGACGTCGGCTCGGGCAAGACGGTGGTCGCGGCGCTGGCCGCGGTGCGTGCGGTGGAGCACGGCGCGCAGGCGGCCGTGATGGCGCCGACCGAACTGCTCGCCGAACAGCACGCGCGCAATTTCAACGCGTGGCTGGATCCGCTTGGCGTGCGCGTCGCGCTGCTGACCGGCCGGCAGACCGGCAAGGTGCGCGCGGCACTTGAAGCCGACCTCGCGTCGGGCGCGATCCAGGTCGCGGTGGGCACGCACGCGCTGTTCCAGGAAGACATCGCGTTCCAGCGCCTGGTGCTGGCCATCGTCGACGAGCAGCACCGCTTCGGCGTGCACCAGCGCCTGCAGCTGCGCGAGAAGGGCCAGCACGAGGGCCGGTTTCCGCATCAGCTGGTGATGACCGCCACGCCGATTCCGCGCACGCTGGCGATGACGGCGTATGCGGACCTCGACGTCTCGATCATCGACGAGCTGCCGCCGGGACGCACGCCGATCAAGACGGTGGTGCTGCCGGACACGCGGCGCAGCGACATCGTCGAGCGCATCGACACCGCCTGCCGGTCGGGACGCCAGGCGTACTGGGTGTGCCCGCTGATCGAGGAATCCGATCTCGTGCGCTACGAGGCCGCCGAGAAGACCGCGGCACAGCTCGCCGAAGCGCTGCCGGACGTGCGCATCGGCCTGGTCCACGGGCGGATGGCGGGCAAGCAGAAGGACACGGTCATGACCGCGTTCAAGCAGGGCACGCTCGACCTGCTGGTCGCGACGACGGTGATCGAAGTGGGAGTGGACGTGCCCAACGCCAGCCTGATGGTGATCGAGAACGCCGAGCGCATGGGTCTCGCCCAGCTGCACCAGTTGCGCGGTCGCGTGGGTCGCGGCTCGGTCGAGAGCACGTGCGTGCTGCTCTACCAGGGTCCGCTGTCCCCGATTGCGCGCGAGCGGCTGGCCGTCCTGCGCGAAACCAACGACGGTTTCGAGGTGGCGCGCCGGGACCTCGAACTGCGCGGTCCGGGCGAACTGCTGGGCACGCGGCAGACCGGCCTGATGCAGCTGCGGGTCGCCGACCTCATCCGCGACGCGGACCTGCTGCCGGACGTGCAGCGTGCGTCGGCATTGATGCTGGGCGGTCCGCAGGCCAACATAGCGGGGCTCGTCGGCCGCTGGGTCGGCGCGGGCGAGCGTTTCCGCAACGTCTGAAGATTGCCGCGATGAGTAACCTGACCGACCTCGAGAAGAACACCGGCACGTCCGCGAGCAGCTTCGCCCGGATGCGTGGCCGGCTGGTCGAGTACGCGCGCCTGATGCGGCTCGATCGTCCCATCGGCATCTGGCTGCTGCTCTGGCCCGCGTTGTGGGCGCTCTGGATGTCGGCCGATGGCCACCCGGACGAACGGATCTTCGTCATCTTCGTGCTCGGCACCTTCGTCATGCGCGCCGCCGGCTGCGTGATCAACGACTTTGCGGACCGTGAGTTCGATCCGCACGTGCGCCGCACGGCCAGCCGCCCGCTGGCGCGCGGCGTGGTGTCGCCGGCCGAGGCGCTGGCCGTGTTCGCCGTGCTCGGGCTGATCGCGCTGGCGCTGCTGATCCCGCTCAATCGCCCGACGCAGGTGCTGGCGCTGATCGGCGGCGTGCTGGCCGTGACCTACCCGTTCCTGAAGCGGTTCTTCGCGCTGCCCCAGGCGTACCTCGGTCTCGCCTTCTCGTGGTCCGTGCCGATGGCGTTCGCGGCGCAGACCGGCGAGTTGCCGCCGCTCGCGTGGGTGCTGTTCGTGGCGGGCGTGCTGTGGACCACGGCGTACGACACGATCTACGCCATGGTCGATCGCGAGGACGACCTGGTGATCGGCATCCGCTCGTCGGCGATTTTATTCGGCCGCGCGGATCGCGGCATCGTCGCGGCGCTGCAGGCCGGCGCGGTGGCGCTGCTCGCGCTGGCGGGTTACCTCGCGCAGCTCGGTCGCTGGTACTGGCTGGGTCTCGCCATTGCCGTGGCCACCTCGCTGCACCAGCAGTACCTGATCCGCCGGCGCGATCCGGCGCAGTGCTTCCGCGCTTTTCTCAACAACAACCTGTTCGGGCTCGCCGTGTTCGGCGGCATCCTGCTCGACTACCTGTTCCGGTCCTGATCGGGTTCGACCCATCCCTCGGAGCCCGGCAGCCGCCGGTGCCGTGCCGCCTTGGCGAGCAGGTGCGAGCCCACCGGCGACGTGATCGCGATGAACAGCGAGATCATGAACTCGTGCAGTGAGAGCCCGCCCCCGCGGTAGCTCATGAACAGCGCCGACGCAACCAGCAGGCTGCCGATGCCGATGGTCGTGGCCTTCGACGGACCGTGCAGGCGCGTGAAGAAATCCGGCATGCGCAGCAGGCCGAGCGAGCCGATGAGCGTGAACACCGCGCCGATGAGGACCAGCACCGACACGACCGCTTCCAGCCAGGAATTCGTCGACACGCAACCTCCTATTCGATGACGTCGCCGCGCGTGATGTACTTCGACAGCACGACGGTGGTGACGAAGCCGAGCATCGCGATCAACAGCGCCGCCTCGTAGTAACGACCGGTGCCCAGCTCGAGCCCGTAGAGCACGAGCATGGCCGCGCTGTTGACGTAGAGCGTGTCGAGGGCGAGCACGCGGTCGAGCATGTCCGGCCCGAGCGCCAGGCGGATCAGCGTGAACACGACCGCAAGGCCCAGCAGGCCGAAGGCAATGTCGATGGCGTGGTTCAGCATTCCAGGATCTCCTGCAGGCGGCGCTCGTACCGGTCCTTGATCGACTGCGCCATGGCCTGCGCGTCGAGGCAGCGCAGCACGTGCACCACGAGCCGGCGGGCGCCGGCCGCGTCGACCTCGATGTCGACGGAGACCGTGCCGGGCGTGAGCGTGACCGTCGAAGCCAGCAGGGTGACCGCAAAATCGGTGCGGAGATCGAGCGGCACCCGCACGAAGGCGGGGCGCAACCGCGCGACGGGGCCGAGGATCAGCGCGGTCAGCTGCAGGTTCGCGACCACGATGTCGTAGCCGACGATGGCGACGTACTGGATCACCCGCAGGGGCCGGTCGACCACGATGGGCTCGGGCCAGAAGCGCCGCGTGACGTACGGAATCGCGAGCGCCAGCGCCGAACCGAGCACGATGTGCCCGGGGTGCACCGAGTTGTTGAGCCAGAGCCAGGCGAGGAGCAGGACCGCGCTCAGCAGCGGGTGCGGCAGCCAGGGCCGCGCCGCGTTCATCGCAACCTCCGACGATCGTCAGGCTGGGCGTGATCGCCACCGAGCACCGCTTCGATGTACCCGGCCGGATTGTCGAGGTCGCGCGCCGCCGCCTGCGCAAAAGCCGTGGCACTTCCACCCCAGATCACGAGCGCGGCGACACAACCCAGGATGGCCGCCGGAGCAGCCAGCGCGGCCAGGCTCGGCCGCGGCGGCGGCGGCGCACCGGCGGGTGCTGGCACGGTGCGCCAGAAGACCGCGCTGCCCGCGCGCGCGAACGCGACGATGACGACGAGCGCGGCGCCGAGCAGCGAGCTCCAGATCAGCGCGGCAGCCGGGTGTGCGCCGGCAGCGTCGAGGATCAGGACCTTGCCGACGAAACCGGACAGCGGGGGCACACCCGCCACGGCCACGGCGGTGAAGAAGAAGAACGACCCGAGCAGCGCGCCGTGCGGCATCGCGTCGGCGGCGTCGAGCCGATCCCCGGCAGTCGTGCGGTCGGCAGCGACCAGGTCGACGACCAGGAACAGCGCCGCGCTCGCGAGCGTCGAGTGCACCGTGTAATAGATCGCCGCGGCGTAACCGTCTGCGGAAAACAGCGCCACGGCCACCAGCAGCGAGCCGACCGAATACAGCACTACCCAGCCCGCGGCGAGCCGCAGCGACCGCGCAGCCAGGACGCCGAGCGCGCCAAAGGCCAGCGTGGCGAGCGCCAGCGGCAGCAGCCACGGCTCTGCAACGTTGGCCAGCTCGCCGGCCTGCGGACCGAACGCCAGCGGATAGACCCTGAGCACCGCATACACGCCGACCTTGGTCAGCACGGCGAAGAGCGCGGCGACTGCGGCGGCGGCGGCACCGTAAGCACGCGGCAACCAGAAGCCGAGCGGCAGCAGCGCGGACTTCAGCGCGAACACGACCAGCAGCAACAGCGCGCCGATCCGCGCGAGCGGCGCGTCGGCGCTCGTCAGCGCCGGGATGACCCGCGCGAGGTCGGCGAAGTTCAGCGTGCCCGCCACGCCGTAGATCAGCGCAACACCCAGCAGGAAGAGCGCGGAACCGATCAGGTTCAGCACGACCACGTGCAGCGCTGCCCTGACCCGATCCGCCGCCAGGCCGTGCAACAGCAGGGCATACGAGGCGATCAGCAGCACCTCGAAGAAGACGAAGAGATTGAACAGGTCGCCGGTCAGGAACGCGCCCTGGATGCCGAGCAACTGGAACTGGAACAACGCGTGGAACCGGGGCGCGGCCGCCTCCGTGTCGCGCGCAACGGCGTACAGCAGGCTCGCGCAAGCGACGATTGCCGTCAGCACGAGCAGCGCCGCGGCCAGCCGGTCCACGACCAGCACGATGCCGAACGGCGGGGCCCAGCCCCCGAGCGCGTACACGCGTATCGGCCCGTCCGTGACCATGACCAACAACGTGATCGCGACGGCCAGCTGCGCGACGACCGCGGCGAGGCTGAACGCGTGACGCGCCGTCGCGGGCCACCGTGTCGACAGCAGCAGCACGCTGCCCGCGATCAGCGGCAGCAGGATCGGGACGATCGGCAGGTGATTCAACGCTCACCCCCGTCGACGTGGTCGCCGCCCGTCGCGTGGATGGCGCGCAACGCGAGGACGACCAGCAGCGCCGTCATGCCGAAGCCGATCACGATGGCGGTCAGCACCAGCGCTTGCGGCAGCGGGTCCGGGAAATGCTCGATGCCCTGGTCCGTGAGCGGCGCGCTGGCCACGACCAGGCGTCCCGACGCGAACAGGAACAGGTTCACGGCATAGGAGAGCAGCGTGAGCCCGAGCAGCACGGGGAAGGTCCGCGCGCGCAGCAGCAGGTACACCGCGCAGGACGTCAGCGTGCCGATGGCGATGGCGAACAGCGCCTCCATGTCAGGTGCCCCTCCCGCCTGAGCCGGACAGCGCGCCGAGGCGTCCGACGATCACCATCACCACGCCGACCACGACGACGTAGATGCCGAGGTCGAACACCATTGCGCTCGCGAGTTCGAACTCGCCGACCACGGGCCAGTGCAGGTAGCCGAAGGTCGACGTCAGGAACGGCGCGCCGAACGCCCAGCTCGCGAGGCCCGTGGCCGTGGCGAGCAGCAGGCCGAGCGCAATCGCCGTCGAGTAATTCCACGGCAGGCGCTCGCGGGCCCAGTCACTGCCGTAGGCCACGTACTGCAGCAGGATCGCCGTCCCGGTGACGAGGCCGGCGATGAATCCGCCGCCCGGGGCGTTGTGGCCACGCAGGAACAGGTACACCGACACCAGCAGGGCCAGCGGCAGCAGCGGGCGGGCCAGCACCCGCAGCATCAGCGGATGGCGCTCGACTGCCCACGGACGGCCGTCCCAGTCCCGCTGCGGCGCCACGAGCCTGAGCTCCTGCAGCAGCGCGAGGATCGCCACGGCCGCAATGCCCAGCACCGTGATTTCACCGAGCGTGTCGAACCCGCGGAAGTCGACGAGGATGACGTTGACCACGTTGTAGCCGCCACCCTGCGGCTTCGCGTGCTCGAGGTAGTACCAGGCGATCGTGCTGAAGGGGCGTGTCAACAAGGCCCACGCGAGCAGTCCTGCGCCCAGGCCGACCGCGACCGCCACCATCGTGTCGCGCACCCGCCTGAAGCGGGAGGACTCGCGTGGACTCTCCGCCGGCATGAAGTACAGCGCGAGCAACAACAGCAGGACCGTGACGATCTCGACCAGCAACTGCGTCAGGGCGAGGTCCGGCGCGGAAAAACGCACGAAGACCAGCGAGACGACGAGGCCGACGACGCCGATCAGCACCAGCGCGAGCAGCCGCTGCGTGTGCAGGGCCGTCGCCGCGATGGCGGCAATGGCCAGAGCCGCGGTGAGCGCAACGGCGAGCGCGTCCGGCGGCGTCAAGGCGGCGATCGGCGCCAGCGACAGGCCGCGCGCGCCGACGAGCCCGACGCCGAGAGTCGCGAGCAGGAGCAACAGCACGTAGCGCTGCAGCGATGCGTTGGCGACCCCGTCGACCAGTCGCCGCGAACCGGCGACGGCGAGCGCAACCAGTCCCTCCGCCAGCGTCCGTCCGTCATAGCGCTGCTGGCGATAGCCGTGCAGGCCGAAGTAATAGCGTCGCGCGAAATAGATGATTGCCCCGCCCGTGAGCGCGACCCCGCTCATGAGCACCGGCAGGTTGAACCCGTGCCACAGGGCCAGGGAGTACTCCGGCAGCGGCCCCTGCAACACGGCACCACCGGCTGCCCGCAACAGAGGGTCCACGATCAGGGCGGGCAGGAGCCCGACCAGCAGGCAGAGCCCGACGAGGATCTCGACCGGCACCTTCATCCAGCGCGGTGGCTCGTGCGGCACGCGCGCCAGCCCCTGGGGTGGCGGACCGAAGAACACGTCGTGGACGAAACGGGTGGAATAAGCCACGGTGAAGACGCTGGCCAGCGTCGCCGCGAGGGGCAGCACCCAGTAGCGCGAGCCGAGCCACTGCACCTGCAGCGTCTCGGCGAAGAACATTTCCTTGCTGAGGAAGCCGTTCAGCAGGGGCACGCCCGCCATCGCGCCCGCTGCGATCGTCGCGAGTGCAGCGGTCCACGGCATGAAGCGTGCGAGCCCGCTCAACCGGCGCATGTCGCGGGTGCCGGTCTCGTGGTCGACGATCCCGGCCGCCATGAACAGCGAAGCCTTGAAGACCGCGTGATTGATGGTGTGGAACACCGCGGCGACGGCGCCGGCCGGCGTCCCGAACCCGAACAGCAGCGTGATCAGGCCGAGGTGGCTGACCGTCGAGTAGGCCAGCAGTCCCTTGAGGTCGTGGCGGAACAGCGCGACGTAGGCGGCGAACAACTGCGTCGTGAGACCGACGCCGCTGACGATGTAGAACCACGTTTCCGTCCCGGCGAACGCGGGAAACAGCCGCCCGAGCAGGAAGATGCCGGCCTTCACCATGGTGGCGGAATGCAGGTAGGCACTGACCGGCGTGGGTGCCGCCATGGCGTGCGGCAGCCAGAAGTGGAACGGGAACTGCGCCGACTTGGTGAAGGCCCCGAGCAGCACCAGCACCAGCATGGTTTCGTACAGCGGGTGCGCCTTGATGACGGGCCCCGCCGCCAGCACCCGCGACAGCTCGAAGCTGCCCACCACGTGACCGATCAGCAGCACGCCGGCGAGCAGCGCGAGGCCGCCGGCGCCGGTCACCATGAGGGCGAGGCGGGCGCCCCGGCGGGCGTCCGCGTCGTGCCGCCAGAACCCGATCAGCAGGAACGAGCTGAGGCTGGTCAGTTCCCAGAACGTGACCAGGAGCAGCAGGTTCTCGGCGAGCACCACGCCGAGCATCGCGCCCATGAAGAGCAGCAGCAGCCCGTAGAAGCGCTCCTTCGATTCCTCGGGCGACAGGTAGTAGCGGGCATACAGGATGACCAGCAACCCGATGCCGAGGATCAGCAGGGCAAACAGCAACCCGAAGCCGTCCAGCCGGAACGTGGCGTTGAGTCCTGCCGTTGGAATCCACGACCAGCCGCTCACCAGCGTCGCGCCGGCGAGCACGTCGGGAGCCTGGCTGAGGATGAGCGCGAGCGAGGTGGCCGCCAGGGCGGCGGCCGTGCGCGCCGGGTCGACCCCCAGGGCCCGCGACAGTGCCGTCGGCAGCCACGCGCCCAGCAACGGTATGAGGATGACGATGGACAGCAACATGAGTCCGTTTCGGTGGGCGGGCGCGGCTGGCTGACCAGGAGCCGTAAGTGTAGCCGGTCGGATCGCCCGCCTTGCACCAGCGGGCAACGCCGGGTTCAGCGCTGCGTCGCCCTCGCCAGCGCCCACACCACGACCCCGGACGCGCCGGCATCGAGCAAGGCCTGTGCGGCGGCCGCAACGGTGCTGCCCGTGGTGACGACGTCGTCGATCAGTACGACATGCCGGCCCGCCACCACGCTGGGGTCGGCGACAAAGGCCCCGCTCAGGTTGCCCGCGCGCTGCTGGCGCGAGAGTCCGACCTGCGGCGCCGTGCCACGAATCCGGCGCAGACCGGGGCCGGCGAGCCGCAGATCCAGCGCACGCGACACGACCCGCGCGATTTCGTGCGACTGGTTGAAACCCCGCTCGACGAGACGCGACGGGTGCAGAGGTATGGGCACGACCAGTGCCGCGTCTGGCCTAGGGTCATCGGCTTGCTCGCGCAGCGCCTGCGCGGCCATGCGCGTGCCGAAGACCCGTGCATTCGCCAGGGCGCCCTCATATTTGAGTGCCTGCACCAAGTGCGTGACCGGAAACTCGTAGGCCCACGGCGCCATGCACCGGGAGTAAGGCAGGTCGAGCGCGCGGCAACGCGCGCATCCTCCTTCCCCCCCTTCCTCCCCTTCCTCCCCTTCCCCGCCTTCCCCCCCTTCCCCGCCTTCCCCGCCTTCCTCCCCTTCCCCGCCTTCCCCCCCTTCCTCCCCTTCCTCCCCTTCCCCCCTTTCCCCCGTCAGCCCACAGCGTCGGCACGGGTCGGGCACGACGGGTATTTCGGCTTCGCACTCCACGCACAAGTCGTAGGCCGGGCGCTGTCCGGGACGCCGACACAGGACGCACCGGGGTGGCAGCACCCACCCCGTCCAGCGATCGATCCAGGTGTAAACCTGACTGCGGCGCATTGGTTGACAGCAGCGGCCGGGGTCCGAATACTGCCCGGACGTTGCTCCGCACAGCGTGGGCCGTCTGTTGGCCCAAAGCCCGCGCTGTTTCTGCCTCATCCGTCGAGATTTGCACCATGACTTCGCCCGACCTCAGCCTGCTCGGCACAGTCCGCACCGACTGGACGCTCGAGGAGGCGCGCGCGATCTACACCGCGCCGTTCAGCGACCTGCTGTTCCACGCCCAACGCGTGCATCGCGAGAATTTCGTGCCGAACCAGGTGCAGGTCAGCACCCTGCTGTCCGTGAAGACGGGCGCCTGCCCGGAAGACTGCAAGTACTGCCCGCAGAGCGTGCGTTACGACACCGGCCTCGACAGCGAAAAGTTGCTCGACGTGAGCGCCGTCGTCGAGGCGGCGCAGGCCGCGAAAGCGAACGGCGCCACCCGGTTCTGCATGGGCGCGGCCTATCGCAACCCGAAGCCGAAGCAGCTCGAGCAGATCAAGCGCATGGTGCAGGAAGTGCGCGCGCTCGGTCTCGAGACGTGCGCGACGGCGGGCATGCTGACGCCGGACCAGGCGCGCGAACTGAAGGACGCGGGCCTCGACTACTACAACCACAACCTCGACACCTCGCCGGAGTTCTACGGCGAGATCATCACGACGCGCACGTACCAGGATCGCCTCGACACGCTGCAGGCCGTGCGCGATGCCGGCATCAACGTCTGCTGCGGCGGCATCCTCGGCATGGGTGAAACCGAGACCGATCGCGTCTCGCTGCTGCACACGCTCGCGACCTTGCCGCAGCATCCGCAGAGCGTGCCGATCAACCAGCTGGTGCAGGTGCCGGGCACGCCGTTGCACGGCCTGCCGGAACTCGACCCGCTCGACCTCGTGCGTGCGATCGCGACGGCGCGGCTGCTGCTGCCGAAGTCCCACGTGCGACTGTCGGCGGGTCGCACGGACATGAGCGATGCCGTGCAGGCGCTGTGCTTCCTCGCCGGCGCCAACTCGATTTTCTACGGCGACCGCCTGCTGACCACGCCGAATCCCGGCCGCAGCCACGACGAGCAGCTGTTCCAGCGGCTCGGCCTCGTGCCGGAGCAAGCGGCCGCCGTCGCTGGCTGAACGAGCGACGCGCCGATGTCGCGCGTCGACAGGATGCTCGCGGAAGAGCTGGCGGACCAGGCCGCCCTCGGCCGGTCACGCCGACGACGTACGGTCGAAGCGCGTGCACCGGGCGGGGTTCGCGTCACGGTCGAAGGCCGCGAGTGCCTCTCCTTCTGCAGCAACGATTACCTGGGGCTCGCGGACCACCCGCGGATCGTCGCGGCCTTCTGCGACGCCGCGCGCCGGTGGGGCGTGGGCAGCGGCGCTTCGCACCTCGTCAGCGGTCACGACGCCGAACATCACGCGCTCGAAGCAGAACTCGCCGGGTTCGTCTCGCGTCCTCGCGCCCTGCTCTTTTCCACGGGCTACATGGCGAACCTCGCCGTGGCCTCCGTACTGGTGGGCCGCGGCGATCACGTGCTCGAAGACCGGCTCAATCACGCTTCGCTGCTCGACGCGGGTCTCGCCTCCGGCGCGCGATTTGCCCGGTACGCACACGGCGACGTCGCAGCACTGCACAGCAAGCTGGCAGCGATCGGCGCCGTGGCACGCACGCTGGTGATGACTGACGGCGTGTTCAGCATGGATGGCGACATTGCGCCGCTGCGTGAGATCGCCGCCGCCTGTCGCGCAACGGCAGCGCCCCTGCTCGTCGACGACGCACACGGCTTCGGCGTGCTCGGCGCAACGGGTGCGGGCGCGGTCGAGGAAGCCGGCCTTGGCCTCGACGACGTGCCGATCCTGATGTGCACGCTCGGCAAGGCCGTCGGCACGTTTGGCGCGTTCGTCGCGGGCTCGCCGCTGCTGATCGAGAGCCTGCTGCAGCGCGCGCGCACCTACATCTACACGACGGCGCTGCCGCCGGCGGTGGCGGCTGCCACCCGTGAATCGCTGCGCGTGATGCAGGACGAACCGTGGCGTCGCAGCCGCGTGCTCGAGCATGCCGCACGCTTTCGTGCGGGGCTGGCAGACCTGGGACTGCCGTCGCTGCCTTCGCGCACCCCGATCCAGCCGGTGCTGATCGGCGCTGAAGCCGCTGCCGTGGTGGCGAGCCACGCCTTGTTCGAGCAAGGTTTCTGGGTGCCGGCGATCCGCCCGCCGACGGTGCCCGTCGGCACGTCGCGCCTGCGCTTCACGTTCTCGGCGTCGCACACCGAGGCACAGGTCGAGCAGTTGCTCGCCGCCTTGCGGACACTGCGTGACAGCGGCGTGATCCAGCCGACGGCTGCGGCATGAGCGCTCCCTTGCACGTCGAAATCCGCGGCACGGGTCCCGACCTGGTGCTGCTGCACGGCTGGGCATTGCACGGCGGGATGTGGGGGCCGTGGCTCGACGAGCTTGGGCGGCGGGCGCGCCTGCATCTCATCGACCTGCCGGGACACGGTCGCAGCGCGTGGCCCGCGGGCGCATCGACGCTGCGTGACCTGGCGCGTGCGGTCTCGCCGCACGTGCCGAACGGCGCGGCGGTTCTGGGCTGGTCGCTCGGCGGCATGGTGGCGCTGGAACTGGCGCGGTCGCGGCCCGGCGACCTGGCCGCGCTGGTGCTGATCGCAACGACCCCGTGTTTTCTCGCGCGCGACGACTGGCCGACCGGCATGAATCCCGGCGTGCTGGACGGCTTCGCGGCGGGCCTCGCCGGTGATTACCGTCGCACACTGACCAATTTTCTTGCGCTGCAGACCTGGGGCGACGAGAACGCAAGCCAGGCACTGCGCTCGCTGCGCGCGAACCTGGACTCGCACGGCGAGCCCGATCCACAGGCGCTCACCGCCGGGCTCGGCATCCTGCGGACCGCGGACCTGCGGGATGCGCTCGCAGCCATCACGGTGCCGACGCTGGTCATCGCCGGGGAGCACGATCGCATCACGCCGGTGGCGGCGGGACGTGAACTGGCGTCGCGGCTGCCGTCTGCCCGTTTTGTCGAGGTGCCAAAGGCGGGGCACGCGCCGTTCCTGTCCCACCCGGAGACGGTACGGCGCGAAGTCGAAAAATTTCTCGCGTTCCTTGCTCCATCGTCCGCGCCAGCGGGAAAGTCCTGGAGTGCAGGCCCAGGTGCCGGCCTGACGGGGGAGGCCCAGGGCCAGGACTCCGGCCCCGTTACAGCGGCAGAGGCAACGGCCGCGGCAGAGGGGAACACCAGCAACGAATTCGCGCTGGATGTGCGCCGCGTCCGCGATTCGTTTTCGCAGGCAGCGGGGACGTACGACGCGGCGGCCGTCCTGCAGGCGACGGTGCGTGACGAACTGCTGCGCAGGCTCGAAGTCCTGCGCATGGAACCGGCAGTCGTCGTCGACCTCGGCGCCGGCACCGGGCAGGCCTCGATCGCGCTCAAGCGCCGGTACCCGGGCGGGCGGGTCGTGGCGATGGACATCGCGCACGGCATGCTGCTGCAGGCACGCAAGCGCCAGACCCTGCTGCGCCGGTTCGACCGGGTGGTGGCCGATGCGGCGGCACTGCCGCTCGGGGACGCCTCGGTCGACATGCTGTTCTCGAGCCTGATGCTGCAGTGGTGCAACGACCCCGACCGGGTGCTGCGCGAGTGCCGCCGGGTACTGCGGCCGGGGGTGTGCTGCACTTCACCACGCTGGGTCCCGACACCCTGGTCGAGCTGCGGCAAGCCTGGCAGGCCGCCGACCCGGGCCACGCCCACGTGAACCGGTTCATCGACATGCACGACCTGGGCGACGCACTGGTGCGGGCCGGGTTCGCCGAACCGGTGCTCGACGTCGAGCGGTACACGCTGACCTACGACGACGCGCGCGGCCTGATGCGGGACCTCAAGGCGATCGGTGCGCACAACTCGACGGCGGGCCGGGCTCGCGGCCTGACCGGCAAGTCCGCCCTGGCTCGTATGCTCGCGGCCTATGAAGGATTTCGTCGCGCGGGTAAGTTGCCGGCAACGTATGAGGTGGTCTTCGCCCAGGCCTGGTGCCCCACCGGCCCGATCCGCACCAAGGGCCAGCCGCGGGCGGAAACGGTGGTCCCCATCAGCCAGATCCGCCGCCGCAATTAATAACGAAATTTGATTAAAACGTCATTTATTGATTTGAAATATACGCTCTAACAATTTTATCTTGAGGTTGTTCAGTACGTGAATCAACGCTCGTCAGATTGCAAAACTCCGTGAAATCCGTAATATACGGAAACCTAGGGAGACACCCAGATGGTGCGAGTGACTGCTACCGAGTTCGCCAAGAACTTCGGCCGATATCGCGAGGAGGCCCAGCGGGAGCCCGTTGCAATCACGAGCCATGGCCGCACCAGCGGGTACTTTGTCTCGGCCTACGAATACGCCGAGCTGGTGCGTTTGCGGGCCTTCGAGCGACGCGTATACCGGATCGAGGAGCTGCCCGAGAACATCGTCCAGGCCATCACCGAGTCGACGATGGACCCTAAGCACGATCACCTCAACGCGCTACTAGACGAGTAGCCGCCGCCGAAGCTCGTCGTGGCGATCCCGGCGCCTAAACCTGGCCTCGTTCCTTCCTCCCCTTCCCCCCTTCCCCCCTTCCCCCTTCCTCCCTTCCTCCCTTCCTCCCCTTCCCCCCTTCCCCCCTTCCTCCCTTCCTCCCTTCCTCCCTCCCCCCTTCCTCCCCTTCCCCCCTTCCTCCCTTCCCCCCCTTCCCCCCTTCCCCCATGACCCCCGGCCTCTTCATCACCGGCACCAGCACCGGCGTCGGCAAGACGGCGATCTCCGCCGCGATCCTCCGACTGCTGGCGGCAGAAGGCGTCCAGGCCGTGGGCCTGAAACCCATCGCCAGCGGCAGCACACGCAGCGGTCCGGGTGAGCCGCTGCGGAACGCAGACGCGCTGGAACTGCAGGCCGCCGCGCCGCTGCTGTTGCCCTACGAGAGCGTCAACCCGTGGTGCTTCGAGCCAGCGATCGCCCCACACCTCGCGGCGGAGGAAGCCGGACAGGCCACGCCACTCGCCTCGCTATTGGAGTGGTACGAGCGGGTCACGGTAGATGCGGAATTCGCGCTGGTCGAGGGCGCGGGTGGATGGCGCGTGCCGCTGTACCCGGAAGGGTTCCTGAGCGACCTGCCCGAAACCCTCGGCCTCGACGTGATCCTGGTGGTGGGAACCACCCTCGGTTGCCTCAACCATGCCCGGCTCACCGCCGAAGCCATCCACGTTGCCGGCCGCTGCCGGCTCCTGGGGTGGATTGCCAACGAAATCGACCCCGGATTCGAGCGCCAGGCAGCCAACGTGGCCACCCTCGAGCGGTTGCTGGGCGCCCCGCCATTGGCGATCACCGGTTGGACGCCGGAGCGCTCCACGTTCGGCCATGCCGTGCTCGACGTCAGCGGCGGCGTGCGCCTGCGCGAGGCGTTGCTGGCTGCGGTACGGCGAGGGTAGATTGGGCCTCCGTTCTGCTGCTGTCGCCGCGCCGCCATGGTCGTTTCGACGTTCGAATCCCGTCCCGCCACCGAGCCCGGTCACCGGATCGAGCTGGCGCCGAATTGCTCACTGACCCCCCGGTCTGCGCGCCGGTTCGTGGGTGGCCTGGCGCTGGTCACTTTCATGACCGCAGGATTCTTCGCCCTGCAGGGGTTCTGGCCGATCCTGCCGTTTGCGGGGCTGGAAATCGGCCTGCTGTGGTGGGCCGTCCGTGCGAGCATGCGCGGCGGCCGGCGGCGTGAACTCATCCTGATCACCGACGATTCGGTGGTGGTCGAGCGCCATGGTTTCACCCGACCCAGCCGCACGGTATTTGCACGCCATTGGGCGACGGTTAAACTGCGCGACCCGCCAGTGGCCAGGCACCCGAGCCGGCTCGTCATCGAGTCACACGGTCGTGCCTGCGAGGTGGGACGTTTCCTCACCGAGGAGGAGCGCATCGGCCTGGCCGGGCGTCTCCGCCAGCTGGTGGGCAAGTCGAGCGAATCCCCTGTGCTGGAGGCACGGTCCTGACGACCGGCCCGGCGCAAGGGTCGGGCCCGTCCTGCGCGGGCGGTGCCGGTCAATGACACGGGAGTTTCGGTAGTGCCAATGAAGATAAAGCGTGCCCTCGGGGCCATTTCCGCGACGGCCCTGGCCGCATTGTGGTCGGTACCGGCTGCGGCCGCCTGGACGCTGAACCTGCGCGAAGGCGTGACCGAACTGAGCCGCGAGATCTACGGCCTGCACATGCTGATCCTCTGGGTCTGCGTCGTCATCGCCGTGGCGGTGTTCAGCGTGATGATCTATTCGATCGCCACCTTCCGTAAGTCGAAGGGCGCCGTGCCGGCCACCTTCGAACACAACACCAAGGCCGAAATCATCTGGACCGTGATCCCGGTGATGATCCTGGTCGCGATGGCCATTCCCGCGGCGCGCACGCTGGTGAAGATCGACGACACCCGCGGCGCCGACATGACCATCAAGGCCACCGGGTACCAGTGGAAGTGGCAGTACGACTACGTCGACGAAGGCGTCACGTTTTTTTCCACGCTGTCACAGGCCAGCAACGAGGCTCGGCAGCTCAATTCGGGCGTCGACGTGCACGCCGTCGAGAACTACCTGCTCGACGTGGACAACCCGCTGGTCGTGCCGGTCGACACCAAGGTCCGCATGCTCGTCACCGCCGCCGACGTCATCCACAACTGGTGGGTGCCTGACTTCGGCATGAAGAAGGACGCGATCCCCGGTTACATCAACGAGCTGTGGTTCCGGGCCGACAAGGTCGGCACCTACCGCGGCCAGTGCGCCGAGCTCTGCGGCCGCGACCACGGCTTCATGCCGGTGGTGGTCCGCGTCGTCGAGCAGGCCGAGTACGACAGCTGGCTCGCCAGCCAGAAGGCTGCGCGCCAGGCCGCTGCAGCGCCCGCGGCACAGACCGCGGCGGTGACGACGACGAATGCCAACGAGACGACGACCGTGCTGGTCGCGAACGCGGAGTAACCGAGCAATGAGCGCTTCCCAGACTCACGGCCACGCCGCCGCGCACGACCATCACGACGAGCACGGCCCGGCGAAGGGCATCATGCGCTGGCTGACGACGACGAATCACAAGGACATCGGCACGCTGTACCTCGTCTTCAGTCTCATCATGTTCTTCACCGGCGGTGCGATGGCGCTGGTGATCCGCGCCGAGCTGTTCATGCCCGGCATGCAGCTGGTCGACCCGCAGTTCTTCAACACCATGACCACGGTGCACGCGCTGATCATGGTGTTCGGCGCGGTCATGCCCGCGACGGTCGGCCTCGCCAACTGGATGATCCCGCTGCAGATCGGCGCACCCGACATGGCGCTGCCACGCATGAACAACTTCAGCTTCTGGCTGCTGGTCGCGGCGTTCTCGCTGCTGATCCTGTCGCTGTTCATGCCGGGCGGCGGCCCGGCCGCCGGCTGGACCCTCTATCCGCCGCTGGTGCTGCAGACCGGTGACGCTTTCCCGCTCGCGATCTTCGCGATCCACCTCGCGGGCGCGTCGTCGATCATGGGCGCGATCAACATCATCGTCACGATCATGAACCTGCGCGCGCCGGGCATGACCCTGCTGAAGATGCCGCTGTTCACCTGGACGTGGCTGATCACGGCCTACCTGCTGATCGCCGTCATGCCGGTGTTCGCCGGCGCGGTCACGATGCTGCTCACCGACCACTTCTTCGGCACCACGTTCTTCGCGGCGGCCGGCGGCGGCGACCCGGTGCTCTACCAGCACATCTTCTGGTTCTTCGGGCACCCCGAGGTCTACATCATGATCCTGCCCGCGTTCGGGATCGTGTCCGAGATCATCCCGACGTTCTCGCGCAAGAAGCTGTTCGGCTACGACGCCATGGTCTACGCCACGGCCTCGATCGCGTTCCTGTCGTTCATCGTCTGGGCGCACCACATGTTCACGGTGGGCATGCCGCTCGCCGGCCAGATGTTCTTCATGCTGAGCACGATGCTGATCGCCGTGCCGACGGGCGTGAAGGTGTTCAACTGGACTGCGACGATGTGGAAGGGCTCGCTGACGTTCGAACCGCCGATGCTGTTCGCGCTGGCGTTCCTGTTCCTGTTCACGATCGGCGGCTTCTCGGGCCTGATGATGGCGATCGCCCCGGCCGACTTCCAGTACCACGACACCTACTTCGTCGTGGCGCACTTCCACTACGTGCTGGTGCCGGGCGCGGTGTTCGCCATCATGGCGGCCGTCTACTACTGGCTGCCGAAGTGGACCGGCCACCTGTACGACATGAAGCTCGCGAACTGGCACTTCTGGCTGTCGACGATCTTCGTGAACCTGCTGTTCTTCCCGCAGCACTTCCTCGGCCTGGCCGGCATGCCGCGCCGCATCCCGGACTACTCGACGCAGTTCGCCGACTGGAACATGGTGTCGTCGATCGGCGCGTTCGGCTTCGGCCTGTCGCAGCTGCTGTTCGTGTACATCATCGTCAAGTGCGCGCGTGGCGGCGCCAAGGCGTCGGACCACGTCTGGGAAGGCGCGTACAACCACGGCCTCGAGTGGACGGTGCCGTCGCCGGCGCCTTACCACACGTTCGAAGACGCTCCGGTCGTCAAGTAAGGGCATGGCGTTGCAGGACATGGCCGAGCGTGACCCCACCGCAGAGCAGCGCCGTCGCATCCGCCGTTCAGCCATCGTGCTGGCGGTGGTTGCGATCGCCATCTATGCCGCCTTCATCGCTTCGGGCGTGATGAAGGCGCAGCCCTGAGGCCGCACTCGTCATGAGCAGCACGAACCCGCAAGCAGGCGCGAACCGCTCACTCACCCGGAGCCTCTGGGTGATGGTGGCGGGCAGCTTCCTGTTCGGTTTCGCGCTGGTGCCGCTCTATGACGTGATCTGCGAGGCGGCGGGCATCCGCGTCAACGCCGCGCCGTCCGCGATCCAGGCGTCCGCAGCCGGCGTCGGCCGCGAAGTCACGCTCGAGTTCATTTCGATGGTTCCGCCGGGCAGCGAGTTCGAGCTCACGCCCGCAACCCGCTCCATGAAGCTGCAGCCGGGCAAGCTCTACGAGGCGCAGTTCGTCATCAAGAGCCGCGCGACCGTGCCGGTGGTCGCCCAGGCGATCCCGAGCGTCGCCCCGGCGACGACGGCGAAGTACCTGCAGAAGACCGAGTGCTTCTGCTTCACGCCGCAGACGTTCCAGGCGGAAGAGCAGCGAGAATTCACGGTCCGCTTCATCGTGGCCCCCGACCTGCCGCAGGACGTGGACCGGATGACGCTCGCTTATTCGATGTACACGGTGGCCGACGCGGAGCCCGCGCGGCGGCGCGCGGCGAATTGTGAGTAGTGAGTTGTGTGTGGTGCGCTGGCGCCACCCTTCACCCCCCTAGTCACTGCATCGACGTTTCGTTAACGCAGCAAAAGGCACACGCCATGGCTCACGCTCAAACCGCGCACGACGCGGGGAAGTACTACATCCCGCACGGCAGCAAATGGCCCATCGTCGGCGCGGTGTCGCTGTTCGTCATGATGCTCGGCGCGGCTGCACTGCTGAACGGCGTGAACGTCGCGCCCTTCATCTTCTGGGCGGGTTTCGCCTCCGTGCTGTTCATGTTCTACGGCTGGTTCGGCACCGTCATCGGTGAGAGCCAGGCGGGCATGTACAACGCGGGCGTCGACAAGTCGTTCCGCATGGGGATGATGTGGTTCATCTTCTCGGAAGTGATGTTCTTCGCCGCGTTCTTCGGCGCGCTGTACTACGCGCGCAACCTGTCGGTGCCGTGGCTCGGCGGCGAAGGCGCCAAGTACCTGAGCAACCTGTTCCTGTGGCAGGACTTCGAACCCACCTGGCCGACCAATGGCCCGGCGGCCGTCGGCGGCGCGTTCGAGACGATCCCGGCGTTCGGCCTGCCCGCGATCAACACCGCGATCCTGCTCACGTCGGGCGTGACGATCACCATCGCCCATCACGCGCTGCAGGCGGGCAATCGCGGCCTGCTCAAGATTTTCCTGGGGCTCACGTTCCTGCTGGGTTTCTTCTTCGTTTACCTGCAGGCGACCGAGTACGCGCACGCCTACCACGAGCTGAACCTGACGCTCGGCAGCGGCATTTACGGCTCGACGTTCTTCATGCTCACCGGCTTCCACGGCCTGCACGTGACGATCGGCGCCATCATGCTGGTCGTGATCTGGCTGCGCGTCATGAAAGGCCATTTCACACCCAAGCATCACTTCGCGTTCGAGGCGGTGGCCTGGTACTGGCATTTCGTTGACGTGGTGTGGCTGGGGCTCTTCATCTTCGTCTACTGGCTCTGACGGAAGGGGAGGAAGGGGAGGAAGGGGAGGAAGGGGAGGAAGGATAGGAAGGATAGGAAGGATAGGAAGGATAGGAAGGGCAGGAAAGCAGACTGACGCTTTCGACGCCCACCCAAACGAAGAAGGCCGGCAATGCCGGCCTTCTTTACTAGGAATTCTCGACTAGGAGTTCTCGATTAGGAATTCTCGATTTCCGATCGTCGGAATGTATGAGTAACGCTTTCCGACTCACCCTTCCTATCCTTCCTCCCCTTCCTATCCTTCCTATCCTTCCTATCCTTCCTCCCCTTCCTCCCCTTCCTCACCTCACATGGTGCGGCGTGATCAACCCCGCGTACCAGGCGATGAACAGCAAGACGAAGAGCGCGACGGACAGCGCAATGCGCACCGTGAGCGCGTTGACCATCCGCCGCGACTTGCCCTCTTCCTTCACCAGGTGGAAGAGCCCGGAAAACAGGCTCAGGACGATGGCGACGAGCACGAGGACGATGAGAAACTTGATGAGCATGGTCGGTGTGCGCGGCGTGAAGTCTGCCGGTGCGCAGTATAAATGAGGCTGCGGATGGCCAATCGCGAGTTCGTCCCGCGGCTTTGGGCAGCGCTGCTGACCGTCGCCGTGCTCTCGGTCGCCGTTACGGCAGGGTGGTGGCAGGTGGGCCGCGCGCGCGAAAAACAGGCGATGATCGAGTCCTTCCAGCGGGGCACCCAGTCGAGCGTTGAACTCGAGGGCGACGTCACCGTGAGCGAGCTGCCGCGCTACCAGCACGTGCGGGCCGCAGGCCGGTACGAGCCGGAGCGCCAGATTCTCATCGACAACATGCCTTCGCAGGTGGGCCGCCCGGGGTTTCGAGTGCTGACGCCGTTCCGACGCGCAGGCAACGAGCGTCTGCTGCTGGTCGATCGCGGCTGGGTGCCGCTCGGCGCAACGCGCCAGGACCTGCCGCCGGTGTTCGTGTCGCCCGAATTCCGCGCCGTGTCCGGTCGCCTCGATACGCTGCCCGCCCCGGGCGTGCGCGTCGGTGACGCAGGCGTCGCCGGCGACACGAGCTGGCCACGCGTGCTGAATTTCCCGCAGCAGCAGGACATCGAAAAGGTGCTGGGCGCCAGCGTCGAAGCAAGGATCATCCTGCTCGATCCGGCGGCGCCCAACGGGTACGAACGCGTCTGGCGTCCTGCCATGCGGTTCGGTCCCGAGCGCCACCTGGCCTACGCGATCCAGTGGTTCGTGTTCGCGCTCGTCGCACTGATCATCTTCATTGCCTTGAGCCTGCGCCGCCTGTCGGACACTGCGCCGGCGCCCACGGATTCGGCTTCCGGCACACCCTGAGCGCACCGATCGCCATCACCGAGTCATGAAAACACCGATCGCCATCACCGAGTCATGAAAACACCGATCGCCATCACGCAGTCATGAACACACCGATCGCAGACCGCCGGCGTGGGCGCCGCCAGCTCATCCTGCTGGCGTCGCTCTTCTTCGTGCCGCTGCTCGTGGCCTTCTGGCTGTACTACGGCAGCGCGGGCTGGCGACCGGCCGGCGGCACCAACCAGGGCGACCTGATCAACCCGGCCGTGCCGCTGCCGGCAGTCTCGCTGGCGCGGCCCGACGGCACGCGCACCGCTGCCGATTTCCTGCAGGGCAAATGGACGATCGCGTACCTGGGCGATGGCGCCTGCGACGAGCGCTGCCGCAAGGCGCTGTACCTGTCGCGGCAGTCCTGGATCGCGCTCAACAAGGACATGGACCGTGTCCAGCGCGTGTTCCTCGCGACGGGGTCGGGTGTCGACGTGGAGTTCATGGCGGCGGAACACGGTGACCTGGTGGTCGCGTTCGTCGGCGACGAGGCGGATGCGCAGGCACTGCTCGCGAAGTTTCCCGTGTACGACGGCGTCGCACCGACGGCCGCAGGCCGGCTTTACCTGATTGATCCGCTCGGCAACCTCGTGCTCAGCTATTCTGCCGCAGCCCCGGACAAGGCCCTGCTCACGGATCTGAAAAAGCTGTTGAGACTCTCGCACATAGGCTGAGAAATACGGTGAATACGAAGACGCGACTGACTACGTTCCACAAGCTCTGCCTGTTCGGCACGATCCTGGCGTTCTGCGTCATCGTGCTGGGCGCCTACGTGCGCCTGAGTCATGCCGGCCTCGGGTGCCCCGACTGGCCTGGTTGCTACGGTCACCTCACGGCCGGCCAGGCGGCCGAAAATCACCCCGCCGCGAACGCTGCGTTCCCCGAGCGTCCGGTCGAATACGCGAAGGCGCTCAAGGAGATGCTGCACCGGTATCTCGCGACGACGCTGGGTGTCGTCATCCTGGTCATCGGCGCGCTGGCCTGGCGCAATCGGCAGGATCCGCTGCAACCCGTCGGCCTGCCGCTCGCCGCCATCGGGCTCGTCATCTTCCAGGGGCTGCTCGGCATGTGGACGGTGACGCTGCTGCTGAAACCCGCCATCGTTTCCGCGCACCTCGCCGGCGGCCTGACGACGATGGCGTTGCTGTGGTGGATGGCGCTGCAGACCACGCGTCGTTCACGGCCGCAGTCCGAAGACAGCCTGCGTCGCTGGGCCGTCATCGGCATGGTCGTGCTGGTCGTGCAGATCCTGCTCGGTGGGTGGGTCAGCTCCAATTACTCGGCCGTGGCCTGTCCCGACTTCCCGACGTGCCAGCGCTCGTACTGGCCGACCATGGATTTCAAGAATGCGTTCGTGCTCTGGCGCGGACTCGGCATCGATTACGAGGGCGGCGTGCTCGACCACCCGGCCCGCGTCGCGATCCACTACACGCATCGGATCGGCGCCATCGTGGCTGCGCTGGTGCTCGGTTTCGTCGCGTGGAAAGCCGTGCGTACCGGTCAGTCGCCCGGCGTGCGCACCGCCGGCATCGCACTGGCGCTGGCACTCGTGGCGCAGTGGCTCGTCGGGCCGATCATGGTCATCAAGACGTTCCCGCTGCCGCTCGCCACCGCGCACAACGCGGTCGCGGCGCTGCTGGTGCTCGCGATGATCGCGCTGCTGCGGTTCCTGTTTCCGCCGAAAGGCTCGGGACTCTACTGAGGATCGTTGGCCGGCGGAGCAGACGCGGTCGAGGTGCTGGCCCTCATTCGTTCCAGTCGTCTCCGGGCATGATCCGGCGCATGAACTCATCAAACAGCGGCACGGTAAATGCGGTGTCGCCATGGTTGGGACTCCACACCATGCCCTTGGAGATCAGTTGATTGCGGGTCGGACCCAGCGAGGTCACCTTGCGGCGAAGTTTTTCGGCGATGTCGCCGGAACGGTGCGGTCCCGGCCCCAGCTCGGCCATCGCACGCAGGTACCGCTTCTCGAGCGGCGTCAGCCGGTCAAATCGAACCCGAAAGAAGCTCTCATCCAGCGCGGCAACTGCAGAGATCGACGCTGACTCGACATCCGCGCCCGTGATCGGCGACGTCGTGGCGGTATCCCAGGCGTGACTGCCCCACTCCTGCAGAAAGTAAGGGTAGCCGCGGGTCTGGTCCACGATGCTGCGCAGCGCATCGTCGTCGATCTGTACGCCTTGCTCCTCAGGGGCTTCACAATCGCGTTGCGCGCATCGGCGACGGATAGCGGCCCGATTTCAGGAAAATCAAACAGTCGCTCCGCGTACGACTTTGCCCGACCCATCTGCCCTCGCAGCTGCGGCAGGCCAGCACCCACCAGCACCACGGGCAGCCTGCGCTGTGCGGCCCGGTGCAATGCCGTGATGAGGGCGGCCAACTGGTCTTCCTCGACGTACTGCAGTTCGTCGACGAACAGTGCCAGCGCGGTCCCTGCTTGTTTAGCAGCCGCACCCACTGCTTCCGTGAGTGCCTGAAGGTCGTGCTCGAGATCGCCGTTATCGGCGAGTCCTGGCTCCGGTTCGAAGTCCAGGCCGACCTCGATATCTTCGTACTTGACCTTGAGCGCGGACGCGAACCCTGCCAATGCGCGTAAGGCCCGTACGGCCAGTGCCTTGGCCTGGGCATTGCGCGACAGTCGCAGAAGAGCCTGGCGCAGTTGCGGTGCGAGCAGGGCAGGCAGAGATCGTGTTTCGGGTGCCTCAATCCGGACAGTCTGGATGCCCGTCGCCTCGGCATCGTCTCGCATCCGATCGAGCAGCACAGTCTTGCCAACGCCCCGTAACCCAACCATCAACACGCTCTTGGTAGGGAGCCCTCGCCTTACCCGCTCGAGAGCAACGCGAACGGTTTCCCGCAGTTCGTCACGGCCAGCGAGTTCTGGCGGGGGTGTCCCAGCCCCTGGGGCGAACGGGTTACTGACAGGATTCATGGCCAGACTTTATATTGAAATTATCGCAATTACAAAATCTTTGTAATATTGCTAATTTACACCAAACTGAACCTGAAACGGCCCGCAACACGGCTCGCCCACCCTGTAAAATCGGCGCCCCGCCCGACACCCGCTGCGATCGTGCCCTATACCTCCGCCACCAATACCGTCCATGGCCAGTCGGCCTGGCGCGATTACTACGAGCTCGGCAAGCCGCGGGTCGTCGCGCTGATCGTGTTCACGGCGGTGGTGGGGATGTTCCTCGCCGTGCCGGGGATGCCGCCGTGGCAGGCCCTGCTCTGCGGCACGCTCGGCATCGGCCTCGCCGCGTCGAGCGCCGCCGCCATCAACCACGTCGTCGACCGCAAGTTCGACGAGAAGATGGCGCGCACGAAGAACCGCCCGATCCCGACGGGTCACGTAACCACACGGCAGGCGCTGACCTATGCCGGCATCATCGGCGTCGCGTCGATGGTCATCCTGTGGTGGCTGGTGAATCCACTGACGGCCGTGCTGACGTTCCTGTCGCTGATCGGTTACGCGGTGCTCTACACCGTGTGGCTCAAGCACGTGACGCCGCAGAACATCGTCATCGGCGGTGCCGCTGGCGCGGCGCCCCCCGTGCTCGGCTGGACGGCCGTCACCGGTTCCGCCGATCCGCATTCGCTGCTGCTGTTCCTGATCATCTTCGCGTGGACGCCGCCGCACTTCTGGGCGCTCGCGATCGCGCGCCGCAAGGATTACGCCAGGGCCGGCATCCCGATGCTGCCCGTCACCTACGGCGTCGAATTCACGCAGCTGCACATCCTGCTCTACACCATCATCCTGTTCATCGTGACGCTGCTGCCGTACCTGACGCAGATGAGCGGCCTCATCTACCTGGCCACGGCCGTGGTGCTCGGCGCGATCTTCCTCCGCTACGCGATCGCAATGCGGCAGCCGGGCGCTTCCGACCAGCTCCACATGCAGGCGTTCCGCTATTCGATCAATTACCTGATGCTGCTGTTCGCCGCGCTGCTGCTCGACCACTACGTGCTGATTCGTCCCTGACGGCGCGATGGCCGGCCGCTCCACGCATTTCGCTGCACCCCTGCTGCTGGCCGTGGTCACCGGCCTCATCGTCTACGTCTCGCTGTATCCGTTCCGCTTCGTCCCCGACGGCCCGGCGCTGGCCGACGCGCTGCGCTCGCTCAGCTGGGCGCGCGCCGGCCGCGGCGACATGTTCAACAACGTGCTGCTGTACGTGCCGTTCGGATTCTGCGCCGCGCTGCTGCTCGAGCCACGCTGGGGCCGCGTCACCGGGATCGTCGCGGGCACGTTGCTCGGCGCGATGCTTTCGCTCGGGCTCGAGCTGCTGCAGGCCTCGGTGGCGATTCGTGTGTCGAGCCTGCGCGACCTGTCGCTGAACGCGACCGGATCGCTGCTCGGTACCGTCCTCGGCACGGCTTTCCACGCGCTCGGCAGCCGGGTTTCGCCGCAGGGCACCCCCCGCAGTCGCTCGGCGTTCGTCGCGATGGCGATCCTGGTGCTGTGGCTGATCGAGCGCCTCTGGCCGCTGTTGCCGGATCCGGGCCTGGGCCAGTTGAAACGCGCCGTGCGGCCGCTGCTGACGCCGCAGATCGACTGGATGTCGCTCGCCGGCTTCCTCGTCGGCTGGCTCGTCGTCACGCAGGTCGTCTTCAGTCTCGTGCGCCGGCAGCGCGCGATGGACGTGCTGCTGATCGTCATCGCCACGGTGCTGGTGGGGCGAGCGTTCGTCGCGGGCAGCACGCTCGACGTCGCCGAAATCGCGGCCATTGCGCTGCTGCTGCCACTGCTGGTGCCCTTCAGCCGTCTCGACGACGGCGCGCGCTCGACGATCGTCGCGGTGCTGCTCGGCGTCTGGCTGGCGTGGACGTCGGTCCGCATCCTGCTCGACGGCTCGGTCGGTGTGTCGGCTGGAATGCCGGAACTGCGTGAGGTGCTGTTGCGCAACGTGCCGCCGCCACCGCTGCTCGCGAACAAGTCCTTCAGCTATCTCTCGCTCGGCTGGTTGCTGGCCGGAGCGGGCATCGTGCCGTACGTCGCCGCCGGCATGACCATCCTGTTCGTGCTGCTGCTGACGATGCTGCAGCTCGGCGTGTCGTCGCCCGACTATGGCTGGGTCGACCTGTTGATCGCGTGCCTCGCGGGCTGGATCGTGGCGCGCTGGATTCCCCGGAGTTGACGGCGATCGATGCCAGCTTTGCGGCGATTGCAGAAAGCGGTACCGTGGCGGCTGCCCGTGAGGTGACCTGCCATCTTTAGATCTGCCGCCTGCTCCCTTGCGCTGTTGCTCACAACGGCGGTTCTCACCGCGCCCGCGCGTGCCGACCTCGACGAGCGTCAAGGCAAGCTGCTGTCCCATAACTGCGTGCAATGCCATGCACGGCCCGAAACCGGTGCGCCCCTGATGGGCAACCCGCCGGACTGGAAAGCGCGCAACGAGCAGGGCATGGACCGGCTCCTGGTCAACACGGTGCTCGGCCTGCGCGGCATGCCACCGCTCGGTTACTGCAGCGCGTGCACCGAACAGGACTTGCGCGAGCTGATCAAGGCGGTCAGCGGCATCGAGGTCGCTGCCGAATGACCGTGCCACGCCACTCGATCAGCCGTCGCCGGTTTCTGCGCACCGCAGCTGCCGGAGCGGCGGCCAGCGTCCTGCCGGGTTGCGGGCCCGCGACGACCGACACGCACTCCCTCGTAAGTTACCAGCCGGGCGAGCCGTTGCCCTGGATCAACTGGGCGGCCAATCAAACGTGCAACCCGGCAGTGCGAGTGGCGCCGGCGAGCGAAGCCGAGCTGGTCGACGTGCTCCGGAATGCCAAAGGCGTCGTGCGCGCAGTCGGGGCCGGGCACTCGTTCAGTGCGGTGGTGCCGACCAACGACACGCTGATCTCCACCGACCTGCTCGCCGGATTGGCTGGACACGATGCGGCAAAGAGTCAGGCCACGGTCCTGGCCGGCACGCGCCTGCACGACCTCGGTCCATTGCTCGCAAGCGTTGGCCAGGCCTTGCCCAACATGCCCGACATGGACTACCCCGCCCTCGGTGGCGCCCTCGCCAGTTCCGTGCACGCCACCGGCACCGGTTTCGGCTCGATGTGTTCGTACGTGGCCGGTCTGACGCTGGTCACGCCGGCGGGCGAAGTCCTCGAATGCAGCGCCGAGCAGAATCGGGAAGTCTTCCAGGCGGCGCGCACGTCCGTTGGCGCCCTCGGAATCGTCTCGCGCGTGACGCTGCAGAACCAGCCGGCCTTCGACCTGACCGAGGTGGCCACCATCGGCAGGACGGAGGACGTGCTCGATGGCATCGACGAGCTGTGCGCCCGCAATCGCCACTTCGAGTTCTTTCCGCTGCTGCACTCGAAACTCTGCATCGCCGTCGCCACGAACCCGGCCAGGCCAGGTGACGCGACGGTGGGCACCGACGATCCGCAGGCCGTGAATACGCTGCGACGGGTTTTCGACACGGTGCAGTGGCTGCCCGGGGGCAGCGGCATGTACGACAAGCTGGTCGAACTGGCGCTGGGAGGCGAGGCCGCCACCACGCGCACCGGCCCGTCGTACCAGGTCCTGGCGCACGTGCGCGTGGTGCGCTTCCGTGAGATGGAATACACGGTGCCTGCGGCAGCCGGCCCCGCCTGCGTGCGCGAAATCCTGCGCACGGTGCGTGAGAAGAACCTGCCGGTCTGCTTTCCGCTCGAGTATCGCTACGTGAAAGCCGACGACATCTGGCTGTCGATGTTCGAAGGCCGCGATGGCTGCTCGATCTCCGTGCACCAGTTCGGCGACGTGGACTACCGGCCTTATTTCGCCGAGATCGAGCCGATCTTCTGGAAGTACGAAGGCCGGCCGCACTGGGGCAAGGTGCATACCCTGGACGCCAGGCGCCTGTCCGCGCTGTATCCCCGCCACTGGCAGGATTTCCAGGAGGTGCGCGCAGCACTGGATCCGCAGGGCCGCCTGCTCAATGCGCACCTCAAGCAGATCTTCCTGAGCTGATCATGCCAACCCGTCGTGCTTTCATCCTCGGTGGTACCGTCATTGCGGCGGCTGCCGTCGCCGCCAACAAGCCTGCCGACCGCGGCGGCCCGTACGCCGAGTATTTCGCCCGCCTCAACCGCACGTTGCGCACGCATGGCATCGACCGCCCGGTGCTCGTCATCGACCTCGACCGGCTGGATCGCAACATCGACCGGGTTGCCAGCTCGGTTGCCGTGGCACCGGCGAAGACCTATCGCGTGGTGGTGAAGTCGTTGCCGAGTCCGGCCCTGGTCGACTACGTCGCCACGCGTGCGAACACCCGGGCGCTGATGGTCTTTCATCGGCCCTTCCTGCAGGCGATGACCCGGTTGCGCCCCGACTCGGACATCCTGCTCGGCAAACCCATGCCCGTCGCGGCGGTCGCGACGTTCTATCGCGAGTACACGGGGCCGTTCGATCCAGGCCGCCAGCTGCAATGGCTGATCGACAGCGACGCGCGCCTGGCGCAGTACCTCGAGTTCGCCAAGGCGCAGAACCAGCGCCTGCGCGTCAACCTCGAACTCGACGTCGGCCTGCGACGGGGCGGCTTCGGGGATGCGGCCTCGCTGCACGCGCCGCTGCAGACGATCCACAACCATCGCCAGCACCTCGAATTTGCGGGGTACATGGGCTACGACGCGCACCTGATGGGCCTGCCGGGTTTCATCGAAGCGCGGGAAAAGCCCAAGGTGCGCGCGCGTTACCAGGCCGCCTTCGACGTGCTGCAGTCGCGTTTTCCATCCCTGCTGCACGACCGTCTCACGTTCAACGGTGCGGGCAGCCCCACCTTCCGCCACTACGAAGGCGACGCCCTGGTCAACGACCTTTCGGCCGGCACCTGCCTGATGAAGCCGACGCACTACGACCTGCCGGTGCTCGCCGATTTCGAGGCCAGCAGCTTCATCGCCACGCCGGTCCTGAAACGGCTGCAGGGGGGACGGATTCCCACGCTGGAGCCCTTCGCGCCGTTGATTCGCGGCTGGAACCCGAACGAGGCCCAGATCTACTTCGGCTACAGCGGCAACTGGCTGGCCGAAAACGAATCGCCGCCGGGCCTGTCGCCACACTGGGCCTACGTCAGTTCGAACCAGCAGGGTTACAGCGCATCGAGCAGCGTCGACATCGACGTCGACGATTTCATTTTCCTGCGGCCGATGCAGTCCGAGGCCGTGCTGCTGCAGTTCGGCGACCTGGTGGCGGTGCGCGGCCGAGCGGGTCGAAGCGCGCTGGCCGGTGCTGCCGGTGGGCCTCTGACTGCGACCTGCTGGCCTGCCGCTCGTCTCCGACTAACCCCTATCCCCTAACCCCTACAGAGGCGGCGAATCGTTGCCGAGCATCAGCTTGCGCACCAGCGGCACCGGCCCGCTGTACGACAGGAAAGCGTCGTGGAAGTCGCGCAACGAAGCCTGCGGGTGCGCGGCCATCCAGTCGTCGCGCAGCTGCAGGATCATCAGCTTGCCGAGCGTGTAGTTGAGGTACGCCGGATCGTAGGTGCCGCGCAGCGCCTGCTGCCGGGCATTGCCCGGATCGGCCAGCGCGTCGCGGAACAGCTGCTCGGATTGCGCCACCGTCATGCCCTGCGTGTGCAGCCCGATGGCCGAGAGATAGCGCGCGTTGCGACGCAGGGCAGACAGCAGCTGGCCGATTTCCCACTCCGGGCTGCCGGCACGCAGGCCCTCGGCCTTCATCATTTCCTCGGTGTAGTGCGCCCAGCCTTCGGTGTAGGCATAGCTCTGGAACAGCTGCGCCACTTTCGACGGATTGCGGTTGACGTGCAGGAAGTGCAGGAAATGTCCCGGCCACACTTCGTGCACCGAGGTCGACAGCAGCGTGCCTTCGCCACCGACGTACTGCGCCTGCTCTTCCGGCGTCCAGCGCGGATCGGGCGGCGCGATGTAGTAGACCGACGGCACGTCCTTGCTCTCGTACGGCCCGGCGGTGTTGATGTAGGCGAAGTTCTGCGCGTTGTACGGCGGCGCGGCCTCGACCAGCGCCTGCTCCGGCCCGGGAATCGTGACGATGCCCTTATCCGCGACGAACGCGCGCAGTTCCGGCAGCTGGCGCCGGGCCGCGGCGACGGCACCGCCTTCGGGCTTCATGGCATTCGCCTTGTCGGCGCACTCACGCAGCGTCTTGCCGGGCGCGAAACCGTCGCACACCTGCCGCAGCGACGCGAGGTTGCGGTCCATGTCGGCCTGGCCGATCTGCTGCAACCGCGCGAGCGGCACGTCGACCTGCTCGGTCGCCGCGACCATGCGCGCGAAGAGCTGCGGGCCCAGCGCGTAGTCCTGGGTTGCGTGCTTGCGTTCCGCAATGAGCCAGTCCGCCAGTTCCTGCATCGCCTTCGCCGCCGCCGCGTTCGCAGCGGCCAGCTGCGACTGCAGCGTGGGGTCCTTGACGTCGGCGAACACCGCGGCCACGTCGTTGCCGTAGAACTGCGCAAAGCCACTGAACGCATTGATGCCGTATTCGATCCACGGCGCCGGCATCGGCGTCCGCAGGTTCGCGCGGATCTGCGTGGCCGCGCGCGGAATTTCGCGGGCATAGGCGATGTAGGCGCGCATGCGGCTCTCGAGCGACGCATAGGGCTTGCTCAGGTAGATCTCCGGGTCGAGCAGGCCCAGGTAGAACGCGGGATTGCGTCGCGGCCAGTCAGCCTCCTTCTTCCAGAACAGGTCGGCGTCGAGCGCGGCGAGCAGGTAGGCGCGTTCGCGCTGGCGCGACTCGCTCAACTGGCTGGCATCGACGGCCAGCAGGCGCGCGCGTTCGGCCTCGATCCGCGCGACGTCGCCACTCAAGGCGGCTGCACTGAGGTCCGGCAGCTTGCCGTCGAAATCGTGGCGGCCCGCATACACGGCGGTGACTGGATTCGCGGCGAAATGGCCCTCGATGAAGCGCGCGACGCCCGCATCCCAGGCGGCATCGCCGCTGGGAGCATCGGCGGCGCGAGCTGGCGCAACGGCCAGGACTCCCGTCGCGATGAATGCAGCGAGGAGTGAAACGAGACGATTGATCTGCAGCCCGATGAAACGCATGTCTGAACTTCCTCTACTTCCTCGACTTCCTCGACTTCCTCCCCTTCCTGCCCTTCCTGCCCTTCCTCCCCTTCCTGCCCTCCCTTACTTTACGCGACGCGCAAGCGAGTCCTGTAGAATCCCGCACCCTCCGATGGACGTTTCCCACATTCTTGCGCCGCTGAACGACGCGCAGCGGCAGGCCGTGAGTGCCCCGCTGCTGCCGACCCTGGTGCTGGCCGGCGCGGGCAGCGGCAAGACGCGCGTGCTGACCCACCGCGTCGAATGGCTGGTGCAGGTCGAAGGCGTGTCGCCGCACGGCATCCTCGCCGTGACGTTCACCAACAAGGCCGCGGCCGAGATGCGCCACCGCATCGAGACGCAGCTCGGCCTGCCGTCCGCGCCGCTCTGGATCGGCACCTTCCACGGCATCTGCCATCGCCTGCTGCGCCTGCACTGGCGCGAAGCCGGGCTGCCGCAGGGCTTCCAGATCCTCGACGGCGAGGACCAGCAGCGCCTGGTCAAGAAGATCATCCGCGGCCTGAACCTGGACGACACGCGCTGGGTGCCGCGCGAAGTGGCGTGGTTCATCAACGCGCAGAAGGACGAAGGCCTGCGGCCGCAGCACCTGAAGGACGACGGCGACCCGACGCGTCACCAGCTGATCAAGCTGTACGCAACGTACGAGGACACCTGCCGCCGCAACGGCGTCGTCGATTTCGCCGAGCTGCTGCTGCGCTGCTACGAGATCCTGCGCGAGGCGCCGGGCCTGGGCGAACACTACCGCGCGCGCTTCAGGCACGTGCTGGTCGACGAGTTCCAGGACACCAACACCATCCAGTACAACTGGATGAAGGCGCTGGTGGGCTCGGCCAGCGTGCCGTACGTGGTGGGCGACGACGACCAGTCGATCTACCGCTGGCGCGGCGCGCGGGTCGAGAACCTGCAGCAGTACCGCAAGGATTTCCACGACGTGCAGCTGTTCCGGCTCGAGCAGAACTACCGCTCGACCGGCAACATCCTCGACGCCGCCAACGCCATCATCGGCAACAACAGCGGCCGCATCGGCAAGAAGCTCTGGACCAGCGAAGGCAAGGGCGCGCCGCTGCGCCTCTTCCGCGCCTACAACGAGCGCGACGAGGCCGAGTTCGTCATCGGCCAAGATCCGCGAGTGGATCGCGCGCGGCGGCAAGCGCGCCGACAACGCCATCCTCTACCGCTCGAACGCGCAGTCGCGGGTGTTCGAAGAGTACCTGCTCGCCGCGCGCATTCCGTACCGCGTGTACGGCGGCCTGCGGTTCTTCGAGCGCCAGGAAATCAAGGACGCGCTGGCGTACCTGCGCCTGATCTCGAACCGTGACGACGACGCGTCGTTCGAGCGCGTCGTGAACCTGCCGACGCGCGGCATCGGCGCGCGCACGCTCGAAGTGCTGCGGGCCCACTCCCGCGAGCACGTGAAGTCGATGTGGCAGTCCGCGTTCGAGTGCAACGAGGACCTCGGCAGCAAGGCGGTCTCGAGCCTGCAGGCATTCCTGACGCTGATCGAGAAGCTCGACGCCGAAACGCAGGGCCTGCCGCTGCACGAGCAGGTCGACCACGTGATCCAGGCCAGCGGCCTGGTCGCGCACTACCAGAAGGACAAGGCCGACAAGGGCGAGGCCCGGCTCGAAAACCTCGAGGAACTCGTGAGCGCCGCGCGCGGCTTCGAGCCCGAGGACACCGACATGCCGCCGCTGATGGCGTTCCTGTCCCACGCCGTGCTCGAGTCCGGCGAAGGCCAGGCCGAGGCCTGGGAAGACTGCGTGCAGATGATGACGCTGCACTCGGCCAAGGGTCTCGAGTTCCCGGTCGTGTTCCTGTGCGGCCTGGAAGACGGCCTCTTCCCGCACCAGCGCTCGATCATGGACGTGCACGGGCTCGAGGAAGAGCGCCGCCTCTGTTACGTGGGCTGCACGCGCGCCATGCGCCAGCTGTACGTGACCTACGCCGAGCAGCGCCGCATGCACGGCGTCGACAACTTCGGGGCCCCGTCGCGGTTCATCGCCGAGATTCCGCTGGAGCTGGTCGAGGAAGTCCGCCCGAAGGTGCAGGTGTCCCGGCCGGTCTATTCGCCGCAGTCGCGCACGACCCCGCCGCACGCGACCCGCCCCGCCGGCAGCAACCTGTCCATGAGCGGCCGGCGGTTCCAGGACGAGGCTCCCCCGGGGGCGCTCAAGCTCGGCCAGCGGGTCCGCCACGCCAAGTTCGGGGACGGGGTGGTCCTGAGCCTGGAAGGCCAGGGCGCCAACGCCCGGGTGCAGGTGGTGTTCGAGCGCCAGGGCACCAAGTGGCTGATGCTGGGGTACGCCAACCTGGAGTCGCTCTGAGTCGCGCTAGCGCTAGAATGGCGCGCTGCCCCACAGGTCAAGAAGCTTGAAAATCATCATCCTCGGGGCCGGCCAGGTCGGCCGGACAGCGGCCTACCACCTGGCCCGCGAAGAGGCCAACGACGTCACGGTCGTCGATACCGACGAAGTGTTGCTGCGCGACCTCCAGGACCGCATCGACATCCGCACGGTGCAGGGCAACGCGGCGAGTCCGCGCACGCTCGAGACCGCCGGCGCGCGCGATGCCGACATGATCGTCGCGCTCACCAACAGCGACGAGACCAACATGGTCGCGTGCCACGTGGCGTGGAGCCTCTTCGGCACGAAGACCAAGATCGCCCGCATTCGCTCGCGTGATTACACGAAGCAGTCGAGCCTGTTCGTTTCGACCGAATCCCCCGAGGCGCCGACGACGTTGCCAGGTTTCGCGATCGACATGTACCTCAGTCCCGAGGAAGCGGTCACCGCCTACATCGAACGGCTCATCCGCTACCCCGGCGCGTTGCAGGTCGTGGACTTCGCGGACGGCAAGGTCCGGCTCGTCGGCATCAAGGCGCTCAAGGGCGGCGCGCTGGTCGGGCGCCCGATCCGCGAACTCAAGGGCCACATGCGCAACAGCGAAGCGCGCGTGGCGGCCATGTACCGCAAGAGCGAGAGCATCGAGCCCGAAGGCGATACCGTGATCGAGGATGGCGATGAGGTCTTCTTCGTCGCGGCGACGCAGGACATCCGCGCCGTGATGAAGGAGATGCAGAAGCTCGAAGATCCGGTCAAGCGCGTCGTCATCGCGGGCGGCGGCAACATCGGCTTCCGGCTCGCGCAGACGCTCGACGAGGAGAACCAGGTCAAGGTGATCGAGCGCGACTCCAAGCGCGCGCGCAAGATCTCGGAACAATTGAACAACTCGATCGTGCTGGTGGGCGACGCGGCGGACGAGGAACTGCTGGTCGAGGAGAATATCGACAGCGTCGATGTCTTCTGCTCGCTCACCAATTCCGAAGAGGCCAACATTCTTTCCGCCATGCTGGCCAAGCGCCTCGGCGCGCGACGCGTCATGGCGCTGATCAGCCGGCCGGCCTATGCCGACCTCACGGCGATGGGCGAAATCGACGTCGCCATTTCGCCGCAGACGGTCACCATCGGCTCGCTGCTGGCGTACGTCCGGCGCGGCGACGTGGTGCAGGTGCACTCCCTGCGCCAGGGCGCGGCGGAAGCCATGGAAACCATCGCGCACGGCCTGCGCGGCGGCAAGGTCGTCGGCCGCCCCATCGAAAACATCAAGCTCCCCGAAGGCGTGAAGATCGTGACCCTCGTGCGCGGCGAGCAGGTGATCATGGCGCACCACGACACCGTGATCGAGAACGGCGACCACGTGATCCTCTTCCTCTCGGACAAGCGGCACGTGGAGCAGGTCGAGCGCCTGTTCCAGAGCTGAACCGGGCCGTCGGACGCAGTCACCTCGATGCTAGCCGTCGTCAACGTCCTCGGTTCGATGCTGATGCTGTTCAGCGTCACCTACGTCCTGCCGGTGGTCACGTCGCTGATCTATCGCGACGGCATGCTGGTCAAGTTCATCTATGCCGCTGTTATCTGCGTGGCGGCAGGCGCGGCGATGGTTGGTGCAACCCGGCGACACAAGCGCGAGCTGCGCTCGCGGGACGGTTTCCTGCTGGTCACGCTGGCGTGGGTGCTGATGTCGGCCATCGCCACGGTGCCGCTGCTGATCGCGTTGCCGGAGCTGACCTTCACCGACGCGTTCTTCGAGACCATGTCCGGGCTCAGCACGACCGGCGCCACGGTACTGACCGGGCTCGACACCCTGGCCCCGTCGCTGAACATGTGGCGCGCGACGCTGCACTGGTTCGGCGGCATGGGCATCATCGTCCTCGCCGTGGCGATCCTGCCGCTGCTCGGCGTCGGCGGCATGCAGCTCTACAAGGCCGAGACGCCTGGCGCGGTCAAGAACGAGAAGCTGACGCCGCGCATCACGCAGACGGCAAAGGCACTGTGGGTCGTCTACCTGCTGATCACGATCTACTGCGTGTCGGCGCTCCGGCTGGCAGGCATGGGCTGGTACGACGCCGTGTTTCACGGGTTTTCGACCGTTTCGCTCGGCGGTTTCTCGAACTACGACGCCAGCATCGGTCACTTCGATTCGCTCGCCATCGAAGTCGTCCTGGTCGGGTTCATGCTGCTGGCGGCGCTGAACTTCTCGCGTCATTTCATCGCGTGGCAGCAGAAGAGCCTGCGCACCTACCTGCACGACGTCGAAGCGAGCGCAATGCTGCGGCTGATCGCCGTCGGGATCACCGGCGTCACCGTCTACGTCTGGATGCACGGGGTGTATCCCGACTTCCTCACGTCGCTGCGACACGTCGCGTTCAACCTCGTCGCGTTCGCGACGACCTGTGGTTTCGTCACGCAGGACTACGCCGCGTGGCCGGTGTTCGCGCCGATGGTCATCGTGATGCTCTCCTGCTACACCTGCAACACGGGCTCCACCGGCGGCGGCATCAAGATGTTCCGCACGCTGGTGCTGCTGCAGCAGGCCAGTCGCGAACTGATGTTGCTGGTGCATCCGCAGGCCGTCACGCCGGTGAAGATCCGCAACCAGGTGGTGGCCAATCACATCGTGTTCGCGGTGCTCGCGTTCGTCGTGCTGTATTTCGGCACCGTGGTCACGCTCACGTTCCTGCTGCTCGCCAGCGGCATGGACTTCATCAGCTCGTTCACCGCCATCATCGCGACGATCAACAATGCGGGGCCGGGCCTCGGCGTGGTCGGGCCGGCCAGCAACTACCAGGGACTCACCGACTTCCAGACGTGGGTCTGCTCGCTGGCGATGCTGCTCGGGCGCCTGGAGATCTTTTCCGTGCTGGTGCTGCTGACGCCAACCTTCTGGCGCAAGTAAGCTGCAACGATGGCCAGGCGCAAACGTAAACCGAAATCCCGGCAGAAGCTGCAGCGCGGCTTCGCCATCATTGCGCTGCTGGCGCTGCTGGCCGCGATCATCCTGGTCGCCGTGCTCGATCGGCGCGTCACGCAGCAGTTCGAAGGCCGCCGCTGGACCCTGCCCGCGCGCGTGTACGCACAGCCGCTCGAACTCTATGCCGGGCAGAGTCTCTCGTCGGCCCGCTTCGCCCAGGAGCTCGAACGCCTCGGTTACATCCCGCAGACCCCGGTGGACCGTCCCGGCACGTTCCGGCGCAAGGGCGACTCGGTCGACGTCTACGTCCGCGAGTTCCGCTTCTCCGACGAGACGCAACCCGCGCAGAAACTGCGCGTCGGTTTCGATGGGGAAGCGATCACGGCGCTGGCCGGTCCCGACGGCGCCGACGTCCCGGTGTTCCGCCTCGATCCGCTGCTGATCGGCAGCATCTTCCCGATTCACGGCGAGGACCGGATCATCGTCTCGCCGGCCGAAGTCCCGCCGCTGCTGCCGGAAGCGCTGAAGGCCGTGGAGGACCGCAAGTTCGAATCGCACCACGGCGTCAACCCGCTCGCGATCCTGCGCGCGTTGTTCGTCAACGTCCGCGCGGGGCAGGTCGAGCAGGGCGGCAGCACGCTGACGCAGCAGCTCGTGAAAAGCTATTTCCTCGACAGCCGGCGCACGCTGCGCCGCAAGGGCGAGGAAGCGATCATGGCGTTCATTCTCGAATCCCGGTTCGAGAAGGCGGACATCATGAACGCCTACATCAACGAGATTTACCTGGGCCAGGACGGCCGCCGCGCGGTGCACGGGTTCGGGCTCGCGAGCCAGTTCTATTTCGGCAAGCCGCTGGCCGAGCTCAACCTGCCCGAGGTCGCGCTGATGGTCGCGATCGTGCGCGGGCCGTCGTACTACGATCCGCGGCGCCAGCCGGAGCGGGCGCGCGAACGCCGCAACCTGGTGCTGAAGGTGCTGGCCGAGCAGGGCGTCGTCAAGCCCGCGGAAGCGGAGCGCGCCATGAAAGCGCCGCTCGGCATCACCGACAACGCGGGCCGCTCCGCCAATTACTTCCCGGCCTTCCTCGACCTCGTCCGGCGCCGGCTGCGCGAGGACTACCAGGAACAGGCGCTCACCGAGACCGGACTCACCGTCTTCAGCACGCTCGATCCGCTGCTGCAGGAAAAGGCCGAGATCGCGCTGAGCGACGAGCTCGCCCGGCAGGACAAGGGCGGCCGCAAGGCAGCTCACGGTCTCGAAGGCGCCATGGTCGTGACGACTCCGCAGACCGGTGAAGTCGTCGCGATGGTCGGCGGACGTCGCGCGTCGTTCGACGGCTTCAACCGCGCGCTCGACATGAAGCGGCCGATCGGTTCGCTGGCCAAGCCGATGGTCTACCTGGCCGCGCTGCAGTCGGGCCGGTACACGCCCGCGTCAGTCGTGATGGACGAGCCGATCGAGTACAAGCTCGAAAGCGGCGACGTGTGGAAGCCCAACAATTACGACAAGAAGATCCACGGCCCGGTCACGCTGGTGCGCGGCCTCACGCAGTCGTACAACCTCGCGACCGTGAACCTGGGGCTGGACGTGGGTCTCGGGCCGGTCGCGAAGACCTACGTGCAGCTGGGACTCGACGAGGCGCCGCCAAAATATGCTTCGATCCTGCTCGGCACGGCGCAGCTGAATCCGGTCGAGGTCGCGCAGATGTACAACACGCTGGCGAACGGCGGCTTCCGCTCGCCCTTGCGGGCCGTGCGCGCGGTGATCGACGAGCAGGGCAAGGCGCTCAAGGCACCCGAGCTCGAAGTCACCGAGGCGGCGCCGGCCGAAGCCGTGTACACGCTCAATCGCATGCTGATCGAGGTGTTCGAGCGCGGCACGGCCAGGCCCGCGAAGAAGGCGCTGCCGCCGGGCCTCGTCGTTGCGGGCAAGACCGGAACGTCGAACGATTACCGCGACAGCTGGTTCGCCGGCTTCTCGGGGGGGCACGTGATCGTGGTGTGGATGGGTCACGACGACAACGCCACCACCGGTCTCACCGGCACGACCGGTGCATTGCAGGCGTGGACGCGCCTGATGGCATCGATCTCGACGACCTCGTTCGACCCGCTGATGCCCGAAGCGGTCGAGGATCGCTGGATCGAGTTCTACTCGGGGCAGGAGACGTCGCCGTATTGTTCCGGTTCGGCGGTCAGAATGCCGTTCGAACTGGGGACGGTGCTGAACCCGAGCCCCATCTGCCCGCCGAGCACCACGGCCGAGGAGGCCGCGCTGATGCAGCCGCTGCTGCAGGACACACCGAACGTGGCAGGCGTCACGGTGCCGGCTGACGCAGCACCGGCGACCAGCAATCCTCCTTGATCTGGTCCGCGCGGGGGCCGGACAATCGCGGCCGAGGTATTTCAATGCTCCCGCTGTCGCGAACCTTCGTTGCCGTCGCCTTGCTTGCCGCCGCGGGTTGCTCGCTGCAACCCTTCCGTACGCAACCGCCGGCCTCGACCCGGCCTGCAACCCAGGGCGGCAGCGGACCGGTGATGTCCGAGCCGCCCACGGTCAGTTCGACGATGCCCGCGGAGCCCGTGATCCAGGGGCCGGCGCCGTCGATACCGGTGCCTCGCGAGCGCCCGAAAGTGGCGCCCGCCACCCTCAGCCCGGCCAGCAAGGCGTTGGTCACGCAAGCGCAGGCGCAACGCAAGAAGGGCGACCTGCCCGGTGCGGCCGGATCGCTCGACCGCGCGTTGCGCATCGAGCCCAACAATCCGCTGCTGTGGATCGAAATGGGCCGCCTGCGGATGGACCAGCGCAACTATGCGCAGGCCGAATCGATGGGCCGCAAGGCGCTGTCGATGGCGGTGGGCGACAGCCACACTCAATCGTCTGCCTGGCAGCTGATCGCCGACTCCTTGCAGGCCCGCGGCAGGAATCCCGAGGCACAGGAAGCCCTGGAAAAGGCTCAGGAGCTCGGCCCACAGTGATTCCGTCGGTCATTTCTTTGTGGTTCTGGACTAATTTGTTCTCTTATCTCCCACTTCCTTCAACTTCCGTGACTTTCTGGCGACTTCCTGATCGCTTTAACAGAAAGTGGGCTGAATAATCGGAATCGTCGGATGATCCTGCTGATCCAGCGCGTCTCTGAAGCCAATGTCCGCGTCGATGACGAGATCGTGGGCCAGATTGGCCCTGGTTTGCTGGCATTCATAGCCGTCGAGCCCGGTGACGACGACGCGACCGCCCGGCGCCTGGTCGATCGGGCCGTGAGCTACCGCGTGTTTGGCGACGACGCCGGGCGCATGAACCTGAGCCTCGCCGACACCGGGGGCGAACTGCTGCTGGTTTCCCAGTTCACCCTCGCGGCGGACACCCGCAAAGGGCTGCGCCCGAGCTTCACGACGGCCGCGCCGCCCGAACTCGGCCGGCAACTGTTCGAGCGGGTCGTCGACTACGCCCGCGCGGCGCTGCCCGGCAAGGTGGCCACGGGCCGCTTCGGCGCCGACATGAAGGTCGCGCTCGTGAACGACGGCCCCGTCACGTTCTGGTTGCGGTTTTCCGCAGGCACGGCAAACGAGTCGCCATAGCGATTGTCGTATGATGACGGCCCCCGTTTTTGCGGGCCCCGGAGAACTCCATGGGTATCGGTTTTCGCGAACTGCTCATCATCCTGGCGATTGCACTCGTCCTGTTCGGGGCCAAGAAGCTGAAGAACATCGGCTCTGACCTCGGTGGGGCCGTGCGTGGCTTCAAGAAGGCCATGAACGAAGGCGAGGACGAGCAGAACAAGCAGCTGACGGACCTGACCAGCGGCGGCACCAAGGACGCCAGCTTCCAGGAGCCCGCGTCGTCCACGTCCAAGACGGACGGCAAATCGGGCTGATCCAGCCGCATGTTCGAGGTCGGCTTCACCGAGATCATCCTGATCTTCGGCATTGCGCTGCTGGTGCTCGGGCCGGCGCGGTTGCCGAAGCTCGCTGCTGACCTCGGTCGCTGGGCAGGCCGCGCACGATCAATGGCGCGCCAGCTCCGCAACCAGCTCGAACAGGAAACGCAGTTCGATCCGCTTGCAGACACCAAGCCGGCGGCTCCTGCGCCATCGAACACGATTCACGCCCCGGCATCGACGCCGAACGTGGCGCCCGCTCCATCACCCGATACATCGCCCGATACCGCACCCGTGTCGTCGTCTGATACGTCCGGCGACGACTCCCGCGCCGCACCGGCACAGCTCGCGGATTCCACGCCACCCGCCCGCTCCGCACCGGCCGAGACCATCGCTGATGAGCCAAAGCCCGGCTGAGGGAGAGCCGCTGGCCGAGGGCACGCTCGTCTCGCACCTCCTCGAGCTGCGGGACAGGTTGCTGCGCTCGGTCATCGCCGTCGTCATCTGCTTCGTGCCACTCGCGTTCTTCCAGAACGAACTGTTTACGCTGGTCGCACAGCCGCTGATCGAAAAGCTGCCGGCCGGCACTTCGCTGATCGCGACCAGCGTAGTGTCGCCCTTCATGGCGCCACTGAAGCTCTCGCTGATGGGCGCGATCTTCGTGGCGATGCCGTACATCCTGTTCCAGGTCTGGGGCTTCGTCGCGCCGGGGCTCTACCAGCGCGAGCGGCGCTTCGCGGCGCCCCTGGTCGTCTCGAGCATCGCGCTGTTTTACGCGGGCATTGCGTTCGCCTACTACGTCGTCTTCCCGCTGATGTTCCAGTTCCTCGCGTCGACCACGCCGGTGGGCGTGAAGATGATGACGGACATCGCGCAATACCTGGACTTCGTGCTGCTGCTGTTCATGGCGTTCGGCATCGCGTTCGAGATGCCGGTGGCCGTGGTGCTGCTGGTGGTGACGGGACTCGTCAAGCTCGAGGTGCTGACGCGGAACCGCGGCTACGTCATCCTCGGCATCTTCATCATCGCGGCGTTCCTGACGCCGCCTGACGCCGTGTCGCAGAGTTTCATGGCCGTGCCGATGTACCTGCTGTATGAACTGGGCATCCTGTTCGCGCGCATGATCCAGAAAAGCCGGGGTGCCCCGGCCACCGCGACCGAAAGCTGAGCCGAAGAGTGCTGGGGGGACATCCACGCGCGCTGTCGACGCTCTTCTTCACGGAGATGTGGGAGCGCTTCACGTTCTACGGCATGCGCGCCCTGCTCGTGCTGTTCCTGGTCGATGCGGTCGAAAGCGGCGGCTACGGCTTCGACGACAAGACCGCGACCGCGATTTACGGTCTGTACACCGCAGCCGTGTTCATGGCGGCGCTGCCGGGCGGCTGGATCGCCGACCGGCTGCTCGGCGCGCAACGGGCGGTCATGATCGGCGGCACGCTGATGACGCTCGGCACGCTGATGCTGACGATCCCCGGCCCGCAGCAGCTCTTTTTCGGCGGGCTCGTGGTAATCATCCTCGGCGTCGGCCTGCTGAAACCGAACGTGTCCACGCTGGTCGCCGACCTCTACCCCGAAGGCGGCGGGCGGCGTGACGCAGGCTTCACGATCTTCTACATGGGGATCAACCTCGGCGCGTTCATTGGCCCGTTGATCGCAGGCTGGCTGGCGCAGCGTTACGGCTGGCGCATCGGTTTTCTCGCGGCGGCGATCGGCCTGCCCTTCGGATTGCTGCAATTCTGGCTGTCACGCCGCCTGTTCAACGGCGCCGGCGCGCACCCGAACCGCAACGACGGCGGCGCTGGACTCGCGACCGACTGGCGCCGGCTCTGGATCGCGCTGGCCGTGTTCGCCGCGGTTGCGGCCCTGCTGTTTTCCGGGACCGTGCACCTCGACCCGGCGCGACTCGCAAAGGGCGCCGCCTACGTGCTGGTTGGCATGGCCGCGCTGTACTTCCTGTACCTGTTCTTCGGCGCGGGGCTGGACCCGGTCGAACGCAAGCGCATGGTCGTCGTGCTCGTGATGTTCCTGGGCGTCGCGTCGTTCTGGTCGGGGTACGAGCAGGCGGGTTCGTCGCTCAACCTGTTCGCCAAGCGCTACATCGATCGCATGGTCGGCGGCTTCGAAATCCCGGCGGGCTGGTTCCAGTCGGTGCAGCCGGCGTTCGTCATCCTGTTCGCCCCGGCCTTCTCGGCGCTGTGGGTGCAACTCGCGCGACGCCAGATGGATCCTGCTGCACCGCTCAAGTTCGCCTTCGGCCTGCTGCTGATGGGCCTCGGCTTCCTGTTCATGGTGTCCGCGGCCAACATCGTGGCCGGTGGCGCCAACGCCCCGGCGTACCTGCTGATCCTGACCTACCTGCTCACCGTGTTCGGCGAGCTCTGCGTGAGCCCCGTCGGCCTCTCGACCGTGACCAAGCTCGCGCCAGCGCGGCTGGTCGGGCAGATGATGGGCGTCTGGTTCCTCGGCAGCTCGCTCGGCAAGCTCATGGCGGGCCTCATCGCCGGCGGCTTCGACGCCACCAACCTCGCTGCGATGCCCGATCGCTTCATGGGCATCGTGCTCTACGCCTGCGGCATCGGCGTGTTCCTGCTGCTCATCAGCCGCCCGCTCGCGCGGCTCATGGGCAACGTCCGCTGAGCCATCACTCACTTTCATCGATCGTCCCGAGACTGGAGTCCTTATGCCTGCGACCCTGTGCCTGTCCGTCCGCCGTGTGTTAGTTGCCGTCGCCGCGTGTGCGATCCCGACGGTCTTTGCAGCCGATGTGCCGCCAACCGTAACCCCGGCACCTGTCACGGTCATCAAGGCCGGCAAGCTCATCGACGTGGCGACGGGTCGCGTGCGCAATGACCAGGTGATCGTCGTGCAGGGCGGCAAGATCAGCGCGGTAGGCCCCGCCGGGACGACGGAGGTGCCGCCGGGCGCCACGGTCATCGACCTCTCGAGCAAGACGGTGCTGCCGGGCCTCATCGACACGCACACGCACGTGACCGGCGACCCGACGACCCCGCCGTATCACGGCTACGGCATTTCCATTCCGCGCGAGGCGCTGATGGGTGCGCGCTTTGGCCGCGAGACGCTGCTGTCCGGCGTGACGACCATCCGCAACGTCGGCGCCGGCGGCTTCGCGGACGTTGCGCTGCGCGACGCCATCAACGCCGGCGACGTCATCGGACCCCGCATCCTGGCGTCAGGCCCGGCACTGGGCATCACGGGCGGACATTGCGACAGCAACATGCTCGCGCCCGAATACAACGATCGCGGCGAGGGCGTCGCCGACGGAGTCGACGCGGTGCGCGCCATGGTGCGCAGGAACGTGAAGTACGGCGTGGACGTGATCAAGTATTGCGGCACCGGCGGCGTGTTCTCCAAGGGCACGCGCGTCGGCGCGCAGCAATACACGCCGGAAGAAGTGGCCGCGATCGTCGACGAGGCCCACATGCACGGCCGCAAGGTCGCGGTGCACGCGCACGGCGCCAATGGCATCAAGGTGGCGCTCAAGGCAGGCGTCGACACGATCGAGCATGCGAGCCTGATCGACCAGGAAGGCCTCGACCTGGCGAAGAAAACCGGTGCGTTCCTGTCGATGGACATTTTCAACACCGAATACACGCAGTCCGAGGGCCCCAAGCGCGGTGAGATGGAGGAGTTCCTGCGCAAGGACCGCGAAGTGGCGCAGGCGCAGCGCGACAATTTCCAGAAAGCCGTGCAGATGGGCATCAAGCTGACGATGGGAACTGACACCGGCGTGCATCCGCACAAGGACGCGCCGAAGCAGCTCGCCTTTTCCCCTCCCCCTCCCCCTCTTTTCCCCCCCCCTCCCCCCCCCCCCTACATGGTGCAGTACGGGATGACGCCGATGCAGGCGATCCAGGCAGCAACGAAGGTCGGCGCCGAGGCACTCGGCATCGAAGCCGAGGTGGGACAAATGGCTCCGGGCTACGCGGCCGACATCGTCGCCGTGACGCGTGACCCGCTCACTGACATTCATGCGCTGGATGCCGTCGAGTTCGTCATGAAACAGGGAACCGTGTACAAGCAGTAATCCGGACGGGCAGGGGGACTCGCCATTCGGGATCAGTGGTTCGGGCATCCGCGGGGGCTCGCCACACTCTTCATGACGGAGATGTGGGAGCGCTTCACCTATTACGGGATGCGCGGGATCCTGATCCTGTTCCTGGTCGACGCCGTCGCGACCGGCGGCTTCGGGCTCGACGATCGCAAGGCCACCGCGATCTACGGCCTCTACACCACCGCGACGTACCTGATGGCCCTGCCCGGCGGCTGGCTCGCCGACCGCCTGCTCGGTGCCCAGCGTGCGGTCGTGTGGGGAGCCGCGCTGATTCTCGCCGGCAACACGATGCTGGCGATTCCGGCCGGACCCACGCTCTTCTATGTCGGCTGCCTGGTGGTCGTGCTCGGCGTCGGTCTGCTGAAGCCGAACATCAGCGCGATGGTTGCGCAGCTGTATCCGGAAGGCGGCGCCGCGCGCGACGCCGGGTTCACTCTCTTCTACCTGGGCATCAACGTCGGTGCCTTGATCGGCTCGCTGGCAACGCCCTGGCTCGCACAGCAGTACGGCTGGCGCGCAGGATTTGCGGGTGCCGCCGTCGCGATGGCGCTGGGACTCGCGCAGTTCCTGCTGACGCGTCATCACCTCGGCGACGCCGGCAAGCGAGCGCGTCCCACGCATCCCGCGCTGCTCGCCGCCGACCAGCGGCAGTGGCGCGGAGTCGTGGCCGTGCTGGCTGCAATCACTGTCGTCACGGTGCTGATTGCAGCAGGCATCATCACGCTCGACCCGACGCATGTCGCACGCTGGACCGCCGTTGCGATCCTCGTCGTGACCGTGGGGTATTTCGGCTACCTGCTCACGTTCGCCGGTCTCGACCGCACCGAGCGCCGACGCGTGCTGGTCGTGCTCGCGCTCTTCGTTTCTTCCGCGCTGTTCTGGGCCGGCTACGAACAGGCGGGCTCGTCGTTGAACCTTTTCGCGGAACGGTTCACCGATCGCATGGTTGGCGGCTTCGAGATTCCCGCGGGCTGGTTCCAGGCGCCGAGTGCGCTCTACATCCTGCTGTTCGCGCCGGCGTTTTCTGCACTCTGGATTTACCTCGGCCGGCGCAACCTCGATCCTTCGGCTCCCGCCAAGTTCGCCTTCGGCCTGCTGCTGCTCGGCCTGGGATTCCTGGTGATGGTGGGTGCCGCCACGGTGGTCGCCAGCGGCCGGCTCGCGGGTCCGCAGTGGCTGCTGCTGGCCTACCTGCTGCACTGCTTCGGCGAGTTGTGCCTGAGCCCCGTGGGTCTCAGCTCGGTGACGAAGCTCGCACCGCCTCGCCTGGTCGGCCAGATGATGGGACTGTGGTTCCTGGCGACGTCGCTCGGCCTGTTGCTCGCCGGTCTCGTTGCAGGTGGGTTCGATGCACAGGACGTCGCGTCGATGCCAGGCCAGTACCTGAAGATTGCACTCGTCTCGCTGGGTGCGGGTGCCGCCCTGCTCCTGATCGCCAGCCGCGTGCAGCGACTGGCGGGCGGCGTCAGGTAGGAATCAGGGGACACGGCTTGCCCCCGCACCGCAACATCCACCAGACTCTGCAGCCTCGCGCCCGCTGGCGCAACCCATTGGAACAGCGAAAAATAATGTCCAGTACAGCAGTACCCGGCGTGCCCGACGGCACCTGGCTCGGCCACCCGAAAGGACTGTTCCTGCTCTTCGCGACGGAGATGTGGGAACGCTTCAGCTACTACGGCATGCGCGCGCTGCTGGTGCTGTCGCTCGTGGCAGGCGTCGAGGTTGCAAACCCCGGTTTCGGCTGGACGCAGGCCGAAGCGCTCAAGCTGTACGGTCTCTTCACCGGCTTCGTCTACTTCACGCCGCTGCTCGGCGGCTGGCTCGCCGACAACTACCTCGGCCAGCGCAAGTCGGTGATCATCGGCGGCCTGGTCATGGCCGCGGGCCAGTTCACGCTGGCGGCCGCGATTCCGGGCAACCTGCAGCTGTTCTACATCGGCCTGGTCCTGCTCGTCCTCGGCAACGGCTTCTTCAAGCCGAACATCTCGACGATGGTCGGCGACCTGTACCCCGAAGGCGACGCCCGTCGCGACGGCGCGTTCACGATCTTCTACATGGGTATCAACGCGGGCGCGTTCCTGGCGCCGCTCATCTGCTCGACGCTCGGCGAAGACCCGGCCAGGGGTTGGGCGTACGGCTACTTCGCCGCCGGCGTCGGCATGATCCTGTCCGTCATCATCCAGCTGCTGCTGGCGCGCAAATACCTGGGCGAGATCGGCGTGGTGCCGGCCGCACGCCGGGCTGCAGCGCTCGCGGGCGGCGAGAAAAAGCCGCTCACGCCGGACGAAGTCGATCGCCTGCGCGTGATCTTCATGCTGTTCGTGTTCATCGTGCTGTTCTGGGCCGCGTTCGAGCAGGCCGGCGGCCTCATGAACCTGTACGCGGCGGAGAAGACCGACCGCATGATCGGTACGTTCGAAGTGCCGGCCGGCTGGTTCCAGTCGCTGAACCCGCTGTTCATCGTGCTGCTGGCGCCGTTGTTCTCGGTCGCCTGGAGCAAGCTCGGCGAGATCGGCCGCAATCCCGCGACGCCGAAGAAGATGACGATGGGCCTCGTGTTGACCGGCATCGGCTTCCTCGCGATGGTCGCCGCGGCGCTCGAGTCGCAGGGTGGCGACGCCAAGGCCAGCATGTGGTGGCTCGTGATCGCCTACTTCTTCCACACCACGGGCGAACTCTGCATCTCGCCGGTCGGGCTCTCGATGGTCACGAAGCTCGCGCCACTGCGCCTCGCCTCGCTGATGATGGGCGTCTGGTTCCTGATCAATTTCGTCGCCAACTGGCTGGCCGGCATCATCGGCTCGTACGCCGAATCGCTCGGCGAGCTGTCGATCTTCGGCGGCCTGGCCGGGACGCTGTTCTTCTTCGCGATCGTGCTCTGGACGCTGTCCGGCACGCTCGTGCGGTGGATGCACGGCGCCGAGGACATCAAGCACTGATGACACGCGGCGGCAAGCCGCTGCGCAAGCTCGTCCGCTTTTCCCGTGGCGCGCGCGGCGTCGGTTTCTTGGTAGTCTTGCCACCCTCCGCGCAAGGCGGCTCACCGTCTTGCGCAATCCCTTGCCGGAGACCGCAATGACCTCGACCCGCACCGGCGGCATCGCCCCGCGTTCCCTGTCCCGTCAGCTGCGCAAGCGCCTGGCTGCGGGCGTGGCCATCGCGTTCTGCACGCTCGCGCCGCTCGGCGTCGCCTCGGCCGAAACCGCCGACGAGTTCGTCGCGCGACTCAACAAGGAGTTCGCCGACATCTACCGCGAGCTCAATGCCGCCGGCTGGACGCAGGCGACCTACATCACGGTCGACACACAGTGGCTCAGCGCGCGAGCCAACGAGCGACTCCTGGCAGCTTTCAGCAAAGCGGTCGAGGAGTCGAAGCAGTTCGACGGCAAGCCGATGAGCGCCACATCGCGCCGCGCCATCGACCTGCTGCGTCAAAGCGTGTCGGCCCCGGCGCCCGACGATCCCGCGAAGCGCGCCGAGCTCGCGACGATCCTGGCAGGCATGGAAGCGAAGTACGGCGAGGCCAGGTACTGCAAGGACGGCGGCAAGGAGTGCCGCGACGAAGTGCAGCTGAAGACCGTGCTTGAGACCAGCCGCAACTACGATGAGCTGCTCGACGCCTGGAAAGGCTGGCACGACCAGGCGCGCGGCCTGCGTCCCGACTACGTCCGCTTCACGGAACTGGCGAACGACGGCGCGCACACGCTGGGCTACAAGGACCTGGGCGCAATGTGGCGCTCGGGTTACGACATGCCCGCTGACGACTTCACCAGGGAAGCTGCACGCCTCTACCAGCAGGTCGAGCCGCTCTACAGGGACCTGCAGTGCTACGCGCGCGGCAGGCTCGCGGCCAAGTACGGCGAGGACAAGGTGCCGGCGGGCAAGCCGATCCCGGCGCACCTGTTCGGCAACATGTGGGCCCAGCAATGGGATGCCGCCTACGACATCTTCGAGCCGTATCCGGGCGTGAGCCAGCTCGACGTCGACTCCGCGCTCGTCGCGCAGAAGTACGACTCGCTGCGCATGGCGAAATCCGCCGAGGCGTTCTACCAGTCGATCGCGTTCCCGGCGTTGCCGGCGACGTTCTGGGAACGCTCGATGCTGTCGCAGCCGCGTGACCGCAACGTGCAATGCCACGCGAGCGCGTGGCACATGGACGGCAAGGACGACGTGCGCATCAAGATGTGCACGCGACCGACGCTCGAGGAGCTGAAGACCCTCTATCACGAGATGGGTCACGTCTATTACTTCCTCGGCTACAAGGACCAGCCGGTGATGTTCCAGAACGGCGCGCACGACGGCTTCCACGAAGCCATCGGCGACACGGTCACGCTGTCGATGACGCCCGCGTACCTCGCGCAGATCGGCCTGGTGCCCGAATCGAAGCCCGGCAGGGAAGCAGTCATCAACCAGCAGATGAAGATGGCGCTGGAGAAGATCGCGTTCCTGCCGTTCGGCAAGATGATCGACGAGTGGCGCTGGCAGGTGTTCTCGGGCCAGGTGCAGCCGGAGAATTACAATGCGGCGTGGTGGGCGCTGCGTGAGAAGTACCAGGGCATCCGTCCGCCGGTCGAGCGCACCGAAACCGACTTCGACCCGGGCGCGAAGTACCACGTCCCGGGTAACACGCCGTACACACGCTACTTCCTGTCGTTCATCATGCAGTTCCAGTTCCAGAAAGCGCTGTGCGAAGCGGCTGGGTACAAGGGTCCGCTGTCGGAGTGCTCGATCTTCGGCAACGAGGAAGCGGGCAGGAAGTTCAGCGCGATGCTCGCCAAGGGTGCAAGCCAGCCGTGGCAGGACACGCTCTATGAGCTGACAGGCACGCGGCAGATGGACGGCTCGGCGATCATCGAATACTTCAAGCCGTTGCAGGACTGGCTCAGGGAGCAGAACAAGGGCGAGACCTGCGGCTGGTAGCAGCCCATCTTCGGCAATTCCACCGCCAGATAGGCATTTCCGCTGAGGCTGCGGGGCCGCGGGCTGCGCTTTCTTCCAGTACATTCGATCCAGTTTCAGCGAGGGAGCAGCTGGACGCAGCACGTCCCTGGCACCCGATGCGGATCGACCGATACGTTCACGACGAACGCCTGACCTGGGGCGCCGCGTCGGTATTGCTGCTCGTCACCGCACTGCACGCCGCGGGCATCGGGCGGCTCTTCCTGGCCCAGCTCGAACCCCCGCAGGACGAGGTGCCACCGCCCGTCTTCCAGGTGAGCCTGCTCAAGCTGCCGCCGCCGCGCCTGCCGGACGACGTGCAGCAGGCACCGGACACCGCAACCAACTCGGTCAAGCAGGAACGGCCCAGGGTGACGCGCCCGGTGCCCATCCTCGTGGACACACCCACGACGGATCCCGTGCCGCCGGACACCCAGGTCAAGCAATACGAAATGGGCGACGAACTGCTGCCCGGTGAGCCTGGCCCGGCGATGCCCGAGGGAACGGTGGACGGCGACTCGACCGCGGCCGCCCCCGTCGAGCAGACCCCCGTGTACTGGAAGATGAAGCTGGTCGACATGAAGCCGCCGGTCTATCCGCCGCGCTGCCTGCGCTCAGGGATCGAGGGCACGGTGCGCCTGCGCGTGCTGGTTGGGGAGGACGGGCGGCCCCAGGACGCGGCCGTTCGCAGCAGCAGCGGCGACGCGGGCCTCGACCAGGCGGCGCTCGACGCGGTGCGCAACTGGCGATTCGAGCCGGCGAAGCGCGACGGCGTGCCACTGCGCGCCTGGTGCATCGTCCCCATCACGTTCTCGTTGGAAGACTGACCACAGGATCCAGCCATGCATCCCACCGAAGCCCTGACCACGATGAGTTTCGCCAACTTCCTGCAGCAGACAGACGCCGTCGGGCTGTTCGTCTTCGGGTTGCTGGTCGTGATGTCGATCGTTTCGTGGTACTTCATCGTCCTGAAGGCCGCGCGGGTCATCCGGATCCGCACGCGCTCGCACCACGTCGTGACGACGTTCTGGAAGACGCCGACCGACCAGGCCCTCGGATTCCTCGAGCAACAGCCCGACTGGGAGCCGTTCTCCAAGATCGCGCTCGACGGCGAATTCGCCATGGAGCATCACGATCACCTCACCGAAGAGCGCGTCGCGGGCACGCTGCACCGGGCCGAGTTCCTCGACCGCTCGCTGCGCTCCTCGATCAACCGCGAGACGGAGCGACTGGAAACCGGTCTCACGTTCCTGGCGACCGTCGGCAGTACGGCCCCGTTCATCGGCCTGTTCGGCACGGTGTGGGGAATCTTCCACGCGCTGGTGCGCATCGGCGCGTCGGGCGAGACCTCGCTCGACCAGGTGGCGGGACCGGTGGGCGAAGCACTGATCATGACGGCGCTGGGCCTCGCCGTCGCGGTACCGGCAGTGCTCGGCTACAACCTGGTGGTGCGCAACAACCGCGTGATCATCGCGAGCTTCCACGCGTTCGCCGAGGACCTGCTCGCCTACCTCACGACCGGTGCGCGCGTGCCCTCGTCGATGGACCATCATCGCGCGCATCGCCTGCGGGAACAGGCGGCCTGAAGCTCACCTGCGGGAGACGGCCATGGCATTCAGTGGACTTGGTGGCGGCAGCGGCGCCCCACACTCGGCTCCGATGGCCGAGATCAACATGATCCCGCTGGTGGACGTCATGCTGGTGCTGCTGATCATCTTCATGATCACCGCGCCGCTGATCGCCCACAAGATCAGGATCGACCTGCCGCAGGCGTCGACCGTCCTGCTCGAGGAAAAGCCGGACACGATCGTCATCGCGCTGATGGGGGACGGCAAGATGTTCCTGAACGACGTGCCGATCGATCGCGCAAGCATGGTCGAGCGTCTCGCCGCCGAAGCGCAGCGCAAGCCGCAGCCGGAACTGCACCTGCACGTCGACCGCACGCTGCAGTTCCAGTCGCTCGCCACGGTCATGGCCGACGCGCAGAACGCGGGCATGGTCAAGGTCGGCATCGCGACGGATCCGATCAAGGGCAAAGAGGGCGGCTGACGGACCGCGAGGAGTGACCGATGGCGCTCACCGTGACGCTCGAGTTTTCGGAAGACGAGCTCGACTACTTCCGCTCCCTGATGCATCGCGTGCGGGACCGCAATGGACAGCGTCCGCAGCACGAGGTTGCGGCTGCGGCTGTCGCCGAGGTGGAGCGTCTGCGCGCGACGGCTCGCTCGCCGTTCATCCGGCGTCGCATCGACCGCGTGGCCTGCCTGGTGGCCATGCTGGAGGATCCGGAGTGGCAACTCCCCGAGCCTGAGCGCGGCCGCGTGCTCGACGGCCTCGCCTACATTGCCAACGCCGAGGATCTCGTCCCGGACAACGTGCCCGTGCTGGGCCTCGTGGACGACGCGATCATGCTGGAACTGCTGTTGCGCGAACTGCAGCACGAACTCGATGCGTACGAGGAGTTCGACGAGTATCGTCGCGACGAGGCTGCGCGGCGTGACAAGCCCGGCGTGCATCGCCCGGTCTCGCGCGAGGACTGGCTCGGGTCACGGCGCGAGGCGCTGCACGCCCGGATCCGGGAACGACGCGATCGCGACCTCGCGCGGGACGGCGAGGCGTACCAATTGATCACTCGTTTCTAACGGCAGGAACTCTCGATGAAACTCGCAGACGCGCTGATCCAGGCGCTCGTCGACCATGGCGTCCAGCAGGCGTTCGGCATCCCCGGCGATTTCGCGCTGCCGCTGTTCAAGGCGCTCGATGAATCGAAGCGACTGCCGCTGTTCATGCTCAGCCACGAGCCAGGAGTCGGGTTTGCCGCCGACGCGGCTGCCCGCATCGCATCTGCGCCGTCGGCGGCGTTCGTGACCTACGGCGCCGGCGCACTCAACATGCTCAATGCGGTCGCCTCGGCCTATGCCGAGCAGGTGCCCGTCGTCGTGGTGTCCGGCGCGCCGGGAACACACGAAGGGCGCGGCATGCTGAAGCTGCACCACCAGGTGAAGACGCTCGACTCGCAGATGATCATCTACCGCGAGGTCACCTGTGACCAGGCGCGGCTCGACGACCCGCGGCGCGCACCGGACGACATCGCGCGCGTGCTGTCGAGCTGCATCACGCACTCGCGCCCGGTCTACCTCGAATTTCCACGCGACCTGGTGGATGCGTCGTGCGAGGCAGTTCGTGCCCTGCCGGCGCCTGCCGTAGCCATGGAAGCCGTCAGCGACTGTGTCGACGAAGTGCTCCAGCGCATTGCGCGCGCGCAGTCTCCCGTGATGATGCTGGGTGTGGAGGTGCGGCGCTTCCGGCTCGAAGCACCAGTCGCCGAACTGGCGCGCAAGCTGGGTATCCCGGTCGTGACCTCGTTCATGGGACACGGCCTGCTGTCGGCGCAGGACTCGCCCCTGGTGGGCGCGTACCTCGGCACGGCCGGCGATCCCGCCATCACGCGCCTGGTCGAGGACTCCGACTGCCTGCTGCTGCTCGGTGTCACGCCGTGCGACACGAACCTCGGCGTCTCGGAACACATGATCGCTCCACGCACGACGATCCTGGCGCACAACCGGTCCGTCGGCGTTGGCCACCACAGGTATCCGGACGTGCCGCTCGCGGCACTGGTCGAGGGCCTGCTGGCGCGCCTTGCCCGCGAGCGGCGCGAGCCTCGCGCCCTGCCCGACGTACGGCCGCAACCAGTGGCCCCGTTCGTCGCCGATGACGCTCCGCTGTCGCCGGGCGACATCACGGCGGCGATCAACGACGCCTTCGCGCGCAACGGTCCCCTGCCTCTGGCCTCCGACATGGGTGACTGCATGTTCGCCGCGTTCGACATCGGCCACTCCGAACTCGTCGCGCCCGGCTACTACGCCAGCATGGGGTACGGGGTGCCGGCGGGACTCGGCTTGCAGGCAGCAACCGGACGACGCCCCCTGGTGCTGGTGGGGGACGGCGCGTTCCAGATGACCGGCTGGGAACTCGGTAATTGCAGGCGCTACGGTTGGGATCCGATCGTCGTCGTGTTCAACAACCGCAGCTGGGAAATGTTGCGCGTGTTCCAGCCGGGTTCGTCGCTGTATGCGCTCGACGATTGGGATTTCGCTGGCTGCGCCGCACCGCTGGGCGGGGTCGGCGTGCGTGTGAATACGCGCCGCGAGTTCGCGGCGGCACTTGAACGTGCCATGGCGGAGCGTGGGCGGTTCCAGCTGATCGACGCCACGCTGCCGCGCGGGTCGGTCTCGACGTCGCTCGCCCGGTTCGTCACGACGTTGCAGCAGCGCCAGCGCAGCGCGCCCGGCGACTGAACTACTGCTCTTCGAGGTAGCCCGCTTCACGCTGATGCCTGACCGCCAGGATCAGCACGACGTCCTCGACCGGCAACCAGCGATACTTCGCGATGTAGCCGTGCCTGCCACGTGATAACACGAGCTCGCGCCGGCCCTCTTCGGCCACTCGACCCAGCAGCGGGTGATCTGCAAGAACCGCGAATGCCGCCCGTACGCTCGAAAGCTGCGCCAGCGCCCGCGTGGAATCAGCTGCCGCGGCGAAATCGAACAAGCGCTCCAGGTCGCGGAGCGCCGTGGCGCTTACTTCGACGCGCGCCACGAACGAGGCCGTGGGCGTCGCGGGTTTTTGCCGCTGATTTTCGCGGCAAGGTAGTCGAACGAGGCGTCCAGGGAATGAGCCTTGCCGCTGCCGAGCACCTCACGCTCCGATTCAGCCGCTGCGGCAGCGAATTGCTGGCGCAGTTCCGACCGTTCCGCCTCACGCACCAGCGCTTCGACCATGAACGCGTGGGGAGTCTGACCGCTGCTGGCGGCCAGCCTGGTGATGCGGCGCTTGAGGTCGTCCGGAAGCTTCAGGCTCGTTGCGGACACAGGCGGCTCTCCTAAAGGTAGTCAGAATGTACTACCACGCGACCAGAGGTTCAACTGCGGTTGCACGCGATTGCGCAGGTGCAGACTGACCGTCCGCTGCCAGCAGCGCTGATTCGCGCCTGGGAGTGTCCTGTGGGTCGCGCTGCCTCAGATCCGCATCATGCGCGCATAGATCGGCGCGACCCAGGAGCCGAACAGCCGCACGGCGTAGTGCGACAACTTCGCGTCGAGACCCACGCGCCAGTGCGCGCGCCGGCCGTGCACGGCCTTCCAGACGATCGCTGCGACGTCTTCCGGTTGCGCCTTGACGCCCATCGTCTCGATCGTCGCCGCCTGCCATTGCGCGTTGCGCACCATGCCGGTGTCGACGTAGGCGACGTAGATGCCGCAGACGTTGATGCCCTGCGGGCGGTATTCGATGTTGAGCGCCTCGGTGTAGCCGCGCACGAAGAACTTGGTGGCGCTGTAGACCGCGTGATGCGGCGAGCCGTACTCGGCGGAGGTCGACGCCATGGCGACCATGTGCGCGCCGGGCGCGGCGCGCCTGAGGTGGGGCAGCGCCGCGTCGAACGTGTGCAGCACGCCCTTGACGTTGACGTCGACCTGCAGGTCCTTCTGTGCGGGGGTGACCTGATCGTCAGGCGCCATGAACAGCACACCGGCGTTGGCGAAGACGGCGCCAAGCTTGCCACCGCAGCGTGCGGTGAAGTCATCGATCGCGTGTGCGAGGGAAGCACGATCACGCACGTCCGCCATGTAAGGCGTGAAACGTTCGCGTCCGATCGCGTCCGCCAGCGACTCGACCACCGCCGTGCTCAGGTCGCAGCCGCCAACGCGCCAGCCTTTCGCGGCAAAGAGCTGGGCCGTGGCAGTGCCGATGCCGCCCCCGACGCCGGTGATGAAGATGGATCTGGTCATGGTTCGATTGGTCATGGCTGACGCTCATCTGGATAGTTGATTCGGGTCGACCCGATCATGGCATTGCTTTTGCCGCGGCCGGCCTCTCTAATGCCGCAACTCACCCGCCGGACGCATTCATGATCAACGATCAGGCCCCCGCGCAACTGACGCCCCGCGCGATCATCCTTGCCATCGTCCTGGCTGTCCTGCTCGCCGCCGCCAACACGTACCTCGGGCTCTTCGCCGGGCTCACCATCGCGTCGGCCATTCCTGCGGCCGTGGTTTCGATGGCGGTGCTGCGGGTGCTCGGCGGCAGCACCATCCTCGAGAACAACATCGTGCAGACCGGCGCGTCGGCGGGCTCGTCGATCGCCTCGGGCGTGATCTTCACCATCCCGGCGCTCGTGATCCTCGGCCACTGGTCGGACTTCCAGTACCTCTGGGTGCTGGCGATCGCCGGCCTCGGCGGCATCCTCGGCGTGTTCTTCTCGGTGCCGCTGCGGCGCTCGCTGATCGTCGAGCAGAACCTCAAGTTCCCCGAGGGCGTGGCGGCAGCCGAAGTGCTCAAGGCCGGCGACAACCCGGCGCAGGGCGTGAAACTGCTCGGACTGGCCGCGCTCGGCGGTGGCCTCGCCAAGCTCGCGGCCGGCAGCGGCCTGCGCGTGATCCCCGACACCGCGGCAGCCAGCGGCTTCTTCGGCAAGTGGCTCGCGTACTTCGGCACCAACCTCTCCCCCGCGCTGCTCGGCGTCGGCTACATCGTGGGCCTCAACATCGGCGCGCTCGCCCTCATCGGCGGCATGATTTCGTGGAGCATCGCGATTCCCGTCTACGCGGCCTGGTTCCTGCAGGACAACGCGCCGCTGGCGCAGCAGCTCGCGGGCGCGGACGCCGAGACGATGGCCAACGCCATCTGGTCGGCGCAGGTCCGTTACCTCGGCGTCGGCGCGATGCTGGTCGGCGGCATGTGGGCGCTGGTATCGATTCGGAGTTCGCTCGCCTCGGGCATCCGCAGCGGCCTCGAAGCCACGCGGGCCGGCGCGACGCGGGCCGCCTCGCACACCGAACAGGACCTGCCGATGAAGGCGATCCTGATCGGCCTGGTGCTGTTCACGATCCCGCTCTTCGTCCTCTACCAGCTCATCGTCGACAACATCGGCATCAGCCTGGTGATGACGGTGATCATGATCGTCGCCGGCTTCGTATTCACGTCGGTCTCGGCGTACATGGCGGGACTCGTCGGCTCGTCGAACAATCCCGTCTCGGGCATCACCATCTGCACGATCCTGTTTGCGTCGCTGCTGCTGGTCGTGCTGATGGGACGCGGCGCGGCGCTCGGACCCGTAGCCGCGATCATGATCGGCTCGGTCGTGTGCTGCGCGGCCTGCATCGGCGGCGACAACCTGCAGGACCTGAAGGCCGGACAACTCGTCGGCGCCACGCCGTGGCGGCAACAGGTGATGCTGGCGATCGGCGCGGCGAGCTGCGCGCTGGTGATGGCGCCCGTCCTCAACCTGCTGCTCAAGGCCTACGGCATCGGTGCGCCCACGGCGGAGCATCCGAACGCGCTCATCGCCCCGCAAGCCACGTTGATGGCTTCCGTCGCCAAGGGCATGTTCGGCGGCGAACTGCCGTGGGGCATGATCTCGATCGGCGCGCTGATCGGCGTCGGCATCATCCTCGTCGACGAATACCTGAAGCGCGTCAAAGCGCCGTTTCGCGCACCCGTGCTCGCCGTGGCGGTAGGCATCTACCTGCCACTCGAACTCTCGGTGCCTATTTTCTGCGGCGGCCTGATCGCTTACCTCGTCGAGCGCAAGCTGGGCATCAGCGGCGACTCGCCGCAGGCGGAACGCGCGAAGCAGAACGGGATCCTGTTTGCGGCCGGCCTGATCACGGGCGAAGCGCTGATGGGCATCTTCATCGCCATCCCGATCGTGATGTCGGGCCGCGCGGATATCATGGCCCTCGGGTCGGGGCTGCAGTTCGGCGAAGGGCTCGGCCTGGTCGTCGTCGCCGGGCTAGCGTTCTGGCTGTATCGCGTCGCCGCCAGTCGAGCCGCATGAATTCGCACGGATGGTGAGACGGCGCGAAGCCCGGCGACGGCCCGGGCGATGACCGGCTTCAGGGCACGCCTGTACGCGTGCTTCGCGCTCGTCTACCTGGTCTGGGGGTCGAGCTTCCTCGTGGGCCGTATCGGCGTCAGCGACCTGCCGCCCCTGCTGTTCACGTCGTTACGCTCGCTGATCGCCGGCGTCCTGCTGCTCGGCCTGGCGCTGTACCGCGGCAACCGCCTGCCGGACTCGCGGCACGAATGGCGGCAGATTCTTTTCTTCGCGCTCGTGCTGATCGCGTTCAGCAGTGGCTCGGCGACTTTCGCGCTCAAGTACATTGCGTCGAACGAAGTGGCGCTGCTCAACGCGAGCATGGCCCTCTGGATCGCGGGGCTCGGCACCCTCGGCCCGAAAGGCCAGAAGCTGTCCGTGCCGAGCCTGATCGGCCTGGCGCTGGGCTTCGTCGGGGTTGCGCTGCTGGTCTGGCCCGAGGAAATGCGGCTCACGCCGCACGTCGGCTGGCAGTTGCTGGTGCTCGCCGCAGCCGCCGTCTGGGCCTCCGGCACGATCGTCTACCGCAACTCCGTGCTGCAGCTCGGTCCCATCGCTTTCAATGCGATGATCATGCTCGTCGGTGGCCTGATGCTCGGCACAGCCGGCGTCTTGACCGGGGAGTTGCCCGACTGGCACTGGGAATGGCGGGGGATGAGCGCGATCGTGTTCCTCGCCGTGTTCGCCTCCGCGATCACGTACACGGCCTTCACGTGGCTGATGAAAAACGCGCGTACGGATCGCGTCGCCACGTTCGCGTACGTGAACCCGGCCATCGCGACGGTGCTCGGGTGGCTCGTGCTGGGTGAATCGCTCAGGCCACAGCAGATGGTCGGCATGCTCGTCGTGCTGGGCGGCGTCGTGCTGGTAACGATGCCGCACCGCTACTGCTAGCGGCTGCAGCTCAACGGCTGGACGGGAACTTCTCGAACCGGCCAGACGAGCCGATCAGGCCCGACGCGGCCCACGAAACGATGCTGACGATGACCGCGGCGCCCACGGCGGTCCAGAAACCCGCGACCGTGAAGCCGGGGACGACCCACGCCACCAGCGCGACCATGCCGGCGTTCAGCACCAGCAGGAACAGGCCGAGCGTCACGATCGTGATCGGCAGCGTCAGGATGAACGCGAGCGGACGCACGAAGGCGTTGACGATGCCGAGCAGCACCGCGGCCAGCAGGAGCTTGGACGGCGTGGCGAAGTGCAACCCGTCGAGCAACTGGCTCGCCACCCACAGGCCCAGCGCCGAAATAGCAGCACGCAGCAGGAATCCAACCATGTCGAGCGCTCCCTTCGTGACGGCGCAAGGCGCCGTCGGTTGACCTGCGCGCGATGGTAATGGAATCTGCGGGGCCTCACATCCATCCCGGCAGTCCCGGAATCGAGAAGCCATGGAATTCGTCGCCATCGTCGCCTTGCTCGCACTCCTGCAGTACATCTATTTTGCGACGCTGGTCGGGCAGGCGCGCGGCAAGTACGGCGTGAACGGGCCGGCGGTGACCGGACATCCCGTATTCGAGCGCTATTTCCGCGTGCAGATGAACACGCTCGAGCTGTTGATCGTGCTGTTGCCGGGACTCTGGCTGTTCGCGTACTACGTGCGCCCCACGTGGGCCGCGCTGCTGGGCGCGGTCTACCTGGTGGGTCGCTTCGTGTACCTGCGCAGCTACGTGACCGATCCCGCGAAACGCGGCATGGGGTTCGGGCTGAGCCTGCTGCCGATCTTCGTCCTGCTGCTCGGGGCGCTGATCGGCGCCGGTTCAGCGCTGCTGCGCGGCTGACGTCGTCTTGACTGCGGCGTAGTACGTGCCGAGCCCACGGTCTTTCAGGTACTGGAGGGCCGTGAGGACGGCGGCATCCTGCATCGGCGCGACCAGCGCGTGCCGTGCCGGACCGGCTGCCGTTGGACCGATCGCGATGTCGGGTTCGATCCCGCGTTCGTGTATCGACGTGCCTGCAGGCGTGAAGTAGAGCGAGGTCGTGAGCTTCAGCGCCTGGCCGTCGCGCAAAGGGATCACCGTCTGCACGGAGCCCTTGCCGAAGGTGCGCTCGCCCAGCAACGTCGCGCGGCCGTGATCACGCAGCGCGCCGGCAACGATCTCCGACCCCGACGCCGAGCCGCCGTCGACCAGCACGACCAGCGGCTGGCCGTCGAGCGCATCACCCGGTGTCGCGGACATTTCGAAACGGGACTCGGGCGTGCGCCCGTCGGCGCGGACGATCACGCCGGAATCGAGGAAGGCGTCGGCAATGCTCACGGCGGATTCGAGCACGCCGCCCGGGTTGCCGCGCAGGTCGAGCACGAGTCCGCGCAACGGGTGGAACGCCGACTGCGGCGCCGGGTGCACGAGCGTCGACAGGGCCTGCACGAGATCGCCCGGCGTGGAGTCGCTGAATTGCGTGATGCGAACGTAGCCGAAACCGCCCGGCAGCGGCTGCGCGCGCACCGAATGCACGTGCACTGCGCCGCGCTCGAGCGTGAACCGCAGCGGCTCCGGTTCGCCCTTGCGGTCGATTGCCAGCTCGACCTGCGTACCCGTCACGCCGCGCATGCGCCCGATCGTCTCGTCGAGTCTGTCGGCGGTGACCGGCTGGTCGTTGACGGCAAGCACGATGTCGCCGGCATGGACGCCGGCTTTCGCGGCCGGCGAGCCTTCGATCGGCGTCACGACCACCACGTGGCCGTCCTGGACCGAAACCTCGATACCCACGCCGGTGTAGCTGCCGGTCGTCGCGGCCCGCATCTCGTCGTATTCGGCGGCGTCGAGAAAAGCGGAATGCGGATCGAGGTTGGCGACGACGCCCTTGACTGCGGCCTGGTCGAAGGCCTGGTCGGGGACCGGTTGCACGTATTCGCGCCGGATGCGGCCCACCACTTCGTCGAGCAGCTGATGGCTGGCCACCGGCTTCGCGGTCGCCACGGCAACGTCGACCGGGACCGCCCGCGGGGCAGCCAACCACTGCGGCGCACGGGCGAGGCCGTACCCCAGGGCAATGCCGGCCATGGCGGCCAGCAGGATGTGCGAACGGACGGTCACTGGGTCAGGCGGTCTTGGTCCCGGCGGAGCGGTCCATGGTAGCGCCAACCAGTGCGCCCAGCACCTTCTCGAGCGGCGTGGGCCGTCCGATCGAAAAACCCTGCCCGTATTCGACCCCGAGAGCCCGGGTCGCCTGCCAGATCGCCTCGCTTTCGACGCATTCCGCGACCGTCTTGAGGTTCATGGCCCGGGCGAGCTGCACAATTGCGCTCAGCATCGCCTGCGAGCGGTCGTCCGTCACGACGTCGCGCACGAAAATGCCGTCGATCTTGAGGTGCGTGACCGGCAGCGTCTTCAGGTAGGTGAGGGAGCTGAGCCCGCGACCGAAATCGTCGAGCGCGACGTCGCTGCCGAGTTCGCGCAGCCGGCGGATCAGGGCCTCCGCCCGGACGATGTTCGCGACGGCCGCCGTCTCGGTGACCTCGAACGACAACAGTCCGCGCGGCAGCTTGCTCTCGCGCAACGCAGTGTCCATGAACACGGCAAAGTCCGCGTCGCCGAGGGACTGCCCGGAAATGTTCACCGCGAAACACGCCTGCATCTCGTGCAGCCGCGCGGCATGGGGCGCCAGCATTTCGATCGTGCGGCGCACGACCCAGCGGTCGACGGCCGGCGCGAGCTGGTAGCGCTCCGCGGCCGACAGGAATTTTTCCGGCGGTACGCTGACGCCCTTCTCGTCGTTCATGCGCAGCAGCAGCTCGAACTTCGGCGTCGCGGGCGCGCCGTTCAGCGGCACGATGGTCTGCGCCTCGAGCCGGAAGCGCTGGTCGAGCAGGGCCGAGCGCACCGTACCGATGAGCGTCAGGTCGGTGTAGCGGCGCACGATGCTCTGGTCGCCGTCGTAATACGTTTCGACCCGGTTGCGGCCGCGGTCTTTCGCGGCCTTGCAGGCGATCTCGGCGGACGCGAGCGCATGCGACAGCGGATGGTTGCCCTCGACGACGTTCGCCACGCCGAAGCTGGCGGTCACCTCGACCTGCTGCCGCTCGCGCAGGAACCCGAGCCGCTCGAACGATTGCCGCAGGTTATCCGCAATGTCGTGGGTGGCGTCCACCGACGTCTCAGGCACGAAGATGGCGAACCGGTCGCCCGAAATGCGGGCTGCGAGCATGCGCGGCGAGAGGCTCTGCCGGATGACCTCGGCGACGCGCACGATCACCGAATCACCCACGTGCATGCCCAGGTTCTCGTTCAGCACGTGCAGGCGGTCGATGTCGACGTAGATGACGCAGTTGTCCTTCGACAGCGATTGTGGCGTCAGCGTGGCGTTGGCGCGCTTCTCGAACGCAGGTCGCGTCAGCAGGCCCGACGTCGGGTCGTACGAGTTCATCAGGATGGACGCGACGCGACGCCCGAGCAGTTCGACGATGCGCACCTGGCGCAGGTCGAAATCCGGGGATTGCAGGCGCTTGAACAGCACCAGCACGCCGTGCACACGCTGGGCGCCGTGCATCACGGGGCACGCGAGAATCTTGTACGGAATCCGGGCAAACGGCCCGGAATCGTGCGGCGCGTTGGACGTCATCGTCTGGCGCTGCAGCTGGGCCCAGCCGAGCACCTGGCGATGCGTGCGCGTCAGGACGTCAGCGCCGGCCCGCGGCGGTACGTCGGTTGCCGTGCGGCAGACAGCGATGTTCTTGTCCGGGATCAAGAGCGCGCCGACGGCGCAGCCCAGGTGGTCGACGCAACCCTGGACCAGCTTCGCGAAGTCGTCCGTCGAATTGCCGGCCTCCGACTCGTCCTGTGCGGCACCGAGCAGCAGTTCGAGGTCGCGATCGCGCACGACCAGGCTGCGCTGCAGGTTGCCGATGCTGGACTGCGACGCGAGTTCGCGCTCGAGACACTGCAGCGCAGGACGCAGCAGCCCATGCACCAGCGGGAACGGTCGGGGATCGCGGGGCGATTCGCGGCTCATCATGCCGACGCTACCCAGCATGTCACCCGCGCCGTCGCGCAGCAGGAACAGGTAGGCCACCTGCTCGCCGGGCTGCGGCTCCGCGATGCCCGCACCCAGGGCGCCTGGCGTCGTGAGTTCGGTGGCCTGGGCGTGCTGCTGCAGCGCCTGCAGTTCCAGGTCGTCGTTGTCTTCGCTGGCCCAGAGCACCAGGCCGAGGCCGTCGTAGACGACGATGGAGTGCGCGCGTGGCAACAGCATCTTGAGCAGTTGCCCATACGGGTCGAGCGATGTACCGTTCAGCGGCGCCGGCGCATCGCCGAGTATTTCTGCGTTTGAAGCCATCGATCCCAGCCCATCCACTGGGCGATACATTGATCCAGAATCGAATCATCCAGAAAACAGGGGGGGCCAAACCGTGATGCAGAGCCTATTTCCGGGTGAGCCAGGTCTGCGGGTCAACCGGCGTCTTGCCGCGACGGACCTCGAAGTACAGGGCTGGCTGGCTGTGGCCGCCGGAGTCGCCGACGGAGCCGATGACGTCGCCGGCCACGACGGGATCGCCGACTTTGCGGAACAGCTCTTCGTTGTGACCATAGAGGCTCATGTAGCCGCCGCCATGATCGATGACGAGCATCAGCCCCATGCCCGGCAGCCAGTCGCCGTACACGACCCGCCCCGCATACGGAGCGCGCACCCGGGCACCGCGCTCCGTCCCGATCAGCATGCCCTGCCAGCGCATCGAGCCACCCGCGCGCGACTGGCCGAACCTGGCAATGACCTTGCCGTCCTGTACCGGCCACGGCAGCTTGCCGCGCAGGGGCTCGAACGGAGCCTTTTGTGCCACGGTGCCCGTCGAACCGCCCTTGCGCGCGGGTTGGGCCTGCTGCGAACGTTCGATGGCCTGGCGCAACTCGGTGATGAGCCGCTCGACTGTCTTCGCCTGGGACTGCAGCTGCTTCAGCTCGCCGCCCCGCGTCTTGATCTGCTGGTTGATCGCGCCCACGGCCCGCGCGCGCTGGTCCTGCGACGCCTTGAGGTCGGCCACCCGCTGCTCGCGCTGTTGCTCGAGCGTCTCGAGCCGGGTCTTCTCGGCCACGATCTTTTCGCGGACCAGCGCCAGGTGCTCGAGCTGGTCCTGGATGCCGCGAATGCGGTCCGCCCGGGCGCGGCCAAAGTAGCCGTAATACGCCAGCATGCGCCCGAAATTCGAAGGATCCTCTTGATTTAAAAGAAGTTTCAGCTGCTCCTCGCGGCCGTTGACATAGGCCGTCCGCAGCTCACCCGCCAGCTCGGCCCGCTCCCCATCCAGCTCCTGTACGCGGCGCGACTGTTCCGCTTCGAGCTCGCGCACGCGCGCCTCGACCACCAGGCGCTGCGCCCGGATTTCGTCGAGTTCCTTGCGCGCCGACTGCACGCCGAGTTCGGCCTCGCGCAGCTGCCCGGACAGCTTGTCGCGCTTCTGCACGTCCTCGTTGACGGTCTTGCGGACCTTGTCGATCCGCTGGTTGAGCTTGCGCAGCTCGGCCTCTTTCTGCGCCGGCGTCTGCTTCACGGCAGCCAGGACGGGCCCGGGCGCCAGGACCAGCGCTGCCGCCACCAACCCGGCCAGAACCCGGCCGATCCGCGCGCGCACCCGTCGCGCCGGGGGGCGGACTCGCGACGAACAGGTCGGTGCAGTGGCGAAAAGTGCTGGCATCAGGCGGTGTTGGGGACAATTTGCCGAGGCGACAGGGGCGGCGGATCCGCGCAAGTCTAGCCTGTCGGCGGGGACTGCTATAATTCGCGCCCCTTTGCGCCGGTCTCCCTGATGGATCGTCTTCTCGAATATGCCGCCCGCCATCCCCTGCTGGTGGGCGGCACGGTGATTCTCGCGCTGGCTATCGCCGCGTACGAATTCAGCCGTGCCCGCTCCGGTGGGCAGGCCGTCAGTCCCACCGAAGCCGTGCGCCTGATGAACCAAGGCGCGGTACTGGTCGACGTCCGCTCGCAGGCCGAGTTCGACTCCGGTCACATCCTGGATGCCCGGCACGTGCCGCAGGACCAGGTCGCGCAGGCCGCGGAGACGCTCAAGCGCTTCAAGGACAAGGTCGTGATCACGTGCTGCGAAAGCGGCATGCGCTCGAGCGCGGCAGCCCGTGTGCTGCAGGCGCAGGGTTTCACGAACGTGGTCAACCTCCGCGGCGGCGTGCAGGCCTGGCGCGCCGAGAACCTGCCGCTCGTCAAGGAAGGCAGCGGCAAGTCCAGGCGCGACGGAGCCAAGGCATGAACGACACCGCGCAGCCGGAAATCACGATGTATTCGACGGGCTGGTGCCCGTACTGCGACCGCGCGCGTGGCTTGCTGCAGCGCAAGGGCGCCACGTTCAGCGAGGTAAAGGTCGACGAAGACCCCGCGCAACGCGACCTGATGCTGAAGCGCAGCGGCGGCCGCCGCACAGTGCCCCAGATTTTCATCGGCGACCGCCACGTCGGCGGCTTCGACGAACTCTATGCCCTCGACAAGGCCGGCGAGCTCGACCAGCTGCTCGGCCGCGCCTGATCCACGAAGTAACAAGGAATATTCCGCGATGACCGACCAGAACGCCGCAACGCCCGCCGTCGACCCCAATGCCCCGGTGGTGACGCCGCAGGTCGTTTACCTCAAGGACTGTTCGTTCGAATCCCCGCACGGTCCATTCGTCGGCGGCCTCGAAGGCCAGCCCGCGGTGAACCTCAACATCTCCACCCGCGCGACCGCCCTTGCACAGGACCTGCACGAAGTCGTCGTACAGGTGCATCTGGAGGCCAAGGCCGGTGACAAGGTGGTCTGGCTGCTCGAACTGCAGCAGGCCGGCGCGTTCCTGGTCAGGAACCTGGTCGCGACCGACGTCGCGCAGGTGCTCTCGATCATGGCGCCGAACTACCTCCTGTCGTACGCGCGCTCCACCGTCTCCGAGCTGGTGACGAAGGGCGGTTTCCCGCCGTTCCTGCTGCCGCTGGTGACGTTCGAAGCCCTGCATGCCCGCGCTGCACAGCAAGCGGCTGCACAGCAACCGAGCGCCACCACGGTCAACTGAGCAGCGCCGCAGTCGTCGCGTGACGACCTCGAAGGATGCGGCGATCGAAGCCGTGGCACGTCCAGCGATGGCCGTGCTCGGCGCTGGTTCATGGGGTACGGCGCTGGCCGTGCACCTGGCGCGCACCGGACATCCCACCGTGCTCTGGGGTCGCGACGCCGCGCAGATGGCAGCGCTGGCGGCCGCGCGCTGCAACGCTCGTTATCTGCCGATGACGCCGTTTCCCGAATCGCTGCGCGTCGAGTCCGACCTCGCGCGTGCCGTCGCGGCGGCGCAGGAATTGCTGCTCGCCGTGCCGAGCCACGGATTCCGTGAATGCCTCGTGCACGTCGCCCCGCTGCTGCGCGACGGCATGCGCGTCGCGTGGGCGACCAAGGGCTTCGAACTCGACTCGGGCAAGTTGCCGCACCAGGTGGCGAACGAAGTCCTGGGCATCGCCGTGCCGAAAGCCGTGTTGTCGGGACCGACTTTCGCGCGTGAGGTCGGGCTCGGCCTGCCCACCGCCATGACGGTCGCCTCGCGCGACCAGGACTACGCGCTGGCACTGGCGCGCGCGCTCTCCGGCCAGCATTTCCGCGCCTACGCGTCGACCGACGTCATCGGCGTCGAGGTGGGGGGTGCGACGAAGAACGTGCTGGCGATCGGCGCCGGCATTTCGGACGGCCTCGGCTTCGGCGCCAACACTCGCGTCGCGCTCATCACGCGCGGCCTCGCCGAGATGATGCGGCTTGGCGTCGCGCTCGGGGCGGACAAGGACACCTTCATGGGGCTCGCCGGGCTCGGCGATCTCGTGCTCACCTGCACCGACGACCAGTCACGCAACCGGCGCTTCGGCCTTGCGCTCGCAGCGGGCAAGACCACGGCCGCAGCGCAGCGCGAAATCGGGCAGGTGGTCGAAGGCGTGCTCGCGGCGCGGGCCGTCCGCAACGTCGCGGGCAATCACCAGGTCGAAATGCCGATCGCGGAACAGATCTGCCGCGTCATCTACGAAGGCCTGCCGCCGCGTGAAGCCGTGGCCGCGCTCATGGGCCGCGCCGTGAAGTCGGAAACGCAATAGCCGCACGGCCGGGCGACGCCCCCGCACCGCTGCAGCCTTTGCTGCGCCCGCGGGTGCGGTAGCAGTCTCAGCGCCAGGCCAGTTGCCGCCAGGCTTCGTAGACGACCACGGCCACGGCGTTCGACAGGTTCAGACTGCGGGCGCCCGGTCGCATTGGAATCCGCAGTCGCCGCCCGGGCGGACAGTCCCCCAGCACCGCCTCCGGCAACCCCCGTGTCTCGGGACCGAACACGACGACATCCCCGGCCGCGTAGCTCACCGTGTCGTAGTCGGCCTGCCCCTGGGTCGTCAGCGCGTACCAGCGCGCTGGATCACCGTTGTTCCCCGCGGCCGCCAGCGACGTAAGGCAGGACCTGAAGTCCGCATGGACGCGGACCTCGGCCAGTTCGTGGTAATCGAGGCCGGATCGCTGTACGGATCGCGCATCGAGCCGGAACCCGAGCGGCTGCACGAGGTGCAAAGTGGCACCCGTGTTCGCGCACAGCCGGATGACGTTGCCGGTGTTGGGCGGGATCTCAGGTTCGACCAGGACGACGTGCAGTGGCATAGAATCGGGTGCGACGCTCGCGGGACGGCCCCGCGCGCAGGGACTGACCGGAGGATTCTCGCATGGTGCAAGTCAAGCAACTGCTCAGACGCAAGGGACACGCGATCTGGTCGGTGGATGCCGACGAACCGGTGCTCGAAGCGATCCAGATGATGGCGGACAAGCACGTGGGCGCGCTGCCCGTCACTCGCGGCGGCGACCTCGTCGGAATGGTTTCCGAACGCGACTACGCCCGCAAGGTGATCCTGCTTGGCCGTTCCTCGGCCGAGACACCGATCTGGCAGATCATGAGCACACCGGTGGTGACGGCCACGCCCGACGATGGCGTGCGCCATTGCATGCAGGTCATGACCGAGAAGCGGATCCGTCACCTGCCGGTCGTCGAGGACGGACGCATGATCGGCATGATTTCGATCGGCGACCTCGTGCGCGTGGTGATCGAAGAGCAGGACCAGACGATCGAGCACCTCAATCGCTTCATTGCGGGCTGAGGTCGCCCGCAACAAGCCGGGGCGGCGTTCGTCCGGCCCACCCCGCCGTCGGGCGGTACGATGATTTCATTTACAATTCAGGCATGCACGTCCCCCTGAATCCGTCGCTGGCCGTCGATTTCTGCGGTCTCCGGCTCGCTTCTCCGCTCGTCCTCCTGTCCGGGTGCGTCGGTTTCGGCGAGGAGTACACGCGGGTGGAAGGGTTCTCGAACCGCGACGCCGGGGCGATCGTGCTGAAGGGCACGACGCGCGAGCCGCGACTCGGCAATCCGGCGCATCGCGTCTACGAAACGCCGATGGGTATGCTCAATGCCATCGGCCTGCAGAATCCTGGCGCCGATTACGTGATCGACCGGATCCTGCCCACGCTCGACTTCACCGAGACGGCGTTCTTCGCCAACGTCTGCGGCTCGACGATCGAGGACTACGTCGAGGTGACGCGCCGCTTCGACGCGTCGCCGATCGACGCGATCGAGCTGAACATCTCCTGTCCCAACATCAAGGAAGGTGGCGTGCAGTTCGGCAATTCGCCCGACATGTCGGCCCGCGTGGTCGAAGCGTGCCGGCGCGTGACGCGGAAGCCGCTCATCACGAAGCTGTCGCCGAACCAGACCGACATCCGGGAAAACGCGCGGCGCTGCATCGAAGCAGGCAGCGATGCGCTTGCGGTCATCAACACCGTGATGGGCATGGCCATCGACGTGAAGACGCGCAAGCCGGTCATCGGCAACATCCAGGGCGGTCTTTCCGGGCCGGCGATCAAGCCGATCGCGCTGCTGAAGGTGATGCAGGTCGCCGAGGTCGCGCGCCCGCACAACGTGCCGATCATCGGCCAGGGCGGCATCTGCGGCGCGGACGACGCGCTCGAGTTCATCATCGCGGGCGCGACGGCCGTTGGCGTCGGGACCGCGCTGTTCTACGAGCCGCACTGCTGCAAGCGCATCAATGACGGCATCGCTGCGTATCTCGCGGCGAACAGGATGGAATCGGTCGGCGAGCTGATCGGCAGTCTCGACGCGCCGAAGAAGTCGGTCCAGGCCTGCGCCTGCTGAGGAGAACGCCGATGCAACTGAAACGTGTCTTCGGGTGGATCGCCTTGGCGATTCCCCTGGTAGCGATATTGGCTGTCGCCGTGGGTTACTGGCTCTCCGACAACGATTGCGGCAAGGCTGCAGCACCCGGGGTGCCGATGAAGGCCATCGTCTACTGCGACTACGGCACCGCCGACGTGCTCCGGCTCGAGGACGTCGAGAAACCCGTGCCCGGCGACGACGAACTCCTCGTCCGTGTGCACGCGGCGGGAGTCAACCCGCTCGACTGGCACTACATGCGCGGCACGCCCTACCTGATGCGGCTCAGCTCCGGACTGCGCAAGCCGCAGGACACACGGCTCGGCGTGGACTTCGCGGGCACCGTCGAAGCCGTGGGCCGCAACGTCACGCGGTTCAGGCCGGGCGACCAGGTCTTCGGCGGTCGCTCCGGCGCGCTCGCGCAGTACGTGGTCGCGAAGCAGGACCGCGCGGTGGCACTCAAGCCGGCCAACGTCAGCTTCGAACAGGCAGGAGCCGTCGCCATCGCCGCGACCACCGCGCTGCAGGGATTGCGCGACGCGGGCCGGCTCGAGGCGGGCGACAAGGTGCTGATCAATGGCGCCTCGGGTGGCGTCGGTACCTTCGCCGTGCAGATCGCCAGGGCGATGGGCGCGGAGGTCACCGGCGTCTGCAGCACGCGCAACGTCGAGCTGGTCCGCTCACTCGGCGCCGACCACGTGATCGACTACACCAGGGATGACTACACCAGCGTCGACGTGCGCTACGACGTGATTCTCGACAACGTCGGCAACCGCTCGCTGGCCGAGAACCGCCGCGTGCTCGAGCCCGATGGCCGCTACGTGCTGATCGGCGGCGGCGGTCCGGAAGCGGGCAAGTGGCTCGGCCCGATGGTGAAACCGTTGCAGGCGCTGGTGACTGCGCCGTTCGTGAGCCAGGACATGGGGATGTTCCTCGCCAAGCTCACGCGCGAGGACATGCAGCGGCTTGCCGAGCTGATGAGTTCCGGGACCGTCTTGCCAGTGATCGACCGGCGCTACGCGCTGAGCGAGGCCGCCGCAGCGATCCGCTATCTCGAGCAGGGGCGAGCGCGCGGCAAGGTCGTCGTCACGCTGGAGTGAGACGGAGCCGGCCGCTTCGCTCAGACGTCGTCCATGCCGAGTTCCTTGAGCTTGCGCGTCAGCGTGTTGCGGCCCCAGCCGAGCAGCTTCGCCGCTTCCTGGCGACCGCCGCGAGTCACCTTGAGCGCTTCCCGCAGCAACGTGCGCTCGAACTCCGGCAGCGCATCGTCCAGCAGCGGTGAGCCGCCGCTCACGAGGCGCGCCTGCGCCCAGCTCGCGAGCGCCACCGACCACTCCGCCCCGCTGGCCGCCGCCGCCGCACCGGCCCCGCCAAGGTCGGCCGGAATATCACTCGCCTTGATCTCGCGCCCGGCCGCCAGCACCGTGAGGCGACGACACGCGTTGACGAGCTGTCGCACGTTACCGGGCCAGTCGAAGGCCGCAAGTGCGCGCGCCGCCTCCTCGGACAGCACTTTCGGCGCGACGCCGAGTTCGAGCGCCGCGACGTCGAGATAGTGCTGCAGCAGCTCCGGGATGTCCTCGCGGCGATTGCGCAGCGGCGGCACTTCGATGCGGATGACGTTGAGGCGATGCAGCAGGTCTTCGCGGAAAAGATTCTCGCGCACGCGCGCTTCGAGATCCTGGTGCGTGGCGGCGATGACGCGCACGTCCACCTTCACGGGCAACTGGCCGCCGACGCGATAGAACTCGCCTTCCGCCAGCACGCGCAGCAGGCGCGTCTGCAGTTGCGGCGACATGTCGCCGATCTCGTCGAGAAACAACGTGCCGCCGTCCGCCTGCTCGAAGCGCCCGCGACGCAGTTCGGTCGCGCCCGTGAACGCGCCCTTCTCGTGGCCGAACAGTTCCGATTCCAGCAGGTCGGCCGTGAACGCCGACGTGTTGAGCGCGATGAACGGCTTGGTGGCGCGCGGACTGTGGCGATGCAGCGCGCGTGCGACCAGCTCCTTGCCGGTGCCCGATTCGCCGGTGATCAGCACCGTCATGCTGGAGCGTGAAAGCCGGCCGATCGCGCGGAACATCTCCTGCATGGCCGGCGCGTGGCCCAGCATCTCCGGAATGCGGCGCGACTCGGAGGCCGACTCGACGGCCTGCTGCTGCGTGGCTGCGCGTCGCACCAGTTCGACGGCCTGGTCGATGTCGAACGGCTTCGGCAGGTATTCGAACGCACCGCCCTGGTAGGCCGCGACGGCGCTGTCGAGATCGGAGTGCGCGGTCATCACGATCACGGGCAGCTTCGGCCGCCGCGTGCGCACGTCGTCGAGCAGTTCAAGCCCGCTCCTGCCGGGCATGCGAATGTCGGTGACCAGCACGTCGGGCTCGCCACGGCGCAAGGCGGCCATCGCGCTGTCGGCGTCCTCGAACGCAATCGGCGACATGCCCGCCTGCTTCAGTGCCCGCTCGAGCACCCAGCGGATCGATGCATCGTCGTCGACGATCCAGACGTCAAGTGCCGGCGGTCGGTTCATTGGCGTCGAATGGCAGCAGGATCGTGAAGACAGTGCGACCCGGGCGACTGTCGAATTCGATGAGGCCGTCGTGACGGCCGATCAGGTCTTGCGCGACGGCGAGGCCGAGACCGGTGCCGGTCTTGCGCCCCGTGACGAGCGGATAGAACACCGTGTCCTTGAGTTCGACCGGCACGCCGGGGCCGTCGTCTTCGACCTGGATGCCGACGACGACACGGTAACGGCGACTGCCGATGCTGGCATTGGTCAGCGCACGGGTACGCAGGACGATGCGACCATGCTCGCCGACCGCCTGGATCGCATTGCGTCCCAGGTTGAGCAGTGCCTGGATGATCTGGTTACGGTCGAGGCGCAGCCGCGGCAGGCTCGGGTCGTAATCGCGCTCGATCTGCACGCCCGTGGGTGCCTCGGCCGCGAGCAGGTGGCCGACGTGCTGCACGATCTCGTGGATGTTGACCGGCTCCTTGCGCGGCGGCTGCCCGGGTCCGAGCAGGGCGTCGACGAGCGCCGCGAGCCGATCGGCCTCGGCGATGATCACGGCGGTGTATTCGTGCAGCGCTGGTTCCTTGAGCTGGCGTTCGAGCAACTGCGCCGCACCGCGCAGTCCACCCAGCGGATTCTTGATCTCGTGCGCGAGCTGGCGAACCATCGCGCGGCTGCCACCGAGTTGCGTGAGCAGCGCGTTCTCGCGCGTGATGCGCTGGTGGTGGGTGGTGTCGGCGAGCTCGACCAGCGCGCCGCCGACGCGGCCCGGCAGATCGAACGGCGTGACGGTGACGTCGAGCACGCGCAGGGCAGCGCCGGGGCCCGCTTCGAACGGAATCTCGCGGCGTGAGTACTGCGCGCCAGCCGCGCGCGCGCGGCTCACGACGCCTTCGAGTTCGACGTTGGATTTCAGCAGGTCGCGGACGGCGCGACCCATGGCCTGGTTGCGGCTGAGGCCGAACAGGTCTTCGGCGGGTTCGTTCAGGTGCACGACGGCGCCGTCGCCATCCAGCCAGACGATGGACGTGGCAACGCTGTCGAGTAGAGCGGTAAGTTCTGCCGGCGTCGGTCGCGCGACGGCCCGAAGTTCGGCGGCCACGTCACGCCCCCCCGGGGAGGCCCGACGCGGTCACGATCGGGTTCAGCCGCCCCTGGGCGCTGCAGGCGGCCGCGGCATGGGCACGGGTTGCGGCGGTCGGAGGGCCGGACCCTGGCTGCGTGGATTGGGCAGCGACGGTTGCCGTACGTGAAAGACGACCGGCTCGCTGCGGATGAGTTCCCTGCCGTCCCGGCTGACGATCACGCTCGTCACCGAATGCACGCCGCGATCCACATTCCTCAGCGAATGTTCCAGGGCGTTCTCGCCTGGCAGCAGTTTTCCGTCGAGATAGGTCAGCAGACGATGTGTGGGCCCCAGTTCGGGTTCTGCGCGTATGCGGATGTTGACGACGGAGTCGGCCTCGAAAAAGTTGGCGCCGCTCTCCGGCGACCAGATCTCGAGCCGGTCGTAGACGACTTCGGTCGCCGCGGGTTGTGCCGGGGACCTGGCAGCAGCCGCGGCCGAGGCGGGACTCGCCGCCGTCGTGCTCGAGGGTGACCCGTTCAGGATGATCCTGCGGGCGCCGGGCGCAGGATAGTCCGAGAAGTGAGTGACGCCGTTGGCGTCCTTCCATTGCCAGACTTCGCGTCGTGACGACTGAGCCGAACTCGCGAAGGCGAGCAGGCACCCAAGCAGCACTAGCCAGGTCTTCATGGTCCCGCAGCATAGCGATAAGCGATTCCGCTGACAAAACAATACCCGCGATCCGCGAAGTGCGTCATGGATGGGGGACCCGCCGGGCGGTCGCGATCGGCCGCCCGGCCGGAACACGGGTGCGTGGCCGCCTCAGACGCTGTAGTAAAGCTCGAGCTCGACCGGGTGCGTCGACATGCGCAGCCGCGTGACTTCCTGCATCTTCAGTTTGATGTAGGCATCGATGACGTCGTCCGTGAACACGCCGCCCTCCTTGAGGAACCCGCGGTCCTGGTCGAGCGCTTCGAGCGCCATGTCGAGCGAATGGCAGACGGTCGGGATGTTCTTCGCTTCCTCAGGCTCGAGGTCGTAGAGGTCCTTGTCCGCCGGGTCGCCCGGGTGGATCTTGTTCTTCACGCCGTCGAGGCCTGCCATGAGCATCGCCGCAAAGCATAGATACGGGTTCGCCGTGCTGTCCGGGAAGCGCACTTCGATGCGGCGGCCCTTCGGGTTGATGACGTGCGGGATGCGGATCGACGCCGAGCGGTTGCGCGCGGAATACGCGAGCATCACCGGCGCTTCGAAGCCCGGCACCAGGCGCTTGTAGCTGTTGGTGCTGGCGTTCGAGAAGGCGTTCAGCGCCTTGGCGTGCTTGATGATGCCGCCGATGTAATAGATCGCGATCTCGGACAGGCCGCCGTACTTGTCGCCGGCGAAGATGTTCTTGCCGTCCTTCGCGAGCGACTGGTTCACATGCATGCCGTTGCCGTTGTCGCCGACGAGCGGCTTCGGCATGAAGGTGGCCGTCTTGCCGTACGCTGCGGCCACGTTGTGGATCGCGTACTTCAGGATCTGCACTTCGTCGGCCTTCTTCACCAGCGTATTGGCCGAGACGTTGATTTCGGCCTGGCCGCCGGTGGCGACTTCGGCGTGGTGCACCTCGACCTTGAGGCCGAGCTGTTCCATCGCGCCGCACATGGCGGTGCGCAGGTCCTGGTAGGTGTCGACCGGCGGTACGGGGAAGTAGCCGCCCTTGATGGTCGGGCGGTGGCCGAGGTTGCCGCCTTCGAGCTGCGCGCCCGAGTTCCACGCGCCCTGCGCGGAATCGACTTCGTAGAAGCAGCCGTTCATCGAGCTGCCGTGACGCACGTTGTCGAAGATGAAGAATTCGTTTTCCGGGCCCCAGATCGACGCATCGGCAATGCCGGTCGACTTCAGGTAAGCCTCGGCGCGCTTCGCGAGCGAGCGCGGATCGCGCTCGTAGCCCTGCATCGTCGACGGTTCGACGATGTCGCAGCGCAGGTTGAGCGTCGGTTCCTCGAAGAACGGATCGACGATGGCGGTGCTCGCATCCGGCATGAGGATCATGTCGGACTCGTTGATGCCCTTCCAACCGGCGATCGACGAGCCGTCGAAGCCTTTGCCGTCCTCGAAGAAGGCGTCATCGACCATGCGGGTCGGCACGGTCACGTGCTGTTCCTTGCCCTTCGTGTCGGTGAAACGAAGGTCAACGTACTTGATTCCCTTTTCCTCGATCAGCTTGAGGACGTCGGCACCGGTGGTCATGGGGTCTCCTGATGAAGTCGTGCAGCGAAAGGGAGGCTCAGGGTCGCTCGCCGCGACGGCCCTGCAGCGTTGTCTGTAAGCGCATTCGGAATGCAGCAATTATGCCATCGCACGAAAATCGCGCAACCTCCGGCGTAAATCACCCGTACTTCTCGATTGAGACCGCTTCTACGCATGATAATAGTGCATTGACTGAATTCACCGCCCAAATTTGGTGCACAAGAGACCGACTGCGCAGGTGCGGAATGTCGGCGCTCCACGGCAAACGGCATGCACCGTGCTAGAGTCTGCTTCGATTCGGGGGTGCGGAAAGACACGTGACGACTGCCAGGAAGGGGCGGTTGGATGCGTGCGTCGAAAAAAAGACCCGCGCCGATGCGGGGGAGGTCCTGATGAAGATTCGCGCCCTGGATCGCCGTTCGCTGGCGATCGCTCTCGCATTCGGTGTCGCAACGGCGCTCGCCGGTTGCGGCTCGAAGGAAGAGCCCGCAGCCACGACGACAACTCCGCCCGCTGCAACACCCGAGGCTGCGCCGGCAGCGCCAGTCCCCACTCCCGTCAGCGTGACCGACGTCGCCAACGCCACGTGGACAGCCGAAGCGCTCGAAGAGCTGCTTGCGCCGATCGCGCTCTATCCCGACCCGGTGCTGTCGCAGTTGCTGATCGCCTCGACCAATCCGCAGGAAGTGCTCGACGCGGGCAACTGGCTCATTGCCAACGAAGGTCTCGAAGGGAAGGCGCTCGACGACGGCGCCGCGCAGGCCGGGTTCACCCCGCCGATCCGCGCGCTCGTCCAGTTCCCGCAGACCATCGACATGATGTGCATGGAAATGGGCTGGACGACCGAACTGGGCCAGGCGTTCGTCGCCGACCAGGCCGGCGTGCTCGCTGCCGTGCAGCGCCTGCGCAAGCAGGCCATGGACGTCGGCAACCTGAAGTCGTCCGAGGCGATGCTCGTCGAGACGCAGCAGCAGGAAGGCCAGGAAGTGGTCGTGCTGAAGCCGCCGAAGCCGGAAGTGGTCTACGTGCCGACGTACGACCCGCAGGCCGTCTACGCACCGGCGCCTGCCGCGGCAACCGCCCCCGCAGCGACGACGACCACCACCACCGAGAAGTCGGGTCACAGCACGGGCACGCTGGTCACCACGGGCCTGCTTGCCTTCGGTGCCGGCATCCTCGTCAACGAAATTTTCGATGACGACGACGACGACTATCGCAACGGCTACTACTACCCGAACTACGGCTACGGCGGCATGCCTTATTACCCGCCGTATCCGTACCGCCCGTCGTACGGCGGCGGGTACTACCCGAGCAACGGGTACAACCGCCCGCCCAACTACAACAGCGGCTTCCAGAACACCGGCAACATCTACGTCAACACCGGTGGCAACCGCCCGGGCGGCAATAACAACAACTACTGGGACCGCTTCGACAGCAAGCCGGGCCTGGGTGGCAACAACGGCGGCTACAACAAGGCACGCAAGACCAGCAGCCCGATCACGCAGGCCAAGCCGAACCGGTCGGACCTGAACGACCTCGGCAAGCGCCAGCCGCGAGCCATGCCGGCAGACGTCAAACGACCTGCATCCAACGCGACGGCCGGCAACTGGAAGGGCCAGCAGGGCTACGCGGGCAAGGACAAGCGACCCGCCTCGGCAAAGAGCCCACAGGAGCGGATCAACTCGGCCGCACCGGGCTATTCGAAGCCTGCCTCGAATGCGCGGCCCAGCGCGCAGAACAAGACGGCGCCGAAGGTGCAGGGCTCCTATGCGGGCAAGGACAAGGCGAGCCGTCCTTCGCCGCAGAGCATGTCGAAGCCCACGGCCAGACCTGCAGCGAAGCCGATCTCGAAGCCGGTCTCGAAGCCGAAGAACATGCCGAGCGGCGATCGCGGTTACGGCGCCGGCAATGCGCAGCGGCCGTCGCCGAAACCCTCAGCCAAGCCAGCCCCGATGAGCCGCCCGTCACCCGGCATGCAGCAGGGTGGCAACAAGGCGCGCAAGGGCACTGCAATGTCGGGCGCGAACAGCAACCGCGGCAGCGCGGGCGCAGCGAGCCAGCGCGGCAAGCAGAGCATGCCGCAGGGCGCCCGCAGCAAGGGCGGCGGTGGCGGTAAGAAGAAGGCGCGCTGAGCGAGGAGCATGAACATGAAAAACATAGAACGTAAGATCGTGCGCGCGAGTACGGCCGCATCGCTGGTGGCACTTGCATTGCTGGCCGTTGGCTGCGCCGGCAAGAAGGATGAAGCTGCCGGCTTCGCAACACCCGAGGCCGCAGTCGCCGCGCTCGTCGCAGCGCTGGAAAAAGACGACACCGCGGCGCTGGCCAAGCTGCTGGGTCCCGGGACCGAGGATCTGTTGTCTTCGGGCGACCCCGTAGCCGACAAGTCGGACCGTGCTGATTTCCTCGCGTCGTATAAGGCGAAGAACACACTCGCGGCCGACGGCGACAAGATGACGCTGACCGTCGGCGACAACGAGTGGCCGATGCCGATCCCGCTGGTGCAGCGTGACGGCAAGTGGGTCTGGGACGGCGCGGCCGGCGCGGACGAGGTGATCTACCGGCGAGTGGGCGAGAACGAGCTGGGTGCCATCGACGTGATGTACGGCTACGTGAACGCGCAGAACGCCTACGCGTCCGAAGGGCGTGACGGCGACCCGGCGGGCATTTACGCGCTGAAGCTGATCAGCGACGAAGGCATGCACAACGGCTTGTACTGGCCGACCGCCGAGGGGGAGACGCCGAGCCCGGCCGGCCCGTTCGTCGCAGGTGCCGCGGCGGAGGGGTATGCGGCTGCCGGGCGCACGCCATACCACGGCTATTACTACCGCATGCTGTATGCGCAGGGCGCCAATGCGAACGGCGGCGCCCGCGAGTACTTCAAGGAGGGCGTGCTGACCGAAGGTTTCGCGGGCATCGCGTGGCCGGCCGACTATGGCGTCAGCGGCGTGATGACCTTCATCGTCAATCACGACGGCGTGGTCTTCCAGAAAGACCTGGGCGAGGACACGGCGACGGTCGTCGAGACGATCCAGAAGTTCGATCCGGATTCGACCTGGACCGCGATCGTCCCGCCGGAACTCAGCGGCGAAGCTCCGGTAACGACCGAGGCGGCTCCGGCTTCCTGAGGTCCGACTCCGTCAAGAGCGAAACCATGGGCGGCCTGCGGGCCGCCCATTTTTTTGCGCCCCTTCGGCAGGTCACGATGACGCCACGGACTGGCCGCTGGACAATGGTCCGTCGACGCGACGACCTTCATCCCCAGGAGAAGAACGTGAGTGGCAAACCTGGCGCGCAGCGCATGACTCCCTCGGAAGCCCTGGTCGAAACACTTGCCGCCAACGGCGTCACCGACGTCTTCGGCATCGTCGGCTCGGCGTACATGGATGCCCTCGACATCTTCCCGGCCGCCGGCATCCGGTTCATTCCGGTGGCGCACGAGCAGGGCGCAGCGCACATGGCCGACGGCTACGCGCGCGCTTCAGGTCGCCACGGCGTGTGCATCGCCCAGAACGGCCCCGGCATCACCAATTTCGTCACGGCCATCGCCGCCGCCTACTGGGCGCACTCACCGGTCGTGTTCATAACGCCGGAAACTGGCTCGATGACGATGGGACTCGGCGGCTTCCAGGAAACGGAACAGCTGCCGATCTTCGCGAAGATCACCAGGTTCCAGGGTCATGTCAACAATCCGCAGCGCATGGCCGAGATCGCAGCTCGCTGCTTCGACCGCGCCATGCTCGAGAGGGGCCCGGCACAACTCAACATTCCGCGCGACTTCTTCTACGGTGAATGCAATGCAGTGATCGCGCCGCCCATGCGCATCGGTCGCGGACCCGGCGATGCCCGGGCGCTGGATGAAGCGGCCGCGCTGCTTGCTGCTGCGAAGTTCCCGGTCATCCTGGCCGGTGGTGGCGTGATCTTTGCGGACGGCACGCAGGAAGCCGTGCAGCTGGCGGAACTGCTGCACGCGCCGGTCTGCAACAGCTACCTGCACAACGATTCGTTCCCGGCCTCGCACCCGCTCTGGTGCGGCCCGCTCGGTTACCAGGGCTCCAAGGCCGCGATGCAGCTGATTTCCCAGGCGGACGTCGTACTCGCACTGGGTACGCGGCTCGGTCCGTTCGGCACGCTGCCGCAACACGGCCTCGACTACTGGCCGGCCAGCGCAAAGATCATCCAGGTCGACGTCGACGCGAAGATGCTGGGGCTGGTCAAGCCGATCTCGGTTGGCATCAACGGCGACGCGAAAGCCGCGGCGGCGGACCTGCTCGTGCGACTCGCTGGACGCGAGCTCGCCTGCCGCGCGAACAAGGCCGAGCGCTCGCAGCGCATCACGGCCGAGAAGTCTGCGTGGGAGCAGGAACTCGGCGCATGGACGCACGAGCGCGATCCATTCTCGCTCGCAATCGCGCAGGGCTCGAAATTCATGCATCCCCGCCAGATGCTGCGCGAGCTCGAGCGGGCCATGCCGCCAGGTGCGATGGTCTCGACGGACATCGGCAACGTCTGCTCGGTCGCGAATTCCTACCTCCGTTTCGAGCAGCCGCGCTCCATGTTCGCCGCGATGAGCTTCGGCAACTGCGGCTACGCGTTTCCCGTGGCGTGCGGAGCAAAGATCGCAGCGCCCGAGCGGCCGGCCATCGCGTACGTGGGTGACGGCGCCTGGGGCATCAGCCTCAACGAGCTGCTGACGTGCGCCCGCGAGAAGATCGGCGTCACGGTGATCGTCTTCAACAACGGCCAGTGGGGCGCCGAGAAGAAGAACCACGTCGATTTCTATTCGCAGCGCTTCAATGCCGTCAATCTCGACAGCCCGAGCTGGGCGGCGGTCGCGCAGGCGTTCGGTTGCGAAGGAGTAACGGTCGACAAGCTGGCGGACGTCGGCCCGGCGCTGCAGGCTGCGGTGCAGGCGCAGGCCGCAGGGAAATGCACGGTGCTCGAGATGATGCTGACGCAGGAACTGGGCGATCCGTTCCGGCGTGACGCGCTGTCAAAGCCCGTGCGCTACCTCGAGAAGTACCAGGCGTACACCTGACGCCGGCCCGCGCCGCGATTTTTCGGTCTACGATGCCGGGTACCACGGTCATCGCGCTCCAGGTCTCGCCGTAATCATGCCTGCCGACACCCACCGCAAGAGCGGCGCCGTCCCCACTTCCCGCCTCGGTCGGGCGTTGCGCTTCGGCATGCTGACCGGCGAGCTCGCACTGTCGGCAGCCGTGGGCACGGCGCGGCAATTGTCGAGCGGCAAGCCGGTCGACCTGGCGGCTTCGCTGCTCACCCCGGGTAACGCGGAAATGCTGGCGCGCAGGCTCGCGGTGCTGCGTGGACCCGCCATGAAACTCGGGCAGCTGGTCTCGATGTCAGGCGAAGAACTCGTGCCCGAGGAGTTCCGCCGCGCCCTCGACGTGCTGCGTTCGCAGGGCTACTCGATGCCCGACAGCCAGCTGCGTCGCGTGCTGGGCCGCGAATACGGCAAGGGCTGGCAGCAGAACTTCGCGCATTTCGATTTCACTCCGGTCGCGGCGGCCTCGATCGGCCAGATCCACCGTGCGCGCAAGCACGGCGGCCGCGAACTCGCGCTCAAGATCCAGTTTCCCGGAGTGGCACGCAGCGTGGACAGCGACGTCGACAACCTCGCCACGCTGCTGCGACGCCTGGGCTTCCTGCCGCTGCAGCTGGACGTGCCCGCGCTGGCGCGCGAGGCGAAGCGCCAGCTCAAGCTCGAGACGGACTATGAGAGTGAGGCCCGCCACCTCGAGCGCTACCGCAAGCTGGTCGCCGTCATGCCCGAGGTCGTCGTGCCGCGCGTCGATCGCACGCTCACGACGCGGCACGTGCTGGCGATGGACTGGATCGAAGGTGAACCGCTCGAAGCCCTGGCGAGCGAGGCCGTGCCGCAGGCGCGGCGCAACGCCGTTGCCCGCACGCTGTATGAGCTGATGTTCCGCGAACTATTCGAGTTCCGCTTCGTGCAGACCGACCCCAACTTCGCCAATTACCTCTACCTGCCGGCAACGCAGCAGGTGGCGTTGCTCGACCTGGGCTCCGCTGGTGAGTACCCCGCCGCGCTGGTTGCCAGCTACCGCGACGCCTGCCGCGCCATGCTCGCCGGCAACGACACTGCCCTGCGTGAAGCCATGTTCGCGATCGGCTACGCCCACCCGGACGATCCCGAAGCCATGATCCGCAATGCCGCGGACATCATCCGGCTGGCGTGCGAGCCGCTCGGACACCATGGGCCTTACGATTTTGCCGCGTCGGGCCTCGCCGTTCGCGCGCGCGACCTCGGCTTCGCCGTCGCCTTCGGCAAGGGCTTGCGCTCACCGCCGCCCGCCACGATGTTCCTGCACCGCAAGCTGATCGGCACGTTCCTGATCTGCGTCAAGTTGCGGGCACTCGTGAACGTGCACGCCATCATCGAAAAATTTCTCTGACCGCTGCTACAGGTCGGCGACCGGCCGGAACAGTTTCCTTGCGGTCCGCCCCACCATGCGGCACACCACCGCGTCGAACGCACCGCCGACTACGCCGCCGACGACGGGAATCGCTTTCGGAAACTGCGCGAGGCCGCGCTGACCGGCCTTCGTCAGCAACTGCAGTCCGATCCGCTTGTTGAACTCCACCAGGGCACGACCGGGCACCTGCTTCATCGCCGACTGCGGCAGCTTCGAGCCCAGGTTGAGACCAAGGTCCGACATGGCTTGTTTCGCGACGTCGCCCGCCAGACTGAGCAGGATCAACGTTCGAACACGCTCCTCGGCGAGGTCGTGGCCGTAGATCCTCGCGATCGCACCGGCCATGCGCGCCTGGATGAGCCAGGACGCCCCGAGCGCCGACGGCACGCCGACCGGCAAAGTGACGATGCCACCGAGTCCGGTGATGAATCCGGTCGTGAAGTTCTTGGTCATCTCCCACTTGATCAGCGCAGCCACGCGCTCGTCGTTGCTGTCGAAGTCACGATCGATCAGGTACTCATCGGCGAGGTTCGTGGCGCTCGACAGCGGCGGGAACCCTCCCAGCCCCTTGTCCAGCAGGTACTTCACCAGCTTGCCGGCGGACTCGTCGTTCGGGATCTCTGCAGTCATGGGGTAGGTCTCGCTGGACTATCGACGCGCGTCGTCTGCGGCCGCATGCTAGAAGCAGGCAGCCAGTGGCCCTGGCTATGATCGCAGGACCCGGGGGGAGGTTGCGTGCTGAAGTGGAAATTGATGGTCTCGACCTTGCCGGTCGTACTGGCCCTGCTCGGCCTGAAGCTGTTCCTCGAACACGTGCTGGGGTTCGAGGGCCTGATCGATTTCTCGGACGTCGGCATCATCCTGACCTCCGGCGTATTCCTGATCGGTTTCCTGCTGGCCGGCACCATGGCCGACTACAAGGAAGCCGAGAAACTGCCGGCCGACCTGTCCTGCACCCTCGAGACCATCGAGGAGATCTTCGTGCTGGCGGCGACGGACCGACCGGCCCTCGACCTTGCAGACCTGCGCCGCGAACTGCTGGCGCTGACCGACGCGATCCGGGCCTGGTTGCTGCGGCGCATCTCCACGCCGGAGGTCTACGCCGCCATGACCCGGCTGAGCGAAGTGCTGCGGCAACTGGAACGCGCTGGGGCCGGGCCGTACGCCTCGCGCGCCGTGCCGCAGCTGCTGCTGGTGCGGAAATGCGTCAGCCGCATCGACGTGATCGTGCGCACCGGGTTCCTCCCGCCCGCCTATGCCCTGCTCGAAGTGCTGATCGTGATGATCATCTCGCTGATGATGATCGCGCGCTTCAAGAGCGTGATTGCCGAGTCGCTGCTGGTGCCGTTCGTCGCCCTGGTGAACATCTACATGCTGCGACTCATCAAGGACGTCGACAACCCGTTCGACTTCAAGGCGGGCGCCCGGGATCAGAGCTCGGGCGAGGTCGCGCTGTTTCCGCTCGACGAGTACCGCGAGCGGCTGGCGGCACGAACCGATCAACGCAGCGATCCGATGCCCGGTCGGAGCTGATCGTCGACATTCACTCAGCGCAGGGGAGACACGCATGACGGCACCCGCATCGTTCGATCTCGCGGGCCGGGTGGCCCTGGTCACCGGCGGCAATGGCGGCATCGGCCGGGGCATCGCGCTGGGCTTTGCACAGGCCGGCGCAGCTGTCGCAATCTTTGGCCGCAACACCGCAAAGAATGCCGAGGTGCTGGCCGCGCTGAAGAGTGCAGGTGCGCGCGCCATGGCACTCGCGGTGGATGTGACGGATCGCACGGCGCTCGAACCCGCATTCCGCCGGGTCGAGGCGGAACTGGGCCCGGTGGACATCCTGGTCAACAACGCCGGCATCGCCAACCTCAGCGGCGGCATCCTGCAGGAGACTGCCGAGTCCTGGGACAGCGTCATCGAGACGCAACTGAACGCCGTGTTCCTGCTGTCGAAACTCGCCGCCGCGTCGATGGCCACCCGCAAACGCGGCAAGATCATCAACCTCGGCAGCATGTATTCCTACTTTGGCGCGGGACCGATTCCCTCCTACAGCGCCGCGAAAGGCGCGATCGTGCAGCTCACCAAGTCGATGGCGATCGAGCTGGCGCCGCATGGCATCCAGGTCAACGCCCTTGCTCCCGGCTGGATCGAGACGGACATGACGGCGCCGGTGAGGACCGAGGCACTCAAGGCCATGAACGACGAGATCCTGGCGCGCACGCCCGCCGGCCGCTGGGGACAGCCCGAGGAGATGGCTGGAACGGCGATCTTCCTGGCCTCGAGCGCCTCAGACTTCGTCACCGGCGAAACGATCCGGGTCGACGGCGGTTACGCCATCCGCTGAAGTTGCCGACCACCTGGACGTGGACGTGCACTAGAGGAAAGATCTTGAACCGCTGGACACGGTGGCTGCCCGGACTGCAGACCCTGAGCCACTACCAAGCCGCCTGGCTGCCACGCGACCTGGTGGCTGGCCTCGTGCTCACGACGATGCTGGTGCCGGTCGGCATCGCCTATGCCGTTGCTTCGGGCGTGCCGGGAATCTACGGCCTGTATGCCACGATCGTCCCGCTGCTGGCCTACGCACTGTTCGGTCCCAGCCGGATCCTGGTGCTGGGGCCGGACTCATCCCTCGCCGCGGTGATTCTCGCGGTCGTGTTGCCGCTCTCGGGCGGCGAGCCGATGCGAGCCGTCGCCCTGGCGAGCATGATGGCCGTGGTCTCCGGGCTGGTGTGCATTCTGATCGGCGTACTGCGCCTGGGCTTCGTCACCGAGCTGCTGTCCAAGCCCATCCGCTACGGCTACATGAACGGCATCGCGCTCACGGTGCTGATCAGCCAGTTGCCCAAGCTGTTCGGCATCTCGATCGACGGTGGCGGGCCGGTACGCGACGTGACGCAGCTGATCACGGCGGTGCTGGACGGCCAGGTCAACTGGGTTGCGTTCGCGGTGGGCGCATCCACGCTGGCCGCGATCCTGCTGCTGAAGCGCTTCCACCGGGTGCCGGGCCTCCTGCTTGCGGTCATGGGTGCGACCGTCGCCGTCGGCGTGCTCGGTCTCGACCAGGTCGCTGCGGTGAAGGTGCTCGGCCCGCTGCCGCAAGGGCTGCCTTCGTTCACGCTGCCATGGATCGGTCTCGCCGACCTCGGCCAGGTGGTGATAGGCGGCTGTGCCGTCGCCATGGTGGCATTCGCGGACACCAGCGTGCTGTCCCGCACCTATGCGGCCAGGACCCGCACCCGGGTTGATCCGAACCAGGAGATGATCGGCCTCGGCGTCGCCAACCTCGCCGGCGGGCTGTTCCAGGGGTTTCCGATCAGCAGCAGTTCCTCGCGTACTCCGGTCGCCGAGGCCGCGGGTGCGCAGACCCAACTCACTGGAGTGGTCGGCGCCGTTGCCGTCGCGTTGCTGCTGGTGCTGGCGCCCGACCTGCTGCAGCACCTGCCTAACAGCGCGCTGGCGGCGGTCGTGATCGCCTCGGCCTGCGGCCTGTTCGAGTTCAACGACCTGCGCCGCATCTTCCGCATCCAGCGCTGGGAGTTCTGGCTCTCCGTCGTCTGCTTCGCCGGCGTCGCCCTGCTGGGCGTGATTCCCGGCATCGGCCTGGCGATCGTCATCGCTGTCGTCGAATTCCTGTGGGACGGTTGGCGGCCCCACCATGCCGTGCTGGGCCGAGTCGACGGCATCCGCGGCTACCACGACATCAAGCGCTACCCGGCGGCGCGACTGATCCCCGGCCTGGTGCTGTTCCGCTGGGATGCGCCGCTGTTTTTCGCCAACGCCGAGTTGTTCAACGCGAGCGTACTGGAGGCTGTCGCACAGTCGCCGACGCCGGTGCGGCGCATCGTCGTGTCCGCCGAGCCGGTCACCAGCGTCGACGTGACGTCGGCGGACGTGCTGGCCGAGCTGGCACAAAAGCTGCGCGAAGCGGGCGTCGAACTGCGGTTCGCCGAGATGAAGGATCCGGTCAAGGACAAGCTGAAACGCTTTGAACTGCTCGAGCGGCTCGGCGCCGCGAGTTTCTACCCCACCCTGGGGGCCGCCGTCGACGCGTATCTCGAAGAGCACGCCGTGGACTGGAGGCCTTGAGCGGAAACCTGCCAGGGCTGCACCCTGAGTTCATCTAGACTTAAGTTATTTTTAATATTTTGACCGAAATATTATTTGCATACTAAGTAATATACAAATTATATTGATTTCAGTCGTACGCTAGAGCGCATCGCATCGTTGTTATACTCCCCGCCTTTGCGCGAGCAGCGAGCCTCCTCCCATGCCCAAAGTGGCCCAGCCTCCCCGCACCTTCCAGGACCTCCTGCTCACGCTGCAGCGCTATTGGGCCGAGCGGGGTTGCGTGATCCTGCAGCCCTACGACATGGAGGTCGGCGCCGGTACGTTCCACACGGCCACGTTCCTGCGCGCGGTCGGACCCGAGCCCTGGAGCGCGGCGTACGTGCAGCCCTCGCGCCGGCCGACCGACGGCCGCTACGGCGACAACCCGTTCCGGCTGCAGCACTACTACCAGTACCAGGTGGCGATCAAACCGTCGCCGCCGGACATGATCGAGCTGTACCTCGGTTCGTTGCGGGCGGTCGGCATCGACCCGCTCGTGCATGACGTCCGGCTGGTCGAGGACAACTGGGAGTCGCCGACGCTCGGCGCCTGGGGCCTCGGCTGGGAGATCTGGCTGAACGGCATGGAGGTCACGCAGTTCACGTACTTCCAGCAGGTGGGCGGCCTCGACTGCCGGCCCGTCATGGGCGAGATCACCTACGGCCTCGAGCGGCTCGCGATGTACCTGCAGGGTGTCGAGAGCGTGTTCGACCTGGTCTGGACCGACGGCCCGCTCGGCCGCGTCACCTACGGCGACGTCTACCACCAGAACGAAGTCGAGCAGTCGAAGTACAACTTCGAGTACGCCGATGTCGACGAGCTGTTCCGGCAGTTCGACGCCCATGAGAAGGAATGCCTGCGGATGCTCGAGGCGAAGCTCGCGCTGCCGGCCTACGAGCGGATGCTCAAGACTTCGCACACGTTCAACCTGCTCGACGCGCGCAAGGCGATTTCGGTGACCGAGCGTCAGCGCTACATCCTGCGGGTGCGCACGCTGGCCCGTGGCGTGGCCGAGGCGTACTACGCCAGCCGCGAGGCGCTTGGGTTCCCGATGCTGCAAAACAGGGGAACCTCCCCTGTTTTGCACGTCGATCCGCCGCTGCCCGAACGGGGAACCTCCCCAATTTCCAGTGGCAATTGGGGAGGCTCCGCTACCGGAGGCCTGGCATGAGCGCCTCACGCGATTTCCTGGTCGAGATCGGCACCGAAGAGTTGCCGCCCAAGTCGCTGCTGAGCCTGAGTGCCGCGTTTGCCGAAGGCGTGGCCAAGGGACTCAAGGACGCCGGCGTCGCTTACAAGTCGCTCGAGGCATTCGCGACCCCGCGCCGCCTGGCCGTGCGCGTCAGGAAGCTCATCGAAAAACAACCGGACCGTCCACTCGAAAAGCGCGGCCCGCCCGTGAAAGCCGCGTTCGATGTGAACGGCGCTCCGACGCAGGCAGCCGTGGCGTTTGCACGTGGCTGCGGCGTCGACGTCTCCGCGCTCGAGAAGATCGAGACGCCCAAGGGCGAGTGGCTCGTGTTTCGTGGCACCGAGACGGGTGCGCGCGCCGTTGACCTGCTGCCCGCCATCGTCACGGCGGCGCTCGAGGCGTTGCCGATCGCCAGGCGCATGCGCTGGGGCGCCGGCGAAGCCCTGTTCGTGCGCCCGGTGCACTGGGTGCTGATGCTGTGGGGCAAGGACATCGTCGACACCGAAATCCTCGGCCAGAAGGCAGGCGACGTCACCTACGGTCACCGCTTCATGGCGCCGAAGGCGCTGAAGGTCTCGAGCCCGGCGTCATACGTTACAACTCTGCTCAAGCGCGGCAAAGTCATGGCCGACGTGAATGCACGGCGCGACAGCATCCGGGCCGGCGTCACCGCCGCGGCCGCCAGACTCGATGGCATCGCCGTCATCGACGACGCGCTGCTCGACGAAGTCACGGGCCTGGTCGAATGGCCGGTCCCGCTGGCGGGACGCTTCGACCCGCAGTTCCTCGAGCTGCCGGCCGAAGTCCTGATCGCCACGATGCAGGAGCACCAGCGGTATTTCCCCGTGCGCGATGCGCAGGGAAAGCTGATGCCCCGGTTCATCACGGTTGCCAACATCGAGAGCCGTGATCCTTCACAGGTGATCGCCGGCAACGAGCGTGTCGTGCGTCCGCGCCTGACCGACGCTGCTTTCTTCTACAGGACCGATCGCCAGCACCCGCTCGAAGCGCAAGTCGATGCCCTCAAGCGCGTGACCTTCCAGACGCAGCTCGGCTCGCAGCACGACAAGTCGGAGCGCGTGCGTGCCCTGGCGAAATCGATTACTGCGGCCATCGGCGGCGACCCGGCGCTGGCTGATCGTGCCGCAGCGCTGAGCAAGTGCGACCTGCTCACCCACATGGTGGGCGAGTTCCCGGAGCTGCAGGGCCTGATGGGGCGTTACTACGCGCAGCACGATCACGAACCGGCCGAAGTGGCCGAGGCGCTGCGCGAGCAGTACCTGCCCCGCTTTGCGGGCGACGCCTTGCCGGCCACGCGCACGGGCATGGCGCTCTCGATTGCAGACAAGCTCGACACCATTGCGGGCATCTACGCGACGGGACAGAAGCCGACCGGCACGCGCGATCCGTTCGGCCTGCGGCGTGCGGCCCTGGGTCTGCTGCGTACCTCGATCGAGCGCGGACTCGACCTCGACCTGCAGCAACTGATCAGCCAGGCCGTCGCCGCCGCGCGCGCCGACATGGCGCGTGTCGCACTCGAACAAGGCAAGCCGCTGGCTGCGATCGATACGGAAAAGCTTGCGGTCGAGGTGTACGACTACGTGCTGGAACGCCTGCGCGCGTACTACGTGGAAGGAACCGCCGATATCACTGTTGCGGTCGAAGCGTTCGACGCCGTGCTGGCGACTCGCCCCACGTCGGCGCTCGATTTCGATGCCCGGCTGCGCGCGCTGGTGCAGTTCCTGCAGTTGCCGGACGCAGCCAGCCTCGCGGCGGCCAACAAGCGCATCGCCAACATCCTGAAAAAGGTGGCGGAGCCCGTGGGCGAAACGGTCAATGAATCGCAGCTCATCGACCCCGCGGAGCAAGTGCTGGCCGAGCAGGTGGTGGCGATTGCGCGCGAGGTCGAGCCGATGTTCGCGGCACGCGACTACGCCCCTGCGCTGCAGCAGCTCGCGGCCCTGCGCAAGGCGGTCGATGATTTCTTCGACTCCGTGATGGTCAATGCGGACGATCCGGTCCTGCGCGCGAATCGACTGGCGCTGCTGCATCGCATGCGCGGCCTGTTCCTGCGCGTGGCCGACTTGTCGCGATTGCCGGGCTGACACCGATGCTGCAGTGGGTCCGCTCGGTGCTCTACACCGTGCTGCTGTTCCTGGGCACGGGCTTTTTCGGCGTCATCGTGCTGCTGTCGGCACTGCTGCCGCTCAGCATCGAGCAGCGTTACGTGATCCCGCGGGCCTGGGGCCTGTCACTGACGTGGCTGGCCAAAGTCGTTTGCGGCCTGGGGTACGTCATCGAAGGACAGGACAACCTGCCGTCGCGCCCGTTCATCTCGCTGTGGAAGCATTCGTCGGTGTGGGAAACGCTGGCCCAGATGTTCGTCGTGCCGCCGGCCTCCTGGTCCCTGAAACGCGAGGTCATCTGGATCCCGATCGTCGGCTGGGCGGTGAGCACTTTCAAACCGATCGCCATCAATCGCCGGGCGGGTCACTCGGCCGTCAATCAGGTCGTGCAGCAGGGACGTGAACGGCTGGCTTCCGGCATGGGCGTAATCGTTTATCCCGAGGGTACGCGCGTAGCGCCGGGTCACACGCGGAAGTACGGTGTCAGCGGTGCCGTGCTGGCCTGCGAAACCGGAGCACCCGTGGTGCCGATCGCGCACAACTCCGGCTATTTCTGGCGGCGCCGCAGCCTGCTGAAAAAGGCAGGCACGATACGCGTCGTGATCGGCCCGCCGATCGATCCGACCGGGTTCACGCCCCGCGAAGTGAACGAGCGCGCCCAGCAGTGGATCGAGGCGAAGGTCGCCGAGATCGTGGCGGGACCTGGCGGCGTGCCGCACTGAGCCGTCGTCGCCCATGCTTCCCGATCTGCCAACGCCTCATGCCAGCTTCGCGCTGCTGCTGACGCTCGTCACGTTCGCGGCATTTGCGACGGCCCGACTGCGTGTCGAGCTGATCTGCCTGCTCCTGATCGCCGTACTCGCCCTCGGGTTCTACTTGTTTCCGCTGGTTCCGCCTGGTCGGCTGTCGGGGCTCGAAATTGCGTTCGGCGGGTTCAGCCACGAGGCGCTGATCGCGATCTGCTGCCTGATGATCCTCGGCCGTGGCCTCGTCATGACGGGCGCGCTGGAACCGGCCGCACGGGCCCTGGGCCGGCTGTGGAACTTCAACCGCTCGCTGGGCATGCTGTTTTCGCTGCTCGTCTGCATGGCACTCAGCATGTTCGTCAACGACACGCCCGTGCTCGTGCTCACGCTGCCGATCCTGCTGCGGCTGGCGACGCGCGCAGGCGTCCCCGCCGCGCAAACCCTCATGCCGGTGAATTGCGCGATCCTGATCGGCGGCATGTCCACGACCATCGGCACGTCGACCAACCTGCTGGTCGTTTCGCTGGCGGCCGACCTGGGCGTCGGTCCCATCGGCGTCTTTTCCTTTACGAGCACGGTGCTGGTGGCTGCCGCCATCGCCCTGCCGTATCTCTGGCTCGTGATGCCCCGGCTGCTGCCGCACGTCTCACCCGACCGTCCGGTCGAGGCCCGCCGCTATCGCGCGGTGCTGCATACCCTGCGCGCGGAATCGCTCGGCGCCTCGCTGCGCGACGTAGTGCAGCGCATCAGCACGGGCGCGCAAGTCGTCGGTGCCGTGCGCGGCGGCAAGTCCTTGCGCTTTGCGGACGACCCCGGCTTGCTGTTGCAGCCCAGGGATCACATCGAAATCGAGGGCACGCCCGAACAGCTGCGTGACGCCAGCGAGGAACTGCGGGCGTCGCTCGCGCCCCCGGACGTTGCGGCGCTGGTGCGCTCCATCGCCGTCGCGGAACGCGAAGACGAGCAGATCGTCGAGATCGTGCTGGGCGTTGAGTCAGGGTTGATCGGCCGCAGCGTCAAGGACGCCGATGTCGCCGACCGGTATGGCGTGGCGGTCCTGGGCATCGCCCGGGCCGAGGCCCTGCCGTTCCGGCAGCGACCGGAACCGCACGAGGAGGCGCTTGCCGTCGGGGACGTCCTGCTGCTGCGGGGCACTCCGACGCGACTTGCGGCATTCGAGCGCGGCGAAGGCGCTCTCACGCTGCAGGGTGGCATGGAACTGCCCCGCAGTCGCAAGGCGCCGCTGGCGCTCCTGATCGTCGCGGCCGTGGTCGCCCTCGCTGCCACTCGCGCCATGCCCGTGGCGCTGGCAGCGCTTGCAGGCACGATTGCGATGCTGGCGACCGGCACGCTGCGCTACGACCGCATCGGCCGCGCGCTCAGCCTGGAAGTCATCGTGCTGGTGGCGGCGAGCATCGCGCTGGGTCGCGCGCTGGTGGCGACCGGGGCGGCCGAGTGGCTCGGCAGCATATTCGCCCATACCTTGAGTGACGTTCCGCCGTTCGTAGCGCTGGCCGCGTTGATGACCTTTGCGACGGTGCTCACCAACTTCATTTCGAACGCGGCTGCCGCCGGCATCACGACCCCGATCGCCGTGAGCTTCGCGAACGGGCTCGGTTTGCAGGCAGAACCGTTCGTGCTGGCCGTGCTGTTCGGCTGCAACATCTGCTACGTGACGCCGATGGCGTACCAGACCAACCTGCTGATCATGAGCGCGGCAGGCTACCGGTTCGGCGACTTCGTCCGGGCGGGCCTGCCGCTCGCGCTGATCATGATCACTTCGCTGGCCTGGTTGCTCGCCCGGCAATACGGCCTCTAGGCGCTTTCTTCGCAGCCTTCCGCGCGGGTTTCGCCGCAGGTGCCGGTAGCGCCGCGGCCGTGACTCGTACCAGGGTAGCGGCAGCCTCGGCGTCGTCAAGCTGCGCGTCGATCAGGAAGTACGGCTTGGCGCCCGGATAGGGCGGCGCTTCCTTGACCCGGTCGAGCAGTGCCTTGCCCGCGTCCGTCGGCTTGAGGAAGAACTGGTTGTCGCACACCAGCGCGACCACCTTGCCGTCGCAGTAGACGGCGAACTCGCCAAACATCCGTCGGTGCGACACCTGGCCAGCACCGCGAATCTGCTCACAGACGTACTCCACGAAGCCAATATCCGATGCCACGGCGACCTCCTGTGTCTACTGGGGGCTCAGGATAGGTACTTTCGCTCATCAACGACCAGGTGTAGCGTTGCTCTAATTGCCGCCGGCACCCACCGGCGGGCATTTACCACCGAGGAATTCTTAACGATGAACAAGCTCTCCATTCTTGCACTGGCGTCTGCCCTCACGCTGATCGCCGGCCCGTCCTTCGCGGCCGACGCCGCCGCAGGTAAGGCCAAGGCCGAAGAAGCCTGCGTTGACTGCCACGGTGACGACGGCAAGGGCGACGACGAGAATTCGCCCATTGCCGGCATGTCGGTCGCGGACTTCACCAAGGCGATGACCGAGTACCAGGACGGCACGCGGACCAAGGACGCCAAGATGGCGAAGGCGGCAAAGAAGATGACGGCGGCCGACGTTGCCAACCTGGCTGCGTATTACGCGAAGCTGCCGAAGTAAGCCGACCCTTTCTGCGGGGATGACTGAGGGCCCTCACTGAGGGCCCTTTTTTTGCTATTGACCTTGCGGTCAAATATCAATCAATGGTTTTGTATTCTATTGATTTATAAGCTATATGAGCTTGAGTGTTAATTTTGGATACTCAATTCTTATTGCTTGGAAATAGCCGGCAGGCATCGTCACTCCACCGCACGGACCCAGTCGCGGCGTGCGGTACCCCGGACGGTCTCAGGGGTGTGCTAGCGTTTCGACACGAGGACCGGCCACTTGCCGTTCGTGACCGGGAGCGCATCAGTGGGTCGAGCGACAGCGGTTATCGTTTTTTCGTCGATCATCGCGCCGGTTGCAGCGCCTGCACCGGTCCCGGATGTCGGATGGAGTGCGTACGGCGGTGACGCCGGCGGCACGCGTTATTCAACCGCGGCGCAGATCACGCCAGCGAATGTCGACCAGCTGGAAGTCGCCTGGACCTTTCGCACCGGAGAACTCGGCCAGGGCGTGAAGGACTGGAGTCGCTCGGCCTTTGAAGCCACGCCGATTCTCCACGACGGTACCTTGTACCTGACCACCAGCAGCACCGATGTCGTCGCCGTGAACGCTGTCACCGGCCAGCTGCGCTGGCGCCATGACAGCCGCAGCCGTGACGACCTGCATTATTCCGATGGCGTGTCGCGCGGCGTGTCGTTGTGGGTGGACTCGTCGAGCCCGCCGCAGGCCGTGTGCCGCGCGCGCATCTTCGCGCCGACGCTCGACGGTCGCCTGCTGGCACTGGATGCGGCCACGGGCAAGCCCTGCGTTGAGTTCGGCGAGCGCGGCGCGGTCAACCTGCTGCTGGACGTGCGTTCGCAGTTCAAGGCAGGCGACGAGTGGCGGGACTATCTCGTCACCTCGCCGCCGGCGATCCTCGGCGACAAGGTCATCGTCGGGTCCGCCATTGGCGACAATCGCGCGGTGCTCGAAGAACTCGGCATCTTACGGGCCTACGACGCCCGCAGTGGCCGCCTGGTCTGGAGCTGGGATCCAATCCCGCGCGAGGCGTCGAATCCGGTCTACAAGGAATGGGACCCCGCGAGCATTGCGACTGCCAGCGCCGCCAACGCCTGGGCGCCGCTGTCGGTGGATGCCAGGCGCCGGCTCGTGTTCGTGCCCACGGGTTCGGCGAGCCCGGACTTCTTTGGCGGCCTGCGACCCGGCGACAACCGCTGGGCCAATTCCATCGTGGCCCTGGACGGCGACACGGGCCTGCTGCGATGGGGACAGCAACTGGTGCACCACGATCTCTGGGACTACGACCTGGCGTCGCAACCGTCGCTGGTGAATCTGGTGCGCGGCGGCAAGCCCGTGGCGGCTGTCATCCAGGCCACGAAAATGGGCTTCCTTTTCACGTTCGACCGCGACAACGGAAGCCCGTGTTTCCCATCGTCGAGAGGCCCGTGCCGCAGGACGCCGTGCCGGGCGAACGGCTCTCGCCAACGCAACCGTATCCCGTGGCGCCACCGGCGCTCGCGCGCCAGGGACCGGTCACGCCGGCGGACGCGTGGGGACTCACGTGGTTCGATACCCGTGCCTGCCGCAAGCGCATCGAGAGCTACCGCTCCAAGGGCATGTTTCAACCACCCACGTTGCAGGACTCCCTCATGCAACCGGGTAACGCGGGCGGTTCGAACTGGGGCGGCATCGCCTTCGATCCCCGGCGCCAGCTGGCCATCGCCAATACCTTGAACCTGCCGTTCGTCGTGGCGCTGGTCCCGCGCGAGCAGCTGCAAGCGCAGCGAGACTCCGGCAACTACGACGACTTCGACTTCTCGAGCCAACGCGGTACGCCGTACGGCATGCGGCGTACGTCCTTCACCTCGAGCCTGGGCATTCCTTGCGTCAAGCCGCCGTGGGGTCAGCTCACGGCCGTGGACATGACGCTCGGCACGATCAAGTGGCAGATCCCGCTCGGCGTCACGCCGTTCATCCCACTCAATCTTGGCGTGCCCGGTCTGGGCGGGCCCATCGTGACCGCCGGCGGCCTGGTGTTCATCGCCGCAAGTTTCGACGACCGGCTGCGCGCATTCGACACGGACAGTGGCGCGCTGGTATGGGAAGTCAAACTGCCTGCGGGCGGTCAGGCGACGCCGATGACCTACGCGATCGGCGGACGGCAGTACGTCGTCATCGCCGCGGGCGGCTACAAGGAAGACAGCACGCGCGGCGACTTTCTCGTCGCCTACGCGTTGCCACGGTAGCAAGGAGATTTAACCCCGCCTCGCTCGAAGCACCGTTTACAGGGACGCACACCCTGCAAACGGAGTCCGAGCCATGAGCAATCCGATCACCCGCCGCACGTTGCTGGCGGCCGCAACCGCAACGGTCCTCGCGCTGGCCATCGCCCCGCTGGGCGTTTGCCGGGCCGACACGCTCGCACGTGTCGACGTCTACGACCGCGGCGCTGGCGAGGCGCTGCCCGTTTACCGTCACCACGGCCGGCGCTACGTGGTCGGCGAACCCGGCAACGAATACGCCATCCGCATCCGCAACTGCTCTGGCCGGCGCCTGCTGGCCGTGCTGAGCGTGGATGGCGTCAATGCCGTGACCGGCGAATCCGCCTCGCCCGACCAGGCCGGCTATGTGCTGGAGCCGGGCGGCTACGTGAATATCCAGGGCTGGCGCAAGGACCTGAGCCGTACCGCGGCCTTCTATTTCTCGGATCCGGGCGATTCCTATGCCGCGCGGACAGGTCGGCCGCACGATCTCGGCGTCATCGGCGTCGCGTTGTTCCGCGAGCTCCCGGTCGAGCAACCGGCGTGGCTGAGCCAGGATCGCCAGACATCGGCACCGGCAGCGCGGGAGCGGGCTGAGGCCAGCGCGGCCGGAGCAGCCAAGGCCGATCGTGCCGCAGGCGCGACCGCGTCCGCACCCGCCATGCAGCGACCATCGCTCGGCACGGGGCACGGTCGAGGGGAATATTCACCGGTACAGCAGGTCGAGTTCGAGCGCCAGCACGCAACCGGACGAAATGATCGCCATCCGTTACGAGCGCCGGGAAACGCTGGTGGCCATGGGCGTCATTGCCGAGCCGCGGTACAGCTTTTCGCGCCGCCACCCTGACCCGTTCCCGGACGCACCGGGTTTCGTCCCCGATCCGTGACCTGTGCGATTGCTGCAGCCGCCGTGTAGCCCAATACTGCACGACGGATGCAGCCCCAGGACGCCGAGCAGGAACCACGCGCCGACGAAGCCTTGATGCGCGCCTATGGTGATGGCGATGCGCGCGCGTTCGAAGAGCTCTACGCGCGGCACAGGGCCGCGACCTACCGGTATTTCCTGCGTCACTCGGCAGGCGATGCGGCCAGCGCGGATGAACTGCACCAGGACCTGTGGCTGAAGGTGATCGGCGCGCGTGATCGCTACGAAGCGCAGGCAAAATTCTCGACCTGGCTGTACACGCTCGCGCGTCATCGCATGGTCGATCACTGGCGCTCGCGCCATGGGATCTCGCTGGGGTCGCTCGAGGACGAGGCCACCGTCACGCTGGCGGAGGAGTCCGTGGCAGCAGCGCGCGACGGCAGCGACGACCCGCTGCATGCAACCATCGATGCCGAGGCTCGACGGCGCCTGTTCACAGCGCTGGCCGACGTTCCTCCGCTGCAACGAGATGCCTTCCTGCTGCACGTCGAGGGTGGCCTCTCGCTCGAGGAGATCGCCAGCCTGACGGTTGCGTCCGGCGAGACGGTAAAGAGCCGGTTGCGTTATGCGTATCGCCGCTTGCGCGCCGCGCTGGAGGACATGGCATGAGCAATCACGAGCGTGACAGTTCACGATCATCCGCTGGGGACGACGCGCTGGATCGCGCCTGGCAACAGCTGTCGGATGAGCGGCCGCCGTCAGCGCTCGATGCGGCGATCATCGCGGCTGCGCACAAGTCGATCCAGGATCGCGACGGGCAGGCGCAGATCAAGCGCGCCAGTCGCCCGTCCCGCAGCTGGCTGACCCGATGGCAACCGCTGGCCGCTGCGGCGGGCGTGGCCGGTCTCGCTTTCGTTCTCGTGCAATCGCTGCCGCGCGACCGCGATGTCGGGCCGACTCTGCACATGGAGGAACCGGCAGCCGCGCCCGCGGCGGCACAGGAGCGGCCGGGCATTCCTGCCTCGCGCGACGCAATCGAGGCACAGACCGCAAGTCCGCCTGCGCCAGCTGTCGTGCGGGAGTCCGTCACGGCACCGGCCAGCGTGATCGAACAGGAATCCGCGGCGGACACGGCGACGACGATGCCTGCAGCAGAAGTCGATCAACGGCAGCGGGCGGCGGCGGCGATGTCCGGTCGCAGGGCGTCGGAAGCAGCCGCTGCACCGGCATCGGTACAGACAACAACAGCGAAAGCGGCAGCGGCAAGAGACGATGTGGCGCCACCCGACGCCGCGGGTCGCGCCGCGAGAGTCGCGACCCTCTACGCCGCGGGCGATATCGCCGGCGCGGCAGACTCACTGCGCGAATTCCGTGCAGTCGATCCGGGCGCGGACACTTACCTGCCGGAGTCGCTCCGCGACTGGGCGCGGACTGTGGAGTGACAAAACAGGGCTCCGATCACCGTGTGCTAGCCTCGCGCGCTGCGTAACGGACATGCTCCCAGGAAGAGAATGGCCTCGGTTTTCATAAGGCGTGCCGCGGGCTGGCGAATCGCAGGCCTGTCGCTGCTGTTGCTCGCGCCGCAGGTCGACGCCGCGCGTCGCTTCACCGAACTCGGGGAGGGACGCGGGCTCGACGTCAACGTGGCAGTCTCCATGCTCGTCGATCGCGACGGCCTGTTGTGGGTCGGCTCGCGCGAAGGCCTGTTCCGCTACGACGGCTACCAGGCCACGGCGTTCCTGCCCGACCGGGAGCGCGCGGGCAGCATCAGCGACCAGGACGTTCGCGCGCTGCACGAAACCGACGACGGTGCGTTGTGGGTATCCACCAACACCGGTGGCCTCAACCGTCGCGACCCGCGGACGGGTCAGTTCACCCAGTTTCACCACGACTCGGGAAATCCGCGCTCGCTGAGCGACGAGAGCATCTACGGTGTGGCCGCGGATGGCGATGGCCGGGTGTGGGTCGGGACGCAGAATGGCCTCAACCGGCTCGACGCGGACGGCCGCAACTTCGTGCGCTATTTCCATGACAGCGGCGATGCGGCCAGCCTTGCACACAACTGGGTGTATGCACTGCACCGGGGAACTTCGCGACGGCTGTGGATCGCCACGGTCGGCGGCGGCATCGACCGGTGGGACGGCGCAGCCAGCAAGTTCGAGCATTTCCCGCTCGCGCGGCTTCTCGACGGCGCCCGCGGATTCGACGACGTGTTTGCCATTCACGAGGCAGCTGACGGCCAGGTTTGGGCCGGCACGCGCGAAGGGCTAGTCGTGCTCGATCCCGCGCAGCGCACGGCCAGGCGAATCGACCTGGCCAATGATACAGGCACGCAGCCGCTCATCACGACGATGCACGCGGATCGCTACGGGCGTCTATGGATCGCGACGCTGGCGCACGGCGTGCTGAGCGTCGACCTTGCAACCGGGGAGTGGACGCGCGCGCACCCTGGCAGCGTCGGCGCGCCGGGCAACCTGCCGGCGCAACCGCAGCTGAGCATTGCGACCACCGATCACATACTCTTCGTCGGCACGTGGGGCAGTGGCGTTTACCGCGCGCCGCTCGATGAGCCGGAGTTCCGGTTGCTGGCGCCCGGCACCGATGGCGGCGGACTGCGTGACAAGAACATCACGGCCGTGCTGGGCCGGGTGTCTGCAGGGCAGCCCTGGGTCGGGAGCTTCGGTGGTGGCCCGCAACTCGTGGACGTCGTGGCCGGTTCCGTCACCCCGACCGGCGGGCCGACGACCGATTCGATCCTGCAGGCAGGCGTGTTGAGCTTCGCCGTCACGCAAGACGACTCCCGGTTTGCCGGGTCGACCGCAGGCGTCTACCGGTTCGCCGAGGACGGCAGCAACCTCGGACTCGAGGCGTACGACGCGGATCGTCCCGACGGCATCGGCCAGGGCTACGTCGGGTCGCTACTGTCGGCGGGCGAGGCTGGACTCTGGGTTGGCGTGGGAGGCAGCGGCCTGTTCCTGCGCGAGGCCGGCAGCGGGCGCTATCGCTCCTATCGGCACGATCCGAACGTGCCGGACTCGTTGAGTGGCGATTACGTCACTGCCCTGGCACCCGGCAAGAACGGTTACGTCTGGGCCGGCACGCGTTCGAACGGTCTCAATCACTGTCGCATCGAACCCTGGTCCTGCGAGCGTTTCGACGGTCGCAGCGGCGGCGCACGCAACCTGCGGCACTACCACGTGACGGCGCTGCGACGCGACCGCGCCGGTGGCCTGTGGGTGGCCACCGACGGCGGCGGCTTGCACCATGCGCAGGTGGACGCCGCTGGCCGCGTGACCCGCTTCGAAAGCTGGGGAGTCGCACGCGGCCTCCTGAATGACGGGATTATGGCCGTCGAGGAAGACGACGATGGCTCGCTGTGGCTCAGCACACGCCACGGACTTTCGCGCCTCGATCCTGTCACGGGCCGGGTCGTGAACCACGTCCTGCAATCCGGATTGCCAGTGAGTCACTTCAACACCGGCGCATCCTCGGCCGATACGGGCTTCGTGCACTTCGGTTCGGTCGAGGGCCTGGTCAGCATTCCGAAGGGCACGCCTCTGCGAGTCCGTCCGCCCTCGCCGGTCCGCATCACGGGTATCGAGCGGCTGGCGAGTGGTGCAGGCCAGCAGTTGTCGCCCGGGGAACTGCTCAGCGGATTCGAGAAGAACATCGACGACGGCCTCGCCGTGGAGTTCGCGGTACTCGATTTCGCGGAGACGCCGCACGACTACGAATACCGACTGCACCCGCAGCACGACTGGACGTCGCTCGGCCGCCGCCGGCAGGTGACGTTCCTCGATCTCGCGCCCGGGCATTACCGTTTCGAGGTTCGCGGTCGCGACGTGTTCGGGCAATGGAACTCGAGCGGTGCGCTCGCGTTCGACGTGGTGCCGCCGTTCTGGATGACCCTCTGGTTCCGGGGCCTGGCGCTGGCCGCAATCGCCATGCTGATGCTCGGTCTGCACCTCGTCCGGCTGCGCTCCCTGCGACAACGCAATGCCGTGCTCGAGCAGCTCGAAAGTCAGCGCGAGCAAGCGCTCGCTCGCGCTCGTCGCAGTCAGGCGGAACTCGAGGAAGCCTACGCCGGACTGCGGCAACTGACAGGCCGCCTCGAATCGGCGAAAGAGGACGAGCGCAGCCGCATCTCTCGGGAACTGCACGACGAGTTCGGACAGACGCTCACCGCCGCCAAGATCAACCTGCAGATCCTGCGCAGCACTGCAGCGGACGCGACGGTGGCCCGGCGACTCGAGGACTCGGTGACCATGGTGGACAGCATGATCCGCCAGGCGCGCGACATCGCCCGGGGCTTGCGGCCCCCGCTGCTCGACGAGGCCGGGCTGGTGCCCGCGCTCGACCATCACCTGAAGTCCCTGGCCGAACGGTCAGGCTTGAGCATCGAGCTCGACGCAGCCCCGGAGGTCGCGGGCGCGCCGCGAGGACTCAACACGACCGTGTTCCGCGTCGTCCAGGAAGCCGTCAGCAACGCGTTGCGGCATGCGCAGGCGACACTGATTCGCGTCACGCTGCGTGTCGAAGCGGATGCGCTGCGACTGGTCATCGAGGACGACGGCGTCGGCTTTGATCCCGAGGCTGTCAGCCAGCGAGTCAAGCGCGGCGAGCACCTAGGGCTCCTCGGCATGACCGAACGGGTGCGCAACGCGGGCGGAACCCTCGAGCTGGATTCGCGCCCCGGTTCTGGCAGCCGCCTCGAAGTCACCGTTCCATTTGCGAAACCCGGCGCAATCCCGGTGCAGGAATCCGTGCCACCGTCATGATCGCCCGACGACGCATCCTGCTGGCCGACGACCACGCACTCGTGCGCGCCGGTATCCGTGCGCTGCTGGAAAGCCTGCCCGGCGTCGTGGTCGTCGGCGAGACCGGCGACGGGCTCGAGGCCGTCGACTTCGTGCGGCGTGACCCGCCCGACGCCATCCTGCTCGACATCACGCTGCCAGGCTTGAACGGCCTCGACGCGGCCGCGCGCATTGCCAGGCTCGACGTGCCGACCCGCGTGCTGATGCTTTCCATGCACGCCTCTGCAGAGTACGCCGCCCGCGCGCTCGCCGCCGGGGCCTCTGGCTACCTCAACAAGGACTCCGCGTTCGACGAACTGGCAACGGCGCTGGACGAAATCTGCGCGGGACGACGCTACCTTTGCCGCGCGATCGATGCCCAACAGGTGCAGCAGTTCGAGCGGCGCGCCGGCACCGGGGAGTCCGAGCTCGACGCGCTCACACCGCGGCAACGGCAGATCCTGCAGTTGATCGTCGAAGGACTGGGCACCCGGCAGATGGCCGAGCGTCTCTTCCTCAGCGTCAAGACGGTCGAGAGCCACCGGATCCAGGTGATGCAACGCCTCGGCATCTTCGACGTGCCGGGCCTGGTGCGTTGCGCGATCCGCAACGGGCTGGTGCCGCCGGAATCGACCTGACATAACGCGGCGGACGGACCCGCAGCGCTGGCAGGCACCGGGCTTTTCCCGGATTGCCGGCCCTTCGCGCGAAAAATCAGGCATTCCCTGATAGGCATCCGGCACCCGGATCGTCAGATTCCGCCGTCATGGTCCATCACCGTCCGCATCGGCACGGTGGCCGGCCAGCGACGGAGACCCTTACGTGCCCAACCTTTCCCATTCGTTCCTGCGCTGGCCCGTAGCGCTCGCCGCGGCGCTCGCGCTGCTCGGCGGCCCCGCGGCCCACGCGATGAAACTGAAGCAGCAGAACCTCACGCAGCTGATCGCCGATTCACAAAGCATCGTTGCCGGCAAGGTTACGCAGGTAACCGACGGCGTTACGCCGAACGGCATGCCTTACACCGAGATCACCCTCGCCGTGGCCGATAGCGCCAAGGGCGAACTCCGCGGCGGCGCGAAGTACACATTCCGGCAGTTCGGCCTGCTCAAGCCTCGCAAGATGCCGAACGGCAGCACGCTGGCCGCGGTGACGCCGGAGGGCTTTCCGAGCTGGAAGGTGGGAGAGCAGGTCGTGGCGTTCATGTACAAGCCCGCGTCGCGCACCGGCCTGCAGACCACGGCAGGCCTCGCGCAAGGCAAGCTGAACGTGCTCGACGGCCGCGTCCAGAACGAGTTCCACAATCGCGGCCTGTTCGACGGCGTGAAGATCCAGGACGGGCTGCTGAGCGCAAAAGAGCGCGAGATGCTGTCGAGCCAGGGCGCCGTCGACGCTGCCACGTTCGTCGGCCTCGTTGGTCGCGCCGTGACCGGCAACTGGGTCGCCAACCGGGGAGATGCGCTGATGAAATCGCTCAACCTCAAGGCCGTCCTCGGTCTCATGCTGGTCGGCGGCGCTGCGCAGGCAGCCGGGCCTTTATACCTGCAGGACACGAGCCCGCCGCGGCCCTACGTCTGGGACACCAGCAAGGGCTCGATCCCCGTCTGGACGGACGGCGGCGGTGCGTTCACCTACGATTTCGACGGCGTCACGCCGTTCATCACGATCGCACGCGCCAACGAAATCACCCAGTTCGCCTTCGAGCAGTGGAACAAAGTGCCGACCGCCACCTTCCAGGCCGGGATCGCGGGCACGATCAAGAACAAGACTGGCATCACTGACGTGACCGGCGCCAATGCCGCGCAGTTCTACGAGAAGCAGAACGGCTACGGGTTCTGGGTGCTCTACGACACCGACGGCTCGATCCTCGAGCAGTATTTCGGCGTTCCGCGCGACGCCGTGCTCGGCATCGCATTCCCCGAGTGGACCGACGACGCTGGACACATCACCGAGGCCACGGCACTGCTGAACGGCTGGTACGTGGACGCGGGCGACACGACAGGCAACTTCGTCGCTGGCGTCTTCACGCATGAATTCGGCCACGCGCTCAATCTCTCGCACTCGCAGGTCAACGGGCCGATGGTTTACCAGAGTTACACCTTCCAGCCTTACTACCCCGGCGTGCCGGGCTGCGTGGCGCCGGTGCACAAGTGGGACCACTGGGACGACGTGGGTGTGAACCGCGCCGATCCGGCCATCATCGAAACGATGTTCCCGTTCATCGACAGCCTGGCCGCCGTCGGCCAGGAGCAGAGCACGATCACGCACCCGGACGACATCGCGGGCATCTCGAACCTGTATCCCACGGCCAGCTACCGTGCGACGACGGGCTCGATCACCGGCGTGCTGCGGCTCAAAGATGGCCGCACCGAGTTCAGCGGCATCAACGTCATCGCGCGCAACGTCAACGATCCGCTGCACGACGCTGTGTCGGCCATGACCGGCGACCAGACGCAGGGACTCGTAGGCCCCGACGGTCGCTTCACGATCCGCAACCTCACCCCAGGCCAGGACTACGTGGTCTACATCGAGGAGATCGTCGCCGGCGGCTACCCGACGGCGCCAAACATGCTGATCTCGCAGGGCGAGTACTGGGACGTGGCCGAGGGCAGCAATCCGGCCACGGACCGCCCCTGCAACGCGACGAAGATCCACGCCGAGGCGGGCGTCACCAAGACGGCCAACATCACGTTCAACGGCTACCAGCAGGGCGTGCAGTTCACGCCAATCGTCAGCGCCTACCTGACCGATCTCGCCAAGAACGGCCGCAGCGCGGCGGGCCAGTCCGGCCCGACCGTCTTCACGTGGAACCAGTCGCAGGGATTCAACGTGCTGCCGCCGGAGCTGGTGGCGAACAACTCCAGCATGACGCGCAACGGCCAGTGGATCACCGCGAACGTGGACTTCAACGGCAACGGCATCAGCCAGGCCGCGCTGCGCTCGTCCAACGGTGCGGTCGTGTCGATGGGCGACATCAAGAATCGCGACACCTGCGGCGGCAGCAGCGAATGGGGCGCGTCGAGCAGTTACGGCTGGGCGGTGGATGACACCGGCAGCAAGGCCGTGGGTACCGCCTACATCGACCGCAATCGCGATGGCTCCTGCGAGTCACCGTACCTCGGCGAAATCGTGCCGTTCATCTGGGACGCGAAGCGCGGCATGCGCGAGCTGGACACCTCGACCCTGCCCGTGGCGGAGCTGCCGTGGATCCGGGCGCACGCGATCTCCGGCAACGGCGACGTCGTGCTTGGCACGTCGAACTTCCAGTACGCCTACGCCTGGGTCAAGGAAGGCAAGGCGATCAACCTCACCGAGCGGTTCGGAGCCGACCCGGGGGCCTATGCTGTGAGCTTCAACGGCCGTCGAGTCGCGCTCAGTCTCTTCGACACCAACACCTACCAGGGCAAGGGTGTCGCGCTGTGGGACTACGCCGGCGGGCTCACACGGATCGGGTCACTCAAGTGGTGCAAGGACGTGCCGTACGTCAGCTGGTTCGCCGGCGATCTCTGTGAATCGATGTCCAGCGAGGAGATCGAGGCGCAGGTCGGCATGCCGCCGTTGGAAATCTTCGACATGAGCGACGACGGTTCGATCCTGGTCGGACGCTCCGGTTCGTTCTTCACGGGTTTCGTCGGCGCGCTGTGGATCGAGCGCATTGGCTGGATGACCTGGGACGACTTCTTCCGCAAGCAGGGTGTCGTCGAGGCATCGAACATCCCGTTCTCGAACCCGATCTCGATCAGCGGCACCGGCACCGAAGTCGTGGGCGGCATCGTCGGCGCCTCGTTCTCCTGGCTGGTGAACATGAACCAGGTGTTCGTGTGCGAGCGCGGAAACTCGATCCAGACCGGCTTCCCGAACGGCCTGCGCGCGAAGATCGCCGCGGGCGCGAAGCTCGGCCGCTGCGAGCATCTCGACGACTGACCCGTAGAGACCTGTACCACAGGTCCACGGTAAAGAGATGCGGACTGGGGGCGGAGGCAACTCCGCCCCTGTTTTTTTGTCCGGCGCTGGTCGGGGGCGGTGCGCCGCGCGCCCACGTTGAGTGCGGGACTCCGCCTGCGGGTGGAAGAGTTGACAACATCGGCGGGATTGGTAAGCTAGTAAGTACTTACTTACTTTGGATCCGCTCATGAAGTCCCATCCGAAGCACCTCCCCGCCGACGAACGTCGTGCCGTCACGGTGGAAGCCGTCGTCGCACTCGCGGCCGACCAGAATCCAAGCGAGATCACGACGACGGCGATTGCGAAGCACATGGGGCTGACGCAGGGCGCCCTCTTCAAGCATTTCCCGACCAAGGAATCGATCGTCGAGGCAGTCCTGGACTGGGTGGCGGAGCGGCTGCTGTCCCGGGTGGACCGCGCGATCGAAGGGGCGCCGTCTCCCGTCGCGGCGATCGAGGCTGTCTTCACGGCACACGTCGCATTCGTCGCCGAGCATCCCGGCGTGCCGCGGATGCTCTTCGGCGAGCTGCAGCGCGCCGAGCTGACGGCGCCCAAGCGCATGGCGCAGACGATCATGCGCCGGCTGCGTTCGCGCCTGACCCGCCTCATCGAGGAAGGCAAGGCTGCCGGCGCCCTCTCGCCGACGCTCGACGCCGACGCCGCGGTCACCTGCCTGATCGGCATGGTGCAGGGACTGGTGATGCAGTCGCTGCTGGCGAACGACGTTGGCCGTATCCGTCGCGAGGCGCCCCGCGTCTTCGCGATCTACCTGCACGGTATCGGGAGTCACCCGTGAAACGCCCACCCCTGCAACGCCGAACGCTGGCCCTGATCGCTGTCCTCGTGCCGCTGCTCGTCCTGCTGGCGTACGTGGCCCTGCGCTCCGGGCCGCTGGCACCGGTGGCGGTGACGGAGACCCGCGTCGAGTCGCGTGCGATCCGCCCGGCGCTGTTCGGCATCGGCACGGTCGAGACCCGTTACACGTACCGCATCGGCCCGACGTTTCCGGGTCGCCTGGCGCGCCTCGACGTGCAAGTGGGCGATCATGTCGCAGCCGGACAGGTGCTCGGTGCAATGGATCCCGTCGATCTCGATGATCGGATCCGCTCACAGGAGGCGGCACTCAGGCGCACCGACGCCGCTCTGCTCGAGGCGCAAGCGCGGCAGTCGTACGCGGCCGCCCAGGAGGCGCGCTATGCGCAGCTGTTCGTCGTCCGCAGCACGAGCGAGGAGATCCTCGCGACGAAGCGGCAGGAACTGCGGATTGCCGATGCTGCGCTTGCGGCCGCGCGCGAAGAGCGCGCGCGAGTCGGCGCCGACCGCGATGCACTCGTGTCGCAGCGCGCCAACCTGAAGCTCGTCGCTCCCGGCGATGGCCTGGTCACGCTGCGCGAGGCCGATCCGGGCACGACCATCGTCGCTGGCGAAGCCGTGGTGGAAGTCATCGATCCGGCGAGCCTGTGGATCAACGTGCGTTTCGACCAGGTCAGCGCGTCGGGACTCGCCGCCGGCCTGCCGGCACGCATCGTGCTGCGCTCACGCAGCAACGAGAGCCTCGAGGGGCGCGTGCTGCGCATCGAGCCCACGGCGGATGCCGTCACCGAGGAAATGCTGGCCAAAGTGGTGTTCGCTGGCGTCCCCGCGCCGCTGCCGCCGCTCGGTGAACTCGCCGAGGTCACGATCGACCTGTCGGCGCTGCCCGCTGCGCCAGTCATCCCCAATGCCGCCGTGCAACGCCAGGGCAACCAGGTGGGTGTGTGGCAGATCCGGAACGGCCGGCCGGAGTTCGTGCCGGTGAAGCTCGGTCGCTCCGGTCTCGACGGCGACGTGCAGGTCATCGACGGCCTTGTGGAAGGGGCGCGGATAGTCGTCTACAGCGAGAAGGCACTCGGCCCGCGCAGCCGCATCCGCATCGTGGAAAGCATTGCCGGGACGTCGCGATGATCAGCCTCGCGGGCCGGGACATCCTGCACTCCTGGGGCAAGTTCGTGTTCACCGGCTTCGGGCTGGGCCTGCTGATCGGGGTCACATTGGTCATGGCGGGCGTGTACCGGGGCATGGTCGATGACGCCAAGGCACTGCTCGACAACAGCGGTGCCGATCTCTGGGTCGTGCAGCAGGACACGCTCGGCCCCTACGCCGAGCCGTCCAGCCTCAACGACGACCTGTATCGCACGATCCTCGCGCTGCCGGGCGTCGCCGAGGCGGCGAACGTGACCTACCTGACGATGCAGGTCCGCCAGGGCGAGCGGGACGTGCGCTCAATGATCGTCGGCATCGTCCCCGGCCCGACGCGCGGCGCACCCGGCTGGCCACCGTATCTCGTGGCCGGGCGCCAGATCACGCGCGGGCACTACGAGGCCGTGGCCGACGTCGCCACCGGATTCCAGCTGGGCGACCGCATCGGGATCCGCCGCAATCAGTACACCGTCGTCGGGTTGACGCGGCGCATGGTCTCCTCAGGCGGCGACCCGATGGTGTTCATACCGCTCAAGGACGCCCAGGAAGCACAGTTCCTCAAGGACAACGACGCCATCTGGCAGAGCCGGCGGCGGACCGCAACGAACCCGGCATTCGACCGCGCGGGCGTGCCCGGCCTCCTCGACGCCGTGCTCGACTCGCAGTCGAGCAACAATTTCGTCAACGCGGTCCTGGTGCGGCTGGACTCCGGCGCCGCGCCGGACGCGATCGGGGCTGCGATCCGCCGCTGGCAACGCCTGACGGTGTACACGCGGCCGCAGATGGAGCAGATCCTGGTCGGCAAGCTGATCGCCACCTCGGCGAAGCAGATCGGCATGTTCCTGGTGATCCTCGCGGTCGTCAGCGCCGCGATCGTCGCCTTCATCATCTACACGCTGACGATGGACAAGATCCGCGAGATCGCCGTGCTGAAGCTGATCGGCACGCGCAACCGCACCATCGCCGCGATGATCCTGCAGCAGGCGATCGCCCTCGGCGTCATCGGGTTCGCGGTCGGCAAGATCACTGCAACCTACGCGGCGCCGCTGTTTCCCAAGTACGTGCTGCTGATGCCGCAGGACTCCGTGGCGGGTTTCCTGGCCGTGCTGGCGATCTGCGCGCTGGCGAGCCTCATTGCGATCCGCATGGCGCTGCGGGTCGACCCTGCCGCAGCGATCGGAGGCTGAGATGAGCGGCAATGGCATCCGCATCGAGGGGCTGCGCAAACGCTATGGCTCAGGCGACACCGCCGTCGACGCGCTGAAGGGCGTCGACATGCAGGTGGCGCCGGGCGAAGTCGTGGGCCTGATCGGGCCGTCCGGGTCGGGCAAGAGCACGCTGCTGAAGTGCCTGGGTGCGGTGATCGACCCTACCGCCGGCCGCATGGTGCTGGGCGATGAGCTGATCTACGACAACGGCTGGCGGGTGCGCGACCTGCGCGCGCTGCGCCGCGACCGGATCGGCTTCGTCTTCCAGGCGCCCTACCTGATCCCGTTTCTCGACGTCACCGACAACGTCGCGCTGCTGCCGATGCTGGCGGGAGTGCCGAACGAAGAGGCACGGTCCCGCGCGCTCGAACTGCTGTCGGCGCTCGACGTGCAGCAGCGCGCGCGCAATGCCCACGGAACTCTCGGGCGGCGAGCAGCAACGTGTCGCGATCGCGCGCGGACTGGTCAACCGACCCCCGGTGATCCTCGCCGACGAGCCCACGGCCCCGCTCGACAGCGAGCGCGCCATGGCGGTCATCCGCATCCTCAACGAAATGGCGCAACGCTACGACACGGCGATCATCGTCGTCACGCACGACGAGAAGATCATTCCGACGTTCAAGCGCATCTATCACATCCGCGACGGCGTGACCCACGAGGAAGCCGGCGCAGGTCGGGGAGTCGAATGATGCTGCACGCTCATCGAAACAGCGGTTCGAAAGCCGGCCGCGCACCGATTCGTACCATCGCGACATTGACGCTGGCGGCATCGATTGCCGGCTGTGCTGCGGGACCGGACTTCGAACGCCCAGCGCCGCCCACCACTACGCAATACACGACGACGCCCGTACCGAATCAGACTGAATCCGCAGCCGTCCGCTTTGGCGAAGCGCAGCGAATCGTCAGCGGCGGTCCGGTCGAGGCCGAGTGGCGGCGCAGTCTCGGCTCACCCCGGCTCGACGCGTTGATCGAAACGGCGCTCGCAGCGAACCCGACGCTCGCAGCGGCGCGTGCCACATTGCGACAGGCGCAGGAGCTCGAAGCTGCGCGGGCCGGGTCCACGCGCTATCCGCAGGTGGACGCCGGCGTCGGCGCCCGGCGCCAGCGTCTCAGTCCCAGTACGCTCGGGATCGCCGGTGAGCCGCGCGAGTTCAGTCTGTACGACGCCGGCGTCGACGTGCATTACGAGCTCGACCTGGCGGGTGGCAATCGCCGCGAACTCGAAGCGCTGGCCGCGCAGGTCGACTACCGTCGCTATGAACTCGAGGCTGCGCGCCAGGCGCTGGTCGGCAACGTCGCCGCCGCCGCCATCACCCGGGCGCGTCTCGCTGCGCAGATCGCGGCCAGCGACGCCATCCTGCTGGGACAGGAAGACCAGCTGCAGCTCGCCCGCGAGCGCGTACGCCTGGGGAACGCTGCGCCGGACGAAGTGCTCGCACTGCAGACGGTGGTGGAGCAGACGCGCGCCGAGCTGCCTGTGCTGCGCCGGCAGATGCAGCACACCGATCACCTGCTGGCGGTGCTCGCCGGGCAGACACCGGATGCCGGCGGCATTCCGGAGTTCACGCTCGACGATTTCACACTGCCGTCCGAGCTGCCGCTGCTCGTGCCGTCCGAACTCGTGCGTCACCGTCCGGACATCCGCGCCTCCGAGGCGCTGCTGCACCAGGCCAATGCCGAATACGGGGCGGCGGTGGCGCGCCTCTATCCGCAGCTCGACCTCAGCGCCAGCCTCGGCAGCCAGGCGTTGAGCTCCGGCGCGTTGTTCGGCAGCGGCTCGGCGGTCTGGAGCATCGTCGGCCAACTGAGCCAGCCGCTGTTCAATGCCAGCCTGCCCGCCGAGAAGCGCGCCGCACTCGCGGCATTCGACGCGGCGGCCGCGCATTACCAGGGCGTGGTGCTCGAGGCCCTGCGCAACGTGGCGGACACGCTGCGTGCGGTGGAAAACGACGCGCTGGTGCTGGCGGCGCTCGCAGCCGCCGACGAAGCCGCCCGCGGATCGCTACGCGCCGTCGAGCAGCGCTACCTGCACGGCGCGGCCAGCTACGTGGAGCTGCTGATCGCGCAGCAACAGGCACAGCGAACCCGCCTGGACCTTGCCGGCGCGCAGGCGCAGCGACTGGCCGACAGCGTAGCCCTGTACCTGGCCATCGGTGCAGGATGGAGCGAACGCGAACCCGGCTGATGTGATGTGCCGCCGGAGGTGCGCCAGCCTGATTTAGCGTGGCATTGACCCGTACGGTTCACTGGGACGGGACCGACATGCCCCCTTCCTCGTTTCGGTCACGACTTCGACTCACGCAGATGCTGCAGAAACTGGGCCGGGGGGAGAACGGGAATACCTTCAGTTCGGACAGGAAGAGGTTCCAGGCCTCCTGCTCGCGGTACCGGTCGAAGCTGTCGATGACCAGCCGTTCAGCTTTCTTCCGCGAGCAGCTGATCCAGCACGTCTTCGTTCATGCCGCGGGCAGCTGCATATTCGCCCGCGCGCTGCTATGAGCGGCGGGTGCGGCTTAGCCGCTGACGGATCCTCAGCTGGCGGACCGCCATTTCGAGCGGAGGAAACCGATTCCGGCCCTGGCGAGCTCGCCGGCGCGGTAACGGTCGCGCATGTTGCACTGATCACACAGCGAGGGAATCGTCGCCATGCCTTCGCGTCGTCTCAGCGTGTCGTGGATGCTGTCCGTCTCGACGTGCCCGATCGCATGGCGGTGCGCGACGTCGTTGTAGCAGTACAGGTATTCCCCCGATGAGGAAATGAACAGGTCAACGTTGCGTGGGACGCACTTGAACTGATTCCGGCGCCACTGGCTGACCAGCTGCGCAACACCGGGCACGAAATCGAATTCCTGCGAGCGGAGCCCGTGCCGCTCGATCAGTGCACGCAGCCTTTCGCTGGCGAGCTCATGCTCAGTCATGCTCCCGCCGCGGTTGTACAGCGTCGGCGACATGGTCAGCGTGGTAATCCCCTGTTTCTTCAGCCAGCCGATCGTGTCGGGCAGCGACGGCAGGCACTCCGGCATCGGTGTCAGGCTGATGCCCAGGCGGGTGTGCTTGAGCATTGCCTGCGCCGACTGCAGGTTCTGCATGACGCGGCGCTGGTCGAGATTGGCGTGTACCCGGCGATAGACCTGCGGGTCGATGCTCGAAAAGGAAACCATCAGCAGCTCGACGACGCCATCGAGGTGAGCCAGCTTGTCGGGGGTCAGGAGATGGCCGTTGCTCACCATGTCGAAGCGGACCGGGTGGCCGCGCATGGCATCGATGAACTCGAAGAAGCGTGGGTGCGTGGTCGCCTCGCCGTAACCGGCGATCACGACTCGAAAGACCTCGGCCGGGTCGAGACGCTGCAGGATGCACGACCAGGTGTCGGACCGCATCAGTTGCGGGTGTTGAATGGCGTCGCGCGGACACATCGGGCACAGCGCGTTGCACTTGCTGGTCCACTCGGCATTGACGGCGATGCGGTAGGGCGTGCTCATTTGCTCGGTGATTCCGGGTGTCCGTGGTCGTCCCGGCGTCAGGCAGGAGGCTGCAGTCGTGGAACGTTGCGGGCGCAGTTCGGAACCACCTGCTCGATGTCGACCAGTACGACCCGATGCTGCTGCGGAAAGAGGGCCAGCAGCGGTCCATCCTCATGGATCGAGGCACGGCCATTCACGCGCAGGCGGGCGCCGTCGCTGAAGTCGATGAACAGGCAACCGACCCTCGGGTTGAGCAGGATGTTGCCCAGGCTCATGAACGCTCCATTGCCGTCGAAGTCGGCAAATGCAAAGCGGCGCTGGTCCAGCACGCGAATCACGCCGGGACCGCCTCCCTTGAACGAGCAGTCGCAGCTTCCGTCCAGCGCGCTCGTGGCGAGAAAGAAGAACGGCGCGGCTTCGATGCGCGCCAGCAGGTGCCCGGGGATGTGGTCCCAGAGCAGTCTGTCCTTGCGCGCCGTGTCCCACAGGTTGGCAGTTCGCCAGCGTTGCTGGGCTGCCAGTTCTCCACGGTGAAACGGTTCGTGCTCCATTTCGCTCATCGCTGCCTTGAATTCGGTCGAGCAGCACCGGAGGTACGACCACCGGAATGCGCGGGTCGCGGACGGACCCCGGTGGTGACTGGTAACGCCATGCAGCGTTGGACGTCGCGACGGGCGGGAATCAGTCGCGGCCGTGCGTGATTGCCGCACAACTTGTCCCGGCTTGGAGAAGTTGGCGATTTTCGGCTACTTGTACCTTCCGTACCTTGGAAGCTGGATGCGTGGATTGGGTGTGAGGTATTTCACTTGTTCGCACTTTCGGGTGTCGAGCCCGATACAGCTGACTTGAAGTGGAACGATGGATAGCGTTCACGAAGTACGTCTTCGTGGCGGAGTAGTGTCCGCAGACGAAACAGGCGAGGCAAACCGTGACAATAAAGTGACGACTCGTGTTCCCTGCAGTGATGAAGGATCAGACGTCCAGGTTCGACACCAGCAGAGCGTTGCTTTCGATGAACTCACGCCTGGGTTCCACTTCGTCACCCATCAGCGTCGAGAACAGTTCGTTCGCCACGTGCGCGTCCTCGATACGCACCTGCACGAGCCGGCGTGTTTCGGGATTGATGGTCGTGTCCCACAGCTGCTCAGGATTCATCTCGCCGAGACCCTTGTAGCGCTGGATCGTCTGGCCGCGTCGCGCTTCGTCCAGCAACCAGTTGATGGCTTCCTTGAAGCTGTCGACGGTCTGCTCGTTGTCGCCGCGACGCACGATGGCGCCGGCGCCGAACAGACCGACCAGAGTGCGCGAGAGGTCCGTGATGCGGCGGTACTCGCTCGAGTTGAAGAACTCGCGGTGCAGGTGTTTCTCGACGGCGTTGCCGTGTTCCACGCGCGTGACGACAAGGTGCGGCGGCGTGCCCGGCTGCAGCGTCACGGTGTAGTGGCGACCGGCCTGCGGGATGTCGTTGAGCATCTTTTCGAGCTGCGCGCCCCAGGTGGTGAGCTTCTCCGGGTCCTCGCGGTCGGCAATGCCGATCTCCGGCAAGTGCAGCATCTGCTCGAGTACGTGCGAGTCGTAGCGCCGCGGCGACTTGTGCACCGCGTTCTGGAAATCCATGTACTTGCGGGCCAGCGTCTCGAGCGCCCCGTCCTGCATCGGCACCGACGAGTCGCGCACGACCAGCGAAGCGCCTTCGAGCGCGGTGCGCAGCAGGATCTGGTTGAGTTCGACGTCGTCCTTGACGTAGTTCTCGCTCTTGCCCTTCTTCACCTTGTACAGCGGCGGCTGCGCGATGTAGACGTGGCCGCGCTCGATCAGGTTCGGGATCTGCCGGTAGAAAAAAGTTAGGAGCAAAGTTCGGATATGGCTGCCGTCAACATCCGCATCAGTCATTATTATGATACGGTGATACCGCAATTTGGCTAAATCCAGTTCATCCTTTCCAATACCACAGCCGAGCGCGGTGATCAGCGTGCCCACTTCCGCCGACGACAGCATCTTGTCGAAGCGTGCGCGTTCGACGTTCAGAATCTTGCCCTTCAGCGGCAGGATCGCCTGCGAACGACGATCGCGTCCCTGCTTGGCGGAACCGCCTGCGGAATCGCCTTCGACGATGAACAGCTCGGACTTGGCCGGATCTTTTTCCTGGCAGTCCGCGAGCTTGCCGGGCAGGCCCGCGATGTCGAGCGCGCCCTTGCGACGAGTGAGTTCGCGCGCCTTGCGCGCTGCTTCACGTGCACGCGCTGCATCGATGATCTTGTTGACGATGGCTTTCGCCTGCGCCGGCTGCTCGAGCAGGAATTCGCCGAGCTTTTCGCTGGCGATTGCCTCGACGACGCTTTTCACTTCGGACGAAACCAGCTTGTCCTTGGTCTGCGACGAGAACTTCGGGTCGCTCAATTTCACGGACATGACAGCGGTGAGACCTTCGCGCGAGTCGTCGCCCGTGGTCGGCACCTTGTCCTTCTTGTTCGCCATCTCGCCTTCGATGTAGTCGTTCAGCGTGCGCGTCAGGGCGGCGCGGAAACCGGAGAGATGCGTGCCGCCGTCCTTCTGCGGGATGTTGTTGGTGAAGCAGTACATCGTCTCCGCGTAGGAGTCGTTCCACTGCAGCGCGATCTCCACGACGACACCGTCACGTTCGCCGCGAAACCAGAAGATTGATTCGTGAACTGCAGTTTTGCTGCGATTCAGGTACTTGACGAATTCCTTGATGCCGCCTTCGTAGTGGAAGGTTTCGCGGCGGTCGTCGCGCTCATCTACCAATTCGATTCGTACACCAGAATTCAGGAACGAGAGTTCGCGCAGCCGCTTCTGCAGGATCTCGTACTCGAACTCGATGTTGGTGAAGATCGTGTCGCTGGGCTTGAAGCGGATGGTGGTGCCGCGCTTGTCGCTGGTGCCGGTGGGCGTGAGCGGCGAGACCGGCTCGCCCAGGCGGTATTCCTGGGTGTAGACCTTGCCGTCGCGGTAGATCGTGAGGTTCAGGGTCTCCGAAAGCGCGTTGACGACAGACACACCGACGCCGTGCAGGCCGCCCGAGACCTTGTACGAGGAGTCGTCGAACTTCCCGCCCGCGTGCAGGACGGTGAGGATGACTTCAGCCGCCGAGACCCCCTCCTCCGGATGGATATCCACAGGAATTCCACGGCCGTCGTCCTGCACGGTGACCGACTGGTCGGCGTGGATGGTGACAATGATGTTGGTGCAGTGACCGGCGAGCGCCTCGTCGATCGAGTTGTCCAGGACCTCAAAGACCATGTGGTGCAAACCGGACCCGTCATCGGTGTCGCCGATGTACATTCCCGGGCGCTTGCGGACCGCATCGAGGCCTTTTAAGACTTTGATTTTACTGGAGTCGTAGACGTCCGCGGCGCTCATGGGATACCCGGTTCAGAGGAACGCGAAATTATAGCAGAGGGGTGATTTTTCCGTGTTCCACGTGAAACCTTCGGGTCACGGGCAGCCGTTGGAAGGCCGCCATGCCGGGGTCCAGAGCCGACACGAACAGCTGCCCGGGCAGTGCCAGCACCACGGAAATCAGCCGCTCCAGGTTGCCCTCATCGAGCTCCGCAGCAGGATCATCCACAAGTAGCGCTGCCGTGGGACTGCCGAGGGCGTGATCACACAGAAGCTGGCCGAGGAGCATCGCGGACGCGGTCAGTTTCTGCTGGCCACGCGACACGCGATGCTTGGCCAGATCGCCACCGACCCGGATCGAGAGGTCCGCCCGATGTGGCCCGATATGCGTCGTCCCCCGCGCCCGGTCCCTGGTCCAGGAATGCTCGATCGCCTCCTGCAGGTCCGTCCCGGCCAGCCAACCGTCACTGAGCGACAGTTCGATGGTCGTCCTCAACAGGCTTGCGCCGACCGTCGCGACGTGGGGCACCAGTTGCGCGAAATACTCCCTCCGTGATGCCGCCAAGGAACGGCCAGACTCCAGCAACTCCGGATCCCAGGCCCGGACCACCTGGTCGGGTGCCTCGGCCCTGAGCGCGGCATTACGCTGCTTTAGCGCACGCTGGTAACGGCGCCACTGTTCCACGAACCTTGGTTCCACGTGGAACACACCCCAGTCCAGGTAGCGTCGACGCTCCTGCGGACCCTCTTCCACCAGCCGGTGAACTTCAGGGTCGATGGCCTGAACCGGCAGGATAGTCGCCAGCTCAGCCAGGCTGCCGATCCGATTGCCGCCCGCTCGGGCCTCGAATCCTTCGCGACTGTAACGAACACCGACTGGACGGACGCTTCCGCCGGCGTCGAAACGTCCGGTGAGCATCAACTCCTCGGCGCCTTTGCGAATCAGGGTTTCATTGCGGGTCGTGCGGAAAGAACGTCCACGACCCAGGAAGAAGATCGCCTCGAGCAGACTGGTCTTGCCCGAGGCGTTTGCACCGCTGATCAGGTTGCAACGACCGTCGAATTCGAGATCCGTCGCCGCGATGCAGCGGAAGTCACGCACTTCAAGGCGACGCAGGCTCATCGAGTCAGACCGACAGACGTTTCACGTGGAACAAGTCGACGGGCAGCGATACTTCCGGGCGTCACGGCAAGACCGATGTTCCACGTGAAACGTCCGCCGTTCCGTGGACATTGATTCGGGCAGGCCAGACAGGTTGTTCCACGTGGAACCATCCCTGAGCCTGATGGGTTGAGCAGAATGGGGTGGGCGAGCGCCCTCCGCTGCTCAGAGTCGCATCGGCATGACGACGTAGCGCGCCGACCCGTCCTGCATGGCACGGATCAGGCAGCTGCTGTTGCCATCGGTCAGACCCACCTGGACGTCCGCGCCATCGACGGCCGCCAGCGCATCCAGCAGGTAATTGACGTTGAAGCCGATCTCCAGCTCTTCACCGTCGTAGGTCACTTCGACCTCTTCCTCGGCCTCTTCCTGCTCCGGGTTGTGCGCCTGGATCATCAGCGCGTTCGGCTTGAGCGCGAACCGGATACCCCGGTATTTCTCGTTCGACAGGATCGCCGCACGCTGCAGCGCCTGGCGTAAATCGTCGCGAACGGCACCAATCGTCTTCGGTGGCGTGGCGGGGATCACCCGGCTGTATTCGGGGAAACGGCCGTCAATAAGCTTTGAAGTGAAGCGAATTTCGCCGATCTGGACGCGAAGATGATTGGATCCGATCGAAACTTCGAGTAACTGGTCTTCGTTGCCCAGGATTCGCTGCAGTTCGAGCACGCCTTTGCGCGGCACGATGACCTGTTGGCCCGCTTTTCCGCCATTGGCCAGCTCAACTTCGCACAATGCCAGTCGATGGCCGTCAGTCGCGACCGCTCTGAGCATTTTCGCCGACGTTTCGAGCAGAAGGCCATTGAGGTAGTAACGGACGTCCTGCTGCGCCATCGAAAAGTGGGTCTTGTCGAGCAGCCGCTTGAAGTCCTTCTGCGGCAGCTGCAGGGTCTGTTCCGCGTTGATCTCCTCCACGGTGGGAAACTCTGCCGCCGGCAGCGTGGTGAGCGTGAATCGGCTCTTGCGGGCACGCACGAGCATCCGCTCGCCTTCCTGCGTGAGCGTGATCTCGGTGCCCTCCGGCAACGCGCGGCAGATGTCGAGCAGCTTCCGTCCGGGGATCGTGATCTCACCGCCTCGCTGCACGTCCACCTCGGACGTCGCCACGAGCTCGACTTCGAGATCCGTCGCCGTGATCGAGAGCTTGCCGCCTTTAGCCGCTACCAGCACGTTCGCCAGGATCGGCATGGTCTGCTTGCGCTCGACGACGCCAATGACGGCCTGCAGCGGGCTCAGGATCGCTTCGCGCTTCGCGATGATCTTCATCTTCTATAGTTCCGGAGTCTTTATATAAGAGATCTATTGTTATGACTTTTAGCACAGCGCATGTCTGTGCAAAACCTCAGTTTCCCCAATGACAGCGCAGGTTTGCAGGCAGGGTCAGCACCCTTCGCAACGCACGCAAGCCCTGTCCGCAGCCTGTGGATGAAATGTGGAGTACTCGACCTCCGTTTTCATCCACAGGTTAATCATGTCATCCCGCAAGCGTTCTCAACAGGTTTGAATAGTCCTCGTTGAGCCGCTGCTGCGACGCGCGCAGTTCCTTCATGACGCGGCACGCGTGCAGCACCGTCGTGTGGTCACGGCCACCGAACGCGTCGCCGATTTCCGGCAGGCTGTGGTTGGTGAGTTCCTTCGACAGCGCCATCGCCATCTGCCGCGGCCGCGTGATCGAGCGGCTGCGCCGGCGTGACAGCAGGTCAGCCACGCGGATCTTGTAGTACTCCGCCACCGTCTTCTGGATGTTCTCGATCGTGACCAGCCGTTCCTGCAGCGCGAGCAGGTCCTTGAGCGCTTCCTTCGCAAAATCCAGCGTAATCGGCCGACCCGTGAACTGCGAATTGGCGATCACGCGGCGCATGGCGCCTTCGAGTTCGCGCACGTTCGAGCGGATCCGCTTGGCGACGAAGAACGCGACCTCCTCCGGCAGCTCGACGCCGCTGGCGGCAGACTTGCTCATCAGGATCGCGACGCACGTTTCGAGTTCCGGCGGCTCGATCGCCACCGTGAGGCCCCAGCCGAAGCGCGATTTGAGGCGCTCCTCGAGTCCTTCGACTTCCTTCGGATAGCGGTCGCAGGTGAGGATCACCTGCTGCTGCCCTTCGAGCAGCGTGTTGAACGTGTGGAAGAACTCTTCCTGCGAACGTTCCTTGCCGGCGAAGAACTGGATGTCGTCGATCAGCAGCGCGTCGAGCGTGCGGTACGCCTGCTTGAACTCGTTGATCGTGTTGTGCTGCAGCGCGCGGACCATGTCGCCCACGAACCGCTCGGAGTGCACGTAAGCGACCTTCGCATCCTTGTTGCGCGCACGGATCTGGTTGCCGACGGCGTGCATCAAGTGGGTCTTGCCGAGGCCGACGCCGCCGTAGATGAACAGCGGGTTGTAGGCTCGCCCCGGGTTCTCGGCGACCTGGACTGCGGCCGCGCGCGCCAGCTGGTTGCTCTTGCCCTCGACGAAATTCGCAAACGTGAATTCGGCATTCAGCCGGCCGCCGAACTGGGGCAGCGGATCGATGGTGCGGCGGGGTGCGTTGCCGGCTGCGGCTCGGCTGGCTGTGGCCGTGCCGCGGGCTGCGGTTGCACCGGCAGGCCGATGCCCGCCGTCATCTGGGTCGGAGTGGGCAGCGGCTGGCGCCTCGAGCCGATTTCCACGGTTACTTGTGGGACCGGGGACGGCACCAGCTCGTCGACGAGCTCGCTGATGCGAGCGGTGCAGTTCTGGTTGACCCAATCGACGACGTACCGGTTGGGCGCCAGCAGTCGCAGCCGGTCCCCGTCCTCGACGGCCTGCAGCGGACGGATCCAGGTGTTGAAGGCCTGTTCCGGAAGCTCCGCTTCGAGCCGGCGGAGGCATTGATGCCAGAGCGAAATCTGCACGAACCGACGGGCCTTTCTCAGGGACGGTGAGCGCTTGCGAGCGGGAAGGGGCGGCGAGTGTATACCGGCTCCCGGCCTGTGGATATCTGCGGTTGAGGTTGACTCCGGCGGGGTCCGTGCGTATTCTTCCCGGCCCTTTTACGGCCAGTGCATGTTGTTGTTTCTGGTCCTGTTTTCCGGTCCTTTCCAGGACACTTTCGGAGCCGACGATGAAGCGCACTTTCAACCCGAGCAACCTGCATCGCAAGCGAGTCCACGGCTTCCGTGCGCGCATGGCCACCAAGGGCGGTCGTCTCGTCCTCGCCCGTCGTCGCGCCAAGGGCCGCAAGCGTCTTGCGGTCTGACCGTTCTCACGACCAGTAACGATCGCACGCCTGTCTCGCGACGCTTCCCGCGCGCGAGCCGCCTGACCGACAAACCCCAGTTCGACGCCGTTCATCGGCAAGGTCAGCGATCTTCCGATGCGCTGTTCCTCGTGCTCACACGTCCGAACGAAGCGGGCCGGGCCCGGCTCGGGCTCGCCGTCGGCATCAAGGCCGCGGGCAATGCCGTGAAGCGCAATCGCATCAAGCGCCTCGCGCGCGAATCGTTCCGCCACCGCCAGCACGACCTGCCTGCCCTGGATATCGTCGTCAACGCGCGACCGGCCGCCACCACGAGCAGCAGCGACGAGATCCGCGCGAGCCTGCAATCGCACTGGGATAGGATCGTGCGACGATGCGCCCGCTCCTGATCGCCCTCATCACGTTCTACCGGTGGTTCATCAGCCCGCTGCTCGGGCCGAACTGCCGCTTTTATCCCACGTGTTCCTGCTACGCGCAGGACGCCATTCAACGTCACGGGGCGCTGCGCGGCTCGTGGCTCGCGGCGCGTCGCATCGGACGCTGCCACCCCTGGAATCCCGGCGGCTACGATCCCGTGCCCGAATGCACGCACACGCCGCCCGACCACACTGACAAGCGACCGAGCCATGGATAACCCGCGCCTGTTTCTCTGGATTGGCCTCGCACTGCTCGCGTGGATGAACATCATCCAGTGGGACCGCGATTACGGTGTGCAGTCCGCCGCGACCACGGCGACGTCGGCATCGAGCGTGACGTCGCCCGTCGCGGCACCCGCAGCACCGGGCACGGCCGCCTCCAGCCTGCCTTCGCTGCCGTCAGCGACCGCGCCGGTGGCGAATGCTCCTGCCGTCGCAACGCAGGCGCCGGCGGCCAGCGCAGTTGCCGCCGCAGCCCCCAGTATCCGTGTCGTCACCGACGTGATCGACATGGACATCAGCCTGCAGGGCGGCGACCTGCTGCGTGCCGACCTGCTGCAGTACCCGCGCGACAAGAAGCCGGGCAGCCCCGCGGTGCGCCTGCTGTCGACCGACGAAGCGACGTACGGCGTCGTGCGCAGCGGCTTGCGCGCGGCCGACGGTCGTCCCGAACCCACGCACCTTGCGTTGTACACCGCGTCTGCCAGCGAATTCCGTCTCGCGCCGGGCGCGCAGGAATTGCGCGTGCCGTTGACGTGGACGGACGGGCAGGGCGTCACCGTCACCAAGACCTACGTCTTCAAGCCGGGCCAGTACGCGGTCGAAGTTATCTATGACGTGCAGAACGCCTCCGGCACCGACTGGAAGGCAGCCTCGTATATGCAGTTTGCGCGGCACGTGTATTCGCAGAGCCGGTCGATGTTCGACGTCGAGAGCTATGCATTCCGCGGGCCGGCCGTGTACGACGGCGAGAAGTACCAGAAGCTCAGCGTCGACCCGGAGGACGAGGCGTTCAGCCAGGCGTTCGCCGATGGCTGGATGGCCGAAATGCAGCATCACTTCGTCGCGGCTGCCGTGCCGCCGAAGGGTGAGACCTATGACTTCACGCAGCAGCTCGAAGGCAGCCACTCGCTGGTCAGCTATCGCGGCCCGTTGAAGAGCGTGCCGGCAGGCGCCAGCGCCACTTTCAGCGAGACGGTCTTCGTCGGTCCGAAGTTGCAGGAGCAGCTGCAGAAGGCCGGTCCGAAGCTCGAGCTGACGGTCGACTACGGCAAGCTCACGATCCTCTCGAACCCGCTGTTCCACCTGCTGCAGTGGGTGCACAAGTACGTCCAGAACTGGGGCGTCACGATCATCATCGTGACGATCCTGTTGAAGCTGCTGTTCTACAAGCTCACCGAAAAGAGCGGCCGCTCGATGGCGAAGATGCGTGCGATCGCACCGCGCATCAAGGCGATCCAGGAGCGCTACAAGGACGACCGCGAACAGCTCGCGAAGCAGACGATGGAGCTGTACAAGCGCGAGAAGATCAACCCGGTTGCTGGCTGCCTGCCGATCCTGGTGCAGATTCCGGTGTTCCTCGCGTTCTACTGGGTGCTGCTCGAGAGCGTCGAGATGCGCCAGGCGCCGTTCTTCGGCTGGATCCAGGACCTGTCGTCGAAGGACCCGTATTTCATCCTGCCGATCCTGATGGGCTTCGGCATGTTCGCGCAGTTCAAGCTGAACCCGGCGCCGCCCGATCCGATGCAGGCGAAGATGTTCGCCTTCATGCCGGTCATCATGACCGTGATGATGGCGTGGTTCCCGGCGGGCCTGGTGCTGTACTGGCTCACGAACACGCTGCTGTCGATTGCGCAGCAGTGGCAGATCAACCGCGTGGTGCTGGCCGAGGCGAAGAAGAGCGGCTCGACGGCTTGACCGTTTTCGCGTGACGCGCGCTCGGTGACAGGCGGTCGATCCGGGGCCTTTCCCCGAGCTTGGAAAGGCAGACACGCGCTCGGGGAAACGACTGGATCGACCGCGTGCAAGGCGGCGCCTGGGCTCGTTTTCGGCGCACCGAAAACATCGCACGGCGCAGGCAACGTCACCGCCGTATCCGCGGTAGGTTCTGCTGCAATAGCATCAAATCGATCTAGAATGTGCGAATGACTCGCAATTCATCCAACCTGGCCGGCCATGCCGTGGCCGATGGCGCAAGCCTCAGTGCCGCTGCGGTCCTCGCCGCTGCCTTGGTGAAAGCCGGCAGAGAGCTGGGCCTGACGCAGACCGAACTCGGCGTCATCGTCGGTCGGGACCGTACGGCGTTGAGCCGAGGCGCGCTGGAGCCAGGCAGCAAGTCCGGCGAACTGGCGCTGCTGGTGACCCGTGCCTATCGCGCGCTGTTCGTGCTCGTGGGCGGCGAACCGGAGCAGATGAAGCACTGGATGCACACCCGCAATCTCCACGTGGGCGGCGTGCCTGCTGAGCTCGTCCGTTCCGTGCCCGGCCTGGTGCGCGTCGTCGAATACCTCGACGCCATCCGGGGTCGCGGGTGAGCGACGTCTGGGCGGCGTGCTCCGAGCGAGCCACGCCGGTCACGCTAAGCGGCACACGCTGTTCAGCGCTGCCATTGCGACGAGCCGTGGCCTGCAACTGCAGCAGGCGCCCTTCGACGAGTTCGCCGACGGCTTGCGCGATCGGCGTTTCTACGGCGCAACCCAGGCGCTGGGCTCGGCCTTGCGAGACGCGGGCATTGAAGCCTTCGAGTACCGTTCGGCGCGTGATCCGCAGCAGGGACTCAACGTCGCCTTGTTCACGCCCGCTGCAATCAGTTCACCCAGGCCCGATATTCTCGATGAATGGCTGTGCCAGACCCGCGCCGATCACGTGACCGACTACAGCCGTCACGGCGGCGGCGTTCGCGACTTCCCGCTCGAATCGTTCCTGGTGGACGGCGGGTTGCCGTTGCCGGCCGCCTGACGAGCGCTGCATGAACCTTCCCGCGACCGACACGATTGCAGCGATCGCCACGGCACCGGGACGCGGCGGCATCGGCATCGTGCGCGTGTCCGGACCGCAGACGCAGGCGATCGCTCGAGCCCTGCTCGGCGCCGCGCCTGAACCACGCCGTGCCGAGTTGCGCGAGTTCCTGGACGGCGCCGGTGCACCGATCGACACCGGTCTGGCGCTGTTCTTTGCGGGCCCGCATTCGTTTACCGGCGAAGATGTGCTCGAGCTGCAGGGCACGGCGGTCCCGTCGTCATGGAGCTGTTGTTGCAGCGCGTGCTGGCTCTCGGTGCGCGCGCGGCCGTCGCTGGTGAGTTCACGCAACGCGCTTACCTCAACGACAAGCTCGATCTCGCACAGGCTGAAGCGATCGCCGATCTGATCGACAGCGGCTCCGCGCAGGCGGCGCGCGCGGCGTTGCGCTCACTGCAGGGAGAGTTCTCCGCGCGCGTGCACGAACTCGCCGAGGCCGTGCTGCTGCTGCGTCTCTGGATCGAGGCGGCCATCGATTTTCCCGAGGAAGAAATCGACTTCCTGGCGGACCGTGCGCTCGGTGAGCGCATGCAGGACGTGCGGCAGCGATTCACCGAGCTTGCGGAAACCGCCCGCCAGGGCGCACTGCTGCGTGACGGCCTGACGGTCGTGATCGCGGGCCGACCGAATGCCGGCAAGTCGAGCCTGTTGAATCGACTGGCCGGTTACGATGCCGCGATCGTCACCGCGACGCCCGGCACGACGCGTGACGTGCTGCGTGAACGCATCGCGATCGACGGCCTGCCGCTGCACATCCTCGACACCGCAGGACTGCGCGAAGCGCCGGACGAGGTGGAAGCGGAAGGCATCCGGCGTGCCCGTCACGAGATCTCGCGCGCCGACCGTGTGCTGTTCATCGTCGATGCGGCCGATCCCCAGGCGGTCGCCGCAATCGAGGACGACCTGGAGCACATGCCGGCCAGGATTCCGTTGACGCTCGTGTTCAACAAGATCGATCGCAGTGGCGATGCGGTGAAGGTTGAGGCGGGGCAGGGCGGCACGCCGCGTGTCTACCTGAGCGCGGGGTCGGGCGCGGGCCTTGATGGCTTGCGCCAGCACCTCAAGGACTGCATCGGCTTTCATCCCCCGCCGGAAGGCGCGCTCTCCGCACGCACTCGACACATCGATGCGTTGCGACGGGCACGGGGACACGTCGAGACCGGACATGAATTATTGACGATGGGGCATGCAGGCGAACTCGTCGCGCAGGAACTGCGTGACGCGCATCAGGCGCTGGGCGAGATCACCGGTGAGGTGTCGAGCGACGACCTGCTCGGGCGGATCTTTTCCAGCTTCTGCATTGGCAAATAGCGCTGGCTTTTTCGTCCTCGTACCTATAATAATTATGGGTATGCCTAAACGTCGGTCGACATCCGGCAAGGTTGTTGCACTTGCGATGTCTGTCGATGCGGCTCGGCGAATCGTCCATAAACTTGCTGCCGAGTCTGGCCGGGTATACGTCACGCCACACGCTGCAAATAGGCTCAAGGAACGTGGAATTACCCGCCCGCAGGTTATTGAATGCCTGCGTAAGGGCAGAATCATCGAGGGGCCGGCTCTTGGTACCAGAGGGCATTGGGAGATGAAGTTCGAGCGCCAATGGTGCGGTGAGATCGTTAAGGTTGTCGCTGCGCTGCACTGGGACCCCGACCTGCGCGATAACGTGGTCGTGATCACGGTCATGGGAGATGTTCGATGATGTACCACTATAAAGACTGCGGCCTGCGCGGAGTCTGGCTAGCGAACGGCTTTCGCACGATATCGACGGATTACGGGCGAGCGACGGCAATCGAGAACGTAGAGGGTCTGCATCGGGTCATTGCACGGACAATTGCGGTTGAAAAGCCACGTCTGTCGGGCGGCGAATTTCGATTCCTGCGTAAGGAGCTGGGCCTCACGCAGACCGCCTTGGCCGAATGGTTCGGCAATGATTCGCAGACCATTGCCCTGTGGGAACGGGGTCGCAAGCGGGTGCCACAATGGGCCGACCGGCTGATTCGGCAGCTGGTTCTGGAAACGCAGGGCCGAAATCAGCGGCTGTTGGACCTGATTGAATCACTTGCGACGAAGCACGACGGGACTGCCGCGGATCGCCTCGTGTTCGAGGAGCGCCCGCGCAAAGGGTGGGTCTCGCGCGCTGCCTAGATCTCTTGGGCACCATTGCCTGATCGTTCTGCCCGAGCCCCGGATTGGCTTATCATTCCCGGCCCGGCAATGGATTTACGCCGGGTCAGAGGGGCGGCCATGCGACAGCTTTCCGGTGCGGATTCGATGTTCCTGCAGTTCGAGCGCGGGAACAATTTCATGCACGTCGCCTCACTGGCGATCTACGACCCGTCGACCGCGCCGGGCGGCGGTGTGCGGTTCAAGGACGTGTTGCGACATTTTGCGACGCGGATTGCGCAATTCCCGCAGTTCCGTCGCCGGCTGGTCTCGTTGCCGCTCTCGCTCGACCGCCCGTACTGGGTCGAGTCCGACAGCATCGACGTCGAGTTCCACGTGCGGCACATCGCGGTGCCGCACCCGGGCGACTGGCGGCAGCTCTGCATCCAGGTGGCGCGCCTGCACTCGCGACCGCTCGACCGCAGCAAGCCGCTGTGGGAGGCCTACGTCATCGAAGGCCTGCACAACGTGCCCGGCGTGCCGCCCGGCAGCTTCGCCTTGTACACGAAGATGCATCACTCGATCGTCGACGGCGAATCGGGCACCGAAATCATGCGGGCGCTGCATTCGCTGACGCCGGAATCGATCGATTTCGAAGCCGAGGAACGCAGCGCGACGGGGATCTACCACGCCGACCGTGAACCGACGCTGGTAGAGCTGTACTCACGTGCGCTGGCGCACAACGTGCAGAAGCTGCCGAGCATCGCGCGCTTCTCGCTCGACACCGCGCGCAAGGTCGCGTCGCTCGGCGCCGAAGCACTGACCAAATTCAACAATCTCGGCGAGGGGGGCTTCGTTGTCAACGTGCGTTCGCTGCTGACGGGCGATCTCAGCTCGCTGCTGCCGCGCATGCCGCCGCAGACCCGATTCAGCCGCGACGTTTCCGCACACCGCGTATTCGAAGCCGTCTCACTGCCGCTCGTCGATTTCCGTGCAATCCGTCAGCAGGTGCCGAAAGCCACCATCAACGACCAGTTCCTCTGCATCGTCGGCGGCGCGCTGCACGCCTACCTGTCAGCCAAGAAAGAACTGCCCGATACGTCGATGGTCGCCATGGTGCCAATGACGTTGCGCGGCCAGGAGAAGGGCGGCGACGTCGGCAACCAGGTTGGTTTCACGCTGATGCCGGTGCACTCCGAGATCGAGGACCCGCTCGAACGCCTGCGCGCGATCTGTGATGCAGCCGCCACGTCCAAGCGTGTGACGGACGCCATCGGCAAGGAACTCGCACGCGACCTGCTCGAGACGTTGCCGAGCATCGTGGCAGATCCGTTGTTGCGCAACGTGCAGACGCCGCGCATCGGTCTCATCGTCTCGAACGTGCGCGGCCCGGACGTCCCGCTGTACATGGCGGGGGCGCAGCTGGTGAACTACGTACCGATCAGCATCTCGCTCGACGGCATGGGCCTCAACGTCACCGCGTTCAGCTATGCCGGCAACATGTGGATCTGTGCGGTGTCGTGTCGCGAGATGCTGCCGGATCCGTCGTTCTTCGCGGACTGCCTGCGTGCGGCGTTCGAGCAGATGAAGGAAGCGGCAGCGCGTGACGCAGCCTTCACCGTTGCCGAAATGGCAGCGCTCGCCCCGGTCGAGGACGGCAGGACCATCGAAGGCAAAGTGGTCCGCAAACCAGCCCGTCGCCGCGTGCAAGTGAAAGCCGCGCCGCTCGCCGTCAAAGCCAAGGCGGCCGCCAGGAAGCGTCGCAGCCGCAAGGTCGCGGCGCCCAAGAGCCCGGCCTGACGGCGATGCGCACGTGCGATCGGATGCCTGCCGAATTACGGCGGGCACTCACAGACGTTTTCGGCGACCCGGTCGACGACGTCGTGCTGCGTGAGCATTCCTGGTTCGCGAGGCTGCACGGGCACGCCACGGCGACGACTCGCCGCAACACGATCTACCTGCGCGGCTCGGCCGATGACTTCTTCGCCAACCCCGAATTGCTGCTGCACGAGTATTTTCACGTGCTGCGACAGTGGAACCGCGGGCGCATGACCGTTCTCGACTACCTGCTCGAGTGGCACCGGCACGGTTACTGGCAGAACCGTTATGAGCGTCAGGCTCGCCGTTTCGTGACGTTGCGGCTCGCTGCGTTCCGGGTGGCGATGGCGCGTCCCGCAGTGGCCGCTTAGAGTGCGCCGATGAGTCATCTCGCCGAAAATTTCGACGTGATCGTGGTGGGTGGCGGCCATGCCGGCACCGAGGCCGCGCTCGCCTCGGCACGAAGCGGTGCACGTACTCTGCTCGTCACGCAGAGTATCGAGGCCCTGGGACAGATGAGCTGCAACCCGGCGATCGGCGGTATCGGCAAGGGGCACCTCGTCCGTGAAATCGATGCGCTGGGCGGTGCGATGGCGCGCGCGATCGACCGTGCCGGCATCCAGTTCCGCACGCTCAATGCCAGCAAGGGCCCGGCCGTTCGTGCGACGCGAGCGCAGGCCGACCGCACTCTCTATAAGAAAGCGATCCGCTCGATCGTCGAGAACCAGCCGAACCTGGCGCTGTTCCAGGCCGAAGTCGCCGACCTCCGCATCGAGCACGGTCGCGTTACCGGCATCGTCACCGCGGTGGGCCTCGAGTTCGCCGCTCGTGCCGTCGTCCTTACGGTAGGCACGTTCCTGGGCGGCAAGATCCATGTCGGCCTCGAGCAGTCACCGGGAGGACGAGCGGGAGATCCGCCGTCGAACCGGCTCGCGGCGAAGCTGCGCGCACTGCCGTTGCGCGTCGGCCGCCTCAAGACCGGCACGCCGCCGCGCATCGACGGCCGTTCGATCGACTACACCGGGCTGCTGGCGCAGGCTGGCGATGAACCGGTGCCCGTCTTCTCGTTCCTCGGTCGTCGTGACGAACACCCGCGCCAGGTCTGCTGCCACATCACGGCCACGAACGAGCGCACGCACGAGCTGATCCGGTCGGGCACCGACCGTTCGCCGATGTTCACCGGCGTCATCGAAGGCGTCGGCCCGCGGTATTGCCCCTCGGTCGAAGACAAGGTCGTCCGCTTCGCCGACAAGCCGTCGCACCAGGTCTTCATCGAGCCGGAAGGCCTCGACACGCACGAGATCTACCCGAACGGCATTTCGACCAGCCTGCCGTTCGACGTGCAGCAGGCCTTCGTCCGCAGCATCAAGGGCTTCGAGCGCGCGCACATCACGCGCCCGGGCTATGCGATCGAATACGACTTCTTCGATCCGCGCGACCTGCGTCCGACGCTCGAGACGAAGCACGTGCCGGGGCTGTTTTTCGCGGGCCAGATCAACGGCACCACCGGCTACGAAGAAGCCGCCGCGCAAGGCCTGCTCGCCGGCATCAACGCGAGCCTGCAGGTGCAGGAGCGCGAGCCGTGGTTCCCGACCCGCGGCGACGCCTACATCGGCGTGATGGTCGACGACCTCATCACGCGCGGTGCGCCCGAGCCGTACCGCATGTTCACGAGCCGCGCGGAGTACCGCCTCACGTTGCGCGAGGACAACGCGGATCTGCGCCTGACACCCGCTGGTCGCGAACTCGGCCTCGTCGACGACGAGCGCTGGAGCTTTTTCGAACGCAAGCGCAGCGCCGTGGCCGCCGAGCTCGAACGGCTGCACGCAACCTGGGTCCGGCCTGGCACGCCCGCCGCCCTCCAGCTTGGACCGGTTCTGGGGGCACCGCTGTTGCGCGAGCAGCGTGCATTCGAAATGCTGCGCCGGCCCGAAGTGCCATACCAGGCGCTCGATGCCGCGCTCGGCGGCGGCAGCGACGACTGGCGCGACGACGAAAGACTCGCCGTGCAGGTGCCACTGCAGGCCGACGTGCAGGCGAAATACAGCGGTTATATCGACCGCCAGCAGGACGAGATCGAGCGCCAGCGGCGCAGCGAGGAAACGCGGTTGCCGGAGTCGCTCGACTACGCGCAGGTGCGCGGCCTCTCGAACGAGGTGCGGCAGAAACTTGCGCAGCAGCGGCCGACCACAATCGGCCAGGCGGCGCGTATCCCGGGGCTCACGCCGGCGGCGATCTCGATCCTGCTCATCCACCTGAAGCGGACGCGCGAGACGCCGATACCCACTCGAGCCGGCGCTGCCGGGTAAGATCTGGCGCAGTTTTCGCGCCCGAGGTTCGCCTTCCATGCCGCAGTCCCGCCACCGATCGAGCTGTCGAGGCGCGCCTGCGGTGAGCGCATGGGTCACTGCATTGTGTGCAGCGATGCTGGTGCTCGCGGGTTGCGGCGGCGGCAACGGCGGCGCGGACGACGCGGCGAGACCGGGAGCACCGTACCCTCCGACTTCAATCCCACCGTCCTGCGGCGGGGTAATGGCCCGGAGCCGGATACGCTCGATCCGCAACTCGCGCGGACCGATGGCGCGTTCAACATCCTGCGCGACGTGTTCGAGGGCCTGACCGCGATCGGTCCCGATGGCTCGCCGGTGCCTGCCGCCGCTGAACACTGGACCGTGTCCACGGACGGACTCGACTACCGCTTCACCCTGCGCGACGGATTGCGCTGGTCAAACGGCGACGCGCTCGTGGCCGCAGATTTCGTCGCCGGCATGCGCCGGCTCGTCGATCCGAAAACGGCCTCGCCCTACGCGCAATTCATCGATCCGGTGCTGAACGCCGGGGCCATCACGCGTGGCGACAAGAAGCCCGAGGAGCTCGGCGTCACCGCGCCCGACGACCGCACCGTGCTGATCCGTCTCGCGACCCCCGCGCCGTACCTGTTGGGCCTGCTGTCGCAGCCGGGGACATTCCCCGTGCACGGTCCTTCGCTGGCGGCACACGGAGTGGAGTACGCGCGACCCGGCAAGCTCGTGTCGAACGGCGCCTTCGTACTCGCGGACTGGGTCCTGGGCTCGCATGTCGTCCTGCGCCGTAACCCCAACTACCGGAACGACGCGGCGACGAAGCTCGAAGCAGTCCACTTCGTCCACATCGCAGACGCGGGCACCGAACTTCGGCAGTACCGCGCGGGGCAACTCGACGTCACGTACGTGGTGCCGGCGCCGCAGTTCCAGTGGATCAAGCAGAACCTGCCGGGCGAGCTGCACATCGCGCCACAGCTCAGCGTCAATTACTACGGGTTCAACGTGACGCGGCCGCCGTTCAAGGACAACCCGAAGTTGCGCCGCGCCCTGTCGATGGCGATCGACCGCGACAAGCTGACGACTGCGGTGACCGGCGTGGGTGAAGCGCCCGCGTACGGCTGGGTGCCGCGTGGGGTCTGGAACTACACGCCGCAGCAGTTCGACTACGCGGGCAAGCCGTACGCCGAGCGGCTGGCCGAGGCCCGCCGCCTGTATGCGCAGGCGGGCTACTCCGCCGCCAGGCCGCTGCAGGTCGAGCTGCGCTACAACTCGGGTGACCAGCACAACCGGCTGGCCGTCGCCGTGGCGGCCATGTGGAAGGAAGCGCTTGGCGTCGAGACGACCCTCTACGCGGAGGAATTCCGCGCTTTGCTGCAGAGCATCCAGGCCCGCAAGGACACGCAGGTGTTCCGGTCCAGCTGGGTCGGCGATTTCAATGACGCCTACACCTTCGCCCAGCTGCTGCAGTCCAGTTTCGGCATCAACCTGAGCGGGTACTCGAACCCCCGGTACGACGCCCTGCTGGCCGACGCCGTCAAGCAGGCCGACCCGGCGCGGCGCCGGGCGCTGCTCGAAGAGGCCGAGCGGGTGATGCTGGCCGACCACCCAGTGCTGCCGCTGTACTTCTACGTCAACAAGCATCTCGTGAAGCCATGGGTGCGGGGCTGGACCGACAACGTCATGAACGTCGTCTACAGCAAGGACCTGCAGCTCCAGCCGCCGGCTCCCTGAGGATCGCGTCACAGATTGCTCATGCCGCACCCGTCCGGAGTTGAGTCCGGCACCTTCGGCTTGCGACGATCCCGGCACTGGAACAGTCGCCGCAGAACACCCATGACCTGGTTCGTCGTCTTCGCCCTTTCCGCTTTCGGTCTCTGGTACTGGCGGCACTACACCGTGCAGCAGCGTGACCTCGAAAGCGCCTCGTCGCCGCAGCGCAAGGGCGAGCGATTCATTGGCCAGATCGTGACGGTGCCGAAGGGCATCGAGAACGGCCTGGGTCGCGTGCAACTGGGTCCGCAGAAGTGGTCGCTGCGGGGGCCGGACGTGCCGGCCGGCGCCCAGGTTCGCATCACGGGTGTCGACGGCCGCGTGCTGATCGTCGACCGGATGCCGAGCCGCTGACACGCGTCCGCACAAAAGAAATATTAACAATCGTTCTGTATCTTGATGTTCAGTAAACCCTGTGCATCGAAATACTGAATAGTTGAGAAGCGTCACTCAGGGGGCCAGCAGCTCGAACTGCGCGCTGACGGTGGCCGTGAATTTCATCTCGGACGACTGGTAACTTTGCTCGGCTGCGTCGGCCATCGGTGCCGCCGCGACCGACATTGCTTTCTGGGCGTACATGGGCACCGGCATCGTTCCCGTGGTGCTCAGGCTCTGCACCGGACCCAGTTTTGCGCCCGCTGCGCGGGCCAGGGCATCCGCGTTCAGGCGGGCGTCGTCGACCGCTTGCGTCAGTGCCGCGCGCTCCAGGTCCTTGCGCCGCGACGAGTCGAGCCGTGCCCCGCCCACCTGGTTCACGCCGGCCGAGACCGACTTTCGAGCAACGTCCCCAGGCGGTCAAGGTCATGCAATTCCACGTCGACCTGTCGGCTGACGACGTACCCGAGCAGGACCTGGCTGGAGGACTTCTCGTCCCAGCGATAATCGGGCTGTACCTGTAGCCGCGTCGAGTCCACGAACTTTGGTTCGATCCGGAGTTCGCGGGTCAGGGCCAGGAGCCGTTCAACCGTCGCGTTGACCTCCGCCCGCGCCTCGGCCAGCGTGGGCCTGCGCGCCTCCACCCCGAGGGTTACGTAAGCCATGTCGGGCTGGGCCTTCACCTCGCCCGAGCCGGTCACGCTGACCAACCGCAGCGGGGTTTCGGCTGCCGTCGCCATGCTGGCGGCTGCCAGCATAGAAGCGACCATGAGAACAGCAATCCAACAATTTTATTAACATGCCCGACCCTTCAGCCGACCCTGGGGCCGCCCCCGCGCCGCCGCAGTCCGAACGATGATTCCGCAGGAGTGTTCCATGACCCCGAGACCGGCCTGGCTCGCACTGAGCCTGACCCTTGCGTTGCTCGCCCCGGGCTTCTCGCAGGCTGCTGACGCCGTCCGCGGCGGCAAGCTGGCCTATACGTGCCACGGTTGCCACGGCATCCCGGGTTACAGGAACTCGTATCCGATCTACAACGTGCCGAAGCTGGGTGGCCAGCACACCGCGTACATGATTGCCGCACTCAAGGAGTACAAGTCCGGCGATCGCGCGCACCCGACGATGTACGCGCAGGCGACGACGCTCGCCGACGCGGACCTGGCCGACATCGCTGCGTACCTGTCGGGGACCGAGCTCAAGCCGACGGGTCGTGCAGTCGGCACGGCGCCGAAGGCCAGCCAGACGTGCGTCGCCTGCCACGGCAACGACGGCGTGGGCATCCTGCCCGAGTATCCGAACCTCGCCGGCCAGCACAAGGACTACCTCGAGTACTCACTGCGCTCCTACAAGAGCGGCGTGCGCAAGAACGCGATCATGGCCGGCATGGCTGCCGCGCTGACCGAAAAGGATATCCAGGAACTGGCGAAGTTCTACTCGTCACAGCGTCCCGGCCTCTGTGCCACGGACGAAATCCGCGAGCTGGGCAAGTGCGAAGGGCGGTGATCCCCGCCCCTCGTCCTATGGCATGACCGCATGCCAGGACGGCCGTGTTGCCCAACCAATGGGCGATGGCCTTTACCTGATCGACACGGGATACGTGCGACCGGGACTTGCGGCCAGCCACCTTGTGGTGGACCAGGGACGCGCTGCTTTCGTCGACACGGGTCCCGGACCGGCCGCACCCAGGTTGCTGGCAGCGCTGGACGAGCTTGGACTTGCGCGCGAGCAGGTCGATTACCTGTTCCTGACGCACGTCCATCTCGACCATGCGGGTGGCGCGGGCCAGATGATGCAGGCGCTGCCTAACGCCCGGGCCGTGCTGCATCCGCGCGGCGCACCGCACCTCGTCGATCCGTCGAAGCTCATCGCCGGCACCATCGCCGTCTACGGCGACGCGGTGTACCGCCAGCTGTATGGCGAGCTGCTGCCGATTCCGGCCGACCGCGTGCTGTTGGTGGCTGACGGCATGCGCCTGCAGCTCGGTGCACGCACGTTTGAATTCATTGATGCGCCGGGCCACGCCCGGCATCACCACTGCCCGATCGATCTCGACCATCGCGACGTCTATGCCGGCGACAATTTCGGCATCTGTTACCGCGAATTCGACACGGCCGCCGGCCCGTTCATGTTGCCGACAACAACACCGGTGCATTTTGAGCCCGAGGTGCTGCACAGGACGATTGACCGGTTGCTGTCCTATCGTCCGCGCCGGATCGTGCAGACACACTTCGGCCCGGTCACCGATCTCGAACGCCTGGCGCGCGACCTGCACGCGGACCTGGATGCACTCGTCGTCATGGCCAGGCGTCACGCGGCTGCACCCGATCGCGCGCAGCGCATCCGGCACGACATGTTCGAGCACTTCAACGCGCGGCTCGATGCGCACGGCTACGCCGGCAGTCTCGCGCGCCGCCATGAATTCATCGACGAAGACGTGAACCTCAACACGCAGGGCCTCGAAGTGTGGCTCAGTCGGCAATAAGCCCCCATTGCCGGCGATAAACTGCCACACCGCAGAGTCTGGGCAAGCCACACCGATCACTGGCGCGGTTTCAATGACGTTTGACATAAAGTCCTTCAGGGCGTTTCGCATTCACCGGCAGGACCGCCAGGTCTCTGCCCGGTTCGACGACATCGCGCTGTCCGACCTGACGGCGGGCGACGTGGTCGTGCGCGTGACGTACTCGGACATCAATTACAAGGATGCCCTCGCTGCGACGGGCACGGCGCCGATCCTGCGGAAGTATCCGCTGGCGGGCGGCATTGACCTGGCCGGTGACGTCGTCGACTCGTCTGATCCGCGCTTTACACCAGGGCAACGGGTGCTCGTCACCGGTTGTGGCCTCAGCGAAACACAGGACGGTGGTTACGCGGAGTACGCCCGCGTGCCGGGCGACTGGGTCATTCCCGTCCCGCCCGGCATGACGGACGCGGACGCGATGAAGCTCGGCACCGCGGGATTCACGGCGGCGCTCGCGGTTCATCGCATGGAGCAGAACGGGCAGCAGCCGGTGAGCGGTCCCGTCGTCGTCACGGGCGCGACCGGCGGGGTCGGCAGCCTCGCCATCAACATGCTGGCAGGCCGTGGCTACGAAGTGGTCGCCGTGAGCGGCAAGTCCGAGGCGGACGCGTACCTGCACGAAATCGGCGCATCGCAGATCCTGCGGCGCCAGTCGCTGGACCTCGGCTCGAAGCCGATGGAAGCCGCGCTGTGGGCCGGCGCCGTCGACAACGTCGGCGGCGAAGTGCTCACCTGGCTCACGCGCACCATGGGCTATGGTGGCAACATCGCCAGTGTCGGGCTGGCCGCCAGCCACGAACTGCGCACCACGGTGATGCCGTTCATCCTGCGCGGCGTGAACCTGCTCGGGATCAATTCCGTGGCGACGCCCCGCGAGCTGCGTCTCGCAGTCTGGCATCGCCTCGCCACCGACCTGCGGCCGGCAAAGCTCGACCGCATCGCCGGCGGGCAAGTAACTTTCGAGGAACTGCCAGCGCAGTTCGATGACTACATCAAGGGCCGGGTCATCGGCCGCACCGTCGTAAGGATTGCAAGGAACACATGACTACCACTATCGCTGCGAAAAACTCGTTCGCTGCGGCTGTCAAGGACAAGCCCCTGGTGACTCCGGAGCGATTGACGCACCTGCAGCGCCTGGAAGCCGAGAGCATCCAGATCATGCGCGAGGTGGTCGCCGAGTGCGACAAGCCAGTCATGCTGTATTCGATCGGCAAGGACAGCGCCGCGATGCTGCACGTCGCGCTCAAGGCGTTCTATCCGGGCACGCTGCCGTTTCCGCTGCTGCACGTCGACACGCTGTGGAAGTTCAAGGCGATGTACGAGCTGCGCGACCAGATCACGCAGAAGTACAACCTGCAGCTGATCGTGCACACGAACCCTGACGGCATCGCGCAGGGCATCAACCCGTTCACGCACGGCTCCGCCATTCACACCGACGTGATGAAGACGCAGGGGCTGAAGCAGGCGCTCGACCTGCATGGCTTCAACGCCGCGTTCGGCGGCGCGCGCCGCGACGAGGAAAAAAGTCGCGCCAAGGAGCGTGTGTTCTCGTTCCGCAGCGCGCAGCATCGCTGGGATCCGAAGAACCAGCGCCCGGAGCTCTGGTCGCTCTTCAACACGCGCATGCACCGGAACGAAAGCCTGCGCGTGTTCCCGATGTCGAACTGGACCGAGCTCGACATCTGGCAGTACATCTACCTGCACGACATCCCGATCGTGCCGCTCTACTACGCGGCCGTGCGGCCGGTGGTGGACCGCAACGGCACGCTGATCATGGTCGACGACGACCGCATGCCGCTGCATCCGGGTGAAAAGCCCATGCTGAAGAAGGTGCGTTTCCGCACGCTCGGCTGCTACCCGCTGACGGGCGCGATCGAGTCGGAGGCCGACACGCTCACCGCCATCATCCAGGAGATGCTGCTCACCACGACGTCGGAACGGCAGGGCCGCATGATCGACCACGACCAGTCGGCGTCGATGGAAAAAAAGAAACAGGAGGGGTACTTCTAATGGCACACATCAGCGACCTGATCGCCAGCGACATTCACGCCTACCTGCACGCGCACGAGCACAAGAGCCTGCTGCGGTTCATCACCTGCGGCAGCGTCGACGACGGCAAGAGCACCCTGATCGGGCGCCTGCTCTACGAGTCCAAGATGATCTTCGAGGACCAGCTCGCGGCGCTCGAAGCGGACTCGAAGAAAGTCGGAACGCAGGGCGGCGAACTCGACTTCGCCCTGCTGGTCGATGGCCTGGCCGCGGAACGCGAGCAGGGCATCACGATCGACGTGGCCTACCGCTTCTTCTCGACCGACAAGCGCAAGTTCATCGTCGCCGACACGCCGGGGCACGAGCAGTACACGCGCAACATGGTCACCGGCGCTTCCGGCGCGGACCTCGCCGTGATCCTGATCGACGCGCGCAAGGGTGTGCTGACGCAGACCCGTCGGCACAGCTACCTGGTGTCGCTGATCGGTATCCGCAAGGTCGTGCTGGCCATCAACAAGATGGACCTCGTCGGCTACAGCGAGGCGATCTTCAACAAGATCGTCGACGACTACACGGCGTTCGCCAGGCAGATCGGCATCGAGGAATTCGTCGCGATCCCGGTGTCGGGCCTGCGCGGCGACAACATCAAGGACCCGAGCGAGCACACGGACTGGTACCACGGCCCCACGCTGATGGGCTACCTTGAGACCGTCGAAATCGAGGACAACGCCCAGCAGCGCCCGTTGCGCATGCCGGTGCAGTGGGTCAACCGCCCGAATCTCGATTTCCGCGGCTTCGCGGGCACGATCGCGAGCGGCATGGTGCAGCAGGGAGACAAGGTTCGCGTGCTGCCCTCGGGCCGCGAAAGCACCGTCACGCGCATCGTCACTATGGACGGCGATCTCGATCATGCGATTGCCGGCCAGGCGATCACGCTGACGCTCGCCGACGAGATCGACATCAGTCGCGGCGACGTCATCGCCCGACCTGATGACCTGCCGGGTGTCGCCGATCAGTTCGAGGCGGTCGTGGTGTGGATGTCCGACGAGCCGATGCTGCCGGGCCGTCCCTACTGGCTGAAGATCGGCACCAAGCAGGTCTCCGCGACGATCACGGAGCCGAAGTACAAGGTGAACGTCAACACGCTCGAGCACCTGGCGGCGAAGAAGCTCGAGTTGAACGAGATCGGCATCTGCAACGTGTCGCTCGACCAGTCAATCGCGTTCGACCCGTACCAGCAGTGCCACGAGACCGGCTCGTTCATCCTGATCGACCGGCTCACCAATGCGACGATCGGCGCGGGCATGATTCACTTTGCCCTGCGCCGTTCGCAGAACATTCACTGGCAGGCGCTCGACGTCAACAAGAAGTCGCGCGCGGCGTTGAAGGGCCAGCAACCCGCGGTGTTGTGGCTGACGGGCCTGTCAGGCGCCGGCAAGTCGACCATCGCCAACCTGGTCGAGAAGCGCCTGCTCGCCCTCGGCAAGCACACCTACCTGCTCGACGGCGACAACGTCCGCCACGGCTTGAACCGTGACCTGGGCTTCACGGATACGGACCGGGTCGAGAACATCCGGCGAGTCGCCGAAGTCAGCAAGCTGATGGCCGATGCGGGCCTCGTCGTGATGGTGTCGTTCATCTCGCCGTTCCGGGCCGAGCGCCGCATGGCGCGCAGCCTGTTCCAGGCGGGCGAGTTCCACGAGGTTCACGTCGATACGCCACTGGCGGTCGCCGAAGACCGCGACGTTAAGGGGCTGTACAAGAAGGCCCGTCGTGGCGAGCTCAAGAACTTCACCGGCATCGATTCGCCTTACGAAGCGCCGGAGAGTCCCGAGATCTACATCGACACGACGAAGAACACGTCCGAGCAGTCGGCCGAGGCGATCGTCGAATATCTGCAGCAGGCTGGGGTGCTCAGTCCGGCACAGTAAGCGATCCGGGTTGCGGGCGGCCGCTCGGGTTCTCTTTCCGGGGAGCGGAAAGGCGGGCACGCGCGGATAGGAGGCGGTCGATCCGGTCGTTCTTCCCGAGCTTGGAAAGGCAGATACGCGCTCGGGAAGAACGACTGGATCGACCGCTTGCGCCTCCGCGCCTGGCGCCTTTTCCGCTATGGCGGCAAAGAGCGCACGGCGCGTGCAACGTCGGTTTCGCAGCCTCACCCCAATCCCCTCCCGCCAGGGCGGGAGATGTCTGCCGCAAGCCGGGTGAGGATCTATGCGTCCGACCCGGCATCTCCTATCGCGATCAGTAAGGACGACACTCGATCGTTGCAGGCGGCCGATCCGGTCCCTTGCCCCGAGCGCGTGTCTGCCTTTCCAAGCTCGGGGCAAGGTACCGGATCGGCCGCCTGCGACCCGCACGTGCCCGCCTTTCCAAGCACAGGGTAAGGCGTGAGATCGGCCGCTTGGGAGGCCTCACTCGATCGAAAACGGAACGATGCGCCGCTCGTTCGTGCGCACGGTGAGCTTGCGGCCGAGCGGCGGGAATGCGCGCTGGTGGCAATCGGGTCGTTCGCAGATGCGGCAACTGACGCCGACGGGCACGGCTGCGCCATCGAGGCTGAGCCCTTCCGAGTAGACGACCTTGTCGGCATGGGCAACTTCACAGCCGAAGCCGATTGCGTACTGGCGGTTGGGGCGCAGGAAATTGCCCGAGCGCTTGACGATGCTGCGCCCCACGCACAGGTAGCGCACACCGTCCGGCATCTCCGCGACCTGCACCAGGATGTGGCCTGGATGACCGAAGGCTTCGTGCACGTTCCACAGCGGGCACGCCCCCCCGAAACGGGCGAACTGGAAGCGTGTCGAGCTGTGCCGCTTGGTGATGTTGCCGGCCTGGTCCACGCGCACGAAGTAGAAGGGCACGCCGCGCGCGCCGGGACGCTGCAGCGTGCTCAAGCGATGCGACACCTGCTCGAAGCTCGCGTTGTAGCGGTGCTGCAGCTGTTCGATGTCGTGACGCAGTTCCATGGCGGACGCCGCAAAGCGCCGATACGGCATGACGAGCGCACCGGCCGCGTAATTGAGCAGACCGATGCGGGCGATGTCGCGCGCGGTCGCCGACTCGAGCCCGGCGGTTGCCAGCACCTCGTTGCAGAGGTCGGTAAAGAGCAGATCGGCCAGCTGCGTCGCAAGCTGAAATGCGCGCGTCGGCTCCGCCAGGTCGCGGTCGAGCGTCAGCACCTTCGTTGCAGGATCGTAATGACGGATCAGGCCGGCATCCGCCTGGGTCCGCACGACCCGGATGCCGAACCGCTCCGCGAGCGCCCGCTCGAGCGTGGCTACCGCATTGCCGTCGCCGTCGATGCCGATGTCAGCGGCGAGTGCTTCGGCCGCGACGTCCAGTTCGTCGACGTAGTTATCGCGGTAGTGGAAAAAGTCGCGCACCTCCTGGTACGGCACCAGCGAGTCGGGCGCGTCCTCGGTCCGCATCTTCACCGTTTCGTCGAAGCGCAGGATCCGCTCGTCGAGCGCACGGTAGGCCCGGTGCAGGGCGAGGTACTGTCGGGCCAGGGTTGGCGTCGTCGCGGCCGCCAGCTTGAGTTCGGACAGCGCGGGTGACGGCAACCCGAGGCCCAGGTCGGCGCTGGCCTCACGCAGGTCGGCGATCAGGCGGGTTTCCTCGTCGCTGTCGAACTCACCGGGACCGACGGCGAAGATCCGCGACAGCGCGATCAGGACCCGGGCCGTCACCGGCCGCTGGTTCGTCTCGATCTGCGACAGGTAGCTGGTCGACAGCCCCAGCAACTTGGCGCACGCGTCGAGGGTGAGGTTCTGGCGTTCGCGCAGGGCCCGGACCTTGGGTCCGACAAAGAGCTTGTCACGCATTTGCAGTTTTGCAATTTCGCAGAATTTCGCAAGTTTATACGCCCTTTTTTGCAGGCCTCGCAATGGCGACTTGGTGCAAACTAGCGGCCCTTTCGCCTGTACACCTGCCGGAGCACCTGCAACCCATGCCAACGGCCAAGAGTCCCGCATCTGCCGGCGCGAGGTTTCGCGCGGCCCTGGCCGCAGAGCAACCCCTCCAGGTCGCCGGCGCCGTCAACGCCTACTCGGCCCTGCTCGCCGAGCGGGCAGGTTTCAAGGCGATCTATCTGTCGGGTGCCGGCGTGGCCAACGCCTCGTTCGGCTTGCCGGACCTGGGCATCACCAGCCTCAACGACGTCTGCGAAGACGTCCGTCGCATCACCTCGGCGACCGACGTGCCGCTGCTCGTCGATGCAGACACGGGTTGGGGCGCAGCCTTCAACATTTCGCGCACGATCGGCGACCTCATCAGGTCCGGTGCCGGCGCCTGCCACCTCGAAGACCAGGTGCAGGCCAAGCGCTGCGGGCACCGCCCCGGCAAGGCCCTGGTCTCAGCCGATGAAATGGTCGATCGCATCAAGGCGGCCGTCGACGGACGCACCGACGGCCAGTTCGTGATCATGGCCCGCACCGACGCGCACGCAGTCGAAGGCCAGCAGGCTGCGATCGACCGTGCCTTGCAGTACGTGGCAGCCGGCGCGGACATGATCTTCGCCGAGGCGCTGACCACGCTCGACGAGTATCGCCAGTTCACCTCGGTCGTGAAGGTGCCGGTGCTGGCGAACATCACCGAATTCGGCAAGACGCCGCTCTTCACCGTGCAGGAACTCGCGGGCGCCGGCGCGCAACTGGTGCTCTATCCGCTGTCGGCATTTCGCGCAATGTCCAAGGCTGCCGAGATCGTCTACGGTGCCTTGCGCCAGGAAGGCACGCAGCAGAGCGTGCTCGACCGCATGCAGACCCGTGCCGAGTTGTACGAGGTGCTCGGCTACCACGAGTACGAGCAGAAGCTCGACGAGCTCTTCGTGCGCGAAGGCGCCGTCAAATAGTCCAGTACGAGAGCACAGCCATGAGCAGCAACGACCCTTCTCCCGCCGGCTTCAAGCCGAAGAAATCCGTCGCCCTGTCGGGCGTGACCGCAGGCAACACCGCGCTCTGCACGGTGGGCCGCAGCGGCAACGACCTGCACTACCGCGGCTACGACATCCTCGACCTCGCGGACAAGTGCGAGTTCGAAGAAGTCGCGCACCTGCTGGTGCACGGCAAGCTGCCGAACGCTGCCGAGCTGCGCGGCTACAAGGCCAGGCTGATGCGGCTGCGCGGCTTGCCGGAATCGGTGCAGCTGGCGCTGCAGGCCTTGCCTGCGGCCAGTCACCCGATGGACGTCATGCGTACCGGCGTGTCGGTGCTCGGCTGCACGCTGCCGGAAAAGGACGACCACAACTCCGCGGGTGCGCGCGACATCGCCGACCGGTTGCTCGCCAGCCTGGGCTCGATGCTCTGCTACTGGTACCACTACAGCCACTCCGGCCGGATCATCGAGCTCGAAACCGACGACGACTCGATCGGCGGCCACTTCCTGCACCTGCTGCACGGCGAGCCGGCGCCCGCCTCGTGGGTGAAGGCGATGCACGTGTCGCTCAACCTGTACGCCGAGCACGAGTTCAACGCGTCGACCTTCACGGGCCGCGTCATCGCGGGCACGGGCTCCGACCTCTACTCCTGCATCACCGGTGCGATCGGCGCGCTGCGCGGACCGAAGCACGGCGGCGCCAACGAGGTCGCCTTCGAAGTGCAGAAGCGTTACGAGACGCCCGACGAGGCCGAAGTGGACATCAAGGCCCGCGTCGAGCGCAAGGAAGTCATCATCGGTTTCGGTCACCCGGTGTACACGATCAGCGATCCGCGCAACAAGGTGATCAAGGAGGTTGCGCGGCAATTGTCGGCCGAGGCCGGCGACATGAAGATGTTCGACATCGCCGCGCGGCTCGAGACCGTCATGTGGGACATCAAGAAGATGTTTCCGAACCTCGATTGGTTCAGCGCGGTTTCGTATCACATGATGGGTGTGCCCACCGCGATGTTCACGCCGCTGTTCGCGATCTCACGCACGGCCGGCTGGAGCGCGCACGTGATCGAGCAGCGCATCGACGGCAAGATCATCCGGCCGAGCGCCAACTACACGGGACCGGAGGATCGGAAGTTCGTTCCACTCAAGGACAGGGGCTGAGGAAGAGGAGGAAGGAGGAAGGAGAGGAAGGAGAGGAAGGAGAGGAAGGAGAGGAAGGACAGGAAGGAGAGGAAGGTCAGGAAGGGTAGGAAGTGAAAGAAGGGCAGGAAGGGGTTAGTCGAAAGACCGGCTACTCCGGCCGTTCGAATCGTTGCGCCGTTCCCCGGCTTTCACACTCTTCGAATCGCGACCTTCGCACAGTAATAGGTGAGCGTCCCCAATTTCCCGTACCCAAGGATCTCTCTGAATTCGTTCCTGCCAGCTCCTGACCACTTCTTCCCCTTCCTCCCCTTCCTGCCCTTCTTTCCCTTCCTGTCCTTCCTCTCCTTCCTCCCCTTCCTCCCCTTCCTCATGAACACCGCCTACCGCAAGCCACTCCCCGGCACATCCCTCGAATACTTCGACGCGCGCGCCGCCGTCGACGCCATCGAGCCGGGCGCGTACGATAAGCTGTCGTATACGGCACGCGTGCATGCCGAGAACCTGGTGCGTCGGTGCGATCCGACGATCCTCGAGGCCAGCCTGCGGCAGCTGATCGGGCGCAAGCGCGACCTGGATTTCCCGTGGTTTCCGGCGCGCGTCGTCTGCCACGACATCCTCGGCCAGACGGCGCTCGTCGACCTGGCGGGCCTGCGGGATGCAATTGCAGAGCAGGGTGGCGATCCGGCCCGGGTCAACCCCGTGGTGCCGGTGCAGCTGATCGTCGACCACTCGCTCGCCGTCGAGTGCGGTGGTTTCGATCCCGATGCGTTCGCAAAGAACCGCGCGATCGAAGACCGGCGCAACGAGGATCGCTTTCACTTCATCGACTGGACGCGGCTCGCGTTCAGGAACGTCGACGTGATTCCGCCGGGCAACGGCATCATGCACCAGATCAACCTGGAGCGAATGTCGCCGGTGATTCACGCGCAGGACGGCGTCGCGTTCCCGGACACGCTGGTCGGCACCGACAGCCACACGCCCCACGTCGATGCGCTCGGCGTCATCGCCGTCGGCGTCGGCGGCCTCGAAGCTGAAAGCGTCATGCTGGGCCGCGCTTCATGGATGCGGCTGCCCGACATCATCGGCGTGCGGCTCAACGGCAGACCGCAACCCGGCATCACCGCCACTGACATCGTGCTGGCGCTGACCGAGTTCCTGCGCCAGCAGAAAGTGGTGGGTGCCTACCTGGAATTTTTCGGCGAAGGCGCCTCCGCGTTGACGCTGGGCGATCGTGCGACGATCTCCAACATGGCGCCGGAATACGGTGCGACGGCGGCGATGTTCTTCATCGACGAACAGACGATCACGTACCTGCTGCTCACCGGCCGTGAAGACGCGCAAGTGCGGCTGGTCGAGACCTACGCCCGGCACACGGGACTGTGGGCCGACAGTCTCAAGACGGCTATCTACGAACGCGTGCTCGAGTTCGACCTGTCGGGCGTCGTGCGCAACATGGCTGGTCCCTCGAATCCGCATGCTCGCGTCGCCACGAGCGATCTCGCGGCGAAGGGCATTGCAGGAGCGTGGCAGGACGAGCCGGGAAGGATGCCCGACGGCGCCGTGATCATCGCGGCGATCACCAGCTGTACCAACACCAGCAATCCGCGCAACGTGATTGCGGCGGGCCTCCTGGCTCGCAACGCCAATCGTCTGGGCCTGCGACGGAAGCCGTGGGTGAAAAGCTCGCTGGCTCCGGGCTCCAAGGCGGTTGCGTTGTATCTCGACGAAGCGCAGCTGACCAGGGAACTCGAACAGCTCGGGTTTGGCGTCGTCGCATTCGCCTGCACTACGTGCAACGGCATGTCGGGCGCGCTCGACCCGGCGATACAGCAGGAGATCATCGAGCGCGACCTGTATGCGACCGCCGTGCTCTCGGGCAATCGTAACTTCGACGGCCGCATCCATCCGTATGCGAAGCAGGCGTTCCTCGCGTCACCAGCACTCGTGGTGGCGTACGCCATTGCGGGCACGATCCGCTTCGACATCGAGAAGGATTCCTTCGGCACCGATGCAGCGGGCAAGCCGATCCTGCTCAAGGACCTCTGGCCGTCGGACGCGGAGATCGATGCCGTCGTTGCCGCAAGCGTGAAGCCGGAGCAGTTCCGCAAAGTCTACGAACCGATGTTCAAGATCAGCGTCGAGTCCGGGCCGAAAGTGAGCCCGCTGTATGCCTGGCGCCCGCAGAGCACGTACATCCGCCGGCCGCCATACTGGGAAGGCGCGCTGGCGGGTGCGCGCACTCTCAAGGGCATGCGACCGCTGGCGGTGCTCGGCGACAACATCACGACCGATCACCTCTCGCCGTCCAACGCGATCATGCCGGACAGCGCAGCCGGCGAGTACCTCGCGAAAATGGGATTGCCGGAAGAAGACTTCAATTCCTACGCGACCCATCGCGGCGATCACCTGACGGCGCAGCGCGCAACTTTCGCCAACCCCACGCTCAGGAACGAGATGGTGATCGTCGACGGCAAGGTGCAGCCGGGGTCGCTCGCGCGCATCGAGCCCGAAGGCAAGGTCACGCGGATGTGGGAAGCGATCGAGACCTACATGGCGCGCAAGCAGCCGCTGGTCATCATCGCCGGCGCCGACTACGGGCAGGGCTCGTCGCGTGACTGGGCGGCCAAGGGTGTGCGACTCGCGGGGGTCGAAGCGATCGCTGCGGAAGGCTTTGAGCGCATCCACCGCACCAACCTGGTCGGCATGGGTGTGCTGCCGCTCGAGTTCAAACCGGGCGTGAACCGCAGGACGCTCGGCATCGACGGCACGGAGACGTACGATGTCGTCGGCGAACGCAAGCCGCGCGCGGAACTGACGCTGGTCATTCACCGCAGGAATGGCGAGCGTGTCGACGTGCCGGTGACGTGCCGGCTCGACACCGCCGAAGAAGCGTCGATCTACGAAGCGGGTGGCGTGCTGCAGCGCTTCGCCCGCGATTTCCTCGAATCATCGCGCGTCGCTTAGGGTTGCCCCTGCCGCTGGCGGGAGCGGGTCGGGGCGAGGGTCTCAATGTCACACGCACCACAGATCGCCATTCCCGCCACGTACATGCGTGGCGGCACCAGCAAGGGCGTGTTCTTCCGCCTGCAGGACCTGCCGGTTGCTGCACAGACGCCGGGCGCGGCACGCGATGCCTTGCTGCTGCGCGTGATCGGCAGTCCGGATCCCTACGGCAAGCAGATCGACGGCATGGGTGGCGCGACGTCGAGCACGAGCAAGACGGTCATCGTGGCGAAGAGCGCGCGGCCCGACCATGACGTCGACTACCTGTTCGGCCAGGTCTCGATCGACAAGCCCTTCGTCGACTGGAGCGGCAACTGCGGCAATCTCTCCGCTGCAGTCGGGCCGTTCGCTATCAGCAACGGCCTGGTCGATGCGAGTCGCGTACCCAGGGATGGCATTGCGGTCGTGCGCATCTGGCAGGCGAACATCGGCAAGACGATCGTCGCCCACGTGCCGGTCACGAACGGCGCGGTGCAGGAGACGGGTGACTTCGAACTCGACGGCGTGACGTTCCCCGCCGCTGAAGTGCAGCTCGAATTCATGGATCCAGCCGCAGAGGAAGAGGGTGCGGGTGGCGCAATGTTCCCGACCGGCAACCTGGTGGATGACCTCGCGGTGCCGGGGATCGGCACGCTCAGGGTCACGATGATCAATGCAGGTATCCCGACGATCTTCGTCAACGCAGAGGCGATCGGCTATGCCGGCACCGAGCTGCAGGACGCGATCAACGGCGATGCCAGGGCGCTTGCCATGTTCGAGAGCATTCGCGCGCATGGCGCGCTGCGCATGGGTCTCATCAAGCACGTCGACGAAGCGGCTACGCGTCAGCACACGCCCAAAGTGGCGTTCGTCGCGAGGCCGTGCGATTACGTTTCGTCCAGTGGCAAGCGCGTCGCTGCCGCCGACATCGACCTGCTGGTACGCGCGTTGTCGATGGGCAAGCTGCATCACGCGATGATGGGCACCGCCGCGGTCGCCATTGGCACCGCCGCGGCCATTCCCGGCACGCTGGTGAATCTCGCTGCCGGCGGTGGCGAACGCACGGCGGTTCGTTTCGGTCATCCGTCCGGCACGTTGCGCGTCGGCGCCGAGGCCAAGCGCGTTGGTGACGAATGGACCGTGACCAGGGCGAGCATGAGCCGCAGTGCGCGAGTGCTGATGGAAGGGCGCGTGCGAGTCCCCGCAACCTGATGGAAGTCGCCGCGCACGAAGTCGCATGCCTCGCGCTCATGGACTCCCTCGCGTGCGCATTCAAGGCGCTGCAGGATCCCGCGTGCAACAAGCTGCTCGGTTCGCTCGTGCCCGGCGCAACGATGGCCTTTGGCGCGCGCGTGCCTGGCACGTCGTATCAACTCGATCCCGTGCAGGCGGCGTTCAACATCGGAACGACGGTCAGCTGGCTGCAGGCGAACGACCCCGCGCTGGCCACGGAGTCCGGGCACCTCGCGGACAATCTCGGCGCGATTCTTGCCGTCGCCGACTATCGTGCGCGCAAGGCTATCGCTGAAGGCGACAGCCCGCCGCGAGTGCACGACCTGTTCGCTGCCCTGATCCGCGCGCATGAGCTCGCGTCGCTCGAATGGGCACGGTCGGTCGGCGGGAACGCGGCCTTCGCGGCGACCGAGGGCACACGTACGGTGGCGAGCGCCGCGGCGCGCTGCGCACTGACCCGAATCGCATCTGCTGCATGCGTGGTCACCCTGCTGGGCGGCTCCGAGGGTCAGGTCGCCGCTGCAGTCGCCATTGCCCGCAGCGAAGGGCACGCAACCGGGTGCCCGGGCGCGGCGCCCGACCTCGATGGGCATGAACGCTGGCGAATCGGCGACGCGACCAGCCGCGGGGTGCGTCTCGCGCTCCTCGCCCTGGCGGGGCAGGCAGCACCTCTGCCGCTTTCGCCGCCGGGCGACGCGGCCGTCATGCAGCGTGCCGGGATGGCTGACCTCGACCAGACCTGGCAGGCCGTGGCAGCAGCACCAACTGTTGCAGGCCGTGTCCGTGACCGGTTTACCGCCTGCGTCGCTACCCACTTCCCAGCGGCGCAGGCCGGCAAGCTGGCCGCACTGTTCGTGGACCAGGCAAGCCTCGAAGCCTTACCGGTCAATGAGTTAGTTTCGATGGCAGTCCGTAACTGACGGCTGCTGCAACGGCCTGCCAGGCTTTCCCCGCGACCCGCACATCCATGCAAGTCAATCCTATCTGACTTGGTGATGTAGTTGACTACAACACCAATGTCATCCTAGGATGCCTCCAGTCAAAGGCCGGCCCAGACCCGGTCCGGGAGGGATCCTCCATGCTCCGCATCGACAACCTGACCCACATCTACCCCAACGGCACGCGCGCGCTCGACGGCGTCACGCTGGAGGTACCGCGAGGCATGTTCGGCCTGCTCGGCCCCAACGGAGCGGGCAAGTCGTCACTGATGCGCTGCATCGCGACGCTGCAGATCCCCACGCAGGGCGCGATCCGTTTCGGCGATCTCGACGTGCTCGCGAGTCCCGACGCACTGCGCCGCACCCTCGGCTACCTGCCGCAGGACTTCGGGGTGTACCCACGCGTCACCGCGCTCGACATGCTCGATCACCTCGCGGTGCTCAAGGGCTTCGCGAACGGCAAGGAACGCCGCGAGACAGTCGATGCGTTGCTGCACCAGGTCAACCTGTGGGAGGTGCGCAAGAAAGCGCTCGCCGGATTCTCAGGCGGCATGCGGCAACGGTTCGGCATCGCGCAGGCGCTCATTGGGCAGCCGCAGCTGATCATCGTCGACGAGCCCACCGCCGGCCTCGATCCCGAAGAACGCAACCGCTTCCTCAACCTGCTGGCCGAGATCGGCGAGAACGTGGTCGTGATCCTCTCGACGCACATCGTCGAGGACGTCGCGGATCTCTGTCCCAGCATGGCAATCATCGCCGGCGGACGCATCGTCAGGACCGGCGCCCCACTGCAATTGATTGCCGCGATGAATGGGCGTGTCTGGCGCAAGACGATCGCCAGGAATGAACTCGACGCGCATCGTCGCGACCACGAAGTGATTGCGACGCGGCTCTTCGGTGGCCACACGGTCATCCACGTGCTGGCGGAGACGGATCCCGGGGACGGCTTCGAATCGATGCAGGGCGGCCTCGAGGACGTCTACTTCTCGACGCTGGCCGGCACGCGCCGCGAAGCGGCCTGAGGCCGCGTGATGTTCCAGTCCGTCGCTGCGTTCGAGCTGCGCTACCAGCTCAAGTCACCCGCGTTCTGGGTGACCTTTGCCATCTTCCTGCTGCTCACGTTCGCCGCCACCGCATCCGACAACGTGCAGATCGGGTCCGGTGGCAACGTCTGGAAGAACTCGCCCTACGCCATCGCCCAGACGCTGATGGTCATGACCGTCTTTGCGGTCTTCATCCTGACGGCGTTCGTCGCCAACGTCGTGGTGCGCGACGACGAGACCGGATTCGGCCCCATCATTCATTCGACACGCTTGTCGCGCTTCGACTACCTGTTCGGTCGCTTCACGGGGGCGTTCCTGGCAGGCTGCCTGCTGTTCCTGAGCGCGCCGCTCGGCATGATCCTCGGCGCCGCGATGCCGTGGCTCGATCCCGAGGTGCTCGGGCCCTTCAACCTGTGGCACTACGCTTACGTCTATCTGCTGCTCTGCGTACCGACGCTGTTCGTCACCGGCGCAGGGTTCTTCGCGATCGCGACGGCCACGCGCTCGATGATGTGGACCTACGTCGGCGTCATCGTGTTCCTGGTGCTCTACCTCGTCGCGACCGGTTTCCTGTCGCGGCCCGAGTTCATCAATACGGTTGCCCTGGTCGATCCGTTCGGCCTCGGCGCGTACGACCAGGCCACCCGCTACTGGACCGCCGCCGAGCGCAACACGCAGATCCCCCACTTCGCCGGCTACCTCCTCTGGAACCGCGTCTTATGGGTGGGCGTCGCTTTCGCGTTGCTCGGCCTCGCCTGGGCGATCTATTCACGCGCGGCGACGGGGGGTCGCATGACCCCGTCCAACGTGGCGGACAAGACCAACGACGATGCGCCGGTGATCGCCGCGCGCGCCTCCCCCACACCGACCGTAAGGGCGAAGCCTTCCAGCGACGCAGGCTGGAGCCAGCTCTGGGCGCTCGCCCGGTTCGACATGGCTGCCGCGATTCGCAGCCCTGCCTTCATCGTGCTGCTCGGGATCGGTTTCGTGAACTCGCTGGCTTCGCTCTGGTACGCCGACGAGAGGTACGGCAACACGATCCATCCGGTCACGCGGATCATGATCGAGGCGCTGCAAGGCGCCTTCACGATCATTCCGCTGATCATCGCGATCTACTACGCGGGAGAACTCGTCTGGCGCGACCGCGAGCGCCGCATGCACGAAATCATCGACTCGACGCCGGCGCCCGACTGGGCGTTCGTCGTGCCCAAGATCCTCTCCATCTCGATCGTCCTGTTTTCAACACTGGCGGCGAGCGTGCTCGCGGCGATCGCCGTGCAGCTGCTCAAGGGCCATTTCGAGCTCGAGGTCGGCAAGTATCTCTTCTGGTACGTCGTGCCGACGACCGTGAGCGTGGTGCTGTTCGCGGTGCTCGCGATCTTCATGCAGACGCTCGTGTCGCACAAGACCTTCGGCTGGATGCTGATGTTGCTGTTCGTGGTCGGCCAGACGACCTTCGATCGACTCGGCTTCGAGCACAACCTCTACCAGTACGCGGGCAACCCCGGCACGCCGCTGTCCGACATGAACGGGCAGGGCGATTTTGGACGCTTCGCCTGGTGGTTCCGCGCCTACTGGTCGGCCGCGGCGGTCCTGCTCGCCGTCCTGGCGTACGCGCTCTGGCGTCGCGGCGTCGGCGCGCCGCTCAGGACCCGCCTGGCGCACCTGCCGCGCAAGATCCGCGGTACCCCGGGGCTGGTGGCGGCTGCGTCCGTCGTCGCGATGAGCGGGCTCGGCGGCTGGATCTACTACAACACCAACGTCGTGAACGACTACACGACAACGCTGGGTCGCGAGCGCGAGCAGGCGGAGTACGAGAAAGCGCTGATCGGCTACGAGAATGTGCCGCAGCCGCGCATCACCGATGTGACACTCGACGTTGCCCTGTATCCGGATGAGCCACGGGCCGTCACTCGCGGCACGTACGTAATCCAGAACCGCACCGGCCAGCCGCTCGACACCGTGCACGTGCGCTGGCTCACGCCTTTGCAGATGACGAAACTCGACGTCGAGGGCGCGCAGCTCGAGCAGGAGCACATCGGCCAGGACTACCGGATCTACCGGTTCGATCACCCGATGGCACCGCTCGAAGTCCGTCGCATCACGTTCGAGACGCTGCGTGAGCAGCAGGGCTTCCGCAATTCGGACAATGAGCGCCGCATCGTCGACAACGGCACGTTCCTCGACAACACCGAGATCGCGCCGATGCTCGGCATGAGCCGCGAGGGCCTGCTGCAGGACCGGGCGAAGCGCCGCAAGCACGGCCTGCCGCCGGAACTGCGCCCGGCGAAGCTCGAGGACGAGAGTGCACGTGCGTTCAGCGGACTGCGTCACGACAGCGACTGGGTGAATTCCGACATCACCGTTTCGACGATGGCTGACCAGGTCGCCATCGCGCCGGGGTACCTTGCATCAGAAGTCGTCGAGGGCGGCCGCCGTAAGATGCGGTATCGCAGCGACGCCCCGATCAACAATTTCTTCTCCGTGCAGTCGGCCCGCTACGAGGTGGCAAAGGATCGCTGGCAGAACGTCGAGCTGGCGGTCTACTACGATCCTGCGCATCGTTACAACATCGAACGCATGCACGCGGCGATGAAAGCCTCGCTCGAGTATTTCACGGCGCAATTCAGCCCGTTCCAGTTCCGCCAGGTGCGCATCCTGGAGTTTCCGGACTATGCGAGCTTCGCGCAGTCCTTCGCCAACACGATTCCGTACTCGGAAGGAATCGGCTTCGTCGCGGACTACCGCGATGCCGAGAAGATCGACATGGTCACGTACATCACGGCGCACGAGGTCGGGCACCAGTGGTGGGGTCACCAGGTCATCAGCGCCGATCAGCAGGGCGGCACCTTCATCGTCGAATCGCTGGCCCAGTACTCGGCGCTGATGGTGATGGAGCAGATGTACGGGCCGGAGCAGATCCGCAAGTTCCTGAAGTACGAGCTCGACCGCTACCTTCGCTCGCGCGGCGGTGAAGTGCTGGAGGAGCTGCCGCTCGAGCGCGTCGAGAACCAGCCCTACATCCATTACCAGAAGGGCGGTCTCGCGCTGTACCTGCTCAAGGACCAGATCGGTGCAGACAAGGTCAACGAGGCGCTGCGGGGCCTGATCGCGGAATTCGCGTTCAAGCCGGCGCCGTACGCCAACCCGACGGACCTCATCAAGCGGTTCCGTGCCGTGGCTGGTCCCGAGCATCAGCAGCTGATCACGGATCTGTTCGAGAAGATCACGCTTTACGACGTGAAAGTGACGGACGCGAAGGCGAAGCGCCGGACCGATGGCCGCTGGGACGTCACGCTCGAGGTGGACGCGCGCAAGCTCCATGCCGATGGCAGGGGCAAGGAGACCGAGGCGCCGCTGGTTGAAATGTTCGACGTCGGCGCGTTCACGGTCGAGCCGGGACGCAAGGGTTACGACAGGTCGAGCGTGCTCGCCGTCCAGCGGATGCCTGTCCGCAGTGGCAAGCAGACGCTGGCGTTCGTGACCGACAGGGAGCCGAACTACGCGGGCGTTGATCCGTTCAACAAGTGGATCGATCGCAACTCCGACGACAACGTCAAGCAAACGACCAAGGCGGAGTCGCTCGCGGCCACCTCACGGCTGTAGCGCCGGCAGCAGCGCACGGCGGGCGATGCCGCGACAGGGGCTCGCGCCGGTGCTGGTGCGGACACGAAACGGTATCCTTGCCGCATGACCACCCTCCTCGACGGCGCCCGCGGCCTCGGCATCGAACTCGACGCAGCGCAGTGCGCAAAACTGCTCCAGCACCTCGACCTGCTCGACGACTGGAACACGCGCATGAACCTCACGGCCATCCGCGAGCGACCCGCGCAGATCACCAAGCACATTCTCGACAGCCTCACGCTGGTGCCCTGGCTGCGCGGCAGGCGCGTCGCGGACATCGGCAGCGGCGCTGGCTTTCCTGGCATTCCGCTTGCGATCGTCGTGCCCGGCGTGCATTTCGTCCTGGTCGAATCGATCGGCAAGAAGTGCCGCTTCCTCGAACACGTCCGCGACACGCTCGCGCTGACCAACGTCGAGGTCGCGCAGGTGCGGGCCGAGGCCTATCAGCCTGTGGTGCGCTTCGACACGGTGATCGCGCGTGCGGTCGGCCAGCTTGCGGACCTGGTCAGGAATGCGGGCGGACTCGTGGCCGGCGGCGGGCGCCTGCTGGCGATGAAGGGCCGCTATCCCACCGACGAGCTGGCCAAAGGCTTCAGCGGCTGGAAGGTCGTGGCCGTGCACAAGCTGCACGTGCCCGGCCTGGACGAGGAACGGCACCTCGTCGAACTCGCCCATTCCCACGAAAAGGTCCCGCTTTAGACGGAGAGGGTCGGGGTGAGGGCCTCCCCCCGTCCGCCTCCTGTATCCTTGACCGTTCAATGAAACGGGTCATCGCGGTCGCAAACCAGAAAGGCGGGGTCGGCAAGACCACGACCTCCGTCAACCTTGCTGCGTCGCTCGCCGCGACGCAACGCAAGGTGCTGCTGATCGATTGCGATCCGCAGGGCAACGCCACGATGGGTTGCGGTGTCGACAAGGCCAGCCTCGAGCGGTCGACGACCGACGTGCTGCTCGGTGACTGCGAACTGGCGGCTGCGCTCGTGCCCGTCGATCCCGGCAACTTCACCCTGCTGCCCGGCAACCAGGACCTGGTCGCCGCGGAAGTGCAGCTGATGAGCATGATCGGCCGTGAGGTGCGCCTGCGGAATGCGCTGAAGCCCGTCCGCGACCACTACGACGTCATCATCATCGACTGCCCGCCGGCGCTGAACCTGCTGACGCTCAACGCACTGGTGGCAGCCGACAGCGTGCTCGTGCCGATGCAGTGCGAGTACTACGCGCTCGAGGGCCTCTCGTCGCTGATGAACACGATCGAGCAGATCCGTGCGAGCGTGAATCCCGACCTCGGGCTTGAAGGCATCCTGCGCACGATGTATGACCCGCGTAACAACCTCTCGAACGAAGTGTCGGGTCAGCTGCTGATGCATTTCGGCGACAAGGTTTTCCGCACGGTGATTCCGCGCAATGTGCGACTCGCGGAAGCGCCGAGCTTCGGCAAGGCCGTGCTGTTCCACGACAAGGATTCGCGCGGTGCACTTGCGTACCTGGCGCTCGCCGGCGAGATGATTCGACGTGAAGAAGAAGCGCTGGCGGGACCCGTCACTGAGCCGGAAGAAGAGTGAGAAATAGGGAACGCTCACCTGTTTCCGGAAATCAGGTGAATCAGGTGAGCGTCCCCTATTTCCTATCTCTGCAGTGGCAGCTGCAATGTGAGCAGCACGGCTTCCGTGCCATTGTTCGGTTGCTCCAGCCCGCCGTTGGAAATGTGCAGGCCCGCCAGCCCGAGCCGCAGTCCGTTGTCGAAGCGCCGCGAAAACTGGATGCCGCTCTGGAATTCCAGGTGATCGCGCGGCCCGATGACGTCGCCGTTGATGAACCAGCCGGTCGCAAGGCTCGGCGTGAACGACCAGCGCTCACCCAGCGCGAAGTCGCGACGCACGTCCACGTACATGAAGGCGATGCCGTCGGGTCCCACGGCGAAACCCGCACCGGGTGACAGACGCCACGTCGTCAGCGGCCGCGCGACATAGGTCACGCCGAAGCTGTACGGGTAATCGTAGGCCTCGACCAGCGCGAACACACCGGCCGCAAACACCAGCGACGGCGAATCCAGGGCGTGTGCCGGTCGCATCGACGCCTCGTCCCGACGCGCGGAATCCGCTGGCGATTCCACGGCCGGTGAGGTCCCGGCGGGCTGCGCCGAGGCCGTGCCACTGCTGCCGCAACAACTGATCAGTCCACCCAGCAGCAGGGCGGCAACGGGACGCATGCAAGCCTCCGGCTCGAACTCGTTCCAGCGGGGTTTCCTGCGCCCTCACGACGCGGGCGGCATAATAGACCGCTATGGCAACAAAGCGACCCTCCCTCGGACGGGGCCTCGAGGCTCTGCTAGGTTCCGTCACTCCGGCACCTGCCCCGCCTCCTGCAACTGCGGTCGATGTACACGGCACGTCGTCGGCCCCCGCGCCGGCGCCGGTCACGGCCGCACTGCGCGACGAGGAACTCGCCCGTATCCCGGTCGACCTGTTGCAACGGGGCCGCTATCAGCCGCGTCTCGACATGCGTCCCGAGAGTCTGCAGGAACTGGCTGACTCGATCCGTGCCCAGGGCGTCGTGCAACCGATCGTGGTACGCCCGCTCGTCGCGCAGAAGGCCGGCGAGCCGGTCCGCTACGAGATCATCGCGGGTGAACGCCGCTGGCGCGCCGCGCAGATGGCGGGCCTGCACGACATCCCCGCCGTCGTCCGCATCGTGCCGGACGAGGCCGCGGTCGCGATGTCGCTCATCGAGAACATCCAGCGCGAGAACCTGAATCCGCTCGAGGAGGCTCGCGCGCTCGACCGCCTGATCCGCGAGTTCGGCATCACCCACCAACAGGCGGCCGATGCCGTCGGCCGCTCGCGCGCTGCCGTCAGCAACCTGCTGCGCCTGCTCGAGCTGACTGACGAAGTGAAGACGCTGGTCGAGCAGCGGCAGCTCGAGATGGGGCATGCCCGCGCGCTGCTCGGGTTGTCACAGGCGCGGCAGCAGTCTGAGGTCGGTGCCCTGGTCGCGAAGAAGGGCCTGTCGGTCCGCGAGACCGAAGCGCTCGTGAAACGGATGCTCGCCCATGGCGACAAGGCCAACCGCAAAGACGACGCGGACGACCCGCGACCCGACCCCAACGTCACCCGGCTGGAACAGGACCTGGCGGACAAGCTCGGCGCCAGGGTGTCGCTGCAGCACGCACGGACCGGCAAGGGCAAGCTCGTGATCGCCTACAACAGCCTCGATGAGCTGGACGGGATACTGGCGCACATTAAGTAGCTAGGCTACTTAATGTGCCCGTGATTAGTGAGTATTGATTAGTGATTAGTAAGAGGTGATTGGCGCCCTCAGACGTCGATCTCCGGCTCGGACAGTCCGCATGAATCAGCTGCATCGGTTGACGTTCCGACTAATCACTAATCACTACTCACTAATCACTTCCGCATCTGCCGCACAGTGGCAGATGCGGATTTGAAGCACTGCAAAAAGGTCCCTATACTTCCGCGCCTTTCCGGCGGCCACGCCCCGGCGTGAGCTGGCCCGGGTAACGGATTTCAACGCCACCCGTGGCCGGCCAACCGGCATGAAGTGGCTTTTTTGTTGCCCGGAAGCTGGATGAGGCCTTGAGCAACCTCGACGTGCAGAAAGGCAGGCGCCAGGCGCTGGCCGTCGTGCTGAGTCAGGTCCTGCTCGGGGCGGCTGTCGCGGCCGTGTGTTTCGTGATCTCGGGTTCCCGTGCCGGCGCGTCAGCGCTGCTGGGAGCCGGAATCGGCGTCGCGGCGACGAGCCTGATGGCCTTCGCGATGCTGCGGCACGGCGAAGGCGCGACGCTGATGCGGGCCACGATCGGGTTCTTCCTGGGGTGGCTGGTGAAGGTCGGCTTCACCATTGCGTTGCTGGTGACCGCGTTCCGGTCGCCGAACGTCGAGGCGGTGCCGCTGCTCGCAGCGTACGTCGCGACGTTCTTTGGGTACTGGTTTGGGGCGGCTCGCCTGGGCGAGCCCACGCAGAAGCAATAGTCCGTCCCGTCGGAGTGGGAACTAGACAATGTCCGCCGCTGAGCACGCCGCAGGTCCCGCGAACAGCACCGAGTACATCACCCACCACCTGACCCATCTGAAGGTCGGCGAAGGGTTCTGGTCGTTCCACGTCGACACGATCTTCATGTCGGTGCTGCTCGGCATCGTCACGCTCGGACTGTTCTATACGGCCGGTCGCAAGGCGACCGTCGGCGTCCCCAGCAAGTGGCAGGCCTTCGTCGAGATGGTCGTCGAGTTCATCGACACCACCGTCAAGGAAGTGTTTCATCTCGACCGCAGCTTCCTTGCCCCGCTCGCCCTCACGATCTTCGTGTGGGTGTTCCTGATGAACGCGATGGACCTGCTGCCGCTCGACCTGCCCGGCAAGGTTGCGGCCCTGTTCGGCATTCATTACTGGCGCGTCGTGCCCACCGCCGACGCCAACACCACGTTCGCGATGTCGCTGACGGTGCTGCTCGTCGTCCTGTTCTACAGCTTCAAGGCCAAGGGTGCGGGCGGCTACATCCACGAGCTCTTCACCGCACCGTTCGGATCGAACCCGGTGCTGTGGATCCCGAATTTCGTGCTGAACCTCGTCGAACTGCTCTCGAAGCCCGTTTCGCTCGCGATGCGACTCTTCGGCAACATGTACGCTGGCGAACTCGTGTTCATGCTGATCGCGCTGCTCGGCGCGGGCGTCTTCACGCTGACGTTCGGCAGCGCGTTCGGCTTCTTCGGCCAGGTCGCCATGGGCGCCGTCTGGGCGATCTTCCACATCCTGATCATCACGCTGCAAGCGTTCATCTTCATGATGCTCACCGTCGTGTACTCCGCGATGGCCACCGAGCACCACTAGAGGCGAGCGCTCGCCGCTGCACCGCATTGCTTTCCCGATTACTGCAACCGCACATTCCGCCAGGAGATTGAGATGGAAAACCTCGCGCTCATCGCACAGGTCCAGAGCTACACCGCGATCGCACTCGGCCTGATCATCGGCCTGGGCGCCATCGGCGCCTGCATCGGCATCGGCATCATGGGCTCGAAGTTCCTCGAGGCGGCCGCCCGCCAGCCGGAACTGATCCCCACGCTGCAGACCCGCATGTTCCTGCTGGCCGGCCTCATCGACGCGGCGTTCCTGATCGGCGTGGCGCTCGCGATGTTCTTCGCGTTCGCGAACCCGCTGCTCGCCCGCTTCGGTTAACCGGCACTGAAGCGAGGACGTCGTCATGGATATCAATGCGACGCTGCTCGGCCAGATGCTGGTATTCGGGGTCCTGATCTGGTTCTCCTGGAAGTTCATCTGGCCGCCGCTCACCAAGGCCATTGAAGACCGACAGAAAAAGATCGCGGAAGGGTTGGCTGCCGCTGAGCGCGGCCAGACCGAGTTGCAGAGCGCGCATGGGGAAGCCCAGGTGATCGTCAACGCCGCCCGCGACCAGGCCAAGAAGATCGTCGACCAGGCGCACAAGCGCGAGGTCGAGATCGTCGACGAAGCGCGTTCGACCGCCATGGAAGAGGGCAAGCGCATCGTCGACAGCTCGCGGCAGGACGCAGCGCAGGAAAAGTCCCGCGCGCGCGACGAGTTGCGCAAGGACGTGGCCAGCCTGGCCGTGGCCGGCGCTTCCCGCCTGCTGCAGCGGGAGATCGACCCGAAGGCACACGCCGACCTGATCGAGCAACTGGCCCGCGAGATCGAGGGCGCCAAGGCCTGACGGCCGTGGCACCCCGACGACACCGGCACCTGGAGTAACGAGGCATGGCTGAGAAGGCCACGGTAGCGAGACCCTACGCCAAGGCGGCTTTCGCCCACGCGCGGGACAAGAACACGCTCGACGCCTGGTCGGGCTGGCTTGGCACCGCGCGCGCGGTCGTCATGAGCGCCGAGTTCAAGGCGTTCGAGAGCAGCCCGGGAGTCGGCAGGCAGCAGCTCAAGGAGCTGGTGGCCAACGTCTGTGGCGACGCGCTCGACGCGAATGCCCGGTCCTTGCTCGACCTGCTCGCCGAGAACGGCCGCATCGACTACCTGCCCGAGATCGCCGAGCACTTCGACGAGCTGAAGGCCGAGCACCAGAACGTCGCCGACGTCGAGGTCGTCTCTGCTGCCGAGCTCAACGACGCCCAGCGCGAGCGCCTCGCCAGCGCCCTGCGCGCACGACTGCGCCGCGACGTGCGGTTGCATTGCACTGTCGATCCCGCGTTGATCGGCGGCGCGGTGGTGCGCTCGGGCGACATGCTCATCGACGGCTCGCTTGCGAACAAGCTCCAGCGGCTCGACGTCGAACTGACGACTGGCTGACGACCGAAAACGATTCAACGGCCCACGCCGCGCATTGCGGCAGGCCCGCAGAGGATTGGCAACATGTCCATCAAGGCTTCTGAGATCAGCGAACTGATCAAGGCACGCATCCAGAACTTCACGGCCGCGACCGAGGCGCGCAGCGTCGGCAGCGTCGTGTCGGTGACGGACGGCATCGTGCGCATCCACGGTCTGCAGGACGTGATGCAGGGCGAAATGCTCGAGTTCCCGAAAAACACGTTCGGCCTCGCGCTCAACCTCGAGCGCGACTCGGTCGGCGCGGTCATCCTCGGCGAATACGAGCACATCTCGGAAGGCGACACGGTCAAGTGCACCGGCCGCATCCTCGAAGTGCCCGTCGGCACCGAGCTGATCGGCCGCGTCGTCAACTCGCTCGGCCAGCCGATCGACGGCAAGGGCCCGGTCGACGCGAAAGAGTTCGACGTCATCGAAAAGGTGGCGCCGGGCGTCATCGCCCGCAAGTCGGTCAGCCAGCCGGTGCAGACCGGCCTGAAGTCGATCGACGCGATGGTGCCGGTCGGCCGCGGCCAGCGCGAACTGATCATCGGCGACCGCCAGACCGGCAAGACGGCCGTCGCGGTCGACACGATCATCAACCAGAAGGGCAAGGACCTCATCTGCATCTACGTCGCGATCGGCCAGAAGGCCTCGACGATCGCCAACGTGGTGCGCAAGCTCGAAGAAACCGGCGCGATGGCGTACACGATCGTCGTCGCCGCCTCGGCGTCCGAATCGGCGGCGATGCAGTACATCGCCCCGTACTCGGGCTGCACGATGGGCGAGTACTTCCGCGACCGCGGCCAGGACGCCCTGATCATTTATGACGACCTGACCAAGCAGGCGTGGGCCTACCGCCAGGTGTCGCTGCTGCTGCGCCGGCCGCCGGGCCGCGAGGCGTATCCGGGCGACGTGTTCTACCTCCACAGCCGCCTGCTCGAGCGCGCCGCGCGCGTCAACGAAGAGTACGTCGAGAAGTTCACCAAGGGCGCCGTGAAGGGCAAGACCGGCTCGCTCACCGCGCTGCCGATCATCGAGACGCAGGCGGGCGACGTGTCCGCGTTCGTCCCGACCAACGTGATCTCGATCACCGACGGCCAGATCTTCCTCGAGACGGACCTGTTCAACGCCGGCATCCGCCCCGCCATCAACGCGGGTATCTCGGTGTCGCGCGTCGGCGGCGCGGCGCAGACCAAGGTCATCAAGAAGCTGGGCGGCGGCGTCCGGCTGGCGCTAGCCCAGTACCGCGAGCTCGCCGCGTTCGCGCAGTTCGCGTCCGACCTCGACGACGCCACGCGCCGTCAGCTCGAGCGCGGCAAGCTCGTCACCGAACTCATGAAGCAGCCGCAGTACTCGCCGCTGTCGGTCGCCGAGCAGGCGATCACGCTGTTCGGCGTCACCAAGGGCTTCTTCGACGACGTCGAAGTGAAGCGCGCGCTGGCGTTCGAAGTGGCGCTGCGTGCCCACGTGAAGAGCAAGTACAAGGACCTGTTCGACCGCATCGAATCGACCAAGGACATGGGCGCCGACGACGAGAAGGCGCTCGTGGCCGCGATCGAAGACTTCAAGAAGAACGGCGCGTATTGATCCCCGTTCGTCCCACGCCGCACAGGTAGCAGAAAGTCATGGCCGGAACCAAGGAAATCCGCCTCAAGATCAAGAGCGTGCAGAACACGCGCAAGATCACGAAGGCGATGGAAATGGTCGCTGCCTCGAAGATGAAGAAGGCGCAGGAGCGCATGCGGCGCGGGCGCCCGTACGCGCAGCGCCTGCTCGACATCACGATGCACGCGGCCCGCGCCAACACGGAATACAAGCACCCGCTGCTCACGCGGCGTGAGGCCGTAAAGCGCGTCGGAGTCGTGGTCATCACCACCGACAAGGGTCTCTGCGGCGGCCTCAACACCAACGTGCTGCGCCTCGTGCTCAACCAGCACAAGCAGTGGCTGGCGCAGGGCGTCGAGGTCGAGTACTGCGCGATCGGCAACAAGGGATTCAGCTTCATCCAGCGCATGGGCGGCAAGGTCGTGTCGCAGGTCACCAACTACGGTGACCATCCGGCGCTCGATCGTCTCATCGGCCCGGTGAAGATGCTGATCGACGGGTTCCTCGAAGGCCGCCTTGACGAGGTGCACATCTTCTCCACGCGCTTCATCAACACGATGAAGCAGGAGCCGACGCACGCGCCCATGATTCCGATCCCGCAGGAATGGGCCCTGCCGACGGGGCAGGTCATGAAAGCGAACGTGGGCGAAGGCAACTGGGATTACCTGTACGAGCCCGACCCGAAGGCGGTGCTCGACCAGCTGCTCGTGCGTTACCTCGAGACTGTCGTGTACCAGGCTGCGACCGACAACATCGCGTCCGAGCAGTCGGCGCGCATGGTGGCGATGAAGTCCGCCTCGGATAACGCGCGCAACATCATCGACGAGCTGCAGCTGGTCTACAACAAGAGCCGGCAGGCCTCGATCACGAAGGAACTCTCCGAGATCGTGGGCGGCGCGGCGGCCGTCTAACGCCGCATTTCTCCCTAGTCACTACTCACTAGTCACTAATCACTTCTTTGCAGGGATCCGACATGTCCACCACAGCCACCGGCACCATCGTCCAGACCATCGGCGCGGTCATCGACATCGAGTTCCCGCGCGATGCGATGCCCAGGGTGTACGACGCGCTCGTCCTCGAGGACAGCGGCAACAGGCTGGCAGAGAAGGGCCTGACGTTCGAAGTCGAGCAGCAGCTCGGCGACGGCATCGTGCGCACCATCGCGCTCGGCTCGTCCGATGGCCTGCAGCGCGGCATGAAGGTCCGCAACACGGGCGCCGCGATCTCGGTGCCGGTCGGCCCGTCAGTGCTCGGCCGCGTCATGGACGTGCTTGGTCGCCCGATCGACGAGCGTGGCCCGATCTTGGCGGACGAGTATCGCGGCATTCACCAGCCGGCGCCGAAGTTCGACGAGCTGGCGCCGTCGGTCGAACTGCTCGAGACCGGCATCAAGGTCATCGACCTGATCTGCCCGTTTGCGAAAGGCGGCAAGGTCGGCCTGTTCGGCGGCGCCGGCGTGGGCAAGACCGTGAACATGCTCGAACTGATCAACAACATTGCCATGCAGCACTCGGGCCTGTCGGTGTTTGCCGGCGTCGGCGAGCGCACCCGCGAAGGCAACGACTTCTATCACGAGATGTCGGACGCCAAGGTCATCGTGCAGGAAGACCTGAGCCAGTCGAAGGTGGCGATGGTGTTCGGCCAGATGAACGAGCCGCCGGGCAACCGCCTGCGCGTCGCGCTCACCGGCCTGACCATGGCCGAACGCTTCCGCGACGAAGGCCGTGACATCCTGTTCTTCGTCGACAACATCTACCGCTTCACGCTCGCCGGCACCGAAGTGTCCGCGCTGCTCGGCCGCATGCCGTCGGCGGTGGGTTACCAGCCGACGCTGGCCGAGGAAATGGGCCGCCTGCAGGAGCGCATCACGTCGACCAAGGTCGGCTCGATCACCTCGATCCAGGCCGTCTACGTTCCGGCGGACGACTACACCGACCCGTCACCGGCGACGACCTTCGGCCACCTCGACTCGACCGTGGCGCTGTCACGCGAGATTGCCTCGCTGGGCATCTACCCGGCCGTGGACCCGCTGGACAGCACCAGCCGCCAGATGGACCCCAACGTGGTCGGCGAAGAGCATTACAAGACCACCCGGGCGGTGCAGGAAACCCTGCAGCGCTACAAGGAACTGCGCGACATCATCGCGATCCTCGGCATGGACGAGCTGTCGCCGGAAGACAAGCTGGCCGTGTCGCGCGCCCGCAAGATCCAGCGCTTCCTGTCGCAGCCGTTCCACGTCGCCGAAGTGTTCACCGGCAGCCCTGGCAAGTTCGTCCCGCTCAAGGACACGATCCGCGGCTTCAAGGCGATCGTCAACGGCGAGTACGACCACCTGCCCGAGCAGGCTTTCTACATGATCGGCGCGATCGAAGAGGCCGTCGAGAAAGCCAAGACCCTGCAGTGAGGAAGTGAGTAGTGACTAGTGAATAGTGATTAGTGATCTGTGAGATGGATCTCCGATGACGAATCACCAACCACTGGTTGCCAATCACTAATCACTAATCACTAATCACTAATCACTAATCACTGGCACACACATGGCTACTATCCGCATCGATGTCGTCAGCGCCGAAGAAGCGATCTACTCGGGTGATGCCGAGTTCGTCGTGCTTCCGGGCATCGCTGGCGAGCTGGGCATCTACCCGCGCCACGCTCCGCTGATCACGCAGATAAAGGCGGGCGTCGTGCGCATCAAGGTGCCGGGCAAGACGGAAGAAGAGATGGTCTACGTGCAGGGCGGCTTCCTCGAAGTGCAGCCCGACCACATCAACGTTCTTTCCGATACGGCAATTCGTGCCGCCGACCTTGACGAAGCGAAAGTGCTCGAAGCGAAGCGCCTGGCCGAAGAGGCGCTCCGCGCCCGCAGCGAGAAGCAGGAGATCGCGAGCGTCGAAGCCGAGCTGTCGGCCCTGTCGGCCCAGCTGCAGGCGATCCAGAAGCTGCGCAAGAAGCGCTGAGGAAGGGCCGGAAGGGAAGGAAGGACGGGAAGGACCGGAAGGACAGGAAGTTAAAGAAAAGGGCCCGCTGCGTGCGGGCCCTTCTCATTTCAGGTGGCGGCCTGCCGGGTTACTTGAACTCGACCTTGCGAATCACCTCGCTGCCTACCAGCGACCGCATCTTGCCGCGCGACACCATGGCGGCATCGCGTGCTTCCTGATTGCCGATCAACTTTTCCTGGATCGCCTCGACCTTGTCCTGCAGGTCATCCATTGCCGCCAGGTTCTTGTAGGTCGTGAGCAGGTAAAGATCTGGATCACCAGGTGTCCGCGGCCGGGTCGTATAGACCGACCAATCGACGATATGTCCGGCCTTCTTCTGCTCTTCCATGAGCTGCCTGTACGTCGTGGCGAGGTACTTCATGTAGTTCTCGTACTGACCCGGTTCCGTACGAATCGACGACACGACCGAGACCGTGCCCTCCGCATACGGACGGTCCGCCGCCACGGCTGTTGCCGTGACTGCAACAAAGGTGACAAGAGCAGCGAGTGCGCCGAGCGCACGGATCTTCATGGTCATACTGATTTTTCCTTCCCCTGACGTGTTTGAGACGAGCGCGTAAATCCGCGCCTTGCTTATTGCGAGGGTCATCCCCCGTGGCGCCGACTGTACGCCTCGGTTCGCCGCGACGCATGACGCGCTGCGTCACGCCCATGCCGCCCGCATGAACGCCGTGCATGCTGCAGTGCACGACGCTGTGGCAGCGTTACATGTGCTATACCCGCCGTCTCATCGCGCCCGGCGCGACCGCGTCGTCGGCCGGGGCACGGTGCAAACAAGAAACGCAGGAAGGGGAAAGATACATGAAAGCCACACATACACTCGTTGTGCTGATGGGGGCGCTTTTGCTTTTCGGCCAGGCGAACGCAGGTGACGATCCGAAGGTTGCGGCCGAGGTGATGGCGCTCGCTCGCGCCCAGTGGGACGCGGAAGTTGCCGGCAAAAGCGTAGCAGAGCAGATGGCGGGCACGGCCGACGATTACACGGAGTTCAATCCCGACTACCCGGTGCGCCTCGATGGCAAGGCGTTGAATTCGCGCCTGTGGGAGGCAACGAGTTCGGACGGCTCAAAGTCGCTGCTGGGTGACATGCAGAACGCCAAGGTGCAGGTCTACGGCGACACGGCAGTCCTGACGTACAACTTTGTGGGGGTCAATCGGGACAAAGACGGCAAGGTTTCGCCGAACAAGGCCAAATCGACCCGCGTGTACTCGAAGATTGGTGGCAAGTGGATGCTGGTCCACGCCAACTTTGCTCCAGTGGACTGAATTCAACTCGATAAGCGGGTTGATTTGAATCGTGTGCGCCCCGGCAGGCCTGGTCGGCTGGGGCGCCTTGCATCTGGACGACACCAGCCGACCGGCGCAGGCCACCCGGAAGGCGTCCGGTACAATGACGGGACATCGTCCAGCCGCCGGAATCCTCAATGCCCATTTCCGTCGTCATCCTGGCAGCCGGCCAGGGCAAGCGTATGAAGTCAGACCTGCCCAAGGTCCTGCAGCCCGTCGCGGGGCGCCCGCTGCTGCAGCATGTGATCGACTCCGCGCGCGAGCTGTCAGCCAGCGATATCCACGTCGTCTACGGCCACGGTGGCGAACGTGTACGCGAAACCCTTGCCGCTGAGAACGTAACCTGGGCACTGCAGGCGGAGCAGCTCGGCACGGGCCATGCGGTGCAGCAGGCCATGCCAGCCGTGCCGGACGACCACCTCGTGTTGATCCTGTTCGGCGACGTGCCGCTGGTGCAGGCCGCCACGATGCAGCGACTCGTCGATGCGGCCACGAACGGTGAAGCGCTCGGCGTGTTGAGTGTGCGCATGAAGGATCCGACAGGCTACGGCCGCATCGTGCGAGACCGCGCGGGTAGAGTGGCGCGCATCGTCGAACACAAGGACGCGAACCAGAAGGAGCGCGCGATCGACGAGGTGAACACCGGCCTGATGGCAGCCTCGGCGAAGCGGATGCGCGAATGGCTGGCGCAGCTGCGCAACGACAACGCGCAGGGCGAGTACTACCTGACGGACGTCGTCGTACTGGCGGCGAAGGCGGGGCTCAAGGTCAACGTTATTCCCGCCGACAGCGAGGACGAGGTGCTCGGCGTCAACGACAAGGTGCAGCTCGCCGAAGTCGAGTCGATCTACCGCAAGCGCCGCGCGACCGAACTCATGTTGCAGGGAGTGACGCTGGTCGATCCTGCCCGCTTCGATGCGCGCGGTTCCGTCACCGCAGGTCGGGACGTGCACATCGATGTCAACGTCGTGCTCGAAGGCACGGTGATCCTGGGCAACCGTGTACGCATCGGGCCGAACGTCGTGATTCGCGACAGCGAGATCGGCGACGACACCGTGGTGTTTCCCAACTGCGTCATCGACCGCGCCAGTATCGGACCCAACTGCAACATCGGTCCGTTCGCGCGTTTCCGGCCGAGTTCCAGCCTGGCCCAGGGCGTGCACGTCGGAAACTTCGTCGAGGTGAAGAACAGCATCCTGGGTGCGGGCGCCAAGGCCAACCACCTGACGTATCTCGGTGATGCGACGGTCGGCGAGAAAGTCAACGTTGGCGCCGGCACCATCACGTGCAACTACGACGGCGCGAACAAGTGGCGCACGGAGATCGGCGCGGGTGCGTTCATCGGCTCGGGTGCGATGCTGGTGGCGCCGGTGAAGATCGGTGCCGGAGCGACGATCGGCGCCGGCTCGACGATCACCAAAAACGCTCCGGACGACAAGCTCACGCTCGAGCGCAGTAAACAGCTGACGCTCGACGGCTGGAAACGCCCGGTGAAGCAGCCCAAGGGCTGACCGCATGCTCGAAATCCGGCGCAGTGCGAGTGCTGGAATGGAGCGACCCGCCGCCCCGTGCGCGGGCTGTTGGCTGCACGTCACGCAACCTACGGAGGTTGACCTGGCAACCGTGCGTGAGTTCGGTGTTCCTGCCTCGTTGCTCGACCACGTAGCGGACATCGACGAACGTCCACGCGTCGCACACGTTGGAGAATGCGTGCTCGTCGTGATGAACTATCCGCTGCGGCGCAATGAATCCACGGGACCGCCGTGGCGCACGTTGCCGCTCAGCGTGCTGCTCACCCCGCAGGGCATCGTCACTCTCAGCCAGGGCACGACGTCGTTCCTGCAACCCCTCCTCGACGGGCAGGTGCAGGGACTGTCCACCGCCCGTGGCACGGAGTTCGCCCTGCGCGTGTTCTGGCAGCTGGCAGATGCCTGCCTGCGGGGACTGCGTGAGATCAATACGGGCGTCGAAGGTCTGGAAGACGAACTCAAGCGCTCGATCAGGAACAAGGAAGTGCTTGGCCTGCTGGATTTCCAGAAGAGCCTGACCTTCTTTGCAACCGGCTTGAAGGCGAATGAGCTGGTGCTGGAGCGCCTGCAACGCGTCCCGACCCTGCACTGGGCCGACCAGGACCAGGAACTGCTCGACGATGTGCGCGTCGAACTGCGCCAGGCCATCGAGATGGTCGACATCGCCGATCGAGTGCTGAGCGACATGATGGATGCGTTCGCCTCTATTGTTTCCAACAACCTGAACTCGGTCATGAAGGTCCTGACGTCGGTCACGATTATCCTTGCTGTGCCGACCCTGATCGCCAGTGTCTACGGCATGAACGTCGGCCTGCCGGGGGCGCACAGCCCGTTCGCCTTTGCTGGCATCGTGGCGCTCAGCGTTGCAGTCTGCGGCGGACTGTTCTTCGTTTTCCGGCGCCGGAACTGGCTGTGAGGCAACTTCGCTATCCTGGCTGTCGCCTCCGCTCGTCGTACCCAAGTCCCAAGGATGCTCAATCGATGCGACCGTCTTCGACCATTTGTCGTTCGTGGCAGGCTTTCGCGAGCGTCTGCTGCCTGCTCGGTATGCCAGCCGTCGCCGCGGCAGAAGCAGCGCCCACCGCGGCCACGTACAAGAATTACGTGACGGGCAACCCGGCCGACGTGGTGCGAGCCACGTCCGGCCTGCTCGTGCTGCAGGGCGGCGGCGACGACGTCGACGAGAACTACCGCCGGATGAGCGCACGCGGCGGCGGTGGTGATTTCGTAGTGCTACGCGCCACGGGAGATGACGACTACCAGGCGTATATCTATGGGTTGTGCCACTGCGACTCGGTGGAGACCCTGATCGTCGACAGCCGCGCCGCCGCTTTCGATCCCTACGTCGTCGAGACGGTTCGCAATGCTGAAGCGCTATTCATCGCCGGCGGCGATCAGGCCAACTACGTGCGCTACTGGAAAGGCACGCTGCTCGAGGACGCCATCCACTTCGTGGCGGCGAAGCCGGCGCCGATCGGCGGCACCAGTGCCGGCATGGCGATCCTCGGCGAGTTCTCGTATTCGGCCATGACGCCCGACAGCCTGACCAGTGCCACCGCGCTCGCCGATCCATATGCCCCGGACGTCACCCTGGAACGGGATTTTCTCGATCTGCCTGGCCTCAAGGGACTGCTCACGGACCAGCATCTGCAGGAACGCGACCGGATCGGTCGCACGGTCGCCTTGCTGGCCCGGCTGCTGCACGATGGATGGACGACCGAGGCACGGGCGATTGCTGCGGATCGGGAGACCTCGGTGCACATCGATCCCGTGACCAGGACGGCCGAAGTTTTCGCAACCGCGGATCACCTGACGCCGTACGCCTACTTCATGAGTGCGAACCGGGCACCCAAGCGCTGCGAACCGGGCCAATCGCTCACGTTCAGTCCGATCGAGGTCTACCGGCTCGCGCCCGGCGGACGCTTCGACCTGGCGGCGTGGCAGGGCGAAGGCGGCCTCGCGTACAAGTTGAGCGTCGAATCCGGCGTGCTGCGCTCGTCACGGGGCGCAATCTACTGAGCGAGTATTGCACCGGGTCGTGGTCACGGGCAGCGCCGCAAGTCCCTGTCGTTTCGATGCGATGCTGTTGTCAAATCAACGACATGTGGGATAGGCTCGGACCAAGACGTCGCTGACGACGCATTTACATTGGGGCGAGCAGGAATCCTATGAACAACCAGAATGCGCCTGGCGCCGAATCCGTGACCAGGCTTGGCGGCGACATCCGGGCGTCGTTGCCAGCGCAAACTGGTCGGGGTCAATCGATGACGCCGCTGGCCGCGGCCATCGTCGCGGTGCTGTACCCGGCCGCGATGACGCTGGCGCAGGGCGCCAGTCCCGCGGCGGGTCAGCTGGAGGAGATCGTCGTCACCGCCACGCGGCGCGACGTCAACCTGCAGAACGTCGCGCAGAGCGTCACGGCGTTTTCGACCGCCGACATCGAACGGCAGGCGATGCAGAGCACCGCGGACGTGATCAACGCGCTGCCGAGCGTCAACCTCGTCGCCGCACTTCCCGGCCGTAACGCCATCGTCATGCGTGGTGTGTCGACGGGGTCGTCCGAATACCGCACTGACAGCCAGGTGTCGGTGTACCTGGACGATCAGCCCATGACGTCGATCTCGACCCAGGTCGACGTCCGCCTGATCGACCTCGCCCGCATCGAGGCTTTGCCGGGTCCGCAGGGAACCCTGTTCGGCTCGAGTTCGCAGTCGGGCACGATCCGTTACATCACCAACAAGCCCAATCCGAATCAGTTTACGTCGCAGGTCGACGCCGAATTCGGCACGACCAAGGGCGGCGAGGAAAGCTACGACCTGAGCGGGCACCTCAACGTGCCGGTGACCGACAGTATTGCCGTTCGCGCGGCTGCCTATTACTCGGTCGAAGGCGGCTACGTCGACAACGTCCTGGGCCCGACGCTGATGGGCGACCAGGACAACGCCAGCGTCGTCGAGCAGGACTGGAACGACTACAAGACCTGGGGCGGGCGCATCGCGGCGCGCTGGCAGGTCAATCCGGAGTGGGAATCGACGCTGAGCCTGATCTCGCAGTACAGCGAGGCGGACGGAGCCTGGGAATCGGACCCGGCGCTCGGCGACTACAAGATCACGCGCTTTTTCGAAGAATACCGCGACGACGACTGGTACCAGGCCTCGCTCAACGTGAAGGGCGATCTCGGCTTTGCGGAGCTGTCGGTCACGGCCTCGTATTTCGATCGCAGCATCAAGTATGAATGGGACAATGCCAACTACAGCCAGTGGCGCAGTGCCTACTACGGCGGTTTCGATCCGACCGACCCTGACAGCGGCAGCTACAACGTCTACAACACCGGCACCCTGATCGGCACGACGTTCAACGACCAGAAGCAGAAGCGCTCGGCGTACGAGGTGCGGTTGACCTCGCAGGGCGAGAGCCGCTTCGCATGGATGGCTGGCGCCTTCTACGAGGACGTCGAGGACTCCTGGCATTACGGCGCCAAGCTGCCGGGCCTCACGGGAACGACGGCGTGGGAGGCGGCCAATTATTACGCCTGCTATGCGAACGAGCTGGGCTACGACGTCGCCTGCCCGCTGGCGCCGACCGACATCTACTATTCGGACAAGTACAGGAAGACGATCAAGCAGACCGCTCTGTTCGGTGAAGTCACCTATTCGCTGACCGACCGCTGGTCGATCACGGGCGGGGCGCGCTGGTTCGAGTACGACCGCGACCAGAAGGACGTCTACAACATTCCGCTCGGCCTGCCGATCAACAACGATTTCGAAGGCGGCGGAATCAACGCGAGCCAGGGCAAGGAATCGGACACGGTCTTCAAGTTGGCCACCGAGTACCACATTGACGACGACCGCATGGTCTACCTGCTCTACAGCGAGGGGTTCCGGCTCGGCGGCAGCAACAGCGAGCGGGCCGCGGCCACCGGTATCCTGCCGTTGACCTATCAGCCGGACAAGCTCAGCAACTACGAAGCCGGCCTCAAGAGCCAGTGGCTGGACCACGCGGTCACGCTCAACGTCGCCTTGTTCTTCATGCAGTGGGATCACATCCAGCTCAACGCCTCGGGCAGCGCTGCCAACAATCCGTTCTGGTTGCGCGGCACCTTTAACGGCGGCAAGGCCGAGCAGAAAGGCATCGAGATGAATGGCGCCTGGCAGGTCACGCCCAATTAGATCTACCCGGACGGCGGCCTGGCCATCCCTGCCGGCACGGTCATGCCGATCTCGCCGGAGCGGAAGTACTGGGCCGCGGTCGAGTACATGGTGCCCAATTTCATGAATCTGGATGGCAACCTGTGGACCCGGCTGTCCTACAGTTACCAGTCCGAGGTCTGGAAAAGCACGGGTGCCATCGCCGACTGGGTGGACGCCACCACGCCTGAGGAGCGTGCGGCCGCGCGCGAGTTGCTCCTCCCGTCGTACTCGACAGGGACGCTGCAATTCGGATACACGGCCACGTCAGGCTGGGAGACGTCGCTGGTGGTGCGCAACCTTTTCGACGAGACGGGGTACAACTACATCAGCAGCAGCAACTACGGCGACTCTCCGGAAATCGGCTGGAACGACTCGCGCTGGAAGTATGTCCGCAGCCTGCAGCGGCCCCGCACGATCAGCCTGTCGTTCACCAAGAAGTGGTGACGACGGCAAAGGACTGAACCGGGCGCGAGTGTGCCCGGTGCGTACGATTGCATGAAGCTTGTCACCACGTCGGTGGTACGAGGCAGCCACCAGGGCGAAAGCCATGGTGGCGTGTACCTGCTCGATCTCGAGAGCCAGGCGGTCAGCCAGAAGCTCGACTGGAACACGGCCGCGATCGACTGGCAGGGACGCGGCTGGGACCGCGGGCTGCGCGGCATCGCCTTCGATGGCGACGTCGTCTACATCGCCGCGAGCGACGAGCTGTTTGCCTACCGACCCGATTTCAGCCTGATCGGCTCCTGGCGCAACACCTATCTGCGGCACTGCCACGAGATCGCGGTCCACGAGCGTCGCCTGTACCTCACTTCGACCGCGTTCGACACCGTGCTGGGCTTCGACCTCGATGCGCACAAGTTCAGTTGGGCACTGCACCTCGCCGCGCACCAGTTCCAGTTCAAGGGCAACCTGTTCGACCCGCGGTTGGCGGACGGCCCGCTGCCGCTCAACAAGCTGCACCTGAACAACGTGCACAGCACGCAGGGCGGGTTGTACGTCACCGGGCTCAAGACCGGCGGAATGCTGCTTTACAACGGTGAGCGTGTGCAGATGTCGGTGGAGCTGCCACCAGGAACCCACAACGCGCAGCCGTTCCGTGACGGCGTGCTGTTCAACGACACCGAGGCCGATGCGCTCAGGTACACGGGCCGCGGCGAAGGCCGTGAAGATCGCGCCCTCAAGGTGCCGCGCTATCCCGCCGATGCGCTGCTCAACATCGACCTCGACCAGACCAACGTCGCGCGTCCGGGTTTTGCACGCGGTCTCTGCGTCATTTCCGCTGCCGTTGTCGCAGGAGGCTCGTCGCCCTCGACGATCTCTGTGTACGACCTGAAGGCAAACACGCGGCTGCTGTCAGTGAATCTGACCATGGACGTGCGCAACGCCATCCACGGCCTCGCCGTATGGCCGTACGACTGATCCACCCCTGCGTAGCGGGTGGCTCGGAGCGAGTGGTCAAAGTCCTGCGTCGCGAACCGTCGTCGGCAGTTCCTGCAGGATGTCGGCGAAATCATCCTGCCACATGCCGAGATGGCGCTCGAAATGCCGCCAGTGCCCGAGCGCGTCGGTGTAGATCGGTCGCCGGACCTGCTCTGAACTCGCAGTCTTTACCGCGCGGGTATTCTCGTGGAAGCGCACGCAGGCCTCTTCGAAAGGCAGGCTGCAGTGCGCCAGGATGCGGCGCACCTGCGTTTCCAGGTCGGTCACCGTTTCCTCGTAGTGCACGTCGAGCACCTTGCCCGGCAGCACCCGATGCCAGTGCCGCATCGTCTCGTAGTACTGGCGGTAGTAGGCTGAGAGGTCGGCCATGTCGTAGGTGAAGTTCTGCCCCTTGCCGAACAGCTGCTTGTAACCGCCGAGCAAGCTGTCGAACGGATGACGGCGGGCGTTGATGACGCGGGCGTTCGGCAGGATCAGGTGCAGCAAGCCGATGTGCGAGAAGTTGTTCGGCAGCTTGTCGGTGAAGAACGGTCGGCCGGTGACGCGGAACGCACGGGTCTCGTCCATGTATTGGCGCCCATACGCCTTAAAGTCCTTACCGCGCAGGTCGACGACGGACTCCGGGTACCGCTTGTGGTCCGGCCGATAGCGACCGATGGAGTACGCGAGCCGCATCAGCACCGGCAGCTCCGCGGTGCCCTCGACCTGGCTGTGGCTCGCCAGGATCTGCTCGATCAGCGTCGAGCCCGACCGCGGCAGACCGACGATGAGGATCGGATCCCGCGCGTCGCAACCCTGTCCCGCATGCTTCTCGAACAACTCCCGCGTGAACACGGTTGTGATCTGCTCGTGGCGCAGCTCCATGGCGACGGGATCGTGAAACACCGTCTTGCGCTGCCGATCGTTGCCGGTCTCGTAGTAATGCCAGGCGCGATCGTAGTTGCCTCGGTCTTCGTACGCCTTGGCCAGGGCGAAGCGAAAATGGATGCCGGAGCTCTCGGTCAGGTCGTCGCGCTCGAGTTGCCGCTCCATGGTCGCGATCTCGGCGTCGTCGAAGCGAAACACCTTCAGGTTGGCCATGCTCCAGTAGACCTCGCCGAAGTCTGGCCGCAATGCGATCGCGGCCCGGTAGGCGCGCAAGGCGGCCGGCTGATCGCCGCGGGTCTTGAGGACATGGCCGTACCCCAGGTGCACGTTCGGCACGTCCGGATCCAGGGCCAGCGAGCGCTCGAACGCCGCGATGGCTCTATCCACGTCGCCGACGTGCGCGTAACCGGTGCCCAGCCCGGACCAGCCCATGGGGTTGTCGGGCTCGACGCGTGTCGCAGTCAGGTAGCACTCGATCGACTCCGCCGGGCGTTCCGCCTCGTGCAGCATCGCACCGAGCAGCAGCCAGGCGGCCGTGAAGCTCGGCGCCAGCGTGGTCGCGCGCCGCAGCAGCGCTTCGGCATTGCTCTGCTGCTTATCCTCGCGCCAGTAGATCTGCGCCAGGAAGCGCATCGCGTCGACGTTGCTGGCGTTATCGCGCAGCGCGCTGCGCAGCGTGTCGATGGCCTCGGTCTTGCGTCCTGCGTGCAGGTGATCGAGCGCCAGCGCAACCTTGCCGCGAGCGGAGTCCAGCTCGAAGAATTCCTCGAACGCGGCGTCCGCGTCCTGGCCACGGCCGAGGGCGGCAAGGGCCTGGCCGAGCTTCTTGTGCGCCAACGGCAGGCGCGGTTCGAGCCGGATGGCCTGCTCGAAGCTCGGGACGGCTTCCTCGAATCGGTGCTGCAGCGCCAGCACGCTGCCGAGGTCCTCGTGCAGGTGGGGGAAATCCGGTTGCAGCGCGATCGCCAGTCGCACCGTCTGTTCGGACTCGGCGTACCGGCCCTGCTTGCTCAGCGCATTGCCGAGCAGGCGCAGGTGCTCAACGCAGCCGGGATTGCCCACGAGGTAGGCGCGGCAGATTTCCTCGGCGCGGAGCGGTCGACTGGCCTGCATCGCTTCGACGGCGGCGGCGAGACTCGCGTCCTTTGGCGGCACGGGTCGGGGCACGGGCTTCATCGCGCGGCGCTCATGGCCGGTGAACGCGGCCTTGGTGAATCAGTCATCGGTGTCCTGTGTCGCAGTCGCGTAGCGTGTCCGGATTGCCCCGTAATGTACGACGGCCCGCCGGCCGATCCAAGGTCGGGCGCTGCGCAGCAGTGCGCTTACAGGTCGCCGATCTGCTCCAGGATCGCTGCGCGCACGCGCGAGCCACTGTCACCGTTGGTAAAGATGACCAGGCCCGACCTCTTGTCACGGTTGAACTGGCCGAACGTCCGGAAGCCCGAGCTGTTCGAGCCGGTGTGCTGGACGATGTCGCCTTCCGCGCTGACGTCCACGCTCCAGCCGAGTGCCCGGTAGGTTGCGACGGATCGAGCCAGGCCGGGTCGCGCAATGGCGTCGCCATCATCGACACGTTGCGACCGTTGCAACAGCGTTTCGACGCTTGCCGGGGTGAACGTGGCAGCTCCGAGGCGCTCCGGCCGCATCAGCGTCAACATCAGCTCGGCGTATTCGGTCGGCGTCGTGTACAGCGAATAGGCACCGTTGGCCTTCCGGTAGCGAGTGCGGTCCTTGAAGCTGCCGTCCTCGCGATGGCCGCTGGCCAGGTTCTGCTCGATGGCTGGCGTCCAGACGTAGCTCGTGTGCCTCAAGCCCAGTGGCGCGAACAAGCCCTGCTGCGCAAAGCGGTCGAGGGTCGTGCCCGTGATGGCTTCCAGTGCGCGCTGCAGGAACAGCATGCCTTCGCCCGAGTACGAGTAGTCGGATCCGGGCGACAAAAGAAGTGGCAGCGGACCGCCCATCTCGTCGTAGCCCACCCGCCAGTTCGGCAGGCCCGTGCGATGAGTGAGTGCCATGCGTGCCGTGATGAGGTCCTGCGCGGGTTGATCACGCAGGTAGTCGTGTCCCAGATAAGTCGTCAGCGGCGTGTCGAGATCGAGACGTCCCTGCTGTATCAACTGCAGCACGCTCAACGCCAGGATCGGTTTCGACATCGAACAGGCTTCGAAAATCGTGTCGGTGGCGACAGGCTGCTTTCCGCGCACGTCGCTCACACCGAAGCCCTGCGCCCAGCGCAAGCGGCCGTCCTGGATGATGGCGATGGACACCCCGGGCACGTTGTGTTCCCGCATCAAGGCGGGCACGTGTTCCTGCAGCCATGCCTGGTACGCGACGAGCCGCTCGTTCGCGATCGGGGCCGGCGGGACGATCCGCCGCATGGCCGTCGCCGCCGCCAGCCGGACATCTGGTTCGGCGTCCAGCAACAAGGGCGAGAGCGCGGGAACCGCGTTATGGGCTGCCGGCCCCATTGCGGCCAGCGTCTCCAGCGTCGCGCGGCGGATGGAACGCTCTGCCTGCTGCAGCAAAGGCTGCAATGCAGGCAGCGCAGCCACGGCGCGCGACTGCATTCGCGCGAGCGCGGCCAGGCTGGCGTAGACGATCCGCTCGTCCTCGAGCCCCAATTGTCGCATCAGTTGCGGCAGGAAGCGGTCGATGTCGGCGCCGGTCTGGTACAGGGCCACCGTGGCGGCCCAGCGTTGCTGCGCCGTGCCGCGTGCAAGGATAATGTCGATGGTATCGAACGCATCGACGCCGAGCCGGCTCAACGCGGTCGCTGCCTTGCCTGCGACGTAGCCATCCCGGTCATCGAGCAGTCCGGCAATGTGCCGTAGGATCGCCGGGTCCGGGTCGGGAGTCTCGATCAGCCGATCCAGCGCCCACTCACGCTGCTCGACGGCCGATGAGTTCAAGGCCTTTGCGAGCGCGGTATCCCGCGGGCCATCCGCAGCCACCGATGCCGTCGCGGCCGCGACGAGCAACACAGTGCAACAACCTGCCATCCAGGCGCGATGCCGGGCGCAAGACCAACTCATCGGGTCACCTCCACCAAACGCTGGCTTTCGGCTCGTCGCACGACCGCGACCGCCGCCAGCGCGGAGGACGCAAGCCTCGCATCCTAATCGGTTCCGCGCCGAATCCGCAGGTATGATCGCGGCAGCAAAACTGCCCAGCGGCCGATATGCACATGACCCGTTCCCTCCTGGTGACCGCGCTCCTGCTGGCCTCCAGGCCGTTGCTGGCCGCCAGCGTGCTGCTGACCAACGTCGTCATCTACGATGGCACGGGCAGGCCGTCGTTCCGCGGCGACGTGCGCATCGAGGGCGAGCGGATCGCCGCCGTTGCGCTACACCTGGCAGCGAAGCAGGACGAGACGGTGCTCGACCAGCGCGGGCTCGCACTTGCGCCCGGCTTCATCGACATGCACAGCCACGGCGGTCGCGGCCTGACTGAAGACCTGGACGCCGCGACGGTCTCGCGCCAGGGCATCACGACGATCCTGGTCGGGCAGGACGGCGAGTCGAACTTCCCGCTGCGGGACTATCTTGCGCAGCTCGCCGCGAACCCGCCGGCGATCAACCTCGCGACCATGGTCGGGCACGCAACGCTGCGCGAGCAGGTGATGGGCACGGATCTCTACCGTGCCTCGACGCCGCAGGAACTCGCGCAGATGAAAATCCTGCTCGCGCGGGAACTGACGGCGGGGGCGTTCGGCCTGTCGACCGGTCTCGAGTACGAAGCGGCGCATTTCTCCACCACCGAGGAAATCATCGAGCTGGCCCGGGTCGCTGCCGCAGCCAAGGGCTTCTATATCAGTCACGTCCGCGACGAAGCGAGTCGCACCTTCGACTCGTTCGACGAAGTGCTGCGCATCGGCCGCGAGGCAGAGCTGCCGGTCGAGATTACGCACATCAAGATGGGCTCGACCTCGGTCTGGCACCAGGCCGCGAAGCGCATGCCGGAGCTTTTCGCGCGCGCGCGACGGGAAGGCGTCGATCTCAAGGCCGACGTCTATCCCTACACGTTCTGGCACTCCACGATTCGCGTGATCGTGCCCGATCGCGACTTCTTCAATCCGCAGAAGGTAGAGCAGGCGCTGGCCGAGAACGGCGGTGCGCAGAACATCCGCATCGTGAACTATGCGCCCGAGAAAGCGCTGGCCGGCAAGACACTCGCCGAGATCGCGGCGCACTGGCAGGTCACGCCGGTCGAGGCGTACATGCGCATCGTCAAGGCGTCCGGAGGCGCGGACGGGCCGAACGAGCAGGACGTGAACGTGCTCGGCACCTCGATGAGCGAGGACGACGTGAGTTGGTTCGTCGCGAATCCGGAGATCATGTTCTGCACCGACGGCGCATTGCACGGCGCCCACCCGCGAGGCGCAGGTTCCTATCCCAGGATCCTTGGCCACTATGTGCGTGAGCAGAAGCTGCTGCCGCTCGAACTTGCGATCCACAAGATGACGGGCTTGCCGGCCGCGCAACTGCGCCTCGCCGATCGCGGCCGCATCGCGCCGGGTTTTGTCGCCGATCTCGTCGTGTTCGATCCTGCCACGGTGATCGACCGTTCGACGGTCGAGAAGCCACTGGAGCCACCTCTCGGCATTCCGGGCGTGATGGTGAGCGGCGAGTGGGTCGTGCGCGATGGCGCGGTCACCGGCCGGCGTCCAGGTCGCGTGCTGCGCAGCGCGGCATTCAAGCCTTGAGTGGCCTCGACGGACGACCTTCACCCGGCCATCAGGCTGCGACACTAATGCCGGTCCTGCGAAAACCCTACCTGCTCTACCTCGGCGACGCCGTGCTGAAGTCGGACTGCAAGACCGCCTTCGGGCTGCGCGACTGGTGCGGCCAGGACGTGATCGGTGAGTGGTCGCATCCCGCGGCGCAGGTCAGCCTCGGCTTGCCGCGCCTGTCGCCAGCGGAAGCCGCCAGGCAGGGCGCGGGTTCAATCGTCGTGGGCGTGGCGCCGACCGGGGGCCTGCTGCCGGAGCACTGGCAGGACGATCTCGAAGCAGCGCTCGCCGCGGGTCTCGACGCCGTGAGCGGCCTGCACACGCGATTGACGTCGTTGCCGCGGCTCGTGCACGCCGCTGCGCGGTCCGGGACGCGGCTGGTCGACGTGCGCAATCCGCCAGGCGCAATTCCCGTCGGCAGCGGACGCAAGCGCACGGGTCTGCGCGTCCTGACCGTGGGGACGGACTGCGCGCTGGGCAAGAAGTACACGGCACTGGCGCTGACACGCGCGCTGCAATCGAAGGGAGTGGCGGCTACGTTTCGCGCAACGGGCCAGACCGGCATCATGATTGCGGGCAGCGGGATTCCGATGGACGCGCTGGTCGCGGATTTCCTGGCGGGTGGCGGAGAAGCGCTCTCGCCAGACAACGATCCCGCGCACTGGGACGTGATCGAGGGCCAGGGCTCACTGCTGCATCCAGCCTATGCGGCGGTGACGCTCGGCCTGCTGCACGGTTCCCAGCCGGACGCCATCGTGCTGTGCCATGCCCCCGAGCGCGTCACGATCGAGGAGTACCCGGACTACCCGATCCCGCCCCTGCCGCAGGTGATCGACGAGTACCTGCGTGCCGGGCGACTCACCAACCGGAACGTTCGCTGCGTCGGCATCAGCATCAACTCCTCGATTCTCGATGACGACGGCTGGCGGCGCTACCGCGCGCAAATCGAATGCCAGCTGCAACTGCCGATCTGCGATCCGATGCGTGGCGGCGTCGACGCCATCGCGAAGGCATTGCTGGCCGGATGATCCAGCACGCGACCGACATCGAACGCGGCGTGATGCAGGCACCGGATTCCGCGCTGTGGGGCTGAGCCCTCAATTGCCCGCTCGCGTCGTCTGCAGTAGCGTAGTACGATGGACATCGAGGTACCGATCCGCTGTTTCGGCCAGGTTGCGATGCAGGACCTGGCTGCTGCCATCCTCGCCCAGGACGAAGCAGCGTGGAACGAGAACACACAGCGACAACGGGACTACGAAGTTCACGAGCAGACGCGTTCAATCGTGCTGCTGTTCGCCGATGTCGAGGCGTGGCCGGAGGCGAAAGTCGACCGCAAGCAGGGTTGGGATCGTCTCGGTGTGGTTGCGGAACCGGTCGTGCAGGAAATCCTCGGCCGGCACTACGCACCGGGTGGCAGGATCATCCGCGCCATGGTCGCCAAGTTGCTCGCCGGCGGGCGCATCCTGCCGCACCGCGATTCGCACCCCTCCTTCGCTGCCGGTCACCGGATCCACGTGCCGATCACTACCAATCCGCGGGTGCGCTTCACGATCGACGGCCGGCCCTGCCGTATGGAAATCGGCCAGGCCTACGAAATCAACAACCAGAAGATGCACAGCGTCATGAACGGCGGCACCGAGGACCGGATCACATTCATTTTCGACTACCTGCCGCCGGCCTGAGATCCAACCCCGGCACGGTTGTCGCGCGCCGCAGCAAGACGGCAGGCATGATCCCTTGTACCGTCGCGGGCAGGGCGGATTGCGTCTGGCACGGATTGCAGTCTGACCCCGTTGGCGCTCCAATTTCCGGCAACACCTATGAACCGGCAATACACGATATCCGCCCGTGGCAAGGCCGCTGCCATACCGATTCAGATGTTCATGCGGCGGAACTTCAGCGACATTCCGGTCGCCCAGATCGACAGCTTCTTCGGTTTCACGACCGACAAGAGCACGCTGTACGGTGGTCGGATTTATGGCGGCACGGAACTCAGCGCCTATGACCTCAAGTCGATGTACGAGATGGGCATCGGTCTGCGGCTGCCGTTGACCAACCATCACGCGACGCCCGAGGAATACACGGCCAACCTTCCGTTGTTCAAGAAACATCACCGGCCCGGTAACTCGATCATCGTCACCAACGACAACCTGGCGCGGTGGATACGCCGGGATTTTCCCGAGTATCGGCTCGAAGCCAGCGTGATCAAGAACATCGACAGTCTGGCGAAAATCGAAAAGGCGGCCGGCCTCTACGACAGCATCATCCTGCCGATGAGCGCGAACGAGGACGAGGCGTTCCTGGCCTCGATCGGCAACAAGGCGCAGATCACGTTGTTTGCCAACGCCGGTTGCGCGCTGACGTGTCCGTCGAAGATCTGCTATCCGAGCATTTCGAAAGCCAACAAGGCCGGCGATCGCTCGCTGTTCAGCTGCTCCCAGAAACTGAAGTACCGGGAACTGCTCGGGATGCAGGATTTCGACCTGGACCACCTCGAGGGCCTTGGATTCCATCGGTTCAAGTTGCTGCGCGCCCGAGACGGCAACTTGACCGGCGCTTGAGATGAGCACTCAGCCGCCCTGGCACGCGCTGTGCGAGACCCTCCAGATACGCGTAGTCCTTTGATCCAAAAAGGAAAAATGCTAGGCTCGTCAGCCCGCTAAAAAAGGATTGAGCATGTGCGGAATCGTTGGTGCCATCGCGCAGCGTGATGTCGTTCCCATCCTGATCGAGGGCCTGCGGCGCCTCGAGTACCGGGGCTACGACTCTGCCGGTGTCGCCGTGCTGACCGACGGCGGCGCGATCAAGCGGCTACGCGCGGTCGGCAAGGTTCGCATGCTGCAGGATGCGCTCGATGCGGACCCCACGAGCGGTCGGCTCGGTATAGCGCACACCCGCTGGGCCACGCACGGCGTGCCGAGCGAGCGCAATGCGCACCCGCACATCTCCAGGGACGGCATCGCGCTCGTCCACAACGGCATCATCGAAAACCACGAAGAGCTGCGCGCGGAACTGCAGGCTGCCGGCTACGAGTTCACGTCCGAGACCGACACCGAAGTGATCGCTCACCGCGTTCACTACCACCTGCAGAAGACGCGCGATCTGTTCAAGGCGGTCCGCGCGACCGTTGCCGAGCTCGAAGGTGCGTATGCGCTGGCCGTGATATCGCAGAAGGAACCCGGGCGCCTCGTCCTTGCGCGCCAGGGCTGCCCGGTCGTCATCGGCCTCGGTGATGGTGAGAACTTCGTCGCCTCCGACGTGGCTGCGCTGCTGCCGGTGACGTGCAGGTTCATCTTCCTCGAGGAAGGCGACGTCTGCGAGATCCGCCGCGACAGCTACCGCATCCTGGACAAAGACGGCAATACGATCCAGCGCAAGGTGCACGAGAGCGAACTCTCGGCCGATGCCGCGGAGAAGGGCGACTTCCCGCACTACATGCTGAAGGAAATCCACGAGCAGCCGCGCGCCGTCGCGCAGACGCTCGAGGAGCGCGTGGCCGGCGGCAAGCTGCTGGAGGCTGCGTTCGGACCGGCGGCGCAGGCTGTCTTCGCCAGGACCGAAGCCGTGCGCATCGTTGCGTGCGGCACCAGCTTCCACGCGGCCGTCGTGGCCAAGTATTTCATCGAGCAGATCTGCCGGCTGCCGTGCTGGGTCGAGATCGCGAGCGAGTACCGCTATCGCAATCCAGTCGTGCCGAAGAACACGCTGTTCGTCAGCGTCTCGCAGTCGGGCGAAACCGCAGACACGCTCGCTGCGCTGAGAATGGCCAAGCAGGCGGGTTACCTGTCGCAGCTCGCGATCTGCAACGTGCCGGAAAGTTCGCTGGTGCGCGAGTCCGAACTCGTCATGCTGACGCGCGCGGGCCCCGAGATCGGCGTGGCCTCGACCAAGGCGTTCACGACGCAGCTGACGGCGCTGGGCATGCTGGTCGTGGCGCTGGCCAAGTTCCACGGCGCCGACGCCGAGCGTGAGCGTGGCCTGGTGCAGCGCTTGCTTGGCATCCCGTCGCTGATCGAAGCGACGCTGAAGCTCGATCCGGTCATCAAGGAACTGGCGCAGCGCTTTGTCGACAAGCAGCACGCGCTGTTCCTCGGCCGCGGCCCGCTGCACCCGATCGCGATGGAAGGCGCGCTCAAGCTCAAGGAAATTTCGTACATCCACGCCGAGGCGTACCCGGCGGGAGAGCTGAAGCACGGTCCGCTCGCGCTCGTCGACGCCGACATGCCGATCATCACGGTGGCGCCGAACAACGACCTGCTCGAGAAGCTGAAGTCGAACCTGCAGGAAGTGCGCGCACGCGGCGGCGAGCTGTACGTGTTCGCGGATCCGGAATCAGGAATGGAATCGTCGGACGGCGTCCACGTCATCGAGATGCCGCGGCACGTCAGTTATTTCCAGGCGCCGGCCGTGTACACGATTCCACTGCAGCTGCTGGCGTATCACTGCGCCGTTCTCAAGGGCACGGATGTCGATCAGCCGCGAAACCTGGCGAAGAGCGTGACGGTGGAGTAGTTCACTTGTCTCCACAGCCGGTGGGATAAGCTCAAGGAAACGCCACAGGCGTCAGGCGTCCGGCAACGTCTGCTGTGAGGCAGCAGGTTCAGCCCCAATCTCGCCGCGCCGGATGGCTGCGGCCCGTGCGCGGATCGCCGTCTTGTCCGCATCCTTGAGCCGCGCCATGTTCTTCACCTGCAGCGCCATGCGCGGGTTCGCGGCCAGCCGGGTCTCGTGACGCATCAGGAAATCCCAGTACAGCGTGGTGAACGGGCAGGCTGCCTCGCCCGTCCGCTGCGTGGGGTCGTAACGACAGCCCTGGCAGTGCGGGCTCATGCGCTGGATGTACTTGCCAGTGGCCACGTAAGGCTTGCTGGCCAGCTGGCCGCCATCGGCGTACTGGCTCATGCCCAGCGTGTTGGGCAGCTCCACCCATTCGACGGCATCGACGTAGACCGCCAGGTACCAGGCATGCACCTGCTGCGGCTGCACCCCGTACATCAGCGCGAAGAGGCCGGTGACCATCAGGCGCTGGATGTGGTGGGCATAGCCGTGGGACAGCGTCTGCTCCAGCGCATCACGCAGGCACGCCATGTCGGTGGCGCCGCTCCAGTACCAGGCGGGCAGGTTCTCGTTCGCATCCAGTGCGTTGACCCCGGCGTAGTCGGGCATGCGCGTCCAGTAGATGCCACGCACGTACTCGCGCCAGCCGAGGATCTGGCGCACGAAGCCTTCCACGCTCGGCAGCGGTGCAGCGCCGGCGTGGTATGCAGCCACGGCCGCGGCTACCACCTCGCGCGGGTTCAGCAGCTTCAGGTTGAGCGCGGCCGCCAGGTGCGAGTGGTGCAGCCATGGTTCGCCCGGCCACATCGCGTCCTGGTAGCGGCCGAACAGCGACAGTCGCTCGTTGATGAAGCGTTGCAGGGACACCAGGGCCTGCTCGCGCGTCACCGGCCACGCAAAACTATCCAGTCTTCCCGGGTGGGTGGCAAAGCGTGCCTCAACTAAGGCGATCACCTCGCGTGTGATCGCGTCGGGCGCGAAAGCAGCGCGCGGTGGGACGGCTCCCGGCCCTGCGGTGCTGAAAGATTCGCGATTGTCGGTGTCGAAGTTCCACTGGCCGCCTTCAGGTTCGTCACCCGTTGCGCCGCCCATCAGCACGCCATGGCGCTTGCGCATCTCGCGGTAGAAGTATTCCATGCGCAACGACTTGCGGCCGCGCGCGTGCGCAGCGAACTCGCGCACGGAGCAGTAAAAGTGTCGATCTTCGCGTAGGTCCAGCGGCAAACTCAAGGCCTGTGCCGCGGCCTTGATCGCCTGCAGCACCCGCCAGTCGCCCGGCGCCGTCATCACCAGCGCGGCCGGACGCAGGCGCTCGATGTCGCTCTCCAACTGCGCCTGCAGGCTGCAGCGGTTGGCGGGGTCGTCCAGCAGCATGTAGTGCAAAGGTCGGCCGGCTGCACGCAGGGCCCGCGCGAAGTGGCGCATCGCAGCGAGGAACATCGCCGTGCGCGGCTTGCTCGACCAGAAGTGCGTCGATTCCTCGGCCACCTCGGCCATCCAGACGGCGTCCTGCGCGGCGTCGAAGCCGTCGAACGCGGCGGCGTCCAGGTCGAGCTGGTCGCCCAGTACGACTACGAGATTGCGCAGCTCAGCCACGCGTACCCTTGCTGGGCAGGGAGGCTTTGTTGCCACGGAATTCGCCTGCGGGTGGTTGCATCGGCAATTACTCGCTCGCAATGACCTGCAGGCTCTGCATGACGTCCCGGTTGTTGCCCGTCAGGTCGCCGAGACCTTCGTAGTCGCCGGCGCGGACAAGGCGATCGCCGCAACAGCTGCCAAGTTTCCGCTGGACTTCGTTCGGCACGGTCATCCTGAATGTCTCGCGGTAACGCGACTGCATGCCCTCCCTGGCAACGTTGTCCAACGTCGGAAGGTTGTAGACCTGCAGGGCCGTGTTGCGCAGCGTCTGGCCCTTGATCAGGCCAAGCGTGCCGGTCGAGACGAGTTCGTCATAGGTAGCGCGGCGTCGAGCTCTCTGCTTGTACTGGGTCGCGCGATAAGCACTGATCAGGAGCGCCTCGTTCGAATCTTGCAGTCGTCCGCTGAGTGCGTCGACAGCCCGCTCCGCGTTGGCCAGCACGTCGCGGCTGTACTCGATCTGCAGCTGGTAGTACCAGGCTTCCTCGCGCAGATCGGCCTTGAGGCGTTCGGCAAACACCGCGCCTCTTTGCCTGGCCTCGCGCTCGACATTCCAGTTTGAGACCTGGATGCCGATGAAGACGCCGACGATGACGATGAGCAGTTCGATTCCGAACGCAGTCCAATCCAGCTTGCGGACGTGTTCCACGATACGGCGTAGGTTCATGCGCGTCCAGAGTGATGAGTTTTATGCAGCGGCTGCATCATAACCTCGAGCGCCCCGAGGTCGTGGAGCCGGCGTTGATTGCCTTGCTGGCAGCGCCATAACCGCGGCAGCTTCGAGTATCCTGACGCGTCCTTCATACGTTGCGGTGACCTGCATGCCCGGACATTCCTGCGTGGTTCGACAGAGTGGACGCAACGTTGTTGCCGTGGCGACGCTGGCGCTCCTGGTGGCTGCCGCGGGCGTGGGCGCCGCGGCCGACGACGACTTTGCCGCCCGTGTGGATCGGGTACTGGCAAAAACGCCGCTCATCGACGCCCACAACGACCTGCCGTGGGAATTGCGCGATCGGTCGAAGGGAGCGCTGGCGTCGATCGATCTACGGTCGGATACGGCGAAACTTCCTGTGCCCGAAGGCGGCGCACCCTTGATGACGGACATTCCGCGCCTGCGCGCGGGCCGCATGGGCGGGCAATTCTGGTCGGTCTGGGTGCCGACGGAGCTCAAGGGCAATGACGCGGTCCAGGCGACGCTCGAGCAGATCGATCTCGTCAAGCGAATGGCGGCGATGTATCCAGCCGATTTCCAGATGGCGTACACCGCGGACGACGTGCGTCGTATCCATCGTTCGGGAAAAATCGCGTCGCTGGTCGGCCTCGAGGGCGGGCACTCGATCAACGACTCGCTGGCGACGTTGCGATCGATGTACGACCTGGGCGCGCGCTACATGACGCTGACGCACACGCGGAACACCGGCTGGGTCGACGCGGCGACGGATACGCCGACGCACCACGGACTCACGCCTTTCGGCCTGGAGGTCGTCAGGGAAATGAACCGGCTGGGCATGCTGGTCGACCTGAGCCATGTCTCGCCAGAAGCGATGCAGGCCGTGCTTGCGGTCACCGAAGCACCGGTGATTTTCTCCCACTCCTCGGCGCGGGCGATCAACAGTCACCCGCGCAACGTTGCTGACGATGTGCTGCGGCTGGTCGCGAAGAACGGCGGCGTGGTGATGGTGAATTTCTACCCGGCTTACGTCTCCGAGGCCGCGAATCAATGGGAGGCGGATTACGCTGCCGAACACACTCGCTACAACTCGCCGCCGTATGCGGGGCTGTACATCGGCCAGCCTGACAAGGCGAAAGCAGCACTTGAAGCCTGGGAGAAGGCGCATCCGAAGCCGATCGTGACCCTGGCAGAAGTCGCCGATCACATCGAACACATCCGCAAGGTTGCGGGAATCGACCACGTCGGCATCGGCTCCGACTTCGACGGCATTCCCACGGGGCCGCAGGGCCTGGAGGCAGTCGACCGGTATCCGGCGTTGCTGGCGGAAATGATGCGTCGGGGCTGGTCGGATGCCGACGTCGCGAAGCTCGCGGGATTGAACGTGTTGCGCGTGATGGAACAGGCCGAGCAGGTTGCGGCGAGGCTCCAGGCGGTGCGACCGCCGTCCGAGGCGCTGCTGCAGGCTGAGCCTCTTCCGTAAGCCCGATCGGCCCGGTCCTGTCATTTGCCTGCATCCGCTGACGAGCGGATCATGGCGTTGAACGACGCTGACTTGCGCTGATCGTCCATGGTCCGCGGCACGGTTCGGCAGGCCATTTGCGTCGCGCCCACATAACGAGGTGTGCGACATGAGCATTCATTCCCAAACTTTTCTGGCGGCGTCCCTGCTGGTCACGACACTGTGCGTCCTGCCGACGGTCGGCAACACGGCTGTCGATCCCTATCCGAAAGGCTGTGTAAGCTGCCACGTGCTCGACAAGAGCAAGGGCAAGGATGAGCGCTTGAGCGTTGCCCTCGAGCAATGGACGGCTGGAAAGATCGAGCCAGGCCTGCTGGCGAAGAGCAAGGCCAGCGCACCGGCGGGGCTAACGCTGAAGGGCAAACATCCCGCCGCGGACGACTCGCTCGAGGACATCCCGGGTGCGTGCCTGGACTGCCATGACACGGGCTCGAAGAAGGCACCGCCTTTTTCACGCCTGCTGCACCTGGTGCACCTCGTCGGTGGCACGAACAATGCCTACGTGACGACGTACAAGAGCGACTGCATGAGTTGCCACAAGCTCAGCACGCAGACCGGGGAGTGGACGATGCCGAGCGGCCCGGAGCAATAGCGGCAGCCCGGTCCCTGGCTGGATTCAGCCGAATATCCGCTTCATCACCGGGACCATTCGCCGCGGGCCCGCGATCGCGGCCGCAGACGCCATGCCACCCATCATGGCGCCTGCAACACCGCACGACATCACGTCCTGCCCGGTGAGCCAAAGCCCCTTGATGCGGGTGCGCGGTCGCAACCAGTCCTGCCGGAAGCGTTCGGGATCGTGGTCCAGCCCGTAGAGCTCGCCGCGACCGTAGCCGCAGAAGTGCTGCATCGACAGGGGTGTCGACACTTCCCAGTAATCGACGCGCCCGCGCACCTGCGGCACCTTGTCGTAGAGATGCTCGAGCAGGCGCTCGCCGTATGATTGCTTCAGCGCGTCGTAATCGTCGCCGCGCTTGCCCCAGGTGCTGTCCGCCCATTGCTCGAAGATTTCGTAAGGCGCAGGCGCCACGATCTCGATCGTCGAGCGCCCTGGATGACGCCGTTCGAACGAGGGATCCTTCGCTGAGGGGAACGACAGGTACACGACCGGAAATGGACCGTGCGGATCCTGCAGGAAGCGGTCGAGCGCGCCGTCGTAATCGTTGCCGCCCGGGTAGATCCAGTAGTTGGTCTTCGGCAGGCTGAGTTCCTGCGCTGTCCCCAGCAGACCGATGTAAACGCCGAGGTGGCCGATGCTCGGCTTCACGGTCTTTAGCAGCCGGTCGTAGCCGTGCTCCTGCACCACCTGTGGCGGCAGCAGTCTGGTGAAGGTGTTGTTCACTCCAGCGCTCGAAATGACCACCTTGCAGTCGATTTCGTGACCGTCCGCCATGCGCACGCCGCTCACCTTGCCGTCGCGCAGCAGCACTTCATCGACGCGCGCGTACGTGAACACTTCGCCGCCCGTGGCACGGATACGGGGCAGGATCGCTTCTCCAATACGCCAGGCGCCTCCCACCGGATAAAAGCCACCGTGCATGTAATGCCGCGCGATCAGGGCCTGCACCACGAAAGACGAACGCTTCGGCGGTAAACCAAGATCGCCCCACTGGCCGGTCAGCACGGCGATCAGTTCGGGGTCGGAGGTCAGCTCCGAGAGCACTTCCCAGGTCGTGCGCTGGAAATTGCGGGGCAAGCGACGCCGCAGGATCGGCCCTGCCAGCATGGAGGCCCACGCCGGCAGCGTTCGATCCAGCGTGAACGTGCGCATGCCGCGCGAGACTTCCCGCAGCAATTCGAGGTAGCGATCGATCGCAGCGGCCTCGCGCGGAAAGCACGCCAGCAGGTTGTCGCGGAACTCTGCCGGGCCCGCGACGGCGTCGTAGGTCCGGTCACCGATGAAGAAGCGATCGTAGTGCGCGTCCATGGGCGCCCACGCGACCTTGCCCTGCGTCAGGAAATCCATGAGCCGACGTGACATCGTGGCGCCACCCATGTCGCCGATGTAATGCACGCCGACGTCCCACTCGTAACCGTTGCGCTCGTAGCTGTGCGTGGCGCCGCCGGCCGTGTAGTGCTGCTCGAGCACCGCGACGCGCCAGCCGAGTTCGGACAGCAGCGCAGCCGTCGTCAGGCCGCCGATGCCGGAGCCGATGATCAGCGCGTCATAAGGGCCATTGAGCCGCGAAGGCCGATAGCGGTGGCCGATGCGGAGCGTGCTGGGCTGGAGGCTCTTCTTTTTCGCAGGCGTCGTCATCGACGCATTATCGGCGAGGACGCGCCCGGTAGCTCAGGGTTCTTGCGTGGGAGGCGACGACACGACGTCGGTGCCGGTCGTGGCTGCGCGTCCGCTGCCGGCGCGAGGTCCCCGCTGACCGGCCGCTGCCGATGGCGTCACACGGCGGGGTTCAGGCTGGACCCTCGCAGGTTGCTGGAGGACTGGCGCGGGCACAGGCACCGCTCGTTGTTGAGTGTTCAACGCAACGTCACGGTCGTTGCCGTTCCTCACGCGCGGCACTGCGCCGCGGTCACCGCGGTGAGGCTGGGCCGGAGGATCGTTGTTGTCGTGACCGCGCGGGTCGCGGTCGTGGCGCTGCTTCGGCGGCTGTCTGTCGCAACGCCCATCGCGATTGCTGTCGGCACACGGCACGACGACGTATCGCGGATAGGGGTTGTACGCGTAACCATAACCATAACCGTAGGGATACGGTCCCTGCGCGGCGTAATACGGGTTGGCATAGTCGTAAAGGTTGCCGTAACCCGGTTGGTAACGGTTGGGGTAGCCGGTGCCGTAGCCGTACCCGTAGCTCGAATAGATCTGTACGCCCGGAGCCGCGCCGCGCGGTGTCAGGTCCGGCAGGCCGAACGATTCCTGGGAAGCGCAGCCAGCGAATGCAGTGAGCACCGCCGCGCCAACCAGGGCCGTTCCTACGCGTCGAATCATCGCTGTGGTACTCCTCCAGGAGTGGTTTCCCGTCTCGACGTTGAGTAAGACCGTGTGCAAAGCGCAATCGTTCCCACGACCGGCATTTCGTCTCTTCGCGCTTCTGACCGCCGCAGCGATCGTCGGACTCAAAAGATCGGGTGGCACCGCTGCCCGATCTCTTCATCTGACCCTGTTGGCGTCACATCTTCGTCCGTTCTGACTTGGGGTCGTACAGCGGTCGGCTGGTGACCAAGGCCGGGTAAAGCCGACCCGCAATCTCGACTTCCCAGGTGCCGGACGTCAGGTATGCCTCATCCACGGTCTGCTTCGGTTCGAGGAACGCGAGGCCGACCGCGCCGCCGAGGGTGTGGCCGTACGACGCGGCACGCACGTAGCCCACGGCCTTGCCGTCGCGGCGCACGATCTCGGCGTGGAACATCTGCGGCTCCGGATCCTTGATCAGGATCGATACCAGGCGGCGTTGCAGCGGACCCTTCGCTTTGCGCCCCAAAAGCGCTTCCTTGCCGATAAAGCCATCGGGCTTCTTCAGGTCGATGGCGAAGCCGAGGCCGGTCTCATACGGATCGTCGGTGTTATCGAGGTCGTGCCCGTAGTCGCGGTAGCCTTTCTCCATGCGCAGGCTGCCGAGTGCGCGCAGCCCCGCGTGCACCACGCAGAACTCCTTGCCGGCGGCCACGACCTGGTCGTACACGTGCGCGGCCTGGTCCGCAGGAATGAACAGCTCGTAACCCAGTTCACCAAGATACGTGATGCGGGTGCACAGCACGCGCGCATACCCGATGTCGATCTCACGCGCTGCGCGGAACGGAAAGGCCGCGTTGGACAGGTCGACGCTGGTCAGCGACTGCAGCAGTTCGCGCGAGCGCGGGCCCTGCACGTTGAGCTGGCCGTAACCTGAGGTGACGTCCGTGACGAATGCGTGCGCGCCGTCCAGAATGTTGCGCTTCATCCAGGTCTCGGCGTGTCGAACCATCGTGTCGGTGACAACGACGAAGAACTTGTCATCCGCCAGCTTGGTGACCGTCAGGTCGGCTTCGAGCTTGCCCTGCGTGTTGAGCCATTGCGTGTAGGTGATCTCGCCTACCGCGCCGTCGACGTTGTTCGCTGAAATCCGGTTCAGGCAGTGGCCGGCGTCGCGACCCTGCACCATGAATTTGCCCATGAAGGACATGTCCATGACGATCACGTTCTCGCGCGCTGCGCGGTGCTCGAGTTCCCACCGGCTCCACCAGGCCGGCCGGCCCCACGTGTCCGGACCGGGATCCGCAACCTTGCCCGCGCCTGCATACCAGCCGGGCGATTCCCAACCGCTGGTCTCGATGAAGTACGCGCCCTGCGCCGCCAGCCGGTCGTGGAACGGCGAACGCCGTGCGCCGCGCGCGGTCTTCAGCGTGTGCGTGGGGTAATGGCACTTGTAGACCATGCCGAGCGATTCGACCGTGCGTGAACGCCGGTAGTCCGGGTTGGCCTGGAACGGCAGCACGCGGTCGATGTTCATGCCGGTGACGTCGACGTCGGGCAGGCCATTGATGATCCAGTGCGCCATCACGCGGCCGAGGCCGCCGCCCGTCAGGATGCCGATGGAATTGAGTCCCGCCGCGACGAAGTAGCCGCGCAATTCCGGCGCCTCGCCGACGATCGGCTTGAGGTCGGGTGTGAAACTCTCCGGACCGCAGAAGAACTTCTTCATGCCCACCTGGCTCGTGACCGGGACGCGCGACATGGCGGTCTCGAGGTAGGGACCCATGCGTTCCCAGTCGGGTTCGAGGTCGAGGTAGGGTGTATCCGTGGGTGCGCCATCGATTTTCCACGGCGCGCACACCGGCTCGAACAGGCCGACCATCAGGCCGCCGCCTTCCTGCCGGTAGTAGCCGTACGCGGACGGGTCCTCGAGTACCGGCATGTTCGGCGGCAGGTCCTTGATCGCTTCGGTGATCAGGTAGTAGTGCTCGGCGGCCTGGTTCGAGATCGCCACGCCCGACATCGCACCCAGCTCTCGTGCCCACAGACCGGCGCAGTTGACGACAAAGTCGGTCTGGATATCGCCGTATGGCGTGCGCACTCCTGTGACACGCCCGTTCTTCTGCAGCACGCCGGCTGCTGGTACACCTTCCAGGATCTTCACGCCGCGCATGCGCGCGCCCTTGCCAAGCGCCATCGTGACGTCGACCGGGTTCACGCGCCCGTCTTCCTTCACGTAGAAGCCGGCTTCGATGTCGTCCACCTTCGCCAGCGGGAAGAGCTCCTGCACCTGGCGCGGCGAGATCTCCTGTACGTCGATGCCACAGTAGCGGTTGAACGCGGCGACGCGACGGAATTCCTCGAGGCGGTCCTTGTCGGAAGCGACTTCGATGAAGCCGATCGGCATGAATCCCGTCGCCTGCCCGGTCTCGGCCTCGAGCCGGCCATAGAGGTCGCGAGTGTACTTGCGAATCTCGGTCGACGTTTCCGACGTCGATCCGTACGTGACCATGAGTCCCGCTGCATGCCAGGTGGTGCCGGCCGTAAGCTGGTGACGCTCGAGCAGCACGATGTCCTGCCATCCCATCAAGGCAAGGTGATACGCGGTCGACGTGCCGATGACGCCGCCGCCGACGATGACGACGCGAGCATGCCTGGGCAGCGAGGGAGGAGTGATCATGAGCGGATCCCGGGTGATGCGAAACCCGGGCGCCCGGGTCTCGCTGATTCGGTCGCAAGGATACTCGAACCTGACTTTTCCCGGAATTTCACCGCGAACGACACCGCCTGCAGCGCGGGACAGCTCCGACTTTTTTCGCTAAGGTTCCTTGAATGCCGATGCCCCGAACTCTGTCGGCCTGGGCGTGTATCGCGGCCAGCCAGCTGCTGGCCGCCTGCCATTCCATGCCGGAGCAGCCCGCGGCACCACCGACGGCGCATGCAGCGTCGCTCGACTCGCTGGCGATCCCCGTCAGCGCAGAGGCGAACCGCGCCGTCTCCTTCACCAACAAGCGGTCCGCGTTCTACTACACGCAGACGCATCGCAACGATCACCCTGAGCACGCGTTCTTTCGCGGCTTCAACATCGCGGGTCGACGCATCTTCAGCGACTACCAACTGGTCGTTGCCGGTACGGCACTCGATCCGCAGGGGGCCACGGCGATCGCTTCCTGATTGCCGTCGGTTCCTCGCGTGAAGCAGCCCGTACGCACTTCGAACAGGCAGTCGCGGCAGCAACTGCATGGCAGGACGCTCGGAGCGCACGACTGACAGCCGTGATCAGTGGCGACCACTACTTCTGGAGCGACGATTTCCGGCTGACACAGGCGCTGCGCTGGCTGCAGCTGACGACGGACTCACTCGTGGCCCGTCAGCGCGGTGATGGCATTTACGCCGGGTTGCCGTGGTTCAACGAATACTGGGGTCGCGACAGTTTCATCCCACTTCCCGGTGCCACGCTCGTGACGGGTCACTTCGACGAGGCCCGTGCCATTCTGATGTCCTTTGCAGAGTTCCAGGACCTCGATCGCGCGTCCCGTTTTTACGGTCGCCTGCCCGATATCGTCAAACCCGGCAGCATCGACTACCACACCACGGACGGAACGCCGCGAACCCGACAAGGTGTCATATTCGCCACGGAGCACTCGCGCCAACGACATTCAGGCTTTGTGGTACGAGCAACTGCGGCCCGGAGCGAATTTCGCGACTGTGCTGGGTGACAAGGAATCGGCAACGCGCAGCCCGGCAAGCCTGGAAAGCGGTGGTCTATCCGTGGGGCGTTGCGACGCTCGACCAGGGTGATCCCGGCTTTCATCCGTACCACGTGGCGCCCCGGCACTATCACAAGGATGCGGCCTACCATAACGGCGCAGTCTGGCCCTGGCTCAACGGCATCGCGATCCAGCGCATGCTCGAGCTGGGACAGGCCGACCTCGCCTGGCGCCGCGGCTGCCAGGAGCATTCGGCGACGTCGAATTCAATTCGAGGATCGGCGCCGGAGTCCTGCACGCATCGTATGAGCGTTTCGACCGCGGCAGGCGGTACACGTGGCGACTGCGGGGTCAGTCCGCACGGCTCGACCTCGACATCGTGCCGTTCGAACGGCACTCGTTCACCGCCGCCGCCGGCGACACGCTCATCGTCGAGCAAACGCCAGACAGCCTGATCGTGCATCATTTCGGTGTCACCCGCCCCCCCCCCCCCCCCCCCCCCCCCCCCCCCCCCCCCCCCCCCCCCCGCCCCCCCCCCCCCCCCCCCCCCCCCCCCCCCCCCCCCCGACGAACCCTGCGGTGACCGGATCGCCGGCCGCGATGCTGGAGACGTGCCGCCGATGACCCTTTCCCGCCGCGAATTCCTGCTGCACTCGGGCGCGCTCACCGGCGTCACCCTGCTCGCCGGGCGACGCGCCTGGGCCGTCGAGGACAGGGCGGACGTGATCGTCGTCGGAGCCGGTCTCTCCGGTCTGCAGGCGGCCTGGGTCCTGGAGCAGAAAGGCTTCAAGGTGCTGGTGCTGGAAGGTCAGGACCGCGTGGGCGGCCGTGTCCTCACGTTCGCCGACGTCCAGGGCGTCCCCGAGGCGGGCGGCAACAACATCTACGGCGATTACCGGCGACTGATGGAGGTCGCGACCCGCGTCGCCGTGCCGCTCGAAGACCAGGTGCCGCGGCTGTCGAAGCACGCGAAGTTCACCCTCGTGCTCGATGGCAAACCGGTGAGCCGTTCGGAATGGACGGACTCACCCCGCAATCCGTTCCCGCCCGCGCTGCGCGAGATGATGCCGTGGCAATACGTGCCGCTGGTGACGAGCCAGGAAAATCCGCTCGCCTCGACCGCAGGCTGGTACGAGGCGAAGAACGCGCCGCTGGACGTGTCGATGCGCGACTTCCTGCGCCAGCAGGGCGCAACCGATCCGATGATCGAACTCGCCTACGACACGATTCCGACCTACGGCCTGAACGCCAGGGACATTTCCGCGCTGATGATGGCGTACGTGTCGGCGTTCACCGCGGCGCAGAAATCGACCAGGCCAGTGATACTGCAGGCCAGGGGAGGCAACCAGAAGCTCCCGCTTGCGATGGCCGCGCAACTGCGGCAGCCGGTGCGGTTCAAGCAGACCGTCAGGTCCATCGAGGCGGAGGCGACGGGTGCCGGTGTTACGGTTCGCACGAACGACGGCGCCCGTTATTCCGCGCGCGCCGTCGTGTGTGCCGTGCCGTTCACGACGCTGCGGCGCATCGACCTGCGACCGGATCTCGCAGGCATGCAGGCGCGTGCCGTGAAATCGCTGCCTTACCAGCCGATCCACCAGGTTGCGCTGCAGGTGTCACGCCCGTTCTGGGAGGTCGATGACCTCGAGCCCTCGATGTGGACCGATTCCCCGATCGGCCGTGTTTCCGCGATCTATCACGAGGCGAGGGACGACCAGGTGTCGAGCCTCCTCGTCTCCGCGTTTGGACCCGGTGCCAGGCACCTCGACCGCCTTGGGAAGGAAGACGCTGCGCGCTACGTTGTGGCGCAGGTCGAGCAAATGCGGCCCGCGGCAAAGGGTACGCTGCAGGTGATCGGCCAGCATTCCTGGGAGCAGGACCCGTTCGCCGGTGGTGCGTGGGCCTATTTCAATCCCGGTACGGTCACGAAGTTCCTGCCCGCGATGTTCCAGCCGCGGGGTCGCGTGCATTTCTGCGGCGAGCACACGTCGGTGAGTGCGCGTGGCATGGAAGGTGCAATCGAATCGGGCGAGCGCGCAGCCAGCGCGGTGGCGCAGCAACTCGCCTGAGTACGCACGAGGCGGCGAGTGACGGTGAGGTCACTCGCCTTTCATTGCACGAGTTTGCTGCTCGATTATTTCTTCGCGGCCTCCGCGTCGGCGGCGGCCTTGTTCACCTGCAGCATCGCATCTTCGGTCGCCACGCGGACGCAGCGATCGATGGTCCAGCCCTCGACCGGCACATCGACCTTGATTTCCTTGCACGATGAAGCGGCGGCATCCTTAACGCGCTGCTCGAGGGTCGCGACGCCAGTGGCCGTGGTCAGGTCGAGGTCCGCGTAGCTGACGCGCGAACGAATGGTCAGTTCCTTGATCGGCGCGCCGATCAGCGATTTGCCGACGACGATTTCGCGGACGGCTTCGACCGTCACGACTTCCATGGCCTGGGCATACACGCTTTGGCTGGCCAGCGTGCAACCGGCGGCGACCGCCAGCAGGGCGAACTTGGTGAGCTTCATGTCTGTGTCTCCGTGAGGGGATTCAGGCGGACCGCGGTCCAGACCTACAATAATCGCCAGCGAAGCTTAGGACGTAGTCCAAAAGCAACACATCCGTGAGGTTACGGACGGGGAAAACCCCGACCAGACCAGGCCCGGAATGCGTTGTATTTCATCCAAGACAGTGTCTAAAAGATCGGTGCTAGGCTTACTACCGTTTCGCAACCACGGTTCGCAGGGCCATGCTGGCTATACACCCCTCCCTTGAATGCTGCTACACCGACTTGCCGGCGGCTTCGACCGTCGACGGACCCGCGAGGTCATCCAGCCCGGTCGTCGTGCGTCGCGTCGCTGCGCCGGACACCTCGTTAGTCGAACCGCTCGGCGATTTGTTGATCGACGCGGTGCATTCGGGGGCGTCCATCGGCTTCCTCGCGCCGGTGTCACGCGAAACCGCGGATCGCTACTGGCAAGAAGTCTTCGCCTCCCTCAGCGGGGACCAGCTGCTCTGGGTCGCCGAGCAGGAGGGTGTCGTCGTCGGCACGGTGCAGCTCTCGTTGTGCGACAAAGAAAATGGCCGGCATCGGGCCGAGGTGCAGAAACTCCAGGTGCTGCGTGCTGCGCGAGGGAATGGCATCGCCACGCTCCTGATGGGCGAACTGGAAGCCGAGTCAAGGCGCCGCGGGCGTTCGCTGCTGTTCCTCGACACGTTGCTCGGCTCGCACGCAGAGGACGTCTACCGTCACCTGGGGTGGACTCGCGCGGGTGAAATACCGGACTACGCGACCACGCCCGCCGGGCAACTGTTTCCAACCGTGTTCTACTTCAAGCAACTCCGGGCCTGAGCCGGCTGCCCGCGGCTTGATCAGAAGACAACTCGCCGTGCACGCTGGATCGTCGCTTGAACTGCGTGTCCCGCCAGTCGCCGTCGTTGCGACCGCGGCGTTGTACATGTGGTTGCTGGCCCGATGGACTCCCGGCCTGGAGTGGGGCGGGTACTGGCGGCTGGGCACTGCCGTATTGCTGCTCGTCACCGGGATCGTGATTGCAGTTGCCGGGGTGCTCGAATTCCGCCGGGTGCGTACGACGGTGAATCCGACGACGCCGCAAGCCGCATCCTCGATGGTGCGCTCCGGCATCTACCGCCATACACGCAACCCGATGTACCTCGGCATGCTGCTCGGGCTGGCTGCGTGGGCCGTGTGGCTCGCCAGTCCGGCGGCCTTCGCCGTCCTGCCGGTTTTCCTGCTGTACCTCAATCGCTTCCAGATCGAACCCGAGGAACGCATCCTCGCGGGACTCTTCGCCGGCGAATTCGACGCCTATCGACGGTCCGTCCGCCGCTGGCTCTGAGCGAGGCGCACGCCCGTGCCATTGGCAAGTTGCTCCCTGGATCGTCCATGCTGCACGGCATGACGGAGCAGGCCCTGATCATCCAGCAGCCGAGCCGCGCTGCACGGCAGCTCGTGTTGCTGTTCCATGGCCCCGGTGCCAGCGAAGAGGACATGCGGCCGGTGGGCGAGCGGCTCGCGGCGGAATACCCGGAAGCGCTGGTGGCGAGCCTGCGAGCGCCTCAACCGGCGAGCTGCGGCAGTGGCTACCAGTGGTTTACCGTCGAGGGCATCGACGACGCCAGGCGGGTCGAACGGGTTGCCGCCGCAATGCCGCAGTTCGTAGCGGCGATCCGGCAATGGCAGCGTGCTGCGGACCTCGGCCCGGAAGCCACGGTGCTGGTGGGCTTTTCGCAGGGGGCCATCATGGCGCTCGAGGCGGCGGCCCAGGCGGGCGACGACGTGCTTGCCGGACGTGTGGTGGCGCTTGCCGGTCACTATGCCCGGTTGCCGGCGACTCATCCGGCCGGCACGACGTTGTTCCTGATCCACGGCAAGGCCGACGCAGTGATCCCTTACGGCCTCACCGTCGCAATGGCGAAACACCTGGTGGCGCTCGGCGCCGACGTCGTCGCAGATGCCATTCCCTGTCTGGGGCACGGAATCGACGCAGAAGTGCTCGACCTGGTGGTCCGGCGGCTGCGAACCCACGTGCCGAAGCGTCATTGGGAGGCCGCGATGCGGCAGGGTGTTCCTCCACCGGACGGCGTGACGCAGTAGGATAGGCACCCCACGGAACCGCTCACAAGGGCGCAAAATCGATGAACTCACCGGCTTCTTCGCTGGCGGTCGCGGATGAATCGCTCGTCCGCTATACGCACTGGATGTATGCGCTGCACGCGGCGAGCGCCCTGATCGGCATGTTCGGCTCGGCGTTCATCGCCACGGCCTTCGTGTTCGGCCTGCCCTCGATCGTCGCGGTGGTGATGAACTACATCCGCCGCGGCGATGCCCGTGGCACCCACCTGGAATCGCACTTCGCCTGGCAGCTGCGCACGTTCTGGTTCGCCGCGCTCTGGGTCACGGTCGTGTTCCTGTTGTCGCTGCCCCTGTTCTTCGTGCTCGTCGGGTTCGTCACGTTCCCGATCGGCATCTTCATCGTCGGCGTCTGGGTCATTTATCGCGTCGCGCGCGGCTGGCTCAAGCTCAAGGACGGGCAGCCCGTCTGAATGCGTTCTTCTTCCTTCCTATCCTTCCTCCCTTCCCCTTCCCCCTTCCCAACTCCGGAGTCGTTTCATGGTCGTTGCTGCGGACAAGGTCGTGCTGATCCATTACACCCTCACCAACGACGAGGGCAAAGTGCTTGACAGCTCCTCGGGCGGCGACCCGCTCGCGTACATACACGGCCACGGCAACCTGATTCCGGGCCTCGAACGTGAGCTCGAGGGCAAGGCGTCGGGAGCGAAACTCAGCGTCAAGATCGCGCCGACCGACGGTTACGGCGAACGTGACGCGGAACTCATCCAGCGCGTGCCGAAGCGCTCGTTTGGCAAAGTCTCGAACCTGAAGCCCGGCATGCAGTTCCAGGCCCAGACGTCCGATGGTCACGCGCGCATGGTGACGGTCACCGGCATCCAGGGTGACATGGTCACCGTCGACGGCAACCATCCGCTGGCAGGCGAGCACCTCAACTTCGAAGTCGAGATCACCGAAGTGCGCGAGGCCACGCAGGAAGAACTCGAGCACGGCCACGTGCACGGGGCCGGCGGCCACCACCACTGACGGGAGAGAAAGAGAAAGAGAAATAGGGGACGCTCACCTGTTTTCCGAGAAATAGGTGAGCGTCCCCATTTCCCCATTTTCCATCTGGTTCAGGGGACGCGGAGCAGGATCTTGCCCTGCACCCGCCCTGACCGGGAGCGCTCGATGGCGCGCCGCGCCTCGCTCAACGGGAATTCCTGCTCGATCGAGCAGCGCAACTGGCCCTGTGCCACGTAGCCCAGGAGTTCCTGCATCACTGCCGCGTCCGGTTGCAGCATGACACCCCGCCGTTGCACGCCACCAAGCAGGTTGAGCAACGGGTCCAACAGGAACGTGACTGGACCGGGAACGGTGGTGACGTAGCTGCCGTCCCGCCGCAGCAGTTTGCGCTGCACCGCGCGTGGCAGGTTCGGCACGCAATCGAGCACGGCGTCGAAGCCCTGCGGCCACTGATCCATCGGTACGCTGCGGTAGTCGATGCAGGCATCGGCGCCGAGCTCGCTCAGGAAGTTGTGCCGTGTCGCGCTCGACGTCGCGGTGACACTTGCACCCCGTGCTTTGGCCACCTGTACTGCCATGTGCCCGACACCACCCGCTGCGCCATTGACCAGCACCCTGCTACCCGTCGTCACTCGGCCGAGATTGCAGAGCGTGACAGCCGTGGCGCCGACGCAGGCCAACGCGGCCGCGTCGCGGAATGGCACCGCATCCGGCAGCCGGTGTGCGAATTTCGAAGGGACGGCGGCGAACTCGGCGAACGTGCCGCCAGTGCGCGTGAAGGGATCGACAAAACCGAAGACGCGATCGCCTGGCGCGAGCCTCGTCGACCCTGCGCCGATGGCAATCACCTCGCCGGCGAAATCCGAGCCCATCGTGCGTGGCAGACCGCCCCGCACCAGCAACCGGAAGCCGCCAGTGGCAATTTTCCAGTCAACCGGGTTGACGCTTGCGGCGTGAATGCGAACGAGAACTTCTCCGGCTGCAGGTACCGGTTCGGGCACGTCCTCGAAGCGCAGGTCGACAGGGTCGGCGAAGGTCTGGTAGCGCAATGCCCGCATCGATCATCCCCTGGTTCTTGCATCCACGCGGCGCGGCAGTAGTAATTTCCACGTATACGCCGACGGATATCCCCGAAGCAGGAAAAATCCTGCGCGGGCAACCTGTCCCCCGTACGTTTTTCCTCCTGCGTGAAAATTCGGCCGGCTACCGCAAGGTTCGCCGGCCTTCTTTTATCCGTCAGTTGACTACCGGCACGCGGAAGTCGCTGTCGAGTGCCGCAAGCGTCGGTGGGTCGCGGCCGTAGACGTCGTTACGGAAGATCACCTGCCCATCCGGTCGCGGCTGGGCTGTCCAGTACAGCAGCAGGACGGGAACCGGCGTCTTCAGGTTGACGGTCCGTGTTTCCTTCGTTGCGATCACGGCGTCGATCTGCTGCCGGTTCCACTGCGGGTCGTTGAGCACGAGTTCCGTCAGTTCGAACGGCTGCTGCACGCGGATGCAGCCCGAGCTGAAAGTGCGCTGGTCCTGTTCGTACAGCGACTTCGCCGGCGAATCGTGCAGGTACACGAGGTACGGATTGGGGAACATGATCTTGACCAGGCCAAGCGCATTGTTCGGGCCCGGATCCTGCACGAACTGGTACGGCGGCAAGCGCGAAGGCCCGTACTGGTTCCAGTTGACCGAATGGGGATTCACTTCGCGCCCGCTGCGATCGAGCACACGGATGTTCATGCGCTTCAGCGCGCCGGGGTTGCGCCGCAACTCGGGCAGCTTGTCCTTGACCAGGATGCCCGGCGGAATGGTCCACGTCGGATTGAACACGACGTAGGTGATCTTCGAGCGGAAGATCGGCGTTTCGCGCTGGTCCCGGCCGACGACGACTTTCGACGTCCAGACGGGTTCATCGTTGCGGAAGTAGCTCACGTAGAAGCCGGCGACGTCGACCAGCACGAACTCGCCTTTCATCTCGTGCAGGGTCCAGCGACCGCGCTCCAGATTGACTCGGATCTGGTCGATCCGCTGCGCGACCGACACGTTCATCGCGGCGCGCGTGCCCGGACCGACCGCACCGTCCGGCGCCAGGCCATGACGTTCCTGGAACGCCTTGACCGCCTGCTCGAGCGCCGCGTCGTAGAGGTCGGGATCCGGGGCTGCGGTTGTCCCCGGCGCTGGCGCCAGGTCCCGCGTAATCTCCAGCCGCTTGCGCAGCACCGGCACGCGCGTGTCGCTCATGCCGGGCTTCAGCGTGGGGCCGTCAGGAATGCCCGGCCAGCCGCCAGCCGCAGCGATTGCACGGTGTTCCTGCAGGCGATCACGACCACGCTGATACCAGGCGTGCGACGGTCGCGCGCTGTCGAAGGCTACGCGGATTTCGCCGGCGGCGAGACGCGCCGAGAAGCGCTGCAATCCTTGGTCGAACGTTGGCGTCGGGCGCTGCGAGAAGTTCCATTGCGCACTCAACTTCACCGGATCGACCTTGCCAAGGTAGACATGATAGAGCCCGAGCATGAAGGCGTCGGTCGCGAGCAGTTCGAGGTCGGCGCGATCCTGCAGCGTCAGCGGCGATTGCATGCGCACGTCCAGGCGGTACGAGCGGAGCGCCTCGAGGTGGTAGTCGTTGGGATCGAGACCGTCGTTGCGCAGGTCTTCGATGCTTGCGACGAGTTCGTCGAGCCTCGCCGGGTCCTGCCAGGCAGGCTGGAACTGCTGCGCCTCGTAGTACTTTGCGACCAGCTCGTCGGCGATGACGCGTGCCCCGCGCAAGTCCTGCTGCTTCTCGTAGCGCAGATGGTCGATGCGGTCGCGGATGGCTTCCGCCAGCGGATTGGCGACGGTGGCGACCGGTGCAGTCGTCACCGTCTGCGCGGGCTGTTGCGCCAGCGTCGTAACGGGCGGGAGCAGTGCCGTGGCCAGGACGGCCACGACGGCGAAGGCCGATCGATGTGTCATGCGGGTGAGTTCCAGGAAAGTCAGGCGCGCGCGATCTTCGCCTGCAGGTCGTAGGCATCGGCGCCGCTGACCTGGACGTCGGCCCAGTCGCCAGCCTGGACCTTCTTGCCGGGTTTCGGGATACGCACGACGCCATCGATCTCCGGCGCGTCGGCTGCCGAGCGTGCAATCGCGCCGTCGTCCGGGTCGACGTGATCGACGAGGACGCGCATCCGTTTGCCGACCTTGGCGGCGAGCTTTTCCGCGCTGATCGCCGCCGCCACCTCCATGAAGCGCGCGAGCCGCTCTTCCTTCACTTCCTCGGGCACCGGGTCGGGCAGCGCGTTGGCCGCAGCGCCGGCGACCGGCGAGTATTTGAAGCAGCCGACGCGATCGAGCCGAGCCTCACGCAGCCAGTCGAGCAACAGCGCGAAATCCGCCTCGGTCTCGCCGGGGAAGCCGACGATGAACGTGCTGCGCAGCGTGATGTCAGGGCACATTTCGCGCCACCGGTGGATGCGTTCGAGCGTGTTCTCGGCGTGCGCCGGACGCTTCATCAGCTTCAGCACGCGCGGACTGCCGTGCTGGAACGGAATGTCGAGGTACGGCAGGATCCTGCCGTCGGCCATCAGCGGAATCACGTCGTCGACGTGCGGATACGGGTACACGTAGTGCAAGCGCACCCAGGCACCGAGTGATCCGAGCGCGCGCGCGAGGTCGACGAATTTCGCCTTCACCGGCTTGCCGCCCCAGAAGCCCGTGGCGTACTTGAGGTCGGCGCCGTAGGCGCTCGTGTCCTGCGAGATCACCAGCAGTTCCTTCACGCCCGCCCTTACCAGTCGCTCGGCCTCGAGCATCACCTCGCCGATCGGGCGGCTCGCAAGGTCGCCCCGCATCGAAGGGATGATGCAGAAAGTGCAGCGGTGATTGCAGCCTTCGGCAATCTTGAGATAGGCGTAGTGCCGCGGCGTGAGTCGGATGCCCTGCGGCGGCACGAGGTCCACGAACGGGTCGTGCAGCGGCGGCAGGTGTTCGTGCACGGCCTGCACGACTTGTTCATACGCGTGCGCGCCGGTGACCTTGAGCACCGTCGGGTGACGATCGGTGATCGTCTCCGGACGCGCGCCGAGACACCCGGTCACGATCACCTTGCCGTTGCGCGCCAGCGCCTCGCCGATGGCGTCGAGCGATTCGTGCACGGCGTCGTCGATGAAACCGCACGTGTTGACGACGACGAGGTTGGCGTCCTCGTAGGTGCCGACGACGTCATACCCCTCGGCGCGCAGGCGCGTCAGGATGCGTTCGGAGTCCACCAGCGCCTTGGGGCAGCCGAGGGAGACGAAGCCGATGCGGGGAGGGGTGGGCAAGGGGAGGAAGGGAGGAAGGGGGGGAAGGGGAGGAAGGGGAGGAAGGGGAGGAAGGGGAGGAAGGGGAGGAAGGGGGGCTTGCACGCCACCGTTCAGAAGCGCCGGCATTCTAAGGCAAGATGGGGTCTGCCCACAGGAGATGGCGCATGGCCGAGATTCGCCGCAGCCAGGACCGGGGCTATGCCGACCACGGCTGGCTCAAGTCCTACCACTCGTTTTCGTTCGCGGGTTACCACGATCCGCAGCACGTCCACTTCGGGCCGCTGCGCGTGATCAACGAGGACCGGGTCGTGCCGGGCGCTGGTTTCGGCACCCACGGTCACCGCGACATGGAGATCATCAGCTACGTGCTCGAGGGCGAGCTCGCGCACAAGGACTCGACTGGGACCAACTCAACGATCCGCCCCGGCGACGTCCAGCGGATGAGCGCTGGCAGCGGTGTGCAGCACAGCGAGTTCAACGGGTCGCAGCGGCAGCCCGTGCACTTCCTGCAGATCTGGATCCTGCCAAACGTCGTCGACGTTCCCGCGGGGTACGAGGAAAAGCGCTTCGGCGAGGCCGAGAAGCGCGGCCGTCTGTGTCTCGTGGCATCGCCCGACGGAGCGCAGGGTTCCGTCCACATTCACCAGGACGCGCAGGTGTATGCGGGGCTGTTCGACGGAGCGGAACAAGGCCAGCTGCGAGTTGCGCCCGGACGCCTGATCTACGTTCACGTAGCCCGCGGTCGCATCGTTGCCAACGGCGAGGCGCTCGAGGCCGGCGACGCCCTGAAGCTGACCGACGAACCCGATCTGCGTCTTGCCGGTGGCGAGGCGGCCGAGGTGCTCGTGTTCGATCTGCCCGCTGACACCGACTAGCGGCCAGGCTCGCCACGGGTGGTCAGAACTCGCAGCCGCCACCCCCGCAACCGCCGCCGCCGCACGGGCCCGTGTCACACGGCCTTTCGTAGCCGCTGCCGAGTGATCCGGCGTGCACGACGCCGCTTGCGCTCATCAGCTTCTCCACCTTGGCCTTGCCGGACGTGCCATCGAGCGGCAGGCCGGCCAGGCGGCAGAGTTCGCTCCACGTCGAAATCCTGTCGGCCATCTTGTGGCTGACTTCGACGACGCGACCGTTGGCGGGGCAGTGGTAATCGTAGGTTGGCATGGTCGTAAGGAGTTGCGACAGAACCGGCGATCCATTCTAACGCACCAGTCACTGCCCGGAAGCGCGCCGCACCGCCAGTTCGCGCTACTGGCCTTTCGCCAGGTACAGCCGGTCGTCGAAGCTCATCACCCAGCGCGGACAGTAGACGACGGCCATGCCGATGATCATGCCGTTGACGACCGCTTCGCCGAAGCTCATCAGCGGCAGGATCGCAAAATATTCGGGGCCCGCATGTGTGGCGGCGAGTGTTCCGCTGGCTGCGATCAGGCCGACGCGCAGCAGACCCGCAAGGTTGAAAGCCAGCGCCGAACCGAGAAACGTCGTGATGAAAAAGTAGACGAAGTAGTTGTGCGGCAGGCGCGCGTGCACCTGCTCGTGGAACCACGCCGTGAACAGCGCCGGCACGACGGCCATGCACAACAAGTTGGCGCCATAGAGGTGCCAGTCCGCGATCCCCACGACCGAGAGCACCACGAGCACCAGCGCGCCGGCCACGATGGCGAGCTGCCAACCGTGCATCAGCGTCAGCGCCGTCACCAGCAGGAAACGCACTGACAGCCCGGGCGTGAAGCCCGCCTTCATCGACCAGACGACGACCAGCAGCGCCATCGACCCGAACCAGACCCACTGACGCTCGCTGTCGTGGAGCCAGGCTCGCCACGGCGCGCTGTACAGCGCGACTGCAAGTGCAAGGCCGCCGAGCACCGCTGCAGCGATGCCGACGCCACCCTTCAGCATCCCGGCCTCCAGCAGCATGACTACGCGGGACGCGAAGGATCCGGCTGCGGTGGCATCGCGCCGGTGAACGCCTGACCGAACCCTGGCGGCACGCTGCGGATATGGATGGCCTGCTGCGGGTACGGGATCTCGATGCCTTCTCCGGCCAGTGCTTCGTACACGCGCGCCGTCATCTCCGTGCGAATGGTTACCCAGTCGCCGAAATTGTCGGTCCAGGCCCGGATGCTGAAGTCCAGCGAGCTGGGGCCAAAACCCTTGAAGACGATCGCCGGCAGCGGTACGGGTGAAATGCCGGGCGTGCCCTGCGCCACTTCGCGCAGGAGCGCCAGCACGCGGCGCGGGTCGGAGCCGTAGGCCACTCCCACTTCGACGTCGATGCGACGGTTCATGTCGCTCAGGGTCCAGTTGATCAGCTTCTCCGACAGCAGCGTGCCGTTCGGCACGACGACGTCGGCACCCTCGAACGTGGTCAACGTCGTGGCGCGCATGCCGATGTCGCGCACGGTACCCGACGTGCCCGACACCTCGACGACGTCTCCCGGCTGGATCGGGCGCTCGAACATCAGGATCAGGCCAGAGACGAAGTTGTTGACCACGTTCTGCAGCCCCAGGCCGATGCCGATGCCGAGCGCGCCAAAAATGAGCGCGAACTGCGAGGTTTCGAAACCTGCGGCCGCGAGCGCCACCATCAGGCCGATCAGCACCAGACCGTAGTAGCTCAGCGACGAAATGCTGTTGCCGACGCCGCGCGGCAGGGCCATCTTCGGCAGCACCTCGTCGCGCAGGACTACGCGTACCGTGCGCGAGACCCAGAACGCGACGTAGACTGAGACGATGAACAGCAGGATGCTGCCCAGGGTCACCGAGATCTGCCCGATCTCGAGCGGGTGGGTCAGGATCGCCATGGCGGTGCCGAAAATCGGCCGTGCGATGCGGAACTCGTGCAAGGTCACGATGATCCACGCCACGAGTGCCGAGTACATCACCAGCGTGTTGATGCTGGCCAGCAGCGGCCCGGCGTGCTGCGTGATCACGCTGAAGCGCGTCATCTCGCGCCGTGCCAGCAGCAGGCTGAGGATGGAGGTCACTACGTTCGCGCCGGCATACAGCGCGAGGCCGACGTAGGCGCTGTTGAGCACCGCGCCGGTGAGCATTTCCGCGAGCGAGACGTTGCCGACGACATTGGCGACGATTGCTGTGAGCAGGGCTGCCACCGCGCCCCAGGCGGCCACGCGGATGACGCCGTGCGGCGCCGGTGTGCCGGAGCGCTCATGCCGGTTCTTCGACGACACCAGCAGCCAGATCAGCATCGCGGCCGTGATCAGCGCGAGCGCGAGCGTGTAGAGACGGTAGTGCAGCGGCTGGCCGACCAGGAAGATGCTGAGCCGGTACAACAGGTACAGGACCGTGCCCACGATCGGCCAGCGACCGAGCACCGCGAACACCCGCTGCGGCAGCAGGCGCAGCACCGGCACCAGCGCCAGCAGCAGCGCTGTCTGGTGCAGCACCAGCGGTGCGTCCGGGAAGAAGAACGGGACGCCGATGAGGACGAGGAGGAGCCACGCCGAAAGCGGGCGCCGCAGCACCTTGGTGGCGGCCTGCATGGCAGGTTCCGTCACCACCGTCCGGCGGCTGCGCCAGCTGAGCCAGACCAGGAGCGGCAGCAATATCAGCGCGCCGAACTTGTAGGCGCGCAGGCGCGGCTGCTTGGCGGCACCCCATTCTTCCAGGAATGCGGTCTCGAGACGCAAACCGGCTTCGGTCCCCTTCAGTTCGGTGGCGCTGAACCGGGTGTCCGTCCAGGCCGTCCAGACCGGCTCGGCATCAATGATGCCGAGCCGGCGGTCGTAGTAGGCGATCGCCGCGTCGACACCCTTCCTGCCGGCGTCGATGCTGGACTGCACGGTGTTGGCGCGCCGGCGCAGCTTCAGCTGATCGTCGAGCGGCCGCGACAGCGCTCGTTCCGCGAGCGCGAACTGCCCGATGATCACGTTGACGCGATCGGTCAGCGCAGGAGTGACGCCGCCTGCAAGCATTGCCTCACGCGTTGCCTCCCACGCACCGCGCCGTCTCGCGAGTTCCGCTGCGTCTTCGGTGTAGGAACTGGTCGTGCTGTCGAGCGCGGCCCGCCAGTCATCGAGTTCGCGCTGGTAGAACCGCCAGTGGTTATCGAGGCTTTCGAGCCGGATCGCCGAGAGCTGCTTCAGGTCTTCGTTTTCGAACGCCTTCGCCAGCCTGACGATCCCGGCCGTCAGGACGTCGAGTTCCGCACCCAGCTTCTTGCTCGGGTCCTTGCCTTTCGTGCGCTGGATGGAGTCCTGCGCAAAGCGCTCGTCCACATCGGCGCGCATCGGGATGTCGCCGGCGGCGATCGGCTCCGGCACCGTCGACTTCGACGCGGTCTCCGTGGGCGCGCCGGTCTTGCTCGCGCTCGCCAGCAGTCCCGCCTGGGCGCTGGCCGGCCCGGCAACTGCGAAAAGCAGGCCGAACACCGCGCCGAGGGCACGGACGGCGGGGCGTAAATGCGGCAGGTGATCCGACATCGTCGTCACTGTGGGTTTCCGTAATGCAGGAATTGCCGGCATTGTCGCACCTGTCCCAGCGCTGTCCTACGGGGTCTGTCGCCTGGGGATCGCGTGGCTCTGGCAAAATAGCGAACTTCCCGGCGCTTTCCGGGACCCGCCGCCCGCACCCGCTGAAAAGACGAAATTACCCATGCACGAGATGCTCGCGTCCCTGATCCAGTGGTACCTCGAAGCGCTCGACCAGGGCGGCTACTGGCTCATCGGGCTGCTGATGGCGATGGAGAGTTCCATCCTGCCGGTGCCGAGCGAGTTCGTGATCCCGCCTGCTGCCTATCTTGCGCACTCGAAGGGAACATTCACGCTGACCGGTATCGTCATTGCCGGCACCGTTGGCTCGTGGGTGGGCGCGAGCGTGATGTACTGGGCCTCGTACCTGATCGGCCGGCCGTTGCTGATGAAGTACGGTCGCTACGTGATGATCACGCCGGAGAAAATCCAGCAGGCCGAGGCATGGTCGTCGCACTACGGCATGGTCGGTGTGTTCATCTCCCGCCTGCTCCCCGTCATCCGTCACCTGATCGGCATTCCCGCGGGCGTCGTGCGCATGCATTTCGGCTGGTACTCGCTCGCAACGATCATCGGCTCGGGCATCTGGTGCGCGGTGCTTTGCTGGGTGGGTGTCACTGCCGGACAGGACGAACAGCTGATGCAGGGCAACCTGCATCGCATCACCCTGTGGGTGGGCGGCCTGCTCGTGTTCCTGGGCTCGCTGTACTATTTTTTCGTGCATCGACAGATGCGCCGGTGATGCGCGCGCCGCCATGACCGCTGTCGACTCGCCGCCGGCCGGGACGAACACCGTCTCGCTGCCGGATGCACTGCCGTTGCCGGCACAGAAGCGCGATCCTGCCACGGGGCGCACCGTCATCGACTACCGCGCCGTCGCGGCGCTGGCGTTGCCGCTGATGCTCAACAGCAGCCTGCAGGCGGTGATCAGCCTCACCGACACCTGGTTCGTCGGCCACATCTCGACGACAGCGATGGCCGGCATGGCCGCGGTCTACTGGGTAGTGCTGCTGTTCCTGATGCTGGTCGGCGGCGTCGGACTCGCGGTCCAGACGTTCGTGGCGCAGGCCGAAGGCGGCCGTCGCTTCACGCGCGCGAGCCACGCCACCTGGGTTGCGCTGACGGCCAGCGCGCTGACTCTGCCTTTTTTTGCGTTGCTTGCGTGGTCGGGTCCGCTGCTGTTCGCGCCGTTCGGCCTCGCGCCGGACGTGTCCGCGCAGGCGATGGCGTTCTGGCAGCCGCGCATGCTCGGAGCGCCGCTCGGGGTCGCGTTGTGGGCCGTGCTCGGCTTCTTCAACGGCATTTCGCGGCCGCGCATCGCGGTGATGACGACCGGTCTGGTCGCCGTCGTGAATGCGGCGCTGAACTGGCTCTTCATCTTCGAACTCGACGGTGGCATCGCGGGTTCCGCGTGGGCTACCAACGTCAGCATGGTGTGCGGTCTCGGCCTGGCGCTGTGGGTGTTCCTGGGCAGGGCTCTGCGCACGAAGTACAAGTCGCACCTGACGTGGCGCCCCGACCTGGGCAGCCTTGCGCGGCAGTATCGACTGGGCCTGCCGATGGGTGCGATGTATGCCGCCGACCTGTTCGGCATGGCGCTGTTTCAGCTGATGCAGGTGCGGCTGAGCGCCGTCGATGGCGCCGCTACGCAGATCATCATGATGCTGACGTCGATGTCGTACATGCCGGGCATCGGCATCGCTCTTGCCGGCACGACGCTGGTCGGCCAGTCGATCGGTGCGGGCGATCGCGACTGGGCGCGGCGCCTGGGCAACGCGATCATCTGGCTGACCGTCGCGTTCATGGGCACGCTTGGCGTGCTCGTCGCACTGTCGGGCCCGTGGCTGCTGCCCACCTTCATGAATGCGGCGGACCCGCAGACCGCGGACGTCGTGGAGATCGGCATCGTGCTGCTGTGGATAGCGGCGGGGTACCAGATCTTCGATGGCCTCAATCTTGGCAGCGGTTTCTCATTGCGCGGTGCGGGCGACGTAAAGGTGCCGGCCGTGCTGTTCTTCGTGTTCGCCTGGGGTGTCTTCGTCCCGCTTGCGCACTCGCTGTCGTTTGCGCCGGGGCAGGGCTGGGTCAACTTCCTGCCGCAGTACGGGCTCGGCGCCGCGGGTGGCTGGACCGGCATGCTGGTGTATGTGGTGCTGCTCGGCTGCGCGCTCTTCCTGCGGTGGCGGTCGGGGCGGTGGCAACGCATGCGCATCTGATGCTTATCCTGTCATTACGAGAGGACACGCGCTGGTTGCAGGCGGCCGATCCTGGACCTTCCCCCGAGCTTGGAAGGGCAGACACTCGCTGGCTGCAGGCGATCAATCCGTGGCTTTCCCCAGGGCTTGGAAAGGCAGACACGCGCCCTGGGAAAAGCCACGGATTGATCGCTTGCGCGACAGCGCCTGAGCTCCATTTCCGCGCAGCGGAAAAGGTCGCACGGCGCATGCAGCCTGCCAGCGGCGGCCACGATCACCGATGGCGGCACACCGATGCGGCGGAACGGCGGGCGCGATTCATGCCGCACTCGACGCCGGATCCGGTGGGTGCTGCGTGCACCGTGCAAGTTTTCCGGCTCGGCGGAAAACTTGCTCAGGTGCCGCGTACTACAAGCGATTGATCCGGGGCCTTCCCCCGAGCGCGTGTCTGCCTTTCCAAGCTCAGGGGAAGGCCCCGGATCAGTCGCTTGCCCCCAGCGCGTTTCTGCCTTTCCAAGCTCGGGGACAGGCATTGGATCGGCCGCCTGCAACCGGCGCGTGTCTGCCTTTCCCCTCGCCAGAAAGAACACGGATCGCAGGCCATCGACCCGCGCTCGTGCGACGTCTCCCGTCTAGGCGGTGCTCACGCCGCCTTCGGCACCGTCCCATCGATCGCGTGTGCCACCGCGTCCTCGACGCGATCGAGCCAGACGAACTGCAGGTCCTTGCGCACGCTCTCGGGGATGTCGTCGAGGTCGCGCCGATTACGCGCCGGCAGCATCACCGTGCGAATGCCAGCCCGATGCGCCGCCACCGTCTTTTCCTTGATGCCGCCAACCGGCAGCACGAGTCCGCGCAAGCTGATCTCGCCTGTCATCGCGACGTCGTTGCGCACTGTCCTGCTGGTCATCAACGAGACGAGCGCCGTATAGAGCGTCACGCCGGCACTGGGCCCATCCTTCGGGATCGCGCCCGCCGGGATGTGCACGTGGATATCGCTCTTCTCGAACCGCGTCGCATCCACCCCGAGCGATTCGGCCTGCGACTTGAGCAGGCTCAGGGCCGCCTGCGCGCTTTCCTTCATCACGTCGCCGAGCTGGCCCGTGAGGATCAGCTTGCCGGTGCCCGGGATGCGGGTCGCTTCGATGAACAGGATGTCGCCACCCACCGGTGTCCACGCGAGCCCCGTGGCCACGCCCGGCACGCTGACGCGCATCGCCACTTCGTTCTCGAACCGCGGCGCGCCGAGGATGTCCTGCACGTCGCCCGCTTCGATGCGAACCGACGTCGCCTGGCCCTCGGCCACGCGCACCGCGACATTGCGCAGCACCGCGCCGATGGCACGCTCGAGGTTGCGGCAGCCCGCCTCACGCGTGTACTCGCGCGCGATCACGTGCAGCGCCTCGTCGGAGATCGAGGCCTGCTCCTGCTTGAGGCCGTTCGCCTCGAGCTGCCGGCGCACCAGGTAACGGCGCGCGATCTCTACTTTCTCCTCTTCGGTGTAACCCGTGAGTTCGATGATCTCCATACGGTCGCGCAGCGGCCCGGGAATCGTGTCGAGCTGGTTCGCGGTCGCGATGAACAGCACCTTTGAAAGGTCGAACGGTACGCCCAGGTAGTTGTCACGGAAGGTCGAGTTCTGCTCCGGATCCAGCACTTCGAGCAGGGCGGATGCAGGATCTCCCTGGATGCCGCGGCCGAGCTTGTCGATCTCGTCGAGCATCAGCACCGGGTTGCGCGTGCCGGCCTTGCGGATTGCCTGGATCACGTTGCCCGGCAGTGCGCCGATGTAGGTGCGGCGATGGCCGCGGATCTCAGCCTCGTCGTGCGTACCGCCGAGGCTGGTGCGCTGGAACTTGAGGCCGACCGCGCGCGCGATCGACTGGCCGAGCGAAGTCTTGCCCACGCCGGGAGGCCCGACGAAGCACAGGATCGGGCTGCGGCCTTCGGGGTTCAGCTTGCGCACCGCGAGGTACTCGAGGATGCGCTTCTTGATCTTCTCGAGACCGTAGTGGTCCGCGTCGAGGATGCCGCGGGCGCGCTGGATGTCGATCGACTCCGCGTCGAGCTTCGACCACGGCAGCGCGATCAGCGTGTCGAGATACGTGCGCGCCATCGAGTACTCGCCGCTCGCCTCGTTCATGCGCTCGAGACGCTTCAGCTCCTTGCGCGCATGCTCGTCGACCTCGGCCGGCATGCCGGCCTTGGTAATGGCCGCGGCCAATTCCTCGCCTTCCTGGCCTTCCGCTTCTTCCCCTAACTCTTTCTGGATCTGCTTCAACTGCTCGCGCAGCACGTACTCGCGCTGGCGGTCGTCGATCGCTTCCTTGGTCTGCTCCTCGATCTGGCGCGAGAGCTTCAGCACCTCGACGCGGCGCGTCAGGTGCGTCGCGACGCGCTCGAGCCGCTCGCGGATCTCGGTGGTCTCGAGCAAGTCCTGCTTCTCGGCCGGCTTGATGTCGAGAAAGCTGGCAATGGTGTCGGCAAGCGCAGCGGGCGATTCGATCGCCTGGATCGAATTCGCCAGTTCGGCCGGGGCCTGCGGCAGCAGCGTGATGGCCTCGACCGCCTTCTGTTTCAGCAACAACGCGCGTGCTTCGACCTCGGGGTGATGAATCCCGGTGTCGCTGAGGTATTCCACGCGTGCCACGAGATACGGGAAGCCACCTACTGCGTCGAGCACGCGGAAGCGCCGCTCGCCCTGGCACACCAGGTGGTGGGTGCCGTCGGGCGCGGTCACGTAGCGGATGATCGTGGCGGCCGTGCCGATCCGGTGCAGCTCGTCGAACGTCGGGTCCTCGGTCTCGGGGTTCTTCTGCAGCAGGAACCCGACCTTGCCTTCGACGCGCACGGCCTCCTGGGCACCCGCCACCGTCTTCTCGCGCTTGATTGCGACCGGCAGGATCACCCCGGGGAACAGCACGAGGTTGCGGACCGGCAGGATGATCAACATGTCATCCGGCAGGCCGGGTGCCTTGCTGGCCTCAGCGCCGTCATTCGACGTCGCCATGGGCATCTTCGTTGCGTCGTGCTGGTCGTGGTTCATGTCCGTGCTCATGGGGTCGTCACTTGTCCGTGGATTCATCAGCGGCGGGCCAGCAGCATCTGCAGGCAACCATCGGCGAGGCGCTGGTCGACCAGCGCCCACTGCCCGGGTCCCAATGCCAGTCGGCGCTCGAACCGTCCGTAAGGGATCTCCAGTCGTTGCAGTGTCGTGCCGGCCGGCCGGTTCGGCAGGGCGCGCTCGCCCCGGATCACCAGCTCGCCGGGCGCGAGGACCAGCTCCATGCGATCCGCCGGCACGCCAGGCAGCGCGACTTCGATCAGCACCTGTTCGGTGCCCGCATACACGTCCACGGGGGGCTCCCACCGGGGTTGCTGTCGCCGGTCTGTCGGCTGCACGGCGAGGCGAAAGAACTGCCTTTGCAGGCGATCGGCCTGGTCGAGCCTGTCGACGGCTTCGGCCCACATCCACGAGCGCATTTCGCGTCGGTTCATCGTCGCGGCTGCCTGTCTGATTGCTGCATGTACCCCGAAGTGGGGGCGTCTGGTCGCGATGCAACCGGGGCGGGGCCGGCGAGCGGACCAGGTGCTGTTGGAGGGTTGTTACGTTGTTCGATAAAACTAAGTAAAGCTCGAATGATGTTGGCTCATTAAAGAAATACTTTATGCTTTAGCTACCGAATCAAGAGCCCCGGCCGGCCGCAGCCCGGCATCAGGAAATCGACGCACCGTGCCCAAAAAGACCGCCCCGGCCGAGCAGTTCGGCGAAGCCTTTTTCCGTCGCTTCTACCTCAACCCGAAAACTCGGGTTGTGACCAGCAAGGAGATGATCCGGCGAGCCGACCTGATCGCGGCGTTCGCCAACCACGGCGAGCTGCAGGTGCGTTCGATTCTCGACGTGGGGTGCGGGTTGGGCCTGATGCGCGACCAGTTGCTGCGGCACTTTCCCAAGGCCAGGTACACCGGTCTCGAAGTCAGCCAGTACCTCTGCGACAAGCACGGCTGGATCCAGGGGTCGGCGGCCACTTTCGAGGCGCCCCGGCCCTTCGACCTCGTTGTTTGCTACGACGTCTTTCAGTACCTGCCGGCGCGCCCTGCGGCTGCCGGCCTGCGGAACCTCGCTCGCCTGTGCCAGGGCGTACTGCACTTTGGCGCGCTGACGCGCGAGGACTGGGAGCTGTACTGCGACAAGCGTCGCACCGACAGGAATGTCCACATCCGTCCCGCCGAGTGGTACCGCAAGCGGCTGGCCCGCTCGTTCATCAATGCCGGGTCGGGCATGTTCGTGCGCCGTGGCGCGCCGGTGCACTTGTGGGAACTCGACCAGGTCGAGGTGCTGCGATCGCGGCGCGGCTATAACGCCTAGGTATCGCCGGCAACGCGGCACAACCGCGCGGTGGGACGCTACAATGCGGCCCCTTCGCCTGTTGCGCCCGGTGATCCGCCGATGCCCGTCTCGAGCACTTCGCTTCGCTTGCTGATCCTGCCGGGCATGGCGGTTGCCGCGCTGACGGGTTGCGCCACCAGCAATCCCTGTGGCGACAACCCCGAATACCTCGCTGCGCAGGAACGTCCCCGTCTGCAGCTGCCGGAAGGCGTGACGGGCAGCGAGCGCCTGAGCGGCGGCATGACCATTCCGCCAGCGGCACCCGATCCCGCGAAGCTCGATCCGGCACCCAAGTGCCTCGATCAGCCGCCCGCGTATTTCGGGCCCAAGGCCGTGATGGCTGGCTCGGTCGAAGAGGCGGTGTACGTCTGGGCTTCCGCGTGGGCGAACCGCAAACCGGATCAGGTCGCGGCGTTCTACTCGCCGCAGTTCCAGGCTGCGGAGAATGGTGGGGCCGTGGCCTACATCGACGACCGCAAGCAACAGGTCGCGAACGGCGATGCGCCCGACGCGCGACTCGAGGAACTCAAGACGAAGGACGCCGGTCCCGACCGCAAGGTCGTGACGTTCGTGCAGCGCTTCGGCAAGGATGCGTACGTCAAGGAACTGACGCTCATGAGGGACGCGCAGGGCTGGCGCATCGTGGCCGAGCGGACGCTGCAGAAACTCTGACACGCCGCCGCGCCTTAGTCGTCCAATAACAAGACGCGGCCTGTTCCGCGCCAGCGTACGGAGTCACTACGTGAGAAGCACCGCCTTGCTCAGTGGAATCACGTTGCAGCCCGGCACGCTGCGCGCCGTCCTGCTCGACCGCCTGACGCGCTCGCTCGGCAAGGACCCCGACTCCGCGACGCAGCGCGACATCTACGACGCGCTCTCGCTCGCAGTGCGCGAAGAGCTGGCCGCGCGCTGGTTGTCCACCCAGCGCCGCATCACCCAGGCGGGCGTCAAGCGCGTCTGTTACCTGTCGGTCGAGTACCTGCTCGGCCGCTCGCTCATCAACGGCCTCGCCAGCCTCGATGGCGACCTGGTGCAGGAAGCACGCGAAGCGCTGGCCGAGCTCGGGTACGACCTCGAGCGCGTGGCGCAGGAAGAAAACGACCCGGGACTCGGTAACGGCGGTCTTGGCCGCCTCGCGGCCTGCTTTCTCGATTCGCTCGCGACGCTGCAGTATCCGGCGGTCGGCTACGGCATCCGCTACGACTATGGCATCTTCACGCAGGTCATCGACGAGGACGGGCGGCAGCGCGAGATCGCGAGCACGTGGATGCGCGAGCGCAGCCCGTGGGAAATCGCGCGCGACGATGCCCGTTACGTCGTCAGCTTCGGCGGCCGCTGCATCGGCACGCAGGACGCGCAGGGCCGCACGCGGTACCGCTGGGTCGAGACGCACAACATCTGGGCCGTCGGTTTCGACCAGCTGATCCCGGGCAACCGCAGCCCGACGGTCAATCATCTGCGGCTCTGGGCCGGCCGCGCCATCGCGCCGTTCAACGTCGAGGTGTTCAATGCCGGCCGGCACGTCGAGGCGTCGACGGCACAGGCTGAGGCGAAAAACGTCTCGCGCATCCTGTACCCGGACGACACTACGCCGCAGGGCAAGGAGCTGCGCTTCAAGCAGCACTACTTCTTCGTCAGCGCCAGCCTGCAGGACATGCTGGCGCAGCACCTCGCCGAAGGTCGCAGTTTCGACTCCCTGCACGAAGCGCTCTCGATCCAGCTCAACGACACGCATCCGGCGCTTGCCATCACCGAGCTGATCCGACTGCTGGTCGACGAGCACGAGCTCGAGTGGGAGCAGGCATGGAGCATCACGCGGCGCGTGTTCTCGTACACCAACCACACGTTGCTGCCCGAGGCGCTCGAGGTCTGGCCGGTCACGTTCTTCGAGCGGATCCTGCCGCGCCACCTGCAGATCATCTATCTCATCAATCGTGCCTTCCTCGACGAGGTCACGGCGCGCTGGCCCGGCGACAACGAGCGCCGCAGCCGCATGTCGCTGATCGACGAGGGCGGCGGCCGCCAGGTCCGCATGGCGAACCTCGCCGTCGTCGCGAGCCACACGGTCAACGGCGTGGCCAAGCTCCACTCCGAGCTGATGACGAAGACGATCTTCAAAGACTTCGCCGAGCTGTATCCGGACCGCTTCACCAACGTCACGAACGGCATCGCCGTGCGGCGCTGGCTCAAGCAGTCGAACCCCGGGTTGTCGTCGCTGATCACGCGCCATCTCGGGCATGCGTGGGAGAATGATCTCGAAGAACTCGACCGCATCCGCGGCATGGCCGAGGATGCCGGGTTCCGGCGCGAGTTCCGCGAGATCAAGCTGGCCAACAAGCGTCGTCTCGACGCCGAGGTGCAGCGTCGCGTCGGCATCGACCTGGACGTACACTCGCTGTTCGACGTGCAGGTCAAGCGCATCCACGAGTACAAGCGGCAGCTGCTCAACCTGCTGTACGTCGTGACGCGTTACCACAAGCTGCGGGCGAACCCCGACGCGTTCGCCGTGCCGCGCACGGTGATCTTCGCGGGCAAGGCGGCGCCGGGCTACGTGATGGCCAAGGGCATCATCAAGCTCATCAACAACGTCGCCAGCATCGTCAACGCGGACGAGACCATCCAGGGCAAGCTGAAGGTCGTGTTCCTGCCCGACTACGATGTCTCGCTCGCGCAGCGGATCATGCCTGCCGCCGACCTGTCCGAGCAGATCTCGACCGCGGGTCTCGAGGCCTCCGGCACGGGCAACATGAAGCTTTCGCTGAACGGCGCGCTCACCATCGGCACGCTCGACGGCGCCAACATCGAGATTCGCGAACAGGTCGGTGCGGAGAACATCTTCATCTTCGGCCTGCAGGCGCACGAGGTGACCAGCCTGAAAGCCAGGGGCTATGCTCCCGAATCGTTCGTCGCCTCGAACCCCGACCTTGCGCGCACGCTCGACATGATCGATTCCGGCTACTTCTCGCCCGCGAACGTGTTCGACGGCAAGCCGATCGTGGGGCGCCTGCTTTCCGACGGCGAACCGTTCCTCGTGCTGGCGGATTTCGCGGCTTACGCCAGGGCGCAGGATGAAGTGGACGCGCTGTATCTGCAGCCCGACGAGTGGAGCCGGAAGGCGGTGCTCAACGCGCTCGGCATGGGCACGTTCTCGAGCGACCGCAGCATTCGCGAGTATGCGGAGCGGATCTGGCGCATCAAGCCGGTGCTCTGACCGTTACCGTTCCGTCGGGTTTCGGTGCGTGCAGCCGCCCAATCCGGCCTCCTTGCCGGATCGCGGAAAGGCAGATACGCGATCCGGCAAGGAGGCCGGATCGACCGGCTGTCAATACGCGTCAGCAGTACCGGCATCGGCAAGGTCGCCCAAATCACCTTATTGAGGCGCGGCCAATGCTTGCGCCAAGCGCGATGGCGATTGCCCGGTCCTGGCGTTGCAGCGGCCGATTCGGGGGTTGTGGTGGTGCGCATGTCTGCGCTGTTGGAGCGGTCGGTCCGGGGTCTGTGCCGGGTCGCGTGTCTGCCTTTTCGCGACCCGGCACAGACCCCGGACCGACCGCCATCAACGCGACGCCCGCACCGCCGCACCGATGAAATCGAATTCATCGCCGCTCTTTTCCGACTAACCCGTATCCCCCAACCCCGAACCCCTTCCCGCAGGCTAAACTCGTCCGGATGACCGTCCGCACGACACTTTCGCCCGCCGACATCGACGCGCTGGTCAACGCGCTGCACCCCGCGCCGCGTTCGGTGCTGGGTTACCACGAGTTCGCACGCAGGAACGACGCTCCGGTGTGCGTCGTGCGCGTGCTCGAGCCGGACGCGGTGGCCGTCAGCGTGCGTTGGGAAGGCGAGGCTGCAGTCGAGCTGAAATCGGTCCATCCGGCGGGGTTGTTCGAGGGACGCGTGCCGCACCGCCGTCCGTTGCAGCCGTACAAGCTGCACGTGCGCTATGCGAGCGGCGTCGAGCTGGACAAGCACGACGCGTACTACTTCGCGCCGCAACTCTCCGACTTCGATCTGTACCTGTTCGGCGAAGGCAATCACTACACGATTTACTACAAGCTCGGCGCGCATCCAGCTGAACTCGACGGCCTGTCCGGCACGCGGTTCGCCGTCTGGGCGCCCAACGCAGAACGCGTCAGCGTGGTCGGTCCGTTCAACCTGTGGGACGGCCGCAAGCACGCGCTGCAGACCCGCGGCGGTTCCGGGATCTGGGAGTTGTTCGTGCCGGGCGTCGGGCCGGGCACGCTCTACAAGTACGAGATCCGCACCAGGGCCGGCACCACCGTCCTCAAGTCCGATCCGTACGGCTTTGCGATGGAGCTGCGTCCGGGCACGGCTTCGATCGTCGCCTCGCTCGAAGGCTACGAGTGGCACGATGCAGACTGGATCGGCGCGCGCAAGACGGCGCCGCATCACCTGCAGCCGATCAACATCTACGAAGTGCATCCCGGCAGCTGGCGGCGCGATTATGGCCGCGAGCCCCAGTTCCTCAACTGGCGTGAGATAGCGGACGAGCTGATTCCGTACGCGAAGGACCAGGGCTACACGCACCTCGAACTCATGGGCGTAGCCGAACACCCGTTTGACGGCTCGTGGGGCTACCAGGTGGTCGGCTACTACGCGCCGAGTTCCCGCTTTGGGACGCCGCAGGATTTCATGGCCTTCGTCGATCGCTGTCACCAGGCGGGCCTCGGCGTCATCATCGACTGGGTGCCGGCGCATTTTCCGCGCGATGACCACGGCCTTGCGAACTTCGACGGCTCGAGCCTGTACGAGCACTCCGACCCGCGGCTCGGCGAGCATGCGGATTGGGGCACCAAGATCTTCAATTACGGTCGGCACGAGGTGCGCAACTTCCTCGTGGCGAACGCGCTGTACTGGATCGACCGGTATCACGTCGACGGCCTGCGCGTGGATGCGGTCGCGTCGATGCTGTACCTCGACTACAGCCGCAAGGCCGGTGAGTGGGTGCCGAACCGGTACGGCGGCCGCGAGAACCTCGACGCGATCGAGTTCCTGCGCCAGCTCAACATTGCGATCGGTCGGGACTACCCGGGCGTGATGACGTTCGCCGAGGAATCGACGGCGTTTCCAGGCGTCACGCAACCGGCGCACCTCGGCGGGCTCGGGTTCCACTTCAAGTGGAACATGGGCTGGATGAACGACACGCTGCGTTATGTCGAGCACGATCCGGTGCATCGCCGCTTCCATCATTCACTGGTGACGTTCTCGTTCGTCTACGCCTGGTCCGAAAACTTCGTGCTGCCGATCTCGCACGACGAAGTCGTGCACGGCAAGGGCTCGCTGCTCGACAAGATGCCGGGCGACGTGTGGCAGAAGCGCGCGAATTACCGCTGGTTCCGCGCGTACATGACGGCACACCCGGGCAAGAAGCTGCTGTTCATGGGGTGCGAGTTCGGGCAATGGCAGGAATGGCGCGAGCAGCATTCACTCGACTGGCACCTGCTCGAGCAGCCTGAACATCGCGCGCTGCTCGACCTGAACCGCGACCTGAACCACCTCTATTGCGAGAATCCGGCGCTGCATGCCAGCGACACGGACCCCGCGGGTTTCGCGTGGATCGACCTGCACAATGGCGACCAGAGCGTGTTCGCCTTCATGCGCCGTTCGCCGCTGCACCCGGACAAGCCGCCGCTGCTGTGCGTGTTCAACTGCACGCCGGTGCCGCGCGAGGCCTACTGGCTCGGCGTTCCCGCGGCGGGCACGTACCGCAAGGTGCTCGATACGGACGCCGCGCGATTCGGCGGCTCCGGCTTCAACCAGCAGGAGCGCGTCGTGTCGCAACTGGCGCCTTGCCAGGGCTACCCGTGCCACATCCGGCTCGACCTGCCGCCGCTCGGCGCGCTGTTCTTCGAAGTCGCCAACTGAGGGTGTGATGGACGTGCTCGACCCCGCCACACCAGACGACATGACGCTGGACCTCGCGCCGGGCAAGCCTCGCCTGGAAGCAGGCTCACCCCAGCCGCTCGGCGCGAACTGGACTGGGCGCGGCACGAATTTCGCGGTCTTCTCGGCGCACGCGGAGCGTGTCGAACTCTGTCTCTTCGATGGCGGCGGTCGCGATGAAATCGGGCGAATCGAACTGCCGTCACGCACTGGCGACCTGTGGCACGGTTTCCTGCCAGCGCGTTTCGGCGGTCCGGGATTGCAGTACGGCTATCGCGTGCACGGCCCCTACGATCCTGCGCGCGGCCTGCGCTTCAATCCATCGAAGCTGCTGGTTGATCCCTGCGCGCAGTCGCTGCGTGGAAATTTCGAGTGGCACCCGTCCCTGCACGGCGCCGTGCGTGGTCGCGACGACCAGCCGTCGCTCGACGACAGCGCACCGCACGTGCCGCGCGCCGAAGTCGTCGACGGCAGTTTCGACTGGGCGAAGGTGCGTTCACCGAACGTGCCGTGGCGCGACACGATCATTTACGAAGTGCACGTCAAGGGCTTCACGCAGCGGCATCCGGCGGTGCCGCCGCACTTGCGCGGCAAGTTCCTCGGGCTCGCCGAACCGGCGGTCATCGGCTACCTCCAGCGGCTTGGTGTCACGACCATTGAGCTGATGCCGGTGCAGGCGTTCGTCAGCGAGCAGTTCCTCGCCGAGCGCGGCCTCGCGAACTACTGGGGTTACAACTCGCTCGCCTGGTTCGCACCCGAGCCGAGCTACGCGGTCGAGGATGCGGTCACCGAATTCAAGACGATGGTGCGCGCGCTGCACCAGGCCGGCTTCGAGGTCATTCTCGACGTCGTGTTCAATCACACGGCCGAAGGCAACGAGCACGGACCGACACTGAGCCTGCGCGGCTTCGACAATTCGGTCTACTACCGGTTGCCTGCCGACAATCGTGCGCAATACGTCAACTTTTCAGGCTGCGGCAACACGATCAACTTCGACGAACCCGCCGTTCGCGCCATGGTGATCGATTGCCTGCGGTACTGGGCCACGGACATGCGCGTCGATGGCTTTCGCTTCGACCTGGCGCCGATCCTCGGTCGTGACGCGAACGGGTTCAGCCGCGCGGCGCCGTTCTTTGCCGCGCTGCGCGCCGATCCGCAGCTCGCTTACCTGAAGCTGATCGCGGAGCCGTGGGATGTTGGCGCAGGTGGCTACCAGCTCGGGTCGTTCCCGGTCGGCTGGGCCGAGTGGAATGACCGCTACCGCGATACGGTGCGGGCGTTCTGGCGCGGCGACCGTCCGCTCGTCGGTGCCTTCGTCGAGCGCTTCGCCGGCTCCAGCGATCTCTTCCGCGCGCGCGGCCGCAAGCCGACGGCCAGCATCAATTACATCGCAGCGCACGACGGCTTCACGCTGCACGACACCGTGACTTACAGCGACCGTCACAACGAGGCCAACCTCGAAGGCAACCGCGACGGTCACGCGCACAACCTGAGCGCAAATTACGGTGTCCAGGGCCCCACGGAAGATCCGGTAATTCTTGCAACGCGCGCACGCCAGGCCCGCAACCTGCTCGCGACCGTGTTCCTGTCACAGGGAGTGCCCATGCTGATGGCGGGCGACGAATTCGGTCGCACGCAGCAGGGCAACAACAATGCGTATTGCCAGGACAACGAGATCAACTGGATCGACTGGACGCTCGCCGAGCGTAATGCGCCGTGGATCGCGTTCGTGCGCCGCCTGATCGACCTGCGCAAGTCGCGACTCTGGCTGCGTCGCGACACGTTCCTCAAGGGCACGCTTCGCGGCGTGGACACCAGGGACGTGACGTGGCTGCACCCGTCAGGGCGCGAGATGACCGAGTCCGACTGGAACGATTCCAGGCTCGCTGCGATCGCGGTGCTGCTGAACGGCGCGGCGGCACGCAGCACCCGCAATGGGGACCTGCTCATCGCCTTCAACGCCGACGTCACGCCGGCGCAGATGACGTTGCCGGCTGGACCCGAAGGCTCGGCCTGGGGCGTGCTGTTCGACACCAGTCACGCACAACCGCCGCGCGCCATGGCCAGTCTCGCGGCCGGAACGCGGCTTGCGCTGCAGCCACAAAGCACGGTGTTACTGGAATCACGGGCCGTCTGAACGGATCAATACACTTGCGGCGGTCCCTGACGTAAGGCATCGTCGCGACCGCCAACCGGACGGTGCCGCATGCTCGATTCATTGCTCGACCAACTCGCCAGGCAGCGCGGTATCGGCGACGCTTACCACAATTTTCGCGGCGAACTGCTGCACATCAGTCGGGAAACCAAGACGGCGATCCTGGCGGCGATGGGTTGCGCCACGTCCGATGCGGCGGCGATCAAACGCGAATTGCACGAGCTCGAGACCGGGCGACTGCGTTCGCTGTTGCCACCCGTGGCGGTCGTGCATCCGCACCGCAACGGCGTGACACTTGCGGTACCGGCGGATTCGCTCTCGCGAGAGATCGCCTGGCGCATCGCCACCGAATGCGGCACGGAAGTCAGCGGTCGCGTGCGCGCCGGGGAACTGCCGGAACACGAGCGGCGCGAAGTCGACGGCCGCTGGCTGACGCGGCGCGACCTGTCGCTGCCGGTCAACCTTCCGCACGGCTATCACACGCTGCACGTCGCACTCGATGGCGGTGCGAGCGAATCCTGCGCACTCGTTGTGGCGCCGCTGGCCTGTCATGAACCCGGGATACTGCACGATGGCGGACGACTGTGGGGCGTGGCGGTGCAGCTCTACACCTTGCGCTCGGAGCGGAACTGGGGCATCGGTGACTTTGCCGACCTGGCCGCCGTCGTGCGTGGGTGCGCGGAGCAGGGCGCTGCCTTTGTCGGCCTCAATCCGCTGCATGCACTGTTCCCCGCCAATCCGTGGCAATTCAGTCCGTACAGCCCTTCGTCACGGCACTTCCTGAACGTGCTCTACATTGCGATCGAGCACGTCGCAGAGTTCGGGCACTGCGCCGAGGCGCGGGCGACCGTGCGTGCCGCCGGATTCCAGGCCGAGCTCGCCCGACTGCGCGCGACGCTTTGCGTGGACTACCCCGGCGTGGCGCAGGCGAAGCTGCGCATCCTGAAGCTGCTGCACGCGCATTTCCGTCGCGACAAGTCAGCGCAAACGTCGGCACGCGTCGCGCAGTTCCAGGCCTACCGCGCTGAACGCGGCGAATCGCTGCGTCGGCATGCGCTGCACGACGCCATCGACGAACACATGCGTGCCGTCGATGGTCACCGCTACTGGGGCTGGCCGATGTGGCCCGACGAACTGCGCGAGCCGACGCACCCCGGCGTTCAGGCTTTCGAGCGGGAGCACGCAGGCCTGGTCGAGTTTCATGCCTGGCTGCAATGGCTTGCCGACGAACAACTGGGCGAGGCGCAGGCGCTCGGCCGCCAGCTCGGCATGCCGATCGGCCTTTACGGCGACTACGCGGTGGGCGTGAACCCGAGCGGGTCCGAGACGTGGTCCGACCAGGCGCTCTATCGCAAGGGGGCCGGCGTCGGCGCCCCGCCCGATGCGCTTGCGCTCAAGGGCCAGGACTGGGGCATCCCGCCGCAGGATCCGAACGTGCTGATGGCGGAGCAGTACCGGCCGTTCCGCAACCTCGTCGCTGCGAACATGCGGCACTTCGGCGCATTGCGGCTCGACCACGTGATGGCGCTGTTCCGCCAGTGGTGGGTTCCGGCCGGCCTCGGCTCGATCGCCGGCGGCTACGTGCACTACCCGCTCGACGACCTGATGTCGGTGCTGGTGCTCGAAAGCGAGCGGCACGGCTGCCTCGTCATCGGCGAAGACCTCGGCACCGTGCCACCCGAGATGTCGCACGCGATGGACGACCGCGCCGTGTACTCGTACCGCGTGCTGCTGTTCGCAAAGCGTGCCGACGGCAGCTTCATCGCCCCCGACGAGTATCCACGGCGCGCGATCGCAACGGTTACGACGCACGACCTGCCTACCCTGCGCGGCTACTGGTCGGGTGGCGACATCGACCTGCGCCAGCGCCTGTCGCTTTATCCGAACGAGGATACCCGGCAGCACGTGGCGGACGAGCGCGTGCGCGACCGGCATGCATTGCTGGGCGCGCTCGAAGCCAGCGGGCTGAAGCCCGTCGCCGCGTCGGCCGCACCGGACGCGTACACCGATGAGCTCGCACGCGCGACCCATGTGTTTCTCGCGCGAACCGCGTCCGCCCTGGTGGTCCTCCAGGCCGAGGACCTCATCGGCATGCCGGACCCGATCAATGTGCCCGGGACCAACGAAGAGCACGCCAACTGGCAGCGCAAGATGGCCTGCCGGATCGACGAGATCTTCGGTCGCGAGTCCGTTCGGGCACTGCTGCGGGACGTTGATAGCGCTCGCGCTGCGGCACGCCAGGATTAATCGTAGCTTTGCCAGGCCCTGCCGTTCGACGTGCTCTCCGACGCGCTCGACGGATTCGGCGCGATCCTGGTTCGCCAGCGGGGGCTATTTTGTTCGCTCTGTCGCCCGTTCGTGCTGGTGGCCAAGCCCGGTTCGGTTGGAGAGCAGACATTCCTGTGCTTTCGGGTGCGGCCCGAAGCGGCATATTCACCGGCTCATAGTTGTCGGCGTGGTGGATCGATGATGTAGTCCCATCAACACGTTGCCAGGGACTCGGTCCGCTTCTGACGCACGCATGCGCTCTAATGCCGGGAATTAATGCCGCAGTGCGGCGGCCAATTGGTGCGATCTGGTAGTAGTCAGGCTGCTGCGTATCACGAGCTACCACCCGATCAAAAACACCGCTGCAGGTCTACTGTTCATGGCCGGCTTCATGGTGTTTGGCTTTGTTTTGATCTACCTTCGGGACTTCGCACCTGGCAAAGAGCAGTGGATAGCTGAGTACGCGGTCGGCAAGCACTTCGAGTCACGGCTCGCGTTGGCAGGAATGCTGATGCCCGTTGGGATTCTTGCAGAGGTGTTGCCTGGGGCGCCCCTGCTCTTCGTTCTCATCGGAGGAATTTCGATGGTCGTTGCAATTGCATGGTTCGGTGTAGCCGTGGCACGGATGAAATCGTGGCCAGACCAAGACGAGAACGCGAAACTATGATGGCGCCTCACAGAGTCCGGTTTGTCCAGATCCTCGCGGCTGCCGTTGCGGTCCTGTTCGGCGTCGCTACGCTCTTCGCGGGTGGCCGCGTGCTCCTGGGTTCCGACCCGGGGTATGAGGTGTTTCGGCCCCTCCTCATTTACAACACGGCAATGGGCGTTGCCTATCTGGCAGCCGGCATCACCGTCTGGCGCAGCGTCAACGCGGGCAGATACGCTGCGGGAGCAATCTTCCTGCTCAATCTCCTTGTGCTCGTGGGCATCCTGGTGGTCTACCGCAGCGGCGGGGCTGTGGCGGTGGACAGTCTCCGCGCCATGACCCTTCGGACAGTCGTGTGGCTAGTCCTGTTCATGGCCGTAGCATGGCTCGGCCGGTCTCGCACAGCAGCCTGACAGCTGGTGGCAGCATCATTACTGCAATGTTCACTGGCCGAAAGATCATCAGCGGGCGGCCCGTGGATGAAGGTCTCCGGAACCAGGACTGATTTCTCAGGGCCCTTCGAGTGCCCGGCAACAGAGACCAGCGATAGCCCTCGTACTGTGCGCCTGGCTCGCGCCGGCGATGAGTTTCTCGAACTTGGCTTCACGAAAGCCCGTCGTGCTGCAGGAAGGCAGTCGCTGGTGCGTCAGGACGGCCAGCAATGGCCACTCGATGATTCCCGCTGGCGACCCGAAAGCTCTCATTTACGGCACGCACGTAGCGGTGGTCTACCCGGGAGTCGAATCTTTCTCGCGGCAGAGCATTCCGGCTGACGCCGGCACCGCACGGCATGCCGGCAACCTGGCTGGTTGAAACGATTCTGGTGGCTGGCGGCGCCGAGACCGTATCTGGACGTATTGACGAAATGCGGGCGCCGGTCCGCACATCCAATGGCACTCGATGAGAAGTTCCTCAGGTGTCAGACCTCGCTTCTTCAAATCCCCCAGTGCAGCGTGCCGGCCGATTGTCGGCCTGGCGATTCAGGAGCAAGTCGTGACCGCGTACAAAGACCAGATTCAAGGCCGCATGAAAGAAGTGCAGGGCAAGATCAAGGAAGCCGCCGGCAAGCTCGTGGGCAACAAAGAGCTTCAGGCAAAAGGCAAGGCGCAGAAGACTCGCGGGAAGGCGCAGGCGAAGTTTGGCGACGTCAAGCAGAAACTGAAGACCACGAAGAAGAAGGCTGCGAAGAAAACCGCTTCGAAGAAGACCGCAAAGAAGAAGTAACAGGGCTTGACGTCGGCCGATCGTACTCAGCAGAGAGCGTGGCCACGGCGAATACCTCGAAGACAGAGGCCGAGCGTGTCCAGCAGACCGCCGACGCCAGCGCGACGGCGCGCGACGCAACCACCTGAGTCGGCAGGAAAGCGGAGTCGGCAATGGAATCGATTTGTGTTGGATGCCGCACAGACCGCATCCATCAGCTCGACGATCCTGCCCCCGAGTGCTCGACAAGCCCCACCCGTCGGGTGCTTCTAAACTAGCCCGGTGACCCTGTCACCGGGCCCTTTTTTTTCTGGCTGCAACCAGTACTGCCAAAGGCACGCCAACCACTACTTGACGCAAAGGAGCGCCGAACGGCACTGCCACTGTTCGAGCATGGTCTGTCCGAATTGCGCGACATCGCACGTGATAGTGCTGCGGGTTCGGCTCCGGCCGGGACGTTGAACGTCGGCGCTGCTCGGCGCGACTGGCCAGGTCGCGGTCGCCAGCACGTCGGCGATGAGTTCCTGCGTCATGGCCAACTTGTCATCAGAAAGCCGATCGAAAGCGAGCAGCATTTCGCCAGTGGGAGTGCCTGGAGTGCGCCTGTGGCGGGAGAAGCTGTTCGTCATCCTGTCCCGCAACGCAGTGAGCGCCACGGCCTTCTGCCGCTTGCCCTTGATCGTGTCATGGAGATCGGAATCCAGGTGGATATCAAGCGGGTGCGTCGCAAGCCGACTACAGAATTTTCGGTGTGTTGTCGAACAGACGGCGTGTCACCGGACGCCTAGATTCATCCTTGGCGACGGTGTTCCTGTGCGAAAGACCCGTCGCTCCTCGGACAAGTACCTGAATGGAGACAACTATGAACTATGTAGAGCGCGACACGTATGGCATGTACAAAACGAACGTCATTACCGGGCCTGACATGCGGCACGGACCCGGCCCTGACTTGATGGGGGCCGAGACTCTTGTTGGCAGTGATGTCTACAACAAGAACGGCGACGACCTCGGTGACATCAAGGAAATCATGTTGGACATGCGCACCGGTCGAGTGGCCTATGCGGTACTGTCCTTCGGCGGCTTCCTCGGCATGGGCGGCAAGCTGTTCGCGGTGCCATGGGCCGCGTTGACTCTCGATACCGAGAACAAGCGCTTCGCGCTGGATGTCGACAAGGCTCGTCTCTCCAGCGCTCCGGGCTTCGACAAAGACAAATGGCCCAATATGGCGGACGCAGAGTGGGCCAAGGGTATTCATGCTTATTACGGGACGAAGCCGTATGAGGAGAGGCTGAACGCGTAACCGATTGTCGGCCTGGCCCGTTGCTGGGCCGACGCTGATCGGCGGGTTGATTCGATCAAGCTCGCGGTGAATCGGCCCCTGCGATGGAACGCACGGGCCGGTTCATCGCGAGTTTTGCTGAGGAACCAGCGGGCCATACAAGCTCGATCTTCTGCCGTTCGTGCCGCACGTCGATGACTCTTCCGCCGTCCACCGTGAGGTCGAGCCGGTTGTGGGTGTGGCCTGGCAGCTCGGTGTTGCCGAGCGTGAAGCGCACCCCTTCGGAATAGCTCGGCGGCATGCTCTTGTCGACGATGTTCGAAGCGATGCCGACGATGCCGATGCGCAAGCCGCCGCGCTCGATCACGCAACTCGGATCGAAGACGAGCTGGTCCGACACCCTGTCGTAACTGTGATCGCCAGCGCCAGGTACGTCAGCCAGGCAGTGAGCCTACACGGCTGCGCCGGCCCGTAGACGAACTCCCCGTGCATTGTCATCGCGTCGAACTCGAGCGCGTTCATCAGCGGCAGCATCGCCTCCCCCTCTCCCCGGGACTGCCCGGCGCGACGAAGGTGCCGTGGACGGTGTCGGGGTGGGGTTCGAGGTAACCGTGCAGGTCGTTGATCTGCAGGATAGTGAGGTGGCGTTCGGTCATGGATGTCTTTCGATGTGCATTGTGTGGCGATCACGAACCAGGCGTTGTCCGAGTCTGTCGAGACGGGTTGTGCCGCTCATGGTGCGCTGGCTTTCGCTGAACGAGTTTCAGCAACGGGCGGGAAAACTGCGAAAGAAAGCTGAATGGCTCGAACTACAACCGGGCTGCAAGCTAGCCTTTGGCCGCATCGCCGACCGGTTGTCTGGTGCCGCTGTCCCAGATGATCACCTTGCCAGCGCCGTACTGGCTCGCGGGGATCGCCCCTTCGAGGCAACTGGCCCAGTGCTTCTGAATGAGGAACGACCGAGCGCCCGCGGAGGCCATGATTGGAACCTTGAACGCGTCCGGCTATCGGCTCGGTTTAGTGCGACCAACGAACTGCACGAAAGAAGACGCTGGCGGCGAAAGGCGGCCGCCAGCGTCATCAACTGCTTAACGACTCGTGCTGACGCGGTCCCATGCGTCGTGCGCCGCGAAACGTGCGCGATCCCAGCCGAGGGTCGATTTACCGCGCGAAGCGTTCCAGTCCCGCGAGAGACTCGCATCGACATCGTCGAAGCTGCGGCCTGGGTACTTCGTGTACGACGCAACGCCGTAGCCGTAAGCCGGCTCGTACTCGTCGAAGGCGGTGGCCTTGTCCGCATACGGACGGCTCCTATAGTTTTCTCGCCAGTACGTCAGCTCGCGTGTCGGATCGATTGCCTCGGCCACGCCCTTACCTGCCAGGCCGCCAACGATCGCGCCGACTGCCGCACCGACAACTGTGCCCACCGGGCCGACGACAGTCCCCGCCGCTGCGCCCGCGGCCGCGCCTCCCAGGGCAGCCCCGACGCCCGTGCCGACCGGATGCGCACCGGGCGCACCGCTGATCGGATCGCGGTTCTCTTCGGTTCTAATCGCCTTGTCGAATTCCTTGTTGGTGGTAGTGCTCATGTGTTCTCTCCTTTGATGCTTACGAACATGTCGGATCCGCCGAGCGGCCCGGCGCACGCCGCCGAAGTAAGGGCGACGTGCTACGAGCATGCATTGCGGCAGATTGACGGTCAGTGCGACAACGCACTCATGCGCCGCCGCTATGCCGCGCGAGCGTTCTTCTTCCCGGCGGAGGCGCCACCGCCCGCTTGCAGTTCATGCCTGCGTTCCAGCATTTGCGCGCCCAGAGCGGTGAGATCGAGCTTGGCTTTCTTCGCTTTGGGGAACATCTCGTCCTGCTCTTCCTTCACATGGTGGTCGACGTTCTCGCCGAGAACGGTCACCTTGGCGTCGTAGTGATCGTCGCCCGGCTCCATTTCATCCAGTTGCGCGATCAGGTCCCTGGCACCGGCGTGCTCCACGTCCGCCTCGTCCATCAGGTCGTCGTCGTCGATCGCCGCGCGAACCGCGCGATAGAAGATCTCTTCCTCGATCTGCATGTGGACGGTGAGTTCCTCGCAGATCCTTTTAACGAGAAGGCTCTTTTCCACTTCTTTTTTGTCTTCGGAGTTCATGAGCTTCTTGAAATCCATGAACATCTTCTTCACTTTCTTGTGATCCTCGGTAAGGATCGAGATCGCATCCTTCGCTCCCGGTGCGGACTTGGCTTTTGCTTGTGTCATCGTGCTCTCCGTGTGGGTGAACGTCCCACAGCCACAAAGCTTTGCGGTGCGCGGACTCCGGTGTGAAACGGATCAGAACGCTGCCCGCGGGTGAAGCCCACAAACAAGCGTCCGATGGATTGATGGTATGCACGGCAGCTCCTGCACACCGTGCGCTGACGCACCATCGATTCAGCCTTTGATGTTCGTCAACTGGTATCGAACCCTATGCGTGATGCCGTACAGATGCGACGGACCGTCTCACGCACAGTGCGCGCTCGCGCCAGGCGGGATGCGTTACGCCTCGGCACAAGACACGAACCAATCATCCGAGGTCGAACGACATGAAACTGATCACCAATACTGCGGCAATCGCTGCCGTTGCGCTGCTCCTGGCCGTCACCGCCTGCGCCAAAGAGACGAATTCCGAGACGCGCGCCGATGTTGCGAAGGCGCAGGCGGAAGGTGCCGAGGACGTTTCCTCTGCACGCATCGAAGCCGCCGACGAGATGGCGGAAGCCGGCAAGGAAATGACGGACATGGAGCGCGACGTGGCGCATGAGGCTGCCGACTCTGCGATGGCCGTGGCCGTAGCCGAGTCCGAGGCTGCGCATGAAGTCGCAACCGAACGTTGCGAATCGCAGTCCGGCGATGCGCGCGCGCAGTGCAAAGACCAGGCCGACGTCGAGTTGAAAGCCGCCAAGGTTCGCGCCGAGGCGACAAAGCTTGCGGCGTACCCGACGACCTGAGCTCAACGAGCGCAACCGCTCCCCACGACACCATCAGGACGCAAATATGAACACTGGAATCATAAAACTGGCCGGAATCCTGGGAGTACTGGCGTTGGCCAGCGCATGCTCCTCCACGCGCACGCAGCAGTCCGCCGGAGAGGTCATCGACGACAGCGTACTCACGTCCAAGGTGAAGGTCGCCCTGATCGACGATCCGGTCACCAAGGCTGGCCAGATCAACGTCGAGACGTATCGCGGCGTCGTGCAGCTCGGCGGCTTTGTCGACAACACCCAGCAGAAAGTGCAGGCCACCAAGGTGGCGCGCTCGATCACGGGCGTCAAGGAAGTTCGCAATGATCTGCGCATAGGCGCGAAGGCGGACCCAACCGCCGGTCAGGTCGTCGACGACAGCGTGGTGACGGCCTCGGTGAAGGCGAAGCTCGCGGATGACTCGACGACCAAGGCACACCAGATCAACGTGGGAACGGACAAGGGCGTGGTGCAGCTGACCGGGTTCGTCGATTCGACGAGCATGAAGGACCGTGCTGGCGAAATCGCTCGCTCCGTGGACGGAGTCAAACAAGTGCGCAATGATCTCGAGATCAGGCAAATGTGATGCGGCACGGGCCGCGAGTGATGCGGCTCAACACCGTGGACACCGGGAAACCTGGCCACGCGCCACGCGCGGCCGACTGACCCGGCGTACGGCGGCGGTCCATGCGATCATCGGCGTAACCATGAGTGTGGACAAGGCCTCAGCAGGATCGCGAATGGCGCCGATTGCGCCCACCGCCTTTTGGCAGGACATGCGCACCACCGATTTCGCGACGGTCGATCCAGCTCGCACCGTCGCGCTGCTGCCGGTGGCTGCCGTTGAGCAGCACGGGCCGCACCTGCCGCTGTCGACTGACGCGGTCATCAACGAAGGCATCGTGCGCCTGATGATGCAGCGGTTGCCGGCCGACAGCTCGGTGCTCGTGTTGCCGGCACTCACGGTGGGCGACAGCCTCGAACACACTGCATTCAAAGGTACGTTGAGCGTTGAGCTACAGGCCTTGCTCGGGCTGTGGTTGTCCATAGGACACAGCGTGGCGCGTGCAGGTGTGCGCAAGCTGGTGATCTTCAACAGCCACGGCGGCCAGCGAGCGCATGTCGACCAGGTCGCGCTGCGCCTGCGCCTGGACTGCGACATGCTGGTGGTGCGTGCCCACAGCTTTGCGCTGGGCGTCCCGACGGGCCTGTTCGATGCCGACGAATTGGTACATGGCCTGCATGGCGGCGCGGTCGAGACCTCCGCGATGCTGCACCTGCGCCCAGATCTCGTGCGGCAGGACGCGCTGGCCGACTTCCCGTCGGCGGGGCGGACATTAGCCGCGCGGGGCGGCGTGCTGGGCCTGGAAGAGGCGGCGGGCCTGGGCTGGATGATGCAGGACGTCAACCGGGATGGCGCATGCGGCAACGCCACTGCCGCCACTGCGGCCAAGGGCGAGCGCCTGCTGGACCACTGGGCGGATCGGCTGGTGACTCTGCTGGGCGAGGTGGCCCGGCATCCGCTGCCTTAGCCAGCCGCCGGGACGGTGCCTGGGTCAACGCACTCCGCCTGGGCCCGTGGCGCATGCGCGAAGTGCCCGGCGCGCTCGTGCTTCGTTTGCACATAGCGCGCATTGAACGCATTGACGGGCGCCAGCAGCGCGACCCGGTTCACGACATCCAAGCCAGCGCGACGTATGAAATCAACCTTGTGCGGATTGTTTGTCAGCAACCGGATGCGTGAGATGCCCAGCTGTTTCAGCATCGCCACCGCAGGGCTGAAGTCACGCTCGTCCGCGCTGAAGCCTAAGTGGCGGTCGGCGTCGATGGTGTCCAGCCCCGCATCTTGCAATCGGTAGGCTCGCAACTTGTTGGCCAGGCCGGTGCCCCGCCCCTCCTGGGACAGGTACAGGAGAACGCCCCCCGTCTCGGCCAGGCGTGCGATGCCCAACCGCAACTGGTCACCGCAGTCGCAGCGCCTGCTGCCCAGCAGGTCACCCGTCAGGCACGCGGAGTGTATGCGCACCGGCACCGGCAGGGTGGTGTCCGGCTGGCCGACGACGATGGCAACGTGTTCAGCGTCACCATGGGGCTCACGGAACAACACGAGCGTGCAGTCATCGCAGGCCGCAATGGGCATGTGCGCGTCACTGACGCGAATCAGTTCCGATGCAGCGCCGGGTTCCGACCCGGCCGATCCGATCCAGTCCGTGTCGAAGATCCGGTGTACTTCAGTCTGCTGCAGACCCGGCAGCGCCGCGGCGTGGAGTTCGAAAATCAGTAGCGCGGGAACGAGGCGCGCGCGCTTTGTCAGTTTCAATACACCTTCCAGAGCCGGACCGGCAGGCCGCACACCGACCAGGTCGGCGGTTTCCACCGTGGTGGCTGCCCCGGGCAGGACCGCAGCAAGTCGCTGCACGCGTTCGACCGTGAGGGGGGAACCGAGCAGCAAGGAGCGTGCACCTGACACCTGCGACCAGCCGATGGCCCGCAGGCGTTCTGCGGTGAGCAGGAGCAAAGGCGTTCCCGCGGTCTGAACTAACGCCTGCAGTTGGCTCGCACTCAGCGTTTCCACCGCGGCCAGTATCGTGACGGGTGCAGCGGGATCGGCGGTCTCCATTACCACGGGACGCCCACGCCGGAACTCCGTCTGCATCCGGTCGAGCCGGATCGCGGCTTGCGCGGCAGCGACCTCAGGGCATGCTTGCTGGGAGTTCAGTGACGGAGGATTCATTGTCAGGCCGCCCTTTCAGTTTGCATCGGATTGGAAACCGCTCGACGCGGCGTCTTCGTTGCCACGCCACGGATACGCAGTCATGCTGAGGCGTTTCACCAGCGACCGGCTTGCACGCCTGCCACCCGCCCATGTCGTACGCCAGATGAATGCCTCGCCCGCTTCCGCGGGTTCTCCCGCCCTGAACGCCGACATCCGGTCGGCTGTCGGCTTGTGGCCGCTTCTCCTTGACATCGTACAGGCGCGTCGCGCGGGCGACCTGCCGACCTTGCCCCAGGACACCTTGACCTGGGCGAGCGACATCGGCTGGCAACTGCAAGGCCGCTGGGACGCCGAGGCTCTGCAGTTATTCGATCTGTTCAAACCCTTGTTGGACTTTCGGCCAGAGGGCGCGGCATGGGTGATCGCCCAACTGGGCCAGAGCCTGGATGGCTGCGTCGCGACGCGCACTGGCGACTCAAGCTTCATCAACGGCCCCGAGAACTTGCTGCATCTTCATCGACTGCGCGCCGTGTGCGACGCCGTGATCGTCGGCGCCGGCACAGTCGCAGCCGACAATCCCCGCTTGACGACCCGCCGCGTGGCCGGCCCCAATCCCACCCGTGTGCTGCTCGATCCGCAGTTGAGACTTGCTGGCCACCTCGAGACCGCGCATGTCTTCAATGACGGGCAGGCACCCACGCTGTGGTTGTGTGATGCACGGTGGCGGGGCGATGCCGTCGCGCAGGTCGGCGCAGATCGCGTGCTGGCCGTGAGCGACCTGCTGCGCGACGACGCCACGCCGCACTTGGCGCACGCCGTGACGGCGCTGCAGTCGCGCGGTCTGACGCGACTCTTTGTCGAAGGCGGCGGCGTGACGGTGTCGCGCTTTCTCGCGCAGCGATGCCTGGACCGCCTGCACCTGGCCGTGGCACCGATCGTCATAGGCGACGGCCGACCGGGCCTGCGGTTCGAGGGCCCGGCGCGCCTGGCCGACTGCCTGCGCCCGCATTGCCACGTTTATCGAATGGGGCCGGATCATCTGTGGGACCTGGATCTGCGCACATCGACCTAGGCGGGCTCAGCCACGAGGTCCACGTGCCCGACCCGCAAACGGGAGCTGCCGATGCCAGCGCCCGCCGGGCTGCCCAGGACCGCACGGCGCCCTCCGGGGCCGGGTCCTGTTCCAGCGCCGCGGCTGCCATGCCTTCGATCATAGCGCGCTGCATTTGCGGTGCCAGCGCCCCATCGATGACCCAATCGGTCTGCGTCTGCAGCGTCTCGTAACCGGCGCACGCCATCTGCTCGAAGGCAATGGCGGCTGCCTGCGACCCCAAGGCCGGCCCGAAGCCCTTGTCGCGGCGCTGATGTACAGTCTCGTCACCCGGGTCGGCCGGGCTCCAGGCCGTCCGACCGTCGACGGTCAAACCGAACAACAAGGCAGCGCGGGCAGCCCGGGCCTTGTTAATCAGCGCCTGCAGCCATGACGCTGAGACGAGGTCCAGCAGCGCGCAGGCCGTGACGAGTGGCGCCTGGCCGAAATCAAGGCTTGCCAGATCACGCGCCAGATCGAGCCGTTGACAGACGACCCTGGCGTGGAAGTCGGAGCCGGCGATGTCGATGGCTTGTGCGTCGCCCACGCGGTGTTCGAGCGTGAACCGGTAGCCGTGCCGACGCGCCCATGCGTCGAGAGCGTCCGGCACCGCATCCAGCAGTGCGGAGTCATGGTCCACGAGCCGCCAATGCTGCGCGCCGCTCAGGGCTGGCGCCAGCACCCGCAGATTCGCGCCGTGGCCGCAGGCCAGATCGATCACCGCAAGTGCCTCGCCGGGTGATCGCTTGCGCCATCGTGCGAGCCGTCCAGGCAGATCCAGCGCCGCCGTGATCGTCTCGCGGGCCGCGTGATCGAAGGGCTCACGCAGGTACAGCCAATCGGCGCTGAAACCACTCATGGTGCGGCACCACGCCCAGGTTCGATGGCGAGGGAATCCAGCACCGCTGCAAAGCGTGCGACAGCCTGGGGCCAGCTCGGCAGGTCGGCGCGGGCTGCGCGCGCACCCGCGGCCAGTCGGGCGCGCAATGCGGGGTCGTCGAGCAGGGCCGCCAGCGCCGTGCGCAGCGCCACCGCGTCACCCGGCGGCACGAGTACGCCGGCATCGCCTGGCACCGTGTCGGGGATCGCGCCGGCCGCAGTGCTCACGACGGGCAAGCCATGCGCCAGCGCTTCGGCCAGTGCCATGCCGTAGCCCTCGAAGTGCGACGGCAACACGACGGCGTCGGCTTCGGCGTACATCGACTGCAGCACAACCGTCGGGACCTCGCCGTGCAGTAGCACCCGATCGCCCAGGCCGTGCTCGGCAATGGTGGAACGCAAGGCATCTGCCGTATCGGCATCCCACGTCGCGCTCCCCACGCAATGCAGGGTCCAGGCGCGGTCCTGCAGGCCGCGCAGGGCTTCGATCAGGACGGCGTGGCCTTTGCGCGGGATCAGGGTGGCGACGCAGAGCAACGACAAGCCGTCGCCCGCACCCCCTCCGGTGGCCAGTGGCGCGGAGTCCGTACCCGGGCGGACTGCATGGACACGCTCGGCGGGCACGCCATACGCGGTCAGCTCGCGGGCCGTGGCCGCGCTGGTCACGATCACGCCCCGCACGGTGGCCAATGCGCGTCGCTCGCTGTCGAAGAGCGCGCGCGCCTGCTGTGGCAGCAGTCCGGCTTCCAGCGCCAGCGGGTGATGGACCAACGCCACCCAGCACAGCCGTGTCGCATGTTGCTCGGCAAGTCCCGGCATGGCCCCGAACGCCAAACCATCGACGACGACCACTGCGCCATCGCGGATGGCGGCCACCTGCTGCGAGGCGTGGGCGAGCGCAGCAGCGTCCGGCCAGGGGAAGCCGGCGTCCAGCGCGACGACGTCGACCGCGCGGCCCGCTGCGCGCAACCCGGCAATCATCTGGCGGTCGTAGCCGTAGCCGCCGGTGACGCTGCCCAGATCGCCTGGCACCACGAAGACTAGTTGGCGTACGGACATGGGCGGACGCGTGACGGCCTCAAGCGGTCGCGCGCGCTGGCAGCACGCCCTCGTAGGCGGCCCAGGCGACGTGCGACTCGTGCAAGGTCACCTTCAGCTGGCTCAGGCCATCGGCATTCGAGCCCAGTTCGCCGGCACCGATGCGCGCGGCCACGCGATCGAAGACGACGCGCGCCAGAAACTCGGTGGAGGTGTTGCGTCCCTGGAAAGCGCTCTCCTCGTCGAGGTTGCGGAAGTTCAACTCGCCCAACACCGCGTGCAAGAGCTGCATCGCGCGGCCGATGTCGACCACGATGCCATCCGCGTCCAGTTCGGCCCTGCGCAGTTCCAGGTCGACCACGTAGGTCGCTCCGTGCATGCGCTGCGCCGGACCGAAGACCTGGCCCTGGAAGCTGTGGGCGATCATGAAATGGTCGCGGACGTTGACGCTGTACATGGCAATCCTTCGTCGTGAGCAATCGTCAGGCGTAATCGATGCGATGACACAAGGTGGGGTCCGCCGTGGACGCGGCCAGGCGTGCCAGCACGGCAGGCAGAGCGGCAAAGGGCGCCGTATCGGTGATCAGGGCGTCCAGGGCCGGGTCCGTCAGCAGTGAGAGGCTCAACTCCATGCGACGGCGATGGCTCCAGCGGCCGCGCTGCGCCGCGGCCACGTGCCCCACCTGTGAACTCTGCAGCAGCAAACGGCGCGAATGAAACGCCCCGCCCAGCGGAACACTCACATCTCGCTGGCCGTACCAACTGAGTTCCAGCACGGTGGCCTCAAAGGCCGCCAGGCGCAGGGCCGTCGCCAGGCCCTCGGACCGGCCGCTGGCATGGATCACGAGATCGGCTTCGTCGCGTGCGGCCTCGGGCACGGCGAAATTCACGCCCAGCCGTTCGGCCACTTCGCGGCGCGCCACTTGCGTATCCACGACCTCCACCACGCAGCCAGGCACGCGGCCCGCGAGCCAGGCGACGAGCAGACCCACGGTGCCGCCGCCGACGACGCTGATGCGATCGCCAACTCGCGGCGCAGCGTCCCACAGGGCATTGACCGCGGTCTCCAGATTGGCCGCAAGCACGGCCCGCGCCGGCGGCACACCGTCTGGCAGGACATGCACGGCAGCGGCCGGCACCACGTAACGTGTCTGGTGCGGGAACAGGCAGAACACCGCGCGGCCCACAAGCGCGCTCGGGCCCTCTTCCACGATGCCGACGCTGCTGTAGCCGTACTTCACCGGGCCTGGGAAGTCGCCCGACTGAAAGGGTGCGCGCATGCGCTCGACTTCGCTGGCAGGCACTTCGCCGCGATACACCAGGGTCTCGGTGCCGCGGCTGACGCCGCTGTGCAGGGTGCGCACCTGTACCTGTTCAGCGGTCGGTGCTGGCAGCGCCTCGGTGCGCAGTTCGGCCCTCCCTGGCTCGGCCAGCCAGCAGGCCCGGGCCGTTGAGGTCGTCATGGAGCAGGGCCAGCCGACGCTTCAATCAGGTGCCGAATCTCGCCAACGATCGCTGACCGCAGCGAATCTGCAGCGCAAGCACGCGCCTCTTGCGATGGCCCGAACGCGACGCGCGCGACCATCTTCTGGTACCGCGGCATGGCGACCTGCAGGGCTGCTGCAAGCCGCTGCCTGTCATGGGAGGTGCGCCGAAGATGCGTCAGGACATTTTTCTGCGCTTCTGGCGAGATGACATTGCTGACAATCGCCGGGATGAAACGGGTCTGCGGCACCCGCCGCGCGAACAGGAGAAAGCTGTCCGACCAGCGCAGCACCGAATCGAGGGCCTTGTGCCGCCCGAAAGTCGCCGGGTCCGGTTCGATGGCGCCGGCCGGAAACGTCAACAAGGCACCGCCTTGCTTCAGGTGCATCACGCCAGCCCGCACGACCCCCCTGCGCCCGACGTCATCCTCGGGCACGAGGATCAGGTGCCTGGCGACGTTCGGCAGGGCGCGCAGGAAGGGGCGGTCCAGCGCAATCACGCGCAAGTCGGGACGCGACGCCAGACTCGCGATCAGCGTCACGGTGTCTGTCATGCCAGGGTGATTGGCGAGAATGACTGCCGGGCCTGTGGCCGGGACATTGTCGCTACCCGACACTTGCGCGCCTGCCGTCATCCGCTGCGCCAACCACGAACTGCTTTGTGCAAGGCCCTGCTCGCCCACGAGATTGTCGAACTCCTGGGCCACGAGAGCGAAGCGTCGAGCGTGTGGCCAGAGGAGTCGCTGCAGCGGCGTGTGCCGCAGGCGCATCAGCCCCGTGGCATCGAAGAGGTCGTCGAGATTGATCCCGGTCAGTGTGTCGAGCAGGAGCGACGAGGCCGTTGACGCCGCTGCCGGTTCGCGCCGGGGGTCAGCGACGTCGGCATCGGTATCCGGCAGGCCGCAACGAGGCGTGTCAGTCAACATGCTGGCACCGCAAACTGCAACGGCCCCATAGATTACTCCGACGTCTGGAGATTACTCCGACGTCTTGCCATCGAATTGCTCAGTATCAGCTTCGGCGTCGCCACGGGTGTGATGCACGACTCCGTCGCGATGATTCGGTGGGGCGTACAGCGTGTAGAGCTTCAGGGGTTTGCTTCCGGTGTTGACGATATTGTGCCGGGCGCCGGCGGGCACGAGCACCGCGAACCCGGCATGGATCGGGGTTTGAACGCCGTCGAGGACGGCCTCACCGCTCCCTTCTTCAACCCTGAAGAACTGGTCGAGTTGGTGAACCTCGGCACCGATCTCTTCCTGCGGCTTCAAGGCCATCAGCACGAGCTGGCAGTTCTTTGCCGTGTAGAGCACGTTGCGGAACTCGTCGTTGCGGGTCGCCAGACCCTCGATGTCTTGCACAAAGCCCTTCATGGCAACTCCTCGGTTGATTGACTGCCGACACACTGCGTTCGCTCGACGGTCGCGTCAGCAAGTGCCCGGCCGCTGTGGACAACTTGATGTTCAAGATAGGCTTGGGCGCTCGCAGCGTCCGTGCGATTTCGCACATATGCGGGTGCCCCGAACTGGTCATGGCGGGGCGTGCGTCAGAGCTGGGACGACAGTAGCGCCGACGCATGTTCGAGGATTCGTTCCTGCCAGGGCCGGGCTTTCCACGCCTCGTAGGTAATGCGTCGTGCTCGCTTGAGATCCTGCTCAAAGACTGTGCTCGCACGAGCAGCGAACTCGGCGTCGTAGACGTTCAGGTTCGCCTCATCGTTGAGCCGGAACGATCGATTGTCGAAGTTGGTCGAGCCGACCGACACCATCAGCTGGTCGACGATCAGCATCTTGCAATGGAACATGGTGGGCTGAAATTCATGGATCTCCGCGCCGGCCGCGAGCAGTTCTCCCCACTTCGCACGTGAGGCCTTGCGCACGACTTCCGTGTCGATGTGCTCGCCAGGGACGATGATCCGAACGCGCACCCCACGCTCGAGCGCCGCACGGATCGACTGCCGAGTCAGGTCGTCGGGGACGAAATAGGAAGCGGACAAGTCGATCGTGTGCACGGCAGCCGTGATCGAAAGCAGGTACATGAGCAGCATGCTGTCACCGCCGCCACTCGGCGAGCTGGTGAACACCTGTGCCCGAGCGTCACCCACGACTGGCAGCGCCGGGAAGTACTCCTTGCCCTGCAGCACCGTGCCGGTGGTCTTGATCCAGTTGTCCATGAACGCGGCCTGCATCTGGGCGACTGCCGGCCCCTGGAGGCGATAGTGCGAGTCGCGCCAGTGATCGGGCGACGTTGCATCCCCGCTCCAGTTGTCGGCGATGCCGACGCCGCCGGTGAAGCCCACCTCGCCGTCGACGATCAACAACTTGCGGTGCGTGCGATTGTTCATGCGAGCCAGTTGATACCAGTGCAGCGGGTGATAGCGCTCCACGTGCACACCCGCCTC
>JADIZR010000021.1 GCA_016704655.1 Pseudomonadota bacterium | reverse complement strand
CGCGGCCAGTACCACGACGCGTTGACCGGTCGCAGGCGCGCTGCACGACTTTCTCGGTTTCGCCGGCTTATGACCGGCCTCGCCCCTGGGTTCAAGCTTCGGAGACTGCATTCACATGATATTTCCTGAGTTCCGCGCCTACCTGCCGGATGCGCGCAGGGAGGGGTGGAACTGCGCGAACGGCTGGGCATGCTTGCAGACCGGATCAAGAGGCCGTGGTCACGTCGCCCGCCTTTGCCATCGACGTACTCAACCACCAGCGCGACCTGGCCCGCGCCCCGGCAAATTTACGGATTGCCGGCACAGAGCGCCCCCGCGCCGGTATTCCGTCGCACGCCGGGCCAAGGTGGTGCGTCGTGATCATGGATTCGCCGTGGTCTTCGAAGGTGGCGAGATCGCCCTGGGAGCAACCTATCCGACCATCGAGTGGATTCTGCGGCAGCGACTCTTCTCGCTGGACGACGCAGCCGCGCGGCAATCCAGCGTCAACCGGGCGGAACTGCGCCGCGACCTGGAGCTGCTCACCAGGGCCGGCATCATCGTCGAGACCGAGATGCAGCAGTAGCGTGCCGACGCGATGAACGCACTCCAGGCTGTTTCGCGCTGGCCGGCCGCCCGCGGCCTGCGCTGCTGTCGTCGGTTGTCATCGCAATGCTTGCAGGCCAGCCACGTTGCATGCCAGCGCCGACGCGCCCGACGACACCGCCGCACTGTTCAAGACGCATTGCGCCATCTGTCACGAGGTGCCCGAGACCAAGGCACCGCCGACGGACACGCTGCGCCGCCTGCCAGCCGCCAGCATCCTGATGGCGATGGAGTTCGGCAAGATGCAGCCGCAGGCCGCGGTGTTGCAGCAGGAACAGCGCGTGCGCATCGCCAGGTGGCTGGCGGCGGAAGAAGACCTCAAGCGCGACGCGTGGATCACGGAGAAGGCCTGTCCGGGAGAAACCCCGGTGGCAGTGACGGGGCGCGAGAACTGGGGCTTCGGCCGCAGCAACACGCGCGAGGCCGCAGGCGTGCGCATCGGCAGGCGGGATGCGGGCAAGCTCGAACTGCTGTGGTCGATCGCGCTGCCGTCGGTCACGACCATGCGCTCGCAACCGGTCATCGCCGGCGAGACCGTGTTTCTCGGCAGCAAGGGCGCGCACCTGCTGGCGCTCGATCGCACGAGCGGCTGCGTGCGCTGGTCGTTCAAGACGGATGCGCCCGTGCACTCCGCGCCGACGCTCGACGCGACACCTGACGGCACTAACACGCTGTTTTTCGCCGACGAAATGGCCACGGTGTATGCCGTGGACGCGACGACCGGCAAGCTGCGCTGGCGCGAACGCGTGAAGTGGTTCCCGACGTCGATCATCAGCGGCCCCATCACCTACCATGACGGTCGGCTGTACGTGCCGCTCTCGTCCTTCGAAGTCGCTGCAGCTGGTTTGCCAACGCATGAGTGCTGCCGCACGCACGGCGGCATCCAGGCGCTCGACGCAACGACGGGTGCGGCGGCCTGGCGCTTCGATACCACGCCGCATGCGGCCAGGACGGTGATCAATCGCGATGGCGTGCAGATGTGGGGACCCAGCGGCGCAGTCGTCTGGAACAGCCCAACCATCGACGTGAAGCGTGGCGTGTTGTACTTCGGCACCGGGCAGAATTCTTCGTCGCCGGCTACGGACACCAGCGATGCCATCATCGCGCTCGACCTCAAGACTGGGGAAAAGCGCTGGATGTTCCAGGCGCTGGCCGACGATGCGTGGAATGCGGCGTGCCTGAGCGGCGGCGCCAGTTGCCCGGTGGAGAACGGCCCCGACTTCGACTTCGGCGCAGCGGTGATGCTGGTCGCGCGCAAGCAAGGGGACCTGTTGCTGGCCGGACAGAAGTCAGGCGAAGTCCTCGCGCTCGATCCGGACAGGAACGGCGCCGTCGTCTGGCGCAAGCGCATCGGCTCGGGCAGCTCGAACGGCGGCGTGCACCACGGCATGGCGACCGATGGCAAGACGGTGTTCGTCCCCATCGCAGACCCTGAACGCAAGGTCGCCGGCTACGTGCCGAAGCCCGGCGTGTATGCGCTCAAGGTGGATGACGGCAGCGTGCTGTGGTCGCATCCAGTGCAGCGCGGCTGCGCCTTCGACCCGAGCGACGCGCCGCTTGTCGGCCTCGCTGAAATGGCGAAGGGGAAAGCCGAGCGATCCCCCTGGCCGGACTGCAGCTACTACTACGGCCATTCCGCGGCGGCCGTGGTCGCCAACGGCGTCGTGTACGCCGGCGCGCTCGATGGCAAATTGCGAGCGTTCGATGCGCGCAACGGCAAGCTGCTGCGCGTGATCGAGACCAAGCTGCCTTACCAGGCGAGCAACGGAGTCGAGGGGCACGGCGGCGCGATCGACGTGGGCGGCGTGCTGGTGCACGGCGACCGGCTGTTCATCCTGTCCGGCTACGGCATGTTCGGGCAGATGCCGGGCAACATGCTGCTGGTGTACGGCCTGAAGGCCGGCAAGTAGCTGGTTATTGCAGAAGGCCCTGGCGAGCCCTCCCCCGCTACCGGCCCTTCACACCCGTCGCTGGGCTGCGGCTCAACCTCTGTGCCATTCGTGTTTGCCAACCAGGGCCTGTGGCCCGCCACCTCTCGATGACCTCGGCGGGCAAGCGCAGGGTGATCAACTTGCGCGGATTCGGCGACCTAGGTCGGCCGCCCTTATTGCCCACCGCGCGCGCGAGCATCTCGCTGGTCAACTCGGGCAGTTCTTCGTACTCGCTCTGTCGGATCCTGTGCGCGTCAACTTTGGACAGATCCGATTTCAAGGTACGGTGCGAGGCGCGCCTTTTCGCGGTCATTGGCTTTCCTCATGCTGAATACGTGACGAGCCGAACCACGCGGCGTGTAGCCAACTACAACGATGCGTCCCGCAAGCAGTCCGTAGCAGATGACCCGACGCTCGCCATAGTTCCTGCGCGTGTCATCGATCTCGATCGTCGTGCCGGCAAAGACGAGTTCAGCGTCTTCGAAATCAGGCCGCGCTCGCGCAGTGCGTGCCGCTTCGCGGGGTCGAAGGTGACACGCATTGGTTATTGTAGTTACATTAACTGCGATCGGCAAGACTCTGCCCGGCAATTGACAGTGCTGGATCAATCAGTGCGAGTCGACGCACAAATGTTCAAGGTGCGCCGCATTAGTCACTGCCGCTGCACGCGGATCAGCGTGGACTGCCCGTCCTCGACGTGCCAACCGGGGAAGTGCGCGATCGCGGTGTAGGCCGTGCCGTCCGGTTCGAACTCGACGTCGCGGGTGAACGTCACGCGGCGCGGCATCGGAATGTTGTCCCACGTCTCGCTCGCGATGTCGAAGGTGTAGAGCGAATCGCTCTGGTTGCCGTTGACCCACACGATGCCGCGCGGCCGGTCGACGTTGAGCGCATACGGCGTGTCGCCGCCCTTCGGGCTCAGTGGCAAGTCGAAGCGCGTGAACTGGCTCGTCGCGGGATCGAAACGCACGATCGCCGACTCGGGGAAAGGCGGTGATCCAGAGCTTGCCCGCCGCGTCGGTGCGCAACCGCCGCGGACCCTTGAAGGGCGTGGCGATCATGGTGATCTTGCCGCTGTCGGGATCGATCGAGCCGATCTCGTCGGTGTGCAGCCGCGCGAACCACACCTTGCCGTCGGGCGTGATGTCGATGCCATAGGGCAGCGGCGTACCGGTGGCCTGGCGATCCACCGGCAACCAGTTAGCGAGCGGCACCCCCCAGCTCATCAGCTTGAAGACCACGCCGATGAGTCGCACGTTGAGCCACTCGCGGAAGCCGCGTGTCGGCAGGTCGTACATCGTGAAGCGCTTCGTCGTGCGATCGAACATCGCGACCTGGTTCGACAGCGCGACGGTAAACCACACGCGATCTTTCTGGTCGACGCGAATCGTGTGCGGATAGAAACCTTCGTCCATCTCGTGCAGCGTGAAGGCCTTGGTCGCGGGGTCGAACTCGACCAGGCGGCGCTGGGCCGAGGGCGTGATGAAGATGTGCCCGTCCACGCGCGACTCGGCGAGCGAGTGCGCATTCGAGGTGCTGTCGTGCTTGGGGAAGTTCCGCAACCGCGCCGCCAGCAAGCCGCCGTTCCGCTCGCCCTCGCGATGCGGAATCCTGTAGACAGTGACCTGGTTCGTCTCCGGGTCGACTTCGTACAACCGGTCCTGGATGTTGTCGGCGACGTAGACGAGGCCGTTGGCCGCCACCAGCATGTCGTGCACCTGGCTGAAGATGTCGCCAAGCGGCCACTCGGTGATCGTGATGCCGGTCAGTGCGGGACTCCACGGCAGCGGGTCCGCCAGCAGCTGCGGGTTCTCGCGCAGCTTGCGGTAGCCCGCCGACAGGCGCTCGGGCAGCGCCCTCTGGTCCTGGCTCGAGAGCCGGGCGCCATAGCGCTGCATGCGATGGATGATGTCGCCCCACGCTTCCGGCGTGCGCTCCATGCGGATGAACGCGTTGCCCTGCTGGTGACAGAACGTGCACTGGGTCTGGAAGTGCAGCTTGGTGTCGCGGTCGCCGAGATCGAGTGCCCCGAGCCAGGCGCTTGCGGGCTTGGCTTCCGCCAGCCTGATCGGGTCGGTCTCGGGCATGAGCGACACGCTCAACTCGCGCGTCTCGATTGCCGGCTTGATGGCGAGGTCCTGGTAACCCGGCTTGCGCACCAGGTACTCCATGGACACGTCGCGCTCGGCGAACTCCACGCGACCGGTCACGTCGCTGAATCGAGTGACCTCCGGTGCGACGGTACGCGCCACGCCAGGCGCCGGGTAGCCGTCGTCCGACGTGTCGAGCTGCGGCCCGGCGGCCGGTCGTTCCCGCACCATAGCCGTGGCCAGCGGCTGGCCCGCCGGGTCGGTCACCGTCAAATGGGTTGCGAACGACGGCGCGCTGCAGGCCAGCAGCATAAGCGTGATCGACACACGCTGCAAACCAGGCGTCGCGCGTCTCATGAGTCCCCCTGACTTCCTGCGCATGATGTCCTCATGGTCGGCGTGACCGATCCCGTGCCTCATGCCTGCCGCTCTCACGGCTCGGGCAGGCGGTAAATGTTGCGATCATTGCGCTGCGTATACAACGCCGGCAGGAAATGCGGCAGCAACCCCACCTCCTCGACCTGGTGACGCTTCCATTCTCGCAGCATGCCCTCGCTGAACACGTATCGACGCAACAGGAGATTCACCAGTGGGCCGACGACGGGCCAGTCGACGCCGATGACCGTGTCGACGGCGTAGGTTGCACCCTGCGGCGAATCGGACCAGTCATGGCGGAGTTCACCGATGGTCACGCCAGCGACCCTGGGCCGGGTCACGAAACGGCGCGGCGACAGTTCAATCACACGCGCGGCGCCTTCGCTGTCGTACGGACCGAACCACTCGTAACGCGCCACCACTCCGCCGGCACCGACGCCGGGTTTGCCGTCCGCAGCCGCCTCCTCGACCCAGATGCGGCCGTGCTCGGTGGGGTGGAACAGGTGATAGAGCGGCCGCAACGCGCCGTCGAACTGCACCTTGCCGAGCGGCAGCACGCGATACCACCAGGCCAGCATCTCCGTCGTGACGCCGGGCAGCGGCCGGTGCTCGATCGTGAGATGGATGCGGCCGTCGGCCAGGATTTCGTGCGCGGTCACCGCCTGCTTCACGTCCCGCAGTGGCCACGGAATGCTGCGCGGCGGGTCGTGCCGCGGATTGACGGGCAGCGCAAAGGCAATCAAGTAGTCGCCGGTGCCGCGGTTGTACATCGCGTGCCCACCGGCATTGATCAGCACGTACTGCCGGCCGCGCAACGCGTAGCTCATCGGCGTGGCCGTGGCGTCGATCGGCAGCTCGTACGACCAGAGCTGGCGCCCGTCGCGCACGTCGAACGCACGGAACTGCCGGTCCATCGTGGCGCCGATGAAGAACACGCCACCGTCGGTGACTAGTCCGCCACCAAGGTTCGGCGTACCCCAGTTGATGTGCCACGGCAACGGGAACGGACCCATCTCGTGCACCGAGCCGAGCGGTGTTTCCCACGCGATACGCCCCTGCGCGAGATCCACCGCCACCAGCTTTCCCCACGGCGGCGCCGTGCACGGAATTCCCAGCGGCGAGAGGAGCGGTCCGACAGCCAACGTGTACGGTGTTCCCTGCATGGTGACGTGCATCGTCTTCTGGCCGGCGACGGGATGGTCCTGCTTCGTTCCGGCTGCGGCACCGCGAATGAGTTGCGCCACGAAGGGTGCGGCGTTGACGTTGACGATCAAGCGCTGGGTCTGCGGCGAATACGCGCCGCCGCCCCAGTTGGCGCCACCCAGGCTGCCGGGAAACAGCAGCGTCGGCTGCTCGGCGAGCGGGGTGAAGATGCCTTCGTTGCGCAGGAGCTGCAATCGCATCATGACAGCGGCCACGGTCCCAGAACGTGAGGCCCCAGGCGTCGCCCGGCTTGACTCGCGTCGACAGCAGCTGCAGCGGCTGCGCTGGAAAGGGTTGCGTCGGCCAAGCCTGTTCGCCTGGAATGGTACTGCGAGGCACGGCGCGTTCCTGCACCGGGAACAGCGGCTTGCCGTCGCGCCGGTCGAGCACGAAGACGAAGCCCTGCTTGCTCACCTGTGCGAGCGCAGGGACTCGCTCGCCGCCCTGGCCGCGCCAGTCGAACAAGACGGGTTGCGCGGGCGTGTCGTAGTCCCACAGGTCGTGGTGCACCAGCTGGAAAGCCCAGGCCACCTCGCCGGTCGACAGGCGCAGCGCGACGGTCGAGTTGGCATAGCCGTTACGTCCCACGCGCAACGCGCCGTAGTAGTCGGGTGACGGTGCGCCCGTGGGCACGAACACCAGGTCACGCTCGGCGTCGACCGCCAGCGGAGCCCAGGCGTTGGCCGCACCGGTGCCGGTGGCGCCTTGCAACGGATCGAAGGTCCAGCGTGGCTCACCGGTGATTGCGTCGTACGCTGCGATGACGCCGCGCGGTGCCTCGGCGTACGCAAAGTCGATCACCGACGAACCGACGACGACCACGCCGTTGGCGACGGCCGGAGGCGAACTCGAACCGACCTCTTCGAGACCGTAGCGCTCATGTTCGGCCAGCGTGACGGTGCCGCGATCACCGAATTGCTCGCATGGCTGGCCATCGCGTGCGTCGAGTGCGATCAGGCGGCGGTCGCCCGTGACGGTAAAGATGCGATGGCGGCATGGGGCCGGTGCCGGTGTTACGGCTTGCGCCATCTGTGCGTAGACAACGCCGCGGCAGCGATAGGGTCGTTCGCTGGTGCGTCGCACCTGGGATCGTAGGTCCAGCGCTCGCGGCCGGTCTGCGGGTCGAGCGCGATGACGCGGTTGAATGGCGTGCAGTAGACAAGGTGCCCGTCCGCGACCTGCGGCAACAGGATCGGCGTGGACTGCGCCGATACGCTCGAGGGCACGCCCTCGGCGGCGGCCATGTCACCGTTGCGGTGGGTCCACGCCGGCTCGAGCTGCGTCACGTTGTCCGGCGTGATCTGCGTTGCCGGACTGTGATGCTGGCCAAACGGGTCGCCGGCGGCGTTTGCAAACGCTGCGACGAACGCAAGCAGCAAGGCAGGGGTGCCGGTTTTACGGTTCCTGTTAATGTACACATCGGTCTGAATTGCACCAAGCGTCGCAGACGCCTGCCCATCATGATCGCATGATCGTTCACGCGTCGATCGTGCGATCGAGCGCGCGCATCGCAAGCTCATCGTAGGGGTGCGGTGGCTGCTGCTGAAGAACCGCGAGTCACTGCATCCGCGGGTGGACGTCACGCTGGAGACGGGTTGAGCGCCCGCACCGCGGCCGGGCTCAGTGGGCTCGCGAGTACGCGACCGCGACGATGCCGAGCTTCGATTCGACGCCCTGCAGGCACTCAAGCTCCGACTCGGTCAGCGCAACGGGCGCGAGACCGGCGAGGATCGAGGCGTCCGCGACTGGACCTCCCGGTCCGTAAGCAGGACGAAGTCGGCACCGAGTGCCGACTCGGTCTCCTGCACGAGGGCGATGCCCTTGCGGTCGAGGCGGGCCCAGTGCCATGCGCTGTCGTTCATCGGTTCGTCCCTCCGGAGCGCCATTGGCCGGATTATTCGCCGAGTTCCGCCCGCTGTCACGGGACTGGACATCGAACGGCCCGGCCGAACGAAAAAAAAAGCCGGGAGTCGCCTCCCGGCCTTCTGTCGAACTGCTCCTCACCCGGCCTGGCAGCCGACCTCTCACGCTTGCGCAGGAGAGGTGAGAGGGCGCGGCATTACATGCCCATGTCGCCCATGCCGCCCATGCCGCCCATGTCCGGCATGCCGCCATGCTTGTGGTCGTCATCCTTCGGGGCCTCGGCGACCATCACTTCCGTCGTCAGCAGCAGGCCCGCCACCGAGGCGGCGTTCTGCAGCGCGAGACGGGTGACCTTCGTCGGGTCCAGGATGCCCATGTCGAGCATGTCGCCGTAGACGCCCGTCGCGGCGTTGTAGCCGTACGTGCCCTTGCCTTCCTTGACCTTCGCCAGGACGACGGCAGCGTCTTCACCGGCGTTGGCCACGATCTGGCGCAGCGGCTCTTCGATCGAGCGCGAGAGGATCTTGATGCCGATCGCCTGGTCCTCGTTCGAGCCCTGCAGGTTGCTGAGCGCCTTCTGCGCGCGGATCAGCGCAACGCCGCCGCCCGGGACCACGCCTTCTTCGACGGCCGCACGCGTGGCGTGCAGTGCGTCTTCGACGCGGGCCTTCTTTTCCTTCATCTCGATCTCGGTCGCAGCGCCGACCTTGATCACGGCAACGCCGCCGGAGAGCTTGGCCATGCGCTCCTGCAGCTTTTCCTTGTCGTAGTCCGAGGTCGCTTCCTCGATCTGCTGCTTGATCTGCGCAATGCGGCCCTTGATGTCGCCCGCCTTGCCGTGACCGTCGATGATCGTGGTGTTTTCCTTCTCCACGACGATCTTCTTGGCCTGGCCCAGGTTGGCCAGCGTGGCCTTCTCGAGCGTCAGGCCGACTTCCTCGGCGATCACTTCGCCGCCGGTGAGGACAGCGATGTCCTGCAGCATGGCCTTGCGACGGTCGCCGAAGCCCGGAGCCTTGACGGCCGCGACCTTGACGATGCCGCGGATCGTGTTGACGACCAGCGTCGCCAGCGCTTCGCCTTCGACGTCTTCGGCGACGACGAGCAGCGGACGGCCGGACTTCGCGATGCCTTCGAGCAACGGCAGCATCTCGCGAACGTTCGACACCTTCTTGTCATAGAGAAGGATGTACGGGTTCTCGAGTTCGGCCGACTGGCTGGTCTGGTTGTTGATGAAGTACGGCGAGAGGTAGCCGCGGTCGAACTGCATGCCCTCGACGACGTCGAGTTCGTTCTGCAGGCCCGAGCCTTCCTCGACCGTGATCACGCCTTCCTTGCCGACCTTCTCCATCGCGTCGGCGATCGTCTTGCCGATCGACTCGTCGCTGTTGGCGGAGATGGTGCCGACCTGGGCGATCGCCTTCTGGTCCTTGCACGGCTTCGAGAGCTTCTTCAGCTCCTCGGTGGCCGTGATCACGGCCTTGTCGATGCCGCGCTTGACGTCCATCGGGTTGGCGCCGGCGGCGACGGCCTTGAGGCCTTCGCGCACGATCGCCTGGGCGAGAACCGTGGCGGTCGTCGTGCCGTCACCGGCTTCGTCGGAGGTGTTGGAAGCGACTTCCTTCACCATCTGCGCGCCCATGTTCTCGAACTTGTCCTTGAGCTCGATTTCCTTCGCGACCGACACGCCGTCCTTGGTGACGGTGGGGGCGCCGAAGCTCTTCTCGAGCACTGCATTGCGGCCCTTGGGGCCAAGCGTCACCTTGACCGCATTGGCCAGGATGTTGACGCCGCGGAGCATGCGGGTGCGGGCGTCATCGCTGAAACGTACTTCTTTTGCTGCCATGTCTGTGTTCTCCGATTACTTCTCGATGACCGCCATCACGTCTTCTTCACGCATGACGAGGTATTCCTCGCCATCCACCTTCACTTCGGTACCGCTGTACTTGCCGAAGAGGATGTGGTCACCGACCTTGATGTCGAGCGCGCGAACGTTGCCGTTCTCGAGGATCTTGCCCTTGCCCACGGCAACGACCTTGCCGCCGGATCGGCTTCTCGGCGGCGCTGTCGGGGATGACGATGCCGCCCGGCAGGCGGGTCTCGGCGTCGGGACGCT
>JADIZR010000020.1 GCA_016704655.1 Pseudomonadota bacterium | reverse complement strand
CGCCCGAATTCGTCGACTCACGGCAATCTCCCCAGATGACGACGTGCGCAACGATCTGACCAGTGCCCGTCGCAGGGCGCCCGGTCACAGGGCCCAGTTGCCGTACACGGTCAGCACGACGGCCAGCGACTGGTCGTACGAGCCGACCAGGTTGCCGCGCCCGCCGAGCACCGGCGGCAGCGTGCTGCGCTTGTCGACGTCCATGTTGCCGCCGTAGAGCAGCGCCGTCGTGAATCCCCACTTGAATGATTCGCTGGCCTGCTTTTCGCCGCCGGCACCAAGCCGCCACGCCGAGTTGACCGGGAACAGCGGCGAGACGTCGTTGCCGTCCTGGAACCCGGAGTCGTAGGCGAGACCGACGTTCACTTTCCACTGGCTGTTCGTGCGGTACTGCGCGCCTACCGCGACGTGCCAGGTGTCGTCGAACGACAGTGGGTTCGTTAGGCTGATCGGGTTCTGCGTATTGTCGATGCCGATCTCGACCTCGCCGAACTCCGACCAGTCCTGCCAGCCGACGTTGCCCATCAGGGCCCAGCGGTCGTCGATCTCCGGTGTACACGCTCCCCATCACCTGCTGCGGCACCTTGGCGCCGACATCCACGCGCGCATCGAGCAGGCCGCGCGACTGTAGCAGCGCGCCAAGGATCGGGCCGATCCCGGAAAACTGCGCCGGGCCGCTGAAATCGAGGTCGATCTCCGACGTGTAGGTGAGCCCGAGGCGCGTGCCAGGCGTCGGCTCGTACAGCACGCCGACATTGCCGCCCCAGCCCCAGGTGTCATCGTCGATCTCGAGGTGACCGTCGCCCAGCGACGGCACGGCGTTGTTGATCGCGACCTTCTGGTCGAACATGCCGTACATGCCGTTGATGCCCGCGCCGAGCGACAGCTTGTCGTTGACGCGATACGCGATCGACGGCATCACGGATACGCCGACCAGGTCGGCGTCCTGCACGCGGTAGCGACCCGCCCAGTCGTCCTCGTAGTCCAGCATGGAGCCGAAGTTGCCCGCCACGGCGAAGCCCAGCGCGAGATCGGGCGACACTCGATGCGTCAGGAAGGCGCCGCCGCCGGGGACGTAACCGTTCGAGCCGAACGCGCGGCCGCCGTCGCCGCTGCCTAGGCCCGGCGAGCTGGCGCCATCGACCGAGAACTGCGTGTTCAGCCACATCAGTTGGCCGCCCACGAGCACCTGGGTGCCGTCGAGGCGCGTCATGCCAGCCGGGTTCGTGAACGCCGTCGATGCATCCTGCGCGCGCGGCATAGCCGGCCGCGGCGAGTCCAGGCTCGGCCGTGCCGAACTCGTAGAGCAGCAGCCCGCCGGCCTGGGCGGTGCTGGCGATGAGGGCGGTCGCCGCGAACGCCGTCGTCGCTGAGGCTGCCCGAACTGCCCTGCGTACCTCGGTCATGATTGATCCTCCAATGGTTTGCAACTGACTGACCCGGACTCGGCGACCACCGGCACCTGCATCGCGCGCCCGGCCCTGCGGCCGGATTTCCGCCGCTTCGCGCCACCGCCGCAGGCAAATCACCCGCCGAAAGTGCCGGGGCAGGATCGGGCAGCACGAAGGGGCCGCCGGGCGGCACCTGCCGCCGCTCGCGCGCCGAGCCCGGGATGAACTCGAAGTCCGGCGTGAAGGTGACCATCAGGTCGCGCAGCTTGTAGATCGCCGTGCGGTCGCCGTCGAAGCGCGCCTTGCCCTCCTGGGCCAGGCTGTCGAAGGTCGCCACGCCCAGCATGACCCGGTTCAGGTCGGCACGGTTCAGAGTCAGCGTGAGATCGGGCTTCGGCGACTGGAATCCCTCGATGTTGGTCAGCGTGGCGTTGCGCAGCTCGACCAGGTACTTCTCGCCGATGTCCGGCAGCACGAGGTTGATGGTGACGCTCATGCCCTCGGCCCGCTTCGGGTCCATGCTGATGCCGAGGAAATCCAGCCAGAAACCCGTCGGCATGGAGCGGACGACGTCCGCGCTGCCGGTGCTCGGCGCCGTGCCGGTGGGCATGCCCGAGCGCAGCTCGTACGTGCCCTGCAGGAACGAGTTGCGCAAGCTGGTGCTCTCCATCTGGTAGCCGAGCTGCTCGTAGGCGTCGGCGAGCAGGTCGCGGGCCGGCTGGTTGCGCGGCTCGCCGAACACCAGCTTGTTCAGGATCTCGACGGACTCGAGGTACTTACCCTGCGCCTGCAGCTCGCGGCCCTTGGCCATGATCTTGTCGCTGCCGCCCATCATCTCGACGTACAGCGGCGCGGAGTCGCTCGGCGAGAGCGGAATGAGGTTGGCGGGATTGCCGTCCCAGTGGCCGAGGAAGCGGTTGATCACGCCGCGGGCGTTGTTCTTCTCAGCGCCGTGGTAGCTGCGCGCCGCCCACTGCTGCTGCAGGCTCTTCGGCACCTGGTAGACGTTGTGGATCTCGTTGATGGTCACGCCCTGGTTGGCGTAGTGCAGCGCCTGGTTGTTGAGGTTGGCGTACGCGTCGCGCTGCGTGCGCAGCACTTCCTGGATGCGGGCATTGCCCCAGCGCGGCCAGCTGTGCGAGGCGAACATCACCTCGGCCTCCTGGCCGAACTTCCACAGCGCCGTGTTGATGTGCTTCGACCAGTTGAGCGCGTTGCGCACCGCCGCGCCGCGCAGCGTGTAGATGTTGTGGATCGTGCCGGTGACGACCTCCGACGACCACAGCGCCTTGAACTGCGGGAAGTACGTGTTCAGCTCGACCGGCGCCTCAGTGTCTGAAACGTCCTGGAACACCATCTTCACGCCGTCAAGCGTGACTTCCTCGATGTCCTTGCTCACCAGCCGGTTCGGCGCGATCAGCCCCACCGCGCCGTTCGCGATGTTCTTGCCGATCGCCTGGTCCACGTGGCCGAACGGGTTGCGCTGCAGCAGCGTGGCGTACTGCACCTGGCTGCGCCGCGACATGACGTTGCCGGCGAACACGTTCTCGGCGATCGCGTGTTCCATGAAGCCTTCGGGAGCGATCAGCATGACCTTGCCGCTGACGACGTCAGCCTCGTCGACGACGCCACGCACGCCGGCCCAGTGGTCGACGTGCGAATGCGAGTACACGACGCCGACCACCGGGCGCTTGCCCAGCCTCTCGTTGATCAGTTCGAGCGCGGCCCGCGCCGTCTCCTTGGCGGTCAGCGGATCGAACACGATCCAGCCGGTGTCGCCCTTGATGAAGCTGATGTTGGCCAGGTCGAAGCCGCGCACCTGGTAGATGCGGCCCGGCACCACCTCGTAGAGGCCGTAGGCCATGTTGAGCACGGCCTGGCGCTGCAGCGACGGGTGGATGCTCGGGAAGTCCTGGCCGGATAGCAGCCACTGGTAGCTGCCCATGTCCCAGGCGACGTTGCCCGCGTCGGCCATGATCTGCTTGTACGGCGGCGCGGCGACGAAGCCACGCGCCGCCTCGTCGAAATCGCGCTTGTCGTCGAACGGGAGCTCGGCCTTCAAGCCGTTGCGCAGCTCAAGGGTGAACGTGGAAGGTTGCTTGCCCTGCGGATCGAAAGTGGGCCGATGGGTCGGCCGCGCAACGTCGCGGGCACCAGCAGGCGAAGGCAAGGCGAGCGCCAGGCTCAGCGTGCGGATCGTGTTATGCGGGCTCCATGCAGGTGGCAGGCCGTCGCGAGGTCCTCCCCGCAGCCCAGCGGGGACGGTTACCGGCCGCCTGTCCGCCGCATTATGCGCCAGATGCATTGCGATGATCCAGACATGCATTCCATGCATGGCCTGGTTGCGCCAGACCCTGTCGCTGCAGCGGGCGCCGGAAAGTCAGACATCAACGCACGATCGACCGGTGGCGGCTCGCGCCTAGCACGATTCATGCGACAAAAGCGGATTTCGGCGACTGAATGCATTCCCTGCATGCCTGCGGTAGAGTCCGGGGCATGCCGCTCGAACTCCGCCACATGCGTCACGTGATCGCCCTCGACGAGCACGGCAGCTTCGCGCGCGCGGCGACAGCGCTCGGACTCAGCCAGTCAGCGCTCTCGCGCAGCATCCAATCGGTGGAGCGCGAAATCGGCAGCAGCCTGTTCGTCCGCACGGCGAGCGGCGTCGAGCCGACCGACAGCGGCCGCGTCTTTGTCGCCCGGATCCGCCAGATCGCACAGCTTACCGACGACCTCGACCGCGACCTGGTGAGCGAGCGGGGCCTGCAGAGCGGTCACCTGCACGTGGTGGCGGCCCGTTCCCCGCCCAGTCCATGCTCGCCGACGCGCTCGCCCGGTTTGTCGCGGACTACCCGCGTATCGTCGTGCGCATGATGATGCGCGACTGGGACGAGCTGCTGCGCCGGCTCAGGGCGCGAGAAATCGAGTTCTTCGTCGCGGAGTTCAGCACGTTCGGCAGCGAGAACGACCTCGATATCGAGCCGCTCGCATCGCATCCGACCTTTATCATTGCCCGCCGCGAACACCCGCTCGCCGGCCGCGGCCCATTGGGGCTCGCGGACGGTTTCGCCTATCCCTACGCGTCGCTGACGCGGATCCCGCCCCGATCTCTCGAACCGATCCGGTTGGCGCAGCGCCGCTCGCCGGATGCGACCGCAGCGTACCGGGTCTTCCCGGCGCTCGAGTTCAACGCGTTGGACGCCGTCAGGAAGATCGTGCTCGGGTCGGATGCCCTGATGGTGGCGCCGCTCGCATGCGTGGCAGACGAGCTCGAGAGCGGGCGGCTCGTGGTGCTCGGGTCAGAGCCTCACCTCGGCACGCGGTACGGTATCGTCCAGCTCAAGGGCCAGCCACTTACCGCAGCCGGCGTACGCTTCCGCGAATACGTGCTCGAGGCGGAACGTGCCTTCACCGAGCAGGAAAGGGAGTTGCTCGAGCGCTGGCGGCCACGGCCCGCGCCGCACGCACCGGCCAGCGCCTCGTCTCATGCTTCGGCGCGAGCGAGACGGAAGCCCGGGCTCCGCGCCTGACAGCCGCAGCTATTTGACGACCTTGAACCGCGCGCGCCGACTGTCGGCCGGCGAGGTCGGCTTCGGCCCCGGATCGTCGTCCGGAGAACCCGGTGCACTCGCGGTACCGCCCGTCGGCGACTGCGACGGCTGATCCGCGTCGTCTTCCGCGAAGATCATGCCTTGCCCGGTTTCACGCGCGTAGATCGCGAGCACCGCGATGATCGGCACGCGCACCGACATGCTGGCTCCGCCGAAACGCCCGCTGAAACTCACGTCCTCGTTGCCGAGACGCAGGTTCGCGGTCGCGTTCCAGCTCACGTTCAAGACGATCTTGCCGTCCTTGACGTACTGCCGCGGCACTTCGACGCCGGCGGCGTTCGCGTCGACGACCAGATGGGGCGTACAGAGGCTGTCGGAGATCCACTCGTGGATGGCGCGCAGCAGGTACGGCCGGCGCGCCTTCATGGGCGGGCCCGACGCAGGAGGAGCCGGGGGTGTGCTGCTCGTCGTCACGGCGCCAGTATGCCGCGCCGCGCGCAACAGCGGGGCGGGATCAAGAGTCGCCGTGCCTCAGCGACGCGACGACGGCGGATTGCGCATGTCGCGCTCCGCGTCGCTGAGACTACGCTGGAAAGCTGGACGGGCAAAAACCTTCGTCGCGTACTTGTCGACCGAGGGAGCGGCCGCGGTGATCGCCGCCGCGTCGACGTCCCACCGCGACAGGCGCCAAAGGATCGGGGCGACCGCCGCGTCGAGCTGGGAAAACTGGTCCGACAGGAACCACGGCCGCATGCGGAACAGCGGCTCCGACGCCAGGATGCTTTCGGTCAGCATCTTGCGCGCACGGTCCTTGTCGCGCCGGTCGCCGCCCGCACCCGGTTCGAGCGTGTCCGCGACTGCATACCACTCCTGCTCGATGCGACGCAGCGCGAGCCGCGCATGCGCACGCGCACCGGGATCCGTCGACGCCATCGAGGGATGCGGGAAGCGCTCGTCGATGTACTCGCAGATGATGTTGGGCTCGTAGACCACGACGTCGCGGTCCACCAGCGTCGGCACGGTCTGGTACGGATTGAGGTCGATCAGGTCCTCGGGCGGACGCACGAGGTCGGTTTCGACGATACGCGTCGCGAGGGCCTTCTCGGCCAGCACGAGTCGCACACGGTGAGAGCGCGCGTCCACGGCGCGTGAATAGAGCGTCATCATGCTGAGGAGTCTCCTTGTCCAGCAGCACGAACCACCGCGGCAGGCTGCGCGCTCGGCGATGGCTGCAGTTCCCCGGCCGCTCCGCGTGGCGCCTCGAGCAGGCGCCACGGAGGAGACGATGGGGACCGCGCCGGCCTGGGCCGGCTTACTTCACATCCTTCCAGTATTCCTTCTTGAGCGCGTACGCGAGCAGCGTGAAGAACACCAGGAACGCGATGACCCAGTAGCCCAGCGCCTGGCGCCTGGCCTGTACCGGCTCACCGATGTACTCGAGGAAGTTGACGGTATCACGAACGAAGGCGTCGTATTCCTCAGGGGTCAGCTTGCCGGGACTGGCAAGCGTGAATTCCTTGAAGTGCTTCTGCACGTTGCCCTGTGCGTCCGTGTGGCCTTCCCAGACGGCTTCCTGCGTGCCCTGCAGTTCCCACAGCACGTGCGGCATCGCCGTACCGGGCAGCGACAGGTTGTTGACGCCGGTGCCCTTGGCCGGGTCCGCGTAGAACGACTTCAGGAACGTGTAGACGTAGTCCGTTCCCTTGCTGCGCGCGATCAGCGACAGATCGGGCGGCGCCACGCCGAACCACTGCTTGCCGTCGTCGGCAAGCAGGCCGTTGGTCATCGTCGAGTGCGGCGACTCGCCGGACCAGAGCAGGTTTTCGACCATCTGCTGCTCGGTGAGCCCGATGTCGGCTGCGACGCGGTTGTAGCGCACGTACCTGGCCGAATGGCACGCGAGACAGTAGTTGACGAAGTTCTTCGCGCCCCGCTGCAACGATGCCTGGTTGTGGATGTCGTTGTTGGCCTTCTCGACGTGAGCTTCACCACCCGCCGCCAGGCCGACGGCAGGCAGCGCGGCCAGCGCAGCGATGAACGCGAGGATCCGCTTCTTGTGGCGATCAATGCGCATGGTAGGTGACCCTCGTCGGCACGGGCTTGGTCTTGTCGATGCTCGAGTACCACGGCATCAGCAGGAAGAACGCGAAGTAGACGACCGTGAAGACGCGCGCCGCAAGCGTGTAGGCCGGCGTCGGCGGCTGCAGGCCGAGATAGCCCAGCGCCAGGAAGCTGATCGCGAACGAGTACAGGAAGAACTTGAACAGCGGACCGCGGTAGCGGATCGACTTGACCTTGCCGCGGTCGAGCCAGGGCAGGAAGACGAACAGCACGACGGCGATGCCCATCAGCGCGGCGCCGAGCGGCTTGCTCGGGACGGCGCGCAGGATTGCGTAGAACGGCGTGAAGTACCACACCGGCGCGATGTGCGGCGGAGTCTGCAGCGAGTTCGCCGGATCGAAGTTGGCGTTCTCGAGGAAATACCCGCCCAGCGTCGGCGCGAAGAAGATGACCAGCGCGAACAGGATCAGGAAGACCCCGAGGCCGACCATGTCCTTGACCGTGTAGTACGGGTGGAACGCGATGCCGTCGAGCGGGATGCCGTCCGGCCCCTTGACCTTCTTGATCTCGACGCCGTCCGGGTTGTTCGAGCCGACTTCGTGCAGCGCCATCAGGTGCGCGATCACCAGGAAGACCAGCGCAAACGGGATCGCGACCACGTGCAGCGCGAAGAAGCGGTTCAGCGTGACGTCCGAGATGTAGAAATCGCCACGGATCCATTCCGTGAGCGAATCGCCCACCACCGGCACCGCGCCGAACAGCGACACGATCACCTGCGCGCCCCAGTAGGACATGTTGCCCCAGGGCAGCAGGTAGCCGAAGAAGGCCTCGGCCATCAGCGCCAGATAGATCAGCATGCCGAAGATCCACAGCAGCTCGCGCGGCTTCTGGTACGACCCGTACAGCAGCGCGCGGAACATGTGCAGGTAGACGACGATGAAGAACGCCGAGGCGCCGGTCGAGTGGATGTAGCGGATCAGCCAGCCCCACTCCACGTCGCGCATGATGTATTCGACGGAACCGAAGGCGTCGGCGGACGACGGCTTGTAGTTCATCGTCAGGAACAGGCCCGAGAGGATCTGGATCACCAGCACGACCAGGGCGAGCGAGCCGAAGTAGTACCAGAAGTTCATGTTCTTCGGCGCGTAGTACTCGGACACCTGCGATTTCCACAGGGCCGTCAGCGGGAAGCGCTCGTCGATCCACGTCGTCAGGCCGGACAGCATGCCGCCACCGGATTTCGTGGCCGCCTTCTGTTACTGCTGCTCATCACGCGTTCCCCTTCTCAGCGCCGATCAGGATGCGGGTATCGGTCACGAACTGGTACGGCGGCACGGGCAGGTTGGTGGGCGCCGGCACGTTCTTGTAGACGCGCCCCGAGATGTCGAACTTGGAACCGTGGCAGGGGCAGAAAAAGCCGCCCTGCCAGTCTGCCGAGACCGTGACGTCGCCAGGGCTGAACTTGTCGAGCGGCGCGCAGCCGAGGTGCGTGCAGACGCCGACGAGTACCAGGTATTCGGGCTTCAGCGCGCGCGCGGCTCCCTTGGCGAATTCGGGCTGGTCGGACTCCGCCGATTCGGGGTCGCGCAGCTCGCCGACGATGCCTTCGAGCTGGGCCAGCATCTGCGGCGTACGGTGCACGATGTAGACAGCCTTGCCGCGCCACTCGACCTTGAGCATCGCGCCCGGCTCGAGCTTGCTGATGTCCACTTCTACCGGCGCGCCCATGGCTTTGGCACGGGCGCTCGGCTTCCATGACGCCAGGAACGGTACGGCGACGAACGCAGCGCCCACGGCGCCGGCCGCGACAGTGGCGACGGTCAGGAAATGGCGCCTGCCCGCATCGACTACTTCGGTCATCCAGCTCTCTCCTCAGTGTCCGGCCACTGCCAGGCCTGGTGCGGCGCGCACGACGCCGGTTCTGCACACGAAACGTAAACGGTGCTGCCACTGGTCATCCCCACGATCCCCGGGGGCAGCAGCGCATTATAGCCAAAATGGGTTAGGGAGTAGGGCTCGAGGGAAGGGGAGGAAGGGAGGAAGGACAGGAAGGACAGGAAGGACAGGAAGGACAGGAAGGACAGGAAGGTTAAGAAGTAAAGCGTTCTCTGACCCTTCCTCCCCTTCCTCCCCTTCTTCCCCTTCCTCCCCTTCCTAGCCCCTGTCGTTCATGCGCCGGATCTGTGCACCCAGGCCCGCCAGCTTTTCCTCGATGCATTCGTACCCACGGTCGATGTGGTAGATCCGCTCGACGTCCGTGGTGCCCTCGGCCACCAGCCCCGCGATGACGAGACTGGCCGAAGCGCGCAGGTCGGTGGCCATGACCGGCGCAGCGGTCAGCTTCGGCACGCCCTTGATGATCGCCGTATTGCCTTCCAGCCGGATTTCCGCGCCCATGCGCCGCATTTCGAGCAGGTGCATGAACCGGTTCTCGAAAATCGTTTCCACGATGGTGCCGACCCCGTCCGCGACGGTGTTCAAGGCCGCGAACTGGGCCTGCATGTCGGTCGGAAACCCCGGGTGTGGCGCCGTCCGGATGTCGACCGACCTGGGCCGGCGACCATGCATGTTGACCTCGACAAAACCCTCGCCGCGGATCACTTCCGCGCCGGCTTCGATCAGCTTGCCCAGCACCGCGTCCAGGTGCTCGGCCCGGGCGTTGCGCGCACGGACCCTGCCGCCCGTGATCGCGCCGGCGACCAGGTACGTGCCAGCCTCGATGCGGTCCGGCAGCACCTCATAGTGCGTGCCGTGCATCCGCTCGACGCCCTCGACCAGGATGGTGTCGGTGCCGTGTCCGCTGATTTTCGCGCCCATGGCGATCAGGAACTGGGCCAGGTCCACGATTTCCGGCTCGCGCGCCGCGTTCTCGAGAATCGTCTGCCCGTCAGCCAGGCACGCGGCCATCATCAGGTTCTCGGTGCCGGTGACGGTGACCGTGTCCATGACGATCCGCGCGCCCCGCAGGCGCCCGGCGCGGGCCCGGATGTAGCCGTTCTCGATGTGAACTTCCGCGCCCATGGCCTGCAGGCCAGCGACGTGGATGTTGACCGGACGCGCGCCGATGGCGCAGCCGCCGGGCAGCGAGACATCGGCGCGGCCATATTTTGCGACCAGCGGGCCGAGCACGAGGATTGCAGCGCGCATGGTCTTGACGAGCTCGTACGGGGCGGAGGTCTCGTTCGTCGTCGTGGGGTCGACCTCGACACGCATGCGCTCGTCGACCGTCACGCTGGCACCCATGCGGCCGAGCAGTTCGATCATGGTGGTGACGTCACGCAGGTGCGGCACGTTGCTGACGACGACCGGCGAGTCCGCGAGCAGCGTGGCCGCCAGGATCGGCAGGGCGGCGTTCTTGGCGCCCGAAATGCGTACTTCGCCGTCGAGCGGCACGCCGCCCCGAATCTGCAGTTTGTCCACGGCTCGGCTCCTGGTCAGCGCGGCTCGGCGCCGCCCCGCTCGGTCTGCCACTCGGCAGGGGTGTAGGCCTGGATCGACAGGGCGTGGACCTCGCGTCCCATCCTGGCGCCCAGCCCCGCGTACACGAGCTGGTGGCGCTGGATGGAGCGCTTGCCCTCGAACTGGGTCGCAATGACGATGGCCTCGAAATGGGTATCGTCGTCGGTCAGCACGCGGACCTGGGCACCGGGCAGGCCGGCGTGGATCAGTTGGGTGACTTCGTCGGCCGTCATGGTGGTTTCGCCGGGTCGGATACAGCCCGCGATTCCTAAAGGAGAAGGCGTGCCGGCTGTAGGCTGTAGACTGTGGGCCTTCCTGGATCGACCCGACCGTGCCATGACCGACCCGAGCCTGATGATCGCCCGCGGCCGCCGTGTCCTCGCCACCGAGGCCGCAGCCGTCGCGGCCCTGGAGCACCGTCTCGACGACTCGTTCGCCCGCGCCTGTGACGTCGTCATGGCCTGCACTGGCAAGGTCGTCGTGACCGGCATGGGCAAGTCGGGCCACGTCGGCAGCAAGATCGCCGCGACGCTCGCCAGCACCGGCACCCCGTCTTTTTTCCTGCATCCCGGCGAAGCGATCCACGGCGACATCGGCATGATCACGGCGGCCGACGTCGTGCTCGCACTCTCGAACTCCGGCGAGACGGACGAGCTGCTGACCATCCTGCCGGTCATCAAGCGGCTCGACGTGCCGTTGCTCGCATTGACGGGCAACGGCAGTTCCACCCTGGCCCGCTACGCCACCGTCACGCTCGACGTCAGCGTGCCCGCCGAAGCCTGTCCGCTCAACCTCGCGCCGACGGCGAGCACGACGGCAACCCTCGCCATGGGTGACGCGCTCGCGATCGCTGTGCTCGAGGCCCGCGGCTTCACCGAGGAAGACTTCGCGCGCTCGCACCCGGGCGGCAGCCTCGGCCGGCGCCTGCTGCTGCACGTCGAGGACGTCATGCGCAAAGGCGACGAGCTGCCGCGGGTCGGCCCGGACACGCCGCTGAGCGCCGGCCTGCTCGAAATGAGCCGCAAGGGCCTCGGCATGACCACCGTGGTGGACGCCGCTGGCCGCGTGCTTGGAATCTTCACGGACGGCGACCTGCGTCGCACGCTCGACCGGCAGCTCGATATCCACGCCACGCGCATGGCCGACGTCATGACGACGAAGTGCAAGGTTGCGGAGCCGCGGATGCTCGCGGCCGAAGCCGTGCATCTGATGGAAACGCATCGCATCACGTCCTTGCCGGTCGTGCAGTCGAATGACGACCGGCTGCTGGTCGGCGCCCTCAATGTCCACGACCTGCTGCGCGCGGGTGTCATGTGACGCAGCACGATCCGGCCCTGCTCGAGCGTGCCCGTCGGGTCCGGCTGCTGGTGCTCGACGTCGACGGCGTCCTGACCGACGGCCGCCTGCACATCACCGCCCATGGCGAGGAAACCAAGGTCTTCCACGTGCGTGATGGCTCCGGCATCGTCGCCGTGCAGCGCGCCGGCATCGCCGTCGCCATCATTTCCGGCCGCGATTCGCCGGCGGTCGCGCGCCGCGCGGCTGAACTGGGCATTCGCCACGTGCGCCAGGGCATTGCCGACAAGCGCGCTGCACTCGACGAACTCCTGCACGAACTGCAGGTCGCTGCCGACGCGCTGGCCTGCGTGGGCGACGACACTCCCGACGTGCCGATGCTCGAGCGCGCAGTCCTGGCGGTCGCCGTGGCGGATGCCCATGCGACGGCGCGCGCCGCAGCCCACTGGACCACGCCTGCGGCCGGCGGCCACGGTGCCGTGAGAGAAGTATGCGATCTGCTGCTGACCGCACACGGCACCTGATCCAGCGCATCGTGACGATGGTCGCGGTGGTGGCCGGCGGCGCCCTGCTGCTCAACATGCTGGCGGGCAGTCCGGACGATGCAACGGAGTCCACCGCCGCCGCGGACGAACGCGGCTATTACCTGAACGACGCCAGGCTCACGGAACTCGGCGCGGACGGCAGACCGCGGGTCGTGGTACGCGCCCGCTCGATCGAGCAGCAGCTCGCCGACCAGAGCGTGCACCTGGCACAGATCGAACTGGACTACACCACGCAGAAGCAGGGTGAGTGGCGCGTGACCGCGGATCGCGGACGCCTGCCGAGCGACCGCGGGTCGCTGCAGCTGGAGGGCAACGTGCTCGTGGTCGGCACGGCAGAGCGCGGCGAGGGCCAAGCCGTCATCCGCACTGACGAGCTGGCTTACGACACGCGCACGAACGTAGTGCAGACGGCGGCAGCCGTGACCGTGGACATCGGAACCCACCAGTTGCGCGGACGCGGCATGCGCGTCGGTTTGAACCAGGGAACGCTGCGGCTAGAATCGAACGTCAATGGCCAGTTCATTCCTTAAGCGCCGACCGGCGCGCAGCCTGCTCCTGGCCAGCGTGACGCTGCTGGGCACCGTTCCGTTTGCTGGCGCGCAGACCGGACTGCCCGCGGGCAACTCGGAACTCCCGATCAACCTCGAAGCCGCATCGTCGGATTTCGACTACAAGAACAACACGCTGCTGTTCAAGCGCGTGAAAATCACGCAGGGTGGCCTCGAGGTCACCGCGCAGCAGGCAAGTGCGACCGGGCTCGAGTTCAACAACTCCGAGTGGCGGCTGCTGGGCGACGTGACGATCACTGTGCCCGGCGGCAAGCTGCAGTCGAGCGAGGCACGCGTGATGTTCCGCAACAACGCGATCGCCAGCGCTTCGATCAAGGGTACGCCGGCGCAGTTCGAGCAGCGGCTCAAGGAAAAGAACCAGGTGGCGCGGGGACGCGCGGCCGCCATCGATTACGACGTCAAGGCCGCAACCGTGCGCCTGACGGGAGATGCCTGGCTCACCGACGGCAACAACGAGATTCGCGGCAACACGCTGGTGTACGACATCGGCCGCGAGCGCGTGCAGGCCAACCCGAACGAGAAAGACCCGGGCGGCGTGAAGATCACGATCAATCCCCCGCAGAAGACTCCTGCGGCAAAGCCCGACAGTGGCAGCGGCCCATGACGACGAGCCGGTTGCGCGCCGAGGCGCTGGGCAAGAGCTATCGCTCGCGGCAGGTGGTGAAAGACCTGTCGCTCGAGGTGACCTCCGGCGAAGTCGTCGGCCTGCTCGGCCCGAACGGCGCCGGCAAGACCACCGCCTTCTACATGATCGTCGGCCTGGTGCCGTGCGACGAAGGCCGCATCCACCTCGACGACCAGGAACTGACACGCCTGCCGATGTACCGTCGCGCCCAGCTGGGCGTCGGCTACCTGCCGCAGGAGGCGTCAGTGTTTCGTAAACTATCGGTCGAGGACAACATCCTGGCGATCCTCGAGACGCGAGCCGACCTCGACGACGATGACGCGCGCCTTTCAGCGCTGGATGCCCTGCTCGAGGAGTTGCACATCGGTCACATCCGGTCGAGCAGCGGCATGAGCCTGTCGGGCGGCGAACGCCGGCGCGTCGAGATCGCGCGCGCGCTGGCCGCGGAGCCACGCTTCATCCTGCTCGACGAGCCGTTCGCCGGCGTGGATCCGATTTCGGTGATCGACATCCAGCGCATCATCCGCCACCTCAGTTCGCGCAACATCGGCGTACTGATCACCGACCACAACGTGCGTGAAACACTTGGCATTTGCAGCCGCGCCTACATCGTCAGCGCCGGAAGTGTGATCGCGTCCGGTTCGGCGGAAGAGATTCTTGCCAATCCTCAGGTGCGTGAGGTCTACTTGGGCCAGGATTTCCGTCTCTGACACGTCTGGCGCGAGCCCACCCACGCCAGCCCGCTTTCGCTTCGATCGCCGATTCGTCAATGCTCAAGCCGGCCCTGCAACTCAAGCTCGGTCAGCAGCTTACGATGACCCCGCAGCTGCAGCAGGCCATCAAGCTGCTGCAACTGCCCGTGCTCGAGCTGCAGGCACAGGTGATGGAGGCGCTCGAGACCAACGTCATGCTCGAGCAGGAGGAGGACGACTCGATCGATCTCACCCCGCTCGACCAGGTCACGCCGACGGGCGAGCCGGAAATCGAGTCCACCGAAGGAGGCGAAGCCGCCGAATCCGACGACCCCGGCCCGGACGACGTCATCGTCGAGATGGAAGACCCCTGGGCCGAGTCCTCGACGCCGTCCGGCGACGGGTCCCGCCCCGACGACGACGACCGCCCACTCGAGTTCACCGATGAACGCGGCCGCGACCTGCACCAGCACCTGGTCTGGCAGCTCGAGATCGGCCCGCTCGATCCGCGCCAGGTGTGGATCGGCGAGGCGATCGTCGACGCGTTGAACGATGACGGCTACCTCACCCTGACGACCGCCGACATCGCCCGGGACCTGAGCGCCGACCTTCCCGTCACGTTGGCGGACGTCGAACAGGTGCTGGCGATCGTGCAGACGCTCGATCCGGCCGGCGTCGGCGCCCGCACGCTGAGCGAGTGCCTGATCCTCCAGCTCGCACAGCTGGACGAAGACACGCTGGGACGCGATCTCGCGATCGGCATCGCACGCGACCATCTCCAGTCCGTTGCGGACAAGGATCTCGCCACGCTGCGCCGTGCGCTCGGCGTCGAGGAGGATTCACTGCAGGTTGCGCTTGCGCTCGTGCGCAGCTGCCACCCGCGGCCGGGCTCGGCCTTCGCAGGCGCGCAACCCGAGTACGTCGTCCCCGACGTGTTCGTGCGCCGCACCGAACAGGGCTGGGCCGTCGAACTCAATGCGGGCTCGGTGCCGCGCCTGAAGGTCAACCAGGGCTATGCCAGCCTGGTCACACGTTCGGCCGATTACGCCTCGCTGCGTGCACAGCTGCAGGAAGCGCGCTGGCTGATCCGCAGCCTCGAGATCCGCAACGAGACGCTGCTGAAGGTGGCCCGCTCGATCGTCCAGCGACAGGCGGCGTTTCTCGAGCGCGGCGACGAAGCGATGCAACCCATGATCCTGCGCGACGTGGCCGAGGCCGTGTCGATGCACGAATCGACGATCTCGCGCGTGACGACGGGCAAGTACATGCACACGCCGCGCGGCATCTTCGAGTTCCGGTATTTTTTCTCCAGTCACGTCTCCGGCGCCGACGGCGAGGACGTATCGTCGGTCGCCATCCGCGCCCGCATCCGCAAGCTGATCGCGGAGGAAGTGCCCGGGAAGCCGCTGAGCGACGCCCAGCTGGCGACGCTGCTGGCGGACGAAGGCGTCAAGGTGGCGAGGCGGACCGTCGCCAAGTACCGCGAGGCACTCGGCCTCGCTGCGTCGAGCGAACGCAGGCAGACGGCCGCCCGCGCCCATGCATGAATACAGTGCCGGCAGGAACCGACCCCCGCGGCCGCGATCTGCTTGACGCGAGGCAGCACCTAAACCAAGAGGAGGTCGGGACGATGCAAGTCAACCTGAGCGGACACCACGTCGAGATCACGCCGCCGCTGCGGAATTATGTCGAGAAGAAGATTGCGCGCATCCTGCGGCACTGCGACCGCGTCATCGACGTGCACTGTACGCTTACGGTCGAGAAGCTGCGGCACGAGGCCGAAACCACGATTCGACTGTCCGGCACCACCGTGCATGCGGCCACCGTCCACGACGACATGTATGCCGCCATCGACCTCATGGCGGACAAGCTCGACGAGCAGGTGCGCCGCCACAAGGAAAAGCACCGCGACCCGCAGGCGGCGCGACACCGTCACGGAACCGGGATTTCACCCTGACGGCGGACCCCGAATCCGGCGACAATCCAGACTGCTAGGCGTTCTGCGCAGGGGTGGTGGCGTCAGATGCGATTGATCGTAGTCAGCGGGCTGTCCGGCTCCGGCAAGAGCGTCGCGCTCGACATGCTGGAGGACCTCGACTTTTATTGCGTCGACAATATCCCGGCCGGCCTCCTGCCCGGATTCATCGCCTACACCGTCCGCACCAGCGAATCCACGTACCGCCAGACGGCGGTCGGCGTCGATGCGCGCAATCGCCCTGAAGACCTCGCGGAGGTGCCGCGGCTGGTCGAGACGCTGGGCAAGAGCGGCATCGCGTGCGAAACATTGTTCCTGCGCGCCGATCGCGAGACGCTGCTCAAGCGTTTCAGCGAAACGCGGCGCAGGCATCCGCTCACTCGCCACGGCGTGGGTCTCATGGAGGCCCTGGAGCAGGAAGAACGACTGCTGGCACCGCTCGCCAATGCGGCCGACCTGACGATAGATACCTCGCGACTGTCGGTGCACGAGCTGCGCGAACTGATCCGGGGACGCGTAGTCGACCGCGCGAAGTCCGGGCCGTCGCTCCTGTTCCAGTCGTTCGCTTATCGGCACGGTGTGCCTGACGACGCGGACTTCGTGTTCGACGCTCGTGCATTGCCGAACCCATACTGGGACCCGGCCCTGCGGGAGCTGACCGGACGTGATGAGCCGGTGGCGCGGTTCCTCGACAAGGAGGCCGAAGTGAACCGGTTTTTCGAGGACGTGCGTGACTTCATCGCACGCTGGCTGCCCTCGCTGGTGCGATCCAACCGCAGCTATCTCACCGTTGCCGTCGGCTGCACCGGCGGCCAGCACCGGTCGGTGTACCTGGCCGAGCGCCTGGCTGCGCATTTCCGCAGCAGCGATGGCGTGGCACTCGTCCGCCATCGTGACCTGACGAGCCGTCGGCACGAGTGAGGAAGGGGTAGGAAGGGTAGGAAGGGCAGGAAGGACAGGAAGGACAGGAAGGGCAGGAAGGACAGGAAGGACAGGAAGGATTAGACCGCTCCACCGCGATCGAGAGCCTGCACATGCAGCTGCGCAAGATCATCAAGATCCGCAGGCACCTCCCTAGCGACGAGGCGGCGATCGAGCT
>JADIZR010000019.1 GCA_016704655.1 Pseudomonadota bacterium | reverse complement strand
AAAGGTGTCGAAGCGCCTGCTGCAGTTCGTGAGCGAGTCGGAGTTTCCAGCTGGTCGAGACGCTGATCGACCGCATTGCGCAGGTCGTCCTGACGGAATTCGACGTGCCCGCTGTCAAGGTTCGCCTGAACAAGCAAGGCAGGGCGCTGCGCGGTTCCCGCGACGTCGGCATCGTCATCGAGCGTCGACGCACAGACTACCCTGCGCCGTGAGCACCACGGCGGTCTTGCGCGGCGGGCAGCAACGTCGCGCCGCTGGAGAACCTGCGTCGCGCGCTCGACGTGATCAACCACGCCTTCGCGCCGCTCACAGTGTCCCGCGCGTACGCCAATGCCGCCGTCGGTTTCAAGGGCGACGAATTCGTCAACCTCGTGATCGGTTTCCAGACCGGACTGACCGTGCACCAGGTGATCGAACGGCTGCATGCGGCCGAGACCGCCTGCGGACGCGAGCGCCTGGCGCCGAAGTGGGCCCCACGCGCGATGGACCTCGATATTCTCCTGTTCGGCGACACGGTCTGTGCCGAGCCGGGGCTCACGCTGCCGCGGCCCGACCTGCTCAAGCGGCCCTACATGCTGGGTCCGGCGGCCGAGATCGCGCCGGGGATCGTGCACCCGATCGCGCGGCGCACGCTGGGTGAGCTGTGGCGGGACATGCGGGTGACGCAGGCAGCGCACGCCATGCGGCCGGTGGAGCTGGCGTGAAGCCCGCGCGTGGCGACAGGGGCATGACGCCCGGCGGGCCAGTTCACCCCGCAAGGCGGGTCAGATGCCGCGTCCGCCGTCGACCGCGAGGACCTGGCCCGTGACGTAGGGTGCGTCAGCCGCAAAGAAAAAGGCCGTGCGCGCAATGTCGTCCGGCGAGCCGGTGCGCTTCAGGGCGGTCTTCGCAACGATTTCGTCCTGCAGTGCCGGGTCGAGCCCGCCCTCGGGCCACAGCACCGGACCGGGCGCAATCGCATTCACCCGCACGTCGGGACCGAGTTCGCGCGCGAGCGATTTCGTCAGCATGATCAGGCCAGCCTTCGCGGCCGAGTAGACCGGGTGTGCCCGCAACGGCCGCATGCCGTGGATGTCCGCAAGGTTCAGGATCAGGCCGCGAGTCCTGCGCAGTTCAGGTGCTGCAGCTTGCGACAGGAACAGCGGCGCCCGCAGGTTGGTGCCGACGAGGTCGTCGAATTGCTCCGCCGTGATCGTGCCGACGGGCGTCGGCATGAAGCTCGACGCGTTGTTGACCAGGATGTCGAGCCGACCAAACCGTGCGACCACGTCCGCGATGAGAGCCGGCAGCGCTGCGACTTCGAGCAGGTCGCAGGCGAAGGCCGCGGCAGACCCGGATCGTGTGGCATTGAGCTCGCTGATGAGGTTGTCGGCCTCGTCACCCGACGAGCGGTGATGCACGGCGACCGACGCACCACCCGCGTGCAGCCTGCGTACGATTGCTTCGCCCAGCCGGCGAGCGCCGCCCGTCACCAGCGCGCAGCGTCCAGCCAGCGGAAAGTCGGCAGCGTTGCTCATGGGTTCGCGCATCGGTGCAATGTCGTGGGTGGGCTCGCGCGTCGGAGTCCCTCGCTGCGCGTGCCCGATAGCAAGATACCGCAGTCGCATCGGGCTGTCCGCGAAAGGATTCCACCACCGATGACCGTGCCCCTGGACCTGCCCGAGCTGACACCCGAGGAGGCGGCGCACAGCGCAGCACTCACGGAGCGCATCCATGCAGAGATCGTGGCCGAGGGCGGCTGGATCGGCTTTGACCGTTTCATGCAGCTGGCACTTTATGAGCCCGGCCTCGGCTATTACAGCGCCGGGGCGCGCAAGTTCGGTGCGGCGGGCGATTTCATCACGGCGCCCGAGGTGGCCCCGGTGTTCAGCCGCTGCCTGGCGCTGCAGTGCGCCGAAGTGCTGCAGGGGCTGGGGCCGGAATCGCGCCTGCTCGAACTCGGGGCGGGTTCCGGCGCGATGGCTGCGGAGCTGCTCGCCGAACTCGAGCGGCATGGCGCGCTGCCGGCCGAATACTGGATTCTCGATCTCAGCGCGGACCTGCGCGAGCGCCAGCGCGAGACCCTCGAACAGGTCGTCCCGCACCTCCTGCCGCGCGTGCGGTGGCTCGATTCCCTGCCCGCAGTGCCTTTCACCGGCATGATCCTGGCGAACGAAGTGCTCGACGCGCTGACGATCGAGCGCTTCGCGATTCGCAGTGGCGAGGTCAACGCGCTCGGGGTGAGTTCGGAGTTTGGTCAACTGCAGCTGGCCGAAGTGCGCGCGGCCTCGCGCCTGGTCGCGGCAGTGCGCAGGATCGAAGCGGACGCCGGCATTGCGCTGCCGGACGGGTACGAGTCCGAGGTGTGCACAGGCCTGGCCCCCTGGTTCGAGTCGATCGCGTATTCGCTCGAGCGCGGTGTGCTGCTGTTCATCGACTACGGCTTGCCACGGCGCGAGTACTACTCGGCCGAACGCACGCGCGGCACGCTGCTCTGTCACTTTCGACACCGCTTCCACGAGGACGCGCTCACTCGCGTCGGCCTGCAGGACATCACCGCGTGGGTCGATTTCACGGCCGTTGCCGCAGCGGCGCAAGGCGCGGGTTGCGAAGTTGCCGGCTACACGACGCAGGCGCATTTCCTGATCGGTTGCGGCCTTGGCGATTTCGTCGCCAACGTCGAGGGACTCGAACTGGTCCAGCGCCTGAACCTGTCACGCCAGGCGATGGTGCTCACGCTGCCGGGTGAAATGGGTGAACGCTTCAAGGTCATCGCGCTCGCGAAGGACTACGATTCGCCGTTGCGAGGCTTTGCGACGCGGGACCTGCGGCACTCGTTGTAGCGTGACGTCGAGCGTCTTCAGCGCCCCCGGACGTCGCTGATCGCCTCGACCCGGGCAACGCGCAGCGCCTGCGCAATGGCGGGCCCGGCCAGCTGCTGCATTACGTCGACGTCGAGCTTGACCGCTGCCGCCGCTTTGAAACGGTCGCGAAAAAACCGCGCCTGGGGGTAGGTTCGCGCCCGCAACTCCGGGCCGCGTCCGCGCGCATCCGCCTCGCAGGCAAGCAGCAATCGGTCGAAGCGCTCCGGGCGGCGAAAGGCGTCGGCAGCTTCCAGCACCTCGAGCACGGTCGCGTCGCGCAGTTCAGCCGCGCGATGGATGCGCTGGTGTTCGCGGGACACGAGTTGGCCCAGTTCGCGGTGCTCGGTGGGCACCTTGAGCCGCTCGCACATCTGGCCGATGACGCGGACGCCCGCCTGTTCGTGACCGACATGCCGCGGCCACTGGTCGCGCGGCGTGACGCCCTTGCCGAGGTCGTGCACGAGCGCGGCAAAGCGCACCGTCGTTTCACTCGACAGCTCGCAGGCGACGTCCAGCACCTGCAGCGTGTGAATGCCGGTGTCGATTTCGGGGTGCCACTTCTCGGGCTGCGGCACGCCGAACAAGCAATCCATCTCCGGCAAGAGCACTGCGAGCGCACCGCACTGGCGCAGCACCTCGAAGTACACCGCAGGCGTCTTCTCGCCGAGCGCGCGCTCGGGTGCGACCCAGACGCGTTCGGCTACCAGGGCCCGCAGCTCGCCGGAGCGCACGATGTCCTGCATCAGCTGCAGCGTCTCGGGCGCGATCGTGAAGCCAAGTGGCGCGAAGCGCGCGGCGAAACGCGCGACGCGCAGCACGCGCAACGGGTCCTCGACGAAAGCGGGTGAGACGTGGCGCAGGACACGAGCCTCGAGATCACGGTGGCCACCGTACGGATCGACGATGTCGCTGCCGCCATCGTTGCCTTCGATCGACTGCGCCATCGCGTTGATCGTGAGGTCACGCCGCGCGAGGTCTTCCTCGAGCGTCACGTCGGGCGAGAAGCGCGTGGCGAAGCCGTAGTAGCCGGCGCCGGTCTTGCGCTCGGTCCGGGCGAGCGCGTACTGGTCGCCGCTCTGCGGATGCAGGAAGACGGGAAAGTCCTTGCCGACCGGGCGGTAGCCGAGCGCAAGCAGGTCGTCGGGCCGGGCGCCGACGACCACGTAGTCGCGTTCGGTGAAGGGCCGTCCGAGCAGCGCGTCGCGCACCGCTCCGCCCACCAGGTAAGTTTTCATTGCTGAATCGTAGCCGAGTTCGGTACGAGGCGTGGGTGCCCGGGGGCTGGAATTCGGTTTCGATTCCGACGCCCGGGCGACACGCCGACCCGCGAAAGGCAGACACGCGCCTGGAAAAGCCACGGATCGGTCGCTTGCGCGACAGCGCCTGAGCGACTCGTCGGGCGATATCGCAATGACCAAGGCGGGGCAGCATCCCACGCCCGACGATTCGCACGGCGCACGCAGCCTGACGCATGCGAGGCCGGAAGAGACTCTCAAGTAGCGTGCCGCACTTCGCCATCAAAGAGCGGTGGAAATCGGCCACAGTGTTCTGTTGCGCGGGAAACGCCTTGCGGCGATGCCGTCTCAGCGGCTCGTCGTGACGATCGATTCCGGCGGTCACGGTCAGCGATCGGAGTGCCGTGGCTCGAGTCTGCGTTCCGGCGCTCTCAACGCTGCGTGCGCCATGTCGCAAGCGGCCGATCCGGGACCTTTCCCCGGGCGCGTGTCTGCCTTTCCAAGCTCGGGGAAAGGTCCCGGGTCGGCCGCTTGCAGCAGTCCTGGGCGACGTGCGACTCCACTGCGATGCAGCCGCAATGACACTACGCACGCCTGAGCGGCTTCGCTAAGCTCGCCGCATGCTCACGCACCGCCTGCGAATCGCCGCCATCGCCAGCGCAGCACTCGCGCTGAGCGGCTGCTACGTCATGCAGGCAGCAAGCGGCCAGGCCGAGGTGATCCATCGCAGCGAGCCGATTGCAGACGTGCTCGCGAACCCGTCGACACCGCCGCACACGCGCGAACGACTGCAGCTCGTGGAGGCTGCGCGCAACTTCGCGATCCACGAGCTCGCGCTTTACGACGGCAAGAGTTACCGCAACTACGCGGACATGGGTCGGCCGTACGTCGTGCACAACGTGGTCGCGACGCCGGAGTTCGCGGTCGAACCGCGCCGCTGGTGCTTTCCGATCACGGGATGCATCACGTACCGCGGCTATTTCAACGAGGCCAGCGCGCGCTCGTACGGCCGCAAGCTTTCGTTGCGCGGTAACGACGTCAGCGTGGACGGCGTCCCGACGTACTCCACGCTGGGTCGCCTGCCGGATCCGGTGTTCGGTTCGATGCTTGGATGGCGCGACACGCGTCTCGTCGGCACGATCTTTCACGAGCTCGCGCACGAGCGGCTCTACTTCGCCGACGACAGCGCGATGAACGAGGCGTTCGCAAGCGTTGTCGAGGATGAAGGCATCCGCCGCTGGCTGCTGCAGCAGGGCAGGGCGGGCGAGATCGCCACGCACGAGGCCGCGGTGGCGCGACAGAAGGACTTTGCGGCGCTGTTGCGCGATACACGCGGCGAGCTGGCGCAGCTGTATGCCTCGGACATGCCGCCCGACGCCATGCGTATCGAGAAGCAGCGCGAATTCGGCCAGCTCGAGTTCCGCTACGAGCAGCTGCGTGCTCGCTGGGGCGGGTATGCCGGCTACGACGGCTGGTTCGCGCGCACGCTGAACAATGCGCACCTGGCGGCGGTCGCGACGTACGAGGATTGCGTGCCCGGCCTGCAGCACACGTTGCAGGCGGCAGGTTCGCTGCCAGCGTTCTATGCTGCGGTAGAATCGACCCGCCGGCTCGACGTGAGGAATCGCCACGCCCAGCTGTGCGACGCGCCCCTCGGCACGGCGCGCTGATACTCAGCGTGGCTGCAGGTAGCGCGGCAATACGCTGCGCATCGCCGTCCGCTCGAGGCCGAGTTCGGCCAGCCCGTCGCGGTCGCACGTGGAGTCGAGCGTGGCAGACAGGAAGTTGTCGGTCGAGAACGGCTTGCCCGGGACGAAGTCCATGACCGCTGCCTGCACGCGCGAAACAGTGCGCGGCAAAGGGATCACCCTGCGCTTGAGCCCGAGGTAGTGGGCTGTCAGCCGCACGATGTCGCCGAGCGTCATCACGTCGGGGCCGCACAACTGGAACGTGCGACCCGCGGCGTCTTTTCGTTCCAGGCACGTGACGAACGCAGCGGCCACGTCGCCGACGTAGACCGGCGCGAATTTCGCGTCGGCGCAGGCCAGCGGCAGCAGGCCCGGCGTGATTTTCAGGATGCTGGCGAAGTTGTTGATGAAGGCATCGCCCGGCCCGAACACGACCGACGGCTGAAAAATCACGAACTCCGGTGATCCTGCTGCACAGTGCTCGCGGATGTAATCCTCGGCGAGTCCCTTCGACGTCAAATAATGACTCGGACCGCGCTGTGAATCGGCCTTCAGGCCGCTCATGTGCAGGTAGCGCCTGACGCCGGCGGCGCGGCAGGCGCGCACGCATTTCTGCGGCAGCTCGGTGTGCACGCGACGAAACTGCGCCCCGTTGCCGCGTCCGAGCCCGGTCTCGTTGAGGATGCCGACCAGGTTGATGACCGCGTCGCAGCCCTGGAACTCGTCGTCGAGCCGCTGTTCGTCATGCACGTCGGCGCGGACCAGCCGTACCGACGGCAGGACCTGCAAATCCCGGTGCTGCGCGGGGTTGCGCGTGAGCACCTTCACGTCGTGGCCGGCTGCGCCGAGCCGCGCCACGATCTCCTGGCCGATGAAACCCGTCCCGCCGAGGACGCAGACCTGCAGTGACATGTGCTGCGACCTCGTGGGACGTGAGTCGTTGGCTCAGCGAATCGGGATCACGAGCATCGCATTGCCACGGCGTATCTGCAGCACGAACGCCTCGAGCCCTTCGGTGGCCTTGCGGAACTCCGCCACGCTGGTGACGCGCACGCGGCCGACCGCGAGGATCACGTCATTGGCGCGCAGGCCACGCTGCGCCGCCGGGCTGCCCTCGGCGACGGCGCGGATCAGCACGCCGTTCGGGCCATCCGTGATGTCGGCGCCATCGAGGCCCGAATGCGCGCCGCTCGCCTTGGCTTCGGCCGTTGCGTCACGCTCGCTGACCGTCGCGGTCACGCGGCGCGGCTTGCCGTCGCGCAGCAGCGAGAGGTCCACCTTCTCGCCGATGCTGAGCAGGCCGATCGAATTGCGCAGGCTGCCGGCGTCCTTCACCGGGCGGCCATTGACGGCCGTGATGACGTCGCCCGCCTTGACGCCTGCCTTTTCGGCCGCTGAACCTTCGACGACCTGCGACACCAGCGCACCCTGAGTGGTTGGCGGCAGGTCCATGCTCTGCGCGATCTCGGGTGCCAGCGTCTGGATGTTCACGCCGAGCACGCCGCGCTTCACGGCGCCGTACTTGATCAGCTGGTTCATCACGATCTTCATCATGTTCGCCGGGATCGCGAAACCGATGCCGATGTTGCCGCCGGTGCGCGAGAGGATCGCGGAGTTGATGCCGACGAGCTGCCCGCCGAGATTGACGAGCGCGCCGCCGGAATTGCCCGGGTTGATCGACGCGTCCGTCTGGATGAAGTCCTCGTAGCCTTCCGGGTTGATGCCGGAGCGGCCGAGCGCGCTCACGATGCCGGAAGTGACGGTGTGGCCGAGGGCGAACGGGTTGCCGATGGCGACGACGAAATCGCCGACTTCCGCGCGATCGGAATCGGCGATCGGCAGGTCGACGAGGTTGCCGGCCTGGACCTTGAGCACCGCGACGTCGGAGCCGGGATCGGTGCCGACGACTTTCGCCTTCAGCGAACGGTTGTCGAGCAGCTGCACGGTGATGTCCGTGGCGTTCTCGACGACATGCGCGTTGGTGATGATGTAGCCGTTCTTCGCGTCGACGATCACGCCCGAGCCCGCGCTCTGAAATTCACGCTGGCGCGGCTGGTTCGGCGCATCGAAAAAGCGGCGGAAGAACGGGTCGTTCATCAGCGGGTTCTGTTCTTCGACGGTGCCGCGGGTCGCGATGTTCACGACGGCCGGGGTGACGCGCTTCAGCATCGGGGCCAGCGAAGGCACCGGGGTCTCGCCGACGGTGGCGGGGAGCTGCGCGCCTGCCACCGAGGTCCATGCGGCGAGCAGGAAAGTGGCGAGGCTCAAGGGAAGCTTCATGGGCAATGGGTTCCTGAGTATCTGCTGACGTTGCCGCCGAAAACGGCACGGATTCTAGCAGGCGCATTGCGCCCTCAGCTCCGGCCGGTCACGCATCGGACTGCAAACCTCGCGCCGAGTTCCGCAGGACGCGTCGACCGGGCGTGTGGGCAAGCCTGTGGATATCGTGTGCGGGCACGGTGCGTTGCCCGTGCAGCGCTGCACACACAAGATGTTGTGGTCCAGCCGGAAAATTCCCCTTGACGGGGAGGTCGTTTCGGGCATCCCCGAGATTTTTGGCGAGGATCGCATAAGTACTTGAATGTAATATGAAAAAACTTCACGCGAGGTCGCCGGGGTCAACCCAAATCAGCAGTTGACGGGCGTTCGGACGGTGCATAACCTTGCGCCCCTGACCCTAGATGTTGTGTCCGGCACGAGTGTCCTGCAGGGGGTTCCCGGGCACTCCGAGCAGACCGCACACCGGGGTTGGTCGGTTTCCTGCGGTTTTCGTCGTGCGCGGCGGAGGCGGCGATCCGAGGGGGGGTATTTCCATTTTTTCTGCAGCCGCCGTGAGCCGGGGAGCCGTGTTGCCGCAATGAGCACCGCCGTGAAATTGCATTCATCTGATGCGCGCAGCATCCCGTTCCAGGAAGCGTCACTCGACATCTGGGACAAGAAGTACCGCCTGTCCGCCAAGGACGGGACACCGATCGACCGCTCGATGGACGACACGTACAAGCGCGTTGCCCGGGCCCTGGCCGACGTCGAGGCACCCGAGGTCCGCGAGACCTGGAACGAACAGTTCCTGTGGGCGTTGCGTCGTGGCGCGATCCCGGCCGGTCGCGTCACTTCGAACGCCGGCGCGCAGGAGCACAAGCCTGCCACATCGACGATCAACTGCACCGTGTCGGGCACCATCCGCGACTCGATGGACGACATCCTCGGCAAGGTGCACGAGGCCGGCCTCACGCTGAAGGCCGGCTGCGGCATCGGCTACGAATTCTCGACGCTGCGTCCGCGTGGCGCATACGTGTCGGGTGCTGGCGCCTATACCTCGGGTCCGCTCTCGTTCATGGATATCTACGACAAGATGTGCTTCACCGTCTCGTCGGCCGGCGGTCGCCGCGGCGCGCAGATGGGCACGTTCGACATCGGCCATCCCGACGCGATGGAATTCATCCGCGCCAAGCGCGAGGCGGGCCGGTTGCGCCAGTTCAACCTGTCGCTGCTGATCACCGACGAATTCATGCAGGCGGTGCGCGAGGACAAGGCCTGGCGCCTGGCCTTTCCCGTCCGCGCCGCTGAAATCGTCGGCGAAGACACCTCCGACCAGAGCAGGTTCCTGTGGCGCGAATGGCCGGACGCGTCCAACTACGTCCGCAATGAAGAAGGCCTGGTGCTGTGCAAGGTCTACAAGACCCTGCCGGCGAAGCGCATGTGGGACGTGATCATGTCCTCCACGTACGACTTTGCCGAACCCGGCTTCGTGCTGATCGACCGCGTCAACGAGATGAACAACAACTGGTGGTGCGAGACGATCCGCGCCACCAACCCGTGTGGCGAGCAGCCGCTGCCGCCGTATGGGTCGTGCCTGCTCGGCTCGATCAACCTGACCAACTTCGTGCGCGATCCGTTCACGGACGAAGCGCGGTTCGACTGGGAGGAATACCGGCAGGTCGTGCGCGTCTTCACGCGCATGCTCGACAACGTGGTCGAGATCAACGGCCTGCCGCTCGAGCAGCAGCGCAACGAGATCACGCGCAAGCGCCGTCACGGCATGGGTTTCCTGGGGCTCGGCTCGACGATCACGATGCTGCGCATGAAGTACGGTTCGCGCGAAGCGGTCGGCTTCACCGAGCGCGTCTCAAAAGAGCTGGCGATCGCCGGCTGGGAAGCCGGCCTGGCACTCGCCGAAGAAAAAGGCCCCGCACCGATCATGACGGAAGAGTTCGTCGTCACCGCCGAAATGCTGCGCAAGCGTCCGGAGATGGTCCGCGACGGCATCAAGGCCGGCGACAGGCTGCCGGGCCGCGTCCTGCACGCGCGCTACAGCCGCTACATGCAGCGCGTGGCCGGGGTTGCGCCGGAACTCGTCGACAGGCTGGCGCAGAAGGGTGCGCGCTTCACGCACCACAGCTCCATCGCGCCCACCGGCACGATTTCGCTCTCGCTCGCCAACAACGCCTCGAACGGCATCGAGCCGTCGTTCGCCCATCACTATTTCCGCAACGTGATCCGCGAGGGCAAGAAGTCGAAGGAGAAGATCGACGTCTTCTCGTTCGAGCTGCTGGCGTACCGCGAGCTGATCAATCCGAACGCGATTCCGGGCGGCACCACCGCGGCGGACAAGCTGCCGGACTACTTCACGACGGCGGACGACATCACGCCGCGCGAGCACGTCGACATTCAGGCGGCCTCGCAGAAGTGGATCGACTCGTCGATCTCGAAGACCGCGAACGTGCCGACGGACTACAACTACGAAGAATTCAAGGACATCTACCTCTACGCGCACGAGCAGGGCCTCAAAGGCTGCACCACCTTCCGCTTCAACCCCGAAGCGTTCCAGGGCGTGCTGGTCAAGGAAGAGGACCTCAAGAACACGACTTACGTGTTTACGCTCGAGGACGGCACCGAGGTCGAGGTCAAGGGCGACGAGCAGCTGGAGTACGACGGCGAGATCCACACGGCCGCCAATCTCGACGACGCCCTGAAAGAAGGCTACTACGGCAAGTTCTGAGTGAGATATAGCACAGCGATGAGCGCGCACAGGATCGAGAAGAAGATCACGAAAGTCCGGGTGGTGAAGCCCGGCGAGAAGGAAAAAGCCGAGGCTGAGGCCGCGGCCGCAGCAAAGGCCAGGAGCCGGTCGCCGACCCCGCGGCTCGAACATCATCCGGATGCACGAGAAACTCGAGCGTCCCGAAGAGCTGATCGGCTCCACCTACAAGATCAAGACGCCGGTGTCGGATCACGCGATGTACGTGACGATCAACGACATCCTGCTGAACGAAGGCACGGTGCACGAATCGCGCCGGCCGTTCGAGATCTTCATCAACTCGAAGAACCTCGACCACTACCAGTGGATCGTCGCGCTGACGCGCATCATCTCGGCGGTGTTCCGCAAGGGCGGCGACGTCACGTTCATGGTCGAGGAGCTGAAGGCCGTGTTCGACCCGCGCGGCGGCTACTGGCAGGCCGGCGGCAAGTTCATGCCGTCGATCATCGCCGAGCTCGGTCACGTGATCGAGAAGCACATGCAGAAGATCGGCCTGCTGCGCAAACCCGAGATGGACGAGCACCGCAAGGCGCTGATCGACCAGAAGCGCAGCGAGTACGAGGCGCAGCAGAAGCAGCAGGACGCCTTCGCCAAGGCCGACTATCCACAGGGTGCGCAGCTGTGCCTTAAGTGCAGCACGGCCGCCGTCGTCATGATGGACGGCTGCATGACCTGCCTTAATTGCGGCGACTCGAAGTGCGGCTGAGCCGCCGGGTCGCCCAACAAGAGTTGAGCAGCAGAGACTAACCCGACTCCAGGACGGAGATGTCGAGCAAGGGCGGGGACAGGTTAGTCCTCGCCCTTTTTTTCGCACTCGCGTTCGTGCGAGCAAGGGACTCTACACGCCTTCACCTTGGTCGGCGGCGACGCTCTTTTCAATTCCGGTTTCCCGCTATCATTCCAACGCAGGCAATGTTGGAAGTGGGTCGTGATTGAGCAACCGATCGTACAGCTCCTGATACTGCTTCTGGCCGCGGTATTGGTCGTCGCGGTGTTCCAGAGGCTGCGCATCCCCTCGACGCTCGGTTACTTGCTGGTGGGTGTCGTGCTCGGCCCGTATACGCCGGGTCCGGTGATCGAGGGTCACCAGCTGCGTCTCATCGCCGAGTTCGGCATCGTCTTCCTGCTGTTCACGATTGGCCTGGGTTACTCCCTGCCGCAGATCCGTGCGCTGCGCAACCAGGTCTTCGTGCTCGGCACCGGACAGGTGGTACTGACGACCGCGTTGGTAGGGCTAGGCGCGTGGTACGCCGGATTGTCTCCCGTCGCGGCATTCGCAGTCGGTGCCGTGTTTGCGCAGTCGTCCACGACGGTGATCAGTCGCCAAATCGGTGAGATCGGCGAGGAGCACTCCAGGCATGGGCGGTTGGGCGTGGCGATGTCGGTCTTCCAGGACGTAACTGCGGTGCCGTTCGTGATCGTTATTCCCGCGCTCGGCGTTGCCGCAGCAGCCGGGACCATCGGATCGACGATGGCGTGGGCGGTGGTGAAGGCCGTGCTCGCGCGTTTGGGATCGTGTTTCTGGTCGGTCGCTGGATCTTGAGGCCCCTGTTCCATGCAGTTTCCGGCAGCCGCTCCGCAGAACTGTTCACCCTGACGGTACTGCTCGTGTCGCTGGCGGCCGGTTGGACGACCGCTGAACTTGGTCTCTCGATGGCGTTCGGCGCGTTCCTGGCGGGCATGATGCTCGGGGAGACCGAGTTCCGACACCAGGTGGAGGCCGCTATCCGGCCGTTCCGCGACGTGCTGCTGGGACTCTTCTTCGTGGGCATCGGCATGCTGATCGACCTGCGCACGATGCCGGACGTTTGGTCGGAGGTCCTGGTCGGTGCGTTGGTTCTGATGTCCGTAAAGATCGTGCTGGTTGCGGGCCTCGTGCGGGCGGCGGGCATCGAGACGGTCACGGCCTGGCAGACTGGACTGCTGCTGGCGGTCGGCGGCGAGTTCGGCTTCGCGTTGCTGGCGATCGCGCTGAGTTCTGGAGCGCTCCCGGACACGACAGGTCAGATCGCACTCGCGTCCGTGCTGCTGTCGATCGTACTGGCGCCGTTCCTCATCCGTCACAATCGGGTCATCGCGATGCGATTGGCGCCTGTGCATGACGAACGAAGCGACGAGGCGCCCTCGGCGACTGAGTCCAGTGTCGCCGCAGCGCTCGCCGGACACGTCATCATCTGCGGCTACGGGCGCATCGGCCAGAGCATCGCGAACTTCCTCGACGAAGAGGCCATCCCCTATGTTGCGCTGGACCTCGACGCTGCCCGGGTGCGAGAAGCGCACCTCGCTGGAGAGCCTGTGTATTACGGCGACGCGGCGGAGAGCGCCGTGCTCGAGTCAGTGGGGATTGCCAACGCCAGGCTGCTGGTCATCAGCCACCAGGACCTGCCAGCGGCGTTCGCCATCCTGGGTGTGGTCCGTGGCTTGCGGCCCGGACTGCCAGTCATGGTCCGCGCTACCGACGAGTCGCAGGTCGACAAGCTGAGGGCGGCCGGTGCGGTCGAGGTGGTGCCCGAGACGCTGGAAGCCGCGCTGATGATCACCGCTCACGCATTGCTGCTCCTGGACGTCCCGCTGGCGCGCGTCCTGCGGCGCATGCAGGAGCAACGTACCAGCCGCTATCAGCTGCTGAGGGAGTTCGTTCGTGGCGATGGTCCGTCCCTCGACGCGGAGGGACCTGTTGCGGAGCGCGTTCATCCTGTCGTGCTGACCGAGCGCAGTCGCGCGGTCGGGAAGCGGATCGGCGACCTCGAACTGCCCGGAGTCGTCGTCACCGCGCTGGTGCGCAACGGGGAGCGCCAGCTCGATCCACCGTCCGGCACTCGCCTCGAGGCCGGTGACGTGCTCGTGCTGTTCGGTCCGGATGCGGACGTGTGGCGCAACGAGGACGCGCTGCTCGGTCGCTGAACGAACGCAGAGGCGCGCGAGACGCAGCCTCGGTGCGGTCGTATGCCTGTAACATCACAAGGACCACGATCTATCGAGTCGATTGACGCACGCCTCGCATGATCATCATGATTTCACCATTGGTTCTTTGCAGACCTGCGCAACAGCGCTATGTCTGTCCAAGCCATTGACTCTCGAGGATGAACATGACCACGAAGCCAAAGATAGTGCTTTCATCTCTTGATGCAGACAGGCTGTCGAAGCTCCTGGACTCGTTGCCCGATCAAGCGTTCCCGGGCAGGGACGACCTGCAGGCTGAACTGGCTCGTGCGGAAATCGTGCCTCCGGCGGAAGTCCCGCCAAACGTCGTGACGATGAACTCAACAGTGAAATTCAGGATTGAGTCCTCGTCCAAAGAGTTCTTCCTGACCTTGGTCTATCCAAAGGACGTCGATGCACAGGGGGGGACAATCTCGATACTCGCCCCAGTGGGCAGCGCGCTGCTCGGCCTGGCCAAAGGCGACGAGATCGAGTGGCCGAACCCGGGTGGCCATGTGTTGCGGGTGCGCATCGAAGACGTCCTCTATCAGCCTGAACGCGCAGGTGATTTTGGCCGCTAGTGCGCCCCCTTGTCGTGTGCAATTGACCGACATCCGCGCGGCAGCTAGCCCGTCACGCGAGCAACGAGCCTGCGCACCCAGGGAGCGACGATCGTCACGGTCGGAAACGCAACCGGCCAAGTCGTCGCGCAACTCTTCAGCCATTGCGCGGTAAACCCCGGATCCAGTCCCCGGGCGGTGGCCAGGACGAAGGCGGAGACGATTGCGACCATGATTGCGGACAACATGGCGCCGAAGACGATGGGTGCAAAACGAGCGGGGATACGCATTTCATTCTCCTGTGGTGATGACTGATTGCATTGGCGTTCTCGCGGCGATGCCGCGTTCACGACACGTACTGAAGTCGGGCGACCCAGCCGGCGGCATAGAGCCCGAGGCCGAAGATCGCGTGTGTGATCAGGCTTTGCCGTCGCGCGGCGGCAGGACGAGGCGTGCGGCTGGCGGCCACGCCGACACCCATGCCGGGTTGCATCACCAGGAAAGGCGCCGCCACGGTGCCGATCCCGACCAGCAGTGCGGGCCCGATCGTCGGATGACGGACCCACGCCAGGCCCCACACGGCAAGCAGCAGGCCGGCGAACGCGACACCGATGACGTAATGGGCGACCCAGCCGATGACGCGCTCGCCCT
>JADIZR010000018.1 GCA_016704655.1 Pseudomonadota bacterium | reverse complement strand
AAGTGGGCTGCGCAGGCGGTGCACGACTGGCTCGGCCGCGACGCCGCGGGCTACCAGACTTCCGCCGCCGGCTTTCACGCCGCCGAATCCGGCGAACCGTCGGCGCTGGATCGACTCGCGGGGATCGCCGGCGACGCCGCACAGCCCGCCGTCGTGCGTGGGTCCGCGCTTGCTCGCCTCGCCGGCAGCGGCCAGTTCACGCGCGATTTTGCGCAACGCATGTCCCAGGACGCCAATCCACTGGTGCGGTTGGCGACGGTGCAGCTGGCTGACGTCATGCCCGCCGAAACACGCGCGGCGGTCCTCGGCCGCTGCTCGGTGATGCGACGCGCGCCGTCCGCATCGAGGCGGCGCGGTCGCTCGCGGGCGGCCAGGACCGGCTGCCGCAGGAACTGCCGCCGCGCTGGGAGGCGGCGTCGCGGGAGTACGTTGCGACACTGCAGTACAACGCAGACCGGCCCGAATCCCGCGTCGCGCTCGGCGGCTTCAGGGCGGCCCTGGGGCAGGCTGATGCAGCCCATGCCCAGTTCACTGCGGCAATCCAGCTCGATGCGGATTTCGTGCCGGCCTACGTCAATGCCGCAGACGTGCTGCGCGCGCAAGGCCGCGACCAGGAGTCGGCGGCAACGTTGCTGCAGGGCCTGCAGCGTGTGCCGACGAGCGCCACGCTGCATCACGCGCTGGGCCTGGCGCGCATTCGCCTGCAGCAGCCGGAGCTCGGGCTGGGATCGCTGCGGCGCGCCGTGGAACTCGACCCGGCCACCGCTCGTTACAGCTACGTCTACGCGGTGGCGTTGCATTCGACGGGGCAGGCGGACGAGTCGATCCGCCGCCTGCAGCAGGCGGTCAAGCGCTGGCCCTACGATCGCGACATGCTGATGGCGCTGACGTCGTTCCAGCTCGAATCGGGGCAGCGCCAGGATGCGCAGGTGACGGCGCGCAGGCTCGTGGCCGCCTACCCGGCCGACCCGCAGGTTCGCGTACTGGCAGCACAGGCGCTCGGCGAGCAGTCGCCCTGATCAGCTCGGTGTGCTGGCGGCGAGGTTCGTGTCGCGCAGCTTCGCCGCCGAACCGATGCCGAGCCGTTTGACCAGCTGCATCGCGTCGCGCATCGATAGATCGAGCGACTTCACCATGCGGTATTGCGGCATGCCGCCGAGCAGGACCATGACCGCGATGATCGACGCGAGGGCGACCCCGCCCACGTGGCTGACCGGCAACACTGCAGCGATCGGCTGCGCAATTTTCCCGGCAAACTGCAGCGCGTGCCGCAGCACGAGCGGAAGATCGCAGACCACGCGGCCGCGCGTGGCTATCGTCGGCGCAAACTTCGGTGGCCTGCGAGCGGCCCAGGGAACTCGGTCCCGAGTTCGACGTGACCGTGTTCGATCCGTCGCCGTGGTTCGAATGGCTGCCGAACATTCACGAACCCGTCTCGCGGGCCAAGCGCCCCGCGGATCTGCGGCTGCCGCGCAAGCGGCTCGTGGCCGCGGCGGGTCATCGTTTCGTGCGCGAGGCCGTCACCGTCATCGATGCGCGACGCGGAACCCTGGCGACGGCAGGCGGCACGGTCCACGCATTCGATTTCTGCATCGTCGCCGCGGGTGGCGTCAACGCGACCTCTGGCGTGCGCGGCGTGGAACGCCACGCCATGCCATTCAGGAGCGCCGAACAATGCGACGCGATCGGTCGCCGGCTGGCAGTGCTGATGAAGGGCGCAAGCCGCGATCGATCGTCATCGCGGGTGGCGGCTTTGCCGGCGTCGAGGCGCTCCGGCGAGATCCTGCGGCGTTACAGGCGACGCGCCAACCTGACGCTGCACATCGTCGAGGCCGGGCCGGCTCTGATGCCGGCTGCGTCACCAAAAATCGAGGCTGCCGTGCGCCGGCATGTGCGAGCCTGCGACGTGCGGATCCACACGGGGTCCGCGGTCGCGGCGATCAGCCCGACCGGCGTGAGTCTGCGAGGCGGCGGGCGGCTGCGTTCCGATCTCACGATCTGGACGGGCGGCGGTGTCGCGCCGCCGCTGTTGCACGCCTCGCGGCTCGCGCCGAAGCCACTGCAGTGGGCACCCGTCGATGCAACGCTGCGCAGTCGCCGCTATCACAACGTGTTCGTGATCGGCGATGCGGCGGCATTGCCGGTGGCTGTTCCGAAGCAGGCATTCCACGCGCTCGAGATGGGTGAGTGCGCGGCCGCCAACGTTCGACGCGCCGCTGCAGGCCGTGCACTGCGTCGCTACCGGCCTTCGCGTACGCCGCTGCTGCTGGCGTTCGGCGACCTGGATACGTTCCTGGTGGCCGGCCGCTCGGTCGTCGCCAGTCCCGCGCTCGCTGCGGGCAAGGAGGCCGTTTTCCAGGTGACCATGGCGCAGATCGACCCGCCCGCCAACGTGCAGGCGCTCGGCCAGCTGGCATCCCGGGTCATTGGCGTCACGCGCAGGCTGGCGTCGTCGCGGTGAGAGGACCGCTGCTCACCGCCCGCGTGCACGAACGCCTGCTCGTCGCGCGCCGTCGCCGCGAGCAGGTACTTGCGTGTTCGCTAGATCTCGGACGCTCCGAAACGCAGGTCGAACTCGGCGCGAATGAATGGCGCTGGCGCGAAGGTGCGTACCCGTACCTGGAACGCTGCAGGGAGCGGACGATCTATCACTGGACCGGCGCCGCATTCGAGCCGGTCGCTCGCTTCGGAACTTCGCTGCTCAAGCTGGTCCCGACCGACTGGGGCCCGCCGACGTTCGAGATCGACGGCGTAAAGATGCTGCCGACCCGGCAGGTCTCGCCGTACGAGGATGCGCGGCGCAAAGTTGCCTTGATCGAGCCTGCCGGCAAGCGTGTCCTGGATACCTGCGCGGGTCTCGGCTACTTTGCGGCCTGGTGCCTGGAGGGGGGTGCCAGGCAAGTGACGTCCTGTGAAATCAACCCGGATGTCCTCTGGCTGCGCACGCTCAACCCGTGGTCGCCGGTGAACGGACCGGGTCTGAATGCAATTGCGGGTGACGTCAGCGCGGCGATCCGCGGACTCGCGGACGCTTCTTTCGATGCCATCCTGCACGATCCGCCGCGCTTTGGCCTGGCCGGCGAGCTGTATTCGCAGGCCTTCTACCACGAACTTGCGCGGGTCCTGAGGCCTGGCGGCCGGTTGTTTCACTACACCGGCACGCCGAATCGGCTCACCAGCGGGCGCGACGTCCCGCATGAGGTCGCGCGGCGACTGCGTTTCGCCGGTTTCACGACCCGGCTTGAAGGCGATGGCGTATTCGCCGTGCGCGGCAACTCATGCGGCTGATCGCGACCTGTCCCGAGGAAGCCAAGCCAGCCCTCGTCGCCGAGCTCGAGACGCTGGGTGTCACGGAACTGGCGCCGACCTTTCGTGCCGTGCTGTTCAGCGTGACGCCGCGCCAGTTCTACGAGCTGCATCTGCGCTTGCGGACGGCGAGTCGCATCCTGCGCGTCCTGCGCGAAGTGCCGGCTCGCACGCCGGCGATGCTGCATTCGCAGGTTCGTCGCCTGCACTGGCCCGAATGGTTCGATGCCCGCCACGGCTTCATGGTCGAAAGCACGGGGGACGAAGGCGGCGGGCTGACGCCGAAACAGGTGATCACGCAGGTGCGCGAGGGCGTGCGGGAATCCTTTGCGCGGCTGGGTGAGCAGGTGCCCCCGGTCGACACGGAGGACCCGAAGGTGGTGATCGTGGCGCATGTCGCGCGCGGCCGCTGCATGCTCAGCTTCGATACGTCCGGCAAGTCGCTGCACAAACGGGGTTACCGCGAGCAGGGGCATCCCGCGCCGCTGAAAGAAACGCTAGCGGCAGCCATCCTGCAGTTCGCAGGGTACGACGGCAGCGTCGCATTCCTCGATCCGATGTGCGGCAGCGGCACGCTGGCCATCGAGGCGGCGATGATCGCCGTGCGCAAGGCGCCGCAGATCCATCGCAAGAAGGGCGAATTCTACTTCGAGTGGCTCGCGGATTTCGACCGCGCGCTCTGGCGGGAGACGCAGGACAGCATCCGTGCCGAAAAGCTGGACGCTCCGACATGCATCGTGGCGGCCTCCGACATCCGGGCCGAATACATCGAAATGGCACGCAAGAGCGCGCTCAAGGCGCGTGTCGAGAAGTACATCCAGTTCGACGTGGTGCGTGTGCAGAACGTGGCGCCGCCCGCGCCGACCGGCCTGCTGGCAACGAATCTGCCGTACGGGGACCGCATCGGTGGCGGCGAAGCCGAGGTGCGTCAGTTGTACGAGGAGTTTGGCGACACGCTGAAGCAGCGGTTCGCGGGTTGGCGCGCCGCCGTGCTCGCGGCCAATGCATCGCCGTACAAGGCGATCGGGCTCAAGCCGTCGCGAACGATCAACCTCATGAATGGCAGCATCCCGTGCCGGTTGCTGTTGTTTGACCTCTACGCCGGCAGCCGGCGGGCCGCTCCCGCCGCGCACCCTCCCCCGACGGGCCCCGTCGCGCTTGCCCGCCCGATGAGGCGGGCTGCGGCCATGCTGCGCTCCATGCAACCGGGGGGTAGGCGCATGGAAAACATCGCCGCCAGCGGGCTCGGTCACGCTGGATCGCTGAACGACGATTCTTCACAGGCATGGCGATTGCAATGCTGCTCGTTGCCTACGTTGGCTTCGCGCGTTCCTTTTTTCTGCGTCCCGTGTTTCCCGAGTGGCCGTCGCCGTCCGAGCCGATCTTCTACGTGCACGGTGTGTTCTTCTCGGCGTGGTGCGTGCTGCTCGTGATGCAGGCTATGCTGGTCGGCGTCGGCCGCACGGACGTGCATCGCAAGGTCGGCGTCCTCGGCGTGGTCATCGCGCTGGGCATGGTGATCCTCGGGGTCGCTGGTGCGCTGATAGCCGCCAACCGGCCGACCGGCTTCAACGGTGTGCCCATCCCGCCGCTGCAGTTCCTGGTCGTGCCGCTGTTCGACATTGCGTTTTTCATTGCGTTCGTCGCCCTCGGCGTCGCGAACCGCACTAATCCGCAGAGTCACAAACGCTGGATGGTGCTGGCGACGGTCACCCTGCTTGGCGCCGCGTTCGCGCGCTGGCCCTACGTGTGGAAGGTCGGGAACCCGTTCGCGTACTTCGGGCTGGCCTACCTCTTCATCGTCGCGCTCGCGATCTGGGATTTCCGCACGCGCGGCAAGCTGCACCCGGTGACTCGCTGGGGCGGTCTTGCGCTGATCGTGTCGCAGCCGGCTCGACTCGCGCTTGCAGGCACCGCCGCGTGGCTTGCATTCGCCACCTGGCTGACGGGACTCGCGCGCTGAAACGGCAGGTCGACGATGGAAGGTGCGTGGGAGGTCGCCCCGCCGCGCTGGTGGACTGAACCCGCAAGATGTGACTTGGTGGTAACAGCGCGGCGGAGCTAACGCGCAGAGTGAAACCCACGCGCGCGCCCGCATTCTGCGTGCTGCAGCGCCGCGAGTCCAGTGTTGCGTCCGGTTTGAATACAGACGCGCGTCAGGCGAACACGAGTTTTTCGATGTGCGCAGCCGCGCTCGCCGCGAGCGAGCCGAGGTCGTAACCGCCTTCCAGTGTTGAAACGATGCGTCCCTGTGCATGTCGATCGGCGATGCCACAGGCAACCTCCGTCACCCACGCGTAGTCGGCCGTCGTGAACCGCAGGTGCGACATGTCGTCAGCGCCGTGGGCATCGAAGCCTGCGGAAATCAGCAGCAACTGCGGTGCAAACGCCTCCAAGGCAGGCAGCCAATGTTGCTGTACGGCGGCGCGGAACGCATCGCTGCCACTGCCAGGGGGCAATGGACAGTTGATGATGTGTCCAGGCTGCGTCGGTGGATTCATGTCCGGCCACAGCGGGTACTGGTACGACGAGCACAGCAGGACCCGCGGTCGTCCTTGAAGATGTCCTCGGTGCCGTTGCCCAGGTGCACGTCGAAATCGAGGATCGCCACGCGCTCGAGGCCGTGGTGGTCGAGTGCGTGCCGCGCCGCGACCGCGACGTTGTTGAAGAAGCAGAAGCCCATCGCCGTCGTCCGCGCGGCATGGTGACCGGGTGGCCGGACGTTGCAGAAGGCGCGCGCTGCCGCGCCCGTCAGTACCAGGTCCGTGGCCAGCACGTTGGCGCCGGCGGCGCGCAGCGCGGCCTCGAACGTCTCCGGGCACATCCAGGTGTCCGGGTCGATGTGCGCAAGGCCTTCGGCCGGGGACCGGTTGGAGAGGTCTTCGACGTAGGCGAGCGGATGCACGCGGATCAGTTGCTCGACGCTGGCGCGCGGTGCCTCGTGGTGCAGCAGCACGTCGTACAGGCCGCGCGCGTGGAGTTCATCCACGATCGCGTTGAGTCGCGCCGGGCGCTCCGGATGATGGTCACCCATGCGATGCAGGTGACAATGGGCATGAGTCACGAAAGCGACTGCCATGGACGGCTCCGGTTGCGGTGAACCGCAATGATCCTGCAAACGCTGCAGGCTAGCATTTGCGAGTGCTGCTTACCTCCAAGAGTACACTTCAGCAATGACCGCGAAACGCATCGAGGCCGTGCTGCGCCCCGCGTCGGTCGCCGTGGTCGGCGCGAGCGATACGCCCGGTTCGATCGGCGAGGTCCTGTGCCGGAACCTGCGCGAAGGCGGCTTTCGCGGCCCCGTCTTTTACGTCAACCCACGGCACGCGACCATCGGCGAAAAGCCGTCCTATCCTGACGTGCGCTCGCTGCCGCAGACGGTGGATGTCGCGATCATCGCCACTCCTCCGCCCACCCTGCCCACGGTGCTCGAGCACTGCGGCGAGCGCGGCGTGCGTGGCGCCATCATCGTGTCAGCTGGCTTTCGCGAAGGCGGCGAGGCGGGCGCGGCCTGCGAAAGCTCGATGCTGCAGGTCGCGCGCCGGTACGGCCTGCGCCTGCTCGGACCGAACAGCTTCGGCGTGATCCGGACCGACGACGGGTTCAACGCCTCCTGTGGCGCGGCGCTCCCCCAGCCAGGCCGTCTCGCGCTCGTGTCGCAGTCGAGCGCGCTGTGCGCGGCAACACTCGACTGGGCTCGCTCCCGGCACGTCGGGTTCTCGACAGTGATCTCCACCGGCGTCGGCGATGACATCGGCTTTGGCGACGTACTCGATTTCCTCGCGCGCGATGCGGCGACCGATGGAATCATGCTTTACCTCGAGGGCGTCGGCGACGCGCGCCGCTTCATGAGTGCGCTGCGAGCCGCCGCGCGCGTGAAGCCCGTCGTCGTCATGAAAGCGGGGCGTTCGCTCGAAGGGCGCGGGAGCCTCGCCTTCCACACGGGCTCGCTGGTGGGTGGCGACGATGTCTTCGACGCGGCGATGCGTCGCGCTGGCGTGCTGCGCATCCGCGATTTCAGCCAGCTGTTCAGTGCGGCAAGTACCCTCGGCGCCGGCGTGAGGATCCGCGGCCGCAGGTTGGGCATCGTAACGAATGCGGGCGGTCCGGGACAGCTCGCGGCGGATCGTGCCGTTGATCGCGGGCTGCCATTGGCCCAGCTGGGCGCAGCAACGCTCGCGCAACTGCATGCGCTGCTTCCGCCCAGCACTGCGGATGGCAATCCCGTCTACGTGCGCGGCGACGCGTCCGCGCAGGTCTACGCACAGGCTGCGCAGACCTGCCTGCGGGACGGCGAGGTGGATGCCCTGCTCGCAATCCTGACGCCATACGCGCTCACGGATGCGGACCGGTTCGCAGCCGAACTGATCGCAGTGGCCACGGCCCAGCGCAAGCCGGTCTTCACGTGCTGGATGGGAGGCGAGGCGGTAACGGCGGCACGCCAACGCTTCGCTGAGAATCGGGTTCCGGCGTTCCCGACCCCCGAAGCTGCGGTCGACGCCATTGCCGCGCTCGCACTGTTCACCGCCAACCAGGAGCAGTTGTTGCAGGTCCCCGCGCCGCTCGGGCTGGCCTCGACACCCGACCGGGCCACGGCGCAACGCCTGCTCGACGCCGCACGTGCCGCGGGCAACGAGTGGCTGAATCCGGCCGATTCCAAGGAACTGCTGGCAGCGTTCGGTATCCCGATCGTCCGCAGTCGTCCGGCGTACTCGCCGGCCGAGGCCGTGCAGGTGGCCGGGGCAATCGGCTTCCCGGTGGCGCTGAAGATCCTGTCGCCTGACATCGCGCACAAGACCGACGTCGGTGGCGTGCGGCTCGGCCGTACCGACGCGCGCAGCGTGCACGACGGCTACGAAAACATGCTGCGCGACGTCGCCATCGCGCGGCCGGACGCGAGACTCGAGGGCGTGCTGATCGAGCCGATGTACGTCGAGCGCCACGGGCGCGAACTCATGATCGGCGTCGTGCGCGATCCGGTGTTCGGCCCGGCGATCAGCTTCGGACTCGGCGGCACCATGGTCGAGGTGATCCGCGATCGCGCGGTGGCACTGCCGCCGCTCAATCCGTACCTGGCACGGGACCTGATCCGCCGCACCCGTGCGAGCATGGCCTTGCAGCCGCTGCGCGGGGCGCCGGCCGCTGCACAGGAAGCCATCGAGGACATGCTGCTGCGCGTGTCCGAGATCGTGTGCGAATTGCCGGACGTCGGTGCAATCGACATCAACCCCGTGATCGTGACTGCCAAGGGCGCCGTTGCCGTAGATGCGCGCATCGGCGTGATGCCCGTGCCCCAGCCGCAGTTGCTCTATCGCCACATGGCGATCCATCCCTATCCGAGCGCGCTGGAGTTTCCGCTCGAACTGCCGGACGGGCAGCAGGCAACGATCCGTGCGATCCGGCCGGAAGACGCTGAGCTCGAGCGGGATTTCGTCCATCGGCTTTCCGAACAATCGCGGTTCCTGCGTTTCATGTTCGGCCTGCAGGACCTCTCGCCGGCGATGCTGTCCAGGTTCACGCAGATTGACTACGACCGCGAGCTGGCTTTGATCGTGGTCCTGCGCCTGCCGGACGGCGCCGAGCAGCAGATCGGCGTAGCCCGGTACATCACGCTGCCGGACGAGGAGTCGTGCGAGTTCGCGATCGTCGTGAGTGACGAGTGGCAAGGCAAGGGCGTGGCCCGCCGCCTGTTCCAGTGCCTGATCGACATCGCGCGCGACCGGCGCATCAAGGTGATGACCGGGATCACGTTGCGCGAGAACACCCGCATGATCGACCTCTCGCGGTCGCTTGGCTTCGCGACGCGCTCCGACACCGACGAGCCCGAACTCGTGCGGATGACACTGGCGCTCTAGCGAAACTGGCATTCGGTCGCGCCCATGCAGACCTGTGCAGAGCTTCCCTAGCGGCGGCTCCGCAGCGCGGTTCGGACCTGGTCGCGCAACCAGCGGTTGGCCGCATCCCGTTCCGCATTCGCCGGCCAGTACATGTAGGTTTCGAGGCTGATGCCGTCGAGCGGCATTCCCACGATCTTGTTCGTGTCGCGTTCGAGGACGTGACGCGCGTAGGTCTCCGGCAACGTCGCGACCAGGTCGGTGCTGGCGGTGGCACGGCAGGCGGCCGCGTGACTCTGGCAGCGCAGCCGGATGCGCCGCGTCCTGCCGAGCGACTGCAATGCAACGTCCTCCAGCGAGGGGCCGCGCCGGCGCGACGACACCTGCACGTGCTCGAGCTCGAGGTAGGCGTCCAGGCTCCAGCCGCTGCGCTTCATGCGTCGCAGCCGTGGATGGTCCTTGCGCGCGATCACGACCAGGCGATCGGTCAGCACGCGTTCGTGCGGCACGCGATCTGCTACCGGCAGCAGCACGTCGAGTGCAACGTCGAATTCGCCGGCGGCCAGGTCCGTTTCGAGACGGGGCCGGTCGTGCCTCGCCGACGCGAGGCTGAGACGCGGTCCCGCGGCGCAGACGGCCCTGGCTCAGTTCAGGCAGCACGCTGGGTTCCAGCGCTTCGCGCAGACCGATGCGGAAGTGCCGCTCGGCTGTCGTCGGTTCGAACCCCGCAGCCTGGCCGAACGTGCGCTCCATCGCGCCGAGTGCTTCCCGGACCGGTCCCGCAATCGAGCGAGCGAACGGGGTTGGAGCGATCCCGCGACCCTGACGCTCGAACAGCGGTTCGCCGAATACGTCGCGCAGGCGCGCAAGCGCATGACTCACTGCCGGCTGTGACAGGTTCAGCTTGCGGCTGGCGGCCGTGATGCTACCTGCCGTAAAGACGGTGTCGAAGACCACGAGCAGGTTCAGGTCGATCCGCGATAGATGCATGATATGAATGATTATTCATTAAAACATTGCACTATGGAAATGCCATGACAGGCCTACACTGGCGGCTAGACCCACCCTGGAGCACGCGTCATGGATTTCGAACACAGCCCCCGCACGCGCGAACTGATGCGCCGCGTCGACGACTTCATGCAGGCGCACGTCTTCCCGGCCGAGGCCGAGTACGAGGAGTTCGTGCAGGATCCGGCGCAGCGCTGGATCGTCCCGCCCATGGTCGAAGGGCTCAAGGCCAGCGCGCGCGACGCCGGACTCTGGAACCTGTTCCTGCCGCACGAATACGAGCCCTGGAGCCCGGGCCTGACCAATCTCGAGTACGCACCGCTCGCGGAACTCATGGGGCGAGTGGACTGGCCCTCCACCGTCTTCAATTGCAACGCCCCGGACACCGGCAACATGGAAGTCCTGGCGCGCTACGGCAACGCGGACCAGCAGGCGCAGTGGCTCACTCCATTGCTGGAGGGACGCATCCGCTCGGCCTTCCTGATGACCGAACCGGCGGTGGCTTCGTCCGACGCGACTAACATCGAATGCTCGATCGTCCGCGACGGCGATGACTACGTCGTCACCGGTCGCAAGTGGTGGTCGAGCAACATCTATCATCCCGAGTGCGAAATCCTGATCGTCATGGGCAAGACACGCTTCGATGGCCCGAAGCACTCGCAGCAGTCCATGATCCTGGTGCCGATGCGTGCCCCGGGTGTGCGTCTCGTCCGTCCGCTCAAGGTGTTCGGAGAAGTGCACTCACCGAGCGGTCACGGCGAAGTCGCGCTCGAGGGCGTGCGGGTGCCGGCGTCGAATCTGCTGGTGGGCGAGGGGCGCGGCTTCGAGATCGCACAGGGCCGGCTCGGCCCCGGCCGCATTCACCATTGCATGCGCCTCATCGGGGCTGCGCAGCGCGCGCTCGAACTGATGTGCCGGCGAGCGGACTCACGCGTAGCTTTCGGGCGCAAGCTGAGCGAACAGGGCAGCTTGCGCGAAGCGATCGCGCGGTCACGCTGCGAGATCGAGCAGGCCCGCCTGCTCACGCTCGCCGCGGCGGACAAGATGGATCGCGAAGGCAACCGCGGCGCGGCAGACCTCATCTCGATGATCAAGATCGTCGCGCCGCAGATGTGCCAGAACGTCTGTGACCGCGCGATGCAGGCGCACGGTGCCATGGGGCTGTGCCAGGACACCCCGATCCCCGCGGCGTTCGGCTACGGCCGCTACGTACGACTTGCGGACGGTCCCGACGAGGTGCACATGTCCCAGCTGGCCAAGTGGACGATCGCCAAGGCGCTGAAGGGCAGCATCTCGGGCTGAGGTCGGCTGGCGGAAAAGCGGCATAATGCAGCGCGTCGCAGCGCCGCCGTGGGTGGTGCACGACCGCACGGGTTCCCGCATGTCGCCTACCGGCCGCCACGACGCTCACGTCCACGTTTTCGACACCAGCAATCCCATCGCCGAGCGTCGCACGCGCCAGGTGATGTGGCTCACGCTCGTGATGATGGTCGTCGAGATCGCCGCGGGCACCGTGCTCGGCTCCATGGCGTTGCTGGCCGATGGCTGGCACATGAGTTCGCACGCGTTGGCGCTGGGTGTCTCGGCGGGCGCGTATTACCTGGCGCGACGTCATGCCCACGACCCGCGCTTCGCGTTCGGCACGTGGAAGATCGAGGTGCTCGGCGGCTACACCAGCGCCGTGTTCCTGGTCGGTGTGGCCGCGTACATGGGGATCGAGTCGGTGTCCCGGCTCTTCAACCCGGCGCCCATCCGTTTCGACGAGGCCATTCCGGTCGCCATTCTCGGTCTCGCGGTCAACGTGCTGTCGGCCTGGCTGTTGTCGACGGGACACGATTCGGGTCATCAGCATCACGACCACGATCATCACGCACACGGTCACGACGGCCACGCGCACCATCAAGACCTGAACCTGCGCTCGGCCTACCTCCACGTCGTGGCGGACGCCGCCACTTCCGTGCTGGCGATCATCGCGCTGGTGGGCGGCAAGTACCTCGGTGCGAACTGGCTCGACCCGGTGATGGGGATCGTCGGCACCGTGCTGGTAGGACGCTGGGCAATCGGCCTGCTGCGTGATACGGGTCGCGTGCTGCTCGATGCCGAAATGGATTCACCGGTGGTGCAGGAGGTGCGCGAGGTCATCGCCGCGCTGCCCGGCCCGCCGCAATTGCGCGACCTGCACGTGTGGCGGGTGGGGCGGGGGAAGTACGCCTGCATCGTGCACCTGGCCGAATCGCAGGCGATGCATGCCGCCGAAGTGCGCTCGGCGCTCGCGGTGCACGAGGAGCTCGTGCACGTCACGGTCGAGTTCGAGCGCTGACCTCAGCCGCGAGGCGCTGCAGTTGTCGCGTGCGGCGCGGGCCTCAGCGAACTGCCCGTGCCTCGATCCAGCGATCGACGCGGGCTTCTAGCAGGTCGAGCGGCATTGGTCCGGCGCCCAGGACCAGGTCATGAAATTCGCGCAGGTCGAACTTCACCCCGAGCCGCGTTGCGGCCCGCTGGCGCAGTTCGATGATTTTCAATTCGCCGATCTTGTACGCCAGCGCCTGGCCGGGCCACGCGATGTAGCGGTCGACTTCGAACTCGATCTCCGCCGGGGCGAGCGCACTGTTTTCCTGCAGGCAGGCCATCGCACGTTCGCGCGACCAGCCCATCACGTGCATGCCCGTGTCGACGACCAGTCGGCACGCGCGCCAGATTTCCAGCGACAGCCGGCCGAACTGCTCGTACGGATCGCGATAGATCCCCATCTCCTCGCCCAGGTACTCTGAGTAAAGTCCCCAGCCTTCGACGTAGGCGGTCACGTCATCGGCGCGCCGGAACTCCGGCAGGTCGGTGAGTTCCTGGCTCAGCGAGATCTGGTGGTGGTGCCCCGGCACGCCTTCGTGCAGCACCCAGGCCGCGAGGCCGAAGGTGGGCATCTTCTCAGCCATCCAGGGCTTGTAGACCACCATGCCTGCGACACCCTGCTCGGGCGAGCCGGGCAGGTAACCGTTGGCGCTGCTTTCGAGGCCGGCCGGCATCGGCAGCACGCCGTACGACAGGCGTGGCAGCTTGCCGAAGTACTTCGGCATGGCGAAATCGGCGCGCTTTGCGATCTCGCTGGCTTTCTCGCCGTAAGCGGCTGCGCCCACATAGAACCGCGGGTCTTTGCGCACCGACGCAAGAAACGCCTGGAACGTACCGGCGAAACCCGTCTGTGCAATCGCCTGGTCCATGCGCGCCCGGATGCGCTTCACTTCGCTTTCGCCGAGCGCGTGAATCTCGGCCGGTGTCTTCGCCGTCGAAGTGTGCCGACGGGCGAGGTACGCGTAGTACTCCTTCCCCTGCGGCACGCTGCTGATGCCGATTTCCGCTCGCGCGGCCGGCAGGTATTCCTGCTCCAGGAACTGCAGCAACGACTGCTGGGCGGGCCGCACCCTGGTATGCAGGACGTTGCGGGCCTGCTCGCGCGCGTAGTAGGCGGGAAGTGCCTCGAGCCGCGCGATCCAGGCGTCCGCTGCCGCTTCGTCGTCGAGCGGCGTGTTGAGCGCGGCGTAGTCTGCCGTCGTGTAGAAACCATCGCCGCTGATGAAAGGCATGCGCTCCTCATCGAACGCGAGACCATCGAGCGCGAGGCTGACGCGATCGATGAGCAGTTCGCGGTTGAGTGCGTCGTCGCCGGCGAGGCCGGCAGCGGGAAGGGTCTGCAACCGACGCTGGAAGTCCAGGTACGATGCCTTGCGCGCGGCAACCGCGGGCGGCGAATTGTCCGACCAGATGCGCGCGGCCTCCTTGTCGCCGCGCTGGGCTGCACGAATCGGATCCTTCGCACGGTTGAACGCGTCGAAATCCTCGACGATCGCAGCGATGCTGTCGGCATCGGTCGCGGGATTGGCCGCGTGGGCAGGCTGGAAAGTCACGAGTAACCCCGCGATGGTTGCCAACAGGATCTTGTGCATGCGTCTTCCGGAGACCGGTGAGCGTCAGCCCGCCGCGGCAGTGCGCGGCGCGGCCATGGGTTCGTCGTCGTCCGCGTCCTCGCCGAGGAAGCCGCCGCTCTGGTGCGCCCACAGGCGCGCGTACAGTCCGCCGTGTTCCAGCAGTGCACGGTGATTGCCTTCTTCGACGATGCGACCCCTGTCCATGACGACGAGACGGTCCATCGCCGCGATCGTGGACAGGCGATGGGCGATGGCCACGACGGTCTTGCCTTCCATGAGCCGGTAGAGGCTCTGCTGAATCGCGCTTTCGACTTCGCTGTCGAGCGCACTGGTGGCCTCGTCGAGCAGCAGGATCGGCGCGTCTTTCAGCATGACGCGCGCAATTGCGATGCGTTGCCGCTGGCCGCCGCTCAGCTTCACGCCGCGCTCCCCGACGTGCGCGTCGTAACCGCGCCGGCCCTTGACGTCGGACAGGCTCTCGATGAATTCGTGCGCCTCGGCGCGCCTGGCGGCCGCGATCATCGTGTCGTCTCCGGCATCGGGCCGGCCGTAGACGATGTTGTCCCGCACCGAACGATGCAGCAGCGAGGTGTCCTGGGTGACCATCCCGATCTGCGCGCGCAGGCTGTCCTGGGTCACGTGAGCAATGTTCTGCCCGTCGATCGGGATCGCGCCCTGCTCGACGTCATAGAAGCGCAGCAGCAGGTTCACGATCGTGCTCTTGCCGGCGCCGGACCGCCCGACCAGGCCGATCTTCTCGCCCGGCCGGATATGCAGGCACAGGTCGTCCACGACGGCGCGCTTGCCGCCGTACGCGAACGTGACGTGCTCGAAGGTGATTTCGCCGCGTGTGACGCGAAGTGGCTTTGCATCCGGCGCGTCGACCACGGTATGCGCGCGAGACAAGGTGCGCATGCCGTCCTCGACCGTGCCGACGTGCTCGAACAGCGAGGCGACTTCCCACATGATCCAGTGCGCGAGCCCGTTCAGGCGCAGCGCCATGGCGCTCGCGGCGGCGACGGCGCCCACGCCCACTTCTCCCTGCACCCACAGCCACAGAGCCACGCCGGCGATGGCGGCGATCAACACCATGCTGAGGACGTGGTTGGTGATCTCGAATCCGCTGACCAGGCGACCCTGCGCGTAGGCCGTCTGCATGAACTCCTGCATCGAAGCGCGTGCGAAGCTGGCTTCGCGGCTCGCATGCGAAAACAGCTTCACCGTTGCGACGTTGGTATAGGCGTCGGTCACGCGCCCGGTCATCAGGGAGCGCGCATCCGCCTGCGCCGCGGCGACCTGCCCCAGGCGCGGCACGAAGTAGACCAGGCTCGCCGAGTACAGGACGAGCCAGCCGACGAATGGCGCGAGCATGCGCAGGTCGAATGTCCCGACGATCGCGAGCATGGTCACGAAGTAGATGACGATGAACGCGAGGATGTCCGTGGCGGTGAGCCAGGCGTCGCGCACGGCGAGCGCCGTCTGCATCACCTTGGTCGCGACGCGGCCCGCGAACTCGTCCTGGTAGAAGCTCATGCTCTGGCCGAGCATCAGCCGGTGGAAGTTCCAGCGCAGCCGCATCGGGAAGTTCGCGAACAACACCTGGTACTTGAGCAGGGCGAACAATCCGACGACCAGCGGGCTGACGGCCAGGACCCCGATCAACAGCAGGAAGTTCTGACGCTGCGTGGCCCAGAGCAGGGAAGGCTCGACATTTGCCAGCCAGTCGACGAGCTGTCCGAGCATCGCGAACAGCATGGCCTCGAACGCGCCGATGAAAGCGGTGCAAAGCGTCATCAGCAGGATGTACGACCGCAGGCCGGCGGAGGACTGCCACAGGAAGGCAAAGAACGTCCGCGGCGGGGTAGCCGGCTTGGCGTCGGGATAGGTTTCGACCAGGCTTTCGAAGCGACGGAACACGGCGGGACTCCTCGGCCGCGCAAAATACCACGGGCCTGGCGGCAGCGAGGTCTTGCTAGACTGGCCGCCGGGAAAAGCTCAGGAAAACCGTAGTTTGATCCGACTATACGACGCGAATTCCCTGCGTTCGATCCTGCTGGTCAAGAACGTCGAGGAGCAGGATCCGGACGGTTCGGTCCTGCCGCTCGCCGAGCGCGAGGCCGCGACGCGTGATGCATTGCGTCGACACCCGGCCGGCAACGGTGATCGTGCGGTTCACGCCTGGCAGGTGCTGGCAACGCGCGCCGACTCTTTGCGGGCGAAGCTGGCGGAGCGTCACCCCGTCGTTGCCAGGGCGGTCAGTCTCGAATCGCAACTCGCGGGCGCGGGAGGGTTCGTCCTGCTTGCCGCGTTCGGGCTGGGTCTCGCGCTGTCACTCCTCGACAGCCGCGTGCGGATCGAAGTCCTGGCGTTCCCCTTGCTTGGCGTGGTGTTGTGGAACCTGGTCGTCTACGCAGCGCTGGCGGTGTCGTCAATGCGCCGCGGATCCGCCCCGTCTGCAGGTGCCACGTCGCTGTTGCCCGGCTGGTCGCTGTGGCCTGCGCGTTGGACCCGGCAGCGCGCAGCGAAGCTGATCAAGCAGTCTTCTTTCTACCACCGGCCGCTGTCGGCCGCGCTGCGCCGATTCTCCGACGAATGGTGGCCCATCGCCCAGCCGCTGCTCGTGTGGCAGGGCAAGCGCCTGTTTCACCTCGGCTCGGCAGTCGTCGCGCTCGGCCTGATCGCCGGCTTTTACCTGCGTGGCATCGCGCTCGAGTACCGAGCCGGCTGGGAGAGCACGTTCCTGGGAACAGCGCAGGTTCACTCGCTGCTCGGGCTGATCTACGGTCCGGCCTCGGTGCTCACGGGCATTGCACTGCCCGCGGACGAAACCGCGGTGACCTCACTGCACTGGCGCAACGGCCAGGGCGGCGGCCCGGCGGCGCCGTGGATTCACCTCATGGCCGTTACGGCGATCCTTTACGTCGTCGTGCCGCGTGTACTGCTGGCGCTGACGGCAACGCTGCGCCTGACGCGTTCCAGTGCACAGCTGGCAGTGCCGGAATCCCTGCTCCCCTACGCGCGACGTACCCTCGGTGCCAGCGATGCCGCCTTGCCTGCGCCAACGGCGCGGCTGACGTGCTTCGCCTACCAGCCTGCCGCTGCTTCGGATCAAGGCGTGCAGCGTGTGCTGCGTGCGGCATTCGGCGCGGATACCCGCATCGAATTCGCGCCTGTGGTTGCGTACGGCGACGAAGAACGCTTCAGCGCGGCCGCCAGCGGTGCCGCGAGTAATCTCGAAATCCTGCTCTTCAGCCTCGCCGCGACGCCCGAGGTCGAGAACCACGGGCGGATCCTGCAGCAGGCGCGAGACCGCTGGGCGAATTCCAAGGTCGGCTCACGCTGGCTCGTCCTCGTCGACGAAGCCCCGTTCCTCGCCCATTTTGGTGGTGATGCCTCGCTGACGGACCGGATCGAGCAGCGCCGTGCGGCGTGGCGCGATTTCGTCCACGCGCACGGGTTCGCGGCGTGCACGCTCGATTTCGGATCGATCCCGGCCGGGAGCGAGGTGCCCGAGGCAATCGTCGAGCAGGTGCATCGCAGTTGCCGGCGTGCAGCCGCATGAGCGATCCGGTGACGACTGTCAGCCTGGCCTTGCTGTCGCACACGAACGTCGGCAAGACGACGCTGGCACGCACGCTGCTGCGGCGTGACATCGGCGCCGTCATGGACCGCGCCCACGTCACCGAGGTCGCCGAATCGCACGTCCTGATGCGCAGCCTGGCCGGCGATGAACTGGTGCTGTGGGACACGCCCGGATTTGGCGACAGCGTGCGCCTGCAGCGGCGCCTGGCAGCGAGCGGCCAGCCGGTTGGCTGGTTTCTCTCGCAGGTGTGGGATCGGTTCGCGGACCGTGCGTTCTGGTGCAGCCAGCAGGCCATGCGAGCGGCGCGTGATTCGGCGGACGTCGTGCTGTACGTCGTCAACGCGACGGAGGAGCCGACCACCGCCGGATATGTCGAGCCGGAACTGCACATCCTCGACTGGCTCGGCAAGCCGACGCTCGTGCTGTTGAATCAAGTCGGCACCCGCCTCGACGCCGCGCACGAACGCCAGCTGACTGAAGGATGGAACGCGGTGCTGCAGCGGCACGATGCGACAGGTACGCGCCGGGTCATGACTTTCGATGCCTTCGCGCGCTGCTGGCTGCAGGAGCACGCGCTGCTCGATGCCATTGCAGATTGCCTGGACGAACGGCAACGGCCTGCGTTCGAACGGATCGTCGAGGCATGGCGTAGCCGTGACCTCGATGTGCTCCGGCAGAGTGCCGCCGTCATCGCCCGGCAAGTGCACGGCCTGGCGCACGACACGGTGCAACTGCCGGACGCCAGGCTCGCGGATAAAGTGAGCCGCGCGTTGCAGGGCGGTGCGACCGACGCGCCCGGTGTCGAGGAATCCCGTGCCCGCCAGGCCATGCTCGATCGTCTCGACGAGTCCGTGCGCGCCAGCACCGCCGAACTCGTCGCGCTGCACGGCCTCACGGGCACGGCCGGCGAAGACATCCTGCGGCAAGTCACGTCGGGGTTCGAGACCCAGCGTGCCCCGGATGCCGACAAGGTCGGTCTGTGGGGTGGCCTCGTCACCGGTGCGCTCGGCGGTCTGGCGGCGGACGTCGCTGCCGGCGGGCTGACGTTCGGAGCGGGCGCGATTCTCGGTGGCATCGCCGGTGCACTCGGGGCGCGCAAGCTCGCGCAACGTTATAACGAGGAACGCGGGTTGGCAGGCGGCATGGTGCGCTGGTCGGACGAGTTCCTGGCGGCTCGGCTCGGGGCGGCGATCATCCGTTATCTCGCAGTCGCGCATTTCGGTCGGGGTCGTGGCGACTTTGCCGCGAGTGATCCGGCGCCGCGGTGGCAGGCCGTCGTTTCCGCCGCGCTCGCACGGCATGCCGCGGAGCGCGAGACGCTGTGGTTGCAGGTACGACAGGAAAGCGAGTCGAACGCCCACCTCGAATCGATCATTCTCACTCTGCTCGCCGAGGTGCTGACGCAGCTTTATCCCGAGCCTGCGGCATTCTTTCGCGGCAGGCTCGCGTCGACGGAGCAGGCTGAGTCAGCCGTGGTCTGAGCGGCAGTGCTCCGCGATCATCACGGCGATGCCGGTCATGAGCGCCGGCGGGAAGTCGTGGCCCATCCCGGGAATGATCTTGAGTCGCGCGCCGTGAATGTTCGCGGCCGTGTCGCGTCCGGCAGCTATGCGCACCAGCGGATCGTCCGCACCGTGGATCACCAGCGTGGGTGCCGTGATTCCATGCAGCACTTCGCGCCGGTCGCCCGACGCGAGGATCGCCGCGAGCTGGCGCGACGTGCCGGCCGGATACAGGCCGCGGCGTGCGACCCGCTCGAAGTGCGGGCGCAGCTGCGCGGCGTGTTGCTGAAAGCCCGGGCTGCCGATGACACCGAACACGAACAACAGGTGATCGACGGCCTGCTCGAGGGTCGGGTTGCGCGGTGGCCGTTTCAACAATGCGCGTAACGCCCGGGCTTTGCCGAGCGCGATGCCGGGCCGCGGATTGCCCGTAGTGGACATGATCGAGGTCAAGGTGCGGACCCGTTGCGGGCGCGTCGCCGCGAAGACCTGCGCAATCATGCCTCCCATCGAGACGCCGACCACGTGCGCACGCTCGATGCCCGCCGCATCGAGCACGACCTGCGTGTCCGCTGCCATGTCGTCCAGGTTGTAGGGCGCCGGGACTGGCCGGCGCAGCAGCGCTCGCGTCATCGCCCGGGCAATGTCCGGCACGCCGGCATCCACCATGCGAGACGAGCCGCCGCAATCGCGGTTGTCGAACGTCACGACCCGGTAGCCTTCGGCTACCAGGGTCTCGACGAAGACGTCGGGCCACATCGCGGCTGGCATGCCGAGGCCCTGGATCAGCAGGATCGCCGGCGCGTCCAGCGCGCCGAACGACTGGTAATCGAACCGGAGCCCGTTGCCTTCCGCGATCGGCATCTCTGGCCGCTTGCTACTTGCCCTTTTCTTCCACGGGGGTGGCCATGGTGCCGAGCAGCTCGACGTCGAACAGCAGCACCTGGTTCGCGAGCGGGCCGTTCGACCCGTACGCGAGTTCCGGCGGGATGACGAGCTGGGCCTTGGTGCCGACCTTCATCAGCTGCAGTGCCTCGGTCCAGCCGGGGATCACACCCGCGACGGGGAACGTCGCTGGCTGGCCGCGCTTGTACGAGCTGTCGAACTCGGTGCCATCGACGAGCGTGCCCTTGTAATGCACGGTGACGGTGTCAGTTGCGGCCGGCGTCTTACCGGTGCCCGCCGTAAGGATCTGGTACTGCAGGCCGCTGGCCGTCGTCGTCACGCCGGGCTTCGTCGCGTTCGCGGCGAGGTAGGCCTTGCCTCCGGTGGCCGCCTTCTCGCTCGCCGCTGCCTGGTCTTTTTCGCGCTGCGCGCCAACTTTCTGCTGCAGAGCCGCAAGCGCGGCGCCCATTTCCTCTTCCGAGAGCTGCGCCTTGCCGCCGGTGCGGCCGTCTTCGACGCCCTTCAGCAGGTCCTGCGGGCGCGGCTCGATGGCGCCCAGGTCGCGCCCGAGCTGATACCCCAGCGCGTACTGCATGCGCGCGGCTTCGTCCATGGCGGGCTCGGCGGCCAGCACCGGCGTGGCGAGCATGGAGGCCAGGAGAAGTGTGGCGCAAGTGGGAATCAGTCGCATGAGCAGTGCCTCGGGGCGGGATGGGAAGCGCGCGATCTTACTGGGGCCGCTTGCGGTTGTCCCCGATTTCGCGCCGGCAGCCAACGCCGTAGGCTCGCCCGCCGGCCGGGATACCCATGAAGACAATCATCGAGCCCTTTCGCATCAAGACCGTCGAGCCGATCCGGCTCACGACACGGGACGAACGCGTCGAGTTGCTGCACCGTGCGCACTGGAACCTGTTCGCGATCCATTCGGACGACGTGATCATCGACCTGTTGACCGATTCAGGCACCAGCGCCATGAGTGCGGAACAGTGGGCCGCGGTCATGCGCGGGGACGAGTCCTACGCTGGCTCACCGTCCTACTATCGCTTCGAAGCCGCGGTGCGCGAGTTGATGCCGTACCGTCACATCATTCCGACGCACCAGGGGCGTGCGGCGGAAGCGATCCTGTTCTCGATCGTCGGCGGTCCCGGCAGGATCGTGCCATCGAACACGCACTTCGACACGACGCGCGGCAACATCGAGGCGACCGGCGCCGCGGCCGTGGATTTGGTCATCGCCGAAGCCAATGACCCGTCGAACCAGCACCCGTTCAAGGGCAACATGGACGTGGCCCGGCTCGAGGACCTGCTCGCCAGTTCTGCGGATCGCGTGCCCCTGGTGATGCTGACACTCACCAACAATGCGGGCGGCGGCCAGCCCGTCAGCCTGGAGAACGTTCGGGCCGTGGCCGAGGTGGCGCACCGCCACGGCAAGTCACTCTTCATCGACGCCTGCCGCTTCGCTGAGAACGCCTGGTTCATCAAGTGCCGCGAGCCGGGCCAGGCGGCGCGGCCGGTCACCGACATCGTGCGCGACGTGTTCGCCGCCGCGGACGGCATGACCATGAGCGCGAAGAAGGATGCGTTCGCCAACATCGGCGGCTGGCTCGCCTTGAACGACGACGCGCTGGCGGTGGCGGCGCGCAACCGGCTTATCCTGACCGAAGGGTTTCCCACCTATGGCGGCCTGGCCGGCCGCGACCTCGACGCGATCGCCGTCGGGCTGCGCGAGATCGTCGACGAGCAGTACCTGCGCTATCGCGTGCGCACCAACGAATACATTGGCGAAAAGCTCCTGGCGCTCGGTGTCCCGATCATCCAGCCGGTCGGCGGACACGCGGTCTTCGTTGATGCGAAGCAGTTCCTGCCGCACATCCCGCCGCTGCAGTATCCGGGCCAGGCGCTGGCGGTCGCGCTGTACGAGCGTGGCGGCATCCGGGCCTGCGAGATCGGTACCGTGATGTTCGGGCTCAGGCCTGACGGAACCGAGGCGCCGGCCGACGCCGAGCTGGTGCGCCTGGCGATGCCGCGCCGGGTCTACACGCAGTCGCATGCCGACTACGTCGTGGAGGTCTTCGAGGAGATCGTGGCGCACCGCAGGCAGTTGCGAGGATTCCGGATCGAGCGGCAGCCGGCGCAGCTGCGCCATTTTACGGCGCAGTTCGCTCCGCTCTGAGGCAGTAGCGGATTCCACGTTGGCAGCAGGGGGCTTCGCGGTTTAGTCTAAAAGACCACGGTTCACAGCCATTTCTTCCCGGTCAGCCACCGTCATGGAACCCAAGAAGCCGACTTCCACCCGCAGCAAGCCCCGCGCGGAAGCGTCCCGCCCGAAATCGAGCCGGTCGTCCCGGACGCTGGCACGCACCGCCGCCAGGGGCGACATCGCGCCGCACCTGACCGCGGATGGCATCGAGCGCTTCTCGGTCAGCGAGGCCGTCGCTGCGGCACACGAGTCGAAGGCGTTTGCCGTCGGCGACATCATGCAACGTGCGTTGCAGGAGGGTCCGGCTTCGGCTCGCGAGTCGCTGGAGGCGATTCTCGACGGAGCTTCTCCGGACGACGTCGACGCACTGCGCAAGCTGCTGCTCCGTCGCGTCGACGAAGGGCGCGCACTGCGTCGTGCAACCGAAGACTCGGAGCTCGCCGAGGGGTGGCGCGACGGCGGTTACCCGTACCGCAACCTGATGTCGCGCAAGACCTATGAGCAGCACAAGTACCGCCTGCAGGTCGAGTTGCTGAAACTGCAGGCGTGGGTCAAGGAGACCGGCGCCAGGGTCGTGATCCTGTTCGAGGGGCGCGATGCAGCGGGCAAGGGCGGCACGATCAAGCGCTTCATGGAGCACCTGAACCCCCGCGGCGCCCGCGTCGTCGCGCTGGAGAAGCCGAGTGAAGTCGAGCGCGGACAATGGTACTTCCAGCGCTACGTCTCGCAACTGCCGACTGCCGGCGAGATCGTCCTGTTCGACCGCTCCTGGTACAACCGGGCGGGCGTCGAGCGGGTCATGGGGTTCTGCACCGACGACGAGTACGCCGAGTTCATGCGGCAATGCCCGGAGTTCGAGCGCAACCTGGTGCGCAGCGGCATCCACGTGATCAAGTTCTGGTTTTCGGTCAGCCGGAAGGAGCAGCGCCGTCGCTTCAAGGAGCGCAAGTCGCACCCGCTCAAGCACTGGAAACTCAGCCCGATCGACCTGGCCTCGCTCGACAAGTGGGACGAGTACACGACGGCCAAGGAATCGATGTTCTTCTACACCGATACCGCCGATTCGCCGTGGACCGTGATCAAGTCGGACTGCAAGAAACGCGCGCGGCTGAACGCGATGCGGTACATCCTGCACCGGTTGCCATATGCGAACAAGGACAGCGACCTGATCGGGCCGATCGATCCGTTGCTGGTCGGGCGTGCCAACGTGGTGTACGAGCGCGGCGAGCGGCACACGATAGCGATGGTCTGAAATAAGGTGCCGAAATAAGGTGCCGGTGTTACGGTTTCGGTTCGTGCGCGGCATCGACCACCGCGAGCACGAACCGAAACCGTAACACCGGCACCTTATTACTTACCCGACAGGAACCTGTCGCACGCCGCGGCCGCGCCGCGTCCCTCGTAGATCGCCCACACGACCAGCGACTGGCCGCGCCGGCAATCGCCCGCAGAGAAGACGCCCTTGACGCTCGTCGCATAGCGGCCGTACTCGGCCTGGACGTTGCCGCGTGCGTCGCACTCGACGCCGATGTCCTTCAGCAGCGACTGCTCGGGACCGAGGAAACCCATCGCGAGCAGCGCGAGCTGCGCCGGCCGCACTTGCTCGGTGCCCGGCACTTCGACCGGCACGACCACGCCCTTGTCGTTGCGCTGCCACTTCACTTCGACGGTCACGATCGACTCGAGGTTGCCGCCGGCGCCACCCGCGAATTTCCGGACCGTCGTCAGGTACACGCGCGGATCGTCGCCCTGCCTGGCCGCGGCCTCTTCCTGGCCGTAGTCCATCCTGTAGACCTTGGGCCACTCCGGCCACGGGTTGTCGCTGGCGCGCTCGACCGGCGGGCGCGCCATGATCTCGATCTGCGTGACGCTCCTGCAGCCCTGCCGCAGGGCCGTGCCGACACAGTCGGTGCCAGTGTCGCCGCCGCCGATGACGACGACGTCCTTGCCGCGCGCATGGATCGGACTGTGATCGGCGCCGCCGTTGAGCAGCGCGCGCGTGCTCGCCGTGAGGTATTCCATCGCGAAGTGCACGCCACGCAGGTCGCGGCCAGCGACTGGCAGGTCACGCGGCTGCGTCGCTCCCGTGCAGACGACCGTTGCGTCGAAATCGCGCAGCAGCAGCTGCGCCTCGACGTTCTCACCGACGTTTGCATTGCAGAGAAACTTGATTCCCTCGGCTTCGAGCAACTGGATCCGACGCTCGACGACGGCCTTCTTGTCGAGCTTCATGTTCGGGATGCCGTACATCAGCAGTCCGCCCGGACGGTCTTCGCGCTCGAGCACCGTGACCAGATGGCCAGAGCGATTCAGCTGCTGAGCGGCTGCGAGCCCGGCCGGGCCCGAGCCGATCACCGCGACTTTCTTGCCGGTGCGCGCATGCGGTGGTTCCGGCAGCACCCAGCCTTCGTCCCAGCCCCGGTCGATGATCTCGTTCTCGATGTTCTTGATCGTGACCGGCGGTTCGTTGATGCCGAGCACGCACGAGCCTTCGCACGGCGCCGGGCACACGCGGCCGGTGAATTCCGGGAAATTGTTCGTCATGTGCAGGCGGTCGAGCGCTTCGCGCCACAGCCCGCGGTAGACGAGGTCGTTCCACTCGGGAATCACGTTGTTGACCGGGCAGCCGGCGGCCATGCCGCTGATCAGCTTGCCGGTGTGGCAGAACGGCACGCCGCAGTCCATGCAGCGGGCGCCCTGGTGGCGGAGGCGCTTCTCCTCCAGGTGCGGGTGGAATTCGTTCCAGTCGCCAATGCGCTCGAGTGGCGCGCGGTCGACAGGAAGTTCGCGCAGGTATTCGATGAAACCGGTTGGCTTGCCCATGGTCGTCTTCCGCTCAGTTGCCGCCGACGCGCGCGAGGTCGCGGGCGTTCTGCTCGAAGGCCACCATGATCGCCTCGTCGCCGACGAGCCCCTGTTCCTCGGCGCGCGCGATGGCCGCCAGCATGCGCTGGTAGTCCTTCGGGATGACCTTCACGAGCTTCGGCACCATGTCGTCCCAGCCGTCGAGCACGAGCCGCGCGCGGTCGCTAGACGTGTGGTCCAGGTGACGCTCGATCATGCGCCGCACGTCGGTGATCTCGGTTGCGTCGGTGAGCTGCTCGACGTTGACCATCTGCGAGTTCACGTGCGCACCGAACGTGCCGTGCTCGTCGAGTACGTAAGCGATGCCGCCCGACATGCCGGCGCCGAAGTTGCGTCCGGTTGCTCCGAGCACGACCACGCGGCCGCCCGTCATGTACTCGCAGCCATGGTCACCCACGCCTTCGACGACGGCATTTGCACCGCTGTTGCGCACGCAGAAGCGTTCGCCCGCCATGCCGCGGATGTAGGCCTCGCCACTGGTGGCGCCGTACAGCGCCACGTTGCCGATGATGATGTTGTCCTCGGCCGGGAACTTCGAGCCGATCGGTGGGAACACCGCGATCTTGCCGCCGGAGAGGCCCTTGCCGACATAATCGTTCGCATCACCCTCGAGCGACAGGCTCATGCCCCGCGGGATGAACGCGCCGAAGCTCTGGCCGGCGGAGCCGCGGAAGTGCAGGCGGATCGTGTCTCCCGGCAAGCCCCTGGCGCCGTGCCGACGTGTGATCTCGCTGCCGACGATGGTGCCGGTCACGCGGTTGACGTTGCGGATCGGCAGCTCGGCGACGACGTCCTCACCGCGCTCGATCGCAGGCTGGCACATGTCCATCAGCACCGTCATGTCGAGCGAGCGTTCGATGCCGTGGTCCTGCTCGTCCTGCTGGAACCGGCCCCAGTCCGGGTCGACTTCGGGCGAGTAGAGGAGGGTCGAGAGGTCGATGCCCTTCGCCTTCCAGTGCTGCACGGCCCGGCGCGCTTCGAGCTTGTCGACGCGGCCGACCATTTCCTCTAGCGTGCGGAAACCGAGCTGCGCCATGATCTCGCGCAGTTCCTGTGCGATGAACTGCATGAAGTGGACGACGTGCTCGGGCTTGCCCTTGAATTTCTCGCGCAGTCGCGGATCCTGGGTCGCGACACCCGCGGGGCAGGTGTTCAGGTGACAGACGCGCATCATGATGCACCCCGTCGCCACGAGCGGCGCGGTGGCAAAGCCGAATTCCTCGGCTCCCAGCAGCGCCGCGATGGCGACGTCGCGTCCGGTCTTCAGCTGGCCGTCGGTCTCGACCGCGATGCGGCTGCGCAGGTTGTTGAGCACCAGCGTCTGGTGCGCCTCGGCCAGGCCGAGTTCCCACGGCAGGCCCGCATGCGTGATCGACGTCTGCGGCGATGCGCCGGTACCGCCGTCGTAGCCGCTGATCAGCACCACGTCCGCGTGAGCCTTCGCGACGCCGGCCGCGATCGTGCCCACGCCGACCTCGGCCACCAGTTTCACGCTGATGCGCGCACGGCGGTTGGCGTTCTTGAGGTCGTGGATGAGTTCCGCGAGGTCCTCGATCGAATAGATGTCGTGGTGCGGCGGCGGGGAGATCAGGCCGACGCCCGCGGTCGTGTGGCGAGTCTTGGCGATCGACGGGTACACCTTGGTGCCGGGCAGCTGTCCGCCCTCGCCGGGCTTCGCGCCCTGCGCCATCTTGATCTGGATCTCCCTCGCGCTGACCAGGTACTCGCTCGTCACGCCGAAGCGGCCCGAGGCAACCTGCTTGATGGCCGAGCACTTGGAATCGCCGTTCGGCAGCGGCACGTAGCGCTCCGGATCTTCGCCGCCTTCGCCCGTGTTGCTCTTGCCGCCGATGCGATTCATCGCGATCGCGAGCGTCTCGTGCGCTTCCTTGCTGATCGAGCCGTAGGACATCGCGCCGGTCTTGAAACGCTGCATCAGGGTTTCGATCGGCTCCACTTCGTCGATCGGCACGGCCTCCGACGGCTTGAAGTCGAGCAGGCCGCGCAGCGTGCAAAGCTGGGTGGCCTGGTCGTTGATCAGCGACGAGTACGTCTTGAACGTCTCGAAGCTGCCGGTGCGCACCGACTTCTGCAGACGGTGGATGCTCTCGGGGTTGAACAGGTGGTGCTCGCCCTCGGCGCGCCACTGGTACTGGCCGCCCACCGGCAGCGTGTGGCGATCCGCGGCGGGACGGTCCGGGAATGCGGCGTTGTGCCGCAGCAGGACCTCCTGCGCGATCACGTCCGTGCCGATGCCGCCGACGCGCGATGCGGTCCAGCTGAAGTATTCGTCGATCACGTCCTGGCGCAGGCCGAGTGCCTCGAACACCTGCGCGCCGCGATAACTCTGCAGCGACGAGATCCCCATCTTCGAGGCGACCTTGATCACGCCCTTGGACGCGGCCTTGACGAAGTTCCTGCAGGCCGTCCTGTGGTCGATGTGGTTCAGCAGGCCCTGGTGGATCATGTGATCGATGGTTTCGAAGGCCAGGTACGGGTTGATCGCGCTCACCCCGTAGCCGATCAGCAGCGCGAAGTGATGCACTTCGCGCGCTTCGCCGGTCTCGAGCACGAGGCTCGCGCGCGTGCGCAGGCCTTCGCGGATCAGGTAGTGATGCAGGCCCGCCACCGCCATCAGCGCCGGGATCGGCGCGAAATCCTTGTTGACCCCGCGGTCGCTCAGGACGATGACGTTGACTTCCTCTTCCTCGATCAGGCGCCGTGCCATCAGGCGCAGCTCTTCCATCGACTTCACGAGACCTTTCTCGCCGCGGCTCACGCGGAACAGGATCGGCAGCACGCCGATGCGCAGGCCCGGCAGGTCCATGCGGCGGATACGCGCGAACTCTTCGTTGGTGACGATCGGATACTTGAGCTCGAGGCGGCGGCAGTCCGCCGGCTGCGGGTTCAGCAGGTTGCCTTCGGAGCCCAGGCGCGTCTCGGCCGAGGTGACGATCTCCTCGCGGATGCAGTCGATCGGCGGATTGGTGACCTGCGCGAACAGCTGCTTGAAGTAGTCGTACAGCAGGCGCGGCCTGGCCGAGAGCACGGCCAGTGGCGTGTCGTTGCCCATCGAACCCACGGCCTCGATGCCGTCGCGCGCCATCGGCGTCAGGACGATGCGCTGGTCCTCGAACGTGTAGCCGAAGGCGATCTGGCGCTGCAGCAGTGAGTCGGGGTCGGGCTGCGGGAGTTCGGGCGGCTGCGGCAGGTCGTCGACGTGGATCTGGTATGCGTCGAGCCACTCGCGGTACGGGCGGGCCGCGGCCAGCGTGCGCTTGATTTCTTCGTCCTCGACGATGCGGCCCTGAGCGGTGTCGACCAGGAACATCTTGCCGGGCTGCAGCCGGCCCTTGCGGACGACGTCTTCCGGCGGCACGTCGAGCACGCCTGCTTCTGACGCCAGGATGACGAGATCGTCCTTCGTCACGTAGTAGCGGCCCGGGCGCAGGCCATTGCGGTCGAGCACGGCGCCGATCTGCGTGCCGTCCGTGAACGAGATCGAGGCGGGACCGTCCCACGGCTCCATCAGGCTCGAGTGGTACTGGTAGAAGGCGCGCTTCTCGTCGTCCATCGACTCGTGGTTCGACCACGGCTCGGGGATCATCATCATCATCGAGTGGGCCAACGGGCGGCCGGCCAGGTAGAGCAGTTCGAGCGTGTTGTCGAACATGGCCGAGTCGCTGCCGTTGGGGTTGATGATCGGCCGGATCTTCTTGATGTCGTCGCCGAACGCCTCGGCCTCGAAGCGGGCCTCGCGCGCGTGCATCCAGTTGGCGTTACCGCGGACCGTGTTGATCTCGCCGTTGTGCGCGATGTAGCGGTAGGGATGCGCGCGATCCCAGCTCGGGAACGTGTTGGTGCTGAAGCGCGAATGGACCAGTGCCAGCGCGGTTTCCAGCAGCGGGTTGTGCAGGTCGGTGAAGTACTGGTCGAGCTGGGTGGTGAGCAGCATGCCCTTGTAGACGATCGTGCGCGCCGAGAGGCTCACGATGTACCAGTACTCGGCGCCCGCGAGCGTCGAGGTGCGGATTTCGTTGTAGGCGCGCTTGCGGATCACGTAGAGCTTGCGCTCGAACGACAGGTCGTCGGCGATGTCGGGACTGCGGGCGATGAAGACCTGCCGCATGAACGGCTCGCAGGAACGCGCGGTCTCGCCGAGCATGCCGTTGTTGGTCGGCACGGTGCGCCAGCCGAGCACGGCCAGGCCTTCGGACTGCACGACCTGCTCGAACTTCTGCTCGACCTGCCGGCGCACGGTCGGGTTGCGCGGCAGGAAAATGATGCCGCTGCCGTAAAGACCTGCGGCTGGCAGCTGGAACCGCGCCTTGCGGCACATTTCCTCGTTGAACGCGTGCGGCATCTGCAGCAGGACGCCGGCGCCGTCGCCCGTGTTGATTTCGCAGCCGCAGGCCCCGCGGTGGTCCAGGTTCTTCAGTACCTGGATGGCCTGCTCCAGCACGCGGTGCGACTTGTGACCCTTGATGTTGACGACGAACCCCTGACCGCAGGCGTCGTGCTCGTAGCGCGGGTCGTAGAGACCCTGCCTGGCGGGTGGACCCAGGCGTACGGGCTGGTCCTCGCGGACGCCGTCGATGGCATCCGTCGCTGAGGAAATCGGTTGCTGTACGCTCATCGTCGGCCCTGCCTGTGGTTCTCAGGCGTCGCTCAGGGGCAAGGAGTGGCCGCCGCTCGCCGGGAGCCGGCCCGCCTGAACCTGTCGACGGTCGTGGATACGTCACTGATATGACATGTGCTGCCAGCTGCGTCAATGCACTGCAACAAAGTGGTCTAAGTCTCAGCCAGAATGCCATTTCGCCATGGCTGGACGGGGGTAGCGCGGGTCCGTCCATTGCTGCTAGCGTGCGCCCCGCGAGTGGATCGAAAAACAAAGGGGATTCAAATGGATGCATCGACAGCAGCCGGCACGGTCGGGGCCGGATTCGGATTCTTTCTGCTGGTTCTGCTGGTGGTTGGCGCCATCAGCGGGTTGATCGTCGGCGGCATCGCCCGTTTCCTGCTGCCCGGTCCCGATCCGATGAGCTGGCCGCGCACGATCCTCTATGGCATCGGCGGCTCGTTCGTGGGCGGCATGGTCGGCCGGCTGCTGCATGTCCCCGAGTACCTGGGTTTCGTGCTGTCGGTCGCTTGCGCCGCCGGCTTGATCTGGTTCTTCACGCGCCGCAATAAGCCCGCGGCCTGAGACCAAGTCCAGAGTCAACCTTTTTTAACTAATTGATTTATAAAGATTAACAGGCCAGCCAGGGGACAGCCTGGGATGACTTTGGTAGCGTTGCCGGAACTTTCAGGTCGACGGTCCGTCCCAACCGGACTCGACCGAACCGGCGGCCACCCCCACAGCCACTCATGGAGGGCTTTGCGCCGGTCGCACCCACAACGTGATTCGTGTCACTGAGCCGGAACCTCGCTTTGACCGAGGCCCCCCGGAGTCCGTACACCGACACGGCCGGACTGCACAGCAGCAAGGAGCTCAGCCATGGCTGACCATCGAACCGCGCGCACGGGCGCGAAGCCGAGCCTGACCACCCTGGTGGCGTTGACGGCGCTCGCCCTCGGTTTGCCCGGCGGCGACGCCCTGGCGGACAAGCAGTCGTCGGGCCCGGGCGTGGCGGAGATCGCATCCGCCATCGAGCGTGGCATCGTCACGGTGCAGGAGGGCGTCGTCTCCTGGTACGGCGCGCAGTTCCACGACCGCAAGACTGCAAGCGGCGAGCGTTTCGATTCCGGCGCCTTCACGATGGCGCACCCGAAACTGCCTTTCGGCACCATGGTCCGCGTCACCAACCTGCGCAACGGGCGCAGCGTGGTCGTCCGGGTCAACGACCGCGGACCGTTCGTCGGCAAGCGCATCGCAGACCTGTCGCAGGCTGCGGCGTCCGAGATCGGCATGATGCGCAAGGGCCTCGCGCGGGCGCGCATCGAGGTGCTCGACGAGGAAGCCGCGCCAACCGGCTAGGGAAGCTCTGCACAGGTCTGCATGAGGCGCGTTACTCGCGCGAAGGCGCAGCACGAGGCGCGAGCCGCCGCCCCATAGTCGTTCTATGGGCAAGGCGAGCAACGACGTGCTGCGCCTTCACGCGCGTAACCCCTTGGGGACCGGGCGATTTTCGCCGCGGGCTTTGGCGCTCCTCGGTCGTGGATCGACATCCACTCCGTCCTCGCTTCGCGCCCGCGGCGAAACTTGCACTCGGTCGCGCCCATGCAGACCTGTGCAGAGCTTCCCTAGAGCGCCCCTCGGTTCGCCGGCTCGACCGCGGCGAATCCGGACGTGAGTGCCGGATCCAGGCTTGTTCGCGGTTCGGCAGACTGCGGCAGGGCGGCCACGTCCCGCGCATGCTCTTCGATGAACGCGACGATGTCGCGGATCGCCTGCTGCGCTTCCGGCACCATCGGGAACAGCGGGAATACATGCGGCATGTCGGGCCAGACGTCGATGCGCGAACGGGTGCCGGCCTGCAGTGCGCGGTCGTGTGCGCGCACGGAGTCGTCGAGCAGCATCTCCGTCGAGCCCGCCAGGAAATACAACGGTGGCAGTCCGGACCAGTCCCCGTGCAACGGGGAGATCAGCGGCAACGTGCGCTCGAGACCAGGGCCGTACAGGTCGGGTAACAGGTCGCCCGCGCCCGCGCTGAACATGGGGTCGGCCTTGGCGTTGTAGCGGATCGACGGGCCGCTCATCGAGATGTCGGTGGCGGGTGACAGCAACACGGCACACGCAGGCAGCGGCAGCTGCGCATCGCGCGCCTGCATCAGCGTGACCAGCGAAAGATTGCCGCCGGCGGAGTCACCTGCAACGACCCGTGGCCGGCCGGTGGGTCCTGCGACCAGCGCGCGATACGCGGCCAGGCAATCGTCGACAGCCGCCGGAAACCGATGCTCCGGCGCAAGCCGGTAATCGACGAGCAGCACGCGCATCCCGGTTGCGGCCGACAGTCTGGCCGCAAAGGCCCCGTACATGCCGGGCAGGTGCACGCACCAGGCGCCGCCGTGCAGGTACAGCAGCGTGCCGTTGCGCTCCGCAAGGCCGGGCGCCCCGAACCACTTCGCCGGCACGCCTGCGATCGTGATCGACTCGGTGGCGCAATCGACCCGGCGTCGCCCCAGCCGAGCGTCGGTCCTGGCCGTGTGCCGGCGGATCGCGTCGACCGTGAGGCCGGGCCGCCACAACGGCTTCACCGTGAGACGGAGCAGGGTGTTGATCATTCGCGCGCGCAAGCTCGGCATGTCGGTGCTCGTTGTGAATTCGGGCCAATTGTCCGTTGTGGCGTGGAACGCCACAACCGGCACGATACCTGGCGTCGTTCAGGCGGCGGGTTGCGACACCATGCGCTCGACCTGGCGGCGCTGCGGGCTGCGCAGCAGCGGACTGAACAGCGCGACGAAGTGGCGGATGCCATCGCGGATGTCGGCGGACTGGATGGCGCGCCTGCGGTCCATGATCTGCCGGTGCGTGAACCACTGCGTCAGCAGGATCCACGCGTTGGTGGTCAGCAGGTCCAGTTGTTCGGGCGAGGCTTCCATCCATCCGGCCGTCACCATCGAGTCGAAGATCGCGCGCGAACGCACACGCACGTGCTCCGCGAGGTCGCGATAACGCTCCCTGAGGCCCGGCACGTCCCGCAGCAGCGAGTTCACGTCGCGGTAGAAAAAGCGGAACTCCCACAGGTGCCCGAAGACGTCGTCCAGGTAGCGGAGCACGGTATCGAATGTCTGCGCCTGCGCGCCGTCGCGCGGCGCGAGGATGGCTTCCAGCTGCGCCTCGATGCGTTCGTACAGGCAGAGGACGATCTCTTCCTTGTTGGCGAAGTGGTAGTACAGGTTGCCCGGGCTGATCCCCAGGCGGGCAGAGATGTGACGGGTCGAAACCGCATGCGCACCGTCGGCATTGAACAGGGCCAGCGCCGCGTCGAGGATGCGGCCGCGCGTGTCTGGAGTTTCGGCGGCAGCGCCTTTCTTGCGGGGCATGCGGGTCGTGCCGGGGGTGCGGGTCAATGGTTTTGCAGTGCAAAGTATACCCGGCACGCATGGTCATTTGACACGAGCCGTCGGCTGCGGCAATCTATATTTAGAACATTTGTTCTAGACGGTTGCCCGGTCCCCGGAGGGACACCATGGTCAAGTACGCACGGTTCATGACCGTTTACCTGTTCTCCCTCGCCACGCTGACCGGCATTCTGCTGGGCGGCGCCTGGATGTGGCTCGGTTTTGTCGTGATCTACGGCGTCATGATCCTGGGCGACGAATCCCTCGGCGACTACTACGAGGAACCGGCCTACCGGCATCCGCGGCTGCTGAACACGCTGCTGTACTTCGCGCTGCCGGCCCTGTTCGTGCTCGGTGTTGCGATGGCCTGGATGGCGGGATCGGGCGATCTGTTCGGCCTCGGCGCGTGGGCGCAGGCTAACCTCGGCCTCGACCTGTTCGCGCGCCGCGAGGCGACCGCGCCCTGGCACTGGCTCGGCGCCATCCTTTCGGCCGGTATCACGTTCGCCGCGCTCGGCACGAATATCGGGCACGAGCTCACGCACCGCACCACTGATCGTGGCGCAATGGTGGCCGGGCGCTGGCTGCTCGCCATCACGTTCGACGCCGAGTTTTCGATCGAGCACGTCTACGGGCATCACCGGCGCCTTGCGACGCCGGCGGATCCGGCGTCGGCACGCCGCGGCGAGCATTTTTTATTCTTATCTCCTGCGTTCCGTGCTCGGCCAGACGAAGAGCGCATTCGAACTTGAGCGCAATCGCCTGCAGACTCTCGGGTACGGCACCTGGAGCCTGCACAACCGTTACCTGCGCGGCTGGCTGATGTCGGCGGCCATCGTCGCGGCCTTCGGCCTGGCTGCCGGGCTGAAGGGTGTCGTCATTTTCGTGCTGGCGGCGCTCGCCGGCCGTTCGGTGCTCGAGGCAGTCAACTATTTCGAGCACTACGGGCTGGTGCGCGATCCTGACCAGCCGGTCGAACCGCGCCACTCGTGGAATTCCAATAAGCGCCTGAGCAACGTCATGTTGTTCAACCTCGCGCGCCACTCGCATCACCATGCCGAAGGCGATGCACAGTTCTGGCAATTGCGCGCCTACCGAGATGCGCCGACGCTCCCGTACGGCTATCTCACCTGCATGCTGCTCGTGTTCCTGCTGCCGGGCTGGTATCGCAACCGGATGACGCCCTTGCTGCTCGACTGGGATCGTCAATTTGCAACGACCAACGAACGGCGCCTTGCGGCCGCGGCCAACCGGGCGAGCGGCGTGCCCGCGCTGCAACTGGCTGCACAGGGTCATTGAGCATGCTGCGCGACCTCTTCAAGCGGCGCGAACGGGAGGCGGCAAGAGTCAGCGTCGAGCCGTTCGGCTGGGAGTTCGACGTCGCGCCTGGCCAGACGATCCTGCAGGCCGCACTGGCGCAGGGACTGCCGTGGCCATCACGGTGCCGGGTCGGCAGCTGCACGACCTGCCGGTGCCGTCTGCTCGAAGGCGACGTCCGCGCGCTGACGGACACGTCCTACGTGCTCTCGCGCGAGCAACTGCAGCAGCGGTACGTGCTCGCCTGCCAGTCGCAGCCGAAAGGAAATGTGCGGGTGCATCTGGACCGGATGAAGGCTACGCTTGCCGCGGATGTCTCCAGTCAACCTGCCGCTGCTGTCGACTGAACCGCTGCGGCTCGACCTGCCGGACGCCGACGTCCGGCTGTGGCGACCTGCATTCCAGCCCGCCGCGGCTGACGAAATGCTGGCCGTGCTGCGCTCGCGGATCGACTGGCAGCAGGAAGACATCGTGATCTTCGGCGAGCGCAGGCGCGTGCCGCGCCTCGTCGCGTGGCACGGCGATCCCGGGACCGCGTACACCTATTCCGGAACGGCCCACGAGCCGCTGCCGTGGACACCCGATCTGCAGCGGGTCCGCCATCGTGCCGAGGAACTCACCGGGCACTGCTATAACAGCGTGCTGCTCAACCTGTATCGCGACGGCCGCGACGGCATGGGTTGGCACGCAGACGACGAGCCCGAACTCGGGCGCGAGCCGGTTATCGCATCCGTGTCCTTCGGCGCGACGCGACGGTTCAAGTTGCGTCACCGTCGCTCCCGAATTGCGGCATGCACGCTGGACCTGGCGCACGGCGACCTGTTGCTGATGGCCGGCGTCACTCAACATCTCTACCTGCACGCGGTGCCGAAGACGGCCCGACCGGTCGGCGCACGCGTCAACCTGACCTTCCGGTGGGTTCGCCCGGACCGTTGAGCAGGTTAATAGCCGTGTCGTGCTTTGCGCGACGCATGCGCCCGGTGGTTTAATGCCACCCGCTACGAGCAAGCGAGGCGTCGGATTTCAGGCGCCGACGGGGGAATTCGAAGTGTTGATGCGGCCCAGCTGGATGTCGCGATTCGCGGCAGGCCTGATGGCATGTCTCGTGGGCATCGGTGCGTCCGCCGCCACTGGGCAACAACTCTATGCCATCTGCGCGGCCTGTCATGGCGCACGGGCGGAAGGCAATCCAGGCCTCGGTGCGCCCGCGCTTGCGGGCCAGCAGGTCACTTACCTGCAGCGACAACTGCTGAACTTTCGGTCGGGCCTGCGCGGCTCGCACAAGGACGACACCTACGGGGCGCAGATGCGCGCGGCCTCGCAGGCGGTGCTGCGTGACGAGAAGGCGATCGCTGCCGTCGCGACCTACATCGCTGCGCTGCCCAGGACCGACGTGAAGTCAGCCAGCAAGTTTGACGCGCGCAACGGCAACAACCTGTACCAGGGCAAGTGTGGCGCATGTCACGGTGGCCAGGCCGAAGGCAACGAAGCTCTGTCTGCACCGCGCCTTGCCGGCCTCGATGTGGCATACCTCAAGCGCCAGCATCGGAATTTCGGCAAAGGGTTGCGCGGCGCCCAGCCGCAGGATCGCTACGGCAAGCAGATGGCGTTGATGGCGACCATGCTCGCCAGCGAGCGCGAACTCGATGACGTGATCGGCTACATCCATGCCTTCGAGGCGGCGCGGTGACGAATTGAGCATCAGGTCGGCACGGCCGTTGCTGCTCGCTTGCTTGCTGGTGATTGCAGCGGTGGCTGCAGCGGTGACGGTGACGCGCGCGGGCATGCACCCTGCGACGAAGGCTGGGGACGGCTTCGTCCTCAGTGGTCGTTGTCCGCCGAGCTTCGAGCTGATGGCCGGCGGCACCTGCGAACTGCGCGATCGCTACCAGTTTTACGATTCGCTGCAGGGCCGGGGCGTGGGCGGGACGCGCACCTCGCTGCCGCCGCACCGGGATGGCTTCCGGCCCCAGCAGATCGACCTCGGCCGCTACCTGTTCTTCGACCCGATCCTGTCCGGCGACGGCACGCAGTCCTGCGGGAGCTGTCATCGGCCGGATCGCGGGTTCGCTGACGGCAAGCCGCGTTCGATTGGTGTCCACGGGCGGGATGCCGGTCGTGCGGCACCGACGCTCTGGAACGTCGCGTTCCTGCAGTCGTTTCTCTGGGACGCACGCGCCAGCTCGCTGGAGGCGCAGGCGCCGGGACCGCTGTTCTCGCCGCGCGAGATGGGCAACGAGCCGGCACGGCTGCTGCGCAGCCTCAATGACAATGCAACCTATCGCCGCCTGTTTCGCCAGGCGTTCCCCGGCAGCGGTGACACGATCACGGAGGCCGACGTCTACACCGCACTGGCGGCTTTCCAGACCACGCTGATTTCGCTCAACAGCCGTTACGACCGCTATGCGCATGGTTACGCCGCCGCGCTCAACGAGCGCGAGATCGCCGGGCTCAACGTATTCCGCTCGTTCGTGGCGCGGTGCGCGGAGTGCCACACGCCACCGCTCTTCACCAACGGGCAGGTCGCCGTGATCGGCGCGCCTGAGCCCGCCGGGCACCCGTTCGATGTGGGGGCCGAAAAGACCTTTGACGCAATCAAGCTGCGCGGCGGTTTCAAGGTGCCGACGCTGCGCAACATCGCGCGCACGGCACCGTACATGCATTCCGGCGCCTTCGGCACGTTGCGCGAGACGGTGGCGTTCTACAACAAGGGCCGTGGCAACGCCGTTCCACCAGGCGAGACGCTGTACCTGCACTGGCACATCAGCTCGCCGGACCTGACCGCAACCGAACTGGGCCTGCTCGTCGACTTCCTGCAGACGCTGACCGACGAGGCCTTCACGCCTGAGATTCCGCAACGCGTGCCCTCGGGCCTGCCGCCGCTCGACAACCCCAAGGAAAGCCGTACATGAACAAGATCGTCAAGACCGTACTCGCCATCGCTGCAATCGCAGCCGCGTTTGCGGGCGGCGCCTACCTCGGGCGGGCTTCGAAGTCGGACATGGTGATCACTTCGTCCGCCGGCGGCGCGGAGTATAGCGGCGGGTTCAAGGCCGAAGGCGAGGCGGCCGAGAAGGTGAAGGCTGCCGCGAACGCGGGTTCGCTCAAGTCCGTGGCGGGGGCCCCGGGCCCCCACTCCGTCGTCGTCAAGGACGGGGAGTCGATCCTGCAGGCCGTCAAGAACGCCGAGCCCGGCACGACGATCCGCGTGATGCCCGGCACGTACTCCGAGACGGTCTACATTGACAAGGACAACATCCGGATCATCGGCGTCATCGAAGCGGGCCGCCGCCCGGTACTCGACGGCAAGAAGCAGCTCAACGACGCGATTCTCTATTCCGGCAACAACTTCGTCGTCGAGAACCTGGAGATCCGCAACTACAAGGGCAACGGCGTGATGGGCCAGGCCGGCAACAACTTCGAGATCCGCAACAACGTGATCGTCGACACCGGCGTCTACGGCATCTTCCCGCAGCTCGGCCAGAACGGCGTGGTCGAGCACAACGTCGTTTCGGGCATCGCCGACGCGGCAATCTACGTCGGCATGAGCGACAACGTCCACGTCGCGCACAACGAGGTGTTCGACAGCGTGGCCGGCATCGAGATCGAGAACAGCCGCCACGCGATCGTCGAGAACAACTACGTGCACGACAACTCGGGCGGCCTGCTGGCGTTCGTCACGCCGGGCCTGCCGATCAAGACCACGCAGGACGTGATCTTCCGGCACAATTTCGTCGTCAACAACAACACCAAGAATTTCGGCGCGCCCGGCTCGACCGTGGCAGGGATCCCGTCCGGCACGGGCGTCCTGGTCATGGCAGCGGACGACGTCGTGATTGAGGGTAACGTCATCTCGGGCAACAAAGTGGCGGGAGTCATCGTCACCGATCACGGCCACGCGGCCAACATTACGGTCGACCCCGAGTCCGAGCCGAACTCGGACCGTGTGCGGCTGCTGGACAACGTGATGCTCAATAACGGCTACGAGACGATCCCGGAGGGCAAGGCGCTGCTGCTGGCCGAAGGCAAGGGCGGAAAGAACCTCGACATCATCCGGGTCGGCCCCAGTCCGGGCAGCTGCATCGTCAACCGGCACCAGTACGTCACGGCCGGCGTCGGGGATTTCGGCGAGTGCGACTTCACACACACGGCCAACGTCTCCACCTACCTGCTGCCGCCGGTGCCGCCGCGCAGATCGACATCAGCGAGCGCGGCAAGGTCGCGTTCCTCGGCATCTGCAGCGGCTGCCACATCTACAACGGCCGCATGATCGGGCCGCCGGTGCAGGTGATCCAGGCACTCTACCTCGACAACCCGCAGGGGCTCGCCGACTACATCGCGCAGCCTGTCAAGAAGCGGCCGGACTACCCGGAAATGCCGCCACAGGACTACCTCGATCCGGAGACGCGCCTCGCGGTCGCGGAGTACATGCTGGCCGTCAAGAACTGAACCGACTGCAACAAGATGAAAAACTCATTGGGGGAATCGATGATGCAACGCAATCGCAAGCTGACGCGCGCCATCGCGGCCGTACTCGCCAGCAACGCCGCATTCGCGGCGCTCGTCGCACCGCGACCGGTCGTCGCTCAGGACGCAGCGGCGGTCTCGTCCACGCTCGAAGTAGTCGTGGTCACCGCACAGCGGCGCGAGCAGGCGCTGCAGGACGTGCCGATCGCAATCCAGGTCGTCGGCAACGATCTGCTGAACGACGTGGCGGCCGAGGACATGGGCGACCTGAACGGTTTCGTGCCCGGCCTGGTCGTCTCGAGCGACAGCCCGACGCAACCGAAGTACCAGATCCGTGGTGTCCAGACCAGCGACTTCGGCGTCGGCACGGATTCCGCGGTCGGCGTCTATGTCGACGGCGTCTATTCGGCGCGGTCCGGGTCGTCGCTGCTGGCGTTCAACGACATCGAGCGCATCGAGGTGCTGAAGGGACCGCAAGGCACGCTTTTCGGACGCAATAGCGCGGCGGGCGCCGTGTCGATCGTGACACGCCAGCCGGCGGACGAATTCGACGGATTGGTGAAAGTGCGCCTCGGCGAGAACAACAAGCGGCGGATCGACGGCATGGTCAACGTGCCGCTCAGCGATACCGTTGCGCTGCGCGTGAATGGCGTCTGGAACCAGAGCGACGGCTGGGTGCAGGATGCTGCGACGGGCAAGGACCTCTGGCCGGAGGAAAACTGGGCCATGCGTGCCGCGCTCAAGTGGGACATCACCGACGAAACGTCGGCTACGCTGACCTGGGACCATGACCAGATCGACCAGCTCGCGCGTCCTGCGATCGGCCTGGTCGCGCTCGACGCCAGCGGCACGAACGCGCCGTTCCCGCCGGATCCCGCGACTTACCTCGATCCACTCAAGGCCCCGGTCTACAACGACGTCGTCGGCAACGAGGAATCGCGCAAGCTGGATGCGGCGACGCTCTTCATCGATCACGCGTTCAGCTGGTCGGACTTCCGTTCGACCACCGCGTGGCGGACGTTCGAGACGGTCAACCGCGAGGACGAAGACGGCACCAACCGCATAGCGCTGTATTTCGACACCGCCAACATCGAGGACAACACGAGCTTCTACCAGGAGTTCAAGCTCTCGGGCCAGAGCGACGCCGTCGACTGGGTGGCAGGCGTGAGTTACTACTCGGAGGACGCGAAGCAGGCGAGCGACACGCACGCTTTCACCGACAGCATCGACACCGTGCTGCGCAACCTCGGGCTCGTCGGCACGCCCGACGGCACGCTGTTCGGTTTTACCAGCGACGTGCTCGCCGCCTACCAGATTCCGCTGACGATGCGCGGGCTGCCGTGGCGCGAGGTGATGAACAACGAGGGCACGTTCGAGGCGACGGCGCTGTTCGGTGACGTCATCTGGCACGCGACCGACCGCATGAACGTCACGTTCGGCTTGCGCTACACGCACGACGAAAAGGAGTTCAGCTGGCTGAACGGCCCGCGGCAGGCGCCGGAACTGGACGCTACCGTCGCAGCCCTGGAGGCCGGCGGATTCTTTGCCGATCCCGCATGGCCGATTCCGCCGGAGGCCTACAACTTCGACGTCGTGTTTGCCTTCCCGCCAATCAACGGGCAGACGATCGAGGGGCAGAAGGTGAAGTTGCAGGACTCGTGGGACGACATCAGCCCGCGCCTGGTGATCGACTACAAGGTTACGCCGGACGTGATGGTGTTCGGGTCGCTGGCAAAGGGTTACAAGGCCGGCGGCTTCAACAGCGTGCAACCGCTGTCCAGGTTCGACAACGAGGACGTCTGGAACGTCGAGGGCGGCGTGAAGAGCCTGTTCGCGGACATCGGCCTGATCGTCAACGCCTCGGTCTTCTACTACGTCTACTACGACAAGCAGTCGATCTCGCTCGAGTGCCCCGCTGGCGAGGTCTGCAGGTACCTGGTCGATTCCAGCGACGACGAGGCTTACGGTGTCGACGTCGACGCGCGCTGGCAACCCGTGGACGCTTTCACCCTGACGGCGAACCTCGCCTACATCGACTCGACCTATAAAGATTACGTCACGGCAGGCGGCGTCGACCTGTCGGGCGAGCCGACCGGCGAACCGCGCTGGTCGTCCTCCCTCGGCGCCAGTTACGTCTGGTCGTTCGGCACTTACGGCAAGCTCGACCTATCGGCGATGCACGCCTACCGTGGTGAATCGCGCTGCAATGCCGATTCCCAGCTGCAGGGCACCTGCCAGACCAGCCCGAACTTCCAGGTGGGCGAGGCGACGAACCGCACGGACCTGCGACTGGCGTGGTACAGCGCCGGAGATCGCTACGGCGTGGCGGCGTTCGTGACCAACGTGTTCGACGATCAGTATGTGACCGGCGTGAACAACATCACGGCCAACACGTTCGGCACACCGTTCGCGTCGATTTCGGAGCCCCGCACCTGGGGCTTCGATTTCCGCGTCGCGTTCTGACGTTGCGCCTCTCCCGGCATGATGCCGGGAGAGGCTGCACGCAGAGTGAATCGGCCTGCCGCCGCAGGCTCCGTGTGTCTTTCCGCGCTCCGGGTCTACCGCGCATCGCTGCGAAACAGGGGACGCTCACCTATTTCCCATCTATTTCCGACAAATGGGTGAAATAGGTGAGCGTCCCCTATTTCGCGGAGGCGAGCCTTGCTCGAACGGGCGCGAGGCGATGGTGCCCGTGACTGGTCGGAAAACGCGGCGCCGCCTCGCGCCTGCGTTCGAGCTGCGGCGTCCGACACGAAGCGCGGAAAGACACACGGAGCCTGCGGCGACGAGCCCACTTCTGCCTTCTCCCACTGACGCGGCAACGGAGAGTCGGACTCCCGGCACAGCCCAGAGGCGCTATTCTTGGCTCGTTCACCAAGCCGTGTTGGCCGGTGCTGCGAGTTCGGGTAGAAAGCAGACATTCGCGAACGGGAAAAGCCGGCCACAAGCAGTCGTACGAGGTGCGTGCCGATAGCGGTCGTTGCTCGAGAATTTCGGCTCGCTTATCCGCGGGTCCCGCGGTGGTCGCTGCCCGCAATCACGTCTTTCCGAAGCGGCATATTCATCGGCCCATGATTGACGGTAAGCGTCCGAGTGCAAGGACACACACGAGCACGATGGCCGTGCGTTGAGGACGCCCGAAGCGCTGTTCCTTCACGTCGGCCCGGCAGACGAGTGGTGTCGATCGTCCGGCACCCATCGCATCGCTTTCAGCGACCTCGAAAATGCGCGCGCCGAGAGCCCTGAAGTCCTGCCTTAGTTCCGATAGATCGTCTTCCAGTCTTCCCCCATGCTGACTACGGTCCAGTCTTTTGCTGCTGCTTCGTCGAGTCCCTTGTCGAGTCGCCCGACGTGCGAGTCGCGATCGTAGGCCCATTCGCGCGCGGCGTCGGTGTGATGGACGTACATGGCAAAGCGCGGCCCGTCGCCGGCCGTTGTCCACTGCAGCATCTGCAGGTCACCATCCGAATTGCCAAAGGCCATCACTGGGCGGCGGCCGATCCGGCTCTGAATTCCGACCGGCTTGCCGTCCTTGTCGTCGTTCAAGTCGATCTCCGGTAGCTTGACGAGAACGGGGCGGCCGTCCCGCATCTCGAGCTTCATCCTCACGCTGCTACCGACCACCTGCTCGGGCGGGATGCCGTACACGCGTTCGGTCCAAGGGCGCATGAACTCGCTCCCGCCGCCCGATACGATGAAAGTCTTGAAGCCGTTGGCGCGCAGGTAGGCGAGCAGTTCCAGCATCGGCTGGTAGACCATGTCCGTATAGAGTTTGCCGGTGCCCGGGTGCCGCGCCGTCGCGATCCAGTCACTGACGGTTCTCGTGAATTCCTCGGTGGTCATGCCCGTGTGGGTCGCCGCGAGCATTTCCATGGCGCCCTTCTCACCCGCGGCGGCCACGCCCTTGATGTCGCCCTTCCGCACGGAGGCAAACGGCTCCTTCGTTTGCCACTCGGGATGCTGCGGGCCCAGCGCCTTCACCCGGTCGATCACGAAGAAGCCCTGGAAGTACATCGGCTGCTCGGCCCACAGCGTGCCGTCGTTGTCGAACACCGCGATGCGCTCGGGCACCGGCACGAAATCCGGCGAGCCTTCACGGGTGACCCGCTCGACGAAGGTCACGATCGATTGCTTAGGTGCGGTGTCGTTCCAGGAGGGCAGCGGGTCGGTGGCGGCGCGGCCAGCGGCCGTGTCGGGGTGCTGGCACAGCCCGACAATGCGCCAATGGCCAATGCGCCAATCGCCAATGCGACGAGCGCAGTGCCGAGTAGACGCAGGAACCCCCGACGCGAAGCCATTTGCAAAGGCATCATTACGGCACTCCCCATGTATATCGTTGGCCGATTATGACGATCAGCATGCGAGGCGACTAGCCGATACAGGCGCCCCGCGGGCGCTACAGCAGCTCGCCCGCCAGCGCGCGGGCCTTCGGGATCTACGGCCAGCGCGGTTGATCCGGATCGAGGTCCAATGTCGCTACAATCCAGTCGTAACGCTCGGGCGCGGCAAGGAAGTCCAGATACAGTTCGTTGACGAGGCGGAGCAGCTTACGCGTCGCTTCGTCGGCCGCACCGGACCGGCTGGTTACAGTGAGTTGCAGCCGCCCTCCCGCGCGACGCAATTCGGTCTTGAATTGCAGCGGATCGATGCTGCGATGTGCCGGCAAGTCCGGTGACTCGCGTGATCGCAACCAGTTGCGCAAGTCGCGATCGATCCTTGATCGGGGCGCGATCGGTGGCAGCACGTCCTGCAGGCAGACCCTAACCCGACGGGCATCGACATCGAGACGCATGACTTGGCCCCGGAACCAGACGATACCGTAGCTTTCGAGGGTCGCCCTGTTCGACGGCAAGGCAGTGCCACGAAACACGCCGCGCGCAACGTAGTCGTCAATCAACGCACCAACAAGTTGCTGTTCGATCAATGCGCAATCGCCCCCGCGCCCGGCTCTGCGTTCAGCGATACGCCCGGCGGATAGTCCTTGCCGCTGGTGAATTCCTTGATGGCCTGGCAGTTGATCAACGTCGAGGCCTTGTCGTCGCGGCCCGCCTTGTAGGCGCGGGCCAACGCTGCACGGAAATCCGCCGGCGTGCGGACGTATTCACCCCGGGCGCCGAGTGCGGTAGCCATCTGGTCGTAGCGCAGATGCTCTTGGAACAGATACATGTGCATCGACCGTGCCGAACGGGACGCGTGCGGCCACACGCCCCAGGCATTGTTGTTGTACACGATAGTGATGGTTGGCCAACTGTACTTGATCGCGGTGTCCAGTTCCATGAGGCTATAGGCCGCGCCGGCGTCCGAGGTAATGCAGATTGTCGGTGTACCCTCGTAGCCCTTCTGCGGACCGACTCCCCGCTGCACGGCGCACGAGACGCCCATCATCATTGCCATGTCGGGGCCAATGGCACCGTACTGGTAGGGCGGCAATATTTCCTGCGCCGGCCGATAGGCACGCATATAGCGTCCGGCGAACAAGCCGATGGTCCAACCGCCGAGACCCGTCGCGATCGACTGCCGGCCGTCAGGATGTGTGTCGATGAAATTCTGCGTGTCGCGTGTGATCACGGCCGGATGGAGCATGCCGGTCTTCGCGCTGTGATCGAGGCCGAGTTTGTAGATCTCATCGATCTGCGCTTGGTAGTCCGACCGGGCTTTGGTGAGTTCGGCCACCCAGGCGTCTCGCTTCGCCTTGGGAAGTCGGTCAGCGAGGATCTCCAGGAACAGGGCCTCGTCGCTGACGATACCAAGGTCCAGCGGCCAGTTGCGGCCCAGGTCTTCCTGCACCGGATGCACGCGAATGGCCTTGATCTGCGGATCCAGACGGTATTCACCGGGACTCGGCATGCAGTACTGGCCGACGAAGATTACGAGGTCGGCGGAGAGCAGGGCGTTCGGCGCTGTCGCGATCGACAGTCGATGGTCATCGGGAAAGAAGCCACGGGTCGGTCCGGAAGTGACGACCGCGATATCGGCTTTCTCCGCTGCCCTGCGCAGCGCGTCCCAGCCTTTGCGCTGGAACACGCCTTGCCCGGCAACGATCAGCGGCCGCTGGGACTTCGCAATCAGGGCCAGGGCCGTATCGACGTCCTTGGCGGCTGGTGAGGCGCGTGATTCGCTGCGGTACTTGGACTTGTCGTAGAAGTCGCGCAGCTCGGTCGGGGACTTGAATCGTGCGCGGGCAACTTCCGCCGGAAAGTCGAGATGCACCGGCTGCGGCACGCCTGATTTCAGGCAGCGAAACGCATAGGCGCCATACTCGTGCACACGCGCTGGATCGATCATGCGCTTGCCGTACTTCTTGATTCCCTCGGTGGTTGGCTGCTGATACGCCTGCTGGATGAATGCCTCGCGGTCATCGCCGGCCAGCGTCATGTTGCTGGCGAGCACGAGCAGCGGCGTGCGTGCGGCATTCGCCGCCGCGATGTTCATGATCATATGAGCAAAGCCCGGCCCTTCAGTGCCGGAGGTGGCGACGACTTCGCCAGTTGCGCGCGAGAATCCGTCTGCCATGGCGCACATTGCACCTTCGGTGCGGCCGCCGTAAGTGGGAATGCCTGCCGCCGCAAGCGCATTAATGACAGTGTAGTTGCCTGGGCAGCAGAACAAGGCAGCGAGATCTTCCTTGCTGCACAAGTTGGCAAAAGCCTCGGCACCGGTCATGCCCGCACCCTCGAAACTGGTCGACGCAGGTGCCTCGGTCAAGGACTGCTTGAATGCCTCGGCCAGTCGAATTGAAGGAATCGCTCCGTCGGCAGCGGCGTCGGGTGCGGCCGCACTGCCGGCCGAGAAGCCCGTCGCTGCAGCACCTAGGACTCGCCGCGGACAGGCGCAGAAAGTTCCGACGTGACGACACGTGGACGGGGGTCTCGTCGGGCGGCGAACTCTTGCTCTCCGACTCAGTAATCATGGACGACTCCGCGTTGTATTGATTGGCACCGGCTACTTCTCGATCGGAGGACGCTTATCGGCCGGCCACAAGCTCTTGATGTAGTTGCGCAGGTGCCCGACGTCGTCGGGATTCTTGAGCTCATTGCCGTAGGCGGGCATCCCGGCGCCCGCGCCGTCGCGAATCGAACTGTCGATGGCTTCGTCGGTGCTGCCGTTGCGGTAAAGAAGTGGCTCGGTCAGGTCGCCCGCATCCGCGATCACCTCCACGTGACCCCTACCGTCTCGCCCGTGGCACTCCGCGCACCTGCTCGCGAACGACTCGCGGCCCCTTTCAAGTGACTGCGCTGTGTTCGGCACGATGATTGCGGCAGCCAGCACGGGCACTGCCGTTGCGACCAGCAACCCGAGTAACAGGATGTACTGCTTCACGCTTGCTCCCCCCCAATTTTCGATCACGGGCGACGGCCTGCATGTTGTGACCAACCCATTGTTAGCCCCGCTGCGGTCATACGTCCAATGCACGCGCGGGATTGCTCTGATACCATCGGCGTATCGTGATCGACCTCAGGCTCATGCGGCATGCCATTGCACTGGCGCGTTACCGAAATTTCGCGCGCGCTGCACGTGCGTTGCATGTCACGCAGCCAACGATGTCGCGAAGCATCGCGGCGCTGGAAAGGACCTTGGGAGTACGGCTGTTCGACCGAAATTCCCGGGGTGTTCAGCCGACGGAGTTTGGGCGTCTGTTGCTCGAGCGTGGCCGTCGATTGCTCGCGGATGAAGCCGATCTGCGCCGGGAGATGCTTCTGGTAGCCGGGCTCGAGGCAGGGCATCTCG
>JADIZR010000017.1 GCA_016704655.1 Pseudomonadota bacterium | reverse complement strand
GCGGCTCCGCGCGCCTCTGCGACAAGGTGCTCCTCCGTGTACAGGATCCGGTTCCGCTCGCAAACGTCCGGATCAATCTGCAGCCTGCCGAGGTCATGGACAACTTCTGCTTCATGGCCAGCGCTGCTTCCAGCGTCGAGAATCTTGAGCATCCCGGTGTCGTTCGGCGCAACGAGCCTGCGCGAGTCGCTGGATCGCGTCGAAGTTTCTCGCTGCGAATGCAGGCGTTTGGCCCTCTCAAGCGCCTCCATGATCGTCATTTGAACACCCCGCCTGCCGTGAATATCGTAACGACGACGGCAACGGTCCCCAGCCCCACGGCCGCCGCATACGACCCCCAGAGCAGGACTCGATTGCGCCGATCCGCAACGTTCTCGAGCACTGGCACTGCCGCAACGGTCGGGATGCTCATGAGCCCGCGCAGATCGCGCATGCCACGAACCGTGGGATCCACTGACTCGGCCACCATGGCCAGCGCAACCCCGAGCGCCCCAGCGAGAAGGACTCCGAGCAGGATGATGCCGGCGCGATTGGGCGAGTACGGAGACGTCGGAACCTCTGGCGCACGAATCTGCGTGAAGCGGGCACCCTTCTGCTCGCTCTCCAGGCTCCGGGCGACGTCCGCCTCGCGCAGCTTGTTCTGGATGTCCTGGAACTGGTTGCGCAGCACATCCCCGCTGCCGCTGCAGCTCTGAATACTCCTGCTCGACGCGCGGCGCGGCGCCCAGGGCATTCTGATACAGATAAGTCTGCCCGCGAGCCCGATTCGCAGCTGCCCGTAGAGAAGTTAGCTCGCGGTTGACCGCGGCCAGCTGGCTTTGAACCGCCAGGTACTCGGGGTTGTTCGGCGCGGCCGACGCCTGACCAGGCACCGCCGGCTGAGCCATCAAGGACTCGATCTGGCGCTGCAGGCGCTTGACGTCCGGATGATCCGGCGTGTAGCGGACGCGAGCTTCCGCCAGCTGTCCCTGCAGGGTTGCGAGTTCCGTCTGCGGGTTTCCGGTCGTCGTGCCGAGCGTCGGGCTCAACTTGCTCAACTGCAGGTTGAGGGCCGTCTGCCGGTCCTCGGCAACGCGGATCTGGCTCTCATACCCGACCAGATCCCGTTCGGCGCGTTCGGCGACGGCCTGGTTGCGAACCTGCGTTTCTGGCAGTGCTTCGATGTGCTCGGCCCGAAACTGCGCAAGACGCGTTTCGGTCTCTGCGATCCGCTCCTCCATGGACTTGGCCTGCGCCGCCAGGAACTCATAGGTGCCCGCTGCACGCTCGCTCCGCGTCTGTCGGTTGTAGGTCAGGAACAGGTCGGAGATTCGCTGTGCGATGAGCGCCGCGCGCTCCGGGTTCACGTTGTTGTAATGGACCGTGAAGGCATTCGATTGCCGGACGACTTCTAGCGTGATCGCGTCGACGCGCTCAAGCGCGGTATCGCGCGCGACCTGGTCCGCCTTCTCCGTCAGCGTCCAGTCCGACTCTTCCGGGTATGGGTCGATCTCCTTCACAAGCTCTTCGAGACGGTCCGGTGTCATCACCCGGCGCTGCACCAGCTCGATCATCTCGTCGGCATAGTCCGTGACTGTGGTCTGCACCAATTCCTGCGGAATAGACGACGGCTCGAGCAGGATCGTGGAACTCGCGCGGTACGACGGCGTAAGAAAGAACGCCAGGAAGGTCGCCAACAGCGCGATGGCGGGCATCACGACGAGCAGATACCAGCGGCGGCGGCGCAGGGCATCCAGCAAATCGCGCAACGTAGCCGGGGCGTCAACTGGGGTCATGGGCGACTCATGCGACTGGTGGGTATCCGTTCTATCCGCGCGGCCATATCGTCAGATCAGCGTTCGCGAGCCAGGCCTCGGTAGCCGCCGCTCAGGAAGAATCGATTGTTGTACGCGTCGTCCCGGCCGGCTTCCTGCTGCCAGATGTAGGAGTAGCCACCCTGTACGAACCACTTTCTGGAGAGCATCCACCTGAGGCTGAGATCCAGCCGCGCGGTATCCTCGGTGTCACTGCCAATGCCAGCCTGCAGTTGCTTCTGCGACTCGTACCTTGCGGCACTGCGAAAGGTAAGTCGCTGCGTCAGGTCGCGGTCGTACTGGAAGCGGAGCTGATCGATCTGGCGCACCCGGCCATTGCCGTTCGGGGCGTAGCGCTGGCCGACGAGAACCCGCCACTTGCTCAACTCGCCCTCACCGAACGCGGCAATCGACCCACCCAGGCTCGACGACTTCTGATCGCCTTGGCCGGGTGTCGGGTCTGACGGATCGTTCACCTCGTACCCCAGCACCACCTCGACGCCCATCAATTCGGTCCAATTGTGGTCGTAGTTGAGCCCGATACCGTAGCCATCCGAATCCCCAGAGTCGCTCTTCACGTCGTAATGGGAGATATACCCGCCAACACCGATGTTGCTCCGCTCGTCCAGCACCCAGCCCAGCTCGGCGTTCGCGCGCCAGAAATCGTAGTCCACGTTCTCGGGCTCACCCACGTCGACGTCGTAATCCATCGATCGCAATTGGCCACCGAAGCTGGCCGACAAGCGTTGCGTGATATCGAATGTATAGCTTGGGCGAGCCTCGATCTTGGTCTGGGTTTCGTCGGTCAGGAACCTGCCGGACCCGGAATCCAACGGGTTTGTCGGATCGAGCGGATCGAACTCGCCGCTGCGCGTGTCGTAGTTGAACGAATCTTCCTGTGCATAGCTCGCGATGAAGTTGAACTGGCTGCGCTCCCACTGGTACCGGGTAACCCAATCGAGGAAGCCCTCGGTCTTCTCGCGCTGGTCCCGGTCAGGGTAATTCTGGAAACGCAAGCGCGGCCGGACAGAGGTCTCGCCTCTCTGGGTATAGTAACCAAGCAGGACCTGCAGGTCCGCGATGTAGCCTTCGACCGACCCGTCCGGGCTGCCATCCGGATCAAGGTCGATGTTGCTGTTGTTCTCGACCCTGAGGTCCATCTGCGGCTGAACGTACGTCTGCGCTGCGTGTCCAGTGGCCGCTGCAGCCAGGCCGCAAGCGGATCCGATCGCCAGCCCGAGATGCCTGAGCTTAAGGTACGACGACGACATCGCCACTCTCCAGCATGATGTTCTGCCCGAGCGACTTACCTTCCGTGACCTGACTGTAGCGGAACGGCAGCGCGGTCTGCGAGGCACCGGAGCCTCGCAGGATGATGATTCCGTCAAGCTTTGCGAATGGCGTCGCGCCGCCGGCAAGGGCAAGCGCCTGCAGGACGTTAAACTGCGGGTTCATGACGAACATGCCCGGCCTGTTGACCTGCCCGACCACAAAAGCTCGATTGCCGGCCACCTCCTCCACACTCACGGTGACGACCGGCTCGGGAATGTACTTCTGCAGGCGACCCTCGATTTCCACGCGGATGTCGTCCGCAGAGCGGCCCGCCGCCTGGACCTCACCGGCCAGCGGAAACGAGAATCTACCGTCCGGACGAACGATGATCACTCGCTGGAGTTCCAGTTCCTTCCAGACCGCCACCTGGATCTTGTCGCCCGCGTGCAACTTGTAATCCGTCGGCGCCCCCTGTGCTGACGCAGCCGCGCCAGCCAGCAGTCCGAATGCGACCAGCATCACGGTCGGGACCAGATTCGTACACGACGTTTTAATTAATCTCAACATACCGTTACGAGTCCAGAGCAGTGAAAGCATGTTAATTCACGGTCCCACTTGAATTCCGGAACTGTATCACACTCGAGTCGATCTCCCGCCGCAGTGGCCGCGACGTAACCGCTATTCCGCGACAACATAATTCGCCGGAGTCCGTCCAGCCAAGCTTGAACAATAAAATGTCATTTCTGGCCCAGCAGAGCTGTTCTGGCGACGGGAATTCTGCTCACGATCCGCTCCAGGATGACCGGGCCTATAAGCCCGGCAACTAGGCACGCGATGAACACCAGTTCATCCGCGGTCAGGTGCAACATCCCGAGCATCTTGCGCGTAAAGGCAACGAAAAAGGGATGAAACAGATACACGGTAAAGGAATATGTCCCGAGTCTCCCCAGATATTTAGCGCACGGGAAAAACCCGAGCAATGTCAGCGTACCGGTTGCGCCGATCAGCAAGTCGAGCACGGAACCGCGCTGCGCCACGCCGCTCCACGACACCATGTGGTACACGTGAAATCCCATGGTGATGACGAACGCAAAGGCGCAGGTCCAAAGTACCTGAGGTTTTCGGAAGAGGTCATGAAAGCGATTCGCAGCCAGACCTAACAGAAAGAACGGACTGAGCCGCAGCGCCTGATACCAACTCATCAATGTGGCCTGGTCAGCAACAGCGGCTGAACTCAAGACAAACGCCATGGCGAGCACCACTGCGAATCGTTCGACAGTTGCAAGCGCCCCGACTCGTTCGAGTATCAGCACTGCGGCGAAAATCAGGATGATCGCTTGCAAGAACCAGAAATGGACGTAACTGAAAACATAGATTTTCCACACGTCGTTGAGCGCGCGCTGGCCAGACGCTTCCGGCACGACGAGCGTGGCGAGATAGTAAATCGGTGACCGTCACCAGCGGCAGCCACAACCGGGTGAGCTTCCTGCGGATAAACAACCCGACCTGATTCTCCCTGACGGGCCGTAGCCATACACAAACCCAGACAGGAACGTGAACAGCGGCATTCGCAGTGGCGTAAAGATGTTGGAAAAGGTCCGCCACCATGAATCGTCCGCAACGACCATGCCCGAATCAGAATGAGCGCCAATGACATGAAACGCGACGAGCAGTATGCAAGCAAACCCGCGAAGCGCTTGCACACGCTCGGAGTCTGCCGCGGCGCCGCCAGCGGTAGACTGTAGCTGAGTCGTGACGTCGATCGGCACAGCCCTGCGCGGTCCGGTCAGTAGGCCTTGCGGTCGCCCAGCACCGTCACGACGGTCTGGAACAGGATCTTGAAGTCGAGCCCCGGTGACCAATGGCGCAGGTAATCGAGGTCGTACTCGATGCGGGCCCGCATGTCCTCCAGACGGGTCGTCTCGCCGCGGCAGCCGTTCACCTGCGCGAGCCCGGTGATGCCGGGCCGCACCTTGTGCCGCAGCATGTAGCCCTTGATGAGCTTGCGGTATTCCTCGTTGTGCGTGACCGCATGCGGGCGTGGACCCACGAGGCTCATGTTCCCCAGCACGACATTCATGAGCTGGGGCAGTTCGTCGATCGAGTAACGGCGCAATACGCGGCCCACTGGGGTAACGCGCGAGTCGTCCCGCGTGGCCTGACGGATGGTTGGGCCGTCCTCAGTTACGGTCATCGTGCGGAACTTGTAAACCTGGATTTCCTTCCCATCCAGACCATAGCGCCGCTGCTTGAAGATCACGGGTCCCGGCGAGCTCAGCTTCACCGCCATGGCGACCGCCAGGAACAACGGGCTCAGGAGCAGCATGCCGATCAGCGACAAGGACAGGTCCGTCAGGCGCTTGACCACGCCGCGATAGCCGGAAAACGGCGTCTCGCACAGGGCCACCACGGGCATGCCGAGGATCTCGCCGGTGCGGGACTGGATCAGGTCGAATACGAACACGTCGGGCACGTAGTAGATCGAGGCCGTCGTATCGCGCAGGTCGTCAAGCAGGTCGAGCACCCGCTGCACGTGCCGCATCGGCAACGCGACGAAGATGACCTCTATCTTGTGCACGTTGACGTAATCGGCCAGTTCGCCCAGCCGGCCGAGCACCCGCGCGCCTTCCTCCATGCCAAGCCGCTCCGGGCTCCGGTCGTCGAAGAATCCGTCCACCGCGATGCAGATCCCGGGGTTGGCCTTTAGACGACCGGCCAACGCGACACTGGCCTCGCTGTAGCCGGCAAACACGGCTGTACGCACGTTCGTCCGCGAGTACATCATGCGCTGCATCGTCTCGTTGAGGGCGAGCAGCACCAGGATGAGCGGCACCGGCGTCACGACCGCCCAGGTCAACACGACGCGCCGGGAAAAGTCCTCGGAGAACTTGGTCACGTAGCCAATGGCCAGCAGGACGGCCAGCATGAACAGCCAGCGCGCCAGGAGGCTGGCCACGACTGACCATTTGCCTGTTGCCAGCTGCAATGTAGTCAACTGCGGCGGCTTCATGATGACCGGCGACAGTATGGCGAGCAGCACCGAGAGCATCATGAAATGGCTCTGGAAGGCGACACCGAAAGCACGCGCAATGCCGGCCAGCATGCCGATCGCGACGATCGGCGGGGCCAAGGTCCGCAGAACCGTCAGGAAGGCTATCGGCAGGCTGCGCTTGAATACGACCGGTTCAGACATCAACGGCTCTGGGCGAGACTTTGCATAGGGCACCCCGGCACGACGGCCGGAGTCGCATCATCCCCGATAGAACGCAACAAAAGCGTGACCTGTCTCAAATCGTGATTATGTCCGCTTGCCGCGCGACCTGGAAATTCACTGCCGCCCCGCCGCCCACACAGCGCTCATGAGTTCACGGCTTTCTTGTCGGTCGCGCTGGTGAGTTCGCGCAGCGCCTCGATGACGATACCGAGGCCCTCCTGCACGATCGCGTCCGAAGCGGTGAGCGGAGCGAGGAAACGGATCACGTTGCCGTACAGGCCGCACGAGAGCAGCACGAGTCCTTTTTCGCCCGCGCGCTTGACCAGCGCCTTGGTCAGGTCGGGGTCGGGCTGGTGCGCATCACCGTTCCTGACGAGTTCCATCGCCACCATGGCGCCGAGTGCACGCACTTCGCCGATGGCGGGCAGGGACTTCTGCGCGGCGCGCAGCGTGGTGGTCATGAGCGAACCGATCGCTTCGGCACGCTCGCAGAGGTGCTCTTCTGCGATGACCTCCAGCACAGCCAGGGCCGCCGCGCAGGCGATCGGCGAACCGGCATAGGTTCCGCCGAGGCCGCCCGGGGCCGGCGCATCCATGATGCTGGCCTTGCCGACGACCGCCGCCAGCGGGAAGCCGCCCGCAAGGCTCTTGGCCATCGTCATGAGGTCGGGCTCGACGCCGGCATGTTCGATCGCGAACATCCTGCCGGTGCGTGCGAAACCGGTCTGGATTTCGTCGACTACGAGCACGATGCCGTGCAGGTCGCACAGCTTGCGCAGCGCCTGCAGGAACTCGGGCGGTGCGATGTAGAAACCGCCCTCGCCCATCACGGGCTCGATGATGATCGCGGCAACGCGGGCCGGTTCGATGTCGTACTTGAAGAGGTGCTCGAGCGCGTCGAGGCTGTCCTGCACGCTGACGCCGTGGTACGCGATCGGGAACGGCGCGTGGTAGACCTCGGCCGGGAACGGCCCGAAGCCCGCCTTGTACGGGGCGACCTTGCCCGTGAGCGCCATCGCCATGAACGTGCGCCCGTGGAAGCCGCCGCCGAATGCAATCACGCCGGCGCGTCCGGTGTGGGCGCGTGCGATCTTGATGCAGTTCTCGACCGCCTCGGCACCCGTGGTCACGAAGATCGCCTTCTTCGGCGTGGGTCCCGGCGCGAGCCGGTTGAGTTTCTCGGCGAGTTCGACCGCGACGCCGTAAGGCGTGACCATCAGGCACGTGTGACTGAACGCGTCGAGCTGTTGCGCGACGGCGGCCTGCACTTTCGGGTGCAGGTGCCCGGTGTTGAGCACGGCGATGCCGCTGCCGAAGTCGATGTAGCGGCGGCCCTCGACGTCCCAGATCTCGGCATTGCGCGCCCGTTCGACGTATACCGGCAGCTGGTTGCCGAGCCCGCGCGCGAACGCGGCGTCACGACGCTTTTGCAGATCCTGGTTGCTGTCAGTCATGAGTTCTCCAGGCCCGCGGCGACCCGCCGCGTCAGGTAGTCGGCGAACTTGCGGCCCAGCTGGGGGTGCTTGAGGGCGAACTCGACCGTGGCCTCGAGGTAGCCGAGCTTCGAGCCGCAGTCGTACCGCTTGCCCTCGAACGCGTAGGCGAAGATGGGTTCGTCCGCGAGCAGCGCGGCGATGCCGTCGGTCAGCTGGATTTCACCGCCCGCACCACGGCCGATGGTCTCGAGCTTGCCGTAGATCGCCGGGGTGAGCACGTAACGGCCGACCACCGCCAGGGTGGACGGCGCGTCCTTCGGCTTCGGCTTCTCGACGATGCGCCTGACGCGCGAAACCCGCTCATCCACGGCGTCGGCCGCGACGATACCGTACTTGTCGGTTTCCTCAGGTTTCACGGTCTGCACGCCCAGCACGCTGCCGCCGTACCGCTCGAACACTCGCGCCATCTGCCCGAGACAGGCTTCCTCGGCGTCGATCAGGTCGTCGGCCAGGTGCACGAAGAACGGCTCGTCGCCGACCGCGGGGCGCGAACACAGCACCGCGTGACCGAGACCCAGCGGATACGCCTGGCGGATGAAGATGCAGCTGGCGTAGGAAGGGACGATGCCGCGCAGCGTGTTGAGCGTGTGCTCGCGGCCCTTGGTCGCGAGTTCCTGCTCGAGTTCGTGGTCGGGGTCGAAATGGTCCTCGATCGCCCGCTTGGCCGAGCCGGTGACGAACACGAGCTTTTCGGCGCCGGCCTGCAGCGCTTCCTCGACCGCGTACTGGATCAGCGGCTTGTCGACGATCGGCAGCATCTCCTTGGGACTGGCCTTGGTGGCCGGCAGGAACCGGGTGCCGCGACCCGCCACGGGGAAAACTGCCGTCCTGATCTTCATACTGCGTATCCATCCTGCCTGCGCCGACCATCGGCTGAACACGCATGATACTGGATAGCGCAGCGGTCCCTCCATGCGCCCCGCCCGCAAAGAGGCGCCGGACGTTACCGTCCGGGCCCCGCAGGTCTTGACGTCAGCGGCCGGCGGCCGGCGCAGCCGGCTTGACGCCGGTTTGGGCGCGGACTTGCCGGCCGCGGCCGGCGCGGCACCCGCCCCGTTCAGCCGGATGTTGCCGCGATTCTGCTCGAGCACCCGCTCGCCGATGCCGTCGACCTGGAGCAGGTCTTCCGGGCTCCGGAACGGACCGTTCTTCTGCCGGAACTCGACGATGGCCTGGGCCTTCGCCGGGCCAATGCCATCGAGTTCCCGGGCGAGCGTCGCGGCGTCCGCGCTGTTGAGGTTGACCGGGCCCGCCAGGGCAGCCCCCGCCGGCAGCAGGCTGAGGATGAGTCCCTGGACCAGCGTCCGGATATTCTTGTCTTGCATGATCTACGCCTCCTTGGTTGCTTGCGCACCGCGGCAGGACGCCACGGCCGGGAGCCAAGGTAGCGCCGAGCCTGTCGATGGGCCCGACATGAAACTGCCGGATTTGCGCGGAAAATCGCGGCAGGCGCCAGATTTGCGCAGATAGAGTCGGCTTCCCAAGCCGTGCCCGGGATCAGCAAGAACACCGCCTGCTTGCAGTGTACGTACAATGTCAATACACTCTGGCATACGGATCAGCTACGAGCTGCAGGGCGTCTCGTTCGAATGGGACTCGGAAAAGGCAGACACCAATATTCAAGCCGGGTCGTTCCCCGGGTTTTCGACCCGTTCGCCCCCCTGAACCCCGCGAGGCTGCCGTCGGCTACACCGAAGGTGAACAACTCCTTTTCGTCGTACACGTGATCCGCCATGAAGAAATCATCCGCCTCATCTCCGCGCGCGAAGCGACCCGCGACGAGCGCCGCCAGTACGAAGACACGTAGACTGATCGCGCGCCGGCTGCGCACGGATCGACCGATGAGCTCGGTCACGCTGCGCATGCCAGAGGACGTGGTGGAAGACCTCAAGCGCGTGGCTCCAACGCTGGGTTTTTCGGGCTATCAGCCGTTGATCCGTTCGTACATCGGCAAGGGCCTGCGCGCCGATCTCGCGCGCCTCGACGAAGGGTCCGTTCCGCGCCTGATCGCGAGCCTGAAGCGACGCGGCGTGGACGAGAGCGTGATCAGACAGGCTCTGGCCGAGACCGGGCAAGTCAGTTAGCCGAAGCGACGCAGCAGAGGATCCGTTACTTGCTGCAGGAAGGCTGACGCCTGCCCCAGATCAGCTGGCCGAACGCGGCAGCGCAGCTTTCGGCAGGAATTCGAGCGCCGCGACGCCGCGCAAGGTGTCCCACGCGTGACACGCGGGGCAATGCCAGAGGAAGGTTGAACTGTCGAGGCCGCACTGGCTGCAGCGGTAACGCGCGTGACGCAGTACCACATTGCGCAGCGCACCAGCGATCGCGTGCAGTTGCTCACGCGTGGGTTCCGCGGCGGACGGCAGGAAAGCGGCCGTCATGTCGCGCAGGTCGCTGTCGATCCGCAGCATCTCGCGCACGCAGTCGAGAATGACCGGATCGTCGTAGTAGCCGCTCACGATCGCCGCGTACGCGATCTCGGCAGGGTTGCCGGCACCGTTGCGCACCAGTTCCTCGAGCGTCTCGTCGAACTGCTGCGGCTCGCCGGCCTGCTTCGCCGCATCGGCCAGCCGCGGCAGCACGAGCGCGAGCAGGTGGAAGTCGCGTCGCACGACGCTACGATACAACTGGACGGCAAGCCGGGGGTCGCCCTGGCGTCGCGCCAGGTCGCCGCGCAGGATCGCACTGCGCCCGAAATCGTGCTGTTCCCGCGTCGCGCTGTCGAGGTGTGCGATCGCGCGCGGGTAGTCCTGCTCCGCAATCGCCGCCTCTGCCATCTCGCAATAGAAATGCGCGATCGCGGCAGGCTGCTCCGGCACGCCGACACTGCGCAGGCGCTTGTGGGCGTCGGCCGCCTGCTGCCATTCGTGCTGGATTTCGTAGATGCGCACCAGGTGCGACAACGCGAGCGCGGGTTCGCGGCCGCTGTCCGCCAGGGTCAGGAACAATTCCTCGGCGCGGTCGTACAAGCCGGCGCGGAAGTAGTCGCGCGCGAGTTCGGTCAACGCCGCATCGCGCGTGCCGGGACTCAGGCTGGTGCGGTCGACGATGTGCTGGTGCACGCGGATCGCACGCTCCACTTCGCCGCGACGCCGGTACAGGCTGCCCAGGGCGAAATGCGTGTCAACGGTTTCGTCGTCGATCTCCGAGAGGCTGAGGAAGACTTCGAGCGCGCGGTCGGGCTTGTCGTCGAGCAGGAAGCGCACGCCTTCGAGGTAGCGCGCGCGGCGTGCGTGGCGGCGCTTGCGCCGCACCAGGGAGCGCCAGGTCGAGACCCCCCAGCCCAGCGCGAGCGTGCCGGCGAGCGTCCACCAGAAGGTCTGCTGGACATCAGTGGGCATCGGAAGGGGGGGAAGGCGAGGAAGACGAGGAAGGGGAGGAAGGAGAGGAAGGGGCGGAAGGGGTGCCCAGGCGGCGTTCGGCGAGGCGCAGCGCCTGCCGCAGCCTGCCCCGCTCTGCCAGCAACTCCGCGACCCAGCGCGAACGGGCAAACGAGCCGGCGAGCAGGCCCGCGGCGAACGCAATCAGCAGCGCGAGACCGGAAGAGACCTCGAACCTGGCGAAGGCGATGTCGACGTCGAACCGCTGCTGGTTCAGCGCGGTGAACAACATGGCAACCAGGATCAGGGACGCGAGAACGATGCCGAAGGCGACTCGTCGCAGCATGGCTTGGGTCAATCGACCGTGCTGGCGCTCGTCGAGGCGGAGGCGCGCGACGATGCCGACGGTGTCAGGTCGTCGTCCGGTTCGTTGACGCGTTCGCGCAGGTCCTTGCCGGGCTTGAAGTGCGGCACGTACTTGCCCGCGAGCGCGACGGTTTCGCCGGTCTTGGGATTGCGGCCCTGGCGCGGCGGGCGGAAATGCAGGCTGAAGCTGCCAAACCCGCGGATCTCGATGCGCTGACCCTGGGCCAGCGCGTCGCTCATGATCTCGAGGACCTGCTTGACTGCAAGTTCGACGTCCTTCGCCGGCAGATGGCTCTGCTTCGCGGCGATGAGCTCGATGAGCTCAGACTTCGTCATGCTGCGCTCGCCGTCCACTCGCAAGCTCCCCGGGTCTTTTTGGTTTCGAATCGGCGTCGGGATTCCGCGGCGGCGGTGAAACCGCCGCGGGTCCGTGCGGGTTTACTCGTCCTGACCGGAGATCTGCTCCTTGAGCAGATCGCCGAGACTGGTGCCGGTCGTGGAATCGGAGCGATAGCTCTGCATCGCTTCGTGTTCCTCGGCCATGTCCTTCGCCTTGATCGAGAGTGCAACCGTGCGGACCTTGCGATCCACGGCGGTGAACTTGGCCTCGACCTCGTCGCCGACCTTCAGCAGCATGCGCGCGTCTTCGACGCGATCACGGGCCAGTTCGGATGCACGCAGGTAGCCGTCGATGCCGCCGCCCAGGTCGACGATGGCGCCCTTGGCTTCCACTTCGCGCACGATGCCGCGGACGATCGAACCCTTCGGGTGCTGGGCGATCCAGTTCGAGAACGGGTCCTGCGCCAGCTGCTTGACGCTGAGCGAGATGCGCTCGCGCTCCGGATCGATCGCGACGACGACCGCCTCGACCGTCTGGCCCTTCTGGTAGCCACGCACCGCTTCTTCGCCGGTGATGTCCCAGGAGAGGTCGGACAGGTGCACCAGGCCGTCGATGCCACCGGCCAGGCCGATGAACAGGCCGAAGTCGGTGATGGAACGGATCTGGCCGCTGACCTTGTCGCCGCGGTTGTAGTTGTCGGCGAACTCACGCCACGGGTTCGGCTGGCACTGCTTGATGCCGAGCGAAATGCGGCGGCGCTCTTCGTCGATGTCCAGCACCATGACTTCGGTCTCCTGACCGATGTGCACGACCTTGGACGGATTGACGTTCTTGTTGGTCCAGTCCATCTCGGACACGTGGACCAGGCCTTCGACGCCCTCTTCGATCTCGACGAAGCAGCCGTAGTCGGCAATGTTCGTGACCTTGCCAAACAGGCGCGTGCCCGCCGGGTAGCGGCGCGCGATGTTCTGCCAGGGGTCGGAACCGAGCTGCTTCAGGCCGAGGCTGACGCGCTGACGTTCGCGGTCGAACTTGAGGATGCGGACTTCGATCTCGTCGCCCACGTTGACGACTTCCGACGGATGCTTGACGCGCTTCCACGCCATGTCGGTGATGTGCAGCAGGCCGTCGATGCCGCCGAGGTCGACGAACGCACCGTAGTCGGTGAGGTTCTTGACGACGCCCTTGATGACGGCGCCTTCCTGCAGCTTGTCGAGCAGTTCCGTGCGCTCGGCGCTGTATTCCTGCTCCACGACCGCACGACGCGACACGACGACGTTGTTGCGCTTCTGGTCGAGCTTGATGATCTTGAACTCGTGGACCTTGCCCTCGAGGTAGCTCGGATCGCGCACCGGGCGCACATCGACGAGCGAACCCGGCAGGAACGCACGGACGAATTCGATCTCGACGGTGAAGCCGCCCTTGACGCGACCGTTGATGAGGCCCTTGACGACCTCCTGCTTCTCGAACGCGGTTTCGAGGCGCTCCCAGGTGCGGGCGCGCTTGGCCTTCTCGCGCGAGAGGCGCGTTTCGCCGGAGCCGTCCTCGACGCTGTCCAGTGCGACTTCGACATCGTCGCCAACGGCGACTTCGATTTCGCCGCGTTCATTCTTGAACTGCGCGACAGGGATGACGGCTTCGGACTTGAGTCCTGCGCTCACCACGACGACGTCGGGACCGACTTCGATCACGCGTCCGGTGAGGATCTGGCCCGGGCGAATCCGCTGACTCGCGAGGCTCTCTTCAAACATCTGGGCAAAACTTTCGACCATGCTCATGCTGTTCACTTCTACCTGGGGGCCTTGGGCCCTTTGCCTTTGCGCGCATCCTGCCCGCACAGGGTTGATGAAAAGACGCCTGGCTTCCTGCCGGGCGCCAACACAAATGCACCGGTCCCGCACTTGCGGGTGCCGGCACGCTCAAGAAATCGCGGGGAGGCGGCTCCGTGCGAGCGCGAGGACCTGATCCACGACCTGTTCGATGGTGAGCCCCGTCGAATCGAGGATGACCGCGTCCTCCGCCGGGCGCAGTGGCGCCACTGGACGGCTGGAATCGCGCAAATCCCGCTCGCGGATCTCCTGTGAAAGGCCGGCGATGGTAACCGTAAGTCCCTTGTCTTTCAACTGCTTATGGCGCCTTCGGGCACGCTCTTCCGGGCTGGCGGTCAGGTAGATCTTGAGCGGCGACCCGGGGAAAACCACGGTTCCCATGTCCCGGCCGTCGGCGACCAGGCCCGGCGGCTGGGCAAAAGCGTGCTGCCGGCTGAGCAAAGCCGTACGGACAGGCGGCATTGCCGCCACCCGGGAGGCCTCCGCCCCGGCCGTTTCCGTACGGATGGCGCGGGTAACGTCCGTCCCGGCCAGCAGGATCTGTTCCTCCCCCGCCACGCCCATCCCGAACTGCACCTCGAGTGCGCGGGCCACCCTGGCATGGCCCTCCTGGTCGTCCGCGGCGACGCCTTGCTGGGTGCCCGCGAGTGCGACCAGGCGGTACAGGGCCCCGCTGTCGAGCAGATGGAAGCCGAGCGCGGTGGCTACCCGGCGGGCGATGGTGCCCTTGCCGGAGCCGCTGGGGCCGTCGATGGTGAGGACGGGGACTCGCATAGGGAAGGGCAGGAAGGATAGGAAGGATAGGAAGGGGAGGAAGGATAGGAAGGATAGGAAGGATAGGAAGGATAGGAAGCGTCAAGCGGCGGTCAGTCGGACCTTGCCGACGCGACTCAAATCGACTTGCTGCCTGGCCTGCCAGAGATCGTAGCTGTACTGCAAAGCGAGCCAGCTCTCAGGCGAACGCCCCAGACACTTCGAGAGTCGCAGCGCCATCTCCGGGCTGATCCCGCTCGCGCCGGTCAACACGCGATTCAGGGTGGAGGCCGCCACGCCGAGCTTCGCCGCCAACTCACGGCCGCTGATGCCATTCGGCTGCAGATAGACCGACGAGATGAACTCGCCAGGATGTGGGGGGTTGTGCATCGCCATCAGTGGTAGTCCTCATAGTCCGGATGTACGCGTGCCCGTCCCGGAACTCGAATGTCGGGCGCCAGTTCCCATTCACCCAGATCGACCATCGACCACGCTCCGCGCCCTTCAGGGCATGCAGTCGGAATCCCGCGATGTCCATGTCCTCGATCGTCTGGGCGGACTCGAGCGCGGCCAACTGCATGCGCAGACGTTTCGCATGCGCGGGCTGAATGCCGGCCAGACTCCCCGACTCATAGAACTGCCGCAGCCCTTTGTGCCGGAACGACTGGATCATGAGCGCAACATAGCGTGTTGCGCATCGCGCAACAAGTGTCGGGTACTGAAGCTCCGCTCCAGACGCTGACGGGGTTTGAGGAGTACGGCAAGACGACGCGCCGGGCGCGGTTCCTGGCCGACATGAACCAGATCATTCCGTGTCCGGGAAGAAGGTGGCAACGATGACGACGACCAAGCGCACAAATCTTGCCTCCGTGTGGGATGCCATCGAGAAGTCCCACGAGGTCGCGGCCAGTCTCAGGCTCCGCGCCGAAGTGGCCAATGCCATCATCGAGGAAACCCGCCGTCGCAAGCTCACTCAGGCTCGAGCGGCCGCACTCTGCGGCGTCACCCAACCGCGCATCTCCGATCTCATGCGCGGACGATTGGAAATCGCCGGAACGAAGGGACTGAATCTCTGCTCCGACTAACCCCTCCGACTATCCCCCAACCGTCGGAGGTGCAGTGACAGCATGCAGCCAATCACTATAATGAGCCATGCCGACGGATTTCCTCAGCCTGTTCGCCGTAATAAATGCAGCACAGGTTCCGTACGTCGTAGTGGGCGGGCTCGCAATGCTGCTGCACGGTATCGACCGGGTGACTGGCGATATCGACCTGGTCATCGATCTCGCACCAGGCCCTTCGACTGATCTGGTCACAACGCTGATCAATGCCGGCTACCGTTCATTCGCGCCAGTGGACCCGACCTTACTGGCGAATGAGGCCATCCGCGAGCAGTGGCGGCTTGAGCGCGGGATGGAAGTCTTCAGCCTGTGGGATGCAACCAACCGCCGACCCACGGTCGACGTACTGCTCGCATGCCCGATTCCATTCACGGAGCTGCTGCACGATTCCGCCGTCGTCACGCTTGGCGCCGTGCAGATTCGCGTTGCATCGGTTGCACACCTCATGGACATGAAGCAGCAAACGGCGCGTCCCCGTGACCTCGAAGATGTCGAGCGACTCCGCTTGCTGCAACAGCGCGGAAGACCCTCGTGACCGAATTCGATCCGCAGTCGATCCCGCAAGCGTGGGGAACGTACGACGATGCGGAGCGGCTGCGTCGCTGGGCCTTTTTGCGCAAGTCGCCTGCCGAGCGCCTGGCGTGGATGGTCGAGATGCTCGAGATCGCCTATGCGACCGGCGCTCGACGGCCGCGGCAACCCATCGGCACGCCAACAGATCGTTGAGTGTCAGCCCCCGTCGCCACAGTCGGCACCCGCCTCTGCTCCGACTATCCCCTATCCCCTAACCCCTACCTGCAAGCCAACTCTGTTGGCGAGCAGGTCGAAGCCGGGAAAGCTGGTCGCGATGTTCGCAACGTCGAGGATCTCGATCGGCGCTGACGCACGCAGGCTCGCGACCGCAAACGCCATCGCGATCCGGTGATCGCCACGACTGTCGATCGTGCCGCCGCGGAACGGGTTGCCGCCGACGATGCGCATGCCATCGGCGAGCGGCTCATGCTGCACGCCGAGCACCTCGAAGCCACGCGCCATCGCCGCGATGCGGTCACTTTCCTTTACTCGCAGTTCCTCGGCGCCGGTGACCAGCGTCTCGCCTTCCGCGCACGCGGCGGCGACGAAAAGCGCCGGGAACTCGTCGATCGCCAGGGGCACGAGCCGTTCGGGGATGCGCGTGCCCTTGAGTTGCGACGGTCGCACTTCGATGTCGGCCACCGGCTCCCTGCCGAAGTTGCGGTGATTGACCAGGCGCAGGTCCGCGCCCATCAAGGCCAGCATTTCCAGGATGCCGGTGCGCGTCGGGTTCACGCCGACGTCGCGGATCGTGAAGGGTTCGCGCGCGCCGAGGCACGCCGCGACCAGGAAGAACGCCGCAGACGAGATATCGCCCGGCACGCGAATGCTGGATGCCTGCAGCGACTTCGGTGCGACGAGCGCCACCACTCCGTCGCGTGCGCGGACCTCGCAGCCGAAGCTCTGCAGCATGCGCTCGGTGTGATCGCGCGTGACGCCCGGTTCGACCACGGTGGTCTCGCCTGTCGCGTACAGGCCCGCCAGCAGCACCGCGGATTTCACCTGTGCGCTGGCGACAGGCATCTCGTAGCGGATGCCCTGCAACTGCTGTCCGCCGTGAATCCGCACCGGCGGTTTCCCATCCTGCGTTTCGATGCGGGCGCCCATGGCTCGCAGCGGCTTCGCGACGCGCTCCATCGGTCGACGCATCAGCGATGCATCCCCGATCAGCTCGGAATCGAACGCCTGCGCGCTGAGCAGCCCCATGAAGAGACGCATCGCAGTGCCTGCGTTACCCATGTCGAGCGGAGCCGTGGGCGCGTGCAAGCCGTGCAGGCCGACGCCCTCGACGATGACTTCACCGGGGCCCGGTCGTTCGACACGGACGCCGAGATGCGCGACGGCCTTCATGGTGGAGAGGCAGTCTTCGCCTTCCAGGAATCCCGTGACGTGCGTCCGCCCTTCCGCCAGTGCGCCGAACATGACGGCGCGGTGCGAGACCGACTTGTCGCCCGGGACCGTGATCTCCCCGGCGACGCGGTCGGCCGGGTCGACGACGTAGGACGTCATCTCAGAGAATCGCCTTCGGATAGGCGCCGACGACGCGATACAGCGACGCGCGACGTTTGAGTTCGGCAAGCGCCGTCGCCAGCGGCTCGCGCTCGGCATGGCCCTCCAGGTCGATGAAGAACACGTAGTCCCATTTTTTCTTGCGGGACGGGCGCGATTCGATGCGCGTCAGGCTGATGCCGTGCTGCGCCAGGGGCTCGAGCAGCCGATACAACGCGCCGGGCGCATCGGTCTTTGCCGCCGAGACGAGCAGCGTGGTCTTGTCGGCCTCGCCGGGCCTCACGGCCTTGCGACCGATCACGAGGAAGCGCGTCGTGTTGTCGGGGTGGTCTTCGACCTCCGGCACGAGCAGGTTCAGGCCGTACACTTCGGCCGCCGCCGCGCCGGCAATCGCCGCCGTGCCGTCTTCGTCACGCGCGCGGCGCGCGCCTTCGGCATTGCTGCTGGCGGTGACGCGCTCGACCGTGGGCATGTGCTCCTGCAGCCAGCCGCGGCATTGCGCCAGCGACTGCGGGTGACCGCACACCCGACGGACGTCACCGAGCATCGTCATGCGACCCATCAGGTTCTGGTGGATGCGCAGTTCCACCTCGCCGATGATCTTGAGCGGCGAGGTCAGGAACATGTCGAGCGTGTTGTTGACGGTGCCTTCGGTCGAGTTCTCGATCGGGACGACGCCGAAGTCGGCAGCGCCCGATTCCACCTCGTGGAAGACTTCCTCGACCGACGCCAGAGGCAGCGGCCGCACCGAGTGGCCGAAATACTTGAGCACCGCCTGCTGCGTAAACGTGCCCTCCGGCCCGAGGTAACCGATCTTGAGCGCGTTCTGCTGCGCGAGGCATGCGGACATGATCTCGCGGAACAGCCGCAGCACCTCTTCGTCCCGCAGGGGCGCGCCCTCTTCCTGGTTGCGCTGCAGGGCGAGTCGCAGCACCTGCGATTCGCGTTCCGGGCGGTAGAAATCGACGGTGTGGCCGGCCGCGTGCTTGGACACGCCCACCTGCTGCGCGAGCCGTGCACGCTCGTTGATCAGCGCGTGCAGCTGCGAATCGACGCTGTCGATGCGCTCGCGTATCTGTTCGAGCGGCACTTTGAGGGCAGGGGGTGCGGTCAGAGTCCGGGGTCGCTTGGTCTTGGTCTTGGCCATGGCTCGGGTCGGCTCGATCAGATCAGTCGGGCGCTCAGGACGCCGGGAATGGCACGCAGTTTAACCACAACTTCCGGCGCGATCGGGGCGTCCGTGTCGAGCAGCGTGTAGGCGACGTCGCCGCGCGACTTGTTGAGCAGGTCGGCGATGTTGAGCCGGGCCTCCGCGAGGCAGGTCGAGATCTGGCCGACCATGTTGGGCACGTTCGCGTTGGCGATGGCCAGGCGGCTGACGCCGGCCCGCGGCAGCACAGCTTCGGGAAAGTTGACCGAATAGCGCACGTTGCCGTTTTCGAGGAACTCGCGCAGCGTTTCCGCCGCCATGATCGCGCAGTTCTCCTCGGCCTCGCCCGTCGATGCGCCGAGGTGCGGCAGCGCCACCACCCTCGCGTGCGCGCGCACGGCATTCGTCGGAAAGTCGCAGACGTAGGCGCTCAACTGGCCATTGTCGAGGCCGGCCAGCACGGCCGCTTCGTCGACGATCTGCCCGCGGGCGAAATTGAGCACCGCGCTGCCCTTGCGCATGAGGCTGATGCGCGACGCATTGACGAGACCACGCGTGTGGTCGTTGAGCGGCACGTGCACCGTGACGGCGTCACTGCGGGCGAACAGGTCGTCCAGGCTGAGCGCCTGTTCGACGCCCGACGACAGCTGCCATGCGCGCTGCACGGTGATCTGCGGGTCGTACCCCATCACCTTCATGCCGAGATGCAGCGCAGCGTTCGCGACCTCGACGCCGATGGCGCCCAGCCCCACCACGCCGAGCGTGCGCCCCGGCAGTTCATAGCCGACGAATTTCTTCTTGCCCTGCTCCATCGCCGCTTCGAGCGCGTGATCGTCGCCTTCCAGCTTGCGCACGTAATCCCAGGCCTGGCAGATGTTGCGGGCCGCCAGGAACAGCCCGGCGAGCACGAGCTCCTTGACCGCGTTGGCGTTGGCGCCCGGCGCATTGAAGACCGGGATGCCGCGCTGGCTCAGCTTCGCGACGGGGATGTTGTTGGTGCCCGCACCCGCCCTGGCCACAGCCAGCACGCTCGCCGGAATCTCGATCGCGTGCACGTCGGCCGAGCGCACGAGCAACGCGTCGGGCCGCACCAGTTCCGACGCGACTTCGTAGCGATCGCGGGGCAGGCGCTCGAGGCCGCGCAGGGAGATGTTGTTGAGGGTCTGGATTTTGTACATGGGGAAGGGGGGGGGGGGGAGGAAGGGGGGAGGAAGGGAGAAGGAAGGAGGGGCCCCCCCCCCCCCCCCCCCCCCCCCCCCCCCCCCCCCCCCCCCCCCCCCCCCCCCCCCCCCCCCCCCCCCCCCCCCCCCCCCCCCCCCCCCCCCCCCACCCCCCCCCTCCTCTCCCCCCCTTCCTCCCCCTTCCTCCTATCCCCTCGTCCGCTGGAACTCACGCATGTACGCTACGAGCGCATCCACGCCCGCCATCGGCATCGCGTTGTAAATGCTCGCGCGCATGCCACCCACGGAGCGATGGCCTTCGAGCGCGACCAGGCCTGCCTGCTTCGCGCCTTCCGCGAACGGCTTGTCCAGCGCAGCGTCCGGCAACGTGAAAGGCACGTTCATCCACGAGCGGCACTCGACCGCGACCGGGTTGCGGTAGAAGCCCGATGAATCGATTGCGTCGTACAGCTTGCGAGCCTTGGCCTGGTTGAGTCGACCCATGGCCTCGAGGCCGCCCTGGCGCTTGATCCACTGGAACACGAGACCGGCCACGTACCACGAATAGGTCGCTGGCGTGTTGAGCATCGAGCCATCGGCGGCCATCGCCTTCCAGTCGAACACGGTGGGTGTGTCGGGCCGCGCCCTGCCGAGCAGGTCTTCACGCACGATGACCACCACCAGGCCGGCCGGGCCGATGTTCTTCTGCGCGCCGGCATAGATCACGCCGAACCGGCTGACGTCGATCGGGCGCGACAGGATCGTGGATGACAGGTCCGCCACCAGCGGGATGTCGCGAGCGTCGGGCACGAACGGGAACTCGACGCCGTGAATGGTCTCGTTCGGCGTGTAGTGCAGGTACGCCGCCTCGGGCGAACGCGTCCAGCCGGCCTCGGCCGGCACCGTCGTGAATTTCGTTGCCGACCCATCGGCCACCACATTCACCTTGCAGTAGCGCTTCGCCTCGGCGATGGCCTTCGTCGACCAGGTGCCCGTGTTGACGTAGTCGACGACAGCGCCCGGAGCCGTGAGGTTGAGCGGGATCGCGGCGAACTGGGCCGTGGCCCCGCCCTGCAGGAACAGCACTTTGTAGTTGGCCGGGACGGCCATCAACTCGCGCAGGTCGGCTTCGGCCTGCTGGGCAATGCCGACGTAGGCCTTGCCCCGGTGGCTCATCTCCATGACCGACATGCCGTGCCCGTGCCAGTCGAGCATCTCGTCGCGGAGCTGTTCGAGCACTTCGACGGGCAGCGCGGCGGGGCCGGCGCTGAAATTGAACACGCGGGTCATGACGGAACGCTCCACAGGGTCTTTTCGCACTGCAGTTTAACAGGCGCGATCCTCGCGGAGCCCGTCAACGCGGCATTTGCTTATGCTGCCGCGTGACGTGCAGCAGGGCATGGGATCAGGGCGTTGCTTCGGTGCCTTCGTCGGCAGCGGCAGCGTCGCCCGGCGGAGGCTCGCCTTCGACGACATCTGCATCCGATTCCGGCTCGGGCTCGACTGATTCCACGCCGATCAGGCGCTCGCCTTCGTCGAGTCGAATGAGTCTTACGCCCTGCGTATTGCGACCGAGCACGGACACTTCCGCGGCCCGGGTGCGCACGAGCGTGCCGCCGGAGCTCATCAGCATCAGTTCGTTCGTCGTCGCAACCTGCGTGGCAGCGACCAGCCTGCCGTTCCGCTCGGTCGTCTGGATCGCGATGACGCCCTGGCCGCCACGGCCGTGCACGGGGAACTCTTCGACCGACGTCAGCTTGCCGAAGCCATTCTCGGAGGCGATCAGGATCAGGCCCTGCGGATCCGGAATGATCAGCGAAATGACGCGCTCGTCGTCCGGCAGGCGGATGCCGCGCACGCCGGCAGCGTTGCGGCCCATCGGCCGCACGTCGTCTTCGGCGAAGCGGATCCCCTTGCCTTCGGTGGTGAACATCATCACGTCGCGCTTGCCGTCCGTGATGTCGACGCCCACCAGCTGGTCGCCCTCCTCCAGGCCGACCGCGATGATGCCGGCCGTGCGGGGTCGCGAGAAGGCGACGAGCGAGGTTTTCTTGACCGTGCCCAGCGCCGTCGCCATGAAGATGTACTTTTCTTCTTCGTACTCGCGAATGGGGAGCACGGCGGTGATGCGCTCGCCTTCCTGCAGCGGCAGCAGGTTGACGATCGGCTTGCCGCGTGACACCCGGCCGGCCATCGGCAACTGGTACACCTTGAGCCAGTACAACTGGCCGCGGCTCGAGAAGCACAGCAACGTGTCGTGCGTGTTGGCGACGAACAGCTTCTCGACGAAATCCTCGTCCTTCATCGCCGTCGCTGAGCGGCCGCGGCCGCCTCGACCCTGCGCACGGTATTCGCTCACGGGTTGCGACTTGGCGTAACCGCCATGCGACAGCGTGACGACCACGTCCTGCGGCGTGATGAGGTCTTCGATCGTGAGGTCGGATTCGTCGCGTTCGATGCGCGTGCGGCGTTCGTCGCCGTACTGTTCGCGGATCGCGATCAGTTCGTCGCGGATCACCTGCAGCAGGCGTTCGGGACGCGCGAGGATGTCGCTGAGGTCACGGATGGTCTCCAGCAGCTCGGCGTACTCGGCGAGGATCTTGTCCTGCTCGAGGCCCGTGAGGCGGTGCAGCCGCAGGTCGAGGATCGCCTGGGCCTGCGTCTCCGACAGGCGATAGATGGCGCCGTGCAGGCCGAGCGCAGCCTCCAGGCCCGCCGGACGCGCACTGACGTCGCCGGCGCGCGCCAGCATCTCGGGCACGGCCCCGCCGCGCCACTCGCGGGCCACCAACGCGGCTTTCGCTTCGGGCGGCGTGGGCGACGCCTTGATCAGCGCGATGATTTCATCGATGTTGGCCAGCGCGACCGCGAGGCCTTCGAGGATGTGGCCCCGATCGCGGGCCTTGCGCAGGTCGAACACCGTCCGTCGCGTCACCACTTCACGGCGGTGACGGACGAACGCCTCGATCATGTCCTTGAGGTTGAGCAGCCGCGGCTGGCCGTCGAGCAGCGCCACCATGTTCACGCCGAACACCGACTCCATCGGCGTCTGCTTGTACAGGTTGTTCAGGACGATCTCGGCGTTCTCGTTGCGCTTGAGCTCGATGACGACCCGCATGCCGTCCTTGTCGGACTCGTCGCGCAGCTCGGAAATGCCTTCGAGCAGCTTGCCGCGCACGAGGTCGGCGATGCGCTCGAGCAGGCGCGCCTTGTTCACCTGGTACGGCAGCTCGGTGACGATGATGGCTTCGCGGCCGGCGTCGTCGTATTCCTCGATCTCGGCCTTGGCGCGGACGACGATGCGACCGCGTCCCGTCGTATACGCGTTATAGATCTCGCGGGCGCCGTTGATGATGCCCGCCGTCGGGAAATCCGGACCCGGCACGTGCTCCATCAATTCAGGGATCGTGATCGCGGGGTTGTCGATGTACGCCACGCAGGCGTTCACGATCTCGACCAGGTTGTGCGGCGGGATGTTGGTCGCCATGCCGACGGCGATGCCCGACGAGCCGTTGATCAGCAGGTTCGGCACGCGCGTGGGCAGCACCGACGGCTCGATCTCGGAGCCGTCGTAGTTCGGCACGAACTCGACCGTTTCCTTGTCGATGTCGGCCAGCAGCTCGCCCGCGAGGCGCGACATGCGGACTTCGGTGTAACGCATGGCGGCCGGCGAGTCGCCGTCGACCGAGCCGAAGTTGCCCTGGCCGTCGACCAGCAGGTAACGCAACGAGAACGGCTGCGCCATGCGCACCATGGTGTCGTAGGCGGCCGTGTCGCCGTGCGGGTGGTACTTGCCGATGACGTCGCCGACGACGCGGGCCGACTTCTTGTAGGACTTGTTCCACTCGTTGCCGAGCTCGCGCATGGCGTACAGCACGCGACGATGGACCGGCTTGAGGCCGTCGCGGACGTCCGGCAAGGCGCGCCCCACGATCACGCTCATTGCGTAATCGAGGTACGACTGCTTCATCTCGTCTTCGAGATTGACGTGCAGGAGTTCGCGCGCGATATCTGCCATGGAATCCGTTTTACCCAACCAAAATGATCCGAAATGATACCACGACGAGGCCGCTGGACGCCTGCCGGGGACTGTCGCCGTAGGTCATGCCGGGGCTGCGCCCGGTATACTGCCAGCCCCGATCCGCGAGACCCTGAATGGAGCCGGTAGACACGCTCGTTTGCGCCCGCTGGGTGCTGCCCGTCGAACCCGACGGCACCGTGCTCGCCGACCATGCGGTGGCGATGCGCGATGGACGGATCGTCGCCGTGCTGCCCACTGCTGCAGCGCTCGCCACCTACACGCCGGCCGAGCTTGTCGAACGTCCGCAGCACGCGATCCTGCCGGGACTGGTCAATGCGCACACGCATGCGGCCATGACGTTGCTGCGCGGCCGGGCCGAAAACCTGGCGCTGGCGCCGTGGCTGCAGGACGCAATCGCACCGATCGAACGGCGCTGGGTCGATCCCGAATACGTTCGCGACGGAACGGAACTGGCCATCGCCGAGATGCTGCGCGGCGGCGTTACCTGCTTTGCCGACATGCAGCTCTGGCCAGAGGTGGTTGCACGTGCCGCCGCCGACGCACACATGCGGGTCAGCGTCGGACTCGTGGTGGAACAGGCCGCTTCGCGCTGGGCGGCGGACCCGAACGAATACATCGAAAAAGGCATGGCGTTGCGGGACGATTATCGCGGCGACGCGCTGGTGGCCACGCACTTCGCACTCGAGCCTTCGCATGCCCTGGACGACTCCACGCTGGCCCGGGTACGACGGCTCGCCGACGAACTCGAGATTCCGGTGGCCCTGCCCGTGCACGAGTCGACGTGGGAAATGGCGGAGAGCCTGGCTCGCCACGGTGCGCGGCCGCTGGACCGGCTGCTGCGACTCGGGTTCGCCAGTCCGTTGCTGGTTGCGGTGCATGGCACCTGTTTATCGCCGGCGGACATCGAGGCGCTGGCGGCCTGTGGCGCCGCCGTCGTGCACTGCCCCGAATCGAACCTCAAGCTTGGCAGCGGGGTCTGCCCTGCCGCAGATCTGCTCGGTCGCGGCGTACGGGTGGCACTCGGCACGGACGGAGCCGCATCGAACAACGACCTCGACGTAATTTCAGAAATGCGCACGGCCGGACTGCTCGCGGCTGGCGTCAGCGCGCGGCCCGGTGCGCTGGTCGCTCGCGACCTGCTGCGCATGGCAACGCTCGAAGGCGCGCGCGTGCTCGGACTCGGCGACAGCACGGGCAGCCTCGTGGCGGGCAAGTGGGCGGACCTCTGCTGCATCAATCTGCGCACAGCGGGCAGCTGGCCCGTGCACGACGTCGAGGCCGCGCTGGTCTATGCCTGCAGTTCGCGGCAGGTCACCGACACCTGGGTGGCGGGCCGCCGCGTGTTTGCCGCAGGTTCGTTGCGTTACATCGATGAAGAATCCGTGCTCGAACGGGCCGAAGCGTGGCGTGCCCGCATCGATGCGGCGCACGGCGGGAGTAAAGACTGATGTCGGCGACCCCGGGACACATGAACGAACATCGCAACGTCGACCCCGCGGAAATCGCCCGCTTCGAGGCGGCCGCCAGCCGCTGGTGGGATCCGCAGGGCGAAATGCGCCCGCTGCACGACCTGAACCCGGTGCGCCTGCAGTACGTCGAGCGCGCGGGAAGCCTTGCCGGGCTCAAGGTGCTCGACGTCGGCTGCGGCGGCGGGCTGCTGGCCGAAGCGATGGCGCGCAAGGGCGCGCTGGTCACGGGTCTCGACCTGGCCGACGACCTCCTGCAGGTGGCGAAGCTGCATGCGCTCGAAGCCGGCGTCGCGGTGAACTACGTGCTGGAAGCGGCAGAAGCGCATGCCGCTGCTCATCCCGGCGAATACGACGTCGTCACGTGCATGGAAATGCTCGAGCACGTGCCCGATCCCACGTCGGTCATCGCTGCGCTCGGACGCCTGGTGCAACCGGACGGCCACGTGTTCGTGTCGACGCTGAACCGGACGATGAAGGCCTATGCACTGGCGATCCTGGGCGCCGAGTACGTGTTGCGGTTGCTGCCGACCGGCACGCACACCTACGAAAAGTTCATCCGCCCGTCCGAGCTCAAGCAATGGTCGCGCGCAGCCGGCCTCGCCGTGACCGACATTGCCGGGCTCGATTACGATCCGTTCACGCACCAGGCACGGCTGACGACGGACGCGAGCGTCAACTACCTCGTGCACCTGCGGCGCGAACAGCCGACAGCGGCCGCATGACCCGCGCCCACGCCATTCTTTTCGACCTGGACGGCACGCTGCTCGACACGGCGCCGGACATGATTGGCGCGCTCAACCTGCTGCGGCAGGAAGAAGGCCTCGAGCCGCTGCCGTTCACAACCCTGCGCTCGTCTGTATCGCACGGCGCGGTGCGCCTGATCACGGTGGGTTTCCCAGTGGCACAGGCCGACGAGTTCGAACGACTACGTCAGCGGTTCCTCGCCATCTATGCCGATAACCTGGCGGCAGGCACCCGACTGTTCGCGGGCTTCGAGCAGGTGCTGGCTGACTTCGAGGCCGAGGATCTGCCCTGGGGCATCGTGACGAACAAGCCGGGCTGGCTCACCGACCCGCTGCTGGAACAGCTCGGCCTCAGTGGGCGCGCGTGTTGCGTGGTCAGCGGTGACACCGTGAACGAACGCAAGCCCCACCCGCTGCCCCTGCTGCACGCGGCGGCGGTAACCGGGGTGTCGCCGGATCATTGCGTGTACGTCGGTGACGCCGAGCGTGACATCGTTGCGGGGCGGGCCGCGGGAATGCAGACCGTGGTCGCAGCCTACGGCTACCTCGCCGAACACGATCATCCGGAAACCTGGAACGCCGACGGCATCATCGAGCGACCCGAGGACGTGATGGACTGGCTCACGCTGCGGCACCTCGATGCCATGGCCGCTTCATGATCGAACTCACTCCCCAGTCCTTCGTTCTGGCGGCGCTCGGACTCGCGTTCGGCCTGCTCATCGGCTGGCTGGTGGCGCGCCGACGTACCCACGAGGCCGAGGTCCGCCTGGCGACCGCCGAGGCGTCGCTCAAGTCGGCCGCGGACGTCGCCACCGAACGCGAGCAGGCGCTCGACATGGCATTGCAGCGTCTGCGCAGCGGCTTCGACTCGGTGGCCGGCCAGGCGCTGCGCGGCAACAACGAGGTTTTCGTGCAACTCGCGCGCCAGACCCTCGGCCAGCAGCAGGAGGTTGCACTACGCAATCTCACGGAACGCGAGAAGGCCGTCGAATCCCTGCTGGCACCGGTGCGCGAGGCGCTGCAGAAAACGCACGAACAGATCGCCCGTATCGAAAAGGATCGCGCGGAGAGTTTCGGCGCGCTACGCAGTTCGATCGAGAGCGTTGCGCTCGGCCAGGTCACGCTGCAGCGCGAGACCCGCAACCTGGTCACGGCCCTGCGCCGGCCCGAGGTGCGCGGTCAATGGGGTGAAATGACCCTGCGTCGACTGGCCGAACTGGCCGGCATGGTCGAGCGCTGCGACTTCTTCGAGCAGGTCCAGGTACAGGGCGAGGAAGGCTTGCTGCGCCCCGACATGGTCGTGAACATGCCCGACGGCCGGCAGATCGTGGTCGACGTCAAGACGCCGCTCGATGCTTACCTCACGGCCGCGGAGGCCACGACCGACGAGGACCGCGACTTCGCCTTGCGCCGCCATGCGCTGGCCGTGCAGGAACGCGTGCGGCAACTGTCGCAGAAAGCCTACTGGTCGCAGTTCGAGCAGAGCCCCGACTTCGTCGTGCTGTTCATCCCGGGTGACCAGTTCCTGAGTGCGGCCGTGGCTGAAATGCCTTCGCTGCTCGAAGACGCCATCCGGCAGCACGTGATCATCGCGACACCGACGAGCTTCGTGGCGCTGTTGAAGGCGGTCGCCTATGGCTGGCGCCAGAATGCGCTGGCGGAGAACGCGGCGCACATCCAGGAACTCGGCGAGGACTTGTACAAGCGGCTCGCCACTTTCACCGCGCACATATCGAAAGTGGGACGGACCCTGGGGCAGAGCGTGGAGGCCTACAACGCGGCGGTCGGTTCGCTCGAGCGCCAGGTGATGCCCGGCGCACGCAAGTTCACGGAGCTTGGCCTGCGCCCCGCGAAGGAGATCGAGGAACTTGCGCCGATCGACAAGCTTGCGCGTGCCGTCATGGCCGAGGCACCGGCGGAACCCGGGCCCGCCGAAATCGCACCGCCGGCCGATGATTCAACGCCGATCGCGGACCAGGACGAGACGACCGAGCGATGACGGACGACCCGTTTCAGTGCGGCACTCCACCGGGATCGCTGCGGTATTTCGCCGTGGTGGCGCGGCTCGTACGCGCGCAAAATTGTCGCCTTGGTCGAAACTCTGGACTAATCACTAATCACTAATCACTAATCACTAATCACTAATCACTAATCACTCAACCATGCCCGCCCCCACTTCCGCTGAACTTCGCCACTACTCGCCGGCCGAAAACCTGCTTGCCGACCGGGTCATCCTGGTCACCGGGGCGAGCGGCAGCATCGGCGGCGCACTCGCCCAGGCCTGTGCGCGACTCGGCGCACGCGTAATCCTGAGCGGCCGCTCGGTCAGGAAACTGGAAAGCATCTACGACTCGATCGTCGCGCATGGCGGCCCGCGGCCGTCCATCGCACCGCTCGACTTCGAGAAGGCAGACGCCACGGCGTACGACGCGCTCACCGAGGCCATCGGCGCTGAGTTCGGCCGGCTCGACGGCCTCGCCCACGTGGGCGGGATCCTTGGCGACCGCTCGCCGATCGCGCATTACGACGTGCCGACGTGGCTCAAGGTGATGCACGTCAACGTCAACGCGCCCTTCATCCTGACGAAGGTCCTGCTGCCGCTGCTGGGCAAGTCGACGGACGCCTCGATCGTCTTCACGACCAGCGGCGTGTCGATCAAGGGACGCGCGTACTGGGGCGCGTACGCCGTGTCGAAGTTTGCGAACGAGGGAATGATGCAGGTGCTGGCGGACGAGCTGGCGACGGATTCGCCGATCCGCTCGAACAGCGTCAATCCAGGCGCCGTGCGCTCACCGATGCGTGCCAGGGCGTACCCAGCCGAGGACGCCGCGAAACTGGCGCGGCCCGAAGCCGTGCTCGCGCCGTTCCTCTACCTGCTGGGCCCCGACAGCCGGGGTGTCACCGGTTGCCGCTTCGACGCGCAGTAGATTTCTTGTGACGACGGTCGGGGGACGGTCGCGGTCGCGCACGCGACTTGAGGCCGGTGTCGCTGCGAGCGCGACCTGCCAGCGTGAAGAGAGGATCGAGTTCCTCGCCTTCGAGCGCGCGCGAACGGCCCCGCGGCAAATCGCGTGGCAGGGCGATCGGGCCCCACTTCACCAGCATCGTACGGCTGACCTTGAGGCCCGCTGAATCGAACAGGGCGCGGATCGCGCCGCGCGGCAAGGTGCGTTCGCTCGTGACCTTGAACCACAGGTTGGTGCCGCTGGTGCCCGCGGGCTGCACTGCACTGAACGTCGCCGTCTGGCCTTCGACGTCGACTTCCGTCGGCATTTCGGGCCACGCCTCTTCCTGGCTCGGTCGCAACGCGCGCACGCGGTACTCGACTGGAATCTCGTGATTGTGCCGGGCGATCGCCAGCGCGAACTTTCCTTCGCTGGACAGGATCAACAAGCCGTCTTCGCCAAAGCCGAGGGCGTTGACCGCCACCCAGCGACCGGCATGCAGTGCCGGCAGCTTCATCTCCACGCTCTCACGATCGTCGCCCGCACGGCTGCGCAGCATTTCGCCCGCGGGCTTGTGATACAGGATGACCTGCAGCTTGCGCTCCACCGCCAGCAGGCGCGTCACGTCCTTGCCATCGACGATGACACGTTCGCCCGCCTGCAGCGCATGCCCGATCCCGGCGGGCCGGCCATTGACCAGGACGCGGCCTTCGCGAATCCAGGCCTCGACCTGGCGGCGCGAACCAATGCCGTGCTGTGCGAGCAGTTTATGGAGGCGTTCGCTCAACGGGGCTCGTCGCCTGCCGCGGCAGGCTCCTCCGCCAGGCCCGCCTCTGCCGTCGCGATTGCGGCCGGCAGGTCGAGCTGCTCGCGGATGTCTTCGAGGTCGCGCAACTCGGCCAGCGTCGGCAGGTCGTCGAGACTCTTCAAGCCGAAGTAGTCGAGGAACTCCCGCGTCGTCCCGAGCAGTTCGGGGTGTCCCGGCACCTCACGGTGGCCTACGACCCGGATCCAGTTGCGCTCGTGCAGCGTGCGCATGATCGTCGTCGCGACGGTGACGCCGCGGATGTCTTCGATCTCACCGCGCGTGATCGGCTGCCGATACGCAATCAACGCCAGCGTCTCGAGCAGCGCGCGCGAGTAGCGGCTGGGCCGTTCCTGCCACAGGCGCGAGACGACGTCAGCGTGCTGCGGGCGGATCTGCACGCGCCAGCCGCTCGCCACTTCACGCAGTTCGACACCTCGTTCTTTGTAGCTCTGCTGCAGCTCGGCGAGCGCGGCCGTCACTTCTTCGGCCGGCGGACGTTGACCCTCGTCGAACAGCTCGAGCAGCTGCTCGACCGTCACGGGGCGGCCGGCCGCCAGCAGCACGGCTTCGACGACGCCGCTGAGGGGATGTTGGGTCATGGTTCGGTGCCTTGCGGGCCTGGCACGGCCCGGTCATCGATGTCGTCGATCTGGTCCGCCTGGCGGGGAGTGCCGGCGCGCACGTGGATCGGCGCATACGGTTCGGACTGCACGATCTCGATCAGCCCCTCGCGGAGCAGTTCGAGGATCGCGATGAAAGTGACGGTGACGCCCATGCGTCCTTCCTCGGCGCGGAACAGCGTGACGAACTCGACGAACGCCTGCGAGCGCATCGCGTCCAGCACCTCGGACATGCGCTGGCGCACCGAGAGCCGTTCGCGGCTGATGTGATGGTGCGCGAACATTTCGGCGCGTCCCATCACGTCCTTCAGCGCGACCAGCATCTCCTGCAGCGACACGTTCGGCTGCAGCCTGACGACGCGCAGCTCGACGAGTTCGGCCGAAGCCGGAAAGGTGTCGCGGTCGACGCGGTGCAGTTCCTCGATGTCAATCGCCGCACGCTTGAAGCGCTCGTATTCCTGCAGCCGGCGCACCAGTTCGGCGCGCGGGTCGGCTTCTTCATCGCCTGCCGCAGCCGGTCGCGGCAGCAGCATGCGCGACTTGATCTCGGCCAGCGTCGCGGCCATCACGAGGTATTCGCCCGCGAGTTCCAGCTGCATGCCGCGCATCACGTCGATATACGACGTGTACTGCCGCGTGATCTCGGCGATCGGGATGTCGAGGATGTCGAGGTTCTGCCGGCGGATCAGGTAGAGCAGCAGGTCGAGCGGGCCTTCGAAGGCCTCGAGGAACACCTGCAGCGCATCCGGCGGGATGTACAGGTCCTTCGGCATCTGCGTGACCGGCTCGCCGTCGACCACGGCGAACGGCATCTCGCCCTGCTCGTGCGTCTCCGGCACGTGCGGCTCGGCCGCTGGCTGGAGCCCCAGCCCGCCTTCGATCAACTTGAGGTCGGGTTTCGTCATGCGTCGTCCTGCCTCAGCGGTATGCCAGGCCCATCGCCTGCTTGACGTCGTCGAGGGTCTGGCCCGCGACCGCGCGCGCCTTCTCGCAGCCTTCCGCGATGATGCCGCGCACCAGGTCCGGGTTGTCCTCGTATTCCTGCGCACGCTGGCGCATGCCCGTGACTTCCTCGACGATCCTGTCGATCACCGGCTTCTTGCATTCCAGGCAACCGATACCCGCCGAACGGCAGCCCTGGTCAACCCAGCGCTGCGTCTCCGCATCGGAATACAGCTTGTGCAGGTCCCACACCGGGCACTTCTCGGGATTGCCCGGATCGGTGCGCCGCACGCGCGCCGGATCGGTCTGCATCGTCTTGAGCTTTTTCGCGACTTCGTCCGGATCTTCGCGCAGGCCGATCGTGTTGCCGTACGACTTCGACATCTTGCGGCCATCGAGACCCGTCACCTTCGGTGTCGACGTGAGCAGTGCCTCGGGCTCGGTGAGGATCGTTCGGCCGGTGCCCTCGAGGTATCCAAGCAGGCGCTCGCGGTCGGCCAGGGTGATGCGCGAATTGCCATCGAGCAAGGCATGCGCCCGTACCAGCGCGTCGTCCTGGCCTCGCTCCTGGTAGCCCTTGCGCAGGTTGTGATAAATCGCAGCGTTCTTGGCACCGAGATTCCTGATGGCGCGCTCGGCCTTGGCTTCGAAGTCCTGCTCGCGGCCGAAAATGGAATTGAAGCGACGGGCGATCTCGCGCGTGATTTCGACGTGAGCGACCTGGTCTTCACCAACCGGCACGCCCATGGGGCGGTACAGCAGGATGTCGGCGCTCTGCAGCAGCGGATAGCCCAGGAACCCGTAGGTGGCGAGGTCCTTTTCCTTGAGCTGTTCCTGCTGGTCCTTGTACGTCGGTACGCGCTCGAGCCAGCCGAGCGGCGTGATCATTGACAGCATCAGGTGCAGCTCGGCGTGCTCGGGCACGCGGGACTGGATGAACATCGTGCAGACCGCCGGGTTCAGTCCCGCGGCCAGCCAGTCGACGACCATCTGCCACGTGAACTCCTCGAGCTGCCGGGTGTCTTCGTACCCGGTCGTGAGGGCGTGGTAGTCGGCAATGAAGAAATAGCAGTCGTACTGGTACTGGAGTTCGGTCCAGTTCTTCAGTGCGCCGTGGTAGTTGCCGAGGTGCAGGCTGCCGGTCGGGCGCATTCCGGAAAGCACTCGACGCGCAATCGTGACAGTAGAACTCAAACGGATTCCCTGCGACCGTGTCGCGGTAGAGTCTTTGAAATTTCAATGGCTTGCAGAACAAACATCGGGTACTTGAATAACCCGGGTCGACCTACCAAGCCAACGGTAAGGCGCGATTATACGCAGCCGCCCCGGCCGCGTTCACTCGAACGCGGAGACATCGCCCTTGCCGCGACGCACGATGACCGGAGCGCCGCTGGAAAGGTCAACGACGCTGCTGGCCTCGATGCCCCCGGTGCCGCCGTCGATCACCAGGTCGACCAGGTGGTTGAGCTTGTCCTTGATTTCCTGCGGGTCGGTCGGCGTTGCCGACTCGCCGGGCAGCAGCAAGGTGGAGCTCATGATCGGCTCGCCCAGCTCGGCCAGCAGCAGGCTGACGATCGCGTTGTCCGGGACACGAATGCCGATCGTGCGGCGCTTCGGGTTCTGGAGCCGTTTGGGTACTTCGCGCGTGGCCTCGAGCAGGAACGTGTACGGCCCCGGAGTGAAGGCTTTCAAGGTCCGGTACTGGCTGTTGTCGACCCGGGCATATTTTGCGATCTCCGACAGGTCGCGGCAGACCAGCGTGAAGTTGTGATGTTTCACGTCCACGTCGCGGATGCGCCGGATGCGCTCCATGGCCTCCTTGTCGCCGATCAGGCAGCCGAGCGCATAGCTGGAGTCCGTCGGATAGACCACGACGCTGCCATCGCGGATGGCGGCAATGGCCTGGCGCACCAGGCGCGGCTGCGGATTCTGCGGGTGAATGGAGATCAGGAACGCCATGAAACTCGCCCAGCCGCGGGTGTCACGGCCAAATTGGTATGATACGCGCCCCTTCGCTGACCTGCCCCGAGGGCACCCCCGCCGGATGCAAATGCTGTTCGACCTGCTGCCGGTCGTGTTCTTTTTCATCGCTTACAAGATGGCGGGCATCTACGTTGCGACGGCGGTCCTGATCGTCGGCGTGCTGGTGCAGACTGCAATCAGCTGGTTCAAGCATAAGAAGGTGAGCCCGATGCTGCTCACCTCGGCCGTCCTGGTGCTCGTATTCGGTGGCCTGACGCTGTTGATCCACGACGCGACTTTCATCAAGTGGAAGCCGACGATCGTGAACCTGCTGTTCGCCGGCGCCTTCCTCGCCAGCCAGTTCATGAAAGGACCGACCATCGTCCAGCGCCTGATGGGCGAGAAGATGAAGCTCGAACCCGCGTCCCTCTGGACGCGCCTCAACCTGATGTGGGTCGGCTACTTCGTCGTCTGCGCGGTGCTGAACCTGTACGTCGCCTACAACTTCAGCGAAGACACCTGGGTGAACTTCAAGCTGTTCGGGCTGATGGGGATGACGATCGTCTTCGCACTCGCGCAGGGCTACTGGCTGGGGCGCAAGCTCGACCAGGTGGAAGCCGGCGCGGCACGGACGGAGTGAGCCGGGTTCCCGCGATGTGGTACGTAATCATCGGCCAGGACAGTCCCAACGCACTCGAGATCCGCAAGCGAGTGCGTCCTGCGCACCTCGAGCGCGCGCAAAGACTGCTCGCCGAAGGACGCATCCTCGTCGCCGGTCCCTGCCCTGCGATCGATTCGCCGGACCCCGGACCCGCCGGCTTCACCGGCAGCGTGATCATTGCGGAATTCGCCTCGCTCGCCGACGCAAAAGCGTGGGCGGCGGCCGATCCCTACGTGACGGAAGGCGTGTTCCAATCGCATGAAGTCCGCCCATTCGTGAAGTCGCTGCCATGACGCAAACGCAACCACCCAGCCGCGTTGAGAGACTGGAGGCCCGGCTGCGCACGGCATTGCAGCCGGCGGAACTGCGCGTCGTGGACGACAGCCACCTGCACGCCGGTCATGCGGGCGCTGCGAGCGGGCACGGCCATTTCACGGTCCAGCTCGTTGCGGAACGTTTCGCCGGGCTGTCTGTCGTACGGCGGCACCGGCTCGTGTACGAAGCAGTCGGGGACATGATGACCACCGACATCCATGCGTTGTCGATCCAGGCCCTGGCGCCCGGCGAAGGCTCGCTGGCCTGACGACCAAGCTTCCCCATTTACGCGTCCATCCGGACGCCCTCACGCACCATCCATAGAGGCTCATCGATGCGAAACCTGAAGACCGCCCTCCTGCTCGGCGCCACCATCGCGCTAGGCACCACTGCGTGCACGAAGCCCGCTGACGATGCAGCCAAGCCTGCAAGCCCGGCGTCAGCGCCAGCCGAAAAGGCCTCGCCGACGCTCGTTACCGTCAACGGCAAGGAGATCAACTCGCAGCTGCTCGACACGTTCCTGCAGGCCGTCACCGGCAAGCCCGCTGCCGAAGCGACCACGGAACAGAAGGACGCGCTGCTCGAGCAGCTCGTGAACATGACGCTTGCCGCGCAGTCCGCCGAAAAGGACGGCCTGGCCGAGACTGCGGACGTGAAGTCCCGGCTCGACCTGCTGCACATGCAGATCCTCGCGGAAGCCGCGAGTGAGAAGTACGTGAAGTCGCATCCGGTGTCGGATGACGAAGTGAAGGCAGCCTACGATTCCGAAGTGGCGAACATGCCCAAGGAATACAAGGCGCGGCACATCCTGGTCGAGAAGAAGGAAGCCGCTGACGCCATCATCAAGGAACTGCAGGCCGGCGGCGATTTCGCGAAGATCGCGAAGAAACAGTCGAAGGATCCGGGCAGCGCGGCCAAGGGCGGCGATTTGGGCTGGTTCTCGGCGCAGACGATGGTGAAGCCGTTCGCCGAGGCCCTCGCGAAACTCGAGAAGGGCAAGACGACCACCGAGCCCGTGCAGACGGAGTACGGCTTTCACGTGATCCAGCTGGAGGACGTGCGCGCTCCGAGCGCTCCCGCGTTCGAAGAGGTCAAGGAGCAGGTGAAGATGTTTGCGCAGCGGAAGAAGCTGCAGGCCTACCTCGACGATCTTCGCAAGACGGCAAAGATTCAGAAGACCAACTGACGGTCAAGTTATTTTTTTGCTGGCCACGGCCGGTTTCCCGCGAGGGGAACCGGCCGTTTTCGTTGGACCTATCGGGACGTCATCACCAAGTTGCAACTGCGAATCGAGGTGGTCACCAAACCGGTTCGACGCATGTTCCCTATGAGTGTTTTACGGGCGCTTGAGTAGGCGTCTGACAGAATTTACTTTTTACTTTAATAAACGTATCTATATTATTGTTTTTTAAGGATTAGATTAAAAAGTGTGACGCGTTTCACAGAATGCCGGTTTTGACGCATTTACGCCCAGATCGAGCCGGAATGGACTTTACATATGCCAACTGCGAGCGCCTCCGCCGGCCTCAAGCGGTACCTGCGGGCCAATTGAGGGTTCTCTCCCAGCCCCCTGATCTGGTTGAAATTTAACCAGCGTCGCCGGTCGCCCCCCCTTCCAGAGCCTCCCTGAAGACGCTCGCGTAACTCCCCGAATATGTTGAAGTCTTGACCGAGAGGGTTCCCCGGATATAGTTAACTCGCGAAGTTAACAATAACCCCAATGTCAGCCGCCATAGCAATCAGTCCGGAGCTGCCCTTTACGGGGCTGGGAATGAGCGAAAACTTTAAAGCAACGCTCTTGTCTGCGTTTCGGCCGCTGATGCGCCCGCTCGTCCGGATTCTCGTACGGAATGGGGTTTCGTACGGCGAGTTCGCGGAGTTGCTGAAGTCCGTCTTCGTCGACTCGGCGCAGGACGTGCTGCAAACGCCAGATTCGCGTCAGTCGGTTTCCAGAATCGCAATTACGACGGGCCTCACTCGCCTAGAGGTTTCCCGCCTACTTACTCAGACCGACGAAGACGCCCAGGCACTTCTCGGTCGGCTGAGCAGGGTCGGCCGGTTGTTGACGGGTTGGCACCAGGACTCGGATTTCACTGGCCCGTACGGCATTCCGTACGAAGTGCAGTTTGAAGGTCCGATTGGTCGCCGAAGTTTCACTGAACTTGTTCGCCGGTATACGAGCGACGTTCCGGCCGACGAGATGCTTGACGAATTCAAGAGAATTGGGGCTGTACTGGATTTGGGCAATGGTTACTACCGCGTCTTAATCCGCTCCTACATTCCGTCCGCCGCAGACCCTGCGAAATTCCACGCGATGTCAGTCGCATTCACCGATCTGGCAAAGACGCTCGATCAAAACCTTCGTCCCGACGAAGACCAAAAGATTTTTGAGCGCCGTGTTTGGGCACCCAACGGGATCACCCCAACGGACGCATTGGACTTTGATCGCTACGTTAAGGATCGCGGACAACAGTTCCTGGAATCTTTGGACGATTGGCTTTCAACACGTGAAGCAGAAGCCGCGCGGAGTGGTGCTGATCAAAGCGTGAAAGTCGGCGTGGCGATGTACATGTTTGTTCGTCCAGTGGACGATCAATCCGATCAAGAATCGATTCAGTAACAATCGATTTCAATGCGTCTGGGCCGATGGATCGACTGCGAGAAAAATTAAGGGGACTACGGTAATGAACGTGAAGGTCTACAAGAAATCGGGTATCGCAGTTGCGATTGCAACCGCGCTCGCGGTTAGCGGTGCCGTGGCTCCGACCCAGGTCAATGCCAAATCCTCGACGGAAGCCATCATTGGCACCGGGGCCGACGCCATCATCGGTACTGGGGCTGATGCGATCATTGACACCGGCGCTGACGCCATCATTGGTACTGGGGCTGACGCCATCATTGGCACCGGGCGACGCCATCATTGGTACCGGGGCTGATGCGATCATTGGTACCGGCGCCGACGCCATCATCGGTACTGGGGCGATGCGATCATTGGCACCGGGGCCGACGCCATCATTGGTGACTGGGGATGCGATCATTGGCACCGGCGCTGACGCCATCATCGGTACTGGGGCTGATGCGATCATTGGCACCGGGGCTGACGCCATCATTGGTACTGGGGCTGATGCGATCATTGGCACCGGCGCCGACGCCATCATCGGTACTGGGGCTGATGCGATCATTGGCACCGGCGCTGACGCCATCATCGGTACTGGGGCTGATGCGATCATTGGCACCGGGGCTGACGCCATCATTGGTACTGGGGCTGATGCGATCATTGGCACCGGCGCCGACGCCATCATCGGTACTGGGGCTGATGCGATCATTGGCACCGGGGCTGACGCCATCATCGGTACTGGGGCTGATGCGATCATTGGCACCGGCGCCGACGCCATCATCGGTACTGGGGCTGATGCGATCATTGGCACCGGGGCCGACGCCATCATTGGTACTGGGGTTGATGCGATCATTGGCACCGGCGCTGACGCCATCATCGGTACTGGGGCTGATGCGATCATTGGCACCGGGGCTGACGCCATCATTGGTACTGGGGCTGATGCGATCATTGGCACCGGCGCTGACGCCATCATCGGTACTGGGGCTGATGCGATCATTGGCACCGGCGCTGACGCCATCATCGGTACTGGGGCTGATGCGATCATTGGCACCGGGGCTGACGCCATCATTGGTACTGGGGCTGATGCGATCATTGGCACCGGCGCTGACGGAGTTATCGGTACGGGGGCTGACGCGATCATTGGCACGGGGGCTGACGCCATCATCGGTACTGGCGCCGACGCCATCATCGGTACTGGGGCTGATGCGATCATTGGCACCGGGGCCGACGCCATCATTGGTACTGGGGCTGATGCGATCATTGGCACCGGCGCTGACGCCATCATCGGTACTGGGGCTGATGCGATCATTGGCACGGGGGCTGACGCCATCATCGGTACTGGCGCCGACGCCATCATCGGTACTGGGGCTGATGCGATCATTGGCACCGGCGCTGACGCGATTATCGGCACCGGCAAGGGCAAGCACTCGCGCAACGCCATAATTGGAACAGGAAAGGACCAGGTCTTAATCATGGGTGCTGTCGACAAAGTCGACGCTGCAACCAACACAATCAGCGTACTGGGTCGTAATTTGAAGTTGCCGTCCGTCGCAAGAGTTGAGGAATCTCTTGCCGGAGGTCACCAATTGATGGTCGCAGTCTCTGGACGCATGTCGGATTCGGGTACCGTCGAGCAGATGAAGTTGCGCTTCATGCCTACGGGCTATGTTGCCGGCTCATCGAAAGTGGTTGTGAGCGGTCGTGTTATCGACCTAGATGCGAATGTCGGTACGATGATAGTCAACGGTATCACCGTCGACATTTCATCGACCAAATCAGCAAAAGCTCCGACTGCAGGCAGCCTTGTCCTTCTCGTCGGCACGCAACCCGTCCGTCAGGGTGTCGTGCTCGCTGAGCAGCTGCACGTAAAGTAGTCGGTGATATCCGACAGTAAAGAAGGCGCGCCAAGCAGAGTGCGTAAAGACACTTGATTTGAAGGCTGGGATTGTAGGGAGTGCCCGTGACGTCAGTCACGGGCATTTTCGTTGATGGGTCATGTCGAGGTGAGTCTCGGGATCAGGGTGCGATGTTCCCGATTAGCCCGGAGGTGTTGATCCCGGACGCCCACGTGTAAGCGCGCAATTAACCGCGTGGCTGCTCTTCTGCGAATCCGTCCCAGAGGGTGTTCTGCCAGCCGCTGATGAGGCCGTTGTCGTCGCAGACCGGGCAGTACCAGTAGATCCGGTCGAGATCATCGGCAGCGGGATAGCACATGATGGTGCCCGACGCAACGGCGATGCTTCGGGCGTCGCCGACAGCGCACGGTGGGTGCCTCGTCAGTGCTGAAGGTGGCGTCGACTACGATGCTCGCGAAGTACTCGGCGAGCAGGCGTGCGCGACGGCATGTCCGCCATCGCCCCGGCAGGCGTCAGGTAGTGACGTAGATCGACGATCCAGGTGTTGCCCATGCGCGGGCTCGGCTACTGGATGGAGGCCGCGGCCTTGACGTTCCAGGGCAGTACGGCCTCGAAGTCCTCGACGGACTGAGTTGCGGCAGGCGCTCGAACAGGAAGGTCAGGTAGGCGTGAGGCTCGACGCCGTTGGCCTTCGCTGTCTCGACGAGCGAGTAGAGGTTGGCGCTCGCGCGCGCACCCGGGACGGTGTCGGAGAACAACCAGCCTTTGCGACCGACGACAAATGGCCGGATGGCGTTCTCGCAGCGGTTGTTGTGCATCGGCACTCGCCGTGGGTCAGGAACACGCTGAGCTTCGGCCACTGGCCGAGGGCGTAGTGCACAGCCTTGCCAAGGCGGCTCTCGGGCAGCACCTGGGGTGCGAGGGCCTCGAGCCAGGCGTGGAAGGCCGGCATGATCGGCGCGGACTTCTGCTGGCGGACCGTGACCCGCTCTGCCGGCGTGACGGGACGGTCGCGGTCCCAGAGCAAGCGCTCGACCAGCGACAGCTTGCCGTGAACTCGAGCGCGGCCTTGGCGTGGCCGGCGTTTGATCCGGCCTTCCTGGCCTCTCGAAGTAACGCGGCAGTGGGCCATACACCCGGCGTGCGTCAGCTTGAGCCTGCAGCCGCCCCGTCGTAGGCGCATAGCCGTCGGTGACCAACGCCCCGAAAACCTCCAGCAGCCGCAACGGCACGGCCCTCCTCGCGAGGGGTCGTAGTCGAACAGCACGATGCGCCGCCCGGCGGACCGGCGCAGCGCACCCAATCCAGTGGTCGGCGGTTGGCGCCTTGTCGCTCTTGGAGGACCTGCAATCGGCCGTCGTCGCAGTGAATGACCGACTCGGCGAGCAAGTGCTCGTTCAGCAGGTTGATCAGTGGCACGAGAGCGTCCGCCCAGTCGGATCGCCCACATCGCCATGGTGCCGCGGCTGAGCGGGATCCCCAGGCGGCCGAACTGCGGCTCCCTGGCGGTAGAGCGGCACGCCGTCGACGAACTTGGCGGTGGTGATGTGGGCGAGCAGCGAGGGGGTGGCGATGCTCTTCGGGAAGATCGCCAGCGGCGGGCGCGATCTGCACCCCCTGCCGGCAGCACGGGCAGGCGTACTTCGGCCGGACGTGCTCGAGGACCCGCACCCGTGCCGGGATGAACTCGAGCTGCTCGGCAGTCTCCTCGCCGATCCGCTCGAGCGGCGTCCCGTCCTGCGGGCACACCTTCTGCTCGTCGGGCAGGTCGTGCAGGACTTCGACCCGCGGCAGATCGGCAGCGAGCTTCTTGCGGCCGCGCTTCGCCCGGTCGTGGGCCGGGATCGTGATCGTCCGGGGGCCTCGAGCCGCGGCGGCCAGCGCCTCGGCCTCGTTGAACAGCCATGCCTGCTCCGGCGCACGATCCTCCGCCGGCCGCCGCTCCGATGAGCGGCCGTACAGCTGCGCCTTCAGCCAGCGGTTCTCTTCCTCGAGCAGCCGTGTTCCGCGCCTCGCGTCAGTGGCGAGTCGCGCCGCGATGCGGCAGCGTCGGTCGGGCCGGAGGCGTGGTGAGAGTGAGTCGCGCGCAATTATAACGGACGCGAACGCCGCGCCGACTCACGAAAGTACCGGGAAATACAGCGCTTCGTGCGGCTTCATCCGCCACACATCGTAGCCGTCGAGCAGCCAGTTGAGTTGTTCGCCCGTCAACGTCAGGACCGCGTCGCCGCTCCGCGGCCAGTGAAAGCGATGTCGCTCCAGCCGCTTGTACCAGACCGAGAAGCCGTTCCGCTCCCAGACCAGCATCTTCAGCTTGGTCCGTTGCGCGTTGACGAACACGAACAGCGCACCCGACAGCGGGTCCTGCCGGATCACGTCCTTCGCCAGCAGCGCCAGCCCGTCCATCTGCTTGCGCATGTCGACCGGCGTGCGGTGCAGGTAACACCCGCTCGAGACGGTCAGGACGCAGCATCTCCTCGACCCGTCAGCACCGCCCAGCCATGCCGTCGGGCCACTCGCCGCACTCGATCACCAGACCAGCTGCGTGGATTACTCGGCGACCATCCCGGTGCGCGGCGGCGATGGCGCATCGGACGGCGGCGTGTTCACGACGCGCACCGCGACAAACGCACTTTGCGCGGCCGCGGTCGATCCGTCGGCGGCAGCACGCCGCGTCGGCGCAGCGCGACGACCGAATCATGCAACTGTCGCGCGTTGAGCCTGGTGGCCCGCGCGTACGCGCTCAGTCCGAGCTCCGCCGCCCGCGCCCCTGCAGCGCGTCCATCGCCACTCGTTGTTTATCCGTCAGCTCACCGTCACCACGCACCTCCGCCTTGTCTGAAAGGCAGAGAGCGTGGCCGGTCAGGCCTCAGCCGGGAAGAACGCGGTTCCTGCGCGCTTACCCACGTGTCTCGGGTGATCGATGAATTCGCGACTCGATCTCGGCCAGTTCGGCGTCGTCAAGGCCTCGCCGGCTGCTGCCGGTCGCCTGCAAGCCGCGCGTTTTCTATTGCCCCAGCCCTGGCTCGGGTCTTGGAAGGTCTGCCGCCTCGGGCCCCTCGTAATAAAAAACACCCACTCCGCTGATAGGAACATCAGCGCTTTCGCTTACCTTAACCTCTCTGGCAATAAGCCAGTCATCGATAGATTCGATGAAGAGTGTCGCTTCGGCCCGCGACCAAGCACGAAAAGACTCACGATCAGCGGGACTCAGCCTCGCATAGGCGATTCGTTGGATGAACCCAGCTGACTTTCGGGAAGGGTTGGAGTTGTGGTCGACACCTGAAATCAACGGGAAGAGCATGCTTGACATTACAGTGATCGCTTTCTCATCGAAATCACCTGGAACGAAGTATCTCTTCGTCGGACGAAGTCGCCCGTTTTCCAGCTCCTGCACTGCAGTGGCACGAAAAAGTTCAGCGCGAACCGCCCCTGGAGGCACATCTCCGCCGACTGCCTTAACGAGTTCGGTAAAGCTCGGACTCTCCCCTTCGAAACACAAATCCAAAGGGGAGCCTTCGGGACCAACGAATCTCTGGTCGAAATGCCATGCGTGCAAACCCGCGCCGGCGGTCCCGCATGGTCCGCCGCCCCACTCTTCGGACCGTCCCTGAGCAAGGTCAGCTCGACACACGACGGACTTCCTTTCGGGACAGTCCCGTTCTGACAGCGACGCGCGATGCATTGGTGACTCTCCCCTTTGCATCACGTTCAAGCAATGCCTCATGAACAAAAGCCGTCTTTGCGATTTCAGCAAAGCTTTTGTATGTCACGCCCGATCGAAGCATTACGCGAGCGAACGGGCGTAGACATGCGTACACCGTGGCCATCAATCTCGACTGCACGTCGCTACACACAGGGGAACCAGAGGATGCCCCTCGTCGCGTGCATTTCCTCGATCATCACGTCACGCAACCCTCAAGAAGTGCCGGCGATAGTGTTCCAACTCGCTGATCGACTCGCGGATATCGTCAAGGGCAAGGTGTGTCGACGCCTTTTGCACGCCGGCCAGCACGTCTGGCGCCCAGCGCCGCGCGAGTTCCTTGACCGTACTGACGTCGAGATTCCGGTAATGGAAAAACCTCTCGAGGGCAGGCATCTCGCGCGCCAGGAACCGGCGATCCTGACAGATGCTGTTGCCACACATGGGCGAGGCGCCTGCCACTGCGTGCTGCGCCAGGAAATCCAGCGTCTGCATCTCCGCGTCCTTGGCGGTAACCCGGCTGTCACGAACCCGCTGCAGCAGACCGGTGCCGCCGTGCGTGGTCCGGTTCCATTCGTCCATCGCACCGAGCACGGCGTCGTCCTGGTGGATCGCAATCACGGGGCCTTCCGCCACAGTATGGAGAAATGAGTCGGTGACGATCGTCGCTATCTCGATGATGCGATCGGACTGGGTGTCCAGGCCCGTCATCTCGAGGTCGATCCAGATCAGATTGTCAGCTTTCAAGGTGTGACCAGGCAGCGAAGCGGGCAAGGTATTTCAAACTGGGACCCTGGCGTGCTCGGCGGCACCCCAGACGGTCGATTGTGACGGATTCTAGCAAAGGCTAAGCTCCGCACCCTTCATGGAACACGCGCCAGTGTTAAATCCGTCAACTTGATGCCCCATTGGATGACTAATGCCTTTCTGGCCGCCCTTGCCATGCACGTTTTCGTGCAGGTCTGGCTGTCCCATCGGCAGACCCGCCACGTCGCATCTCACCGGCACGAGGTCCCGCCCGCCTTTGCCGCTGCAGTCAGCGCAGCGGAGCATTCAAAGGCCGCCGATTACACGGTTGCCTGGCAGCGTTTTGGCCGACTCGAACTGGTCTACGACGCGGTCATGCTGCTGGTCCTGACGCTGGGTGGCGGAATCGCCGCCCTCGGTCGAAGCGCCACTGCAATAGCGGGCTCGAATCCCATCGGAGCTGGCACGCTGCATGTGCTGCTGGTGCTGCTGGCGATGAGCCTGGCCACCCTGCCGTTTTCGGTCTGGCGGACGTTCGTGCTCGAGGCTCGCTTTGGCTTCAATCGAACGACTGCAGCGGTCTTCGTGGCCGACCTGGTGAAGGCCGCGGCACTTGGCGCGTTGCTGGGTGGCGGCATCGTCGCGCTCGTTCTCTGGACGATGCAGGCAAGCGGCACGCGCTGGTGGCTGGTGGCCTGGGCCGTGTGGATGGCGATCTCGCTGCTGCTGCTCTGGGCCTGGCCGCGCTGGATCGCTGGATTCTTCAACAAGTTCACCCCGCTCACGGACGCAGCCTTGCGCGAGCGCATTGATGCGCTGCTGGCCCGTTGTGACTTCCACGCACGCGACGTGTACGTCATGGACGGCTCGAAGCGATCCGCGCACGGCAACGCCTATTTCACCGGGCTCGGCCGCGAGAAGCGGATCGTCTTCTACGACACGTTGCTGCAGTCGCTCTCGCCGGTGCAGGTCGAAGCCGTGCTTGCCCACGAGCTCGCGCACTTCAAGCTCAAGCACATCCCGCAGCGGCTGCTCGTGAGCGCCGCAACGTCGCTCGCAGGCTTCGCCCTGTTGGGATGGCTGGCGGCGCAGGACTGGTTCTATGCGGCACTCGGCGTCGATCAGCCCAGCAGCTCGGCCGCCCTGCTTCTATTCATACTGGTCCTGCCCGCGTTCACCTGGATCCTCACGCCACTCGGTGCCGCCTGGTCGCGGCGCCACGAATTCCAGGCCGACGCCTTCGCCGCCCGCTTCAGCGACGGTCCGGAACTGGGCCGCGCGCTGGTCAGCCTGTATCGCGAAAACGCGAGCACGCTGACGCCCGACCCGTGGCATTCCGCGTTCTACGACTCGCACCCGCCGCCGGTCGTCCGGATTTCCCGGCTCGTCCATCCCGGTGGCGCGCAAGGCTCCCTCGCCACCGGGCAGGCGCTCTCGTCCACGTGAGTACGAGTCGCCGCAGCGAACGACCGTCCGGCCGCGCTGGCAGCGGCTCCAAGCCGTCGTCGGCAGCACAGAGCCGGATGGGCTGCGTGGTCGAGTCCTATGGCCGCCGTGTCGTGGTGTTGTCGTCGGACACGGCAGAGCGACTGCCCTGCAAGATCCGCGGCCGCCGAACCGAGGTTGTCGCTGGCGATCTGGTCCGCCTCGAGCCTGAATCCACGGCCGCCGACGGGCATTGGGTAGTGGCGGAGCGCCTGCCTCGTCGCAACGTCCTGCAGCGGACGGACAGCCGGGGTGGCGTCGAGGACATTGCCTCCAACCTGGACCAGCTCGGCATCGTCGTGGCGCCCCGCCCCACCTGCGACCCGTTCATCATCGACCGCTACCTGGCCGGGGCGGGGTATGCGGGCATCGACGCCCTGCTGATCCTGAACAAGCAGGACCTGATCGGTGCCGGCGAGTTCGGCCCCGAGGAATTCGCGTTCATCGACACCTACCGGCGAATCGGGATACCGGTGGTCACGGTCTCCGCCAAGCGCGGCACCGGCCTGGATGCGCTCAAGCAGCGGCTGCAGGGCCGCCGCACGCTCCTGGCGGGCCAGTCCGGGGTCGGCAAGTCGTCGTTGACCAACACGCTCTGCGAGGGTGCCTACCGGGCTACTTCGGACCTGTCGGTCGGGTCGGGCCAGGGCAAGCACACCACCGTATCGTCCGTGATCGTGCAGCTGCCCTGGGGCGAGCTGACCGACTCCCCGGGCGTCCGGGATTACGCCCCTCCCGTCGCGCCCTTGCCAGACGTCCAGCGGGGCTACCTGGAGATTATCCAGCGGGCCCCTGGCTGCCGCTTCCAGAACTGCCTGCACCTGCGGGAGCCGCAGTGCGCCGTCCAGGCGGCCGTCGAATCCGGGGAGATCGACCCCCGGCGGCTCGAAAGCTACCGGCGGCTCGTCAACCTGACCCGCCAGCTCGACGAGAAACGGGGCTGGTAGGGACTAGTTCCCCACCCGTCCAGGCGGGGTCGGTGGGTCGCTGCAGCCGGTCGGACTGGTATGATGCTGCATTGCAAAGACCCAGCTGAACAGGAGTGAGCGCGTGCGCAGAATCATGGTCGGTGTCAAACGCGTCGTGGACTACAACGTCCGCATCCGTGTCAAACCTGACAACACGGGCGTCATCACCGAAGGCGTCAAGATGAGCATCAACCCCTTCGATGAAATTGCGCTGGAACAGGCGCTGCGCATCAAGGAACAGGGCCTGGCCGACGAAGTGCTGGCCGTCAGCATCGGCCCGGCCGACACCCAGCAGCAGCTGCGCACCGCGCTCGCGATGGGCGCCGACCGCGCGATCCTGGTGCAGACCGACGCCGCCATGGCGCCGCTGTCGATCGCGAAGATCTTCCAGAAGATCGCCGAAGCCGAGCAGCCGTTCCTGACGCTGCTGGGCAAGCAGGCCATCGACGAGGACAACGGCCAGACGGCCCAGATGCTCGCCGCCCTGCTCGACCGTCCGCAAGCCACTTCCTGCTCCAAGGTCGACATTGCCGATGGCAAGGCCACGGTCACGCGCGAAGTCGACAGCGGCCTCGAAACCCTCGAAGTCGACCTGCCGGCCGTCCTGTCGGTCGACCTGCGCCTGAACGAGCCGCGCTACGTGAAACTGCCGGACATCATGAAGGCGAAGAAGAAGCCGCTCGACATCAAGAGCGTCGCCGACTACGGTGTGACTGAAGGCGCGGCCTTCAAGACCGTCAAGGTCGATCCGCCGCCGAGCCGGCAGAAAGGCATCATCGTCAAGGACGTCGCCGAACTCGTCGGCGTGCTGAAGCAGAAGGGGTTGGTCTGATGAGCAAGATCCTGATCATCGCCGAACACGACGGCGGCAAGCTGAACGCCAGCACGGCGAAGTGTGTCACCTGCGCCGCAAAAATCGCGGGTGCCACCATCGACGTCGCCGTTCTGGCGGCCGATGCTGCGGCCATCGCCGCCGCAGCGGCAGCGCTCGCGGGCGTCAGCAAGGTGCTCGTGGTCGAGAACCCGGCAAACAAAGAGCCCCTCGCGGCGGTACTCGCGCCACAGATCGCAAAGCTCGCTGTTGGCTATACGCACGTGTTCGGACCGTCGACGACGTTCGGCAAGGACATCATGCCCCGCGTCGCGGCGCTGCTCGGCGTCAGCCAGGTCTCGGACATCATGGCGGTGGATGGCCCGCACACGTTCAAGCGCCCGATCTACGCGGGCAACGCGATCCTCACCGTCGAAGCGCCGGCGGGCGCCCCGGTCGTCGCCACCGTGCGCGTCGCTTCGTTCGAAGCGGCTGCAGCGGGCGGTAGCGCAGCCATCGAGAAGGTCGACCCGGCTGCTGCCCTGCCCTCGCACACGCGTTTCGTGTCGCGCTCGGGCGCAACCACGGGTCGGCCCGACCTGCAGTCGGCAGCCAAGGTGGTCTCCGGTGGTCGTGCGCTCGGCAGCGCAGAGAACTTCAAGCTGATCTATTCGCTCGCCGACAAGCTCGGTGCAGCGGTTGGTGCGTCGCGCGCTGCAGTCGATGCGGGCTACGTCCCGAACGACCTGCAGGTCGGCCAGACCGGCAAGATCATTGCGCCGCAGGTGTACTTCGCGATCGGCATCTCGGGCGCGATCCAGCACATGACCGGCATCAAGGACGCAGGCACCATCGTCGCGATCAACAAGGACGGCGAAGCGCCGATCTTCGAGAGCGCGGATATCGGCCTCGTCGGCGACCTGTTCACGATCGTGCCGGAGCTCGAGAAGGCTCTCGGCTGATCCGTATCCTGCGCAAAGTGAAGGCCCGGTGATCGCAAGATCCCCGGGCTTTTTCTTTGTCGTGCTGGAGTCCGGTGCCCGGCTGCTTCAGTAGCTGCCGCTGGCGCCACCACCGCCGAATCGCCCTCCGCCTGGAGCGACGGGGGGCTCCGAACGCGGCAACTCGGGGGCGGTGCTTTGCGCGAGCACTGCGGCGCCCGCAGTCTGCAGCAAGTCGAGCGGCCCTTCGCGATGAGTCAGCGCCGCCGAGATGAAGCCGTTGCGCGGCGACCGCAGGTAGCGGTCCAGCGCCACTCCGGCGAGCAGCGCCGCAAGACCGTAGAGGATGAGCCAGGTCTCAGTCGCAAGTGCTGTGGCCAGACGCAACTCCATTGCGAGGCAGGCGATGCAGCCCATGAAGCCGAGCAGCGGCGCGTGCCGTCGCCGGCGCAGGCCCGCGACCAGCATCGCGACGGCGAGCGCGAGCAGCAGCACCGCCATCGCGAGCCGGACCGATCCGCCGCCACCCGGAATCTGCATGGCTTCATGGATATTCCAGGTGGCGGGCCGCGCATAGGCAGCAACCGGCAGTGTTGCGACCAGCCAGTCGAGCATCCGGTCATGCGAGGGCCGGCGGTACTCGCGCGCGCCCAGCACGAGCGCAAGCATCGCGAGCGCGCAACCGACGACGACCGTCGTCACGCCGCTGCCGATCGATTGCTCGAGCGCACGTGCGACCGGCGTGGCCCCGACCCAGTAAACGAACGCAATCACGGCGCAGGTGGTGACCAGTGGATTCAACAGCCGCAGCCCGGCAGCACCCACGGCCACGATCAGCACCAGCGTCTCCAGGGTGCCCCCGGCGAAGCCAGATCGCGGCGCGATAACCGTGGTGAGCCAGGCGCCGATCATGAGGGCCCCACCGACGCAGAGGCCCTCCTCGACGCCGGACGCATACAGGCGCTTGGCGACAGTGAGCCACTCGGCGGCGAATGCGGCGACGAGTCCCGCAACGAGCAACGTGGTCTCGTCGCGGAAGCCGAGTACTCCGAGGATCAGCGCGGCCGCGACGAGCCCCAGTACGAAAAGCGCGGTGCGTGCGAGCGGGCCCGTGCTGCGCCAGCCGCCGGCACGCTCGGCGACGACGGCGCGCGGTACCGCAGCGCCGAGCCGGGACTCCACCTCGAGCCAGCGTTCCTCGTCCGGTGACGGACGCCAACGGCTGCTCATGGGCCGGGTTCCCGGAGGCGACGGCGCAGCTGCCACAACGTGGCCGCCGCGATGCACACGACGATCAGCACGAAACCGAACGACGTGGTCATGCCATGCAGACGCGGCAAGGCCACGGCACAGACGCCGATCGCCGCATACACGATGCCGTACACGAGGAACGACTCGCGGCCAGTGTCGAGTCCGCGACGGACCGACGCATAGGCGAGCGCCGCCAGCAACGGCAGCCCAGCCGCGAGCCACGGCCACTCGAGGCACCACGACAGCGCGCCCCAGAACGCGAGGTTCGCCACGAAGTGCTCGAACACGCCGCTGAAGGTCGTGTCCCGACGTGCGCGACGGTCGGCATAGCGCCAGGCGGCAATCAACGCGGCGCACACGAGAGCACGGGCGCCGAGCGACGGCGTCGAATACGAGAATTGCAGCAGGTCGCCAGGCGCGACGCCCACGCCGAACCAACCGCCGAGCGACGTGAGTGACGCGGCAAGCACGAGCGGCGAGGCAAAGGCGTAGGCGATACCCGCGTGGACGACCGCGAGCAGCAGCAGGTGCCACGACCACCACGGGCCAAGCAGCGTGAACTGACGCTCGGCGTAGGCGAGTCCCGCACTGCCGAGCAGCACGGCGAGGAGCAGCAGGTAATCGCCCGCGACGGTGAGCGCCCTGCCCGCGAGCTTCGCGCGCAGTGCAGGCACGCCGCACGCAGCGGCGGCGAGCGCAATCACCAGCACGATGGCCAGGGGACCGATCCGGTCGAGATTGCGCGCGAGCAGGATGCCCACACCGGCCATCACCAGCAGCACGCCCGCGTACAGAGCGACGCGCAGCTCAAGGTGCAGGGAGAATACCTCCCGGCGATCAAGCGCGAGGGCGCTGGCTGCCGTGGCGTCGTCTATCACGCCCTCGGCGTGCAGGATGCGCAGTTCGGGTTCGAGCGTATGCATGGCTGTGGATCAGGGCGTAACCCGATCGCGCGGCTCAACCGAAAGAACGGACCAGCAGGTGGCCGCTCAGCACCAGGATCGACGTCCACGAACTCAAAGAGCCGTAGAACCGGCCGAACGAACGCGCACGCACGGTGCTGAGCCCGTACGCATGCAGCATGCGGCCGGCCACGAACGCGGCGCCCAGCAGGTGCAGGAACCAGAACGCGGCGCCGCCCAACTCGGCGAGCAGCAGCAGGATCAGGAACGTCGGCGTGTATTCCGTGAAATTGCCGTGCACCCGCACCGGCTGCTCGAGTGCCGCGCCCTCGCCCAGGCCGAGCGAAACCCGGTGACTGCGACGCAGGCGCACGATGTTGAGTGCAAGCACGATGAGCAGCACGCCGCAGATCGCGGCATAGAGCATCGTCACGACGGGTGCGTTGAAATTCATTGGCGATGCTCCAATGCGCGAACGGCGTGCCGGAAAGCACGCCGCTGCGCAGGTCGTTGGTGGACCGGACGAGTTACAGCTGACTCAGCACGTGGTCAGCGCTCGAGACCTTGAACTCGCCCGGGCCTTCGACGAAGAGTCCCGTGACCGTGCCGTCTTGCGCGATGATCGCGAAACGCTGGCCGCGGATACCCATGCCGAAGCCGCTGGCGTTGAGTTCGAGTCCGAGCGCCTTGGCGTATTCCGCATTGCCGTCCGCCAGCATCAGCACGCCTTCGCCGACGTTCGAGTGCTTGCCCCAGGCGTTCATCACGAACACGTCGTTGACCGCCATGCAGGCGACAGTGTCGACGCCCTTGGCCTTGAACTCACCGGCCTTCTCGACGAACCCGGGCAGGTGCTTGGCATCGCAGGTGGGCGTGAACGCGCCCGGCACGGAAAACAGCACGACCGTCTTGCCGGCGAAGAGCTGGTCCGTGGTCAGGTTCTGCGGGCCGTCCTTGGTCATCGTCTTGAACGTGCCGACGGGCATCTTGTCGCCCACTTTGATCGTCATGGCTGGCTGCTCCCCCGGTTCGAGGACCGGATGTGGCTGATGGGTAGACTGAATCTTACCAGTACCTCGCAGCTGCCATGGACCGGCCGGGCTAGCGGGCCGACGCCGGGCGGCCTGCCGTGTTGGCGTACGCGCGCTCGATCAACTTGATCGACTCGGCGCTGCTCCAGTCGCGGGCGCCCGGGAACCGCGCGACCACGCGACCGCCGGCGTCGACGAGTACCGTGACCGGGATGCGCGAGGCGCCGAGCATGTGCTCCAGCGGCCAACGCGGCCCGGTATCGATGTAGTGGGTCAACTTGGCGTTCGACTGCTTGAGCCACGCCAACGCCGCGTTGCGGTCGTCATCGGTCGAGATGCCGATGATGGTGTACCGGCCGCCGTCCTTACTCCGGGCAAGTCGTTCGAGCGACGCAGCTTCCTTGCGACAAGGGCCGCACCAGCTGGCCCATACGTTGATGATCAGCGGGCGACCGCGGTAGCTGGAAAGGGATCGCTTTGGACCGTTCAGGCCCGCCATGACGACGTCCGGCAAGACCTGACCGACGGCGACGGGCCCGGGCGCTACGGGCGGCGCCGCACCTGCAGGTGTCGCCAGGAGCATCAGTCCGCAGGCGACGGCTGCGACCGACCGGCGCAAGGCTTTGATGGAACGCATGGTGCAAAGTATGAAGGTTTACGCTTCGCAATACGGCCCCCACTGCGTAACATACCCGGCCCTGCCTACCCCCGCGACCCTGGAGTTTTGAGCATGACTGGCTTGTCGTTGCGTGAGCAGTTGCTGCAGGCCGGCCTGGTCAGCGAAAAGCAGGTCAAGCAGGCCGAGCAGAGCCAGAAGCGCCAGAGCTTCACCGACCGCAAGCAGGTCGGCAAGAAGGACCGCAACTTCCGCGAGGAACAGCGCCAGGCCGAGCTGCAGAAGCAGGCGGCCGCCAAGGCCGCGAAAGATGCCGAGCTCAACCGCAAGCGCGAGGAAAAGGCGGCGGCCAAGGCGCGCTGGGCGGAAATTCGCCAGCTGGTCGAGCAGAACCGGATCGCCAAGCCCGAAAGCGACGACTACTTCAACTTCGTGATCAACGGCAAGGTGGGACGCGTCCCGGTGGATGCGTCGCTGCGTGAGCGCATCGTCCGCGGTGAAATCGCGATCGTCCGCTGCGACGGGCACTACGAACTGGTGCCGGCGGAGACGGGTGAGCGCGTCAAGGAACGTGAACCACGCGCCGTCGTGAACACGTCGGACAAGGTGGAGTCGACGCCGGTCGACGAGGCTTACAAGGACTTCGTCGTTCCCGACGACCTGGTCTGGTAGGAAATGGCGTCACCTATTTAAACCGCGGCGCGGAGCGCAGCCGTTGGTCCAGCGAGAGCAGCAGGCTCTCGGTCGTCGCCCAGTCGACGCAGGCATCCGTCACCGAGACTCCATACTGCAGCTGACTGCGATCGCTGCTGAGCGGCTGGCTGCCCCAGTGCAGGTTGCTCTCGAGCATGAACCCCACCAGCGACCGATTGCCCTCGAGGATCTGGTTGACCAGGTTTTCGGCGACGAGCGGCTGCAGACCGGGATCCTTGTTGGAATTGCCGTGGCTGCAGTCGACGACGATGTTGGCTGGCAGTCCGGCCTTGTCGAGCTCACGCTCGGCCAGCGCGAGGCTCACGGAATCGTAGTTCGTGCGCGAACCGCCGCCGCGCAACACGATGTGGCCGTACTTGTTGCCGCGCGTGCGGAACACGGCGGACTGGCCTTGCTGCGTGATGCCCAGGAAGTGGTGCGGGTGGCGCACCGACTGCAGTGCGTTGATCGCGACCGTCAACGAGCCGTCCGTGCCGTTCTTGAAGCCCACGGGCGTCGAGAGTCCGCTCGCCATTTCGCGATGCGTCTGCGATTCAGTCGTGCGTGCGCCAATCGCCGTCCACGTGATCAGTTCAGACAGGTACTGCGGCATGATCGGGTCGAGCGCTTCGGTGGCCGCCGGCACGCCGAGGTCGGCGAGGAACAGCAGCAGCTCGCGCGCCACGCGGATGCCCTTCTCGACGTGGAAGGAGTCGTCCATGTCGGGATCGTTGATGAGGCCCTTCCAGCCCACCGTCGTCCGTGGCTTCTCAAAATAAACGCGCATGACGAGCAGCATCGTCCTGTCGACTTTCGCGGCGAGCCCGGCCAGGCGCTGCGCGTACTCGCGCGCGGCGACCGGATCGTGGATCGAGCACGGGCCGACGACGATGAACAGGCGCGGGTCGTCACGATCGAGGATCCTGCGAACTGCCTGGCGGCTGCGATACACGAAGTCCTCGGCGGCCTGCGTCAGGGGCAGATCGCGCTTGATCGCCTCCGGCGTCGGCAGCAGCTCGCTCGAGACGACGTTGATGTTCTGGAGTCTTTCCTGCATTGACGCGCGCCTGGTGGGGCCGGCATGGCCCGAAAGCCGCGCATTCTACACGCGTCAGATCGAGGTTCGGACGCTCCAGAGCTCCGGAAAGAAACGCAGCTCGAGCGCCTTGGCCAGGTACGCCACGCCGCTGGACCCGCCCGTCCCGCGCTTGTAGCCGATGATCCGCTCGACCGTCTTCAGGTGGGCGAACCGCCACAGCTGGAAGCGCTGGTCGAGGTCGACCAGCTTCTCGGCCAGCTCGTACAGGTCCCAGTGCTCGTCGATGTTGCGATAGACGGCGAGCCATGCCGCCGTGACGTCGGGATGCTCCGCGTACGGCTGGCTCCAGTCGCGCTCCAGCACTGCAGCGGAAATCGGGAAGCCGCGGCGCCCCAGCAGCCGCAGCGCCTCGTCGTACAGGCTGGGACTGTGCAGTGCTGCGTGCAACTGCGAGTAGATTACCGGTGTCCGCCGGTGCACTTCGATCATCGCCGCGTTCTTGTTGCCGATCAGGTATTCGAGCGTCCGGTACTGGAAACTCTGGAAGCCCGACGACTTGCCCAGCGAGTCGCGAAACGCCGAGTAATCCGCCGGCGTCATCGTGCTGAGCACGTCCCACGATTGCGCGAGTTGCTGCTGTACGCGTGAAACCCGCGCCAGCATCTTGAAGGCCGGGCCGAGGTCGTCGCCGCGAATCTGCGCCATCGCCGCCTGCAGCTCGTGCACGCAGAGCTTCATCCACAGCTCGGAGGCCTGGTGCATCACGATGAACAGCATCTCGTCGTGCTGGCCGGACAGCGGCTGCTGCGCGCCGAGCAACTTGTCCAGGTGGAGGTATTCGCCATAGCTCAGCGATTCGCCGAGGTCCCAGTGAATGCGCTCGCCCTCGAGTTCGACGAAAGCCCCCAGCGACGGCTTGCGTGACCCGCCGTGGTCGTCGCGCGACTCGCTCATGGAAAGACCCAGGCCGGCACGTGCCGCCAGCCCTGCAGCAGTTCGACGTCGAGCGGCTTCCAGCCCGGCTCGAGCGCGGCGACCAGCGACCAGAACCGCTTCGAGTGGTTCATGTGCCGGCGATGGCAGAGTTCGTGGATCATCAGGTAGCGCACCACCTCCGGGCGCTGGAACAACAGGCAGACATTGAGGCTGATGGTGCCCCGCGTCGAACAACTGCCCCACCGCGTGCGCTGCCGCCGCACGGTCATGCGTGAGTAGTCGATGCCGACCTCGGTCGCGAGCGGTCGCAGGCGATGGGAAAGTTCGTGGCGAGCAAGCTGCGTGAGCCACGGCACCAGTGCCTGGCTCGCGTAGCGGTCGGTGACTGCGGGTGAGTGCACACGCAGCCTCGAATCGCCAACCTGTTCCGTCCGTACGCGCCGACCAGGCACGTACTCGACGGACCACTGCTGGTCGAGCAAGCGGAATGCCAACGCCTGAGGCTGGCGCTCTGCCGCCTGCGGCGCCAGCTGCAACAACTCCTTTGAGCGACGCTCGGCCCAGTCGCGGTGCCGGGCGACGAAACGCTCGACCGCGGGCAGTCCGGCCCCCTGTGGCACGACGACTTCGACGCGGCCCCCGGGGAACACGCGCATCGACATGCGGCGCGCGCGCCGGCTGATGCGCACGTTCCACGCGACGCCGACCTCCCGGTCGGTCCAGAGCGTCATTTGCAGCGGGTGCGCGCCAGGCGATTTCCCGGCGGCGCCGCGACCCTGGCTACGCATTGGTTACAGTTCCCTCAGGCCGGTCGTCACCGGCATTCGCGCGGCCCGGATCCCCGGCAGCAGGCCGCCCACGATGCCGAGTATGAGCGAGTACCAGAGGCCGGTCACCAGCAGTCGGGGCGTGACGGTGAACGCGAACGTGAGCTGGCTGAAGCTGCCGAAATTCAGCGTCGTCGCCTGGTAGCCGTTCAGGCCAAAGTACACGAGCAATCCGCCCACGACGCCACCCAGCAATCCGAGCACCGCCGACTCGAGCAGCACGGAGGTGACGACGGGCGCTGCGCCGAAGCCGAGCGCCCGCAACGTTGCGATCTCGCGCGTGCGGGTAGAAACCGCCGAATACATGGTGTTGAGCGCCGCGAACACCGCGCCCACGCCCATCAGCACCGCAATGGTCGTGCCGACGTACTTGATCAGGGCGAGCAGGATTCGCGACTGGTCCGCATAGAAAGCCTTTTCGCTGCGCACCGAGACATTGAGTCGCGGATCCTTTTCGAGGGCCGCGCGAACTATTGGCAATGCCTCCGCCGAAGTGAGCTGGGCACGGATGATCTGCACGGTGTTGCCGCGCCGGTAGATCCCGCGCAGGACGACCGCGTCGGTCCAGATCTCGGATTCGGAAACGCTGCCGCCCGCCTCGAAGACGCCCACGACGCGCCATTTCTGCGAGCCCCATTTCACCTCGCGCCCGAGGTCGACGTTTTCGAACTGCGAGAAGGCGCCGCGACCGACGATCACTTCGTTCTGCCCGCTCTGGAACATGCGGCCAGCGACGATGTGGAAACCGTCGCGCAGTTCCGGGCCGCGTTCGCCGACGCCGCGCAGCGGCACGTTGGCGCCTGTCCCGGTGCTGCGCATCGGCAGGTCCACGATCGAATACAGCTCGCCCGAAACGATCGGGCCGCGCGCGTCACGCGCAATCCCGGGAGCAATGACGATCGCGTTGTACTCCTCGCGCCCGATGGAGCTGGAAAGTTCATCCGGCGAGCCGCCGCGCAGGATCATGGCGACGTCCTCGCGGCCCGAAAGATCGAGCGCCGCACGAAAGCCCTCCCCCATCGACAGCAAGGAGACCAGCACAGCCACCACGCCACCGATGCCGATGACGGCGACCAGCGACGTCCCGACCCTCGACGGCAGGTTCCGCATATTCATCGCGGTGACCGTGACCAGCTGGTTGAAGGCGGAGCGAAGACTCATGGCGACCTCAATCCCGGCGCAGCGCTTCGACGATGCGCAGGCGCATCGCCTGCCAGGCCGGGACCGCGCCCGCGACCACGCCGAGTGCCAGCATGTACAGCACCGATTTCGTGAACGCCTCGGGCGGGACGCGGAAGCCCGGCAGGTACTGGTCGAGGGTCGGGCCGAACTGCACGCCGATCCACCAGGCGCAGAACATGCCAAGCAGGCCCCCGAGCGCAGTCACCAGCACCGACTCCGCCAGCACCATGCCGAGCACGCCGCCATTGCTGAAGCCCAGCGTCTTCAGCACTGCGAGTTCGTTCGTGCGTTCACGCACGGATTGCGCCATGGTGTTGGCCGTCACCAGCAGCATCGTGAAAAACACCGCCGCGACGATCGCCGACAGGATCGCCCCGATGTTGCCCACCTGGTTGACGAACGACTGCGCCATCGCGCGCTCCGACGAGGTCTTGGTCTCCGCCGGCGAATTGGCAAACATCAGGTCGATCTGCCGGCTGATCGCCTGCGCGCGGTTCACGTCGTCGATCTTGATGACGTACCAGCCGATCAGGCCCTTGGCCTGCTGTTTCGCTTCCTCGAAGTAGTCCTGGTGCAGCACGATCTGCCGGGTGTCGCCGCCCTCGGGCAGGTCGTAGATGGCCCGCACGGTGACGTCCCAGGTATCGGAGCCATCCAGCCGGCGCCAGATGGCTGACCGCAACGGCACCTGGTCACCGACCTTCCAGCCGTAGAGGTCGGCGATGGCGCGTCCGACCAGCGCGCCGGCGCGATCGGCGAACCACGCCTGCTTCTGCTCTTCGGCGAGCTTGATCTCCGGATAAATGCGGAGGTAGGCCTCGGGATCGCTCGGAAACGTGGGGAACTGGTTGCGTTCGTCGCGGAACCACGCGCCGAACCAGGTCTGCGGCGAGACGGCCACGACGCCGTCGACGGCCTTGATGCGGCTCTCGTAACTCGCCGGCAGCAGCTGGGTGAAGGAGACCTTGTGCATCGCCAGCAGCCGGTCGGCGCCGGCGACGTCGACGCCCGACTTCAGCGCAAACTGCAGGGACGCCGCGAGCCCGTACAACAGGAACGCGACCAGGATCGAGGCGATCGTGAAGAACGTGCGCAGTCGCTTGCGGCGCAGGCTCGACGCCAGCAACGGCAGGTACTTGCCGATCATCCCGATCCTTCGCTCAGCATGCCCTTGTCGAGGTGGATGACGCGGTGCGCGCGTTCGGCGGCGTGCGGATCGTGCGTGACCATGATGATGGTCTTGCCGTACTCGGCGTTGAGCGCCTCGAGCAGGTTCAGGATCTCGTCGCCCGACTTGCGGTCGAGATCGCCGGTGGGCTCGTCGCACAGCAGCAGCGTCGGGTCGGTGACGATGGCCCGCGCGATGCCGACACGCTGTTCCTGGCCACCCGACAGCTCGCGCGGGCGGTGCCTGGCGCGATGCTCGAGACCGACGAGCTTGAGTGCGGCTGCCACGCGACGCATGCGCTGCTCGCGGTCGAGATTCGTGAGCAGCAGCGGCAATTCGACGTTTCGCTCGGCGGTGAGCACGGGCAACAGGTTGTACATCTGGAAGATGAAGCCGACGTGGTCGGCGCGCCAGCGGCCGAGCGAACCTTCCGACAGCTCGTCGACGCGCAGGCCGTCGACCTCGAGCGTGCCCGACGTTGGACGGTCGAGGCCGCCGATGAGGTTGAGCAGCGTCGACTTGCCTGAGCCCGAGGGCCCCATCAGCGCGACGAAATCGCCCTGCTGGATGTCGAGCGAGAGCCCGTCGAGGACCCGCACGGTCTCGGCGCCGCGTCGGTAATCCTTCACCAGGTCGCGGATGCGGACAATGGAGGTTCCCGCCGCGACCTCGACCGGCATGGCGTTCATGTCGCCGCCTTCAGCTCCACGGTCGCGCCGTCACGCAGTCGCTTCGGCGCATCGACGACGATCGACTCGCCATCGGTGAGACCGTCCGTGACCGGCACCTGTCCGTCCGTCGCCGCACCGGTCTTGACCGCGCGCTTCTCGACCTTGCCGTCGCGCACGACCCAGGCATAGCTCGCCTCGCCTTCCGTGACGATCGCATTCGCAGGCACGAGGATCGCGTTCTTCAGCGCAGGTTGCGCGCCGTCCTCGAAGAAACTGACCTTGATGCCCATGTCCGGCAGGATGCGCGGATCCAGCTGGTCGAGGCCGATGCGCACGCGCACGGTCGCCTTCTGGCGGTCGGCCGTCGGCACGATGCTGATGACGTGCGCGGGAATCTTCAGGTCGGGATAGGCATCGAGCACGCACTCGACCTTCTGTCCGGCACTGACGCGATTGATGTACGACTCGTTGACGTCCACTTCGACTTCGCGCGAGTCCATGTCGACGATCGTCGCCACGCCCGTGCGGGTGAAGCCACCGCCGGCCGACATCGGCGAGACCATCTCGCCGGGCTGCGCGTCCTTCGAAATCACCACGCCCTTGAAGGGCGCACGAATCTCGAGGTCGGCGAGTTCCTGCTTACCCAGTCCGACCTGCGCCATGGCGACGTCGACCTCGGAGCGCGCGGCCGCCAGGCGAGCGCTGAGCGCGGCGACCTCGGCTTCGGAGCTGTCGAGCACGCTCTGTGCCACCAGCTTGCGCTCGACCAGCGAGCGGTTGCGTTCGAGCGTCCGGCGCGCATCGGCCAGCCGCACCTCGATTTCGCGCAGGTTGCGTCGCGCCGCTTCGGCACTGCTCGTGGACACGTTGAGCTGGGCGTCGACCGTGGAGCGTTCGAGGCGTGCGAGCACCTGGCCCGCCTCGACCTCGGCGCCTTCTTCGAACAGCACCTCGGCGACCCGGCCGGTGACTTTCGAACTGACCGTCGCCAACCGCCGCGCCACGACGTACCCCGACGCATTGAGGACGGCGCCGCTGGCTGAGGTTGGCGATTCGACGGTGACCGTCTGCACCGGCACGGCGCTGTTGAACGAGCGCCAGGCCAGCACGGCCGCGACCACCGCGATCGCGGCGAGCACGTACCAGAGCTTGCGGCGCGAACCGCCGCGCGGCCGGTATTCTGCCGTGCCCGGATCGCGATCGCGGCGCAGGCTCTCCAGCGCTGCCTTGTCCAGTGCCATGCGTACTCGCTAGTCTGGGAAAGCGCCGCAATCTAACACAGCTGACACTGCATGCCTCCGGCCCCCACCCTGGTCGACATCGGCCTCAATCTCGCCCACGACAGCTTCGACCACGACCGTGTCGAGGTCGTGGCTGCCGCGGTGACGTCCGGCGTGCGCCACATGGTGATCACGGGCAGCACGCTCGACAGCACCCGGCGCGCCATCGACCTCGTGCGGACCGATCCGGCCATGTTTCGGGCGACGGCTGGTGTCCATCCCCACCATGCGAGTGAACTCCGCACCGACGACCTGCCGCGCCTGCGCGAGTTGCTGGCGGCGCCGGAGGTCGGTGCGACCGGTGAGTGCGGCCTCGACTACTTCCGCAACTTCTCCCCGCACGCAGACCAGGAGCGCGCCTTCCGCTGGCAGCTGGAACTGGCCGTAGAGAGCGGCAAACCGGTGTTCCTGCACCAGCGCGACGGTCACGACGCCTTGGTCGCCATTCTCAAGGATTACCTGCCACGCCTCGCTGGCGGCGTTGCACATTGCTTCACCGGCGACGGGCGCGAATTGCGTGACTACCTGGAACTGGGTCTGTCGATCGGCATCACCGGCTGGATCTGCGACGAACGCCGGGGTCAGCACCTGCGCGAACTGATGCGCGAAATCCAGCTCGACCGCTTGATGGTGGAGACGGACGCCCCGTACCTGCTGCCGCGCGACCTGCAACCCAGGCCCGCTCATCGCCGGAACGAGCCCAAGTTCCTGCCCCATGTGGTCAAGGTGATTGCGGCCTGCCGGGGCGAGGACTTTCCGGCCGTTGCCGCAGCGACGACGCGCAATGCGTTAAAGTTCTTCGGCTTCCCGGACGCCGCTGCCAGGTAAACGAAGCGCCTGCCTCTGATCACTAATCACTAATCACTAATCACTAATCACTTGTTTAATATGGATATTTCCAAAGCCACAAGCTTCATCGACGCAACCTGGTCGGACTCGATCCTGCCGCAGTTGATCGAGTACGTCCGCATCCCGAACAAGTCACCGCTCTTCGACCCGGACTGGGAAGCGCACGGTCACATGGAAGCCGCGGTCCAGTTGATGACGCACTGGGCCACAGCTCACGCACCCACCGGCTCGAAAGTGGAGGTGCTGCGACTGCCGGGCCGCACGCCGGTGTTGATGGTCGACGTCCCGGGTGACGTGAACGATTGCGTCCTGATGTACGGCCACCTCGACAAGCAGCCGGAGTTCACCGGCTGGTCGGACGGTCTCGACCCGTGGACGCCGGTGATCCGCGACGGCAAGCTGTATGGCCGTGGCGGCGCCGACGACGGCTACGCGCTTTTCTCATCCATCGCTGCGATCAGCGCGCTGCGCGAGCAGAAAATTCCACACGCCCGCTGCGTCGTCCTGATCGAGGCCAGCGAAGAAAGCGGCAGCCCCGACCTGCCCGCCCACATCGATGCGCTGGGCTCGCGCCTGGGCACGCCGAGCCTGGTCGTCTGTCTCGACGCCGAGTGCGGCAATTACGAGCAGCTGTGGTGCACCACGTCGTTGCGCGGCAACCTGATCGGCACGCTACGGGCCGACGTGCTGACCGAAGGCGTTCATTCCGGCATGGCCAGCGGCATCGTGCCGTCGAGCATGCGTGTGCTGCGTGAACTGCTCGCGCGCGTCGAGGACATGCACTCCGGCGCCATACTGGTCGACGAACTGAATACGCCGATCCCGGCCGATCGCCGAGCTCAGGCTGAAGCCGCTGCCAAGGTGCTTGGCCCGGTCGTCGCTGGCCGTATCCCGTTCGTGCACGGCATGCGCCCGATGTCCAACGATCCGCTGGAATTGACGCTCAACAGCACGTGGCGCCCCACGCTGAGCGTGACGGGCGCCGAGGGCATCCCGCCCTTCCGCAGCGCCGGCAACGTCCTGCGGCCCTACACGAGTCTCAAGCTGTCGTTCCGGCTGACGCCGACGATGGACCCGAAGGTTGCCTCGGCTGCGCTCAAGCACGCGCTCGAACAGGATCCGCCGTACGGCGCCAGGGTCAGCTTCAATGTGGAATCGGCGATGGCTGGCTGGAATGCGCCGTCGTTTGCACCGTGGCTCGAGCAATCGATGCAGCGTGCGTCACGCGCGTTCTTCGGCAAGGAATCGATGTACATGGGCACCGGCGGCAGCATCCCGTTCATGGGCATGCTCGGCGAGAAATTCCCGGGCACGCAGTTCCTGATCACGGGCGTGCTCGGCCCGAACTCGAACGCGCACGGGCCGAACGAGTTCCTGCACCTCGACACGGCCCGAAAGGTGACCGGCTGTGTCTCGCAGGTGCTCGCGGATCACGCTGCGCAGAAAAGCCAGAAAGTCGCCGCCTGAACGGGACGCCGCCGTAAGCGCGCGCGACCCGCGGACTGGACTGGCAGGCTAACCGGAGCGGGCGACCCCAATCCGGTTGCGCAGCTCGCGGATGTCCACGAGCCGGTTCGCTTCCTCGCCCATGGCGTCCAGTTGCCGCAGGGCTTCCGCCAGGTCCGCGTCGCGTGACGGGTCGCCCGCCGGGCGAGCCAGCGCGTCGACGTACAGCGCGTATGAGTAATCCTTGGTGAAGGCGAGGCCGCCCACGCCTGCTTTCAGTTCGGCCCGGTAGCGCAGGATCTCCACTTCCGTGATCGCGCGTGCTTCGTCCGCGCGTCCCTGCAGCACCAGGGCATGCGCCAGTGTCACCTGCGCGCGGGACTTCTCGTCCTGCGGGTCCAGTTCAGAGAACGGATTGGGCGGCAACGCCGCGCGCTCGCGTGCGGCCGCTTCGGCTTCGCCATAGCGGCCTGTGCGCAGCGCCGCCAGGGTCAGGGTCGCGAGCGTGTTGCGCAGGAAATTGGCACGGACCGCACTGGCATCACGGATGTTGCCGCCGCTTTCGTCCTGCGAAAACTGGAGCGCGCGCATGCGGGTTGCCAACTGTGCCGCCTGGTCAAAGGCGGCCTGGTTGTTGCCCTGGTCCAGGTCGAGCCGTGCCTGCAGGGCATCGCCATACATGTCGAACAGGGCCTGTCGCGCACTTCCCGACTTTTCAATGCTCCCCGTCTCCTTGGCCGCCGCCGCAGCCACCAATTGCGATTTCCGGGCCGCGTCGAACTGACCGGCGCGACTCTCGTTGATCGTCAACTGGCCCCAGTTGTTCCAGAGCAGCGGCGCCAGGCTCGCAGGCTTGCGCGCATCCCGATCCAGCGCCACCAGCTTCCGATAGCTGTCGATCGCGTCGCCAATCCTGCCCTGTTCCAGCAGCACGCTGGCCTGCTGGTCGAGACCGCGGACCCAGTAAACCCAGGAATTCAGGTCCGAGGGGTTGAAGCGGACATAGCTTTCGCCGGCTTCGGCCGCCTTCGCGGCGTAATCGGTGGCGACCGCGTAGTCATGGCGGCGGATGGCCAGGCGTCCGAGCAGGTCCGCGGCCAGCGCGCGATTCGCCATCGACCGCAAGTCGCCGGGACGCTTGGCCAGCACCTTCTCGGCATACGAGTAGACTTCGGCCTCGAGCCGTTCAGCCTCCGCGACCTTGCCCATCTGCAGCAGATGCCGTGCCTGCGAATCCGTCGTGTCGGCATAGATCGATGCTGCACGCAGGTCGGCCAGGTTGCGGGCGCCGGCGTCGAGCAGGATTGCTCGGGCCTCCTCGCACGCCGCCACGTCCTGACCTTCCGGCAGCGTGTGACTCAAGTAGTTGAGCACGTCGCTGTAGAGCATCCGGGTCTGCGCCGACGTTCCTGGCTTCTTGATCCAGGGCCGCAGCAGGTCGGCCGTCTCCTGCAGGTCCGACACTTTGGAGCCCGGCGCGCCTGACACGCCCCAGGAAGAGAAGCGCGTGAACTTGGCCAGCGCGAGACCCGCGACCACGTCCTCGGTCACGACGCCCTGCGCGCGCAGCTTGTCGAAAATGGCCCAGGCCTCATCGAGCTTGGGATTGGCGGTCTTGAAGTCACCGCGCGCAAACAGCGCGCCAGCCTCGCGGATCAGCGCCATGCCACGATAGACCTGTGTCTGCGGCGTCAGCAGTTCCTCGGGCAGGTCGTCGTAGTAGCTGACCGCCATGTGCGCGAGCTTGCCCATGGTCTCGAGCCGGCCCGTCGGTTCGAGTTCGGCGTAGAAATCCTCGATCAGGAAGCCGACCAGTTTTTCGGCATCGGCGCGCGCTTTCTGCGCCTGTTGATCGGCCGCCCTGGCACGAGTCCAGTTGACCCAGCCAAACACCGCGCTCACGAGCGCGACCAGCATCAGGCCCGCAGCGATCATGGCGAAGCGACGTGTCTTGTGCAGCGTGCGCCGGGTCTCGGCTGCCCGTTCCTGCTGCTCCGCCAGTTGTCGTTCGGCCTCGTCACGCGCTTCGCGCTCGTGTCGCAGGTTGCGGCTCGAACGGACGACGCCGCACAGGACGTCGTGGGTCAGCTCGACGCGGCGCATGTCGAGACGTTCCTCGATGCGCAGCAACCGCCGATCGACCAGTTTCGCCAGCGCATCGGGCTCGGCGCCTGCCGCGGCCAACGCCTTGGCCACGCGCTCTTCAGCCAGGCTCTCGCGATAGCCGGACTCGGTGAGCAATTCGTCTTCGATGACGCGTCGGACGCCGGCCGGCTGGTCCGCCAGCGCGCGCTCGTAGAACTCCGTCAGGATCGTGTCGCGTGAGCCAGCCAGCAGGTCCGCTGAAATCTCCGGCTTGCCCTGCGCCTGCCGCACCGTGTTGAGCTCGCGGCAGATCAGGCTGAGCAGCGACGGTTCGACTTCGGCATTCGGCAGCTCCGAGCCACCTGCCACGAAGCGCACGATCGACTCGGCTACTTCCTGCGAGACCAGCTTGCCGCCGGGCTTGATGACCGCGCTCAAGGCCTGCTCGCCGGTCATGCGGGCGAGCCGCATGCGGTTCTGCGTGATCGAGGGCATGGCGCCCTTCACGCTTTCGAGGTGCGCGAGGTAGTCCTCGCGCAGCGAAATCAGGATGCGGTAGTCGGCGCGCGCGAAATCGAAATCGTCGGCGTTGGCTTCGTCTTCCTCGAGGCGGCGCTCGAGGTCGGCGGGCGGACGGTTCTCCACCAGGTCCGCAAGCTCGTCGAGGAAGCGCTTTGCGCGCTGCCGGCCTGCGTCGTCGGCCTGCGCCAGCGTGAAGATTTCCTCGAACTGGTCGAAGATCAGCAGCGGCAGCAGCGTCTGTTCGTTCGCGTCGCGCAGCAGGTCGCCCCGGTGATGCAGGAATTCCCAGAGCGATTCGCCTGCGACGGCCGAACCCGCACGAGTCCAGTAGCCGGCCTCCGCCGTCACCTTGAAGATGGCCTGCTTGATCTGTTCTGCCGGCGGGGGCGATTCCGGCGCGTAGTCGATGCGGACGTAGACGGGACAGAAGCCCGACCCGCGCAGGCGCGGCACCAGGCCCGCGCGCAGCAGCGACGTCTTGCCGAGTCCCGACTGGCCGAACAGCACCGTGAGGAGCTTGCGCTGCACTCGCCGTGCGAGCTCCGCCGCCTCTTCGTCGCGACCGTGGAAGTAAGCCCGCGTTTCTTCTGAATAACTGGACAGGCCCAGCCACGGGTTCTCGGGATCGATCGTGGTCTCGGTGGCGATATCAGGCTGCACGGTCTTCATGAACGACGGCCGCTCGAGAGTTCCTGCAACCGCCGGATGAACTCCGGCGATGGCTCGCCGCCAGGCAGGCGCGAGATGTGAACCGCCTTGAACTTCTCGGGCACGAGCGCGTCCGCCTCGGTGGTGTCGTCGATGCACACGGGCAGGATGAACACGGCGCCTTCCGCGATGTTGCGCGAGCGATCCACCGCGTAGCTCCACTCGCGTCGGAAATAGGCTTCGTGCCGGCGCTGCGTCGAAGCCGAAATCACGGGCAGGAAAAAGCTGCAACGACCGATGTTGGCGCGGATCTTGCGATCGTAATCGTCGCCGCCTTCGAGGCGATCGAGGTCGAACCAGGTGACGAGGCCCGCCGCGTCCAGCGCCGCCTTCAGCCGCTGCACCGCAGCCAGGTCTTCGCGCGCATAGCTGATGAAGATCGCGTTCTCCGGCATCTCGCGCGCCGGCGGCAGGAACCGCTGGGGTGCCAGCCCCGTGTTCGAGGTTGCCGATGCCGGCTGCTGCCGGCGCAGCCAGCGGTCGTGCAGTTCCGCAACGAACGACTCGGCGCCGCTGACGACGCGCGTGCGCACGCTCACCTGCTGCAGGAAAGCGAGCAGCCGCTCGTCCTTCGAGGTGTGGTCGTCGGCCAGGATCTCGCCGAAATCGCGCGGGTCCGACAGGCGCTTGCGCTTGGCCATGCGCAGGAACAGGCGCGCCAGCCAGTTGGAGAAGTCGCTGCCGATCAGCAGCAGGTGACTGTGCTCCAGTTCGTGGAACAGCTTCTCGGGCGTGAGATGCTCCGACTGCAGCGCGCAGATGAATTCCAGCATGTCCTCGTCAGAGAGCACATACGTGGGTGAGGCCGAGAGCTTGCCGAGCATGTGATAGACGACCGGGCGCTGCAGTTGACTGCGTTCGGCAGGCAGGTCCGACACCCGGTTCGGCGCGTAGGCGATGACTTCCGCGTGCGGCTGGCCGCCGAACCGCTCGAGGTTCACAGCCTGCTCGAGCAGCGGGTCGAACGTGGTCGTGATGAAAAGATCAAAGTCGGTGATCTGCGCCAGCTGCCGCAGCGCCAAGGGCGGCGCGATCTGCACCTCGCGCATGATCGAACGCAGGCGCGTGTATGCCTCTTCGCGGCGGCCGCGCTGGCCGAGGTAGCTGCAGACGACGTCGTTGAGCGTGAGCGGTTGCGGGAGTCCCGACGGATCGACCGAAAGCTTGACCGCGAGCTTCTCGGCCAGCCATTCGTACAGCAGCCGCGGACCCTGGTCGGTTTCGACGCGCAGCAGGTCCGGCCCGACGATGGGAATGACCCGGCGCTCCTCGATGTAATTGAGGAGGTCGTCCCACGCGTCTTCGTCGAAGCCACGCAGGTTGTCGCTGTCGCGGAGCGCCGCAGCCGCACCCATCAGCGCGCCTGTTCCGGGTCGCAGCCCATCGCAGTCATGTCACAGACTCCCCCTGCATTATTGGGCACGGAGTCTGGCGGCTTCTGCGCGAAATGGGGCAATCCCGGCAGGGTGCCGGGACGCGCCGAGCCCGGAATCGAATCCGGGCTCGGGCGGCGACCGCTGCAGGGACGCTTGCCGTTACTTTGCTTGCGCCACCTGCGCTGCACCAGCGGCAGGCGCATGACGACGTGCAGCAAGCTCACCCTGCCGCGCGTAGTCCAGGGCTTCCCCCAGCACCATCGCGGCTTCCTGCGGCGCATGGAATCCCATCGAGTTCTCGGCCGCGATGAAATCGAGGCGCCACTGCGCCTTGCGCTGGAATTCCAGGGCGTCCTGCAACTGTGCGTCGGTGGCGCCCGCCGCCTTCGCCGCCTGGATCGCGTCGAGCAGCGCGACGATCGCCACGCCGCCCCGCTGCATCAGGTCGTAGTTACGCTGCTGGATCTGGTCGACGCGCGCGAGAATCTCATCCTCGGGCTGGTGATGGCAGGTCTGGCAGGCCCGGTTGACGTTGAGCAGCGGGCTGCGCACCCAGTGGTCGGAGACCTTGCTCGCGCCGTCGCGCATGTACGGCATGTGGCAGTCGGCGCAGGACACGCCGCTGCGCGCGTGGATGCCCTGGCTCCAGAGCTCGAACTCGGGATGCTGCGCCTTGAGGATTTTCGCGCCGGTTTCCGCGTGCTTGTAGTCGAAGAACTGCTCGCCGTCCGGGAACTTCGTTTCGTTCCAGAACTTCTCGGTGTCGGACGCTCGCAGACCCTTGCCCCACGGGAACGTGAGCGGCATCTTGGTCGAACAGTAGTACTCGACGTGACATTGCCCGCAGACGTAGGACCGCATCTCGGTGCGGGTGCCGTCCACGTTCGGGTCATACGGTTGTGCGCGGTTGCCAGCGCGCCATTGCTCGACCGACGGCAGGTGCGGCACCGGCGCATCGGAAGCCGCCAGCGCCTGGATGCCGCTGATGAATCCCGGGCGCGTGACGCGCAGCTTCATCGTCTGCGGATCGTGGCAATCCACGCAAGACACCGGGTGCGCATGGCCCGAGTCGTGCAGCTTCTGGCTCAGGTCCTGGTACGAGAACTTGTAGCTCTCCTCGAACCCCTTCATGGCGTCGCCCCCGCCCAGTTCGCGGTACAGCGGCATGATCGAGGCGTGGCAATGCAGGCACGAGCCCGATTGCGGCTTGGTGAGCCGCTGCGTCTGCTCCTGGTCTTCCAGCATGTAGGCATGACCGCGCCGGTCGCGGTAATCGATCGAGAACGCGTAGCCGAGGAACATCCGCTTGAGCCACGGATCGCGCTCGATCTTCTCATCGGGCATCGCCTCGCTGCCGCCATGCCCGCCGAACCGCGTGCGCGTCGTCAGCGCCGTGCGCTGGTAGGAGTCGAACTGCTTCGGCCAGTTGACGCCCCACTTGGCCGGATCGGTGGTGTTTTCGTCCACCTCGACGAGCCGCACGAACGGCGTCTTCGCCTCGTTCTTGCGTTGTGCGATGTTCATCAGCAGCGCCGTGACGGCTGCGGTTGCCGCGCCCACGACCAGCACCAACCCGATGACGGCCGCAAGCGACCAGCCTTTCTGCAGTTTCATCATGATGCGTTACCCTCGATCTCGTCCGCGCGCCCGGGTCCGCCGAGCCCCGCCGTTTCGCCGTGCCCCACGCCCGAGTGGCAATGCACGCACTGGACCTCGCCGGGAGCCCCGTTCACGCCACCAACGAGTTCGTGCACGAGATCGCCATGGCAGGCCAGGCAGTTGTCCTGCAGGATGCCGGCGTTCTTCGGCTTGATCATGATCGGCTCGTGAAAGTCCTGGAACGTGAACCCCCTGGAGTGGTGGTAACCGTTCTCGGCCTTGGCGATGTATTTGCCGATGAAGTCGTGCGGCAGGTGGCAATCGACGCACTTCGCCACGGCGTGGTGCGAACTCTTCTGCCACGACTCGAACTGCGACTGCATGATGTGGCAATTGGCACAGGCCGCCGGATCGCTGCTCAGGTAGGAGAAACCCTCGGCAAAGTGGAACGTGTAGGCACCGACCCCGAGCAGCACGCCCGCGAGCGCGCCCAGCAGCGCCAGCGCAGGCAGGACTGCCCTGGATCGCGTCGCCATGGATGATTGCCGCTCCGCCATCGGTTCCTGTTCTCGCGGTCAATTGTACGCGCGAAGCAGGATGCCCCTCTTGACCTGGGTCAACCCCTCAACTGGCGAGGGGATTCGGCTGCGCAGCCTGCTTGATGCGTTCCCACACGCCGGCGAATGCGGCCGCCGCCCCACCTGCCGCGCGTTCGACCGCGGGAAACTGGTCCTGCAACTCGTCGAGCCGGATCACGCTCTCCGGGCGCCCCTTCGGGAATTCGCCGCGCATCGAAAACACGATGCGTCCCTCGACCGGCACGTCGTCGCCGGCGAACTGCCGCACGACGGCCACCCGGTCGTACAACATCGGCAACGGGTTCGTGATCATGAAATGCCGCTTGGGCCCGAAGATGGACCACTGCTCCATCTTCTCGCCCGCGAAAACCATGCCGTGGGCATCGAACAGGTCGAGGGCGAGCAACCCGTTCTGGGTGAGCAGCAGGTAGTTGATGTGGATCTGGTCGCCCGTGCCCGTCGGCAGCAGCACGTTGCGCAGTTCGTCGAACGCGACCGACGAGATCACGTTGTCGATCGCGCGGCGCGCGCGTACCTGGCGCACCTTTTCGCGGATGAAATAGCCCGCGGCGCCGATCAGCGCCAGCGCGAAGATGACCCACAGCCAGAGCGGCAATCCCAGGAACGTCTTCAAGCCGGATTCCCCTTGAGCACGTTGCGCAAGTCCTCGAGGCGGGGCGCCACCTCCTGCTGCAGTGACGGCAGCGACAACAGGTCAGCGAGCGCCGCCGGCACCGGCACTTCCGCACCGATGAGCGGCTCGACGACGTCGTTGAACTTGGCGGGGTGCGCCGTACCGACCAGCACCCAGCGTTCCTTGCGCCGCTCCGCGGGCAACTGCCGGTACAGGTGCGCCGCGGTCGCGGTGTGCGGGCACCACGTCTGCCCGTACTCGGCGTAATCACGCTTGATCGAGGCGCGAATCTCGTCGTCGCTCACGGAGTACGCGGAGAACTCTCCGCGCAGATCGTGCAGGTCGGGGAACAGCCAGCGCAGTCGTTCCATGTTGCTCGGGTTGCCTACGTCCATGGCGGACGCAAGCGTAGCGAGGCTGGGCCGCGGTTGCCACTCGCCCGTGCGCAGGAAGTCCGGCACGGTCAGGTTGGCGTTCGTTGCCAGCATCACCTCGCCAATGGGCAGGCCCACCTTGCGTGCCCAGAGGCAGGCAGCGACGTTGCCCAGGTTGCCCGAGGGCACGATGTAGTTAGGCGCACGACCGTCGCGGCGGAACAGCTCGAGGCTCGACTGGGCGTAGTACGCCATCTGCGGCAGCAGCCGGCCGACGTTGATGCTGTTCGCCGAGGACAGCAGCAGGTCGCGCCCCAGTGCGGGATCGACGAACGCCTCCTTCACCATGCGCTGGCAGTCATCGAAGGTGCCCGCAACCGCCAGCGTGCGCACGTTCCTGCCCCAGCAGGCAAGCTGCTTTTCCTGGCGGGCCGAGACGAGGCCCTGCGGATACAGCACCACCACGTCGACCCAGGGACGCTGGTAAAACGCCGCCGCGACGGCGCCGCCGGTGTCACCAGAGGTCGCAACCAGGATCGTCAGTCGACGCGGATCGGTCCGGGGAATGCGCTCGAGCGAGGCTGCGAGAAACCTCGCGCCGAAGTCCTTGAAGGCCGCGGTCGGGCCGTGGAAAAGTTCCAGCACTGACAACGGTCCCGCTGCCCCCGCCACCTCCACCACCGGCACCGGGAAGTTGAAGGCGTCACGGACGATGGCCGGCACCTGGGTTGCGATCGCGTCGCCTGCGGCAAAGGGCCGCAGCAGGACTTCTGCCACGGCCGCAATCGCGTGGACGCCGTCGAACGCCTTGCGCTCGATGCCCGGCAGTTCGGTCGGGACATAAAGTCCGCCGTCCGGCGCCAGGCCGCGTGCGATCGCTTCGCTCAGGCCGACGCGGTGCGGCGGATTCCGCGTGCTCTGGAACTGCATGGTCAATCACCCACCACGCGCGCGCCCGCGCGATCGAAAGCCGAGACCCAGCTGTCGGACTCGAGACCGTGGCGCGCGAACGCATCCACCATCCCGAGCCGGACTTTCTCCGCGTCAGCTGCATCGACCCACGCGAATACCGTGGGGCCCGCGCCGGAGATGGATGCGCCCAGCGCGCCCGCCGCGAGTGCGGCCTGCTTCACTGCAGCGAATCCAGGAATCAATACCTGCCGTTGCGGCTCGATCACCACGTCGAGCAGCGACTCGCGAATCAGCGCGATGTCGCTGGTGAAGCAGCCCGCGAGAAAGCCCGCCAGGTTGGCCTGCTGCCAGATCACGTCCGACAACGGCACGGACTTGCTCAGGATGGCGCGCGCCTCACGCGTCGGCAGCACCATGTGCGGATGAACCAGCACGCAGCGGATCGTGTCCGGCACCGGGATCTGCTTCACGAACGGGTTGTCGATGCCGACCGTGAGCACCAGGCCGCCATAGAGCGACGGCGCGATGTTGTCGACGTGCACCGAACCACTGGCGACCGCCTCGCCCTGCATCGCGAACTTGAGCAGCTCCGTGCGCTCAAGCGGCTCATCGACGAGCGCTGCCGCAGCGACGATGCCCGCAACGGCCGAGGCGGCCGAACCGCCGAGACCGGAGCCGAGCGGGATGCCCTTCTCGATGTCGAGGTCGAAGCCGTACGGCAGGCCCAGTTCGCGACACATGGCGAGCACCGCCATGCCGGCCGTGTTTTTTTCCGCAGCGAGCGGCAGGTTTTCGACCGTGCCCCTGATGGAGCGGATCGCGACGCCGGGTTCGACCCGGCGCGTGGCTCGCACCTTGTCACCGAGCGCAGCGACCGTGTGACCGAGAATGTCGAAGCCGACGGCGACGTTGCCGACGCTCGCCGGGGCAAATGCGGTGGCGGACCTGCGCGTGGAATCGCCGGTCACAACTTGGCGCCGAGGTAGGCACAGAGCGCGCAGCAGGTCGGCGAAGACGCCGGCCGCCGTGACGGCCGGACCCGCCCCGGGGCCCTGCACGATGAGTGGATTCCTGTCGTAGCGCGCGGTCTCGAAGCGGACGATATTGTCCGTCAGCGCGATGTTCGCGAACGGGTGCGACTGCGGCAGTTCGACCAGCCCGACCTCGGCCCGGCCCCGAGCGTCGACCGATCCGACATAGCGCAGTACATGCCCGCGCGCGGTGGCTGCACGCAGGCGCTCGAGCATGGTCTGGTCGAATTCCGGCAGTCGCTCGAGAAACGCTTCGACGCCGCATTCATTCAGCGTCGCCGGCACGAGGCTCTCGACCTTGACTTCGGCCATCTCCGTGCGCAGGCCCATCTCGCGCGCGAGGATGATCAGCTTGCGCGCCACGTCCATGCCCGATAGATCGTCGCGCGGATCCGGCTCGGTGTAGCCGAGCGACTTCGCGTGCTGCACGACCGCCGAGAAGGGCTGCAAACCGTCCCAGGTGTTGAAGAGATAGGCCAGCGTGCCGGAGAACATGCCTTCGATGCGGCGGATTTCATCCCCCGTCTCGCGCAGGTCACGCAGCGTCTGGATCACCGGCAGGCCCGCGCCTACGGTCGCTTCGTAGAGGTAGTGCGACCCGGCCGTGCGCCGCGCATCCTTGACGCGCTGGTAGTCGGCGTAAGGCGCGCTGTTCGCCTTCTTGTTCGGCGTGACGATGTGGATGCCTTCCGACAGCCAGTGCGCATAGTGCTTCGCCACTTCGGCGCTGGCCGAGCAGTCGATGATCACGGCGTGCGGAAAATGATCGGCATGCACGTGGTCCGCGAACCGGTCGAGATCGAGCGCATCGCCGCCCGCCTTGTATTCATCGCGCCAGCGCGCCAGGTCGATGGTGACGGCAGCGAGCCGCATCGATTTCGAGCCCGCGATGGCACGCACCCGCAGATCGAGCTTGAAGTCGCGTGCCAGGCGCTGCATCTGGCTCGCAATCTGCTCGAGCAGCGCGCCGCCCACCAGTCCCGGTCCGATCAGGCCGATCGAAACCGTGTGTGCCGAGAGATAGAACGCGGAATGCACTGCGCGCAGCGCTCGCGCACTGCCGCGGCCGTCGATCACGACGGAAATGTTGCGCTCGGACGCGCCCTGGGCGATGGCCCGGACGTTGACTCCCGCCAGCCCGAGTGCCGTGAAGACCTTGGCGGCGACGCCGTGCGCGCCGGCCATGCCGTCGCCGACGACGGCCAGGATGCTGCAGCCGTGGTCGATCTCGATGCTGTGGATCTGCCCTTCGCGCAGTTCCGGGTCGAACGCGCGCCGCACCACGCGCTCGGCCCTTTCCGCTTCGGCTTCCGGCACCGCAAAGCAGATCGAATGTTCGGAACTGCCCTGCGAAATGAGGATGACCGAGATGCTTTCCTCGCGCAGCGCACCGAACAGGCGGTGCGCGGTGCCCGGCACGCCGATCATGCCGGCGCCCTCGAGGTTGATGAGCGCGATGTTCTCGATCGTCGTGATGCCCTTCACCAGCGGATCGGGATCCGAGTGGTCGTGAATCAGGGTGCCGGGCCTGTCGGCCGCGAACGTGTTCTTGATCCAGATCGGGATGCGCTTCTGGACCGCCGGCGCCATCGTCGAAGGATGGATGACCTTGGCGCCGAAGTACGCGAGTTCCATCGCCTCGTTGTAGGAGAGTGTGTCGATCACCTGTGCCTCGGGCACCAGGCGCGGGTCGGCGCTCAGGACGCCGTCGACGTCCGTCCAGATCACGATCTCGGCGGCGTCGAGCAGCGAGCCGAAGATCGACGCCGAGTAGTCGCTGCCGTTGCGACCCAGCGTCGTCTGCAGGCCCTGCGTGTCGGTGGCGATGAAGCCGGTAACGACCAGCGTGCCGACGAACTCGGGCGCCACCAGCGCTGCCAGCTGCGCCCGGGACTGATCCCAGCGCACGCCCGGCCCCATCGGACCCCACTCCACCAGCAGCGCCTTGCGGGCGTCCAGCCACTGCACGTGACCCGCCGCACGGCGGCGCAGCAGACGCTCGAACAGGCGCGTCGACCAGATCTCGCCGTAACCTGAGATGAGGTCGCGCATCGTGGTCGAGGCATTACGGACCAGGCGGACCGTCTGCAGGATGCCCGCGAGGTCGCGGAAGTCGACGTCGAGAGCCGCGAGGTATTCGTCGCACAGTTCGCCCGCCAGCAACTCGCGCGCGATACCGATGTGGCGCTGACGCAACTCCTGCAGCCGATCATCGAGCGCCGGGGAATCCTGCTCGGCGAGGCCGATCAGCGTGAGCAGGGCATCGGTCACGCCCCGGCAGGCCGACAGCACCACGGCTTTGCGCGGCGCCGGGTCGTTCTCGATGATTTTCGCCACGCGCTGCATGCACGCGGCGTCAGCGACGCTCGATCCGCCGAATTTATGGACTTTCCAGGCTTGCACGCTTCGGACTCGCTTTATCGGTCGCCCGCCGTGCCACCCGCCCTGCCGCTCCACGCGGTGGGCTGACGACGGCAGCGCACGGGAAAAATTCGTTGATTCGAACCTTGAAACTCTATCTTCTTGCAGCGCGGCAGGCAAACTACGGGCATGGACGATCAGGACTCCGCACTGCACGCGGCGATCCTCGCTGCCGGACCCGCGACCCGCTTCGGCGGCGTCAAGCCGCTGGTCCGCCTGCGCGGCGAGCCCGTGCTGCACGAGCTGGCGGCAAGCGCGGCTTTCGTGGCCGGACAATCGGTCACCGTCGTGCTCGGGGCCTACGCCCGGGAGATAGCGCCCTCGCTGCGGCAGCGTGCCATCTCGATCGCGCTGAACCGCGGCTGGGAGGAAGGCATTGCAAGTTCCATTCGCGTCGCGGTGAATTCGGCACCGCCCGGTTCGGGAGCCCTGCTGCTGATGCTGGCGGACCAGGTGGCGGCCACGGCTGACGACCTGCGCCGGCTGCATGCGAGCTGGAAGCGCCACCCGATCCTGATCGCCGCTGCCTTGTATCAGGGCGCGCCGGGCCTGCCGGCGATTTTTCCGCGCTGGGCCTTTACCGACCTGCTGTCACTGCGCGGCGAACGCGACGCGCGCAACGTGTTGAGACGCAACATCGACCGGGTCGTCCGTGTACCGATGAGCAATGCCGGGATCGACCTGGACACACCGGACGACCTGCTGCTGATCGACGTTGCGCAGGCTCCCGGCGCGGCCGACCCCTCCTGAGTTATTATGTCAAGGCAACGAGGCCGGCCCTGAGAGGCGTGTCTTGCTTTCGTTGCGTGCTGCGCGAAGCGTGCCCGGAGGGTCCTATCCTCGCCCCGCAGCAGACCTCTTACCTCGTGGAGTCGAGCGCATGACCCGCAACCGTTTCCTGCCCCTGATCACCGGATTCACGCTCCTCACCTTCGCGGGCGCGGCCTTTGCCGGCAACGTCGCGAACCAGTTCCGCGGTGGCGCCTTCGGCCTGCCGTGGAGTGCCGACAAGGCCGCCATCCAGGCCAAGTACCCGGGCGGCAAGTGGGACACGGATGAACTTATCGGCACCGACCGATATTGCGCCCCGAGCAGGCAGGTGTTGCTCAAGCTGCCGGCGCAGCACCAGACCAGGGAACTTTGCTTCCTGATGGGTGCCGACAAGACCATGGGAGCCGCCACCGCGCGCCTCGAACCCAGCCTGCCCTCGCTGCTGGCCGTGGTGAATCGCTCGCGCACGATGTTCGGTGACTTCGACGCCGTGAAACGCGACGACGGCGCGATCCAGTCCAAGTACACGTTCATGCTGTGGCTGAAGGACGCGCCGATCATCGCCGTCGTGAGCAGCGCCAATGGCGATGACGGCGCACCCAACCTGGTTGCGTTCTCGGTCGCGGATGAAGCTTCGCTGTTCGCGAAGGACGCCGACAAGGTGTCGAACAAACCGGCCGGCAAGTAATCAGCCGCGCGCGCCCTCGCCCGCTTCGACGGCCGGGGGCGGCGTCAGGCTGAAGCCTTCGCCCATGCCCGCGCTGCCTGAGCGCTGTTCGAGCCAGTCGACCAGCGGCTTCCAAGTATCGAGGTCTTCCTGCAGCAGGGCACCCTTCATTTCGTGGATGCCCATGCCGCATTCGGCAGATCGCACGTACGCCTGCGAATCCCGCAGCACCGCAGCGACCGGAATGCGCAGGCTTTCCAGGAACCGCATCAGGTTCGAAAACGCCTTGGTGTAGCGCCGGGCACGGTTGGCCACGATGACCAGCCGCCGCTCGGAACGATGCACGCGACCGGACAGCAGCAAGTCGGCAATCGCGCGCGACGCGGCGTGGATGTCGATATCCGACGGCAGCACCGGCACGATGATGGCGTGCGCGCCCTGTGTGAGCTCGGGCAGCTGGAATGGCGTGACCGCCGCGGGCGTATCGACGATCAGCTTCTCGGTGCCCGGCGGCGTGCGCAGGGCAAACGAGCGCGTGACGCCAAGCTTCTTTTCGAAGGCCGCGATGCCGTGGATGGCCGGCAGGTCCGCCGGGCGTTGCCGCAGCCAGCGCATGCTCGAACCCTGGGCATCGTGATCCATCAGCGCAACGGACTGGCCCGACCATGCGTAATACGCCGCCAGATTGGTGGCGATGGTCGACTTGCCAGACCCACCCTTGGGGTTCAGCAGGACGATTTTACGAAAAGGTGAAGGGACAAACTGTTCCATGGCCAACTGCTGGTGACTCCTGTCACGACCGTACCCGACCGGTGGGTCCGGCCGCAAGCCGACGTGCAAAAAATGCTTCGACCTGTTTGATGCGTCAGTCGCGGTTCGTCGCGCCGGTGGTCCGGAGCTTGGCCGCGATGAAATCGGAATGTCGCACGTGCAGCAGGTCCGCGACGCGACGAATCAGGTGTTCCTCGTACTTGTGCACCGTCAGGTCGGCGTCCGCCACGCGCCACAACGCTTCGAGCAGCCTGACCTTCTCTGCCTCGGAGAACGCTCGGTTGATCTGCGAGGTGAACTGGTACAGGTCGTGCGATCTGTCGATGTGACGCTCGGCTTCCTCGACCAGCGCACGCGTTGCGTCTGGCCCCAGGCCAAGCAGCGCCGAGACCGAGGTCATCACCTGCTGCCGTTCGGCCGGGGCAACCTCGAAATCTGCCCGCAGCACCTCCACCAGCAACGCCGCCACCGCAAGGTTCGGTCCCATCTCCGCGGATCCCGCTGCGGGGTTGCCCGCACCGCCCGGCAGGTACTGCGTTATCCAGTCTTTCAGACCCATGACCGTGTGCGGCTCGTCGTGGAGGGACTGCGCATGCTGCCACCGCCCGCCCGCCAAGCCAACCCGCTCGCGCGCACGACGGCCCCTGTTCATAATGACGCGCGACGACGCAAGAGGACTCCGACCATCATGAACTTCAAGAACGTGACGATCGCAGCTGCCATCGGCAGCCTGCTCGCCGTGGGTGCCGCCAAGGCCGATCGGGATGCGGGCAAAGACGACAAGGTCATGTGCTACGGCGTGGCCAAGGCCGGCAAGAACGACTGCGCGACGGCAAGCCACAGCTGTGCCGGCGCGGCGAAAAAAGACAACGATCCCACCGAGTGGAAGTACCTGCCGCGGGCCGAGTGCGAAAAGGCCGGCGGCAAGGTCGGCAGCAGCGACCAGAAGCCGATGTAGCGGATCGTGACGGGCGTTCTTCTGCCAGCGCCTGTCCCTGGGCTGATCCCGGCGCGGGCCGGGATCGGTCTTCGCTCGCAGCACCATGAGGCCATCCTGGAAACGGCCGCCCCGCCAGCGTGGCTCGAGGTCCACACCGAAAACTATTTTCATGCGGGTGGCCCCGCCGTCCGTGCCCTGGAACGCGCGCGCTCCCGGTATCCCCTGAGCCTGCACGGCGTCGGGCTCGGGCTCGGCTCGGCCGACCCCATCGACCGTGGTCACCTCGAACGCGTGCGCGACGCCGTGCAGCGGTTTGAACCGGGACTGGTCAGCGAACACGCGTGCTGGGGTCACGTCGACGGTGAGCACTTCAACGACCTGCTGCCGCTGCCCTACACCGAGGAAGCCGTGGAGCACCTGGCCGCCCGCGTGCGGGAAGTGCAGGATTTCCTCGGTCGCCAGATCCTGGTCGAGAACCTGAGCGCCTACGTGAGCTTCGCCTCCTCGCAGCTCAGCGAAGGTGAATTCCTCGCGGCCGTCGTGGAGCGCAGCGGCTGTGGCCTGTTGCTGGACGTCAATAACGCGTACGTGAACGCAGCGAACCTCGGTTCCGACCTCGATACGTTCTTCGCTGCGCTGCCACGGCACGCCATCCAGGAGATTCATCTCGCCGGCCACTCCCGCCGCCGGGTGGGTATGCACGAGCTGCTCATCGATGATCACGGCAGCGCGGTCTGCGACGACGTGTGGGATTTGTATGAAGACGCTTTGCGGCGATTCGGTCCGCTACCGACCCTGATTGAGTGGGACAACGAAGTACCGCCCCTCGAAACGCTGCTCGCGGAAGCGGCGCGCGCCGAGCAGCGACTGCAACGGCACCATGCCGCGGCCGCGTGATCCCGCGCTGGGCCTGAAGGCACTGCAGACAGCGTTCGGCCGCAGTGTGCGCTCGGCGACTGCGAACCCTGCGGACCTGCAACTGCTCGCCGGTAGCGAAGACGCCACCGCCTTCGGTCGACGAATCGACGTCTATCGCAACAATGCCTGGCAGTTCTTCCTCACGGCCCTCGAACGTACCTACCCAGTGACGAATCGACGCGTCGGCGCCGATTTCTTTCGCCAGCTCGCGCGCGATTACCGCGTTCAGCATCCCTCACAACACGGTGACCTGCACTGGATCGGTGCGGCGTTCCCGGCGTGGCTCGCCGACCGCATGGCAGGCACCGGTTACGAATGGCTCGCCGACCTCGCGCGCCTCGAATGGGCCTGCGAAATGTCCGTCGCGGCGGCGCGGCGCGATCCGGTTGGCCTGGAGTCGCTCGGCCGTTTCGATACGGACGTGCTGCCGCACCTGACGCTGGTATTGCAGCCTTCGCTGCAGCTGGTGGCTTCACCGTTTCCGATCTGGAGCGTGTGGCAAGCCAACCAGCACGACGACGCAGCCGCCCCCGTCGACCTCGCAACCGGTGCCGAACATTGCGCGGTCGCCTGCGTCGCGGACCGAGTGGCGGTATACCGGCTCGAAGCCGCGGATTATCGACTGCTGCAGCACCTGCACACGGGAATGTCGCTGGGAGACGCCACAGCAGCCGCCGGCACGGATGCTGAGACACCGGACCGATTACTGAGCCGATTACTGGGCTGGGCCTTCGGCGAAGGACTCGTCGTGCAGGTCGTCAAGGCGTCCCCGGCATGAGGTAGTCGCGGTCACGCTGCTGGCGACCTTGATGCGGGTAGAATTGCTCCATGCCTAACGGGTTCTCACAGGTCCTGGCTTCCATCGAATCTTGCGCCGGACCTGGCTTTGCAGTGACCGTGCCGCCCGACTGGCTGCAGGGCCGCACCGTCTTCGGTGGTATGCAGATGGCCCTGGGTGGCCGGGCGATGCGGGCGGTGCTGCCCCTGCAGGCGGCTGCGATGCCCTTGCGCAGCGCGCAGATGACTTTCGTCGGACCCTTGCTCGGCGGTGCGCCAATCTTGATGAAGGCCGAAACCCTGCGCGCAGGAAAATCGACCGTCCACGCCCGGTGCGACCTCATGCACGACGATGGCAAGGTGGCCTGCACGGTTGTGGGTATCTTCGGCGGACCGCGCGAATCACGGTTCGTGAAAGAAATGCCGCGCCCGGAGCCCGGTGTGTCGGCGGAGGACGCCAGCAGCTCGGTGGCGGGCTCACCCCTGTCGCCCGCATTCCTGCGGCACTTCGAAGTCCGTGTCGCGCGGGGTGCCCAGCCCTACTCCGGTTACGATGAGCCGAGGTCGCTGATCTATGCCCGGTTGCGCGATCGGGAATGCGGCTCGGAGGATGCCTTGCTGGCGCTGGCCGACGTGATCCCAACGCCGGTGCTGTCGATGCTCACTGAGCCGGCGCCCGCGAGTTCGGTGAACTG
>JADIZR010000016.1 GCA_016704655.1 Pseudomonadota bacterium | reverse complement strand
GCTCAGCCTGCTGGTCCACGCCAGGAGCCGCACGCGCATGGCGATTATCGGCGGCACGTTCGTGTTGTTTTCCGGGCTTGTCTATTTCGTGTTCATGGCCGCGTGGCTCAACGTCTTCCTGATCGCGGGCGAACTGCGCGTCATCACGGCCATCGCGGGCCTGGTCGCGCTGACGGTCGCCGCGCTCAACATCAAGGACTACTTCTGGTTCAAGACAGGCCCGAGCCTGTCGATCCCGGACGCAGCCAAGCCCGGCCTGTTCAAGCGCATGCGCGAAGTGGTCGCCTCCGGCAGCATGGGCCCGATGCTGGTCAGCACGGTGCTGCTCGCGATCGTCGCCAACTCGTACGAACTGCTCTGCACCGCGGGATTTCCAATGGTGTACACGCGGGCGCTGACGCTCGCGGACCTCGAGTCCTGGCAGTACTATGCATGGCTTGCGGCTTATAACGTGATTTACGTGCTGCCGCTGCTCGCGATCGTAACGGTGTTCGTGAAGACCATGGGTGCACGCAAGCTCACCGAAGCCGAAGGCCGCCTGCTCAAGCTGATCTCCGGCTTCATGATGCTGGGTTTCGGTCTGCTGTTGCTCGTGGCACCGAACATGCTCACCAACGCGCTTGCCTCGATCCTCGTGCTCGCCGTCGCGGTGGGCGCCTCGCTGGTCGTGGCGAAAGTCGCTGCGCCCCGCCAGGCCTGAGAGTCACGAGTCCGGATGCAGGCCGTCGCTCCCGCTTCGCACGTCGACGCGCTCCAGCGCATCCGGACCCTGCTGGGCCAGGCGGGCTGCATCGACGCACCCGAACTGACGGCGCGCTTCCTGACGGATTTCCGGAGTCTCTACCGCGGCGCCACGCCGTTCGTTGCGTGTCCGGCGACGACGGCAGAAGTTGCGCAGGTGCTTGCACTCTGCAGCGCGGCGCGCATCGCCGTCGTGCCGCAAGGTGGCAACACCAGCTACTGTGGCGGTGCCACGCCGAGTGCGCGCGGCGATCAGCTGGTGCTGTCGCTGCACCGGCTGAACCGCATCCGCGAAGTCGACGCCGCCAACTTCTCGCTGATCGCGGAAGCGGGCTGCGTGCTGCTGAACGTGCAGGCGGCCGCGCGATCCGTCGACCGGCTGTTTCCGCTGTCGCTCGGCTCGGAAGGCAGTTGTCAGATCGGCGGGAATCTCTCGACCAACGCGGGTGGACTCGCGGCCGTGCGCTACGGCGTGACGCGAGATCTCGTGCTGGGTCTCGAGGTCGTGCTGGCCGACGGTCGCGTCATCGACGGCTTGTCGAGCCTGCGCAAGGACAACACGGGGTATGACCTGCGCGACCTGTTCATCGGCGCGGAAGGCACGCTTGGGATCATCACCGCTGCGAGCCTGAAGCTGTTCCCGCAGCCACGCACGATCGAGACCGCGTTCATCGCGGTGCCCGGTATGCAGGCCGCGATCGATCTGCTCGCGCGCTTGCGCGAAGCCACGGGCGACTGCGTTACGACGTTCGAATACCTACCGCGAATCGCGGTCGAATTCACGGTGTGCCACATTCCCGGCGTGTCCGACCCGCTGGGTGCGCCGCATCCTGCGTACGTGCTGTGCGAAGTATCGACGGCACGTCACGACCCACACCTGCGAGGCTTGCTCGAAGACGCGCTCGCTGCTGCCATGGATCACGGAGCCGTAATCGAAGCCACATTCGCCGAGTCGCTCGCCCAGCGAGAGGCGCTCTGGCGCCTGCGCGAGTCGGTGCCGGAGGCGCAACGTCACGAGGGTGCCAGCATCAAGCACGACGTCTCGGTGCCCGTCGCCGCGCTACCCGCCTTCCTGCACAAAGCGAGTACGGCTGTCGCGCAAGTGGCGCCCTGCGCGCGTCTCGTAGCATACGGCCACGTCGGCGACGGCAACCTGCATTTCAACCTCAGCGAACCTGCCGGTGGCGGCGACCGCACGGCGTTTCTCGCGCTGCAGGAGGACCTCGGTCACGCCGTGCACGCCTGCGTGCAGGAGTTCAGGGGTTCGATCAGCGCCGAACACGGCATCGGCCAGCTCAAGCGCGAGTTGCTCGCACGCCATAAGGACCCGGTTGCGCTCGCCGCGATGCGGTCGATCAAGCAGGCCCTCGACCCGCGCGGGATCCTGAATCCGGGCAAGGTCCTGCCGGACTAGCAGGGGTGCTGGCACAGATGCCGGCCCAGCCCCACGGCGGCACCCAGCGATCCATACTTTCCCGAACCACGGCGGGTCCGGTTGCGCTTGTGACCGACCCGCATTCGTCGCTACAGTGACTGAAAACCGCAGGTGCGCGCGTGGGGAAAGTCCTGAAGTCCAAGCTTGTCCGGGCCGCAGCCGTCGTGCTGGTGCTGACGGGCGTCTACGCCCTCCTCGGCTTCTACGCCGCGCCCCGCATCGTCCGCAGCCAGGCGATCGAGTTCGTCCGCGAGAACTACGGGCGCGAGCTGACCCTCGGCGAAGTCCGCATCAACCCGTTCAAGCTGCAGGCCGAAATCAAGGACCTGTCGCTGCCCGACACCGATGGCAAGCCGATGCTGGCGTTTCGTCGCTTCTTCGTCGATTTCGAATTGTCGTCGCTGTGGCAGCGTGCTTACGTGTTCAAGGACGTGCAGCTCGACGCACCGCTGGCGCGCGCCGTGATCCGCCCCGATGGCTCGGTCAACCTGGCAGAACTCGCGCTGCCTGACCAGGAGGAAACGGACGAGCCACTCCCGGCCCTCTGGATCCAGCAATTCGCGTTGGGGGACGGTACCTTGCAGTTCGCGGACCTAGCCCGGCGCGCGCCGCTCGAACGGCAGTTCACGCCGGTCAACTTCAAGCTCGAAAACTTCAGGACCACGCCGGAAGGCGGCGCGTTCGGGCTCACGGCGCAGACACAGAACGCCGAACTGATGGAATGGCGCGGCACGTTCGCGCTCGAACCGCAGGTCTCGTCCGCGGGTGACCTTGCGATCACCAACCTGAATGTACCTGGCGCCATCGAGGTGGCCGGCGTCGAACTGCCCTTCGTCATTCCGCAGGGTGAGCTGAACCTGCGCGGCTCCTACAGCGTTGCACTCGGCGAGCCGACGCAACTCACCGTGCACTTGCCGCAGATGCAACTCGACGGGCTGTCGCTGCGCGCACAGGGTCTGGAGCAGGATTACGTCACGGTTCCAACCATCGTCATCAGCGAGACGAAGATCGCGATGCCGGCCAATACCGTGTCGCTGGGGACGATCGCGGCCGACGGCGTCAAGGCCGACGTCTGGACGATGCCGGATGGCACGCTGAATATAGATCAGGTGTTCGCTGCACAGCCTGCTGCTGCGGCAGCGCCGGATGCATCTGTCGCCACTGCGGCGCCGGCACCCGCGAAATCAGGTGAGCCCGCAGCAGTACCCGCCGCGCCCTGGACCGTGACGGTCGCGAACGTCATGCTGCGCGATGCAGCCGTAAGCTACGAAGACCGTGCCGTCACGCCAGTGGCGCGTTTCGAACTGTCCCCCCTCGCCGTGACGGCCAACAATGCCAGCCTCGACCTGTCGCAGCCGCTGCCGGTGACGTTCGCTGCGACGATCAACGGCACTGCGAAACTGACGGGCAACGGCAACGTCGTGCCGGAGCCCTTCGCGGCGGACGTCGACATCGACCTCGCCGGGTTGCCCCTGCAGGCGCTGCAACCGTATGCCAACGGCACGACGGACCTCACGATCCGGCAAGGCACGGCCGGCGCCATCGGCAAGTTCTCGCTCGCGCCGGCTGGCGCCGGCCGGCCGGAACTCCAGTTCGCCGGCAACGCAACCATCGCGGACTTCAAGTCCATCGACAACGCGCTCGAGCAGGACTTCCTGAATTTTCAGCGGATCGAACTCTCGCAACTGCAATTTGCGCTGGCGCCCGACGCGCTCAGTATCGACCGCGTGCGCATCGTGAAGCCGTTCGCCCGGGTCATCGTCAGTTCTGACGCCGTGCTCAACGTCTCCGCAGTGTTCGATCCGCAGGGCACGGCCGCGGCCGTGGCACAGGCGAAAGCCGACCAGGCCGCGCAGGCAGCGGCGCCCAGGCGCAAGAAGACGCGTGCGGAGATCCGGGCGGAAAAGCAGGCCAAGGAGGCGGCAGCGCAGGCCCGCAAGCTCGCCGCCGCAGCACCGCCGCCGGAACTCAAGGAATCCGGCATGCCGATCCGCATCCGCGAGGTGCAGATTGCCGGCGGCACGATGGACTTCGCTGATTTCAGCGTGCAGCCGAACTTCGCCGCCGCGATCGAGTCGCTCGACGGCAACATCACGGGCATGTCGAGTGATCCGAACTCGCGCGCAACGGTCAAGCTCGATGGCGACGTCGGCGAGTACTCGCCCGTGCTGATCGCCGGCACGACGCAGCCGTTCGCCTTTGACCGTTTCACGGACATCACCTTCAGGTTCGAGAATATCTCGCTGCCGGTCTTCAACCCGTACTCGGGCAAGTTCGCGGGTTACAACATCGCGAAGGGCAAGCTGTTCACCGACCTGCATTACCAGATCGACAACCGCAAGCTCGAGGCACAGCACAAGATCCGCATCGACCAGCTCGAGTGGGGCGAAGCCACCGCAAGCAAGGAAGAAGCGACGCTGCCGGTGAAGTTCGCGACCTCGCTGCTCAAGGACGCAGACGGCGTGATCAATCTCGAAATCCCGGTGAGCGGCACGATCGACGACCCTGCGTTCCGCGTTGGCCCGATCGTCTGGCAGATCATCAAGAACATCCTGACGAAAGCCGTGACGGCGCCGTTCAAGGCGCTTGGCGCGCTGTTCAAGGGTGCCGAGGAAGCACAATTCGTCGACTTCGCGCCGGGCTCGGCTGTGCTCGATCCTGCCATCGCCGCGAACCTGGGCGCGCTGGGCAAGAGCCTGGCGCCGAAGCCGGATTTGCGGCTCGACGTGCCGATCGCAGCCGAAGCGTCGCTGGATGGCGCGGCGCTGGCCGAGGCGCGTTACCAGCGCGAGCTCCAGGCGGCAATGCGCAAGGCGTTGCTCGGCAGGAACCGCAACGACGAGACGACCCCGGTGCCCGCATTCGAGGCGTTGTCGTCCGAACAAAGAGAGAAAGTCCTGGCGACCCTGTACACGCAGTTGTCTGGCGCCACACCCGTGATCCCCGAACCGCCCGAACCAGCGGACGACGTCACGCGCAAGGATGCCAAGGCGCAGGCAGAGCAGGCTCGTCTTGCCTGGCTCGAAAAGGAATGCCGCAGTCGCGCGGCCGCCGAACCGCGCGACCTGGATCAACTCGGCCAGCAGCGCGGCACGGCCGTGCAGCACGCGCTCGTCACGGACACGGGACTGGCGCCGGAGCGTGTCTTCTTCGCGCGTGACGGCAAGGTCTCCGCCAACGAGCAGCAGGTACGACTCGAGCTCGCGGTCAAGTAAGGCCGCGGTTCAGCCTGCGCGCACGCGCATCAGGCCTTCCTGGGCCGTGCTGGCCACGAGTCGGCCGGCGCGGTCGAAGATGCGCCCGAAGGCCATGCCACGGGCCCCGCTGCTGCTCGGACTGATCAGCGCGTACAGCAGCCAGTCGTCGATGCGGAACGGACGGTGAAACCACATGCCGTGGTCAAGACTGGCGAGCAGCACGCCACCCGTGTGATACGAAAGCCCGTGCGGCAAGGTGGCCGTCTCGAGCAGGTGGAAGTCCGACACGTAAGCCAGCAGGCAGCGATGCAGCACGGCATCGTCGGGACTCTGCCCCGCCAGACGAAACCAGATGTGACGCACGCCGGGCCGTGGCTGGCCGGCGTCGATCGCCTCGACGGAGCGAAACTCGAACGGCCGATCGCGCTCCCAGAATCGTCGCCGCTGGTCCGGCAGGTCCTGCAACCGCCGCCGCACCGTGGCTGTCAGGTCCGGCAACTCCTCGGGCGGCGACACCGCCGGCGCTTCCACCTGGTGGTCGGGGCCCTGCTCGTCCCGCTGAAACGACGCGGACAGGTGGAAAATCTGCTGGCCATGCTGGATCGCGACGACGCGGCGGTTGGTGAAGCTCGCGCCGTCATGGCTGCGATCCACTTCGTAGACGATCGGCGCGTCGAAGTCGCCACGCCGCAGGAAATACGAGTGCAGCGAATGCACCGCACGATCAGGCTCGACGGTGCGGCTCGCAGCCATCAGCGCCTGCCCGAGCACCTGTCCGCCGAACACCTGCGGACTGCCGATGTCGCGGCTGACACCCCGGAAAAGGTTAATTTCCAGCCGTTCGAGGTCGAGCAGCTGGAGCAGGTCGGCGAGCACCGTGCTCACGCGACGATCACTCGGTGACGCCGAGCCGCTTCTGCATGATCGGGCTGGTCGTCGTGTACTGCAGGTGCACTTTCTTCGCGGGATTCAAGTGCTCCGCAATGGCGAAAGCCGCCAGCGCCGCTTCGTGGAAGCCGCTCAGGATGAGCTTCTTCTTGCCCGGGTAGGTGTTGATGTCGCCGATCGCAAAAATCCCGGGAATGCTGGTCTGGAATTTTGCCGTGTCGACCTTGATCGCCTTCTTCTCCAGCTCGAAGCCCCACTCGGCGATCGGGCCGAGTTTCGGATGCAGGCCAAAGAACGCGAGCAGGTGATCGGCTGCGACGTCCTGCGCCGCGCCATCCGTGCGCTTGATCGTCACGCCGGTGAGCCGGCCGTCGTCGACCGCGATGGCGGAGGCGATGCCTTCGACGTATTCCATCTTGCCGGCCGCCACCAGCTCACGCATGCGCGCGACCGACGCGGGTGCCGCCTTGAACTCGTTGCGGCGATGCACGTGCACGATGCTCTTTGCCTTGCCGTTCAGGTCGATGACCCAGTCGAGCGCCGAGTCGCCGCCACCGAAAATCACGAGCCGCTGGCCAGCGAACTCGGCCGCGCTGCGAACCCGGTAGTGCACCTGCCGGTCTTCGAATGCGTCGCAGCCCTCGACGCCGAGGCGGCGCGGCTGGAACGAACCGAGGCCGGCGGCAATCACGACCGTCCTGGCCAGGAATTCGGTGCCGGCCGCGGTGCGCAGGAAGAATCGGCCGTCGTCCCGCTTCGCCAGCTCGGCGACTTCCTCGCCGAAATGGAACACGGGGCTCATCGGGGCAATCTGTTGCATCAGGCGCTCGACGAGCTCCTGCGCGCCACAGATGGGCAGCGCCGGGATATCGTAGATCGGCTTGTCGGGGTACAACTCCGCACACTGGCCGCCCGGGTGCTGCAGGGTGTCAACGACGTGGCTCTTGATGCCGAGCAGGCCGAGTTCGAAGACCTGGAACAGGCCGGCGGGGCCGGCGCCGACGATCAGGGCATCGGTCTCGAGGGGGGTGGCAGGGGTGCTGGGTACAGTCAAGGGGGGAACCTCCGGCAAAACTCCTCGAATTCTAGCGGATCCGGTCGCCTGGCCCCACGAACAGATGGTGCTCCGGCCGGTGTTGCTGCGGGTTTACCGCAACGGCTGCGGAAGATTCGGCTTGAAAGCTTGGCCCAGCTTAGACAAATTCTCATCCTTGACGCACATCAAGGCAGATGGGCGGGTCAGGCAGCAGGCTGACTCCGCTCCCGACATGCAGGAACGCAGATGAACTCGCACCAGATCCGGTTCGACGAAGACCTAGTCCGCCGCTACGACCGCTCCGGTCCGCGGTATACGTCGTACCCCACCGCGGTGCAGTTCTCGGACCGCTTCGGCGTCAACGAGTACCGGGCGGTCGCCGTCGCCAGCAACCAGGACCCGATCCCACGCCCGCTCTCCCTGTACGTGCACATCCCGTTCTGCTCGAGCCCGTGCTTCTACTGCGGCTGCACCAAGGTCATCACCCGCAATCACGAAAAAGCCGAGGCGTACCTGTACCGGCTGCACCGGGAAATCGAGATGCAGGGTGATCTCTACGATCGCGACCGTGTCGTGGAACAGCTGCACTTCGGCGGCGGCACACCCACGTTCCTGACTTCGCTCGAAATCGAGCGGCTGGTCGAGAAGATCGGGCAGCATTTCCAGCTTTCGTCGGATGCGGGTCGCGAGTATTCGATCGAACTCGACCCGCGCACGATCACCACCGACACCCTGCGCGATCTCTATCGCATCGGCTTCAATCGCTGCAGCCTCGGCATCCAGGACTTCGACCCGGCCGTGCAGGAAGCGGTGAATCGCGTCCAGTCCGTGCCCGACACGCTGCGGTTGATCCGCGAAGCGCGCGAGTTCGGCTTCAACTCCGTCAGCGTCGACCTGATCTACGGCCTGCCGAAACAGTCGGTGCCGGGCTTCAGCAAGACGCTCGACACGGTGCTCGCGGCGCGGCCGAACCGGTTCGCCGTATATGCCTACGCGCACCTGCCACAGATGTTCAAGCCACAGAAGCAGATCAAGGTCGAGGACCTGGCCACGCCCGAGACGCGCCTGCAGTTGCTCGAGCTCACGATCGACAAGCTCTCGGCGGCCGGCTACATCTACATCGGCATGGATCACTTCGCCCTGCCCGACGACGAACTCGTGCTGGCGCAGGAGTCCGGCACGATGTACCGGAACTTCCAGGGCTACTCGACGCGCGGCTACTGCGACCTCGTGGGCCTCGGGGTGAGTTCGATCGGCAAGGTCGGCGACCACTACATCCAGAATCTGAAGACGCTGCCCGAGTACTACGGCGCGATCGATCGCGGCGAACTGCCCGTGCACCGCGGCTACACGATGACGCGCGACGACGTCATCCGCCGCGACGTGATCCAGCAGATCATGTGCTACGGCGTGCTCGACTACGACGCCACCGCCAGGCGCCACAACATCGACTTCCGCCAGTACTTCGCCAGCGAACTGGTGGCGCTCGAACCGATGGTCAAGGACGGCCTCGCGGAGTTCGCCGCACCTGGCTTGCGCGTGCTGCCGTCCGGCCGTCTGCTGCTGCGCCATCTCGCGATGGCCTTCGACGCCTACCTGCCGTCGGTGCAGGCGTCGGGTCAGCGTTTCAGCAAGGCGATCTGACGCTTCGCCCGGAAAGGCCGACACGCGCTCGATGCAAGCAACCGATCGCGGGCCTTCCCCCGGGCCCCCCCCCGTTCCCCGAAAGGCAGACACGCGCTCGGGGAAAGGCCCCGGATCAATCGCTCGCGACACTGCGTCTGCAGCGTCAAGTTCGTTGGAACGCAGACTCGAACCGCAGCGCTCCGATCGCTTTGTGTCAGGTTGCATGCGCCGTGCGAGTCGTCGGGCCTGCGATGCCGCCCGTGTCGGCGTATCGCGGTACCGCCCGACGAGTCGTGCAGGCGCCGCATATCACAAGCAACCGATCGGGGGCCTTTCCCCGAGCGCGTGTCTGCCTTTCCAAGCTCGGGGAAAGGCCCCCGATCGGTTGCTAGCACATGGAGAGTGTCTGCCTTTCCAAGCTCGGGGAAAGGCCCCGGATCAATCTCTCGCGACCTGCGCATGCGCGCTGACAGGGGCCGCAGCCGTGACATCGGCGACGACCGGGCAACCAGCCGGCCCGGCACGTTAAGCTTCGGCGGGACCACGGCCGCACCCACCCGGACAAAGTATTTCATGCACGCAAACGACTCCACCAGCAGCCTCGAAATTCCGCTGCTGGCCGCCCCGCACCGGACGCTGTTCTTCGCCGGGCTGGTCAGCCTGCTGGCCGCCAGCATGTGGTGGGGCCTGCACGTGGTGGCCCGCTCGACCGGCACGCCGGTTTTCGCGCTGGCATTGCAGCCCGCTCCGATCTGGGCGCACGCCTACCTGATGCTGTTCGCCGTTTTCCCGACGATGTTTTTCGGTTTCCTGTTCACGGTGTTCCCCCGCTGGATGAACGGGCCACTGGTCACGCGGACCGAGTACCTGGCGACCGCGTCGCTCTTCGCGACAGGCACCTTGCTCTGGCTCGCAGGAACGTTCGCGGGACCGCGTTGCTGCTGCTGGCCTGCCTGGCGACTGGCGCGGGCCTGCTGCTCGGCACGGTGTCGTTGTTCCGGGTGCTGCTCGCTGCGCCGCAGGTCGTGTCGCACGCCGTCGTCGTGCTGATCGGGCTCTGCGTGCAGTGCGTTGCACTGGCGGGCTTCGCCTTCGGCCTCGCCGAGTCAAACGATTTCGCACTGCACTTCGCGGTGCGCGCATCGTTGTGGGGCGGCCTGCTGCCGGTGTTTTTCGCCGTATGCCACCGCATGGTCCCGTTCTTCTCGCAGGGCGCTATTCCGGGCTACGTGCCGTGGCGACCCACCTGGGTGCTCGTGGCCGTGGTGGGCCTGGCCTACCTGCGGTTGCTCCTTGGTACGGCAGGCGCGCTCGCAGCGCTGCCGTTCGTCGACGGGGCAGCTTTCCTGCTCACGGCGTGGTGCGCCCTGCGCTGGACGTCGCTGCATGCGCGCGGCAATCCCTTGCTGTGGACTCTGTACGCCGGCTTCGCGTGGCTGCCGATCGCGCTGCTGCTGCAGACCGTCCGCGACGGCGCCTTCGCCCTGACGGGTGCCTGGACCCTCGGGCGCGCACCGATCCACGCCTTGGGGATGGGATTCTTCGGCGGCATGCTGGTTGCGATGGTGACGCGCGTGACGATGGGGCATTCCGGTCGGCCGCTGCGCATGGATCGCGTCACGCTTGCCTGCTTCGTTGCGCTGCAACTGGGCGCCGCGAGCCGGGTGCTGAGCGAGATCGTTACGGCCCCGGGCGCGGTGCGGTGGTTCCTGCTCGGCAGCATGGCTCTCTGGCTGGGCGCCGTCGCCGCCTGGGTGGGTCGCGTAGGCGGCATCTACCTTGCGCCGCGCATCGACGGCAAGCCGGGCTGATGGCCGAGTATTACCTCGCGCTACGGCACGCGCACATCGGATTCGTGATCCTGTCGATCGGATTGTTCGTGCTGCGCGGCGGCCTGATGCTGGTCGATTCGCGGCAGATGCAGTCCGGTTGGCTCCGCTACCCGTCGTACGTGATCGACACCCTGCTGCTGACCGCCGCGCTGATGCTGACTTCGGTCGTCCACCAGTACCCGTTCGGCAACGGCTGGCTGACGATGAAAGTCGCGTTGCTCGTGGTCTATGTGGTGCTCGGCAGCATCGCGCTCAAGCGCGGGCGGACACGGCGAATCCGGATCGCCGCTTTTGCGGCAGCCCTGCTCACGGTCGGTTTCCTGGTCACGGTGGCGCGTGCCCACCACCCCCTGGGCATTTTTGCCAGCCTGGCCACCTGACCGGGATACCGGGCACCGCCCCCCCCGGGGGGTCGCCCTCGACCTCGCATCCCGGCATCATGCCTATCGGTGAGTCCCTACTGCGCCAACCGTCACGGTTGCCGCACACTGGCGCCCAAGAAAATGAGCCTGAACGACATAAACGCCCTGGCGGGTATCCGCACGCACCACCTGTTTGCCGGCCTGACCCCGGCCCAGTTGCAGCGCGTGCTGAGCACCGCGTACATCGAGGAAGCCGAATCCGGACAACTCCTGTTCGACCGCGGCCAGCCGGCCATGCATTTTTACGTCGTCGTCGAGGGTCAGGTGAACCTGGTCCTCTACTCCAAGACAGGCGAGGAGAAAATCGTGGACATCCTTGGCCCGGGACAGAGTTTTGCCGAGGCCGTCATGTTCATGTCCGGCCCCGCCTATCCGGTATCTGCGATGGCGGCGTCACGGGCACGGATAGCGAAGTTTTCCAACGTCGACTACGTGGCGATACTGCGGGAAAGTCCGGAAACCTGTTTGCGCATGCTCGGACACCTGAGTCAGCGCCTCCACATGCGTATCCGCGAGATCGAGTACCTGACGCTCGAAAGTGCTACGCACCGCCTCGTGCGCATGATCGACGGCCGGTTGCCCATCGACACGGACGGGCCCGCCGAAATCCAGTTGCAGGAATCGCGGCAGGAAATCGCGTCGCGACTATCGATGAAACCCGAGACCCTGTCTCGGATACTGCGCACACTGTCCGACAATGGCGCAATCGCCGTGCAGGGCCGGACGTTGCAGGTGCCGAGCCGACACAGGCTCCTGGCCCTGTTGGACACGGCCGCGTGACCGCATTCGCCACAGCGCCTTGATCCGGGTCAAGGCACCCAATTCGGTCGGGCCCTAAAGTCGTGACCATCGCATGATCTGACAATTCCCTGCGTGGGAAAGGACGAGGAGAAAGTAATGTTCAACGCCAGTCGCACCCCTGCCGCGCGGGCAGCATGGTGGCTAGCCATCCCGATCAGCGCATCACTGGGCGCCGGCGCCCTGGCGCAGCAGCCCTCCGCCAGCGGCAGTTCGCCGCAGGTACATCAGGCTGAGGTCGCCGGTGCAGCCGGAATCTCGGCGCAGATGAAAGCCGGTGAATCTACCTACCAGACGGTCTGCCTCGCCTGTCACCAGGCTGACGGCAAGGGCATCCCAGGCGCCTTCCCGCCGCTCGCCGGTTCCGACTACCTGCTCGGCGACAAGGATCGCGCGGTGGGTGTGGTCGTGCGCGGCCTCGAGGGCGAAGTCGTGGTCAACGGAGTCAAGTACAACTCCGTGATGCCGGCCATGACGCAGCTGTCGGACCAGGAGATCGCCGACGCGCTGACCTACGCGATGAACTCGTGGGGCAACCAGGGCGGCGCGGTGACGGTCGCACAGGTCGCAGCCGTGCGTGCCAAGGCGGCCGCAGAGCCCAAGTCGGCCTCCTCGCCGACTCAGCACCCAACGACGACTGCCGAGCTCAAGTACGCTGGCGCCCCGTCTCCGGCCGGCGCGGCCGGCGTCAAGATCCTCGTGACCCCGGGTGCACCGGACATGACGGAGCCCGAGTTCAAGCACGCGCAGGAGATTTATTTCCAGCGCTGCGCCGGCTGCCACGGCGTGCTGCGCAAGGGCGCCACGGGCAAGCCGCTCACCCCGGACATCACCCAGAAGAAGGGCACCGAGTACCTCAAGGTATTCATCAACCAGGGTTCGCCGGCCGGCATGCCAAGCTGGGGCAAATCGGGCGAGCTGACGGCCGAGGAAGTCGACCTCATGGCCCGCTTCGTCCAGCACGAGCCGCCGCAGCCGCCCGAATTCGGCATGCCCGAAATCAAGGCGAGCTGGAACGTGATCATTCCCGTCGCCCAGCGGCCGACCACGCAACAGAACAAGTACAACCTGGACAACATCTTCGCAGTCACGCTGCGTGACGCGGGCGAAGTCGCGATTATCGACGGCGACACCAAGGAGATCATCAACGTCATCCGCACCGGCTACGCCGTGCACATCTCGCGCCTGTCGCATTCGGGACGCTACGTGTACACGATCGGGCGTGACGGCCGGATCGACCTGATCGACCTCTACTTCGAGAAGCCCACCAAGGTGGCCGAGATCAAGGTCGGTCTCGAGGCGCGCTCCGTCGAAACCTCGCAGTACAAGGGCTACGAGGACAAATACGCGATCGCCGGCGCCTACTGGCCGCCGCAGTACACGATCATGGACGGCCTGACCCTCGAGCCGCTCAAGGTCGTCTCGACGCGCGGCATGACGGTAGACACACAGGAGTTCCACCCCGAGCCACGCGTGGCGGCCATCGTCGCCTCGCACGAGCACCCGGAGTTCATCGTCAACGTCAAGGAAACCGGCCAGGTCCTGCTGGTCAACTACGAGGACATCAACAACCTCAAGACCACCACGATCGGCGCAGCGCGCTTCCTGCATGACGGCGGCTGGGACTCCACCAAGCGCTACTTCATGACGGCAGCCAACCAGTCGAACAAGATCGCGGTCATCGATTCGAAGGAGCAGAAGCTCACCGCGCTGGTGGACGTGGACAAGATCCCGCACCCGGGTCGCGGCGCGAACTTCGTCGATCCGAAGTACGGTCCCGTGTGGGTGACCAGCGCGCTCGGCAACGAGAAGGTGACGGTGATCGGCACGGATCCCGAGAAGTACAAGGACAACGCCTGGAAGGTGGTGCGAGTGCTGAAGGGCCAGGGCGGCGGGTCGCTGTTCGTCAAGACGCATCCGAAGTCGACGAATCTCTACGTCGACACCACCCTCAATCCCGACCCGAAGATCAGCCAGAGCGTGGCGGTGTTCGACATCAACAACCTCGAGGCCGGCTACAAGGTGCTGCCAATCGCCGAGTGGGCGAACCTCGGCGAAGGCCCGAAGCGTGTCGTGCAGCCAGAATACAATGCTGCCGGCGACGAAGTCTGGTTCTCCGTCTGGAACGGCAAGGACCAGCGGTCGGCGATCGTCGTCGTCGACGACAAGACGCTCAAGCTGAAGAAGGTCATGGACGACGCGCGCATCGTGACGCCGACCGGCAAGTTCAACGTGCACAACACGGTGGGCGACGTGTACTGACCTGTTGCTTGATTCCACGCGCAGCACTGCGCGATCCTGGGCCCCCTCTCGGCTTGAGGCGGGGCCCATTCTTTTGTGCACGCCTCAGGGCAGTGCCACGCCTCTGGCCGACCAGCGCGCGCGGGCCAGGTCGTCACCCTGGAATCGCCACATGCCCCAGGCGAGACGAGACACGAGCACGTCGGTTACGCCGGGCGCCACGCGAGCGAAGGCACCACTGCGGTTCATCCCCGCATTTAATCACGCGCGGTCAGAAATCGTAGCGCAGGCTGGCCGAAGCGTTGAAACCGGCACGCGTGTAATACGGCACCAGGGGATCGTCCGCGACGCGACCGCGGACGTCGGACCACTCGATGTACTCGGTGTCAGCCAGGTTGAACAAGCCGATGTTCAGCCGCAAGCGAGGCGTGATGTCGACGTTCGCGAGCCAGTCGAGCGTCGCATAGCCATCGGTGCGGTAAAGATCCGCCCGGCTGCGATCCATCTCGCGCTGCGCTTCAACCGCGGTCAGCGCCAGCTCCGATCCCCAACGCGTCGATGGAGCGTCGTATCTCATGCCGAGCACCAGCCGCGGCGGATCGATCGAATTGAGCGGCACGTCGCGGGTGAGGTCTTCGCCGCGGGTCCAGGAACCCGCCAGCCGGCCGCTCCATCCCTGCAGCCGTGGCGACCATGCGGACCCATCCACGCGAGCGTCGAACTCGGCGCCGTAAATTCGCGCTTCCGCCACGTTCTGCGACTGGAACAGCGTCACTCCGGTCGCCGGATCGACGCCCAGGTTGACCTTCGACTCGATGAAGTCGCCGTATTCCGTCAGGAACACGCTTGCGGTCAACGCCACGGGGGAACCCGTCAGCCGCAGACCCGTCTCGAAACCGTCGCTCGTCTCGGGCCGCAGGTCCGGATTTGGAATCGCACGGATATTGAACAGCGGAACTTCGAGCCCGATGTTGACGTCCTCGGGCGGCGGCGAACGGAAGCCGTGCGCGTACTGGAAAAAGACGCCGAGCCGGTCGTTGATCCGATAGGTCGCACCGAGCTTGGGGGCGAAAGAGACCTCGTCGACACCCGCGGGCTCGGTTGCAGGGTTGTCCTCGCGATAAATCCGATCTGTCGCAGGCGTGAGCTCGTAGTAGTCGACGCGCAGCGCGGGCACGAGCATCCAGCGCGCGTCGTCGAACTGCACCTCGTCCTGCACGAAGGCACCGACCTCGACCACCGTGGAGAGCGGCAGGTCGCGCAGCGGGAACGTCTCGCCGAGGATCGTCGGCGTAGTCGCACCGGTGGTCAGGTTGGTCTGCAGGCCGTCGCGCAGCTCGTCGAGTTCGGAGCGTGTCGCCTCGAAGCCGTACACGACGTCGTGCACGATCGACCCGGACCCGAGGCTCTTGACTGCCGTGAACTCGACGCCAAACGTGCTCTCGTCGAAGTTGAACGTCCGGTCGAGCTGCACCGGTGGCGTGCGCGGCGGCACGGCCCGGCGCACCTCGTAGGTATCCTGTTCGGTCTCCGTGCCCTGCCAGTAGGCGCTCCAGTCGGCCGAGTCGAACGTCGCATTCGCCCCCGTCAGTGCCTGCCGCAGGCTGACGCGATAACGGAGCATTTCATCGTCGCCCGCCAGTGCGGTCGTGTTCAGGAATCGGCCTACCCCCAGGAACGCATTGACGTCCGTCGCCTGCTGGATACGTCCCGCCTCGGCCGTAAAAGTCAGCGGACCGCCCGGCACGGTGCCGGTAACCTTCATCAGCGCCGAATCATTGGCGTACTCGCTCGGGTTTGGCGTGACGTCGGCCGCCGTGTCGGTTTCTTGGCCTTCGCGTCGCGAGTACCCGACGAGCCATTGTGTCCCGCCGATCGCTCCAGCCGCGAGCACCGCTGCCCGCCAGCCATCGCTCGCGGAGTCAAATCCTGCGTCGGTGCGCACCGCGTAATCGCCCTCGCCCCGCGCCAGCAGACTCTCGGGAGTGAGCGTTGTCATGGCGACCACGCCCCCGATCGCATCACTGCCGTACAGGGACGACGCCGGTCCGCGCAGGAACTCGACCCGGTCGACGAATGCCGCGTCCACGTAGGCGCGGCCCGAATCTGCATAGCTGCCCACCGCGAAGCCGCCGGCGGCGGGAATGCCGTCGACCTCGACTGCGACACGGTTACCGCCCAGCCCGCGCACCGAGATCGTGTCGAGTCCGAAACGGAACGGGTCGTTACGGACGCTGAGGCCCGGTTCGTACCGCACGAGTTCGCGAATGTCGGTCGCCAGGGTTGTTTCGATGCGTGCCTGGTCGATCACCGTCACGGTGGCTGCCACCCTCGAGACCGGAGTGAGGCGGCGGGCGTAGACCATGACGGTCTCGAGGTGGGAATCGTCGGCGCCCGTATCGGGCTGGCCAGTGGCTGGTACGGCCGCTGCACCGAGTATTGCGGCAACCACGCAGGGCAACGGAGCCGGTAATCGAGAATGGGGGAGCATGGGCTCGGATTCTACTGACAATCGCGCCGTTGGACGGCCCGCAACGGCAGAATGGACCGCGGGCGCAGCCGCAGCATTGACCTGGATCAATGGTATCCACGGGCAGGACGCGCAGACTGTACGCCTCGCTCAGGGCCTGCTCACCTGGTGTGGAGCCCAGCCTGTTGGAGATATGACGACCATGACCGAAACCAAGATCAGATCCAGGTCGATTCTTGTCTTGGCGACCGCCGCCGGGTTCGCCAGCGTCGCGATGGCAGCAGATCCCGTGCCGGCCTCCACCGCCGCACCGGCGAAACCGGTCACGTTCGTCGACGCCGTCACGGGCGGCAAGGCTCACCTCGAGTTCAGGTACCGACTGGAATCGGTCGACCAGGACCCGTTTGCGGACGATGCCCTCGCTTCCACGCTGCGCAGCCGCCTCAACTACGCGACCGGCGACTGGCACGGCTTCAGCGCCTTCGTGGAAGCGGACAATGTCACGGTGCTCGGTGACGACGATACCTACAACAGCACGACCAACGGCGTGACCGACCGGCCGGTCGTGGCGGACCCGGAATACACCGAGGTGAACCAGTCGTACCTGCAGTTCAAGTCCGGCTCGTTCACCGGCCTGCTCGGCCGCCAGCGCATCACGCTCGACAACCAGCGGTTCGTCGGCAACGTCGGCTGGCGACAGAACGAGCAGACTTACGACGCAGTGACGCTGAAGAGCAGCGCGCTGGCGAAGACGCAGCTGCACTACTCGTACATCTCCAATGTCAACCGCATCACCGGCCCCGACGAAGGGTCGCAGCCCGCGAATTACCACGGGGCCACTCATGCGCTGAACGGCAAGGTGGATCTCGGCACGTTCGGCGCCGTGACCGGCTTCGCCTACCTCCTCGACTTCGAGAACGCCCCGGCACTCTCCAGCAGCACTTACGGCGTGCACTGGGCGGGAACGTACAAGGTCTCGGACGCCACGAAGCTCAGCTGGCTCGCCTCCTACGCCAGCCAACGCGACTACGCGGACAACCTGAACGACTACTCGACCGACTATTACCTGCTCGAAGGCGGCGCGACTTTCGGCAAGTACGGTCTCAAGGCGGGTTACGAGGTGCTGGGCGGTGACGACCAGCCGAACCACGCCTTCCAGACGCCGCTTGCGACGCTGCATGCCTTCCAGGGCTGGGCCGACAAGTTCCTGACGACCCCGCGCGGCGGCGTCGAGGACCTGTACCTGGGCGCGACTGCCAACGTGGGTCCGGTGGCCCTGCAACTCGTCTGGCACGATTTCCAGGCCGAAGCCTTCAGCCAGGACTACGGCAACGAGTGGAACGCATCGGCGGCATACAAGTTCGGCGCGAAGAAGAACTACGAGGCCATGCTCAAGTTCGCCGACTACCAGGCCGATGGGTTTGGCACGGACACGACCAAGCTGTGGGCGCAGTTCTCCGCCACGTTCTGAGCGCATACCCCGTGGTTCTCAGGCGGGGACAAGGCGACGCCGTTGCCTGAGAATCCGCGGGTTGTCCCTCACTACCCGCAAGGCTCCGCCATGAAGCTCGAGACCCTCGTCGTCCACGCCGGCTACTCGCACGACCCGACCACCCGGGCCGTCGCAGTGCCGATCTACCAGACGACCTCCTACGCGTTCGACGACACGCAGCACGGCGCCGACCTGTTCGACCTCAAGGTCGCCGGCAACATCTACACCCGGATCATGAATCCGACCACGGACGTGCTCGAAAAGCGCGTGGCGGCGCTGGAAGGCGGCGTGGGCGCACTCGGGCTGGCCTCGGGCCAGGCGGCGATCACCTATGCGCTGCTGACCATCACCGAGGCCGGCCACAACATCATCAGCTCGTCCGCGCTCTACGGCGGCACCTACAACCTGTTCGCGCACACGCTGCCGCAGTACGGCATCACGATGAAGTTCGCCGATCACCGCCAGCCTGATGCGTTCGAGCAACTCATCGACCGCGATACCCGCGCGATTTTCTGCGAATCGGTCGGTAATCCAGCCGGCAACGTCACTGATTTCGCTGCGCTCGCCGAGATCGCGCACCGGCATGGCATCCCGTTGATCGTGGACAACACGGTGCCGTCGCCGTACCTGTGCCGCCCGTTCGAACACGGGGCCGACATCGTCGTGCACTCGCTCACGAAGTACCTCGGCGGTCACGGCAACAGCATCGGCGGCGCGCTGGTGGATTCCGGCACGTTTCCCTGGGCAGCACACGCGGACAGGTTCCCGCGTCTAAACACGCCGGACGCCTCGTACCACGGCGTCGTCTACACCGAGGCGTTCGGCCCTGCCGCGTTCATCGGTCGCGCCCGCGTCGTGCCACTGCGCAACATGGGTGCGGCGATTTCGCCGTTCAACAGCTTCCTGATCCTGCAGGGCATCGAGACGCTCGCCCTGCGCATGGACCGCATCTGCGACAACGCGCTCGCCGTTGCAAAGTACCTGCAGCAGCATCCGAAGGTGCGCTGGGTGAACTACGCCGGGCTGCCCGATCACCCGAGCCATGCGCTCGCACAGAAGTACATGGGGGGTCGTGCCTCGGGCATCCTGACGTTCGGTATCGAGGGCGGCCTCGCGGGCGGCGGCCGCTTCCAGGACGCGCTCCAGCTGTTCGTGCGGCTGGTCAACATCGGCGATGCCAAATCGCTGGCATGCCATCCCGCGAGCACGACGCACCGCCAGCTGAATGCGGCCGAACTGGAGCGGGCGGGTGTCAGCGCGGACATGGTGCGGCTCTCGGTCGGGATCGAGCACATCGACGACCTGCTCGCAGATCTCGAACAGGCGCTGGCAGCGGCCTAGGAAATCTGCGCGACTGCGGTAATATCCGGCGATGGCAAAGCCTTCGCCGGATTTCGCGCGTGCGAGCGAACTGAGCTCGCACCGCGGCTCCACGTGCTCCACGACCATCCGTTCGTCATGCCCGCAGCCCGAGTCGCGATGCGCCCGCTGACCCTGGTGGCGCTCAGCGCACTGATGACGCTCATGGCCGGCTGCGGCGGGGGCGGTGGTGGCGGCACCGGCAGCGGCACCGACAGCCCCTGCGGTGAAGCCACCCGCAAGCAATGGGTCCTCAACGTCGCTCGCGAGTGGTACCTGTTTCCAGACCTGCTGCCAGCGTCAACGGACATCGCGGCGTATTCGACCGCAGACGACTTGCTCGATGCATTGACCGCAACGGCCCGCGCGCAAGGCAAGGATCGCTTTTTCAGTTACCTGACGACGAAGTCCGCCGAGGACTCACTCCTTGGCGAAGGCCAGTTCGTCGGCTTCGGCTTCCGCTCACGCACCGACACGGGCAATCGCCCCTTCGTGCTCGACGTGTTCGAAGGCAGCCCCGCGGCGACGGCAGGCCTGCAGCGCGGCGACGAGGTCATCGCCGTCGACCAGGGCAGCGGCTTCGTCTCGGTTGCGCAATCGCTGGCGGACGGCTCCACCACCTTCACCGACCTGCTTGGCGCCGCCGACGCGGGCGTACAGCGAAGCCTGCAGGTGCTGCGCAACGGGCAGATCCTCGAGATGCAACTGAGCAAACGCACGGTGACGATCGACCCGGTCCCGGATTCGTTCGGCACGCGCGTGCTGCCCATGACCGGGACGACCGGCGTGGGTTACCTGAACCTGCGCAGCTACATCAGCACGGCCGACCCGCAGTTGCGCACGGCGTTCCAGGCGTTCCGTGCGCAAGACATCCGCGACTTCGTCATCGACCTGCGTTACAACGGCGGTGGCCTGGTCAGCACGGCCGAGCTGATCGGCAACCTGCTCGGCGGCGACCGCACTTCGCTCGACACGCAATACACGATCGTGCACAGCACGAGCAAGTCCGGACAGAACTCCACTGTTCGCTTCCAGCGGCAAGCGGAGTCCGTGCGGCCCGTGCGCATCGCGTTCCTGACGACCGCTGCAACGGCGTCGGCGAGCGAGATCAACATCAACGCCATGCACGCCTGGGCCGAAGTGGCGATCGTGGGCAGTGACACGTACGGCAAACCGGTCGGTCAGCTTGCCTTCGACCTCGGCAACGCCTGCACTGACCGGCTGCGCCTCGTCAGCTTCAAGACGGTCAATGCGAACGGTGTGGCCGACTATTACGCAGGGCTCGCATCCAGCATGACTTTTGCGTGCGCGGCGGACGACACGCTCGGCGCCCCGATGGGCGACCCTGCGGACGGCCTGACGCAGGCGGCGCTGCAGTGGATCAACACCGGCGCCTGCGCCAGCGTGATCAGTTCGTCCGTCGCCGGACAGGCCAAGACCGACCCGTCGAGCCGGTATTCGCCCTCGCGGCAACCGTCAGTCGTCGAACGCTGGCTGCCCGGCATTCAGTGACCGAGCGTGAGCAGGGCCAGGCACTCGACGTGATGCGTGCCGGGGAAAAAATCGAAAGGCACGATCGAACTCACCTCGTAACCCGCCGCCTCGAACGCGGCGAGATCGCGCGCGAGCGTCCCGGCACTGCACGACAGGTAGGCAATCCGGTCCGGTCGCAAGTCGTGTGCCAGCGCATCGAGCAGTGCCGGCTCCAGGCCCGAGCGTGGCGGGTTGACGTAGCAGGCACGGCGGGAATGATTGCCGTCGTGCCACCACTCCCGCGCCTGCGGCATGCGCTGCTCGCACGTGCCACGCAGCACGACGGCTCCGGGGGCATTGATGCGCGCGCAGTCGACGGCGCCGCCGGCCAGCTCGACGCCGAATGCTGACGCGCCCGCCTGCACCCATTGCCGCAGCGTCGAGCCGATTCCGCAGTAAAGGTCGAGCACCGCGACGCCGGGGGCTGGGTCGAGATGACCGCGGGCCAGCGCGACGGCCTGTGCATGCAGGTCGGGCAGCAGTTGCTGGAACGCCGCCGGTCCGTGCACCAGCCCTGCCGCGTCGAGCGAGGTCGGTGCGCCCCAGGCCAGGTGCCAGCCCGAGCGCGCAAACAGCTTGCGGCCGGCCGCGGCATGGCAATGAACCCAGAGTCCTTTCACGCCGGTCGCTGCCAGTCCCGCGCGCAGTGCCTCGAGGTCGGTGGACTGGTATTGCCTCGCCTTGACGATCAGTGTCGCCTGCCCGCCCGCGACGTGCAGGTATGCCAGCGGAAAATTCGCGTGGGCAGGTAACGTGGTCCGCAGCAGCGCAACGAGCTTGTTCACGCGCGCCGAATGCACGGGACACTCAGGGATCGGGATCAGCTCGTCGCGCCGCATCATCCCGAACCGCCAGCCTGCCGACGCATCCCAACGTGCATTCAGGGTGACGCGATCGCGATAGCCGAAGCGACGATCCTCCTGCACCGAGCGCACGGCTTGCAGCACCTGCCCCCAGCGTTCCAGGACGCGCTGCAGGTACTCCTGCTTCTGCGTGACGCTCGCAACCAGGCTCAGCGTGCGGTGGCGGCAGCCACGGCAGTCGGGCTCGCAGCCGGCTGGCAATGTTTGTTGTACGCTCACGCGTCTATGGTGCGACGATTCGCCCTGCACCGACAGGGGACCCCCGGCCCATGACCCGCATTCCCGATTTCGACGACGTCCGCGCCGCTGCACGCCGGCTCGAAGGCCACGCTCGTCGAACTCCCCTGCTGGCGGACACGCCACTCGACGCACTGACCGGCGGACGCATCCTGCTCAAGCTCGAGACGCTGCAGCACACCGGATCGTTCAAGTTTCGGGGCGCGTGGAACCGGCTGGTGCAATTGAGCGCAACCGAGCGCGCCGCCGGCGTCGTCGCTTTTTCGTCGGGCAACCACGCCCAGGGAGTGGCCGAGGCCGCAAGGCGTCTCGGCATCCACGCGACGATCGTGATGCCGTCCGACGCCCCGCGGATCAAGCTGCAGAACACGCGCAACATGGGCGCTGTAATCGTCGAGTACGACCGCAGGCGCGAGAGTCGCGAGCAGATCGCGGCCCGGCTCGCCACCGAACGGGGCGCGACGTTGGTGCCGTCGTACGACGACCCGGACATCATCGCGGGACAGGGGACGACGGGTCTCGAGATCGTCGAGCAGGCGGCCGAACACGGCCTGACGCTGGATGACGTGGTCGTCTGCTGCAGTGGCGGCGGCCTCACGGCGGGGATCGCCATCGCGATGGCGCAGCTGGCGCCGCTGGCAGGTGTGTGGACGGCCGAACCCGCCGCGTACGACGATCACCGTCGATCGCTCGCCGCAGGCCGGCGTCAACGCAATGAGCCGGACGCGCCGCCATCAATTTGCGACGCGCTGCTCGCCCCGATACCTGGCGAACTCACGTTCGCGATCAACCAACCGCTGCTGCGCGGCGGACTCGCCGTGTCCGACGACGAAGTGCAGCGGGCCATCGTGTTCGCAGCGCGCACGCTGAAGCTCATCGTCGAGCCCGGCGGCGCCGTGGCGCTCGCAGCCGTGCTCGCCGGCAAGCTCGACGTCCGCGGACGCACTGTTGCGGTGACCCTGTCCGGTGGCAATATCGAGGACGCCCTGCTCACCGAACTCCTGACGGCGAACTGACCGCGCCCGCAACCGCACACCCTCGCCCGCCGCCAACCAGAATTTCCATCGAGGCCACCCGCATGCTCCAGACCTGGCTGCAAGCCCTGCCCTTCCTGCTCGGCGCGGGGTTCCTGACCTGGCTAGTGAGCGTCCAGCTCCGCAACGTCACGATCGTCGACACGCTGTGGTCGCTGATGTTCGTCATCGCAGCCTTCAGCTACGCCGCGAGCACGCTGCCGCCCGGACCGCGCGCGCAACTGGTGCTGGTGCTGGTCACGGTCTGGGGACTGCGGCTGGCGATCTACCTCGGACGCCGCAACTTCGGCCACGAAGAAGACCGGCGCTACCAGAAGATCCGCCGCCGCAACGAACCGGGATTCGCGTGGAAGAGCCTGTACCTCGTGTTCGGCCTGCAGGCCGTCCTCGCCTGGGTGATCTCGCTGCCGCTGCTCGGCGCCATCGCCGGCGACGCCAGTCCACTGGGCTGGCTCGACTACGCAGGTGCCGCGCTCTGCCTGGTCGGCTTGTACTTCGAAGCCGTCGGCGACTGGCAACTCACCCGCTTCAAGGCGAATCCGGCCAATGCCGGGAAGGTGATGGACCAGGGGCTTTGGGGCCTCACGCGCCATCCCAATTATTTCGGCGATTTCTGCATCTGGTGGGGCTTCGGCCTCGTGGCGCTCGCGGCTGGCGCCTGGTGGTCATTGATCGGCCCTGCGCTCATGAGCGTGCTGTTGCTGCGAGTCTCGGGCGTGACCCTGCTCGAGCGGGATATCGGCAAGCGGCGGCCCGGCTACGCCGAATACATCCGGCGCACCAACGCCTTCTTTCCGGGGCCCCGGCGTCCCTGAAGACTGGCGCACTGTCCCTGGCGCTGGAATACAAGGCGACTTCCCCGACCGTCGTGTCCGAGTGACGGGCCAAGCCGGCGGGGATCGTTGTTGCCGGGATTCAGGTCGGTCGAGCCGCCGGGACGGTGACCACGCTTCCCTGCGCGTGCCCGAACCGATACTGGGCCGCATCAACCTTGCGCGTCTCGAGCCAGTAGCGCCAGGTCGAGTACGGCCAGATCGTGAAATTGCGGCCGTCGGCCTGCTGGTACCAGCTGCGGCACCCGGAACTCCAGACGGTGTCCTGCAGGGCACGCTGGATGCGCGCGTTGAACTGCGCCTGCGCGGCCGGTTGCACGTCGAGGTAGTCCGCGCCGCGTGCTCGCAACGTGCGCATGCAATCCATGACGTACCGCACCTGTGCCTCGATCATGAAGATGATCGAGTTGTGCCCGAGCGCCGTGTTCGGCCCGACGAGCTGATGGAGGTTCGGGTAACCCGTGACCGAAATTCCGTAGAACGCCTCGGCCCCTGCCTGCCAGTCGCGGGCCAGCTCGTGACCGGGCATTCCCGTGACGGGGAAGCCCTGCATGTAGATGCGGGGATCGACCACGAATCCCGTGCCGAGAATGATGCAGTCGACGGGACGTTCGACACCGTCCGCGGTCACGATCGAGCGCTCGCGGATCTCGCGGATGTCCTCGGTCACGAGCTCGACGTTCGGCCGACGGAACATCGGGTACCACTCGTTGGAGATCAGCACCCGCTTGCAGCCGATCGTGTAGTCGGGCGTCAGCTTGCGTGCGAGCGACTCGTCGCCCACGGCGCGACGGATGTTCCAGCGTGCGAGCCGCTGCAACCCGCGCGCCAGCACGGGATGAAAAATCGGCCAGACCCGCGACTCGTTGGTCCAGTACAGGCGCGCGCGATGCAGGCGCCGTAACAGGTCGAACCGTCCAAAGCGCCTCTTCGTCGACTCACTGTAGATACGGACATCGCGCGGGATCACCCAGGCGGGCGTGCGCTGGAAAACGTGCAACCGGGCCGCTATCGGCGCGATGCGCGGGCAGTACTGGATCGCACTGCCGCCCGTACCGATCGACGCTATGTGCTTGCCGGCAAGGTCGTAGTCATGCTCCCACTGCGCCGAATGAAACACCTTGCCGGCGAAGCGCTCAAGACCGGGCAACCGCGGCAGGTTCGGCACGTGCAGCGGGCCTGTCGCCAGCACGACGTGACGAGCGCGCAGTTCCAGGCCCGATGCCAGGATGACGCGCCAACGCGCGGTGTCTGGTTCGAAGTGGAGCCCGGTCACCTGCTGGTTGAACCGGATGTACGGACGCACGCCAAAGCGCTCCGTGGTCTCCAGGATGTACTGCTGGATTTCCTGCCAGCCCGCGTAGCGCTGGCTCCAGTCGGGCTTGCCCGCGAACGAGTAGGAATAGAGGTGCGACTGCACGTCGCACTCGGCGCCGGGATAGGAGTTGTCGCGCCACGTGCCGCCCACCTCGGCACCCTTCTCGAGGATGGCAAAGCGCCGCTCGCCTTGTGCCAGTAGCCGGATGGCCATGCACAGGCCGCCAAAACCGGCGCCGACGATGGCGACTTCCAGTGCTTCCGGTGCGGCCGACGGCAGGTCGGGGGATTGCGGCGCTGCGTTCATGGCGCCGCGCACTGTGCTGCGTTTCGCGGCGCGCGGCAACCGGAAAGTCCGCTACGGCATGAACCCGCGCAACGCAGTCCCAGGATTCATCGATTGTCGCGGCCGCCCCGCGATGCCGCGCCACCCTTGCGGCCGGCTTCCGCGGCACGCCGCGGATCGTTGGCGAAGTTACCGCCCGAGACCTCGCCGCCCTTGCGGCCTGCTGCGCGTGCGCGCTCCGGGTTCCTGGCAAAGTTGCCGCCCGACGCGGAGCCACCTTTGCTCGCGATCTCCCGCCGCTTACCCTGGTCCATCCCGGCGAAACCACGACCCGAGCCGCCGCTGCCACTGCTGGTGCCTTCGCGGCTCTCAACACGACTGCCTTGACTGGCCATTGTGTCGACCTCCAGATCAACGTCTCTGAACCGCAGGACGGCAACCAACCCTGCGTGCATTGCCGCCTCTGTGTTCGGACCGCGACGAGGCGGTCGAGTTCACCGTAACGCGATTCCGCACCGTTGAGGAACACGGGAAAACGGTAATCCCCCGCAGCACCGGGCCTCCCGTGATCCGGTACCTGCATGTGCCCGGGTGCCCGATTGACAGCGCGACGCGCCTCCCGTATCTGCTATCCGGCCTGATTACAAACCAGAACCCTCAGGAGTTCGTCGAATCATGAATTTCCTCACTCTCGGCCGGCTCGCCCTGGCTGTCGGCCTCGCGTCGTCCCCAATCTCCGCGTTCGCGCAGGAACCTGCCGCCACGACCCCGGCCGCCACGGAAGCAACGGAAGCCACAGCGACCCCAGCCACTCCGGCAGCCCCGCTCAAGCTCTCCAACAAGTGGCGTATCGAGGTGAGCGAAGGTGCGAACAACACGGGCACGCTGCTGTTTCGCGTGACGCCGGACAAGGGCGTTGCGACGGACGTTCTCGTGCAGGTCGAGAAGGGCCGCGGCGAGAACGGCGTGGCCACCGACATCAAGAACACGTTCAAGAAGGCGCTCGACCCGAAGGTCTATCACGTCGAGACGGACGACGGTGAGGACGTGCTGGTGAAGAAGCGCAAGGGTCCGAACTACGAGGTGCAGCTGGTCGAGTCGACGCTGAAAGGCACCCGCGTCCACGTCGAGAAGGAATGATTCGGCGGCAGCTCTTCGCGCGGGTACCTTCAGGGTCCCGCGCGACCGCAGCCTTTCAGCCCGACGTGATGCTCAGCACCGTCACGAAGTGACATGCCACGCCCGCCAGCACGAAGACGTGCCAGATGGCGTGCGTGTAGGGACGGCTCTTCCAGACGTAGAACGCAACCCCGAGGGTGTAGCAGAGACCGCCGGCTACGAGCCAGCTGAGTTCGAACGTCGACAGCTGCTGCATCAATGGCTTCGCGGCCACGACCGCGAGCCAGCCCATGGCGACATACAGCGCGACTGACGTGCGGTGGAAGCGGAAGCCGAAAGCCGTCGTCTTGAAGAGGATGCCGAGCAGGGCGAGCGTCCAGATGATGGCGGCCAGTGACCACCCCCAGCTGCCGCGCAAAGCGCCGAGCGTAAACGGCGTGTAGGTCCCGGCGATCAGCAGGTAGATCGCCGCGTGATCCACCCGCCGCAGGCGCAGCCGCGTTGCCGGGCTTTTTCGACGCATGGTAGAGCGAAGAGGTGGAGAACATGAGCAGCGCGCTCAGGCCGAATGTCAGGCCGCCCGCGAGCAGCCACGGATCTCCCGTACGGAGCGCCGTCGTCACCAGCACCGGGAGGGCAACCAGGCTTGCGACGATGCCGACGACGTGCACCGCGCAGTTCAGCCATTCTTCCCGCGCTGAATACGTATTGGAGGTCATGCCTTCACATCCTGCCAGGGCACCTTCGGATGCGATTCCCGCATTCTTCGGACCCCCGGCATTGTACTAAAATGTCTGCTCCACGGACTCAACCCCGGCTGCCATGACCTCGGTCCTGATCCTGTACATGACCCGCGGCGGACACACGGCCCGCATCGCACGCCGCCTCTGCGAGCACATCAACGCCACTGGCAGCCGCGCCGAAATGATGCCCCTGGTCGAAGCCGAGCACGAAGGCGTGGACTGGGACCGCTATGACGTCGTCGTTCTGGGTGCACCCGTGCTCTACGGCAGGTACGACAAAAGCGTGATCGAGTTCGTGACCCGGCACCGCACGCAACTCGAGTCCAGGCCCAACAGCTTCTTCAACGTCTCCGTCGTGGCGCGCGTGCCGGAGAAGTCGACGGTCGAGGGCAACCGTTACATGCAGAAGTTCCTGCAGCTCTCACCGTGGCGGCCGCGCGACCTGAAAGTGATCGCCGGAAAAGTCGACTATCCTGCGTGGCCCTGGCTGGACCGGTTCATGATCCGCCTCATCATGAAAATGACGCACGGCCCGACGGACACCACCGCGGTCATCGACTACACGAACTGGGACGATGTGCGCGCGTACGGCACGCACCTGCTGACGCTGCGCTGACCGCAAGCCAGCTCAGGCCTTCCTCGTCTTCCTTCCCTTCCCCACCTTCCTGGCCTTCCTCGCCCTTCCCGCCTTCCTGCCCTTCCCCGCCTTCCTCCCCTTCCCCACCTTCTTGTCACCGCCACGACCCAGAAACACCTGCTCCAGTTCGTCGATCGCCTCTCCCGTGTACACGGCGAGACGTTGCAGGTGGGGCACCTTGTCGGCGCACCCGGTGAAGCCAAAATACAGGCCGCCGGCGTAGCTCAATACCGTGATGTTGAGCGCCTGGCCATGGAACAGCGCCGAGATCGGGTAATACGCCTCCATCTCCGCGCCCAGGAAGTACAGCTTGCCGCGCGGACCGGGCACGTTCGAGATGATGACGTTATAGGTCGGCGGCACGCGCGAACCGATGCCGGGCAGGCGCGTGAGGATCTGCGGCGAGCTGATCAGCACGGTGTAATCCATGAGCGTCTTCGTGCTCATCTGCTTGAGAAATTCGCGTCCGGCGGTGCTGCTGCGACGGATCACGTCGAACCGTTCGCGCACATCCTCGATGTCGGTGCCAAGGCGCACGTTGGCGAAGCTGATCGCATTGCCGCCGGCCTGGCTCGAGTCGCGCGGCAACGCCACAGGAATGGACGTCACCAGTGACTTGCGCGGCAACTCGCCGAGCTCGAGCAGGAAGCGCCGCATTGCTCCGCTGCTGGCTGCAAGCACCACGTCGTTGATACTGCCGCCCGCCGCTTCGCCGATGGCTTTCAGGCGTTCGAGGCTGGTCGCCTGCGTGGCGACCCGGCGTTGCGGGGTGACGTTGACGTTGAAGATCGTGCGCGGCGCCTCCGCCAGCGACGTGAAGTCGGGATCCGGCTTCACGCCGAACACGGCCTTGACCGTGCCCGCCAGGCCCTGCACGAGGTTCGGCAATTCTTTGGCCTGGCTCGCGAAGGCTGCCTGCAGCACGCTGAAGGCGCCGAACCGTCCCGGAACCTTCGGCGCGCGTGCGCTGCGCGGCCGGTCCGCAGCCCAGATCGGCGGCGTCTCGCTGGCGTCGGGATCGGTCGAAAAGTTGAGCAAGCCGACGCCCGGACACGCCGTCGGCCAGTGAATGATGCAGCTTGCAGTACAAAGCAAAGCGCCCGCCCTGCAGGCCTTCGATCAGGTGGATCTCCCACAGCGGGCGGTCGAGATCCATCGGATTGGAATGCAGGCGTGAAACGAGGATGCCCAGTTCACGCTCGCCGCCGGGATAGGGCAGCGCCGAATGCCGCAGGTGGTACTCGAGGTCGATCTTGTCAGCGACCTCGAAGGTGGGGCGCAAACGACCCGACCCCATGCCGCGCAGCCGGTAATTGAACGGGGCCGCGGTGACCGGGAAACTGCGCAGGTATTCGTAGACCTTGCGCGGGTAATCGCGCGGCGCGCCAGCCGGCAGCACGAAAGTCTGCAGACCGGCGACATGCATCGGCGTCTGGCGCGTTTCCATGAGCACGAAGCTCAGGTCGAGCAGGTTGAGCAGTTTGCGGTCGGCCATGGGATCCTCCGTTCCCCGGCAATATAGGTGACTGCCAGGCACGGGCCAGAAAATGACATCACTGGCCGCCGCTGCTGGAAGAGCGCCTGACCTGCAGCCGACTTTGCAGACCGAGGACCCTTACGCCGCCTTGTCCGTGACTGCGGCGCTGCCGATCGCTGCCTGCGCGGCTGCGAGCCTGGCAATCGGCACCCGCGGCGCCGAACACGAGACGTAGTCGAGCCCGATCGAATCACAGAAAATGATCGAGGCCGGGTGACCGCCGTGCTCCCCGCAGATGCCGACCTTGAGTCCGGGTCGGCTGCGACGGCCCCATTCCACGGCGAGCGCCATCAATCGCCCCACGCCCTTCACGTCGAGTACCTCGAACGGGTTGTCCTGCAGGATTCCCCGCTCGTTGTACATCGGCAGGGACTTGTTCTCGGCATCTTCGCGCGAGAACGAGAACGTCGCCTGGGTGAGGTCGTTGGTGCCGAAGGAGAAGAATTCAGCCACTTCTGCGAGGTTCTCGGCGCGCATGCAGGCGCGCGACCTCCACCATGGTGCCGAACCGGCACGGGACCTGCACGCCGTAGGTCAGCTCGACCTGTTTCTGCACGGCGGACATGTAGTCGCGCACGAGGTTCAGTTCCTGGGCCGTGCAGACCTGCGGCACCATGATTTCAGGGTGGACCTCGACACCGGAGCGCACGCAGTCGGCCGCGGCTTCGAGCACGGCGCGAATCTGCATCGTGTAGATCTCCGGATACGTGATGCCGAGCCGCACGCCGCGGTGACCCAGCATCGGGTTCACCTCGCGCAGCGCGCGCGCCTTGCGCAGGATCGCTTCCTTGCGCGCGATGATCGAGTCGATCAGCCGCGTCTCGCCAAAATCGCGCAGCGTGGCGGGGATCAACGTATCCAGGGGCGAAGCGCGCGGCTTCCGTCAGCACCTCCATGCCGCGGGCGGCACCCGCAGGTCGTGCAGTCGCGCGATGTCGTCTTCGAGCTGCCGCTCCGTCGGCAGGAACTCATGGATCGGCGGGTCCAGCAGCCGGATCGTCACCGGGTGCGGCGCCATGCCGCGGAAGATGCCGACGAAATCCGCCCGCTGGATCGGCAGCAGGCGATCAAGTGCGGCGCGCCTGTCCTCGGGCGTTTCGGCCACGATCATGTCGACGACGATGGGCAGCCGATCGGCCGCGTTGAACATGCGCTCGGTGCGGCACAGGCCGATGCCCTTCGCGCCGTAACGCAACGCACGCGCCGCGTCCTGCGGCGTGTCAGCGTTGGCGCGCACGCCGAGTCGCGCGTGCTGGTCCGCCCAGCCGAGCAGCTTGACCAGCGCCGCCGAGAAGTCGGCCTCGACCGTCGGTACCTCGCCGCGGAACACGCGGCCCGTGCTGCCGTCGATGGTGACGACGTCGCCTTCCTTGATCACCTGGTCGCCGACGAACGCGACGCGCATCGCCACGTCGACGTGGATGCCTTCGGCTCCAGCCACGCAAGGTTTACCCATGCCTCGCGCGACGACGGCCGCGTGCGAAGTCTTGCCGCCGCGGCTGGTGAGGATGCCCTGCGAGGCGAAGAACCCGTGGATGTCCTCAGGCTTGGTTTCCTCGCGCACCAGGATGACCTTGGTGCCCTGCTTACCGAGCGTCTCGGCGCGGTCCGCATCGAAGACCGCATGGCCGCTGGCCGCTCCGGGCGACGCGGGCAACCCCGTCGCCAGTGGCTGGCTCTTGTGCTGCGGATCGAGGCGCGGGAACAGCATCTGCTCCAGGTGCGCAGGGTCGACGCGCGTGATGGCTTCTTCACGGCTCAACAGCCCTTCCTCGTGCATTTCGACCGCGGTGCGTACCCGTGCGGCGGCGTTCATCTTGCCGTTGCGCGTCTGCAGGCAATAGAGGGTGCCGCGCTCGATCGTGAACTCGAAGTCCTGCACTTCGCGGTAGTGCCGCTCCAGCCGGTTGCGCAGCTCGACCAGCTGCACGTAGAGGCCCGGCATTTCCGTGGCGAGGTCGCCGATGGGCTTGGGGGTGCGGATGCCTGCGACCACGTCCTCGCCCTGCGCGTTCGTCAGGTACTCGCCATACAACTGGTTCTCGCCCGTCGCCGGGTTGCGCGTGAAGCCGACGCCGGTCGCGCTGTCGTTACCCATGTTGCCGTAGACCATGGCGACGACGTTGACGGCCGTGCCGTTCGCCATCGCCGGCGTGATCTTGAACTCCCGCCGGTAATCGATGGCCCGCTTGCCCGTCCACGAATTGAAGACGGCCTTGATGGCAATCTCGAGCTGCTCATGGGATCGGCAGGGAACGGCTGCCCGGTATGCCGCTGCACCACCTGCAGGAAGCGCTCGCCGATCTCGCGCAGCTCGTCCGCGCCGAGCATCACGTCCTGCTTGACGCCGACGCGGGACTTCACCGCTTCGAACTGCTCGTCAAACAATGCGTCGGGCACACCGAGCGCAACCTTGCCGAACAGCTGGATGAAGCGGCGCCAGGCGTCGAAACCGAAGCGCTCGTTGCCCGTGTGGCGGATGAGCGCGGCGAGCGTCGTCTCGTTGAGACCGAGGTTCAGAATGGTGTCCATCATGCCCGGCATGGACATGGCCGAGCCCGAACGCACCGAGACGAGCAGCGGGTCGTCGCCGCCGCCGAAGCGCTTGCCGGTCTGGCGCTCGAGCGACGCCATCTCGGTGCGTGCGGCGTCAAGCAAGCCCGCGGGCAGGTTGCGCCCTGCGTCGCCGAGGCAGGCGAGACAGGCTTCGGTCGTAATGACGAATCCGGGGGGTACGTTCAGCCCGATGCGCGTCATCTCGCACAGGTTGGCGCCCTTGCCGCCGAGCAGCATCTTGTTACGGCCATCACCTTCTGCAAAAGCGTAAATCCATCGCGGCGCATTGGTGGTCATCGCAAGCCCTCGCCGGCCCGCCATCGGGGCCTTCAAGCGCCACAAATACCGCCACCCCGGCCCTCGAAAAATACGTAGTAGTGGGTGTCCTGCTGCGCATATGCCTGGAGCGCCGCGCCGGCGATCACCAGCGCGTCATGCCGGGCTGCCGTCACTGCACGAAGGTGAAGATGCTGACGCCGACGACGAACCAGAGCGCCGCGAAGACGACCAGGTGGCCGAATATTTCGCGGAAGTCGATGCGTGCGATGCCCGCCGCCACCACGACCCAGAACGGCGCGAGCAGGTTACCCATCTGGTCGCCGACCCCGAGCGCGAGCAGCCCCTGCTGCGGCGTTGCCCCCAGCGCATTCGCCGAGGTGACGGTGACGAAACCCTGGATGATCCACTGCCCGCCGCTCGACGGCACGAAGATCGCGATGATCGAAGCGCCAACCGCAGTCAGCAGCGGAAACGTCAGCGGCGTCGCCAGGTCGGCGAACACCTGCGCAAACCAGCGGCCGACCCGCGTGAACTGCATCCCGGCGACTCCGCCGTAGAGCTGGTACAGCACGATGACCGGCCAGCACGACACGACGGCCCTGGCCATCGCGCGCGAGAACGCGCCGAAACTGCGCTGCATCAGCAGCGCGAGCAACAGCAGCACGGTGACCATCGAATTGAGTTCGAGGCCGAGACCCTTGTTGATGAAATGGTGGTACAGTCAGGCCAGGAGCGCGATGCAGAGCAGGAGGGGAAACAGGAAGGTCCGCTCGGTCCAGCCGGAAAAGCCGGCCGCGCCGTCCCCGGCTGCCGGACCCGGCTCCGGCAGCAGGCAGCGCCAACGCCCGCCGCGGCCGGAAAGGCCGAGATCGGCTGCACCTGCTGCGGCATCAGGTAACGCGCCAGCAGGACCAACGACAGCGGGAACACTAGCGTAACCATGAGCGCGGGCAACGAGCCGATCGTCGTGCCGAGTGCCATGACCCCTGCCTCCTGCTCCAGGAAATTTCCGGGTGTCGCCGCCAGCAGGGCAGCCGTCGACGACAGCCCGAACTGCCAGACGGATCCGGCGGCGAACACTGTCGCGAGAAAAAACGGGAAATCGATGCGCAGCCCTTTGCGTTCCGCGGCTTCGGCGAAGTACACCGCGATCAGCGGTCCCATGGCCAGGCCAAGACCCCAGTACAGGTAACTCAGGATGGAATTCACGCACACCGCCAGCGCGATCACCTGCGTGACTGTCTGCGGCAGGTCCGCGATGCGGCGGATCGCGCGACGGAATGCGGCGGTCAGGCTCAGCACCGTGCTGAGCACGAGAATCAGCGTCATCTGCATGCTGAAAGGCAACAGCATCCAGAGACCGCGATAGAAGGCGTCGACGTTGGTGAGCAGGTTATCGCCTAGCGGCAAGGGACGTGCCTGCCAGGGCAAACAGCATGATGACCGCGGACGCAGCGGCGTCCGGCACGTAGTTGCCTGCCCTGCGGGCAAATGCTGCGATCCACTCCCGCATGGCCGAAGCCCCCTGCTTGTTCTTGTACGCGGATGGTAGATGGTTGCGGGCACGAAGGCGCATTCCGTTGCGCTTTCGCCGCTGGCAGGAGGATGAGCCAGATGATGTTGACAAGGTTCGGCGGGGCTACACTCACCTTCTTCGCCCTGGCGGCCCAGGCGGCCCCCGAACCCTACCCGTCCACCTACCAGCCACCTTCGAGCACCCCGGTGCTGATCCGCAATGCGACGGTCCTCGACGGGACTGGCCGCCGGCTCGACGGCGCGGACGTGCTGATTCGCGGCGGCAAGATCGTCGGGGTCGGCACGGCGATGCCACAGGGTGACGCGACCACGATCGACGCGAAGGGCCGCTGGGTCACGCCCGGGCTGATCGACGTGCACTCACACCTCGGCGTACGCAAGCCCCGGCGTCAACGCGACGCAGGATGGCAAACGAGATGACCGATCCGGTGACGGCGGGTGTCTGGGCCGAACATTCGGTCTGGCCGCAGGACCCGGGCTTTGCGACCGCACTCGCGGGCGGTGTGACGACGATCCAGATCCTCCCGGGGTCCGGCAACCTCATCGGCGGCCGCGGCGTCACGCTGCGCAACGTCCCCGCTACGACGTACCAGGCGATGAAGTTTCCCGGGGCGCCGCAGGGCCTGAAGATGGCCTGCGGCGAAAACCCCAAGCGGGTCTACGGGGGAGCGCAACCAGGCGCCGTCGACGCGCATGGGTAACGTCGCTGGCTACCGGCAGGCCTTCGCCGACGCCGAGGACTATCAGCAACAGTGGCAGAAGTACGACGCGGACGTCGCTGCCTATGAGAAGAAGAAAGCAAAGGATCGCGATCCGGCCGAGCAGCCCGTGCTGCCGAAGCGCGATCTGCGGCTCGGAGACCCTGGTCGCCGCGATGCAGGGGAAAGTGCAGGTGCAAGTGGACTGCTACCGCGCCGACGAGATGGCCGTGATGCTCGACCTCGCGAAGGAATTCGGCTTCAAGGTCGCGGCGTTCCATCACGGCGTCGAGGCGTACAAGATCGCGGACCGCCTCGCGCAGGAAGGCGTCTGCGGTGCACTCTGGGCCGACTGGTGGGGCTTCAAGCTCGAAGCCTATGACGGCATCTGGGAGAACCTCGCCTACGTCGATGCGCCGAAGGACGGCTGCGCGATCGTTCATTCGGACTCCGACGAGGGCATCCAGCGGCTGAACCAGGAAGCGGCGAAGGCCATGTCGCGTGGGCAGCGCGCCGGCCTCGACATTCCGCCGGAGCGCGCAATCCGCTGGGTCACGTCGAATGCCGCGAAGGCGCTAGGTATCGCCGGCCGGGTTGGCACGCTCGAGCCGGGCAAGATGGCCGACGTCGTGGTCTGGAACCGCGATCCCTTCAGCGTGTATGCGCTGCCGGACCTCGTCTATATCGACGGCGCACTGGCGTTCGACCGGAACCATCCGCGCGCCACGCCCCGATCCGATTTCCTGCTCGGCCAGCCGGGAGCCGCACGATGAACCGCCAGCGCATCATTGCACTGCTCGCGCTGTCCCTGGTCGCCTAGTGCACTGCCCGTACCTGCGCAGGCGCAGGACGTGCTGATCCGCAACGCCAGGGTCCATACCCTGACGACCCAGGGCACACTCGAACGCACCGACGTGCTCGTGCGCGGCGGTCGCGTGGTCGAAGTGGGTAGCAACCTGGCAGCACCAGGCGCCCAGGTGACCGAAGCCAACGGTCGCCCACTGACGCCAGGTCTATTCGGCGGCATTTCGGGACTCGGCATCAGCGAGATCGAGCTGGAATCGTCCACCGTCGACAGGGCGGCCCTCGTTGACAGCGGCGCCTCCGGCCCGGGTTTCGTGCCCCGGCCCGAATTCGACGTCACCCAGGCTTTCAATCCCGATTCGGCCGCCATCGGCGTCAATCGCGCCGAGGGCATCACCTTCGCGATGATCGCGCCGAACGCATCCGGCACCCTGTTTGCGGGACAGGGCGCGGTGGCGCGCCTCGACGGCAGCAGCAACCCCTTCGTTGCGGCGAGCCGCACGCAGTTCCTCGACATGGGTACGTCCGCGACCGACGGCGTCGGCTTCAGCCGCGGCGCGCAGTTCATGTTGCTCGAGCAGGCGACGCGTGAGGCGCTGCCGGGCAAGCCGCTGCAGGCCGGCGACGTGCGCCTGCTGACACCGACGGGACGCGAGGTCTTCGCCCGATACCTCGCCGGCGGACGCATGGCGTTTGCCGTGGATCGCGCGGTGGACATCCGGCAGGTGCTGGAATTCGCAGCCAGGCACGGCGTGAAGCCGGTGATCGTCGGTGGCGCGCAGGCGTCGCAGGTGGCCACGCTGCTCGCCCGGTCGAAAGTACCGGTGGTGCTGGAACCCCTGCTCGCCCTGCCCGGCACGTTCGATCAGCTTGGCGCCTCGATGGAGAACGCGGCGCAACTGCAGCGCGCGGGCGTGCCCGTCATGTTCACGCATCTTTCCGCCGGGACTAACCAGGCGCACAAGGTACGGCAAGGCGCAGGCGTTGCCGTCGCGCATGGTCTGCCTTGGGACGCCGCGCTGGCGGCACTGACGTCCACGCCGGCGGACGTGTTCGGCCTTGGCGCTGAAGCGGGCCGCATCATGCCCGGATCGCCTGCGGACCTCGTATTGTGGTCCGGTGATCCGCTCGAAGTGACGTCGGTCGCCGAACAGGTCTGGATCGGCGGCAAGTCGCAGTCGATGCGTTCGCGGCAAACGGAGTTGCGCGACCGTTACCGACCGACCGGCCTCACCAGCGGACCAGCGGCACCCACGCCGTAAAAAGTGACGCCGCGGCCGTCGATGATCACGCCTGCCGGCGGAGCCACGGCGACGAACCGCGCACCGTAGGGTCGGTACCAATGGGCGCCGTGGTAGTAGTACGGCTGGCCGCGATAGTAGACGTGGCGGCAGCCGCGCGGCAGTCGATCGACCACGACGTAGCGCCGACCGTCGTAACGGTGCTGGTCATGGCGCTGGGAATGCCGTGCCAACCCGGCGGGTAGTGCGGTGGCGAGCCAGCGGACGCCGGAACGGCTTGCGCGAGGCACAGCAACCCGGCCGCGAACACTGCAGCGTATCGTGTCTTTCGAGGGGCACTCATGACGCAACGCTCCTGCATTTGGGGCTCACAGCCAGGACAACGCGCGGCAAGCAGCCCGGACGACGGGCAAGGGAGAAGCGATGCGATACCTGGTGTCGGCGAGCCTGGTCCTGGCGGGGATCATCCACCTGCTACCGTTGTCCGGAGCGATGGGAGCCGGCCGGTTGGCAGCGCTCTACGGACTCGATTTCAGCGAACCCAACCTGGCGATCCTCATGCGGCACCGGGCGGTGCTCTTCGGGTTGTTAGGCGCCTTCCTGGTTTTCGCGGCCTTCAAGCCATCACTGCAGGCCATCGCCTTCATCGCCGCCTTCGTCAGCGTGCTGTCGTTCCTGCTGCTGGCATGGTCGAGCGGCGGCTACAACGCGCTGGTCGGTCGCGTGGTGACCGCGGATTTCGTCGCGCTGGTCGCGCTCGTCATCGGTGCTGCCGCGTACGCAATGACCGGTAACCATTGAAAAATCAGGCGCTTGTGTTAGCTGGCGCATTGCTCCTCCGTGACTGCTCTTATTGCTGCCCCGGGCGGCAGCGAGCAAGCTTTTCGGCGGATTCCTGTTCGCCGGTGAGGTCCACACGGTCATGTCGACCCCGGGCACGCAACGGCCAGTGCTCCGCGCGCGCGACCTCGGCAAGGTCTACCGCACGGGCGAAGTCGAAGTGCATGCGCTGCGCGGCGTCGACCTTGAACTGTGGCCTGGCGAAATGGTCGTGCTGCTCGGCCCGTCGGGCAGCGGCAAGTCCACCCTGCTCAACATCCTCGGCGGTCTCGATTCAGCAAGCACGGGTGAAGCCTGGTTCGGAGACCACGACCTCACCCACGAGGACGATCGCGACCTCACGCGGTATCGTCGCGAGCACGTCGGTTTCGTCTTCCAGTTCTACAACCTGATCTCGAGCCTGACCGCGCTCGAAAACGTCGCCCTCGTCACCGAAATCGCGACGCGCCCGATGGAGCCCGGGGCCGCACTGCGGCTCGTGGGCCCGGGCGAGCGGCTGCACCATTTTCCGCCCAGCTGTCGGGTGGCGAGCAACAGCGCGTGGCCATCGCGCGCAATCGCCAAGCAACCGGACATCCTGTTGTGCGACGAGCCGACTGGCGCGCTCGACAGCCAGACCGGCGTGCTCGTGCTCGAGGCGATCGAGCGCATTCACCGCGAGCTCGGCACGACCACGGTGCTGATCACGCACAACGCGGTCATCGCCGACATGGCTGATCGCGTGCTGGTGCTCGGCGACGGACGCATCCAGCAGGAACGGCGCAACCCGCAACGCCGCCCGGCGCGCGAGCTGGTGTGGTGACGCCATGAATCTGCATCCGCTCGATCGTAAGCTGGTACGCGACCTCTGGCGCCTGCGCGGCCAGGTGCTCGCGATCGGGCTCGTGATCGCGTCGGGCGTCGGACTCCTCGTGATGTCACTCACGTCGCTCGAAGCACTGCGCGACACCTCGGCCGCTTATTACGAACGCTACCGGTTCGCCGATGTGTTCGCGCAGGTCAAGCGCGCCCCGGAAAGCCTCGCCTCCAGGATCGCCGCGATTGACGGCGTGCAGACTGTCGAAACCCGCGTCATTCGCAGCGCGGTGCTGGACGTGGAAGGGTTCGCAGAACCCGTCATGGGTCAATTAGTCTCAGTCCCTGAAGACGGAGAACCCCGCCTCAACCGGCTGGCGCTGCGCGAAGGCCGCTACCCGCAGTCCGGTAAGCCCGATGAAGTCGTGCTGTCGGAACCATTCGCGCTTGCACACAAGCTCGGTCTCGGCGATCACCTGCGCGCGGTCATGAGCGGGCGCTGGCGCAACCTCGTGGTGGTCGGCGTGGCGCTGTCCCCGGAGTACGTCTACACGATAGGGCCGGGAGCACTGATGCCGGATGACCTTCGCTACGGTGTGCTGTGGATGGGCCGCGAGACGCTGCAGGCTGCGTACGACCTGGAGGGCGCCTTCAACGAAGTCTCCGCGAGCCTGTTGCGCGGCGTCAATCCCGAGCGGGTCGTCGTCGAAATGGACGGTTTACTCGATCGCTACGGCAGCCACGGCGCCTACGTGCGCGCCGACCAGGCATCGAACTGGTTCCTGTCCAATGAGATCGATCAGCTCGAAACCATGGCGCGCTTCCTGCCCACCGTCTTCCTGGCAGTGGCGGCGTTCCTCACCAACATGGTGGTCGCCCGGCTGGTGGCGGTCGAGCGTCCGGAGATCGGGCTGCTGAAGGCTTTCGGCTACGGCAACACCCTGATCGCCTGGCATTACGTGAAGCTCGTGCTCGCGATTGGCGTCGTGGGCACTCTGCTCGGCTGGTTCTTCGGCTACTGGCTCGGGCTCTACAGCACGACGATGTACTCCGATTTCTATCGGTTTCCGTTCCTGCTGTTCCGACCGAACGCCAGTCCGTTCCTGCTGGCGGCTGGCGCAAGCGTGGGTGCCGCCCTGCTGGGTGCGATCGGAGCCGTGCGCCGAGCCGCAGCACTGTCGCCCGCCGCCGCGATGCACCCACCCGCCCCGCCCCTGTTCCGGCGCAGCCGGCTGTTTCTGCCGCGGTTCTTCGAGCGGCTCGACCAACCCACGCGCATCGTGCTGCGCCAGGCCTCGCGCTGGCCCCTGCGTTCACTCGTCACCAGCCTCGGTATCGCGGTGTCGGTTGCGGTGCTGATCGTGTCGATGCAGTGGCTCGACGCCATCCACCGCATCGTCGATGTGTATTTTCTGCAGGCGCAGGGCCAGGATGTCAGTGTGGGACTGGTCGAAGCGCGTTCCAGCGCAGCCGTGCGCGAACTGGCGCGCATGCCTGGCGTGCTCGCGGTCGAGCCGATGCGCACGGTGGCTGCGAAACTGCGCTCTGGTCCGCGCGTGGTGCGGGATGTCGTCCAGGGCGTTCCTGCCCACCAGACGCTCTATCGTGTTTATGACGCGCAAGGCACGGCGCTGGACCTGCCCCCGGAAGGCCTGGTGATCTCGACGGTGCTCGCGGATCGGCTGGCGGTGCGGCCGGGTGATTCCATAACCGTCGAGGTCCTCGAGGGCCGCCGGCCCGTGCTGGAGATTCCGGTGACCGCGACTTTCGAAACCTACATCGGCCGGCCTGCCTATATCGACATCGACGCGCTGAACCGCGCGATGCACGAGCCGCCGAGCGTCACGGCAGGGCACCTGCGCGTGGATCCGCTGTCCGCGACCCGCCTGTATCGTGAGCTGAAGCAAATGCCGCAGGTCAGTGCCGTGAACCTGCGGAGCGCCGCGGTGACAACCTTCAACGAGACAATGGCGAAGACCATACTGATCTACGTCGGCTTCTTCATCGTCTTTTCGGTGACGCTGGCGTGCGGGGTGACGTACAACGCCGCCCGCATCGCGCTGGCCGAACGCGCGCGCGAATTGGCGACGATGCGTGTGCTCGGGTTCTCACGTCGCGAAGTCGAATACATACTCATAGGTGAAATCGGCCTGTTGACCTTCGTTGCGCTGCCGCTTGGCGCAGGCATCGGCTGGCTGCTCGCGCGCTGGCTGGTGCGCGCGTTCGAAACCGAACTCTACCGCGTGCCGTTCGTCGTCGAGCCGTCAACGTACGGCTGGGCCATCCTCGGCGGGTTCCTCGCAACCTTCGCCTCGGTGCTGCTGGTCCGCAGGCGGCTCGACTGGCTCCGACCTGATCGCCGTGCTCAAGACCCGGGAATGATTTATGCACAGGCAAGCTGGCGCAGGCTCTGGTTCTGGCTTCCCGCCTTCATCGCACTCGCGGGCGCGCTGACGTGGCTCTTCCGCCCGCAGCCGGTGGCCGTGGACCTGGCGACGGTCGCGCGCGGCGCGCTGCAGGTCAGCGTGAGCGACGACGGCGAGACGCGAGTGCGCGACATGTTCGTCGTCTCGGCGCCCCTGGCCGGCCGCATGCGACGCATCGAGCTGGAAGCTGGCGACAGCGTCGTCGCGGGCGAGACCATCGTCGCGCGCATCGAGCCATCGGATCCTTCATTCCTCGACCGCCGCAGCGAGGCGGAAGTGCGAGCCGGCATCCGTGCCAGTGAGGCCGCACGCGCGCATGCGGCAGCCGAACTGCGTCGTGCCCAGGCGGAACGCGATTTCGCAATCACGGAACTGAAGCGTTACGAGGGCCTGGCCGCGAGTCGCACGATTTCGCAGAATGATCTGGAATCGGCCCGCCGCCGCGCGCGCACGGCCGAGGCCGCGGTCGACGAGGCCGTGGCGGGACTGCGCGTGAGCGAGTCGGAACTCGAACAGGCGAAAGCCCGCTTGATGGCGCCCGGCAGGAGCGCGGATCGTCCTGCCGACTGTGACTGCATCACCGTCAGGTCGCCAGTCAGTGGCGGTGTCCTGCAGGTGCTCGCGGAGAGCGAAGGCATCGTGGCGTCCGGCACGCCGCTCCTTGAGATCGGCGATCCCGGCAAACTCGAAGTCGTCACAGACCTGCTCTCCACGGAGGCCGTGAAGGCGGACGGGGCAACGTGTGCTCATCGAGCGCTGGGGCGGCGACAACGCGCTCGAAGGCGTCGTGCGGCGGGTTGAGCCGTACGGCTTCACGAAAATCTCGGCCCTTGGGGTCGAGGAGCAGCGCGTGAAGGTCGTGATCGACATCACCGAGTCTGCCGAACAATGGCGCACGCTCGGTCACGGTTACCGTGTCGAGCCGCGAATCCTGCTGTGGGAGTCGCCGGATGTACTGCAGCTGCCATTGTCAGCACTTTTTCGCAACGGCGAGGAATGGGCCGTGTTCGTGAATCGTGACGGAAGGGCTCGACTGCAGACCGTCGCGATCGGTCACATGAACGGGATCGATGCGGAAGTTCTCAAAGAGGTGGCAGCGGGCGACGTGGTCGTCGTTCACCCGAGCGATCGTGTCAGCGACGGCGCGCGAATCCAGCCGCGGTAACGAGCGTCGACTTGCGGCTGCTCGCCGAACGCCGCTCAGGGCCGCGAGAACAGCACCTCACCCTCGTCCGACAAGTCGAACCGGCTGGCCATCGGCACCTTCGGCAGGCCCGGCATGCGCAGGATCTCGCCCGTGATCGGGATGATGAACCCCGCCCCCGCCGCCAGCTGGATCTCGCGCACGGTGACCAGGAAGTCCTTCGGCCGTCCCAGCAAGGCCGGGTTGTCGGAGAGGGATTGCTGCGTCTTCGCGATGCAGATCGGCAGCTTGTCGAAACCCGCCTTCTGCAACTGCTCGAGGTCGCGCTTCGCGCGCGCCGTGTAGTCCACGGCCTGTGCACCATACATCTCGCGGGCGACGGTCGCGATCTTGTGTTCGATCGAGTCGCTCCACTCGTAGAGCGGCGTGAATCCCGGCTCGGTGCGCGCGACGAGGTCGCGCACGACTTCGGCGAGCTCGACACAGCCGGCGCCGCCTCTTGCTGAAGGGCTCTGCCGGCACCGCCCGCACCCCGAGTCCCGCGCAGTGCTTCTGCAACGCGGGCCACTTCCTCGGCCGTGTCGGTCGGAAACCCGTTGATCGCCACGACACAGTCCTGGCCGAACTTGCGGATGCTCTCGATGTGCTTCTCCATGTTGGAGAGGCCGCGAGTCATCGCCTCGACATCCGGCTTGCTCACCTCGGCCAGCGGCTTGCCGCCGTGCATCTTCAGCGCGCGGATCGTCGTCACCAGTACCGTGCAGGCTGGCGCGAACCGCCGCCAGCGACAATTGATGTCGAAGAACTTCTCGGCGCCGAGTTCGAACGCGAAACCTGCTTCGGTCACGACAATGTCGGCGTACGAGAGCGCCGCACGCGTGGCTGTGATGCTGTTGGTTCCATGAGCGATGTTGGCGAACGGGCCTCCGTGCACGAACGCGGGCGAGCCCTCGGTGGTCTGCACGAGGTTCGGCTTGATCGCCTGGCTCAGCAGCGCGGCCAGCGCGCCGACGGCACCCAGCTGGCTGGCGGTGACGGCGACGCCATCGGACGTAGCCCACCACGATGCGACCCAGCCGGGCCTTGAGATCCGGAATGTCGCTGGCAAGGCAGAGGATCGCCATCACTTCGCTCGCGGCGGTGATGTCGAATCCGCTCTCGCGCGGAATGCCCTCGGTACGGCCGCCGAGTCCGATGATGATGTCGCGCAGCGCGCGGTCGTTCATGTCCACCACGCGTTTCAGGTGACGCGCCGCGGGTCGAGCCGTGACGGGTTGCCGTTGTGCAGCGCGTTGTCGACGAGCGCCGCCAGCAGGTTGTGCGCGCTCGAGACGGCGTGAAAGTCGCCGTTGAAGTGCAGGTTGATGTCCATCATCGGCAGCATTTCCGACGCGCCGCCGCCTGCACCGCCGCCCTTCATCCCGAAGACCGGGCCGAGACTGGGCTCGCGCAAGGCCGCGGCACTGCGCACACCGATCTTCGTCAAGCCCTGTACCAGGCCGATGGTCGTGGTCGTCTTGCCCTCGCCCGCCGGCGTCGGCGTAATGGCCGAAACCAGCACGAGCTTGCCGCGGTTCGGGCGGCCCTTGAAGGCCGACAGCGGCAGCTTGGCCTTGTAGTGGCCGTAAGGTTCGAGCACCGCGGGATCAATGCCGATTGCGCGCGCGACGTCGCCGATGGGTCTCATCAAGCTTTCCTGGTTTGGGCCAGTCGTCGTCCCCGACCACCGCCCGATGTTGTCGGTGTGTGGCGCGAGTCTTGCACAGTGCACCGCCTAGTGGACTGCGGCCCTATGGATGGGCGGTCGGCGGAGCGCGGGCCGTCGCGCATGAGCGGCCAGGGTGTCCGTGATTGTTGCAGTGCAACGCGGGTACAGTCACGTTCAGCACTCAGGCCTGGCAACAGCCCCCGGTGGAGGCCGCCATGACAGCGCGTTCCGATCGTCATCCCCGTACCGGGAATCTGCGACTGCTCGTCACGATGCCGGGCTGTGGCTGGTATCCGCCTGCGTTGGACCGGGCGTCGCTCCGCTCCGCCGGCGCCGGAGCTCCAGTTGCTCGGCGCTGCGGAACTCGCCATGCCACGAGGTGCGAGGCGACGCCGGGAGCGATGTACCGCACGCACTTCAACGTGCAGCCGGACGGGCGAGTCAGCGACGCCGCTTCCGAGTCCGGCGATGGCTGCGTACAACAGGCACTGCGCACCTGGGTAACGACGTTCAGCTACGCGCCGCTCCGTACGACGACGCCTGTGGCATTCGACTGGATGATCGTGACCGCGACCAGGAGCAATTGACGCGCCACTCGCGCGCAGATCAGGACGGCGTGCCGACAGGGAGGTCCCCCGGTGTGTCGATGTCCTGCGCCGCGGACGGCATGGGCACGCCGATGACTCGCTCCGGATAGCGCGACAGCAGCACGCGCGCGCCGCGGTCGCCCGTCAACTCAGCCAGCTCCCGGAACAGGTCGGCGGGGAAAGATGGCGGGAACACCAATCGTGTCGTCGTACATCGCGGCGACGATGCGGTCGGGATGCTGCTCCCAGCGCGACACGAGTTGCCGCAGGTCGTCGGCCGTCACTGCCACCCGGTCCGCCAGCGTAATCAATGCTCCGCGCGCATCAGACGGCGCCTGCGCCAAACCTACGCGTATGGAACTCGCCATGCCCTGCGCATGATCCGGATTGAAGGCCACGCACGCTGGCGTAGTGCGCACCAGCGGCTCGAGACGCTCGCGGTCCGCGCCGAGCACCACGGTCACGGGGTGCCTTCGTTCCAGTTGCAGCACCGTGTCCAGCGTGCGCGCGAGCATGGGTCGTCCTGCGATGTCGGCCAGTTGCTTCGGCGAGCCGAAACGCGACGAGCTGCCCGCGGCCAGCAACATCACGTGCAGGCTCGATGCCGCGGTGTTGCGATCGAGTGCTTGCCCGTGACCTTTGTCATGCAGATGCGCCTGGATCTCCGCGACGATTGCGAGCGCGATGCTCGCCGGATCGCGCCCGCCAAGCTCGAGACCCACCGGTGCATGCAGGCGCGTCCCGAATTTCGCCGCTGTCGCCGCTCCGAGATCGGACAGCAGGCGCTGGCGACGCGTCGCGGGTCCGAGCAATCCGACGTAAGGAATCGAGGTGGCGGCCAGCGTCGCGAGCGCCGCCAGGTCCGTTGCGAGGTGATGGCTCATGACCACCGCTGCGTCGAACCTCGTGAGATCCAGGTGTTGCGTCAACTCCGGCGGAGTGGACAACAGTACCCGTCTTGCCCGCGGAAATCGCACCGCTTCGGCGTAGGCTGGCCGATGGTCCGCCACCGTTACGCGCCAACCCAGCGCGGCGCCGAATTCCACCACCGGCAGGGCGTCCGGACCGCCACCGACCAGCAGCAATTCGTGTGGGACCGCCACGGAGTCAAAAAACAGGCGCACCCGGGGACTGTCGAACTCGACGATCCCACAGGTCGCGGCACAGGGCAGCCCAGGCTTGTGCTGCCAGCCAGGCGGTCAGCCGTTCAGGTAGTCCGGCGGGCGGAGCCGGACCGCCAGCTATCCAGAGCGTCCTGCCAACAGGCGCGGCGGGTGCCGCAGATTCGAGCACGAAGGCATACATTGCGCGTTCACGTTGTTCGAAACACCGTGACAGGGTGGCGAAGGGTTCCCAGTTCGACGCGGGATCCAGACGGACGAGCCAGACGTCCATGCCACCCTCGCAACCGGCGCCCAGCCCCCACAACAGATCGTCGTCCCCGCGATTGTCGTACCGGACCAGTTTTGGAGTGCCCGTGTGGAGCACCGACGCCGCGTGCGCGGCCAGGTCGCCCTCGAGACAGCCGCCCGAAAGAATGCCCTCGTACCGACCGCCGGGACCGATCAGCATCTGTGCCCCAGCCTTGCGGTAGGTCGAGCCGCGGGTGGCAATGACCGTCGCGAGCACGAGGAACTCTGCTCCGCGCGCCCGTTCGTACATCGGCAGCAATTGATGCAATGATCCATCCATAGGACCGCTTTATACTAAATTCCACTGGCCGGCCCACCGGCACCTGTTCCTGCGCTGAGGAAACGTCATGATTTCACTCTCGCTCAACGGCAAAACCGTGCAGTTGTCCGCTACGCCCGACACACCGTTGTTGTGGGCCCTGCGCGACGAACTAGGCTACATGGGCACCAAGTTCGGCTGCGGCATCTCCATCTGCGGCGCCTGCACGGTGCACGTCGACGGCAAGCCGATACGCGCCTGCGTGACCACGATCGAGGCGGTGGCCGGCAGGCAGGTGACCACGATCGAGGCGATGGACTCGAACCGCATCGGCCAGGCCCTGCAGGCCGCGTGGATCCGCAACGACGTACCGCAATGCGGCTACTGCCAGAGTGGACAGATCATGAGCGCGGCCGCCTTGCTGGCACAGAATCCCAAGCCCAACGACACCGACATCGACGAAGCCATGCGTCGAAACCTGTGCCGTTGCGGCACCTACAATCAGATCCGCGCGGCCATCAAGGATGCGGCCGCGACGCTCGGCGCCTGAGGCACGGAGACAGCCATGAGCACCAATGCATTCACCACGCGCCGCGACTTCCTCAAGGGCTCCGCGGCCGCCACCGGCTCGCTCGTCATCGGGTTCACGCTGCCCGTGTCGTCCAGATTCGCCCAGGCGGCGGCGGCTGCAATGCCGGGCCAGGCCACCGGCTTTGCACCGAACGCATTCCTGCGCATCGCCGCGGATGGGCAGGTCACGGTCATCTGCGGCCTGTCCGAGATGGGCCAGGGCGTGCACATGGGCATCGCCTCGCTGGTCGCCGAGGAACTCGACGCCGACTGGAAGAGCGTCAAACTCGAGCAAGCGCCGGTGGACAAGGCGTACAACAATCCGTTGTTCGGCATGCAGGCCACGGGCGGCTCGACCGCGATCCGCGGTCATTACGAACCGATGCGCCTGGCAGGCGCGGCAGCACGGGAAATGCTGGTCACCGCGGCCGCCGGACAATGGGGCGTCGACGTCGCTTCGTGCCGCACACAGGATGGTCGCGTCATGGGTCCGGACGGCAAGTCGGCCGGTTATGGCGAACTCGTTGCGGCCGCCTCGAAACTGCCGGTGCCGCAGCATCCGAGCCTCAAGGACCCGAAGGATTTCCGCATCCTCGGCAAGGGACTGACCCGCATCGACACGCCAGCCAAGGTCAACGGCAGCGCGGGCTTCGGCATCGACGTCAAGCTGCCGGGACTGCTGACCGCCGTGATGGTGCACGCACCGGTACCCGGCGCGAAGGTCATTGCGGTCGACGACGCGGCGGCCAGGGCGATCCCGGGCGTGAAACAGGTCGTGCGGATTCCGCAGGGCGTCGCGGTGCTGGCCGATGGCTACTGGCCCGCCTTGAAAGGCCGCGACGCGCTGGTCGTGAAATGGGACGAAGGCGCGCTCGGTTCGTTGTCGTCTGAAGGCATTTCGAAACTCCTGACCGAGGCGACGAAGAAACCAGGCGCCGTCGCGCGCAACGAAGGCGACGTCAGCGTCGCCGTCACGACGACGGTCGAGGCCGTCTACGAGGCTCCTACCTCGCGCACGCCTGCCTGGAGCCAATGAACTGCACGGCCTGGGTGCGCGCAGGAAGCCGAAGTCTGGGCACCGACACAGGCGCCGGGCCCGAATCAGGGGATCGTTGCGCAGCTGACAGGACTGCCGCCTGAGAAGGTGCAGGTGCACACGACGTACCTCGGTGGTGGCTTCGGCCGTCGCTACGCGCAGGACTTCATCATCGCCTCGACGTTGATCTCGAAAGCGGCCGGCGTACCGGTGAAGCTCGTCTACACGCGCGAGGATGACATGCGCGCGTGGTTCTACCGCCCCGCATCGGTCGCGCGGTTCACGGCCAGTCTTGATGCGGCCGGCAATCCGGTCTCACTCACCGCACGTGTCGCGTCGCCGGCTCTGTCCATTGCTGCCGGCTTCGGCAAGGAGCTGCCAAAGGCATCGACGAAGCCGCGATTGAAGGCATCGCCGACATGCTTATGGTTTCCCGAACCTGCGCGTGGAATATGCCCAGGCGGAACCCGGCGTCCCGTTCTGGTTCTGGCGCTCGGTCGGTCATTCGCAGAACGTGTACTTCATCGAAGCTTTCATCGACGAGATTGCAGCTGCGGCCGGCAAGGACCCCGTCGAATTCCGCCGTTCGTTGCTGACCAAACAGCCGCGCCTGCGTGGCGTGCTGGACCTGGCCGCGCAACGAGCCGGCTGGGGTTCGCCGTTGCCGCAAGGTGTCCATCGCGGCGTAGCGATCACGAATTGCTTCGGCAGCTTCGTCGCGCAGGTGGCCGAGGTCTCGATGGATGCGAGCGGCAAGCCGCGAGTGCACAGGATCGTCGCGGCCGTGGATTGCGGTCGCACGGTGAATCCGGACGTAATTCATCGGCAGGTCGAAGGTGCGATTGTCTACGGCCTCAGCGCCGCTTTGCACGGAAAGATCACGTTCAAGAACGGGCGCGTCGAGCAGTCGAACTTCAACGACTACCCGATGCTGCGCATGGAAGACATGCCCAGGGTCGAAGTGCACATCGTGCCGAGCACGGAGGCCCCGGGAGGCATCGGTGAACCTGGCCTGCCGCCTGCAACGCCTGCCGTGGTCAACGCGATGTTCGCGGCGACCGGCAAGCGCGTCAGGACGTTGCCGATCTAGGACTTTTTCAGCAGGGACGCCAGGTCCGCAAACGGTGACTGGGTCACGCCCGGCGCGCGGTCAGCCTCACGCAACGCGGTACCCCCCTGGTCGACGTAGCGCTGGTGCTCGTTGTCGTGGCAATAGAGACAGAGCAGTTCCCAGTTGCTGCCGTCGGGCGGGTTGTGCTCGTGGTCGTGGTTTTGTGATGGACGGTGAGCTCGCGCAGGTTGGCGCGCGGGAACTCGCGGGCGCAGCGCCCGCAGATCCACGGGAAAGTTTCAAGGCCTGGGCGCGGTACCCCTGCTCGCGCTGGTCGCGGGCACGGCGCGCGTCGGCGACGACTCGGTCGAGCCGGCCGAGGTCGGGAGTCACGCGCTTGCGGGTCGTCATGCGCCGATTGTGCTCACGGGCGATCGGATTTGAAAGTGCAGCGACGGCCGACGGGCAGGCGTGGGCGCCCGGGAACCCGCTTCACGTTGTACGGATTTTTAAGTCCCGGCCATGGGAGTACATTGTCACTGAGGCGCGACGCAAACCGCGCGTGTGAGTCAATTTCAGGAGGTAGGACTCATGGATACCAACACCAGTACTGAAAGACTCATGGCTGATTTACAGGCTGTCGTACGCGACACCGAGAATCTGCTGAAGGCCACGGCTGGCGACGCCAGCGAGCGGGCCGCCAAGGCACGTGCGCACGCCGAAGAGTCCCTGCACAAGGCTCGGGCCCGCATGAGCGAACTGGAGCACGATCTCGCTGCCCGTACGCGGGAAGCCGCGCAGAAGACAAACGCCTATGTCCACGACAACCCATGGCCGTCGATCGGGGTGGCGGCGGGTGTCGGACTCCTGGTCGGACTGCTGATCGGCCGGCGCTGAACGCGTTCGGCTGCCAGCGAGCACGGCGATGGACGATTCCGACACATCCGGGAGATCAGCCGGCGGCCTGTTCGATTCCCTGCGCGCGTTGCTTGCGACGCTCGTAGCGATGGCGCACACGCGGGTCGAGCTGTTCGGCACCGAGATCGAGGAAGAAATACGCCGAGTCGTTGTACTCCTGCTGGGCGGCTTGGCCGTGCTCACGCTCGCGAGCCTGGCACTGCTGTTCAGTGGCCTCGTGGTGATTGCGGCTTACTGGGAGACGCACCGCATGGCAGCCACGGCGGGCGTGGCCCTTGGCTTCGTCGTTTTCACCGCTGCGGCGTATCTTGTCGTACGCGCGCAGACGCGGCGGCGGTCCCGCCTGCTGGCGTCGACCCTCGACGAACTCGAGCGTGACCTGGCGCTGCTGGACAAGCAGGTTTCACGATGAGCCGGAGACAGGAACTTGCGGCGAAACGAGCCATGCTCGTGGCACGCAGCGAGCTGCAACGGCGGGCTCTCGCGAGCAGCGCCGGCGAAGTCTCCTATTCGCTGCGCAAGGTCGATGCGGCCGTCAGTGTCGCGCGACGGGCTGCGACGCATCCGCTGCTGCTCGCTGGCGCGGTTGCCGCCGTCGTGGTCGTTATCCGGCCACGCCGGCTGTTGCAGGGACTCACCCTGGGACTGTCGGCCGCCGTGGCCGTGCAACGCGCCTCGGCACTGCTACGCACCAGCACTTAGGTCATGACGGCGGCTCGAGCCGTTTGTGCAACGCCCGCAAGGCAAGCAAGCTCAGCGCAGCGCCGATGAAGCCAACCGCCACCAGCCACCCGATGTGGCGATGGGCCACGCCATCGCCGAGCACGACGGCGCCAATCGCGTAGGGCAGTTCTGCCATGGCCAGCGCCGGGAGATACATGCGGAGGCGCACGCCGAGATAGCCGCAAAGGTAGCCAGGAACCTCCGAAGGCAATGCGAGGCACAGCAGCAGGACCAGCGCGAACGTGACTTCACCCGGAGCCCTTTGCAGATAGAAATCGATCTTGTTGGAAGTCCTGGAGACCTCCCCCCGCGGTCTGCGCAACCCGCGGCCGAGCGCATAGGTACAGATCCCACCCAGCAACCAGCCCAGCCACAGCAATACCAAGGTGACCGTCGTGCCCCAGGTGTACACGGCCGCCGGCAGCAGCAACGCGCTGGAAAAGAAGGCGAGGATGGCGGACAAGGCGGCGAACACGACGAACGCGACGGCGCCAAGGCGAGGATGCGCGGCAATGCCCGGTTCAGCGGCGGTTAGCGCCCGCTGCAGGTTTTCGTACACCGCATCGAAGGACAACAGGAGCGCGACGGAGGCGCAGACGAGAACGACGGCAACGGCACGACCCCAGCTGCGAACAAGTAGCTCTGGGCGAGCGGTGACATTCGGCGGTTCGACCATCGATTCCTGACTGTCCGCACAGCCTCCTTACATGCCGACGTTAGCAGGCATGCATCAGGGTGCGGTATCGGAAGGTGCGTACATGGATTGGAATTCGTGGCCCTGCGGCGCAGCTTCAACTCAGGCAGCGAGTTTCGTCACCGGCAGCCGCCGAACCTTCGGGGGGCGCTTGCGGGCCACCCAGAGATCGTGATTCGCCTGCATGCCGAGCCACATCTCGGCACTGGTCCCAAGCGCCCCCTCGAGGCGCAGAGCCATCGCCGCACTGACGCCGGCCCGACCGTTCAGGACTGCGGAGAGGGCCTGACGCGTAATGCCCAGGCGCTTCGCGACCTCACCGATGGACAAGTCCTCCGGCAGATACTCCCTGAGAACCTCGCCGGGGTGTGCCGGATTGTGCATCGTGCTCATACGTTCCTGATCCTAGTGGCAGTCGAGATAGTCGACGAGTTCCACGTCAGGTTCGACGAACCTGAATATGACCCGCCAATTGCCATTTACGGTGATCGAGTAAAGCCCTTGCGGTCACCCGTCAGCGGGTGAAGTCGCCAGCCGGGTGCCGCGAGATCATCTGGCTTTGCGGCAGCATTCAACGCGGTAAGCTGCAGCCTCAGCTTGCTCGAGTGCTGTGGCTGGATTCCGGCCTTCGTACCCCGCCTGAAGAACGCCTCGAGGCCTTTGTGCCGGAAGCTTCCGATCATGCACTACTGTAATGCGACAAGCGACGCTTTACAAGCGACATTCGATGGCGGCTCTTGCCGCTGTCTTCCGTGCCGTGCCCGGAGAGATGGCGGCCCCGCTCCGCTGCTGGCCGTCCCGTTGGGACCGTTGCCGATGCGCTGACGCGAATCGCCAACGTCCAACCACGCAACGCGTGGTTGTCGACCTCCCGACGACGCCGGGAGTTCCTGGCGTCTCCCCGGTGTTGCCGGGTGAAATGAAAAAGGGCCACCTTTGCAGGTGACCCTTTTCCATTTCACTGGTGCGCCCGGAGAGATTCGAACTCCCGACCTTCTGGTTCGTAGGGCGTCTTGAATTTTGCAGGCTGTTTCAAATCAACAAGTTAGATGGCCCGCCCTCGCCCTACGTTCCGCCGAATCTCGCCAAACCACGCCGAGCGCCGATTCAACCCTACGTTACCGTACTCCCCTCACGTCTGCTGTCGACCCAGTTGCGACCTTCGTAATCGGCATGAGCAGACATTTGCGGACATCGCGAATTGACCGAAAGGCGGGAGACAATCGAGACGCGCCAGTCCTCTTTTGATCGCCGACTCAGCGCCCCGAGAATCACGCATTGCCCACGCTTGCCACCTGCGCAGCTGGCGACAGTCTGCTCAAGCTCCCGCGCGATACGCCGCAGCTCACGCGGGCGCTGCTGGACGTCCTCAATTTGATGCCGTGCTAACTGGTCCACGTCGGGACAGGACAGCGTGGGATCGTCGGACAGTGTCCTTTAGGCGTCTCGTCGAGCGGCGCCGCAGTCGGCTCTCTGGACCCGCATGTCGGGACGGTAAGCACACGTGCGCTTTGCGAGCGCATTTCGTCGCCGCCCGCTCGCGGCGGGTAAGTCGCGACATGCGGGGACATCGCGTCAAGCGACGACGTCCAGCACACCCATCATGCCCTGGTCCTCGTGCTCGAGGATGTGGCAGTGGTACATGCGTCTGCCGAGTTGACGCTGTACCACCTTGAAGACGACCGTCTCGAATGCCGCCACATTGACGGTGTCGCGCCAGGCAAGAAACGGTTCTGCCAGCGCGACGCCGCTGCGCGTGCGACTCACGACCTGAAACTGCGTGCCGTGCAGGTGGAACGGGTGATCCATGCTCGAGCGGTTTTCGATGGTCCATTGTTCGATCTCATTGACGCCGCTCGTAAGATCAACGCGTGAGAGATCGAACGACTTGCCATCAATCAGAAAGCTCATCATGCCGCCGCCCATGCCACCCATCCCAATGCCGGACGAGAACACCAGTCGTTTGTTCGTCGTCGCTACCCCGAGATCGGCAATGGAGTTGAGTGCACCGGGCAGCGCGACGGCAGCCGTGGCCGCGGATGTGTAATTGACTGTCAGCAGCGGAATCGTCGTTGACGACGTTCCCATCATGCCCATGCCGCCGCGGTCGTAGGACAGGCTTTGCAACACCGCGGTTGAGCCGGCGGCGAGGCTGGCCGTCACGATGACTTCCACCCGCTCCGCGGGCGCGAGCAGAATCTCGTCGAGTCCTGGCACCGGTGCGCGCAGCAGTCCACCGTCGGTGCCAATCAGGGTCAAGGTGTGCCCAGTGAGCGCGAGGCGGAGATACCGCGCATTCGTCGCATTCAGCACGCGCCAGCGCTGGCTTTGCCCCGGGTTGATGGTGAGCACCGGCTGGTGCTGGCCGTTCACGAGCACGTAGTTGCCTTCGCGGCCGGTCTGCCAGTCCATCGGCGTGTTCGCCGGATGGTTCCGTCGGCGGCGAGACGCAGGTCGGAGATGACGAGCAGCTTCTCCTCGATCGCAGTGGGCACGGGATCCGTGCGTGAACGCACGATGAGAAGGCCCGCCATGCCGCGGAACACCTGCTCGGCCGTCATCTCGTGCGGATGCGGGTGGTACCAGTAGGTGCCGGCGCTGCCGACGGGCAACGTGAACTCGTAGGTGCGACTCGCGCCCGGGGCGACCGGGTCCATCGGGTTGCCGTCCTGTTCGGGCGGCACCGGCAAACCGTGCCAGTGCACGGTGGTCTCCTGCGACAGGCGGTTGTCCAGGCGAATGCGGACCGTGTCGCCCTCGAAGACGTCGATCAGCGGCCCCGGCACTTTCCTGTTGTAGCTCCAGAATTCGGTGGTCGTGCCAGGCAGCAACGCGACGGTGGTGCGCTCGGCGATCAGCGTCGCTTCTGAATGCGCCTGCGGTTGCGCTGACGTTACCGAGGCGCGGAAGCTCGGCGAGCGGCTGGCCCTTCGTCAATCCAGTGACCGGTGTGGTGGTGGGTGGTGGCACCGGTGGAGGAGCACTGCCCATCCCCGGCATCGACGCCCCTTCGCCTCCCCCACCGCCGCAGCCAGTGAGCACTGCGACGGATCCGGCGGTGCCGAGCACGATGAAGCGGCGACGATCCATCAACAACCTCCCACGACCCTAACGCGATGGCTCACCACGAGCCTGGTCGGCGTTGCGCTGGCCGTCCTTTTTGCAAGTCCGACACGTATCTCAGAGATGACCGCCGGAGTTGTGCAACTGATGGAGCTGGTCCATGAGCGCCTGCATCTCGGCCACGCTGGTCACGCCCGAGCGGTTCATCGGGCTGTTGATGAATGTCGCCATTGCGGTGGCCAGTTCGCCGGTGCCGGCCGTGGGCATCATGCTGCCGCCGCCCATCCTGCCGCCCATCCCGCTCATGTTGATCGGGGTGCCACTCTTTGTGCCGTCCATGATTCCGTCCTCGGCATCGTTGTGCATCGCGGTGACCATGGCCGAGGACGAGGTCGTCATTCCGAGCTGGTGGGCTTCCTGCGACAGCGCGGCCAGCATCATTCCGTAGTTCTTGGCATCGATGCTCGCGCCGTTGGCGGATCCGACCACGGTCGGGTCAATCGGGTGCGTCATGAGGATGTCCATGCCGACGCCCAGGTAGGCGGCGCCGATCCGCATGTTAGCCGTCGTGATATTGGTCGTGCTCATGCCACCCGACATGTGCTCGGCCCATGCATGGGCCATCGAGGTGAGCGGAGTGATCTGAATTCCGGTCGTTGCGGATCCCGGCGTGACACTGATCGACGGGACCGCACAGGTCATGTCGTCGGCATCGAGCATGTTCATGCGCGTGCCAGTGGCTTCATCCGTGTATGCCCCACCGTGCAGCTGCAGCATGAGCGGTCCCGAGTACGCGTCGACCCTCAGTGTGAAATTGCCACTCGAGTCGGTCTGCGCACTGCCCAGCTGTCCGCCCTTGACGCCATTGTTGATGGCGTATGCCCGGACAGTTGCACCGCTCACGGGTCCTTTGGTCGCTGTCCCGCTGATGGTCCCGGTGGTGGCCGACGCGCTGCCGCCGCCGTCGCCGTCGCCCCCGCCACCGCCGCAGGCGACAAGGGCCGTGGTCGACAGGGCGCCGAGCGTCATGGCCAAGAGCCACCGAGCATTGCAGGCGTTACGTGTGTTCATCGCATTTCTCCGTTCGGAGGCGGCCTCGCCGCTCTCACGTCAATTGACGGTGCCGATTCATTGAATCTTCATAACTAATTACGCTGGGGAGCGCGCGTTTATTCCGCCGAAATCAGGAATCTTTCTGGCGCTGGATCGGAGTCAGTCGAGCGCGTGTTGAGGCAACTGCGAAGGCGGTACCGTGCGAGCAGGCTTTCCTGTCGGCCGAGAAGATGCCGGCAATGGTCAGCGTGTCCGTGCAGCCTCGGCCGCCACATTGCGAGTAGCACAGCCGACACAACCGTTGCCGTACACGGAATCGCGTCCCGGGCGGCCAAGGTCGACGGCTGCCGTCACGAGTTCACTGACGGCCCGCTCCGCGGCCGCACGGTCCGGACGTTCGAGCCGCAGCGCGAGTCGGCTGGCGACAATCGGCGCCGCGAACGACGTGCCACGCACCGGCGAGTAGCCGCTCGGCAAGCTGGCGGCCTCGATGTCCGCGCCCGGCGCTGCGAAGGCAACGAACTGACCCCGGCCTCGATCAGCACCTTGTCGGCCCGGTCGACCGCGGTAACCGCGACCACGCCCGGATACGCCGCCGGGTACAGCGGCGGCGCGGAGGGCCCGTCATTGCCCACGGCGGCGACGATCAGGTGACCACGCGCCAACGCCATTTGGATCGCGCGTTGCAGCAGTACGTTCGGCGGTCCGACCAGGCTCACGTTGATGACCGGTACGCTCTGCTGCACGAGCCACGCGAGTGCCTGAATTACGGCGTCCGTCGATCTCCCGTGGGGGCATCGCAATACACGTCAGCCACGTACAGGCTCATGCCGGTGATCGTTGGAGCCGCCGCACTGAAACCCACTACCAGTCGCGACGCGATGGCCGTGCCATGGCTCGAGGGAACGACGGTGCCGTTGCAGCCGTGCGTGTGCAGTGTGAGGGACCGCAGCGCGGCATGGCCGGGTTCCACACCGCCGTCAATCAAACCGACTCGTCGTGCCAGCGTCGTCTGTCCATCACCGACCGACGGCGGAGCCGGTACGCTCGCCGTGACACCCGCCGCCGCGGCATCCGTGCCACTCTTGAAATACACGTGGTTGAAGTCATAGACCGCGTCCGGATCGAGCTCTCGAAGTCGCTTCAACGCCTTCCGCGCGGACAGCCCCTGCGGTGCCATCAAGACGACGACGTTGGCATCGAGACCCTCGAGTTCACTCTGTCGAGCGATGACGAAGCCCGCCGCCTGGGCGACCGCCAGTCCCTGCGTCGTGGCGCCGATACCGACGAGCTCGTTGCGGACGATCAGATCGCCGCGTGGATCGAAGTCGAGCAGGTCTCGGTGGCCTTGCTGCAACGCTTCGGCGTGCATCCGACGCGCGTCCCGCAGCCCCGACATGCCCGTGCTCGGCGCCATGCGCGCTCCCATTTCGTTGGGCATGCCATTGGACATGCCCGAGCCGCCCACGGGCCCTGACATCGACCCGCCCGACGTCATCCCGCCGCCGCCTCCACCGCCGCCCATGCCCCCGTGCTGCGCCAGGCCTAGAATCGGCACCAGCGCCAGCAGCGCCGCCGTCATCCGCCGGGTCCACTTGTGCCGCGACATGCAATCACGTTAGACCCAATCGTTTCCGTAGGGAAGAAATCGCCGGTCAGATTCGTAATGTACTTAGGACGCGCATGAACGACAGGGTCGCGAACTTCGGTGAGCAGGTGGGGACACTGCTGCCGCGCTTGCGGCGGTTTGCGCGCGCCCTCACGCGCCACCCGCAGGACGCGGACGATCTGGTCCAGCTGGCCGTGGAGCGCGCACTGACGCGGAGCGCGCAGTGGCGACCCGACTCGAGCTTGACGAACTGGATGCTGGCCATTGTGCGCAACGCCTGGATCGACGAGACGCGCGCGCGACATCGTCGGGATGCGGTGTTGGTGCCTGAGAACGAGGCGGTCGAGGTCGGCGACACGGGCACCGACCGTGACATCGAATGGTGGTCGATCCGGAGCGCATTGGAACGGCTGCCGGAGGAGCAACGGCTCGCCGTGGCGCTGGTGCTGATCGAAGGGCTGTCCTACCGGGAGGCGGCGCAGGTCATGGAGGTGCCGATTGGGACGCTGACAAGCCGGTTGGCACGCGGACGCCTGGCCCTGCAGGCGATGCTGACAGATCCGTCGATTACGCGCGTGGCGCGCAAGGATTAGCGATGACCGTGACCGACGAAGAGCTGATGGCCTACGTGGACGGCGAACTGGACGCCGCACGTCTCGAATCGCTGCGACTGGAAATCGCCGCCAGCGCCGACCTGTCGCGACGGGTCGCAGAGCAGCGAGAACTGCGTGATCGACTGCGCCGTGCATTCAATCCGGCGCTCGACGAGCCCGTGCCTGCGCGGCTCACCGAGCTGACCGCGCGTGCTCGCGTGGTTGAGTTAGGTTCGTCGGCCCGTCATCGGCCACCGCGCGTTGCATGGCTGAGCGGACTGGCACTCGCGGCGGGCATCGTGCTCGGCATCGCGCTCGGACCCGCGCTGCTGCAACTCGCACGCGAGTCACCGGAGATTGTCGCGAGTGGTGCCGACGTGGCCGCCGGCGGTGCACTCGCCGACACCTTGTCGCAGCGGCTCGCGTCGGAGCAGTCCGCGTCGGATCCAATCCGTCTGGGGGTTAGTTTCGTGGCGAAGAGCGGTGAGTACTGCCGCACGTTCATTTCGCAGCACGGCGACGTCGCCTTGGCCGGCATGGCCTGTCGACAGGGCGCCACCTGGCGAATCGATGCGCTGCAATCCGTGTCGATCGTCCCGGAGGTCTCCAACGGCTATCGGCAGGCCGCCACGTCCTTGCCACCGCTGGTGCTGCGGGCGGCCGAGGACTCGATGGCGGGCGACCCGCTGGACGCAGTCGGCGAGGCAGCGGCACGCGATCAAGACTGGACGACACCCGCCGTGACCCGTTGAGGGCCTGGCACGACCACGCACTGCTCCGGAATGCGACACGCCTCAGTGTTGTTCAAAGACGCGCGTGCCCCCCTGCGTGTCAAAGGCGATGACCGCGTAGGGGTCGTGCCGGTCTCCCTGCTCCATGCCCGGTGACCCAATCGGCATGCCCGGCACGGCGAGTCCGGCGATCGCCGGTCGCTCGCGTAGCAGGCGCCGAATGTCCGCAGCTGGCACGTGTCCCTCGATGGTGTAGCCGCCGGTACGTGCGGTATGACAGGCGACCAGGCGCCCGGGCACGTGGTATTTCGCGCGGACGGCCAGCAGGTGTTCCTGCGGGCTGACGTAGACCCTGAACCCCTGCTGGCGCAGGTGCGCCACCCACAGGTCGCAGCAATGGCACTGCGGACCCTTGAACACAAGAATGTCGGCGCTTTCCTGCTGCTTCACGTTCCAGGCGATCGCAGCCAATGCCGCAACCGCCAGGAACCCGCCGATCCACCGCGCAGAATGGACTTTGAGGCGACTTGCGCGTCGCTGCGCAGTGGACTGCGAGTCACAGGGCTACACTCGGAGCGCGAGCCTTTGGATTCCCGCGCGAGGCGGCCCTCGGCAACCAATGCAAAAATCGCCGGGATCACGATCAGCGTCAGTACGGTGGCCGAGATCATCCCGCCCACCATCGGCGCCGCGATGCGGCGCATGACCTCGGAACCGGTGCCGGTGCTCCACATGATCGGCAGCAGGCCCGCCATGATCGCGACCACGGTCATCATCTTCGGGCGCACGCGCAGCACGGCGCCTTCCATCACCGCCTCGCGCAGGTCGTCCGGTGTCAGGGTCCGGCCCTCCTGTTGGGCGCGAGCACGATGCTCCTCGACCGCCTTGTTCAGGTAGATGAGCATGACGACGCCGGTTTCCGCCGCGACACCGACTAGCGCGATGAAGCCGACCGCCACGGCGACGCTCAGGTTGTACTCGAGCCAATACAACAACCAGACGCCACCCACGAGCGCGAACGGCACGGACAGCAGCACGATCAGCGTCTCCCCGATGCGGTTGAAGTTCAGGTACAGGAGTACGAAGACGATCAGCAGCGTCAGCGGAATCACCACCTTCAACTTCTGGATCGCGCGCTGCATGTACTCGAACTGGCCGCTCCAGGTCAGGAAGTAGCCGGGTTCCAGTTTGACCTGTTCGGGCACGGCGCGCTGCGCGTCGGCGACGTAGCCGCCGATGTCGCGCCCGCGGATGTCCACGAATACGTAGACCGACAGCAGTGCATTTTCGGTGCGGATGGCGGGCGGTCCCTTGCGCACGACCAGCTTCGCAAGCTGGCCGAGCGGCACCATACCGCCGTCCATCACCGGTACCAGCACGTTGCGCGCAATGCTGTCCGGATCGGAGCGCAGTTCACGCGGATAACGAACACCGACGCCAAAGCGCTCCCTGCCCTCGACGGTCGTGGTGACCATGTCGCCGCCGAGGGCCGTTGCGATCACTTCCTGCACGTCCCCCACGGTGATGCCATAGCGGGCGAGCGCCATCGGGTCGGATTCGATGTCAAGGTAGTAGCCGCCGGTGATCCGCTCGGCATACGCACTGGTCGTGCCCGGAACCGTCTTCACGACCCGCTCGATGTCCTTCGCCACACGCTCCATCTCTACGAGATCCGTGCCGAAGACCTTGATACCGATCGGCGTGCGGATCCCGGTCGAAAGCATGTCGGTGCGGGCCTTGATGGGCATGGTCCAGGCATTGCTGACGCCCGGGATCTGCACCGCCTGGTCCATCTCGGCAATCAGCTTGTCCATCGTCATGCCGGACCGCCACTCGTCCTCCGGTTTCAAGTTGATGACGGTCTCGGCCATTTCGAGCGGCGCCGGGTCGGTGGCACTGTTGGCGCGGCCGGCCTTGCCGAAGACGGACTCCACCTCCGGAAAGGTCTTCAGAATCCGGTCCTGGGTCTGCAGCAACTCGGCTGCCTTGGTCACCGAAATGCTCGGCAGGGTCGATGGCATGTAGAGGAGCGTGCCTTCGTTCAACACCGGCATGAATTCACTGCCGAGCTGCATGGCCGGATAGGCGCTCACTGCGAGTGCGATGGCAGCGAGCGCGATGGTCAGCTTTTTCCAGCGCATCACCCAGGCAATGATCGGGTGGTAGACCCAGATCAGCGCGCGCACGATCGGGTTCTTCATCTCCGACGGAATCTTGCCGCGAATGAAGAGCAGCATCAGGACCGGCACGAGCGTGATCGAGAGCAACGCCGCACCGGCCATCGCGAAGGTCTTGGTGAAGGCGAGCGGCTGGAACATCCGCCCTTCCTGTGCCTCGAGCGTAAAGACCGGCAGGAACGACACCGTGATGATCAGCAGGCTGAAGAACAGCGGCGGACCGACCTCCCGGCAGGAGGCGATGATCGCGTCGAGTCGCGAATCCTCGGGCTTCAGGTGCTCGAGGTGCTTGTGTGCGTTCTCGATCATCACGATGGCGGCATCGACCATCGCTCCGATCGCAATTGCGATGCCGCCGAGGCTCATGATGTTGGAGTTGAGCCCGAGGAAGCGCATCGCGATGAACGCGATCAGGAGGCCCACCGGCAGCATGATGATGGCGACGAGCGCGCTGCGCGCATGCAGCAGGAACACGATGCAGACGACTGCGACAATGATGCTCTCCTCGATCAGCGTGCGGCGCAGGTTCTCGATGGCGCGATGAATGAGATCCGATCGGTCGTAGACCGCCTGCAGGCTGACGCCCTTCGGCAGGCCGGTTGAGATCTCGTTGATCTTGAGCTTCAGGTTGTGGATGACGTCGAGCGCGTTCTGGCCATAGCGCGCCATCGCGATGCCGGCCGACCACTTCGCCTTCGCCGTTCAGTTCGGCGATGCCGCGCCGCTCATCCGGCACCAGCTCGACGCGGGCGATGTCGCGCAGGAACACGGGTGTACCCGCGGCCGACTTGATGACCAGCTTCTCGAGGTCGCCGGTGCCGTGCAGGTAGCCCCGGCCGCGCACGTCGTACTCGGTCTCGGCCATCTCGACGGTGCGACCGCCGACGTCCTCGTTGCTCATGCGGATGACGTCGCTGACCTGTCGCAACGGAATGCCATAGGCCTGCAGCTTCTGCGGATCGACGGTGACCTGGTAGGTCTTGACGAAACCACCGACGCTCGCCACCTCGGATACGCCCTGGGCCTTGGTGAGCTGATAGCGCACGAACCAGTCCTGGATCGCGCGCAGTTCCGCGAGAGAACGCTGCGAGCCCTGAACGACGTACTGATAGACCCAGCCGACGCCAGTCGCATCCGGCCCGAGGGAGGGCGTGACGCCGCGCGGCAAGCGGCTCGAGGCGAAGTTGAGGTACTCGAGCACGCGCGAGCGCGCCCAGTAGAGGTCCGTGCCGTCCTCGAAGATCACGTAGACGAACGAGACACCGAAGTTCGAGAAACCACGCACCACCTTGGAACGGGGCACGGCCAGCATGGCGGTGGTCAACGGATAGGTGACCTGGTCCTCGACCACCTGCGGGCCTTGCCCGGGGTATTCGGTGTAGACGATGACCTGCACGTCGGACAGATCCGGCAGCGCGTCGATGGGCGTATGGATGACCGCGTAGACGCCTGCCGCGACGATGAATGCCGTCGTCAGTAGCACGAGAAAGACGTGCCGCAGCGACCATTCGATGATGCGAGCCAGCATGTCAGTGTCCCGCGTGCTCGTTGGCCACGTCCGGGGTCGCCGATTCCGGCATCGCCGGTGCGGGTTTGGCACCGGCGCTTGCCGGCGGCGTCCCGCCATGCGCGGCGTGCCCGCCCAGGGTTCCCAGTGCCGCCTTGAGGTTGCTCTCGGCGTCGATCAGGAAATTGCCGTCGACCACGACCTGTTCCCCGTCGGAGAGGCCCTTCACCACCTCGACGTAGCCATCGCCACGTGCACCGAGTTCGATCTCGCGCGGTTCGAACGCCCCACCGCCGCGTTCGATCAACACGACGCGACGTGTGCCGGAATCCAGTACGGCGGATTCCGGGATCGCGACGGCGGCCACGGTGTCGCCGGCCTCGATCTGGACGGTGCCGTAGAGGTCCGGCTTCAGCAGCCCGGCCTCGTTCGACAGTTCAATGCGGATGCGCGCCGTGCGCGTCTCGGGTTGGACGGTCGGGTACACGAACGTCACCTTGCCGTTGAAGTCGCGCCCCGGGTACGCCGCCAGCGACACCACCGCTGTCTGGCCGGCCCGAACCAGCGACAGGTCCTGCTCGAACACGTTGGCCACGATCCACACGCTCGACAGGTCCGCAATCTGGAAGAGAGCCTCCCCCGGCATGAAGCGCATGCCGGCGCGGGCCGCCAGCTCGATCACCACGCCGTCCGCGGGTGAGCGCAGCAGCAGTGAACGCTGGGCGTCCTTCCCTGCCCTGAGTCCGGCGAGGTCCGCATCCGCAATGTCCCAGTTGCGCAGGCGCTGCAAACCGCCCTCGACCAGTGACTGCATGTTGGCCCGGGCCTCCGGCGATGCATCGTGCATCGACTGCAGGGTCTGCGCCGCGACCCGGTATTCCTCCTGTGCAGTGACCAGTTCAGGGCTGTAGACGGCGAGCAGCGGTTGACCGCGCCTGACCGTGGCGCCGGTCGTGTTCACGTACAGCGTGGTGATCCAACCCTCGAATTTCGGGCTGACCGTATAGAGGCCACGTTCGCTGGCCTCGATCGTGCCGACAGCACGAATCGTGCGCGACATCGAACGGCTGCCCGCCGCCTCGGTCTTTACGCCGAGCGTCTGCAGCCGATTGAGGCTGATCTTGACCTGCGGACCGTCCGGCACGTCGCCGTCGTAGACGGGAATGTAGTCCATGCCCATGGCGTCCTTCTTCGGCACCGGCGAGGTGTCATTGAGCCCCATGGGGTTGCGGTAATAGAGGACGCGACGTGGCTGCACGGCGCTCCCGCTGCCTTCGGCCGCGTCGGTGGTGCCGCCGGTACTGGTGACGGAGGGGGACTCGTGGCCACGGGTTCCCGTCGTGTGGCCCCACCAGTAGCCGGCGGCGAGAGCGACGCCGGTGAATAATACGATGCTGATGATCTGATTGCGGTTCACGACTGACTCCACCGGCGATCTTGCGTTCGATTAGGGGACGCTGCGCCCGACCAGCAGGTCGATTTCGGCGACAGCCTTGTTGTGGTTGGCGATGGTCTCGGCCAGCTCCGTCGCCACGTCAAACTCACGCAACTGCGCTTGGCGCAGGGTGAGGAAGTCGACACCGCCGACCCGATACGCGGCGAGCGCGGAGGTCACCGACGCGTGCACCTGCGGCAACAGCGTGCTCTGATACAGTTCCGCGCTCTGCCGCGATTGCCTCGCGATCGCCTGCTGTTCCTCGAGCGCCGCTCGCGTCTCGAGCTGCTGCGCGGCGAGCATGCTCTGCGCCTGGCTGCGCATGGCGCGGGCCTCCGCGACCTGCGGCTCGAGGCGACTCTTGCGCCAGATCGGCAGGTTCAACCCGACCGTCAGGCTCACCATGTCGTCACGTGGCATGCCGTCCGGCGCCCGGTCGCGCTGGCCGTACTGCAACTTCAAGTCAAAGTCCGGGTAGTATTCGCGTTGGGCGAGATCGAGCGACCGGGTATTGCGCTCCACCAGCGCCTGCAAGGCCAGCAGCTGCGGCCGGTTCTCGATCGCGAGGCCGGCGGAATCGACGCCGAGCGCCGAACCCGCTGCCAGTTGTGGCGCAGCGACATTGATCGGCGTCGGCGGTCCGGTACGGCCGAGCAGGCGCCGCAATTCGCTCTGCAGGACCGTGTTCTCCCGCGTCAGTCGCAGTTGCTCAATGCGCAGGCGCTCCAGCTCGGTCTGCGAATCGAGTACGTCATTCTGCGCGGCCTGCCCCACGTCGTAGCGCGAACGCGCGATTGCCTCGAGTTGCTCGAGCGCCGTCCGTGTCCGCGCCACGATGCGCTGGGATTCCGCATTGAAGGCCAGTTCCTCGTACGCGACGCGCACGTCGCGCACGAGCTGGTTGCTTGCTTCCTGCACTGCGAGCTCCACGCTGTCGGCGTCGGCCGTAGCGACCGCGCGGCGCAGGTCCCGCTTGCCGGCAAACGGCAGCTTCTGGCTGAGGCCGAGCATCTTCATGGTCATGTCTTCGCGACGGAGGCTCAGCGGGTCGAGCGGAGCATTGATCACGCCAAGCTCGAGCATCGGGTCCTCCAGGGCCCCGGCCGGCGCGATCCGCTGCTGTGCGGCGTCGCGTTCACTCCGCGCAGCCGCGAGCTCGGGATTGTTCGCCACGGCCTCGCCGAGCAGGTCCGCCAGCTGTGGGTCGGTCGGTGGTGGCCGGTCGGCCGCTGCGGTCATGGGCGCGGCCCACGCGAGCGCCAAGCCGAGCGCGCAACCCGCGAACCGCCGGATCAACCTGGATGAATCAATGACCACTCTGCGCTCCTCCCAACGACGATTCCGAACCGCAGGCGGGTCGCATGGCGCCGTAGCGATCCTGGTGACGCTCAAAGCTGTCGCGACAATTGATCGAACAGAAGTAATACGTGACCCCGTCGCGCTCGCACTGGGCGCGCGCACGCCCCGGACTGATCGCCATGCGGCACACCGGGTCGATGTGCAAGGTGAAGCGACCGTCGGCGTGGGTCGCGATGCAGGGCGGTGCCGCCAGTGCGGCGTGAAGCCGTGGCAGGGCGACTCGTGTCGCCCGGCGCCCGATCTCGACCACCTCGTCCAGCCGGTGAAAGTCGCCGATCGAGACATCCCCAAGATCGACGTCGATCAGTACTTCGGGGCCGGTCATTGCGATCGCCAGCGCCCGTTGGCGGTCGAGCGCGACTTCAACGGCACGCATTGCGATCTCATAGGCGAGGTGCGCGGTCATCGGGTTCGGCACGATCCTGCCGAGCGCCGTTGCGATCCGCGCGTAGCGTGAGTCCAGACGCACGGTTTGTCGCGGCGAGGCAATGATGTTCACGGCAATCACGATCTCTGGCTCCCACGACCACGCCAGATCCACCGGCAGTACGTTCATCACGCCGCCGTCCACGAGGCGGCGCCCGCCCAGTGGTTCGGGAGGCAGCACGCCCGGTACCGCACAGGTCGCCCGGATCGCAGGCAGGAGCGGACCCGTGTGCAGCATGACTTCCTCGCCGGCCAGCAGGTCAACGGCGGACACGACGAGCGGCGTTCCGAGATCCTCAAAGGCCCAGCGCTCCAGCCGTGGAACCGCCGTGGGAAATATCTGCTCCCAGCTGAGCACTCTTCCCGGCACGAAACGTCGCGGGAATCGAAAGCCGCGTGCGATCGCAATGATCTCCGCGGCCGGTATCGCGCTGGCCCACAACGCTCCCACCAGTCCACCGATGCTGGTGCCAGCGAGGAATGTCGGCCGTATCCCCTCCGTCTCGAGTACCTCCAGCACGCCGAGGTGTGCGAGCCCGCGTGCGCCACCGCCACCGAGTGCGAGTGCCACCGACCGCTCGTCGGTTTCGCCGCGGCCGGGCGTGGCCTCGAGTGCGTCAATCACGGGAGTCACCCTGCAACGCAGCCACGATCGGGCGAAGCGGGTGCGCGGCGTGGCGGTCGGGCCGCTCGGGCGTCTGTAGCAGCGCCTGCCGCACGCGCATGAGGGCGACGATCCGCTGCTCGATGTTTTCAACCTGACTTGCGATCGACGCGTGAAGCGATGTCATCTCCCGCGAGACGCCGTCGCTGATCGAAAGCAGCTCGCGAATCTCGTGCAAGTCGAACCCCAGTCGCTGGGCCCGTTGAACGAATCGCTCGCGTTCTCGGTACTCGGGAGTCACGTCCGCATCGGGCGAGGCGTCCGACAGAAATCCGGCGCGCACGAGAAATCGCAGCGTGTCCGGGGCCACGCTTACCGACGGGGACAGCCGTGCGCTGCCTGGTCTGCTCGAACCGCGAGACATGGTCGTTGTACCCTCGATGCCCATTCATCGCGTCCAATGGCCGGCGCCGCCGGACCGCCTAGGACGCAGAGGCATCGTCGAGCAAAGACTTTCTCGCAAGTGTCGCGAGTAACGCAAACTAGGTAGAAGTCGCAACCTGGCCGCGGGGCGCGGATCGCTTCGTCGCTTCAGGTGTCGGTTGGCCGGTGGGCTGCAGGCGGCGTTGACGCAGTAAGCGCTGTCGCGAGGTCACGCGGTCCAATGAGCGGCGTTTTGCGACAACGCCTGCGAGCAAATGGCCAAGGGACGATGCCCGATCGGCGCGCGAGGAACGGATGCCAAACCGGCACGCCATGGTGGGCTGCCGCCCCGGCGCAGTCACTGCACAACAAAATGGGGTAGACCAATTGCTGCGGCGGGTGAGCGGCGCCAGGGTGGCAACCCTATTCCATATTCAACCTACATCTTCATCTTGCGATGTTCGGCCGCCATCTGCCGGTTTTCTTCGGCGGCCTTCTTGTACGTTTCGACGAGCTTTTCGCAGTGCATTCCCATGGCTGCGGCGTTCATGCCCTTCTGCGTGGTGGCGGCCGCCTTGTACGACTTAGCCATCGACGCGTGGTCCTTAGCCATGGCGTCAAACCGGGCAGCTTCCTTGTCGTAGGCGACGGCGATGGCCTCGTGGTCCGCGGGGGTCTTCGCTGCCTGGATTTGGGCGGCCGTGACCGAACTTTCCGTCCCAGCCATCACCGAGTTCGACAGCATCAGCGCCACAGCGCCGGCACTCAACAGCGTGATAAATCGTTTCATCGTCATCCTCCTCCAGCCAAATAGATCGAAAGAACATTTTCCGCTCGTCACGCGCGCCGCCGGGCCTGCGCCGCGGACGGTTCGACGGACCAAGTACACAGCCCATGGTCGGACGCAGAAGTCTCAAAAATATCGCGGGATGCCGAACTAAGTACAAAACGTGGTTTGAACTCGGCGGCACGGGGCGGGTATTTGCTCGATGCACGCGATTGGTGCGCGAGCGGCACGACATGCCCTATGTTGGGGCTGTTCTTGGCGGTTGCGTGACGATCGGCAGCTCAAAATAAAATGACGCACCGTGTCCCGGCTGACTCTCGACGGCGACATCGCTGCCGTGCAGCTCAAGAATGCTCTTGACGATGGCTAGTCCGAGACCCGATTGACCAGAGTGCGTCGAGCGACCCGGATCGCCACGATAGAAACGCTCAAACGCGCGCTCGGCTTCCTCGCGCGTCAACCCAGGACCCGAATCGGTCACCGAAACGCGGACCCGCTCACCCCGCGGTTGCGACTGCACGGTCACGCGCCCGCCGATGGGTGTGTGGCGCAGGGCGTTGTCGATCAGGTTGTCGAGCACGCGCTCCAGCAGAGCGATGTCCCCGCTCACCATGGTGGCTGCCGCCATCGCGTCGACTTCGAGTGCCACTCCGCAATCGCGGGCGGCCAGCGCGAACTTCTGCACGACGTCCTGCAGCAGTTCGCCGATCGGGAACGGTTCGACATTGACCGTGACTTGGCCAGCCTCGAGTTTGGCGGCCTCCAGCAGCTGTTCGACCAGCAGGCCGATGCGTCGACTCTGCCTCGTGGCCACGTCGAGGTACTCGCCTCGCTCCTGCGGCGTCAACTCCGATTGCTTCATCTGCAGCGTTTCCAGGTGCGCAAGCAGCGTCGTCAGTGGCGTGCGCAGGTCGTGCGAGACGTTCGCCAGCAGCTCGCGACGCATCACGTCGGTCGACTTGAGTGCTGCCATCTGCGCCTCGATCCGCGCGGCCAGGTCGCCGAACAGCGATTCGAGGCGGTCCACCTCGTCGCCGCCCGACGCCGAGCCCGACTCGTGACGAGGCGGTGTTGCGATGCCGTTCGCGTCCCGGAAGCGTCGGATCGCCCCCTCCAGCACACCCAGGCGCCGGGTGAGAAGCCTGAGAAAGAGCAGGCTCAGGGCCACCGAGAGCACCGCTGCGGTGAGGATCACGCCGGCGCCCTCGCCGACGGCATACGTCGTGCGCAAGCGAGCCGCGCCAGGCGCGTGCTCCTCACGCCGCAGCACGATGTAGAGAATGTCTCCCGGGCAGTCCGCCACATGAAACGGTGCGGCAGAAAAGACTTCCTGACGACCGACGTCGCGTGGGTCGTCCCCCAGGATCGGCGCACTGCGCCCCGCCAGGAACTCGTGCACCGGACGCAGGTCGATGCGCGCCCGACGCCGCTCGGCGGGCGGCACCGAGGACGCCACGATGCCGCCGCCGTCATCCAGCAGGTAGATATCCACCTCCGGATTGGCCGCCGCGAGCTTGCCGATGCCGCGGTGCAGGGTCGCGGCGTTCAGTGGCGCATCCGTCAACAGGAAATTCGAGGCCACGTAACGCTGGGCCAGCTCACGATTGACGGTCTGGTCGAATTCCCGGTGGTAGAGCCGGTGCGAGACCTGCATCACGACCAGCAGTGCGCCCGTCATGACTAGGCCGAAGACGATGAAGATCAGCAGCAGCCTGCCAAACAACGTGCGCGGCAGCATCATCCCGTGACGGTCGGTTCAGTCGTGAATTTATAGCCCACGCCCCAAGCCGTCAGCAGGTACTGGGGCTCGCTCGGGTTCGGCTCGATCTTGGCGCGCAGCCGGTTGATGTGGCAATTGACCGCGTGCTCATAGCCTTCATGGCTGTATCCCCACACCGCGTCGAGCAGTTGTGCCCGCGTGTACACCCGACCCGGGTTCTCGGCGAAGTGCCGCAGCAGGTCGAACTCCTTGTGCGTCAGCGGGATCGGCCGGTCCTTCAGGAAGACCTCGCGTGTCGAGGGGTCGATGCGCAGGCCGCCTGCCACGTCGATGACGCGTTCGGGCGTCGTGCGTGGCACCGCCAGCGCGTCCATGCGACGGAAAATCGCCTTGATGCGAGCCAGCAGTTCCTGGACGCTGAAGGGCTTCGTCAGGTAGTCGTCGGCGCCGGTTTCGAGCCCGAGCACCTTGTCGATCTCGCTCGAACGCGCCGTGAGCATGAGCACCGGCATGTACTGCTGGCGCGCGCGCAGGCGTCGGCAGACTTCGAGGCCATCGATGCCCGGCAGCATCACATCAAGCAGCACGAGATCGAACTCCTGATTCGCGGCCGCTTCCAGCGCGCTTTCGCCGCTGGGCGCAATGCGGACCAGACAACCGATGTCCTCGACGTGACGCTTGACCACGCGCGCGAGGTCACCTTCCTCCTCCACCGCCAAGACGCGACGTGGCACAAGGGTGCCCGATGCCCCCGGCTTGCGGCTCATGCCCCGCTCCTCGATCGACGCGGCGCGCGCTGCTGTTTCAATGATCATGCCTCTCCCCATCGGGATGCTCGTGCGTACCTACGGCGTCCGCCGACCCGCCCATGGTAGCGCCCGCCAATGTACTCGAGCCATCACCACCGTGCTCCGTGTCGCCGTGTTCGTGAGCGTCTTGATCGTGATCTGCCTCACCGGTGTCCTGCGTGAACGCCGCGTAGACGGTGGCATCCATGGTCGGGAGTTGCTGCAGAAACGCGACCAGTCCCCAGATGGCCTCGTCGTCGTGGGTCACGCCCCAGGCCGGCATGCCCGACATCTTGAGACCGTGCTTGATGATCCAGAACGTCTCTGCCGGGCTGCGATCCCGCGGCTGCGAGAGGTTGGGTGGCTGCGGGTAGAGCCCCTGGCGCATCTCGTTGTCGCCCACGCCGGGCGCCAGGTGACACCCGGTGCACATGCCGGCGTAATGCTCGGCGCCGAGCGCGATCAGCGCAGGGTCCGCCAGATTCGGCACTGCCAGGTCCGCCGCGCGAACCGCGATCGAACGTTCGCGGATGGTCGCCAGCGCGCGCGTCGTGACGTCCCAATGGGGCGCGTCGGCCGCGACGTTGTACTGCCCCGAATACGCCCACCCGAGCGCGACCGCACCCGCTGCAACTAGCACCCCGACAATCCAAACGACCTTCTTCATCTCGCTTCGTCCCCCGGAATTCTCAGACAGCGACCATTGCAGCAGCGAATCTTCGCGGCCGTGTCTCGGCCCTCAGGGGACCCGTTGCAGCGCAACGATGGTCAGCGCGCCCTCGATCCGCTCCACGGTCATCTTTACCTGGTCGCCCGGCTTGACCTGGGTCAGGAACGCCGGGTCCTTGACCCGAAACACCATGGTCATCGGTGACATGCCGAGGTTCTCAATGCGCCCGTGCTTGACGGTGAGCTTCTGCGCCGCGACATCCACCTTGCGAATCTCACCCTCCGTCTGCGGCGCGGTTACCGCCGCCGACGCGGCCGTTGGCACGGTGGCGTGATCGTGGGCGTGTTGGGCCGTGGGGTCCGTTGCCTGCCCGGCGACGGCGGTGCCGGTTGCAAGCGCCAGGACGAGAATTCCGGTCAGTCGTGTGTTCATCGGTCGTGCTCCTAGTTAGGTCGTGTATTGAAGTCTGCTGGCGCGTGTTCGAATCGCGTTCGTGCGGCCATCAATGCCCGGAATGATCGGTGGGCTTGCGAACCTGAAACGGTGCCGGCTCGCCCGCGTTGCGGCTGTTCGGCGCGCGAACCGGCTCCAACGGTGCACCCGTCCATTCAAAGGCGCGCGTTCCCGCAGGCTGGGCGTACGAACCCGGGTCCGAGAGTAGTCATCGCGTGCAAGGCCTGAACGGACCTTGACGGTGGTGAACATCCCGCCCATTTCGAGCGGTCCGAAAGGTCCGGTACCGGTCATCATCGGCAACGTGTTGTCCGGCAGTGGCATCTCCATCGCGCCCATTTCCGCCATGCCGGCCGATCCCATCGTCATGTAGTCGGGAATGAGGTCGCTGATCGCCGCGGCGAGGTCGTCCTGCGGCACGCCGATCATGGTGGGCACGTCATGACCCATCGCATTCATCGTGTGATGGCTCTTGTGGCAGTGAAACGCCCAGTCGCCCGGCTCGGTGGCGTCGAACTCGATCGCGCGCATCTGGCCGACGGCGACATCGGTCGTGACTTCGGGCCAACGCGAGGCCGGCGGCGTCCAGCCGCCGTCCGTCCCCGTCACCACGAACTCGTGCCCGTGCAGGTGGATCGGGTGATTGGTCATGGTCAGGTTGCCGATGCGGATCCGCACCCGATCGCCGAGCCGACACACCAGTGGATCGATACCGGGGAACACGCGGCTGTTCCAGGTCCAGAGGTTGAAATCGAGCATGGTGTTGATGCGCGGCGTCGCGCTGCCCGGCACCACGTCGTAGGCGTTCAGCAGGAACACGAAGTCGCGGTCGACCCGGTGCAGGTTCGGATCGCGCGGGTGCGTGACCCAGAAACCCATCATGCCCATCGCCATCTGCACCATCTCATCGGCGTGCGGGTGGTACATGAAGGTGCCCGGGCGCCGCGCCACGAATTCGTAGACGTAGGTCTGGCCCGGCTTGATCTGCGGCTGATTGAGCCCGCCGACGCCGTCCATGCCGTTCGGCAGGCGCTGCCCGTGCCAGTGGATGGTGGTGTGCTCAGGCAAGCGATTGGTGACGAAGATGCGGACCCTGTCGCCTTCCACCACTTCGATCGTAGGGCCCGGTGACTGGCCGTTGTAACCCCACAGCCGCGCAATCATGCCGGGGGCGAACTCGCGCTCGACCGGCTCGGCGACGAGGTGAAACTCCTTCCAGCCGTTCTTCATGCGAAACGGCAGGCTCCAGCCATTCAGCGTGACGACCGGCCGATACGGCGAGCCGGCGTTGGGCAGCAGCGGTGGCGCGGACGCTGCGCTGGCCTGGAACTGCGGCTCTGGCAGGGCTGCCAGCGCCGCTTTCGCAACGGTGCTGGCCCCGATCAGCGCGCTGGCGCCGGCGAGAAAACTGCGTCGTGAGGTCATCGCGTGCCCATCGTTGAATGATTCAATGCGGCTGCGCCGTGCCGGCGCCGGGTGTCACGTTGGGGAGACCGAGAGCCACGCCCTCGACCGGACGACCGATCAGCGTCGAGCGCAAGCTCGCGTCCGCCGCCCAGAAATCACGTTGCGCGGTGATCGCCTGCCGCACGCTCGCGACCTGCTCGCGCGCATCGGCCAGCAGTTCGAAGACGCTGATCAACATGCCGTTGTAGCGCAACAGGTTCTCCTCCGAGATCGTCTTGCGCAGCGGCACGATCTCGTCGCGGTAATGCCGGGCCAGGTCGTAGGTCGTGCGATAGGCGAGGTAGCTCTCGCGCAGGTGCGACTGCGCCTCGGCGATCACGGCCGCGGTGCGGTTGAGTGCGGCCAGGTAAACGGCCTCCGCATTCGCCCGGCGCGCGTCGCCGAAATCAAAGAGCGGCAGCCGCAACTCGAGCTCGTAGCCGTTCAACGTCTCCTCTCCCGTCGCGCTGTCGCTCGCGACACCCACTTCCAGCGCGTTCACCGTGCTGGTCACCCGCGTCAAGCCCAGGGAGCGGGCGGTGAAGTCGAGTTCCGCACGAGCGAGTGCCACGTCCAGGCGCTCGTCGAACGCCCGCCGCGCGAGCACCGACTCATCGTCGGGATTCGCTGGCAAGTCCGGCAGTCGATCCGGCAGCGTCAGCTTGTCGGCGAGGTCGCCCGACAGCCCGAGCAGCCGGATCAGCACCTCGCGGGTGCGCTGCGCCTCGAGCTGTGCACGGGCGACTTCCGCCGTGGTTTCAGCGTAGAACGCTTGCTCCCTGGCCGCCTCCAGACGCGAGAAATTGCCCACAGCAGCCATGCGCCGGCCGAGTTCGGCGCCGGCCTCGGCCGCCTTTTGCGCCTGCGCCGCATACGCCAGCGACTGCCTTGCCGCCACCGCGTCGATCCACGCCTCGCGCGCTGCGGTGGCGGTCCCGATCACGTCCCCTGCACTGCGCAGTCGATGTTGCGCCTGCTGCAGGTCAGCGAGGCGACGACGCTGTGGCAGCAAGACGAAATCGAGCAACGATAGGGTGAGTGCCCGTTCGATCTCGGTGACGTCGCCAGCCGCCAGACAGCTGTAGCTCAGGATCGGGTTCGGCAGACGGGCCGACTGTGTCGCGGCGGCCGAGGCGGCGGCGCTGTCAGCCAGCAGGCGCTGAAAGGTCGGGCTGTACCCCACGGCGATCTGCACCGCGCCGTCGGCGGTCAACGGTTCGGCGAGCAGTGTCCGGGCGTTCGTCGCCGCCGCCGCCCGGGCATCGTCGGTTGACTGCAGCTGCACCTCCACGCCCACCTCGTGCAAAGCGAAAGCGCTCGTCGCTGCCTGGTTGTCCTGAATGGCCGTCGACGCACAGCCGGCGAGCAGTAACGGAAGCGCCACCAGCGCGGTGCGCAACCCGCCGAACTCAACACCACGCCACGGCCTCATTGGCGGTGTTCTCGATGATCGCCGGAGGTCGTCGGCTGGGATTCGGTGGTGTCCGCGGGGGGCGGTTCCGTCGGACCGTGCATGCCGTGCGCGGCACCCTCGCTGCCACTGCCGATCGCGTCATTGGCCTGCCGCCACGCGACCGCTGGGGCCTGCGTGTCGAATTGATGATAGTCCGCGAACGCGGACTGATACTTGACGATTACCAGGGGCTCGGCGGCCGACACCGTTGCACAGAACAGGAGTCCCAGCGACGCTGCGGCGAGCGCAACCCGTCGCCCGTGAGCGGTCACTCCTTCATGCATTGACTCATTGCCGGCAGACGACATGCGCTCATTCCTCAGTGTCTGGACACGGAAAGCATCGCGTCGGTCGTGACCCTCGCACGAGAAGTTCGCAAAGTATCTGCGGACACGACACCCTCCCTACCGGTCTGCAGGCTGTCGGTTGCTTGGGCTCGGTGTCGCTAGTCGCTGCGCAGCGATGCATTGCGCAGTCGCAGGGCATTGGCTACCACCGACACCGAGGACAGACTCATCGCCAGTGCGGCGAACATGGGGCTCAGCAACACGCCGAACGCTGGATAGAGGACGCCCGCGGCGACGGGCACGCCCAGCGCGTTGTAGAGGAAAGCAAAGGCGAGGTTCTGCTTCATGTTGGTCACGGCAGCGCTCGAAATCTCCCGGGCACGAGCAATGCCGCGCAGGTCGCCCTTGACCAAGGTGACCTGCGCGCTCGACATGGCAACGTCGGTGCCCGTCCCCATGGCAATGCCCACGTCCGCGGCTGCCAGCGCCGGCGCGTCATTGATGCCATCGCCCGCCATGGCGACGCGGCGCCCCTCAGCTTTCAGCCGCTGCACCAGGTCTGCCTTGTCCTTGGGTCGAACCTCGCCGTGCACCTCGTCGATGCCGAGATTCCGCGCCACGGCTTCGGCCGTCGTTCGACCATCGCCGGTGGCCATCACCACGCGCAGGCCCGCTGCGTGCAGCGCCTTGATGGCGGCGGCGGCACCGTCCTTGATGGGGTCGGCCACTGCGATCAGCCCCGCCGCCGCGCCATCCACCGCGAGGAACATCGCGGTGGCCCCGTCGAGCCTAAGCTTTTCTGCGGCGTCGGCGAGTGCACCGGGATCGGCCCCGACCTCACGCATGAGTGCCGTATTGCCGAGCACGAGCGCGCGGCCCTCGACCCGTCCACGGACGCCGAGACCGGTGACCGACTCGAACTCCTCCGCGCCGGACAGCGAGAGGTTGCGTCGCCTGGCTTCCGCGACGATCGCATCGGCGAGCGGGTGCTCACTGCCCTGGTCGAGACTGGCAGCGAGCCTCAGCACGTCATCGGCCGTCACGTTGCCCTGCCCGATCACGTCACGAAAAGCCGGCCGGCCCTGCGTCAGGGTGCCGGTCTTGTCCACAATCAAGGTGTCAATCGTGCGCAGTCGCTCGATCGCCTCGGCGTCGCGGAACAGGACGCCAGCCTGCGCGGCACGACCACTCGCCACCATGACCGTCATCGGCGTGGCCAGGCCGAGCGCGCAGGGACAGGCGATGATCAGCACCGCCACGGCGTTCACCACCGCGTACGTCCACGACGGCTCGGGACCAAACACGCCCCAGACGACGAAGGTGACGATCGCCACCGCCAGCACCGCGAGTACAAACCAGAAGCTCACTTTATCGGCAAGTCGCTGCATCGGCGCCCGCGAGCGCTGCGCCTGCGCGACCAGTTGCACGATCTGCGCGAGCACCGTTTCGGAGCCGACTTTGTCCGCGCGCATGATCAGCGCGCCGGTGCCGTTCAAGGTCGCACCGATCACTTTGGCACCCGGGGTCTTCTCGATCGGTATCGGCTCCCCGGTCAGCATCGACTCATCGACGCTGGAGCGCCCCTCCAACACCTCGCCGTCGACCGGCACCTTCTCGCCCGGACGGACACGCAGTCGGTCACCGACATGCACGTGCGTCAACGGAATGTCCTCTTCGCTGCCGTCGGCACCCAGTCGCCGCGCGGTCTTGGGCGCCAGCCTCAGCAGGGCTTTGAGCGCCGCCGACGTGCTCGAACGGGCCTTCAGTTCCAGCAGCTGACCCATCAGCGTCAGCGAGACGATGATCGCCGCCGCCTCGAAATAGACACCGACCCGCCCGTGTTCACGAAAGGCGTCCGGGAACAAACCCGGTGCCACGGTCGCGACGACGCTGTAGGCGAAAGCGGCCCCCACGCCCGTCCCGATCAGCGTCCACATGTTGGGACTGCGATTGACGATCGACTGCGCCCAGCGCACGAAAAACGGCCAGCCCGCCCACAACACGACCGGTACCGTGAGCACCAGCTCGAGCCAGGTGCGGGCAGTGGCGGACAGTACGGTGGTGCGGTGTCCCAACATGGCGAGTGCCAGCACGGTCAGCGACAGCGGCAGGGTCCACCAGAAGCGGCGACGGAAATCCGTGAGCTCCGGGTTCTCGTCGTCGTCCAGGCTCGGCATCATCGGCTCGAGGGCCATGCCGCAGATCGGGCACACACCCGGCGCGTCACGCACGATCTCCGGGTGCATCGGGCAGGTGTACTGCGTGCCGGCGGGCGGCTTCTCAACCACGGCAACCACCGGCTTCAAGTAGCGGGCAGGGTCCGCGACAAACTTGGTGCGGCAGCCCGCCGAGCAGAATCGGTAATCGTGACCTTCGTGCATCGTGTGATGCGGCGAGTCGGCCTTCACGCTCATGCCGCACACGGGATCGATCAGGGCCTCTCCCGGCGTCGAATGGACCCCGTGTGAACGCTGAGAATCCGGCCCGTGGGCGTGCCCGTCCACCGGGCTCGACGACGTCCCTGCCGCGGCTCCGACATCGGTCGCACGCGTCGTCTCACCGGCAGCGGTGTCGGGACCGTGCTGTTTGGAGGCGTGGCAACACGTGTGTGTGTGTTGATCGTGGGAAGCGCTCATCGCGGATTCTCCTGGGTGAGTGCATTCAGAATGGGGCAGGCTTCCGCCCGGCCGTGGCCGGGGCAGGCTGTGATCAGCGTGCGCAGTCCCTTACGGATGCGCTGCAGTTCGGCGATTCGCTGCTCGATGTCAGTCAGCTTTGCTTCCGCCGCACGTTTGACCTTGGCGACGTTGCGCTCGTCGCTCAGCGACAGCGGGCCGCGAATGTCCTCGAGCGTGAAGCCGAGCGCCTCGGCGCGGCGGATGAAACGCAGGCGCTTCAGCTCGGACTCGCCGTAACGACGGTAGCCGGAGGCGAGCCGGCCCGCCGGGGCCAGGAGCTGGTTGCGCTCGTAGTAACGAACGGTGTCGATGGCGACTCCGGCGCGCTTCGCGAGTTGACCGATGCCGAGATTGGACATGCCTGATCTCCTATGGGCCGCCAGTCTGCAGTCTGGACCATAGTCCAGAGTCAAGCGTTGACCGCCTTACCGCGATGGCGTGGCCGTAGGACGACTATCGGCTTCCTGTCGTAGATAGTCCGGGGAACCGCAGAGTCCAAACGCAAGCGGTGCCGACGCCGAGCGCCAGGCCCACCTCCAGCAGACCGGGCATCGGTCGATCCGGCAGGACGCCAGGGACGATCATGACGTAGAGATCCAACCAATGGCCCAACAGGGCACTGCCGGCCGCCAGTGTGAGCATCGCAAGACGGCGTTTTCCCGCCCGGGACAGCAGCAGCACGAACGGGACGGCCCACTTCAGGACGACGGTTGCAAAAAACAGCACGCGCCAGTCGGTGCCGGTTCGGACAGCGTAGTAGGTCGATTCGTGCGGCTGGTTGGTGTACCAGATCAGCATGTACTGGCAATACCACAGGTACGCCCAGAGGCAGCTGAACCCCAGCAGCATCGTGGCCAGGTCCCTCAACTGACCCTCCGAAACGGACCGGCACGTCGGGTTTCGCACGCGCACCCAGATGCAGGTCAGGAGCATGGCGGCCACGGCGCTGACGACAAATCCCATGAACACGTAGACGCCGAAGATCGTGCTCGTCCACTGCGGTGTCAGCGACATCAGCCAGTCGCTGGCCGCAAGCCATCCGGTCAGTGCGAGCACCGCCAGGACGCCGGCCGCGACGCGTGAGGACGCGGCCGGCCGTGTCAGAAGTCGCGCTGACAGCATCCAGAGCCCAAGGTACAGGCTCGATCGCGCGATGAAAAATGGTCGGGACAACCAGACGCCACGCAGTCCCGACTGTTGCTCGCCGGTCCAGGAGTAGGTCTCGGGGTGAGCAAGGAACACCACCAGCAACAACACCGTTGCCATGGGCAGCGTCGATGGGAGCGTGGCGGGAATCGTGCGCAGGGAATCGCTCCACGTCGCCCCGGTGACCACCTGCGCCGCCGTGAAGAACAACGCGCCCACCGCAAGGCCCGCCAGATACACGCCCGCGAGCAGCAAGTTGAGCCCGAGACGCTCGGTCTGCAGGAGCGCACCCGCGATCGCGATGACGGCCGCAATCGCACCGAACGCAGGGATTGTGCCGTCGCGGTGGCGCGCAAGCGTCATGGCGGTGGCGGCTCTGTCGCGGGGGGTGAGCCAAACGGAGGCGGATCGACCGGCAGGCGCTGCTGCAGCCGCCGCACATGCATGATCAGCCGCCAACGGTCATCGGCACGGACCTGCGACGCCTGAGAAGGCATCAATTTCTGACCGTACGTAATGACGTGAAACATCTGCCCGTCCCGCATGTCGCGCGCGTGCTGCGTCAGCAGCGATGGCGGCGGCTGGAAGCCTCGCTTAATCGTGATTCCGTCCCCATGCCCGTCATTGCCGTGGCACGGCTGGCAGTAAATCTCGAACAACTTCTCCGCCCGCAACCGGTCAGGCTCTGCAGCGATCCCAGGCGGAACCTGCAGTTCCACGGCCGCGCGGAGCGCGTCTGCTTCCGTTGCCTCGTAGTGCAGCGGCAGCGGTCCGCGCGGCACGGTGCCCGGGACCGGTGCGCGCAAACTTTGCGCGTCCTCTGATACTGCACTCGAGCTGTAGGTCGTGACGGCGGGCGAAACGGCCATGTCCGGTGCGTAGGTCAGATTGCGGCGTGTCCAGTCCGGCCACAGCAGAAGTGACAAGCCCGTGGCGGCGCACGCGACCCCGATCAACGTCCGATCCAGCCATCGGAACGATTGCGCGGTCGCCGTCGGCGCGGAGATCGCCACGCTGCTCAGCTCGGAGATCACCACCGCACCCAACGCGCGCAACAGCGAATGGGCAGTTTCGAGTCGCACTTCCCGGCGGCGGCTACTTCGAGAACAAATCGATCGTGCGGCCACGTGTCGCGCAACCCGGGCTGTCGCCAACGCGGGCGAAGTCGCGACAGAATCAGAAAGGACAGGCCGGCGCCGGCGGCCGCCCCCAGGACCATGAGCTCAAACGCGACCGGAATGAACGCCAGCCAGGCGAGCACTGGCTTGCCGCCAATGTCGAGTGGCCAACTGACCGCACTGGTCCAGGCCTGCAGCGTCAGTCCCCCGACGGCCCCAAGCACGCCGCCACTGAGGCATGCCCAACCGACACGCGATGCCTCGGCATGCGCCAGTGCCGGCCAGCCTTCGATCGAGTACGGCGCATAGGCGTCCACGATCGCGTGGCCGGCGGAGTCGACGGCGCGTGCCGCTTCGACCAGGGCCGCTTCCGTTTCAAACGTCGCCAGTAGCCCGTGCCCGCTCACCGGTCGGCCACCCGCAGGCGCGTGCGGTGTCCCGCCCTGCTCTCGGCGATCGAGACGACCGGCAGCCATCGACAGAACAGCAGGAAGCAAACAAGGAACAGCCCGAAGCTGCCGACCAGCGTCGCAACCTCGATCCGTGTCGGCAGGTAGTCCACCCAGCCCGACGGCAGGAAGTCGCGCTGCAGCGAACCGACGATGATCAGAAAACGCTCGAGCCACATTCCGGCGAGCGCGAGTAGCGCGATCGCAAACACGAGCGGCCGGTTGCGGCGCACCCTCCCCGACCACAGCAGCTGCGGCACCAGCACGTTGCAGGCGATCATGGCCCAGTAGTACGCCGCCAATGGACCTTGCATGCGCAGCATGAGCATGAAGCGGTCCGGGCCATGATTGCCATACAGCGCCGTCATGGTCTCGATGAGGTAGGCGAGGCCGAGCAGACCGCTCGTCGCGAGCATGATTTTGCACATGGCGTCGAGTTGCTGCAGCGTCACGTATGACTGCAACGCCATGGCGCGGCGCATGACCACCAGCAGCGCGAGCACCATGGCCATGCCCGAGAAGATCGCGCCCACCACGAAATACGGCGGGAAGATCGTGGTGTGCCAGCCCGGCACCAAGGACGCGGCGAAATCGAAGCTCACCACCGAGTGCACGGAGATGACCAGTGCCGTGGCAAGCCCCGCGAGCAGCAGGCACGTCCTCTCGTAGCGTGCCCAGGTCCGCAGGGAGCCGTTCCAGCCCAGGCTCAGCAACCCGAATACGCGACGGCGCCAGCCCGTGGCCGCGTGGCTCAAACTCGCGAAGTCCGGCAGCAGTCCCAGGTACCAGAACAGCAGCGAGACCACGAAGTACGTCAGGATGGCGAACACGTCCCAGGTCAACGGCGAACTGAAGTTGACCCAGAGTGGACCGCGTGAGTTGGGCAGCGGCAGGACCCACAGCATCAACCACGGGCGGCCGAGGTGAATCACCGGGAAGATCGCCGCGCAGACGATTGCGATGATCGTCATGGTCTCTGCCGCGCGGCTGACGCCGGCGCGCCAGCGCTGCCGGAACAGCAGCAGGATCGCGGAAATCAGCGTGCCTGCGTGGCCGACGCCGATCCAGAACACGAAGTTGGTGATGTCGTACGCCCAACCCACGCTGCGGTTGAGCCCCCAGGTTCCGATGCCCGTGCGCAACTGGTACGTGACCGCGACGACGCCCACGGCCAGCGCCAACACCGCGACAGCAAAGCAGGCCCACCAACCACGCAGCGGCCGCCCGAGCGCGGCGCCCCCGAGATCCGTCATCGCCCGCGTCAGCGCACCCTGCTCGGACGACGCAGACGCCTCCGGCATGCGAGCTGGGGGGTCAGTTGCCATCGACATCGTCGTCCGGCGAGCGGTCGCGCCGTTGCATGGCGAGGTACGTGATGGCTGGCTGCAGGTTGAGTCCTTCGAGCAGCGTGTACGCCCTGCCGTCGCCGGTGCGAGCACGCACGCGGCTATGCGGGTCGTTCAGGTCGCCGAACGTGATGGCCGATGCGGCGCAGGTCTGCGCACAGGCGGGCACGATGTCGCCATCCGCCGGTTCCTCACCACGCAGTCGTGCAGCCAGTCGCGCGTCCTGGATGCGCTGTACGCAGAAGGTGCACTTCTCCGCGACGCCGCGCGAGCGAACCGTGACGTCGGGATTGAGCACCAGGTTTTCCATTCGTTCGTCGTGTGCGTAATCGAACCAGTTGAACCGACGCACCTTGAATGGACAGTTGTTCATGCAGTAGCGAGTTCCGACACAGCGGCTGTAGATCTGCTGATTGAGCCCGTCGCTGCTGCGCGTCGTGGCCAACACCGGGCACACCGTCTCGCATGGCGCATGGCCGCACTGATGGCAGGTCATCGGCTGGTGCGCGACCGCGACTCCGGACGGCCGTTCGAGGTAGTACCGGTCGATGCGCAGCCAATGCATCTCGCGATGGCGTCGCACCTCATCGCGGCCGACGACCGGCGTGTTGTTCTCCACCTGACAGGCAACGACGCACGCGCTGCATCCGGTGCAGGCATCGAGGTCGATGGCCATGCCCCAGCGCGGCCCCAACTGCTGACGCTCGTCGGGCCAAAGGTCCGGGCCACCCGGTTCGGTCTCCGATTGGGTCGGGCGCGGAGCGGTGCCAGCTTCCGCAAAGCGAATGAGTGCGCCCGATGCCTCCGTCCCCCACGCGTCCCTGCCGCTCGCCTGCAGCCATGAGTGGTCCTGTGTTCGAGCGAGTTCGCGGCGGCGGCCAACGACAGTGACACGCACGGGCGTCGGTGCGACACCCTCGCCGGGGCGCGCACGGGCAAGGAGCGGCGCGATGTTGGCGCCGACGCGCGCGCGGTCGGACGTATCAGCGCCCAGCCAACGCGGTCCGATACCGGCGAATCGTTGCGTAGCGCGCTGACCGTAGCCGATGGGCACGGCGATGACGTCGTCGTGCTGGCCGGGTTGCACGACGATGGGCACCTCGACCGTCAGGTCGTCTGCCGTGGCTTTCGACGCCCACTCCGCGTCTCGGGCCGGTGCGATACGAATCAGGTCGCCATCGCTCACGCCCAGCACCCGTGCGGTGGCGGGCGAGACCGACGCGCCACTCTCCCAGGTGACTTTGGTCACCGGATCCGGCAACTCGAGCAACCATGGATTGAACGCCTGCCGTCCGTCGAGCAAGGCGACCGTCGGATAACCGATCAGCACGAGCGTGCCCAGTGCTCTGCTCGTCGCGGGGACACTGCTCGGCACCTGTGACACATCGAAATGCAGCGCCGCAACTGCCGGATCCGAGCGGCGGGTCCAGCCGTCGCGCAGCGACCGGTCCCAGAACGCTTCGAAGGACGGGCCATCCGTCGATGCGTCAAACACCGCGTCGCGCCAACGGGCCCGCAGCAGCTCCTCGGCAGCGAGCGGCGCACCGCTCCACGCGGCGAGGCTGGCATCCAGCGAGCGCGTGTCGCCCCACCGCGGCCGTGGTGGGCTGGCGTAGGCACACGGTGCCCGCAATCGGCTCGTAATCGCCCCAGCTCTCGAACGGGTGAGGCGACGGGCACAGGTACCGTGCCAGCGCCGCTGTCTCGTCAACTCGCTCCGCGACCGAGACCCACACCGGCACCTTGGTCAGCAGTTCAGCCCACTGGCTCCCTTCGGGCAGTTCGTGGATCGGATTCACGCCGGAGGTGACCAACACACCGACCGCGCCCGTTTCGAGCTCACGCGTCAGTCGCGCGATCGATGCGTCATCTCCCAATCGCTGTCGCGAAGGGCGCGTCAAGTCGAGCGTTGATCCGTACGCTTGCAGCATTTCGTTGGCGAAACTGACGAGGCGCTGCAACGGGACATTCTCGCTGCCGCAGGCAACGAGTGCGCGCCCCCGGGCCCGCCAGAGCGAGTCGGCCAGCCGGTCCATCGTCTCCGCTGTCAGGCCGGTCGGCAGCACCGCGGGAACTACGACGCCGTGGCCTGCTCTGGATGCGAGACGCGCCACCAGTGCCGCCATCGTCGGACCCAGGTCGCCGGGCGCCACGACGATGCGACGATCTGCCTTGCTGCCAGTCAGGGTCATGCGGGACTCGACCTGCACGTGTAGTCGCGGCCGTTGGCGTGTGTACGCGGCCGCGAACTCCACGGGTGATATCCAGGTGCCGAGAAAATCAGCTTCGAACGCGACGACGACGTCCGCACGGTCGAACCGAAAGCGCGGAATCACCCGCGCGCCGTGTGTCGCCCGATGCGCATCGGCGATGGCCGACGCGGACAGCACGTCGTAGACGTCGTGGCGGGCATCGGCGAAGCCGCCGAGGAATCGCGAGATCATCGCGCGCGTGGTCGGGCTGGCCGCCGCGTCAGTGCCGGTGAGCACTCTTGTGGCGCCGCGTGCCGCCGCAAATTCGGTCTTGAGCCCCGCGTCGATGCGGTCCCACGACACCGGCTTGCCGTCCAGCCGCGGCTGTCGAACCCGCTTGCCGTCATAGAGTCCCAGGATGGAGGCCTGGCCCGCGGCACACAGCCCGCCCTGCGACACGGGGTGCCCGGGCAGCCCCTCGAGCTTCACCGGCCGGCCATCACGAACCGACGCAAGCACGCCGCAGCCGGCGCTGCAGCCCGGGCACGTGGTCGCGTATTGGAGCCGTTCTCCCGGCGACGCCACTTCCGGCTGCACGAGGTGCGTCACGCGGGAGCGCTCGGGCGGGCGACTGCAACCGGGCATCGCGGCCGCGGCGATCGTGAAACCCGCGGCTTGCAGGAAAGTGCGACGCGATGTGGTGTCGAACTTGCTCAACTTTGGAGTCTCAACGGTGACAACTGACGCAGTCCAGGGAGGCCTGCACGGCCATGCCGTTCACGCCCTGGCGATTGCTTTCCCGATGACAGGCGACGCACGAACCCATCGAAAGACTCTGGTCCTGCCGGGTCCGTTCGAACGTCTGCACCTCACCGTGACAGCGCTGGCACTCGATGCCGACGCGTGAATGCGCACGGTGGTCGAAGTACGCGAAATCGGGAAATTGGGTCACGCGCACCCATGCAATTGGCTGGGGAGTGATTTTGGGATCGGGCCTGAGCGCATCGTCGAGACCCTGCGCGCGGTAGAGCGTGCGCATGGCATCGGAGACGATGCGTCGTACGTCGCGACCCTCGCGGGCGGCCCGCCACTGCTCGTCCTTGACCGCTTGCGTCGGCGCGGCGACGAAGCGATGGCAATTCATGCAGACGTTCGCCGCCGGCATGCCGGCGTAGCGAGCCGTGTTCGCACCGGCGTGACAGTAGAGGCAGTTGATCTGCAGGTCGGTTGAATGCAGTCGGTGCGAGAAGGCGATGGGTTGCACCGGCGTGTAGCCGGCGTCGTTGCCGGGCAAGCGCCAATGCACGAGGACCCACACCAGCAGCGCCAAGGCAGCCACGCTGATCGCCGCCAGACCTAGCGTTCGTGCAGGCACCGTCGCTCCGCGCCAACGGATCAAGGCGTCACGTTGACCGCGGAGGAGACCGCCGGCTTGGTCGCCCGGTACAGCGCCAGCGTTCCGAACATCGTGTTGAAGGCTTGCGTCGTGGTCACGTCGACGAAACCCGCCTGCTCGAACAGCGGCACGAGTCGTCCCGCCACGTTGTCCCGGGTGTTTTCAAAGCCATCGAACAGTTGAATGCCGACGAATAATCCCCGCATCAAGCGTCCCTGCGGGCGTCCCCAGTCCGCTACGTGAAGCTCGCCCCCTGCCTTGGTGACTCGAAAGACTTCGCGTGCCGTCCGCAGCTTGGCCTCCCAGGTGAGGTGGTGAAAGAAGAGGCTCGAAACGACCCGGTCGAAGTGCAATGCCGGAAAAGGCAATTCGGTGGACAGTGCCTGCAGCCACTGTATTTCGGCGTTGGCCTTCGCTGCCTTGCGACGGGCGATGGCAAGGATCGTGGGATCGCCATCCACCGCCGACAGGTCGAGCTTCGGCTGGCATTGCTTCATCCAGAGGGCCAGCGTGCCGGACCCGGTCGCGAGGTCCAGGACGCGTAAGCCCGGTTCAAGGCGGGCTTGGCCAATCAGTGCCCGCTTGAACCGACGCTCACGCGTCGTGAACTTCACGATGACATCGTAGAAGGGGGTCAGCCAGTCGTGACGGAGTGCAGGTACGTATCGATCGGCCATCGGTAGTCACTCACGCGCATTGCTTGCGGGTCGAGCGTCAACGGTTGCGTTCAGGTCGCGCGCCGCGCACGGCCTGAATGGTGCTGTGAGTCCTCAGGTGGCGTCAGTCGCCGTGATGCGAATAGACGGTCGTGGACCCATCCTTCGCCAGCAGCAGTACGTCGTAGGGTTTGGTGACACCGCCCTGCTCCATGCCCGGCGAGCCGGGCACCATGCCCGGCACGATCAGACCGCGCGCATCGGGGCCTTCCGCAAGCAGGCGCTTGACGTCCGCCGCCGGCACATGACCTTCGAGGAAATACTTGCCCACCTTGGCCGTATGGCAAGACCCTTGACCCACCGGGACGCCGGCTTCGGCCTTGATCGCGCCCATGTCCTGGGTGTCCTTGACCTCGACCTGAAACCCGGCGGCACGCATGTGCTCCACCCACAATTCGCAACAGCCGCAGGTCGGGGACTTGAACGCGACGATGGGCGGCAGAGAGGTATCCACGGCGAGCGCGGCACTGGTCGGAGTGACCGAAGTCGCATCGTTTGCGGCGCCCGTTGCCGGGGTCTTGGCGCACGCCGCAAGTCCTAGCGCCAGAACGACCGCAGTCATCTTACAGATCACATTCATGGACCGACTCCTCGACGTGTTCAATCCAGGCCCGACGGGCCAACAGAGAACGACTCTAGGGTCCCTTTGTCGCGAAAGTATCGCGACCAGTACGCGACCTACCGCGTCCGGCTAAGTAGAGATCACGTCGGACCGTTTGCGAGGCGCAAGACACTTCCAAGAAGTGCACGCCGTTAGTGCGCCGAGGAAGGGTCCCTCTTCCGGGACGACCAGTGGATGTGAACAATTTTCCAAGCCGACCCACTGCGTTGCAGCAGCATGGTCTCGGTGCTGAGCACGGTCACCGGCTTGCCGTCTTTCTGCAGGTGCAACTCGCTTTCGCTCGCCACCCACGCGAAGTCACCGCTGGCATGGGCAGTGCGGCGCCGTAGCTGTTGATGTGCGGTCTTCAGAAACTCGGCATCGGACCTGGCATGGCCGCCGAGGTACTCCGCGGCCGATCGCTCGGCCCCGCCGCTTTCGAGGATCAATACGTTGGGATCAAGTTCCTTGCCGGCTTTGGCGAGATCGCCGGATGACAACGCCGCGGAAAATCGATCCACGGTGGCAACGGCGTCTTTCGCTGCCGCGGGAACATTGATGTCTGCGCCGCTGCTGGCGGTCGTCGGGTGGTCGTGCTGATGGGGAGCGGTCTGCGCGAACGCAGGGCCCGTGAACGCGGCGACCAGGATCAATGCAGGGAAGAGGCGTGGCGTCATTGCGGGATCCTCGGCGTGTTAGCGCGGACAAAAGATACAGGGTAAGCACGCTTGTTCTCGTTTCTGTCTCGTCGCCGAGAATTTCGCCGCGTGGGCAGTTACAGGCGTCAGCGCAGGATGTGCGCTGACGTACAGACGCTGATTTCTCCTGCGCCCATACATACCAACATTCGCGCATTTGACCGGAGGCGCTGCAGCACATCGCTACTCGGCTGGCCAATCCACCGGGGAATTAGCGTCCAATTCGGCCACATAGGACACTCGCTTTATGGACACGATCACCAGCTCACGCTTATCCACTGCAGTTCTCATCATCACCGCCATGTTGCTGCCCATCGATGCCGCGATTGCGCAGGGGGCCATGATGGATGGCGGGACGATGGGGAATGAACACTGGTATGGCACTGGGGGGGTATGGCTGCCCGTGTTGGCCATCGTCGTCGTGGGCGCCGTGCTGTTCGCTGTCCTGCGCCGAAAGCAGTAGGGCTCGCTGCCGCCAGTCGCCGACATCGAACAATTTGATCAATTCAACCCTGAAGGTAGAACCACCATGAAAACCTCAATACTCGCAGCCGCCGTCGTCACCTGCACTCTGGTTACGCCTATGGCCTCCGCGCAGGACACGGCCGCTCCCGCGAAGCCCGCGATGAGCATGCCGATGGATGCGCAAATGTCCCAGATGCATACGAACATGACGTTGATGCAGTCGCAGATGGACACGATCCACGCGACGACCAACCCGAAGGAACGCCAGAAGCTGATGCAGGCGCACATGCAGACGATGCAGGAAAGCATGGCGATGATGCGCAGCATGAGCAAACCGATGCCGATGGGTGGAGGCCAGGGCGGCGGCATGGCCATGGGCGGCGACAAAGGCAAGCCCGGTGACAAGGGCATGATGGGTGGCGACATGATGAAGCACCACCAGATGATGGAAGAGCGCATGGGCATGATGCAGACGATGATGGAGCAGATGCTGCAGCATCAGCAGGCAATGGAGTCCATGCCGGCCAAGTAGCTGCGCGGTCGCATACCGCAAACGCGGCGGCGACGGCTGTATCGTTGCGACGCTGCGTTTCCATGCTTCGCTGTGAACCGGCTCGTGCGCACGCGCGTTCGAGCGACGCCACCCGACATTGTGTCGCGCGGCAGTAACGCTCGCTCTTACCCCTTGCGCGATCAGTGTTCGCGCCCGGGAGCCGGTTGCCCAGTGACCCGAATTTGTGGCCAACGAACGCGGCGGAGCAAAGGGGCAGTTCGTGAACATCAGGCAGCCCGCCAGGCTTGGGAACTGCTCGATTTCTAGCCTGGGCTCGCGAATACGGCCAGCGCGAAATTGCGATCAAGTTGCTGAGATGGCCATTCTGCAATCGGCTGAAGGGCGCCGTCGCGGGCCCCGGTGCGGGTCAGCCGCCAATGAGCAAGGTGGCGCACGCGGTTCCGCTAGGCCGGCCCGACAATCAACATTTGCAGGATCGTTTTTCGACCCAATGTCGAGCCAGTGGCCATGTTTCCCCAAGAAACGCCTCCTTAGTGCAGTAACGTCCAGGTCCGCGTTTGCACCCGGCCCCGAACGCGGGTTCAGATTTCAAAAATTCGTGGGTAATTCGTGGCAACACGCCACTCTTCCACCTGCATTCAGGTGCGTTATGTTGCGCTCACATAAGTATCAAGTTATTGTATTGGTTGGCTTTTTAGCCACGTGAAGGCGGGCCTGCCTCGCGTTCGGGACGTAGGAGTCGAAGGTTCAAATCCTTTCATCCCGACCATTATCACAACACTTCTTCGGTCAAATCAACGGGTTACGAAGTTGCACCTGGACGATCAGGCGACACTGTGGTGCCCCGCCGTGAACCCGGACTCCTGAATCCATTTCCTCGCTTCAGCTATCGTCGGAAAGATCTTCGCCACATAGGGCGACACGCCGAGCGCATGGAATCGCTCCAGGGCTTCCTTGACGTTCTGCCGCGTGACGACCGCGGCAATCAACACCTGATGGTTCGTGAACGCCGCCGCAATCAGCACACCACTGTTGATCAGCAGGTCTCTTTCGGTTGGGCTGAAGTCGGTTGCGTCAGAGAAGTCGAGAATGTTGTAGCGATGTTGCTCGAACCGCTCGTCCTTGCAGACTTCCTCGATGTGCCGACGCATGTCCTCGCCAGTGACATTGCCGTAATAGCGGGACTACACACCGTGTGGCTCCCAACTGACTTCGTATGGCACTGATCTACCTCTGCCAGGCACCAGTCTTGACTACTGCGCGCGCTTTGCCCCGCCGAGCTCCACTGCGAGTTGATAGATGTGGTCGAGTCCTTCGTAGAAGGAACTCACCGGCAGACGCTCGTTGAGGCCGTGCGCATACATCTCGGACGGCTTCGAGAACAGGCCGGAGCTCGCAAACGTCGGGATGCCTGCGGTGCGATAGACCTTGCCGTCGGTGCCCCCAGATTCGAGATAAGGCACGATCGGGACGCCCGTGTACTTTTCATGTACTGCACGCGTGATGGCTTGCATCACGTCGGGCCGCATTTCGGACACCGACTCGCTTCCGGAGTGTCGAGGGTAGTCACCTGCACGCCGGCGTCGGCAATCGCCGCCACGAGCGCGTCACGCACGGCCTCGACGGGAACACCCGGGAAGATGCGGCAGTTGACGGTGGCCGTCGCCTTCTGCGGCAAGGCGTTCTCGGCATGTCCCGCATCGAGCATCGTCATCACGCAGGTCGTACGCGTCGTGCCCACGAACTCCGGCGACCTCGACAGCTTCTCCGCCGCGGCCGCATCGGCCGGATCGGCGGCGAACTTCCGCAACGCTTCGCCGACCTCGCCCGCCTGGGCCTGCCCCACGGCGCCGAGGTAGGCCCGGGTCAGGTCGTTGGCCATCACCGGGAAGTGGTACGCCTCGACCTTGAGCATCGCGCGCGCCAGCTGGTAGATCGCATTGTCCGCGCGGGGGCGCGAACCGGTGGCCGCCTTCATTGGTGACCGTCAGTGCAAAGGGGAGGCATAGGTCTTTTCGGCTCCCGCACCAGGTAGATGAGTGGCTTGCCGGTCGAATCGTCCAGCAGGCCGGCTGCCGGCGTCCGTGTTGATGGCGAACTCGGCGTTGGCCACCCACGGATGGTCCGCGATGAGCTTGGCCGTCAACATGCCCGTTTCTTCATCGCCGACGAACCCGAAGACGATCACGCCCGGCTGCAACTTCGCGGCGTGCAAGCGCAGGATCGTGGAGATATCAACGCGGCAACCCCGCCTTGTTGTCGGTGGTGCCGCGACCGCAGAACACGCCGTTCTCCTCGAGCAGCGTGAAAGGACTGCGTTCCCAGTCCTCCGGGCGGGCGTCGACGACGTCCATGTGCGCCGAGAACAGGATCGGCCGGCCGCGCTCCCGCCCCGGCACGCGCACGAGCATCGCCTGCGCCTCGCCGGAATCAAGTGTCGCGATGTCGGCGGCCGGGACACCCGCTTCTGTCAGTACGCCCTTAAGGTAGGCGACCATCGCCGGAACCTGTTTCTGGCCCTCGGCCGTCCGGAACCCGATGCTGCGCGAGTAGATCTCGCGGGCCTGTGCCTCGTGCGCCTGCGTGTCCGCCACGACGGGCATCGATGTCAACGCCATGGCTACCAACGCCAGGATCAATCTCGTCATTGCTCACCCCCGATTCATGAAGTCGGCGAGCATACCTGAGCAGGCGCGGAAAAAAGCCGGAAGAACCTCCGCTCCTAGGTGTTAGGCAGGTCCTGGATGTCCGTGTTCTGCGACACGGCGATGTGCCACTTGCCTGCGCCGTCCAGCTTCAGCACGTGCACGAGAATGCCGCGTCGCTGCTCACCAGTCTTCCAACCTGGCGCACCTGGATCACCGGTCAGCACCCAGGTGTCGTGAACGACGGCGACCGACGGCGCCAGCACGCGCACCGTCATTCCCTCGCTGCGCAAGGTCGTCTGTCGCATGCGCGATTCGTGCAGCACAACGTGCATGCGCGCAATTTCGCCAGCACCGTTCCAGCGCATGCCAATCACGTTCACGAAATCTGCGTCGTCGGCATAGAGATCCTGCAGGCGCCCCATGTCGTGGGCGTTCCAGGTCGTGACGAACTGCTCCGCGAGGCGCGAGACCGACGATTCGACGCCTTCGTCGCGATTCATGATTGACTCCCGGTTGAAGAGACGACAGCAAGCAGTTCCCGCGGCGACACCGCTGGAAACAACATTCCTTCACTTCTTATACGCGCTTCGGTAGACGGTGCGCAGCTCGGCCGGACCCAGGGGATCCAGGCGGCTTGCAGCCCGACAGGCCGAGGCCCTGGCCTAGGATTCGAGGCCCTGCGCCTCGAGGTATTCGTCGTAGGTACCGGTGAAATCGGTGACACTGCCGTCGGGCTTCAGCTCGATCATGCGGTTGGCCAGCCCGCCCACGAACTCGCGATCGTGGGACACGAAGATCAGCGTGCCTGGGTACTTTTTCCAGCCCGATCTGCAGCGACTCGATCGTTTCCATGTCCATGTGGTTGGTCGGCTCGTCCATCAGCATCACGTTGGGCCGCGTCAACATCATCTTGCCGTACATCATGCGGCCCTTCTCGCCGCCTGACAGCACCCTCACCTGCTTCTTGGTCTCGTCACCGGAGAACAGCAGGCGTCCCAGCGTGGCGCGCACAATTTGCTCGTCGTCGGCCTTGCCGGTCCAGGTGGACATCCAGGTGAGCAGGTCGGTCTTCTGTTCGAACTCCGCGCTCGGGTCCTGCGGCATGTAGCCGACCTGCGCGTTCTCCACCCAGGTGATCGTTCCGGCCGTCGGCGTCAGGTCGCCCGCAAGACAACGCATCAGCGTCGTCTTGCCGATGCCGTTCGGACCGATGATCGCCACACGCTGCTCGGCCTCGATCGTGAACTTGAGTTTGGTGAAAATATCCCTGTCGGCGCCCGGGTAGCGGAACGTCAGGCCGTCGACAGTCACCGCCGAACGATACAGCTTCTTCGCCTGCTCGAAACGGATGTACGGGTTCTGCCGCGACGAGGGCCGGATCTCCTCGATCTTGATCTTCTCGAGCTGGCGCTTGCGCGACGTGGCCTGCCGTGCCTTCGACGCATTCGCAGAGAATCGGCGCACGAATTCTGCAGGTCCGAGATCTGGGCTTGGCCTTGGCGTTCGACGCCCGACGCGCTGGCGCGCCTGCACCGACGCGAGCATGAAATCGTCGTAGTTGCCCGGGCAGATCTTGAGCTGCTGGTAATCAAGGTCGGCGATGTGCGTGCACACCTGGTTCAGGAAGTGCCGGTCGTGGCTGATGATGATCATGGTCGCGTCGTACGCGTTGATCGTGCGCTCGAGCCAGCGGATCGAGTTGATATCGAGGTTGTTGGTGGGCTCGTCGAGCAGCAGCACGTCGGGCCGCGAGAACAGCGCCTGCGCCAGCAGCACGCGCAGCTTTCAGGCCCGGCGGAATCTCGCGCATCGGCAGGTTGTGCTTCGATTCGTCGATGCCCGCGTCGATCAGGATCGCGCCCGCCCGCGCTTCGGCCGTGTAGCCGTCGTACTCGGCGACCTTGCCTTCGAGCTCGGCCGCGCGCATGTAGTCGTCGTCGGTCGCTTCGGCGTTGGCGTAGATCAGGTCGCGCTCGCGCATGGCGGCCCACATTTCGGCATGGCCCTGCATCACGACATCGAGCACGCGTTCGTCTTCGTAGGCGAACTGGTTCTGGCTGAGCTTGCCCATGCGCATGCCGGTCTGCATTACGACGTCGCCGGAACTCTGCTCCAGCTCGCCGCCCAGGATCTTCATCAGCGTGGACTTGCCGCTGCCGTTGGCGCCGATCAGCCCGTACCGGTTGCCGTCGCTGAACTTGACGGAGACGTGCTCGAACAGCGGCTTGGCTTCGAACTGGATCGAGAGGTTGGTCGTGGAAAGCATCAGGGCGCCGTGGCAGGAGTTGTCGGGGTTAAAGCATTGCTGGCTGCGCGGTGACGCTTCGCCTCGCGCACGGCGAGCTCCAGCG
>JADIZR010000015.1 GCA_016704655.1 Pseudomonadota bacterium | reverse complement strand
GGCACGCAGTATGGACCAGTGGTCCTTCCGGGAGATCCGCTGACGAGCGTGCTCGTCATGCTGGTCGAAGGGCGCGCGGACCCTGCGTTGAAGATGCCGCATGGCGATGCCAAGCCACTTGAGCCCGCCGAGATTGCAACGATCCGGCAGTGGGTCGAACAAGGCGCAAAGAACAATTAGCGCAAAGCAACGTTGGGCCGGACCGGGCGGCGCGGCCCGCGTGTGGTGCAGCGTCAGTTCTGCTTCACGCCCTCGTTGCGCAGGGCTTCGAGACCCGCCAGGTCGAGACTTGCGACGGCTGTCTTGAGTTCCGTGATGCTCGACGCCTCGCCGCTCAACTTGACTGAGAACCGCTCGCCCAGCACGGTCGTGTATTCGCCACTTTTCTGCTCGCTGTCCCACTCCTCGTGGACGAGCCGGCCGTCCTGCTTGTAGGTTTTCTCGTAGCCGCTGTCCGTTTCCCGCTCCTGCTCCCCGCCAGCCCAGCCGGCGAACGCCAGCATGCCCTTCATGCCGCCCATGTCCATGATCTCGAGGCGCAAAACACGCCCCGTATCGTCCGAGTACGTCCCGCGTGCCTCGCTGACCTGCATTCCCATGGCGTTGTTACGCTCGGCCGAGATCTCCGTCCGCTGCAGGCCGGCAATAGACTCCGGCACGAAGGGCTTGATCCGATCGGGCGCGAGTGACTCGACCTGGGCTCCCCCGCCCATCACCGCCGACATCATTTCACCTGCGGCGTCGCGCTGGGCCTGCACATCGCCGGACTTCTGCGCGGCTTCCATCTGCTTGCCCGCCTCCTCCGCCTGCCGCGCCATGGACTCCAGCTTACCCATGGGGCTGTCCTCGTCGAAGCCGCCGGCATCCCCGGAATCGCTGACGCCGGGCGCGCCGGAGCCGCGCATGCTGCCGACGCCGATGACGCCGCCGACGGCGAAACTGATCAGCCAGCTCAAGACGATCGCGATGACGAAAGTGACTGCGGTATAACCGGCGGCCTTTTCCGCAGGACACTTCATCGTCTGCGGCAGCCCGAGATAGAGCAGGTAGATGCTGTAGACGCCACCCGCCAGCAGGATCAGCACCGAAACCCAAGGCAGGACCTGGCCAATTCCGGCGATCCAGCTGGCCGTCGAGGCGTAGACCACCGCCTTGAAGGCCTGCACGCTGTTCTTCTGACCATCGAAGGTGGGAGCCAACGCATCGACGATCAGTGACAGGACGTACACGGACGCCAGCCCGAGCACGTAGCTCACGACCATTCCGCTGAGGCCTGCTCCTACGCCTGCGCGATAGGTCCCGAGGAACGGCAGATTGATGCCGATGACGCTGTACTTCAGGAACCCGAACACCGCCGGGATCGCGGCCAGGATCAGCACGTAGTCCTTGTAGATGCCTCCGATCGTCGCCGGCTCGGAGGCGATGACGGGCCACTCGGTGCGCGGCGTTCCGAGGATGGCCTTGACGCGCGCAATCTGCTTGCTGAGGTCCATGATCGCTTCCCCCTTTCGACGATAACGGCCCGAGGCGCGATCTTGCTCTCCTGGATGGTGCACAACAAGTCGCAGGTCGTCGTGGATAGTCCCGCGGGCGTATGCTGACGGGCGCCGCGCCCCCCCTCCTGCGCCCCCCCCGTCATTACACGGGGGAAAACACCCCCTTAAAAAAAAAAAATCAGACGGTGGCGTGTCGCGTCCGGCGGCCCGGTGTCTGGTTAACTGTTCGCCGGCCTACTCGGCCTTGAGATCACGAATTCGGCGCCGCAGAGCGAGAAGTGCTGCTTCCTCCCAGCCGGACGGGTTCGGTGCGACCACACAAGAATTGGTGTCACCCGACAGGGACTCGACATGGCGCTCGACCCGCTTGAGCACGATGGTCTCCCAGTCCGTGGAGCCCACGTCCCCTCGCGGTTGACCGCGCCGCTCGACGGGTGCGTCGGGGTTCGATTCCGTGAGCTTCTTCTGCTTGGGCACTGGACCTGACTCCCGTTTATCGAGGGAAGAATAGGCTTGACCCTCTCCCACGACTGTGACCGCCGTCACATCGGGAGGGGGTGTTGATGTGGGCTGACAGGACGGCTTTACCGGCGATAGCGAGAAATCGGCTTCGTCCCGTGAAAAGTAAAGCGGCCAGACGTCGGGAAAATCAGGTCGCAGCCAACACTCATCGCCGTCGGGGTTTGTCTCGTCCTTTCCGTGGCTTACGGAATACAGCTCGACCGTCCTGCAGGAGATCTCCAGGACTGCGCTCCATCTCGACCGAACCGATCGAGATATCTGCTGGACCTGCACAAATTCATGGCCTACAAAGGCGCTCCTGATTTACGGCACGCATTGCACCGGCACCATGGGTTTGCATTCATTCAAGATTGAGAACAGTGCAACGGCCGAGCCGGACCGTGACATGACGAGTCCGTTGCCGGCAGAGTTGACCGACCGTGCGCCGAGCGCTGGATTGCCGTCCGTGACGACAACGACGCGGCATTCCGACCAGACCGCCCGAATTTCCACCGGGCCCGCCGTAGCGCCGGGGACCGTGCTGCGTCAGCGCTATGTGCTGGAACGAGAACTTGGCCGCGGCGGCATGGGCACGGTGTACCGGGCGCTGGACCGCAATAAGGAAGGCCTGCCGCCGCCGAATCGTTACGTGGCCGTCAAGGTGCTGCGCGAGGAGTTCGCACATCGTCCGGATGCGCTGCAGGCACTGCGCCGCGAGGCGCACCAGGCGCAGGCACTGTCCCATCCCGGCATCGTCAACGTCTTCGACTTCGATCACGACGGCGACGTGTACTTCATCACGATGGAGCTGCTCGAGGGCGAGCTGCTGAGCGACCTGATCCAGCGCATCCGTCCCGGCAAGCTGCCGCGCCAGGCGGCGACCGACATCCTGCGCGACCTCGGCAATGCAGTAGCGTACGCGCACTCGCGCGGTGTCCTGCACATGGATCTCAAACCCGGCAACGTGATGATCACGACGCAGGGTGACGTGCGCGTGCTGGATTTTGGCCTTGCGCATCCGCACGTGACGGAGCCATGGATATCGGATCAACCGCCCCCGTTCCATGCGGCCACGCCGACGTATGCCAGCTGCGAGCAGTTGGAGGGTGCAGCTCCGGATCTCCGCGACGATGTATTCAGTTTCGCCTGCGTGGCATACGAGCTGCTGAGTGGTGAACACCCGTTCGGGCGCTGTTCGGCCCGGGAGGCGCGCGACCAGGGCCAACGACCGCGCCGTATTCGCGGCCTGTCGCGGCGGGAGTGGCGGACGCTCCGTCAGGGCCTCGCCTGGACCAGAGGCGATCGACCGCGCAGCGTCGCCGATTTGCTCGAAGGGCTCGGGCTCGTGGCTACGCCGCAGCGTGCCCAGGCCAGGCACAGGTTAGACCGACACCAGGTGCGACCCGGAATTTCGCGCTGGTGGCTGGCTACCGCTGGCCTCGGCATCCTCGCGGTTGGGCTCTATGTCGCCTGGGTCCGACTGGCACCCGACAGCGGTCCCGAAAGCATCTCTGGAATAAAGAGCGATGACGTTGCGCGCCTGCCACCGCGCGAAGTACGGCCGCAGGCAATCCCAGCTGCAGCCGATTCTGCTGCGATAGATTCCACACCAGCCGTTCCTGAGCTCGCCAACTCCCTGGCGACAGCTGAGGATGTCGTTCAACCGGACCTTGCCGCAGCCCTTGCGCTGACTGTGGCGCCGACACCGATCGTCGCGGCAGCCGCTGGCCCCGGACGACTGGGGTTCGCAGCAGACACCGTCACGGTCAGCGAGTCGGCAGGAGCGGTGCCTTTGCGCGTGGTGCGCCGCGGCGGCGCCACGGGCACGATCTCCTTCGGCTGGAGAACCGTCGACGACAGCGCGATGACGGACCGTGACTATGCCGCGCGGGGCACGGTCCGCGAGTCCCTCGGACCCGGCGAGACGAGCAAGACACTGCTGATTCCGATCGTGTCCGACGCGGTTGCGGGAGTCAACCGAACTCTTCGACGTTGTCATCGACGACCCGACCGCTGGCGCAACGCTCGGCTCCATCACCCAGGTCACCGTCATCATCGTGGACGATGACTGAACCGGTGCATGGCATGAAACCGCGCGTTGCCACAACGCCGTCAGGTTTCCAGCATCGGACGACTCAGCCTTCTCCCCGAGCGTTGACCCAGGAAACCAGCTCGCCCAGTACCCGGGCGACCGCTTGATCGAACGCCTCGGCGATGGCGCCCACGCGATTGTCGCTGGCAGTGACGTCAGCGCTGAAGCTACGGTCGCCCACGACGGTCCGGTCCTGTGTGCGATCCAGAGCTGCGTGCACCTCCACCACTATCGTCGGCGTGGCGACCTGGCCGTGGTCGTAGCGAGCCTCGAACGTCCGCACGTCGAGCTTGAGCACATAGTCGGCGTGGACAATCTCGGCGCGATCGACCAGGCGGGCGGGACCCTTGTCTGCGTCGAACGCACGTTGCAAGGCCGAGTCGAACAGACCCACCGACGCGGCTACCCAGCGCGCGTCCTTGATGTAGGCCGCCTGCGTGCCGGTGACCGTCAGGATGCGGTCACCGGCAGCAGCACGATCAAAGCCTGAGGCCGCCAGCAGGACGCCGAAGCCTGGCTCACCTGACGTCGCCTCCTGCACCTGCGGCATCGTGACGCCGAAGCGATAGAGCTGGGCCGGTTCCGTCTGCGGGAAGAGCGAAATGCAACCGGCCAGCAGGCTCGCCGCAGCGATCACTAGTGCTCCGCGGCTCACCGACTTCACGACCACTGCATGTGGGGCGAGGATCATGGCTTGACCTCGATTTCCCGCGCCGGCGGCTTGTTGACCAGGCCCTGCGGGCTTTGTTGTATCTCGCCGAGAATCCGGTCAAAACTGTCGGCAGCTTGCTGCAGGCTGGCACCGGCGGAGGTGATCTGCTGCAGGCCGGTGACAGCGAAGTCGCCCGTCGGACCCTGCAGCCTGCCCATCATCGTGCGCAGATCCGTGGCTGCGGCCTCGATGTCGGTGGCCGCGTTGCCCAGCCTGGCCACGATCTGACGGCCATCGCCTTTGATCAGGTCATTACTCGACGCGGCGAGTTCGCCGATTTCCTGCGCCGCGCGGTCCGCGCTCTGCAACGCGCGCTGTGCGTCGGCAATGATGGCCTTGCGTTCGCGCAGCTCCGCGGTCGCGGCCTGCACGTCGTCGAGCATGCCGCTGATGCGCTTGATGTTGTCTTCCGACAGCACGCGGTTGACCCGGTCGAGGGCCTCGATTGCACGCGCCAGGACGCTGCCACCGCTGGCCAGCAAGTCGGAGAGCATGCCGCGCTCGGAGCGGATCCGCGGCACGGTGCCCTTGGGGGCCACCCGCTTCAACAGCCGCTGGGTGGGCGTGCCTGCGGTGATCTGCACGTAGTTCACGCCGGTGATGCCCTGCGGCTCGAGCGTGGCGAAGCTGTCGACACGGATCGGCACGTCCGACGTCACCTTGGCCCTGGCGATCACCTGGGTGGGATCGACGGTATCGAGCGAGATCTCTGTCACTTCGCCGACCTTGATGCCGTTGAAATGAACCTCGCCGCCCTGCGACAAACCGCGCACCGGCCCTGCGAAGACGATGTCGTAGTAGTCGTAGTCCTGGTTGAACCTGAACGCCGCCAGCCAGACGCTGAAGACGACCAGGCCGATCACCAGCAGGGTCGACGTGAGGCCCACGAGGGCGTAGTTGGCGTTGCGCTCCATCAGCGTGCTCCTCGTGCAGCGCGCAAACCGGACGCCATGCGTCCGCGAGGACCCCCAAAATACTCCTGGATCCAGGGATGATCGGACTTTTCGAGCTCGCGAACGGGCGCCATGGCAACCACCTTCTTGTCCGCGAGGACGGCCACCTGGTCGGTGATCGTATAGAGGCTGTCGAGATCGTGGGTGATCATGAACACGGTCAGGTCCAGGCTGTCCGAAAGATCGCGGATCAGTTCGTCGAAGGCGGCCGCACCGATCGGATCGAGTCCCGAGGTGGGCTCGTCGAGGAACAGCAGTTCCGGGTCCAGCGCCAGGGCGCGCGCCAGGCTGGCGCGCTTGATCATGCCTCCTGAGAGCTCGGAGGGCTTCAACGCCCCGGCACCGGGCGGCAGGCCGGCCAGGGCGATCTTCAGGTCCGCCAGCTCGTCGATTTCGTCCTTGAGCATGTCCGTGTGCTCGAAGAGTGGTGCGGCCACATTCTCCTTGACCGTGAGGTTCGACCACAGGGCCCCTTGCTGAAACAGGACGCCCCAGCGGCGGTTGATCGCCGTCCATTGCGGGCGGCGGGCATAGCGGATGTCCTGGCCAAAAATCATCACCGATCCGCCCTCGGCGCTTCTCAGGCCGATGATCGTGTTCAGCAGCACCGATTTGCCGGTGCCCGACGCGCCGACCACACCGACGACATCGCCCCGGTTCACGACCAGATCGAGGTTGTCGTGGATGGTGCGATCACCGATGCGCGAGATCAGTCCACGCACCTCGATGGGCGGGGCTTCCCTGTCCAGCGGTGCTTCGTCGATTTCCGTCACAGGTCTAGCTTCATGTAGATCACGGCGAAGATCGCATCGATCAGGATGGTGGCGAAGATCGCCTGCACGACTGCCGAGGTGACGGCGCGGCCAAGGGACTCGACGTCCCCACCCACTTCCATGCCCTGCCGGCAACCGATGGCGGCGATCACTCCTGCCAGCACCGGTGCTTTCGAGAGGCCGACCCAGAAGTGCATCACCCCGACATCATCGATCATGCGCTGGAAAAACATCGTTGGACCGAGGTCCAGCACTCCCCAGGTAACTGCCAGGCCGCCGGCCAATCCCGCCAGCGTAGCGACGAAGGTGAGCAAGGGCGTGATGAACAACAGCGCCATGAACCGCGGCAGTACCAGGGCGTCGAAGGGATCCACTCCCAGCACCTGCATGGCGTCGATTTCCTGCTTCATCTTCATCGCCCCGATCTCGGCCGCGAAGGCCGAAGCCGATCGGCCGGCCAGGAGCAGCGCGGTGACCAGGACGTTGAACTCGCGGAGCACGGCAATGCCGATCAGGTCCACGACGAAGACCTGGGCGCCGAAATCACCGAGTATGTTGGCGCCCAGCAAGGCCACCACCGCGCCAATGAAAAAGGTCGTGGTGGCGACGATCGGTATCGCATCCAGCCCGGCCCGCTCTGCCAGCGCGAAGACGGCGGCCCAGCGCACCCTGGCCGGCCGTCGGATGGCCCGACCGATGGCGAACAGCAGGTTGCCGGTGAATACGTTGAAGTCGTAGAAATCCGAACCGACGCTCACGATGCTGCGGCCGAAGCGTTCGAACAGGTCGTAGAGCGCGCGCCGCTTTACGACGGGCGTCCGTGGCGCCGCAGTGGCGTGCGCGACCAGGTCCAGCAGCCGCAGGATCTCCGCGCGAGCACTGATCTTGCCCTGTTCAGTCGCCTGCTCGATGGCCTTCAGGATGCCGTACGCACCGGAGGTGTCGCAGCGGTCGATACCGTTCGCGTCGATGGCGACGCCGCGCGAACCCTGCAGCGCGGCGCCGAGGAGTTCGTTGGCCGAACCCATGCGCACGGCCGTCCAGTCGCCGGTCAGCACGGCGGTCTGACCCTGGTCGCTGGTCTCGAGCCGGAAATCGGCCGGTTGGTTCATGCGTCTGTGCCGCCGTCGCACGGCCGGAGCTGCGATCCTGCTCCTATCGACGGGGCGCAACAAGTCGCCGGTCGTGAGCGAAATTCGGCATCCGGGTCCGCGGTGATAATCTTCCCGGCGATGTCGGCCCCAATCCCCGCAGTCGCTTGCCGTTACAGTGCCTTCATCAGCTACAGCCACCGTGACGAGCGGTGGGCACGCTGGCTGCAGACGGCGCTGGAAACCTACCGCGTGCCCTCGCCCCTCGCGCGAACGCAATCGGGCGCGGCTTCGCGGCGCCTCTCTCCGGTGTTCCGCGATCGCAGCGACCTGCCGAGCGCGACCGACCTGGGCGCCCACATCCGAGAGGCGCTGCAGGATTCGGCCAACCTCATCGTCATCTGCTCGCCCGGCGCAAGCGTCTCACGGTGGGTCAACGAGGAGATTCGCTACTTCAGGAGCCTCGGCCGCGGCGATCGCATCTTCTGCCTGATCGTGGACGGCGAGCCCAACGCAAGCGACCTTCCGGGACGGGAGTCGCTCGAGTGCTTCCCGCCTGCCCTGCGCTTCCTCGACGACATGGATAGCCCTGCGACCGGGCCGCGCCTCGAGCCAGTCGCAGCCGACGCGCGGCCGGGAGCCGACGGAAAATCCAACGCACGGCTCAAGCTCATCGCGGGCCTGCTCGGCGTCGGCTTCGACGTGCTCAAGCAGCGCGACCTGCGGCGACGCAACCGGCGGCTGGTGCTGGTCACTGCGTTCGCGCTCGTATTGACCGGCGTCGTGACGGCGCTCGCGATCGAAGCCCGCATCGCGCGCAAGGCCGCGGAGCAGAGGCAGAAGCAGGCCGAGGACCTCGTCGCCTTCATGCTGACCGACCTGAACGACCGGCTGCGGGAGGTGCAGAGGCTCGACATACTCGTGGCGGTGGACAATCAGGCAATGGCTTACTTCTCGTCGCTGCCGCTGCACGACGTCACCGACCAGACGCTCGCGCTGCGCAGCAAGGCGCTGCAGAAGATCGGCAACGTGCGCCAGGACGAGGGCCAGCTCGCCGCGGCCATGGAGTCGTATCTCGCGGCCTCGCAACTGGGCGCGGAACTCCTGCGACGCTCGCCTGATGACCCCGAGCGCGAAGCCGCCTACGCCGAGACGCTGAACCACCTGGGCAACGCCCAATACTTCCAGGGCGATCGCGACCGTGCTCTCGAGAGCTTCTCTCGCGCGGCCGAACTGCTTGCGCGAGCCACGGCCGAGCGACCGCAGGACGACTGGCTGGAAGTCCTGTCTTCGGCCCGCACCAACGCTGGTCGAGTGCTCGAGACGCGTGGGGAGTTCGAGGCGGCAAGGAAACTCTATGGGTCCGTCCTCGCGACCGCCACGCTGCTGGCGTCGCGCCAACCAGGCGATGTGCCACGCCAGGCCGACCTCGCGGACGCGCACGACAGCCTGGGTAAGATCGCGCTCGAGCAGGGGCAACTCGCGCAGGCCATCGCCGCCTATCGCGACGTGCGCCGCATCAAGGCAGAGCTGTCTTCCCGCAGCCCGGACGACCGTGATGCGGCCGAGCGGCTGCTCATCAGCAACGGCATCCTCGGCCGTACGCTGGCCCTCTGTGGTGCCGAAGTTGCAGCGACGAAACACGTTCGCGAGGCTGTCGGCGCGGCCAGGGCCCTCGTGGCCTTCGATGCGAAGCAGGCCGACTGGCGATTCTGGCTGGGCAAGTACAGTTTGCAGCTCGGCGGCATTGCGCGCAGCGCTGGCCGCCTGCAGGAGGCCGCAGGCCACGACGGTGAAGCCCTTCAGGTGCTCTCCGATCTGGTCGCGACCGACAGGACCAACAGCGCCTGGCGGCGCGAGTTGGCGAACGCGCAGATTGAGTCGGCGCGACTGCGGCTCGCTTTGGGCAAAACGGCCTCGGCCGACCAACTGCTCGCAGCCGCGTTCGCGACGCTGACTCGGGAGGGCGATGCCGGGCGGGGTGATCGTAACCTGCGACTGCTGCAGGCACAGGCGCACATCGTCGGGGGCCAGCTCGCCACGCGTCGCGACCAGGGAGCCGTCGCGCGCGAGCACTGGATTCAGGCGCGCGAGTCGATCGCGAACGACGTTCTCATCGGCGCAAACCCAAACTTCCTTTCAACCTGGGTAAGTGCCCACTTGCTGCTCGGGGAGGTCGGAGTCGCGCGGCCAGCGATCGGCCAACTCGTGGCGATGGGGTACTACACGCCTGATTTCGAGGCCATGCTCGCCACTGTGAATGTGGATCACCTCGTGACGCCCATCGAGAAGCGATGCGGGAGTGGCGAGTCCGTCTCCCCTCGTGCGGAAAGAATCGATTAAGTTCACAGCGTCCGCCGCAGTATTTTCCCTGCGGCCTGCTCGCACGAGATCAACCTGCCCTGCCATGGCAACGGTGGCAACAAATCGATCAAGGAAGAAGCCGACACCATCACGTTCGAGACCAGTGGGGACTGCATGTTCACCGGCTTCAACTTCTCAGGAGGCTCGGGCAATCGGTACTACCCGGCGGGCTTTTCGAACAAGACTCCCGGCGACGGCGTTGCTGCAAGCGTTTCCTGCTCTTACGACGGGACGGCCATTCCGAACGACGGCTATCCCTTCGAGTACACCACCACCGCGCCCCAGCTGGGCAACGCCCCGCAGAGCGGGGCGTCTTTTGACCTTAGTCTCGACGTCCGTCTTGACGCCGACTGTCGGGCGTCGCGCTGCTGCTCAGGAGTTCGTGCGCCGATTCTCAGGGGCGATAGAAGTCGTAAAGCATCGCATACGGGGCCCCGCCAACCGTTCCATGCGTAAACAAATACAGTTCCTCCCAGTCTTTGTCATAAACCGCGAGGCCCGAGAAAGTCACGCCGTTGAAATCCGCATAGGTTCCGGTGCAACTGGCGTAGGACAACTGGACGTCATAGGCGTTGAACGCCGGGTTGATGATTGCAAACCTTCCGTTCATGACGCAGCCAGAGTCAGGGTCCTGCAGGAATAAGTCCCCGTTGCTGGAAATATTGAGGACGCCCGAATAGATTCCTACGAAATCCGCATAGTTGCCTGCAATCAAAGCAAGCGACGAATCGTCGTCGTAGAGCACCGCATAGGACACCGAGATCGTTGCAGTCGTCCTGGCGCCGAGTGCGGTCGTAAAGGCGGAACTTGCAGCAATAGACGCTCGTGCCTGAATCGTGCCTTCGAGAGATCCAGTCCCGCTCGAGGATCCGTCCCATAGCGGCAAGTCGTAAATGCCGGCACCGGTCATTGTCGACGTGATCTTGTTACCTGACGACCTGACGGTTCCCCAGTACATCACCCCGTCTTCCTGCAAGAAATATCCTCTACCGTCCTCAGCGATGACCCCCATCAGGTCGTACTCTCCTTGCCCTGAAATCGTTACCTGCCCCTGCCACAGCCCCCCAACAGCCGCATTCGAAACTTTGGGCCCGTCTCCGCCGCCCCCACCACACGCGGCAAGCAGCAGAACGCTCGAGAAAAAAATGGAGCTTCGCATGACGCCCTGGAATTTCCCTTTCATGGCGTTCCTCCTTCATTTGATGAGGATTGGGCGCACCACCGGCGGGGCGTCGTTGGTCCCCACAGGTTCAGTCTGATCCTGCGTTTCGGACCAGCAAGTCGGGATAGTCGAACGGCACCCCGGCGGTGTTAGGTATTTTTGGAATTGGCTGTCGTTGCCGACAGCGGGGCCGTTCGCTTCGAATGCGTTGGTAGCGGGGGCCTGCTACCTATCCAAGCAACGCTTTACAGCCTGCGGCTGCGCTGACCGGAGCCGCCACACATGATCAGTGGGTATGGTGTTGATCGGCAAGACGTTCGGTGGTTACAATACCCACCTTGAAAAGTGCCGACCTCATCCGCGAACTCGAGCAGGCCGGCTGGACGTTGCGCCGGACGGTCGGCAGTCATCACGTCTTCGTGCACGTCACGCGGCCAGGGCACATTACGGTGCCACATCCGAAGAAGGACCTTGGCAAAGGACTCGTACACAAGATCAGGAAACAGGCAGGCCTAAGATGAAGTTCACCATCGCCATTGAACCGGGGACGCGCAAGACAGCCTTCGGCGTAGTCGTTCCCGATCTTCCCGGCTGCTTCAGCGCCGGTGACACGGTGGAAGAAGCCTTCGACAACGTCCGCGAGGCCATTGAAGCTCACTGCGAATTGCTGGCGGAGGATGGCAAGGCGATGCCGCGTCCGAGGCCGATGAGCGACTGGCAGGCTGATCGTGAGTACAAGGGCTGGACGTGGGGAATCGTCGATGTGCCGGTGGAGCGATTCTTCGGCCCTGCCGAGAAGATCAACATCACGGTTCCTGGCCGCTTGCTCAAGCAGATCGACGAGCATGCGCGCGCGCACGGCGAGACCCGCAGCGGCTTCATGACCAAGGCGGCGCTCGAAGCGATGCGTCGAGCCTGACAGTTTCCCCACAGCAAAACGGCCCCAGAGGGGACGTTCGCTTCGATTCGATGGTAGCGGGGGCGTGATTTGCCCTGTCCCTTCCATTCATTTGCAGATCCGGGTGAGAGTGGCGAAACGGCCCGCGGCGGCATAACGTGTGCTGAAGCACGCGGTTGGCGCGTCGGAGGAGTCCAACATGACCGAAGGTCGCTGCCTCTGTGGGGCCCTGCGCTACCAGATCGACGGACCATTCGTGGACATGCTCCACTGCCACTGCTCAATGTGCCGCAAGCACCACGGCACGCCTTTCGCAACCTGGGCCGCAGCGCCGATCGCAGGCTTTCGCTGGCTGAGCGACACATCGAGCCTCGCGACCTACCACTCCTCGGAGCGCGGCCACCGGGACTTCTGCCGCATCTGCGGCTCCGTCGCCCCGATGGTCGAGGAGAACTTCGGCATGGTGATCGCGCCAGCGGGAAACCTCGAGAGCGACCCGGGCATCCGCCCAACCAAGCACATGTTTGTCGGCTCAAAGGCGGGCTGGTACGAGATCACGGACGATCTGCCCCAGCATGAGGAGTACCCGCCCGAGTTCAGCATGCCCTCAACGCCGCGCGCGCCGGTGGAACTGAAGCCTGGAGTGACCCAGGGCAGCTGCCTGTGTGGCCAAGTCGCCTACGAGATTACGTCGCCGCCGCTGCGCATGTTCCTGTGCCACTGCTCGCGCTGCCGCCAAAGCCGCAGCGCCGCGCACTGCGCGAACGTCTTCTATGACGCTACGGGTTTCCACTGGGCCCGTGGCGCCGGGCTCGTCGAGGAGTTCCCGCTGCCGGGCGCGCAGTATTTCACCACGGCTTTCTGCCGGAACTGCGGTTCGGAACTGCCGCGCGTGTCGGTGGAGCGAAACATCGTCGTGGTGCCGGCCGGTTCGCTCGACAGCGAGCCTGCCATCACGCCCGCCGCACACATCTTCGTGGGCTCGAAGGCGCCCTGGTTCGACATCACCGACGAGCTGCCGCAGTTCGCGGAGATGCCCCCGCGCCGCTGAGGCGCCAGATTGCCCACGCTTTGCTCCGCCGGCTCGAGAACTTCGTAGAGGCTGCTGACCAGCGTGCTGGCCAACGAACCGGAAGCAAGCATTACAATTGCGAAGTTACGCTTGAAACTCCTGAGCCCCGGTCGAAGAGGACACCCATGAGCGATACCACACGCAGGCGCGTCCTGACTTCCATGCTGGCCGCGCCGGTGCTCGCGGGTCTCGCACCTGTGCTCTGCGCGGCCGGCGAGGACGATCGGCTCATCGCTTCCGCGGCCGAGGCGCTCGACGTGTTTGACTTCGAGCGGCTCGCGCGTACCAGGCTGCCGCCCGCTCATTGGGGTTATCTCAAGACGGGGTGGATGGCAGGGCGCGACACTGCGCGCCAATGACGCGGGCTTCGAGAACTACAGCCTGCGCGTGCGACGGCTGACGGACATTTCCCGGATTGACACGTCCGTCAGCCTCTTCGGTACGAGCTGGCCATCGCCGATCTTCCTCGATCCGGTCGGAAGCCAGCGTGCGTTCCACCCGGATGGCGAGATCGCGAGCGCGAAAGCGGCCCGCTCGCGGAAACAGCTGCAGATTCTCTCGACGGTCTCGTCGACAGGCGTCGAGGACGTGGGCGCCGCGCGCGCCCGACCCTCTACCCCACCGACCAGTCCTTGCCTCACGCCGTCACGCGCGATACGGCGCGATTCGCGTGATTGCACTACCTGCCACACCAGCAGCCCTCGGCTCGCCGACGAGATCGCACGCAAGCCGATGTTCCGCGGACTCGACGTACAGGCGGTGGACGATCTGACGCCGCCCGGCATGAGCTGGGACTACGTCAAGCGCCTGCGCGACATCTGGCCGCGCAAGCTCGTCATCAAGGGTCTCGTCACGCGCGAGGACGCTCTGCTCGCGGTTCAACACGGCGTCGACGGCATCATCGTCTCGAACCACGGCGGGCGCGCGGAGGACAGCGGCCGCGCATCAATCGACAGCCTCGCCGAAGTCGCACCCGCAGTCGCCGGCCGTGTTCCGGTGCTCATGGACGGCGGCGTGCGTCGCGGCGCCGACGTGTTCAAGGCGCTGGCGCTCGGCGCCGATGCGGTCGGGATCGGGCGGCCGTACATCTGGGGACTCGCGTCCTTCGGGCAGGAAGGGGTCGAGCGCGTGCTCGACATCCTGCAGTCGGAACTCGCTGGCAACATGCGCCAGGCGGGAACACGCAGCCTTGCCGAGATCAACGCGTCGCACATCGTCGAACGACGAGGGGTATGAGCCGTGAGTGAACCTCGGTTGACGCGCCGCGTGCTGCTGGCACGCCTCGCTGGCGTCGCGGCATTTCCCTTCGCCGCAGTCTCGTGCGGGCGAGACCCGGCAGGCGACACGGTTTCGCAAGCTGCGCGCCCATTGCATTACTCGAGTCTGGCGGACGTCGCCAAGCTGGTCGCAGCAGGCAAGCCGCTCTCGACAGACCTCACGCAACAACTGCTCGACCGGATCGCCGCGGTGGATGGGCGCCTGAAAAGTTACGTCACGGTCATGGCCGTTCAGGCGCTCTCGAGCGCTCAGCACGCGGACGCCGAGATTCGCGCCGGCCGGTACCGCGGGCCTCTCCATGGCGTGCCCATCGCAGTGAAGGATCTCTGCTACACGCGCGGCGTGCGTACGATGGCGGGCACGAAGGCCTTCGCCGACTTCGTGCCCGACTTCGACGCGACCGTCGTCGCTCGGCTGGAAGCGGCAGGGGCGGTCATCATCGGCAAGCTCGTCCTGTGCGAGGGCGCGTTCGGTCCGTACTTTCCCGGCCTGCAAGTGCCAGTGAACCCGTGGGACGCCACACGGTGGAGCGGAGTGTCGTCGAGCGGCTCCGGCGTAGCGACGGCAGCAGGCTTGTGCTTTGCGTCGGTTGGTACCGATACGGGGGGGTCGATCAGGTATCCGTCGGCCGCGAACGGCTGCGTGGGGCTCAAGCCTACATATGGCCGGGTGAGCCGCTACGGCGTGTTCGCTTTGGCCGCCTCCATGGATCACGTCGGGCCAATGACGCGCACGGTGGAAGACGCCGCCATCATGTTCGAAGCGATGGCCGGCCACGATCCCAGGGACTCTACGTCTCTGCCGGACCCGGTACCCGCCGTACGTGCCGAACTGGATCGCGGAATTGCGGGCCTGCGCGTCGGATTCGACCGTCGCTATGCCACCGAGAACGTCGACCCGGATGTCGCGAGCGCGATGGAGGATGTGCTCGCTGAATTGGCCCGAGTGGGAGCGACCGTCGTGGCCGTCCGCATGCCCGAAGACGGCACAGTCGGTCGTGCCTGGCTCGACCTGTGCAGTGTCGAGGCGCTGGCCGCTCATGCGAAGTCGTTTCCGAGCCGGGGCAGCGAGTACGGACCGGGAATGCGTGCTGTGCTCGAGGCGGGTCAGCGAGTCACTCCCGCAAAGCTGGCAGCCGCCGCGAAGGTCCGATCAGAAGTCTCGGCGGCCATCGAGAGCATGTTGAACACCGTCGATTGCCTGGTCTGTCCGTCGATGGCTAACACGGCACGAGTGAAGGAGACCAATCCGTTCGACGAAGAGACCGATGAATCGTGGAGCCGCAACGTTCGGAATGACATTCATACCAAGCCGTTCAACTTCAGCGGAAGCCCGACTCTGTCTGTGCCTTGCGGTTTCTCGGCAGACGGCCTGCCGCTGAGCGTGCAGTTCGTGGGTCGCCGGTTGAACGAATCGGTACTGTGCCGCATCGGCCACGCGTACGAGCAGGCGACCCCGTGGCACACGAAGCATCCGGTCATCTAACCCGCCCAGCGTGTGCCCGTTGTTCATCGCCCTCGGCTTCAGCGAATGCCTTTGCGGTGCAGGGACTATGGCGAGGTCCGACCGCCGTGCGACGCCCTCTATCACGGTTCATCCCGCCGTCGGGTCGCGGTACCTGCCTGCTCGAACATCTTCGCCAACTGCTCGCTCTGCTTCTGGGTGGGACGCTTACGGGCGACGCGGTGCTGGTACGTCCACTCGTCCGTATCTGCGTGCCACGTCGCGAGCACCTTGTTGTGGTGGCAGGCGATCTCGGTCACCGGAACCGACGATGCCCTGCTCACGCGCCAGCAACTCTCGCAGACCTGATCTGGTCGTTTCACTTGACTACCCAATGACTAGCCTGTGTTGGCTGACGCAGCATGTGCCGTCACCCGTGCACCACGCAACCGGACGGATGATCTGCCTGCAGCGGCGGCGAAATCGGATAGGAACCCTGAGCAAGGGTGCCGGATCTGGCTTGAACAGCGCCATCGAATGACTGGGCAGTGCTGCCCGCGCGCCTCCGTAAGGCGAGGCTATTCCCTTCAGCCGCGAACCAGCATGCATCACGGAAGAGACCTGTGCTAGTTTTGAGAAGCGGACCTGTAACAACCAGTCCATCGGGGGAGGAAAGGTCATGACTAAAAGATATGCGGGCGGCTGCAAACATGTGCACGTCACTGCTTCCGCCGAACCAATTGACAACCACGAATGTCACTGCAACGTCTGCAAGACCGTAACCGGCCAGCACACGACGCATGTCGCCTTCTTCAATTACGGCGACGTGAAGGCCGACCACCCGGAAAAGATGAAGCGGGTGCCCTTCAATGCCAACAACCCGAACGGCCCGCTGGAAATCTGCCTTTGCACCGACTGTGGTGCCGTGCTGATGCTTGACGACAAGCAGAAGCGCATCCGCGTCGCCGTGCCGAACGTCATGGGCTACGACGATGCCATGTTTCCAAAGGCGACCTACCACGCTTTTTTGGGACGAGAGCAAAGGCTACCCAAAACCGAACGACGGTCGCTCGGTCTACGACGGTCTGCGTCCCGAATTTCAGTGGCCTGCCGGCGCGTGAGACCCAAAGGCGGATAACTTTGAGGCGGTGGTGCCCGGCCGGACCCGGCCGGCTTGCCCGAACTCGACCGTGGCGCCCGCTGCGAAGTTGGAGCCGGGCGCAAACAAGCGCCCCAGGCGCGAGGCCGGGGGCACTTGCCGGGCACCATGCGATCCTATTTACCCTCGACCGGCGTGGTGGACGTCGCAACGACCTGCCACTGACCGCTCTTCCGCGACCACACATGCATGCTGTAGTGGGCATCAGCGCCCTTGGTACCATGCGTCATGATTGCCGTGTCTTTGTCGAGAAAAGTCACCGTGAAGTCAGTCGGTTCGTATTGCGTGCCTGCGGGTGCGGGCTCGTTCGCAGCAAGCTCCCCCTTCTTGTCGGTAACGCCCTTGTTGCTGACCGAGACGAGATTGTCGGCGAGGATTTTCGCTACGGCCTCGGCATCGCCCTTGGTCCCCGCAGCGCCCCACGCCTTGTCACGTTCAATGAGATCGGCTTTATCGTCCGCGCTCGCGATTGCACCAAACCCCGCGAGCAGCACGCCAGTCAGAGCCACCCATATCATTCTCTTCATGTGTTCCTCCCCGAATACTGCTCGGACCCGGACAATTCGTGGCAGCCATGGCTGCCGCCGGCGTTGCCAGCAGATGTTGTTGGATTGCAAGTGTCGCGCGCACCATAGGCCTCGCTGCGGCGACCAGTCAATGCGGCAGGCTCGGCGAGATGCATGCTTGCCAGCTTTACGCGGCGTTGCAGCACGGCCTCCGGCTGTTGCCCTCGCAAAGCAGAAACGGCCCCAGAGGGGGCCGTTCGCTTCGATTCGATGGTAGCGGGGCTCCTTTGGCGCCTATCGGCTCGAGATCGAACTACGATAGGCGGTTAACCGCAGGCCCGCCCTCTCCCGCCGGTAGATCACCTCGAGGTCCGCCATGACGAACTGACCGGCAGGCGCCTGGTCCCGGAGAACCGTGTCTATCCCGCCCCACCCTGTCCAACGTACGGGAGTCAGGACACCCTGAGCGGGCGCTCATGAGTCAGGACGCCTGGAGGGGACTTCGGCGTAAGCTTTCCGACGAATCAAGCGCAGCGAACTGAGCCGGACAATGGAAAGAGGCGTGCCCATGAGCGAGAACTCCGCCCCGCCAACGGGGTCGCCTGCCGGGCTTCGGGCACGAAGAGCGCTTGGAGAAATTGTCATCATCGTCTTCGGCGTTCTCGCAGCACTTGCCGTGAACGCAAGCTGGCAGGAGCACGTCGACCAAGAGAGAGAGCAACATTATCTGCGTCAGCTTGGGGCGGATTTGAGCGAGAACAAAAGGCGACTCGAAGAAGCGTTGGCCCTCGAGCAGGGACAGATGCAGCGAGCTTCGAACATCCTGGCGGCGCTGCGGAGTAGCGCGCCTTTATCGAAGGATGCGGCTGGGGCGCTCATGATGGACGAGCCTCCCTTTCCGTGGTTTTCTGATCCTCGATTGCTCGAGGGGACGCTCGTCGCACTGATCGCGACGGGCGACATCAATCTCATCCGCGACGACAGCGTGCGAATCGGTGCGATCCGGTATCAAGGCCAGCTGCGAGCGGACCTCACCGAGTTCGGCCGCAAGCTGGAATCTTTCCAGAGTTTCGAATCACGCCTCTTCCAGCTCCTGGAGTCGGCTCGTCCCGCCGACGCCCAGCCTGACAGCGACGACACGCCCGGCTCGCTCATTGCGCTGCGCAACAATCCGGAGGCCAGAGCGGTATTCGATCGTTTCGAATGAACACCGAGGCACGCGTGGTATCTCAACCAGATGCTTACCGCCACAAAAGGACTTGCTGGGACGCCTGCAGACCGACGTCGCAGCAGGCAGCTGAAGTAAAACGGCCCCAGAGGGGCCGTTCGCTTCGACTCGATGGGTAGCGGGGCAGGATTTGAACCTGCGACCTTCGGGTTATGAGCCCGACGAGCTGCCAGACTGCTCCACCCCGCAATCGAGCCGCCTATTATACATAGGCGACAATTCTAATCAAATCATTCGGATGCGGCTCGCACCGCACCGCCAACTCCCGTTACGGGATGACCCGTGCGCAGAGCGCAAGCAGCAGCCCCGGGTACAACCCTTAGCCAGCCACCGCGAGCCGTTCAGGCTGAGCACGAAGCGCATCGCCCCCCGCCCCCCTGCAATGCCGCCTTGTCCGTCGGTTCGTCGAAGTACATCAACTTCACGACGCGCAGGTAGTAGGCGCCGACGACCGACAGCGCGACGGCAAGGATCGCCAACCACAGGCTGCCGATATCGAGCACGGCCTGGATCACGGCCAGCTGGCCCAGAAGCCGACGAACGGCGGCACGCCCGCCATGCTGAACATCAGCATCAGCATCACGGCGCTGCGAACCACGGGCTGCGTGCGTTGAGTCCCTTGAAGTCTTGAGGCTGTCAGCTTCGAAGCCCTTGCGCGAGAGCGGGATGATCATGCCGAAGCCGCCGACTTGACACGATCACGTACGTGATCGTAGTACAGCGCTGCCGCGTAACCCCTGGCTGGTGCCGGCCAGGATGCCGAGAGCAGGATGAAGCCGACGCGAGATCGTCGAATACGCCAGCATGCGCTTGATGTTGGTCTGCGCGATCGCAACCACGTTGCCGACGATGATCGACAGCACCGCGACCATCGTGATCTGTCCTGCCAGCCCGTCGGATGCACGGCTCCCAGGCCTCGGCGGAGCAGTCGAAACGCCAGCGCAACGAGCCGAGCTTCGGGCGGCGGCCAGGAACAACGTCACCGGCGTGGGTGCGCCGTGGTAGACGTCCGGCACCCACGCGTGGAACGGCACGGCGCCGGGCCCGAAGGCGACGCCGACGACGATGAAGGCCAGGCCCGAACAGCAGGCCGATCTGCCCTGCCGGCATCTGCAGCGCCGCGCTGCTGATGACGCCGAGTTCGAGCGAGCCGGTGACACAAATTGGTGATGCCTATGCTCGACACAATGGCATTCGGCTCGCGTGTGAATTACTTGGTGGGCTTGTTGGTTGCGAGTCGCGAGGACGAAATGCAGAAAGCAATTCGCGCATGGCTGCACTCCACCCGCGGCCTCGGTCCACGGAGGAGATCTCGGCACACGTCGACAACCTCCTTGCTGGCTGGTATCAACCGCCGGATGGCTACGATCCACGAATTGTGGGACCGGTACTAGATAAGCTCGCCGAGATCCCGGCGCGCATCTTGCGCGAGTCCGGCAGTCCAGGGCGCCGAGGATTTTGATGCTCGCCGCTGGACTCATGACTGGGCACACGAGTCGCATCCTCCGTTCGGCGGACGGCCCCCCGTTCACGGGCTGCATACCCAAGAAGGGGCGCGCTCGCGCAGCATTCTTGAGCAACGAACAGTCGGGCGCGTACCTGGGGAATTTACCTGTACAACATGGGCGAAAGCGGAATCGAGTGTCACGGTCTAGCCGTTCAAACAAATTGTTGGACGGTATCCGGGAATCAGGCGCGGGAGTTGGTGAAAGAAGTCACCAAGAATTTTTCCAAGACCAAGGCCCGCAACCAGACGCTGTAAAACCTCATCACTGGTGCACCACGCCCATCATTGCGCTACTGTCACCACCGCTGCATCACCGCGCCGCCACACGACATGCTGAACGAGGAATAGTGAAGTCCATCAAGCTGGCATTGGCCGCCACACTACTGCTGCTACTTGCGTCGTGCGATCAGGGTGGCGCGCTGAGGGAACTGGTACCAAGGCCGAAGCCGGGGGACGCCCTGCGCAATCCATTCTCGGCCGAGCCTACGACCAGGCAACGAGCACCTCGGCGTACCGCAGGATTACGTGCAAGCGTCAATTGGTTTCGCAAGGCCGGAACAGGGGGATGGCTATGCGCTGCGCATGCTTGGCATCGCGTACTCGTGGAGAGGGCGTATCGAGAGACTACGTGCAGTCCGCCCGGTGGTTCCGCAAGGCCGCCGAACAGGGGGACTCCTATGGGCAATACTGGCTCGGCGGCGCTTACTCCGGGGCCTACAACGGACTCAACAAGGGACTCGATGAGCGAGACGTTGTGCTTGGGTATACGTGGTTGAATATTGCGGCAAATGGATATTCCGAAGACAGTGCAAAGCTTCGCGACAGAGTGGAATTGGAGCTTACGCCTGCCCAACTGGCTGAAGCCCAGCGCCTGAGCAGTAGCTGGCGGAAGGGACAGTCCATACAGCGGGAAAATGCTGTGATGCCCTAAGGTATCTGTACCGCAATAGCTACGATAGGCTTTAGAACGCCTGGAACTTAGCCCGGCCAACTCTCCAACAGGCCGTTCGCGGGACGCCCGTCGCGGAACCGATCTCATCTCGAACGGCCGGCCGACACTAGATTGGAATTGCGGGAGCGTCTTTGTCCCCTGTCCCGACCGCCGGCCGCCTAAACTCGGCACCCGCAGCTCTCCGGCCCCAAATTCCAGCAACTTCGGACGGTTTCGATTCCTGCAAACCGCCGCTTTGGCCAGGTCTCACCGGAATTGACGGCCCCAGAGGGGCCGTTCGCTTCGATTCGATGGTAGCGGGGGCAGGATTCGAACCTGCGACCTTCGGGTTATGAGCCCGACGAGCTGCCAGACTGCTCCACCCCGCAATCGAGCCGCCTATTATACATAGGCGACAATTCTAATCAAATCATTCGGATGCGGCTCGCACCGCACCGCCAACTCCCGTTACGGGATGACCCGCGCGCAGAGCGCAAGCAGCAGCCCCGGGTACAACCCCAGCGCCAGCACCGCGAGCCCGTTCAGGCTGAGCACGAAGCGCATCGCCCCGCCGCCGCCCTGCAGCGCCGCCTTGTCCGTCGGTTCGTCGAAGTACATCAGCTTCACGACGCGCAGGTAGTAGTAGGCGCCGACGACCGAAAGCGCGACGGCAAGGATCGCCAACCACAGGCTGCCGATGTCGAGCACGGCCTGGATCACGACCAGCTTGGCCCAGAAGCCGACGAACGGCGGCACGCCCGCCATGCTGAACATCAGCATCAGCATCACGGCTGCGAACCACGGGCTGCGCGCGTTGAGTCCCTTGAAGTCTTCGAGGCTGTCAGCTTCGAAGCCCTTGCGCGAGAGCAGGATGATCATGCCGAAGCCGCCGACCGACATGATCACGTACGTGATCGTGTAGTACAGCGCTGCCGCGTAACCCTGGCTGGTGCCGGCAAGGATGCCGAGCAGGATGAAGCCGACGTGCGAGATCGTCGAATACGCCAGCATGCGCTTGATGTTGGTCTGCGCGATCGCCACGACGTTGCCGACGATGATCGACAGCACCGCGACCATCGTGATCATGTCCTGCCAGCCCGTCGCATGCACGGCACCCAGGCCCTCGGCGAGCAGCCGGAACGCCAGCGCAAACGAGCCGAGTTTCGGCGCGGCGGCCAGGAACAACGTCACCGGCGTGGGTGCGCCGTGGTAGACGTCCGGCACCCACGCGTGGAACGGCACGGCGCCGAACTTGAAGGCGACGCCGACGACGATGAAGGCCAGGCCGAACAGCAGGCCGATCTGCCCTGCCGGCATCTGCAGCGCCGCATTGCTGATGACGCCGAGCTCGAGCGAGCCGGTGACGCCGTAGAGGATCGACATGCCGTACAGGAGCGCGCCGGAGGCGATCGATCCCAGCACGAAGTACTTGATGGCCGCTTCAGCCGCGACGCCGGAATCACGGTTGAACGCAACCAGCGCGTAGAGCGACAGCGCCAGCAGTTCCACGCCGAGGTACAGCGTGACCAGGCTATTGGCCGAGGCCAGCACCATGACGCCGAGCAGCGCGAAGAGCCCGAGGACGTAGTACTCGCCCTTCAGGATGCGCCGCTCCTGCAGGTAGCCGTGGCCATAGAGGAACGCAACCGCGACGGCGCCGCAGGCCACGATCTTGAGCAGGGTCGACAGCGGATCGGCCACGTACGTGCCGTGCCAACCGACAGTCCGTTCCGTAAAGCCGGTCGCCGCCGTGATCCAGCCCACGCCCGCCAGTGTCAGCAGGGAGAGGACGAACGTGATCCAGCGATCGCGGTCGCGCAGGAACAGGTCGCCGAGCAGGATGACGCAGGTCGCCGCGAGCAGGAACATCTCGGGCGTTGCGAGCACGAGATCCAGCCGTGTGATGGATGCCGGGTTCATGGTCAGAGCTTCGTCATCGTCATCTGCTGCACCAGTTGCTCGAGGGTCGGCCGCATGACGTCGAGCAGCGGCGCTGGCCACAGGCCCAGCGCGAGCACGGCGATGGCGAGCACGCCCAGCACGAGGAATTCACGGCCGTTCACGTCCTGCAATTGGGCGACGTGGTCGTTGCCGACCGGCCCGAACACGACGCGCTTGACGAGCCACAGCGTATAAGCCGCGCCGAGGATCAGCGTGAGCGCCGCGAGGAACGCGTACCAGAAGTTCGCCTTGAAGGCCGCGAGGATCACCAGGAATTCGCCCACGAACCCGGACGTGCCGGGCAGTCCCGCGTTGGCCATGGCGAACAGCACCATGAATGCACCGAACACCGGCATGGTGTTGATCACGCCGCCGTAGTCGGCGATCTGGCGGCTGTGCATGCGGTCGTACAGCACGCCGATGCACAGGAACAGCGCGCCGGACACGAGCCCGTGCGAAATCATCTGCACCATCGCGCCATCGAGCCCCATGGCCGCGCCCTGGACCTGGCCGGTGGCGCGGACGATCTCGAAGGCGAGGAAGGCGCCCAGCGTGACGAAACCCATGTGCGCGATCGACGAGTACGCGATCAGCTTCTTCATGTCCTGCTGCACCAGCGCGACGAAGCCGATGTAGACCACGGCCGTGAGCGACAGCGCGATGATCAGCCAGTCGAGTTCCCGCGCGGCGTCCGGCGTCATGGGCAGGCTGAAACGCAGGAAGCCGTAGCCACCCATCTTCAGCATGATCGCCGCCAGGATCACCGAACCGCCGGTGGGCGCCTCGACGTGCGCATCCGGCAACCACGTGTGCACCGGCCACATCGGCACCTTGACCGCGAACGCGACCAGGAACGCCGAGAAGATCAGCACCTGCTCACGCATCGAAAGCGGCAGCGCCTGCAGGTCGGCGATAGAGTAGCTGCCGCCCTGCAGGTACATGTAGACGAGCGCCACCAGCATGAGCACCGAGCCCAGGAAGGTGTAGAGGAAGAACTTGACCGTGGCGTAGACGCGCCGCTGGCCGCCCCAGACGCCGATGATCACGAACATCGGGATCAGCATGGCTTCCCAGAGCACGTAGAACAGCATCGCATCGAGCGCCGCGAACACGCCGATCATCAGGCCTTCGAGGATCAGGAAGGCGGCGAAATACTGCGCCGGGCGTTTCTCGATCACGGTCCATCCGGCAATGACGACCAGCGGCGTGATGAAAGCCGTCAGCACGATCAGCGGCATCGAGATGCCGTCCACACCGAGCGTGTACCAGGCGTTGAAGGCGCCGATCCACGGCTGCTGTTCGAAGAACTGCATCGAGGCTGTCGCGGGATCGAACTCGCGCCAGAGCAGCACGCTGATCGCGAACGTGGCGAGGCTGGCAGCGAGCGCCAGCCAGCGGCCAACGGCCAGGCCGCGGTCGCCGACGAGGAGCAGCAGCACGCCGGCGGCGATGGGCAGCCAGACGAGGACGCTCAGGATGGGCCAGTCGAGTTGCATGATGCTTGGTGCTCAGCTTCGCCAGAGGAGCCACGCGAGCAGGACCGAGAGCCCGATGATCGTCGCGAAAGCGTAGTGATAGAGGTAGCCGGTCTGCAGGCCGCGGGCGGTCTGGGCCACCCACGCGACCAGGCGGGCCGAACCATTGACCGCCGCGCCGTCGATCACGGCGACGTCGCCGCCCTTCCACAGCGCCATGCCGAGTTTGCGGCTGCCGGCCGCGATGACGTTCTCGTTGAACCAGTCGAAGTAGTACTTGTTCTCGAGCAGCGTGTAGAGCCCGCCTGCCTTCTCGCGCAGCACCGCGGCAAGCGCTGGTCGCTTCAGGTACAGGAACCACGCCGCAAGCACACCCGCCGCTGCGAGCCAGACTGCCGGCCCGGTGAGCCCGTGCAGGACGAACGCCGCCGGCCCGTGGTATTCGCGCCCCAGGTGACCGAGTACGTCGTGCGCGGGGGCGACGACGATTGCCCCCTGGAAATAGTCCCCGAACAACAGCGGCCCGATTCCCGGCCAGCCGATCATCACCGACGGTATTGCGAGCAGGATCAGCGGCAGCGTCACCACCCAGGGGCTCTCGTGCAAATGCTCCTTCGTGTGGGGGTCCATGCGCTCCTCGCCGTGGAACGTCATGAACACGAGCCGGAAAGAGTAGAACGCCGTGACGAACACGCCGATCAGCAGGCACCAGTAGGCGTAGGTCGCGCCGGGCAGGTGCGAGGCATGCACCGCCTCGATCACCGCGTCCTTGGAGAAGAATCCGGAAAAGCCGGGGAACCCGATCAGCGCGAGCGAACCGATCAACGCCGTGGCGTACGTGATGGGCATGTACTTCCTGAGGCCGCCCATCTTGCGCATGTCCTGCTCGTGATGCATCGCGATGATGACCGAGCCGGCGGCGAGGAACAGCAGCGCCTTGAAGAATGCGTGCGTCATCAGGTGGAAGATCGAGCCTGCGTACGCGGACACGCCGAGATCCGCGGTCATGTAGCCGAGCTGGGACAGCGTCGAGTAGGCCACCACCCGCTTGATGTCGTTGTTGACGATGCCGAGGAACCCCATGAACAGGGCCGTCGTCGCGCCGATCACCAGCACGAAGTTGAGCGCGGTCTCCGACAGTTCGAACAACGGCGACATCCGCGCGACCATGAAGATGCCGGCCGTCACCATCGTGGCGGCGTGGATCAGCGCCGAAATCGGCGTCGGGCCTTCCATGGAATCGGGCAGCCAGACGTGCAGCGGCACCTGCGCGGACTTGCCCATTGCGCCGATGAACAGGCCGATGCAGATCACCGTGGCGGCTTGCCAGGCGTGGCCGGGAATGAGTTCGAACGTACTGCCGGCGATCGTGCCGGCCTGCGCGAAGATCTCCGAGTAATGCAGCGACCCGGTCAGGTGGACCAGGCCGGCGATGCCGAGCAGGAAGCCGAAGTCGCCCACGCGGTTGACCAGGAACGCCTTCATGTTGGCGACGATGGCCGTGGGCCTCGTGTACCAGAAGCCGATCAGCAGGTAGGACACCACGCCCACCGCTTCCCAGCCGAAGAACAACTGCATCAGGTTGTTCGACATCACGAGCATGAGCATCGAGAAAGTGAACAGCGAGATGTAACTGAAGAACCGGGTGTAGCCCGGATCGTCGCGCATGTAGCCGATGGTGTAGATGTGCACCATCAGCGAGATGAAGGTCACCACGACCATCATCAGGGCCGAGAGCCGGTCGACCAGGAAACCGACTTCCATGCGGATGCCGTCGCTGACCAGCCAGGTGTAGACCGGGCCGTCGAAGACCGGCGCGCCGTCGAGCAATCCGAGCAGGACCTGGACCGAAAGCGCGCAGGAAACAGCGATGCCGGCGATCGTGAGGCTGTGGGTGGCCGCGCGACCGATCCACTTGCCGAGGAATCCCGCAACGATCGCTGCGACCAGCGGCGCCCCGACGATGATGAGCAGCGTCTGTTCCACGGCTCAGCCCCTCATCGCATCGAGGTCTTCGACGTTGATGCTGCGCCGCTCGCGGAACAGCACGACCAGGATGGCCAGGCCGATCGCGGATTCGGCGGCGGCGACCGTCAGGATGAAGAACACGAACACCTGCCCGGCCAGGTCGCCGAGGTGATGCGAGAAGGCGATGAAGTTGAAGTTGACCGACAGCAGCATGAGCTCGATGCACATCAGCAGCAGCAGCACGTTCTTGCGGTTGATGAAGATGCCGGCAACCGCGAGGCTGAACAGGATGCCGGAGAGCAGCAGGACGTGGGACAGCGGGATCATTGCCTGGCCTCCGCGTCCATCTTGACGAGGCGCACGCGGTCCTTCGCCCTGACCGCAACCTGCTTGCCGATGTCCTGGACTTTCTGTCCCGGACGGTCACGCATGGTGAGCGTGATGGCCGCCACGATCGCGACCAGCAGGATGACGGCAGCGATCTCGAACGGGTACAGGTACTGCGTGTAGAGCAGGTGCCCGAGTTCCTGCGTGTTCGAATGATCCGCGGGCCGGTCGACGACCGCCGCGGCCGTGTCGCCCAGGCCAAGCTTGCGCACGTGGACCACGAGGCCGATCTGCACCGCCACGACCAGGGCAATCAGCGCGCCCAGCGGGGCATAGCGGGTAAAGCCCTGCCGCAGCTTCTCGACGTCGACGTCGAGCATCATCACCACGAACAGCCACAGCACCATCACCGCGCCGACGTAGACCACGACCAGTGTCAGCGCGAGGAACTCGGCCTGCAGCAGCAGCCAGATCACGGCGCTGTTGAGGAAGGCCGCGACCAGGAACAGCGCGCAGTGCACCGGGTTGCGCGCCGTGATGACGCCCAGCGCGGTCAGCACGAGGATCGCACCGAAGACGTAGAAAAGGACGTTGACCATCATTTGCGGGGTCGCCTCGGTCAGCGGTACCGGGCGTCGGCGGCTTTGTCCGCGTTGATCATGGCCTCGTAGCGCTCGCCCACGGCCAGCAGCTTGTCCTTGGTCATGATGTTCTCGCCGCGGTGCTCCATGTGGTACTCGTGGATGCGGGTCTCCACGATCGCATCGACCGGGCAGGCTTCCTCGCAGAAGCCGCAGTAGATGCACTTGAACAGGTCGATGTCGTAGCGCGTCGTGCGGCGCGTGCCGTCGGCGCCGACGTCGGACTCGATGGTGATGGCGAGCGCCGGGCAGACCGCCTCGCACAGCTTGCAGGCGATACAGCGCTCCTGGCCGTTGGCGTAACGGCGCAGCGCATGCAGGCCGCGATAGCGCGGCGACTGCGGCGTCTTCTCCTCCGGGTACTGGACGGTGAACTTCGGCGCGAAGAACGCGCGCAACGTCACCCGCAGGCCCTGCAGCAGTTCCCAGAGGAAGAATGTCTTGATGAAGCTACGCACGCTCTCGCTACCTCAGGCGGCCCACGGACCGATCTTCCAGACCCACATCGCCGCCTCGACACAGAGCCAGACCAGCGTGACGGGGATGAACACCTTCCAGCCGAGCCGCATGATCTGGTCGTAGCGGTACCGCGGGAAGGTCGCGCGGAACCACAGGAAGCAGAACAGGAAGAAGCAGGTCTTGAGGATGAACCAGTGCAGGCCGGGCTGCGAGGCCAGCCAGGTCGCTGGAGCAGGATGCCCTCGAACGGCGTCAGCCAGCCGCCGAGGAAGAACGTGGCCGCCAGCGCCGAGATCAGGATCATGTTGGCGTATTCGGCGAGGAAGAACAGCGCGAACGCGATACCCGAGTACTCGACGTGGAATCCGGCGACGATTTCCGATTCGCCTTCGGCGACGTCGAACGGCGCGCGGTTGGTCTCGGCCACGCCCGAGATGAAGTAGACCACCATCAGCGGGAACAGCCACAGCCAGTACCAGTGCAGCGGCCCGCCGGACTGCGCCTCGATGATCTTGCCGATGTTGAGCGTGCCCGCCGCCATCACCACGCCGACCAGCGCGAAACCCATCGCGATCTCGTACGCGACGATCTGCGCCGCGGACCGCATGGCGCCGAGGAACGCATACTTCGAGTTGGCCGCCCAGCCGGCGAGGATGATGCCGTAGGCGCCGAAGCCCGCCAGCGCCAGGATGTAGAGCACGCCGGCATCGAGGTGCGCGATCGCGAAACCGGGCCACAGCGACATCACCGCCCAGGTCGCGAAGGCAGGCATGAGCGTCAACAGCGGCGCCACGACGAACAGGTAGCGGTTCGAGCGCGATGGGACGACGACTTCCTTCAGCAGCAGCTTGATGACGTCAGCGAACGGCTGCAGCAGGCCGAACGGTCCCACCCGGTTCGGGCCGATGCGCACCTGCATGTAGCCGATGACCTTGCGCTCGGCCAGCGTCGTGTAGGCCACGCACAGGATCACCGTGATCGTGACCGCCAGGATCTGGCCGATGCTGATCAGCGAGGTTCGCAGCCATTCAGGCTGCGCGAGCCAGAGCGCGACGATGGTGTCGATCATGCCGCACCCCCGCCCGCACCCTTCTTGCCGTCTAGCGTGGCCTGCAGCGGCGCCGAGCGGCGTACGATGGCGTCGACGTCGTAGATGGCGACCTCGCGCGTCACGTCCATTGCCGCCAGGCGACCCGGCGCGAACGCAGCTGCCGCGGTTACGCCGCGCCGCCGCCTGCGTCGAGCTCAGCGGAGTTCGTCCCGCACTTCCTCGGAGCTGGCGTATTCGAACCCCGCAAGACCGAGCAGGTTGCCGAGCACGCGCAGGATCTTCCACGCGGGCCGCGCCTCTCCCGCGGGCTTCGCCCGCCCGCGACGCTCTGCCAGCGCCCTTCGACGTTGACCTAGGTGCCGGAGGTTTCGGCGAACACGGCCGCTCGGCAGGATCACGCTGCGCCGGCGAGGATTTCCTCGCTGGCGTACGGCGTGATCGCGACGACGCACTCGGCGCCACGCAGCGAAGCATCGATGGCCGACGACGGCACGAGGTCCGGCCGGGCTCGATGCCGCCGACGAGCAGGTACGCCCTTGAGGCGCGCGGCGAGCATCTCGCCGGCGTCGAGGCCCGCGCGGCATGGCTCGGCCACCCGCTGCACGATGCGGCAGCACGCCGGCCAGGGCCGCGCCAACCGAATTGCCGCCCTCTGGCAGGTGACCGAGCCTGGCGCCCGTAGCGTCGGCAAGTGCCAGCGCCAGCGCACGCAGTTCCGAGTACGCAGCGTGATGTTGCGCGAGCGCGCCGAGCAGTATCACGCGCAGCTCGCCCGCAGCCAGCGTTGCAGCCACGGCTTCGTGCGCGTCGCGGCGGCACGCCTTCGAGCGCGGCCGCCACGTTCGACGGCATGCGCCTGCCTTGCGCCTTGAGCGACGCGGCGAGCACGGCCGCCAGGTGCTGCGCCATGCCGAGCCCGTTGCTGGTCAGGTTGGCCGTGACCGGGAACCGCACGTCGTACGAACGCGGGTTGATGAACGAGACCTTAGCACCGCGGCGCACGGCGCCCTGGCGCACGCGATGCGCGAGCAGCGGCACTTCCTTGCGCAGGTTTGAACCGACAACCAGCACGCCAGCGGCCTGTTCAATGTCGGCGATGTCGCACCCGAGGGTGGGCGCGACCGGATCGTTGGCCTGGTCGCGGAAATCGACGCGACGCAGGCGATGGTCGAGGTTGTTCGTGCCGAGCGCGCGGGCGATCCTCGCGGTGAGCGCGAGTTCTTCGAGTGAAGCAATCGGCGACGCGAGCAAGCCGACCTGGGACGGGCCCGACTCGCGCACGACCTGCTGCAAGCCCTTGGCCGCGGCTTCGAGCGCAGTCTCCCAGTCGACTTCGCGCCAGGCGCCGCCTTGCTTGAGCATCGGCTTCACGGCACGGTCGGCCGAATAAAAGCCTTCGCAGCTGAAGCGGTCGCGATCGGCGATCCAGGACTCGTTGATCGCTTCGTTCGCGCGCGGCACGATGCGCATGACCCGGCCGCGCAGCACGTGCGCGCTCAGGTTGGTGCCGACGCAATCGTGCGGCGACACCAGCGGGACCTGCGTCATTTCCCAGGCGCGGGCGCGGTACCGATAAGGCTTGTTGTTCAACGCGCCGACCGGGCACAGGTCGATGATGTTCGCCGACAGCTCGTGGTCGATGCTCTGCTCGATGAACGTCGAGATCATCGTCTGCTCGCCGCGGCCGATCGTGCCCAGCGCCGGGACGCCGGCGATTTCCTGGCCGAACCGCACGCAGCGCGTGCAGTGGATGCAGCGGGTCATGTCGGTGGAGACCAGCGGACCGAGGTTCTTGTCCTTCACCACGCGCTTGCGCTCGGAATAGCGCGACACGTCGCGCCCGAAACCCATCGCGAGGTCCTGCAGTTCGCACTCGCCGCCCTGGTCGCAGATCGGGCAGTCGAGCGGGTGGTTGATCAGCAGGAACTCCATCGCCGCTTTCTGCGCCGAGATCGCCCGGGGCGATTTCGTGAAGATTTTCATGCCCTCGGCGACGGGTGTCGCGCAGGCAGGCAGCGGTTTCGGCGCCTTCTCGACTTCGACCAGGCACATGCGGCAGTTGGCCGCGATGCTGAGCTTGTCGTGGTAGCAGAATCGCGGGATGTAGACGCCCTTCGCATCCGTGACCTGGATGACCATGGCGTTCTTGCGCGCCTTCATCGGCACGCCGTCGACTTCGATATTGACCAGCTCTTCGCTCATGGTGACCTGATCACGCCGCGCGACCGCGCGCCTCGACGATGCTGTGGCCGTGCTCGACGAAATACTCGAACTCGTGCCGGAAATGGCGGATGAAGCTCTGCACCGGCCACGCGGCGGCGTCGCCGAGCGCGCAGATGGTGTGGCCCTCGATCTTGTTGGCGACGTCGACGAGCATGTCGATGTCGGCCTGCTTGCCCTGCCCCGCCAGGATCCGCTGCAGCGTGCGGTTGAGCCAGCCGGTGCCTTCGCGGCACGGCGTGCACTGGCCGCACGACTCGGAGTAGTAGAAGCGCGACAGCCGCTCGAGCACGCGGACCATGCACGTCGTCTCGTCCATGACGATGACGGCGGCCGAACCGAGCGACGACCCCGCCTTCTTGAGCGAGTCGTAGTCCATGTTCGCCGCCATGATGGCTTCGGCCCTGAGCACCGGCACGGACGAGCCGCCCGGAATCACGGCCTTGAGCTTGCGGCCCTTCCACACGCCGCCCGCCAGCTCGAGCAGCTCGGGGAACGGAATGCCGAGCGGCACCTCGAAGTTGCCCGGCTTCGCGACGTGTCCCGAGACCGAGAAGATCACCGTGCCGCCGGAGTTGGGCGGGCCGAGGTCGGCAAACCATTCGGGGCCCTTGCGCAGTATCGTCGGCACCGAGGCATAGCTCTGCGCGTTGTTGATCGTCGTCGGCTTGCCGTAGAGGCCGAAGTTTGCCGGGAACGGCGGCTTGAACCGCGGCCGGCCCTGCTTGCCTTCGAGCGACTCCAGCAGCGCCGTTTCTTCACCACAGATGTAGGCGCCCGCGCCCAGGAACGAATACAGGTCGAAATCGACGCCCGAGCCCTGCAGGTTCCTGCCGAGCAGACCCGCGGCATAGGCTTCCTGCAGCGCGGCTTCGAAGCGCGGGAACGGCTCCGCCATGAACTCGCCGCGGATGTAGTTGTAGCCGACCGACGAGTTCGTGCAGTAGCCGCCGATGGCCATGCCTTCGATCAGCGCATGCGGGTTGTAGCGCAGGATGTCGCGGTCGTGGCAGGTGCCGGGTTCGCTCTCGTCGGAGTTGCAGACCATGTACTTCTGCATGGGAGCATTGCGCGGCATGAACGACCACTTGAGGCCGGTCGGGAAGCCGGCGCCACCGCGGCCGCGCAGGCCAGACGCTTTCACCGCTTCGATGACCAGCTCGCGCGGCGGCTTCTCCGCCAGGATCTTCTTCCAGGCGTCGTAGCCGCCGATCTTCAGGTACGTCCCGAGTTCCCATGAGCGCTCGTGCTTGAGCGGCTCGAAGCAGACGAGGTTCATCCGGTCGGTCCAGTCGGTCACTCGTTGGACTCCGGCTTACTTGTGATCGTCGAGGATCTGATCGACCTTCGCAGGCGTCAGGTGCTCGAAGTACACGTGGTTGACCATCATCATCGGCGCGCCGTTGCACGCCGCCAGGCATTCTTCTTCCTGCTTGAGGTAGAAGCGGCCATCGGCCGTGCTTTCGCCGACCTTGATGCCGAGGCGCTTTTCGAGGTGCGCAAGGATGTCCTCGCCGCCACGGAGCATGCACGAGATGTTGGTGCAGACCGAGATGTGGTGACGGCCACAGGGCCTGGTCTCGAACATCGAATAAAACGACGCCACTTCGTAGACCTGGATCGGCGGGATGTCGAGGTACCCGGCCACGGCGTCCATCGACGCCTGCGGCAGATGCCCCTTTTCGTGCTGCACGGCGTGCAGCGCGGCGATCACTGCCGAACGCCTCCGGTCGGACGGAAACTTGGTGAGCCAGTGATCGATCTCCGCGCGCACGTGCGCCGAGAGCGCCTCGCCGGTGTCCGCGTGAGGATGGGAGTCGCTCATCGATCGATCTCTCCGAACACGATGTCGAGGGTGCCGATCACCGCAACCACGTCCGCCAGCATGTGGCCCCTGGTCATTTCCTCGAGCGCCGCGAGGTGCGGGAAGCCCGGCGCGCGGCACTTCAGGCGGTACGGCTTGTTGGCGCCGTCCGACACGAGGTAGATGCCGAACTCGCCCTTCGGCGCCTCGACCGCGGCGTAGGACTCGCCCGCCGGCACGCTATAGCCCTCGGTGAACAGCTTGAAATGGTGAATGAGCGATTCCATGTCGCCCTTCATCGCCTCGCGGCGCGGCGGCACGATCTTGTGGTCGTCGACCATCACCGGACCCGGGTTCTGCTGCAGCCAGTCGACGCACTGCTTGACGATGCGGTTCGACTGGCGCAGTTCCTCGATGCGGCACAGGTATCGATCGTAGCAATCGCCGTTCAGGCCGACGGGAATGTCGAAATCCATGCGGTCGTAGACTTCGTACGGCTGCTTCTTGCGCAGGTCCCACGCGATGCCGGAGCCGCGCAGCATCGGGCCGGTGAAGCCGAGGTTGAGCGCGCGCTCGGGCGTCACGACGCCGATGTTGACCGTGCGTTGCTTCCAGATGCGGTTGTCGGTGAGCAGCGTTTCGTACTCGTCGATCGCCGCCGGGAAACGCGTCGTGAAATCGTCGATGAAATCGAGCAGCGAGCCGGAACGCGCTTCGTTCAGGCGGTTGATTTCCTTCGCGCTGCGGAAACGCGACGGCTGGTACTTCGGCAGGGTGTCCGGCAGGTCGCGATAGACGCCGCCCGGGCGGTAATACGTCGCGTGCATGCGCGTGCCCGACACGGCCTCGTAGCAGTCCATCAGGTCTTCGCGCTCGCGGAAGCAGTACAGGAAGATCGTCATCGCGCCGATGTCGAGACCGTGCGCGCCGAGCCACATCAGGTGGTTCAGTACGCGCGTGATTTCATCGAACATCACGCGGATGTATTGCGCGCGCTCCGGCGGCGTGACGCCGAGCAGCTTCTCGATCGCCAGCACGTAGGCGTGCTCGTTGCACATCATCGAGACGTAGTCGAGGCGGTCCATGTAGCCGATCGACTGGTTGTACGGCTTGCTCTCGGCGAGTTTCTCGGTCGCGCGATGCAGCAGGCCGACGTGCGGATCCGCCTTCTGCACGACCTCGCCGTCCATCTCGAGCACCAGGCGCAATACGCCGTGGGCCGCAGGATGCTGCGGGCCGAAATTCATCGTATAGCTGCGGATCTCAGCCATGTTCCGGGCCATGCTTCGGTGCGTCCTTGAGCGCAGCCTCGTAGCGGTTATCGTCGCGGATCACGCGCGGCACCAGCGTGCGGGGCTCGATGCTGACGGGTTCGTAGACCACGCGGCCCCGGGCCGGGTCGTAGCGGACTTCGACATTGCCCGAAAGCGGGAAATCCTTGCGGAACGGATGGCCGATGAAGCCGTAATCCGTCAGCAGTCGCCGCAGGTCCGGGTGGCCGCGGAACAGGATGCCGAACAGGTCGAACGCCTCGCGCTCGAACCAGTCGGCCGCCTTCCAGATCTCGATGACCGAGTCGACCATCGGCGGTTCGCCGGGTTCGCACCACGTGCGCAGACGCAGCCGACGGTTGTGCTGCACCGAAAGCAGGTGGTACACGACGGCAAACCGCTTCGGCTGACCTGCCCCGGATTGCTGGGAGAGGTCGCCTGCAGGACCGGCTGGATGCTCGCGCCCGCGACTGAAACCCCTGAACGTCGCGGTATCGGTGTTCCATTCGTCCTGGCCGTACGTCGCATAATCGACGCCGCAAAGGTCCATGAGTTGCTCGAAGTTCCAGTCGGCCTCGTCGCGCAGGGCCTGGCAGACCGTGAGCAATCCGGTCGGCGCAACTTCAAACGTCAGCTCGCCGCAGCGCGATTCGACGCGCGAGACCAACCCGGCGAAGCGGCCCGAGATCGTCTCGGCGAGTTGTTCCAACGCCTGGTTCATGAATCTGCTCGACCTTTCTCAGCGCGCAATCGTCTGCGTGCGGTGGATCTTCTTCTGCAGCTGGATGAGGCCGTAGATCAGCGCTTCGGCGGACGGAGGACAACCCGGCACGTACACGTCGACGGGCACGATGCGGTCGCATCCGCGGACCACGGCATACGAGTAGTGGTAGTAGCCGCCGCCGTTCGCGCACGAACCCATCGAGATGACCCAGCGCGGCTCGGGCATCTGGTCGTAGACCTTGCGCAGCGCCGGCGCCATCTTGTTGACCAGGGTGCCGGCCACGATCATGACGTCGGACTGGCGCGGGCTCGGGCGGAACACGACGCCGAACCGGTCGAGGTCGTAGCGCGCGGCGCCCGCGTGCATCATCTCGACGGCGCAACACGCGAGACCGAACGTCATCGGCCACATCGAACCGGTGCGCGCCCAGTTCATGAGCGCATCCACGGACGTGGTAAACACGCCGCGGTCGGGCGCGTCGCTGCTGCTTGGTGCCTCTAGTCCCATTCGAGCGCCCCTTTCTTCCACTCGTAGACGAAGCCCACCACGAGCACCAGCAGGAAGACACCCATCGCGGCAAGCGCGACGATGCCGACCGAATCGAGCGCGACGGCCCACGGGAACAGGAAGGCGATTTCGAGATCGAACACGATGAAGAGGATGGCGACGAGGTAATAGCGCACGTCGAACTTCATGCGCGAGTCCTCGAACGCTTCGAAGCCGCACTCGTAGGGCGAGAGCTTGGCAGCGTCCGGCCGGCTTGGCGCGAAGAGACGGCCGAGCACGAGCAGGAGGACGCCGATTGCGCCTGCAACTGCTAGAAAAATCAGGATCGGCAGGTATTGCGCGAGCATCTCGAAGGGCAGCGTCGAAGCGGGTGCGACTAGCCCACAATTCTAACAGCACCGATTGCAGTGCAGTAGGAGCGGAAATGAAAAAGGCGAGCCCGGGCTCGCCTCTGTCGTTCTGGTGCGGATGGAGAGACTCGAACTCTCACGCCTTTCGGCACTAACCCCTCAAGCTAGCGTGTCTACCAATTCCACCACATCCGCATCGTCGATCAGTTCGTCGCCGTCTCAGTTGCCAGCCGGTGCCTGCGCGGGCGGCGTAGCCTGCTGCACAGGAGCAGATTCGGCGCCCGTGGCCGGCGCAGTGGCCGGCGAGGCCGTGTTCGTGGCTGGCGTCGCCGGCAGGGACGGCAGCGGAGCGGGTGTCGTCACAGGTGCCGGGGCTTCCTGCGTGACTGTATCGACAACACTGGTCGACTCCTTCTGCTGACTGAACAGGTAGGTCAGGCCCAGGCTCGTCAGGAAGAACAGCGTGGCGAGAACCGCCGTGGTTCGCGACAGGAACGAGGCGGAGCCCCGCGCGCCGAACACCGTACCCGACGCGCCTGCGCCGAAGCCGGCACCGGCATCCGCGCCCTTGCCGCGCTGAAGCAGCACGATGCCGATGATGGCAACCGCCAGGAGCACGTGGAAGACGACAGCGAGGGTCTGCAGCCAATTCATCGCAAAGAAACCTTATGCCTTCTGGCGACGAAGCTTCGCCGTCAACCCGCGCCAGCGCAGATCCGTGCGAACTCGTCCGCCTTGAGCGACGCCCCGCCGACGAGTCCGCCGTCGATATCGGGCATCGCAAACAGTTCCTGGGCGTTGGAAGCCTTGACGCTCCCGCCGTACAGGATCCTGACCGATCCGCCTATTGTAGCATCCCGTTCCGCCACCTTGGCACGAATCATCGCGTGCACTTCCTGGGCCTGCTCCGGCGAAGCCGTGCGGCCCGTGCCGATCGCCCAGACCGGCTCGTAGGCGATGACCGCCTTGGCCAGCGCCTGGACCCCGGTCACGGCCAGGACGGCCTCGAGCTGGCGGGAGACGACACTGGTCGTCTGGTCGCCCTCGCGCTCTTCCAGGGTTTCACCCACGCAGAGCACCGGCACCAGCGCCTGACCCTGGGCCGCCACGAATTTCCTCGCGACCAGCGCGTCGCGCTCGCCGAACAGCTGGCGCCGCTCCGAGTGGCCGACCAGCACGTAGCGGCAGCCGACGTCCTTCAGCATCGCGGCGGACACCTCGCCCGTGAAGGCGCCCTGCGACTCCGCGCAGACCGACTGGGCGCCGAGCGCCACGCCGGAATCCTTCAGCAGGCGACCGGTTTCCATCAGGTACGGGAACGGCGGGCACAGCAGGATTTCGGCACGCTTTCCCGGCTGCAACAGGTCGAGCAAACCACTGACGAGACTCGCGTTTTCCGCACGCGACCCGTGCATTTTCCAGTTGCCCGCGACGAGCGGCTGACGCATGGCTGAACTACCCCCTGGAGACGGTGAGCGATCCCGGCCCAGACGGGCCGGCCGCGAAAGGCGCGCGATCTTAGCGGCGGGTCTGGGTTAAAGCAATGCGGAACGGCCGCTACTCAGATGGCCGTGCGCACGACTTCTGCCAGTTCGCTGGCGTAGCGCGACGCGACCGCTTCGTCCTCGGCCTCGATCATGACGCGGATCACCGGCTCCGTGCCGGACGCCCGCAGCACCACTCGCCCGGTCGAACCGAGCACCTTCTCGACGCGCCTGACGGCGTCCTGGATGACCTGCGACTGCGACGGATCGATGCGTTCCCTGACGCGGACGTTGATCATCACCTGCGGGAACTTCGGCATGCACGCGACGAGTTCGGCGAGCGGCCGGCCCGTTCGTTTCATCACGGCCAGCACCTCCAGGGCGCTGACCAGGCCGTCGCCCGTCGTCGTGCGATCGAGGCACAGCAAGTGACCGGACGTCTCGCCGCCGAGCACGCCGCCATGCTCCTTCAGCATGGCCAGCACGTAGCGGTCACCGACCTTCGCGCGCAGGAATTCCACGCCCTCGGCCTGCAGCTTCTGTTCGAGCCCCAGGTTGCTCATCACCGTGCCGACCACCGGCCCCTGCAGCGTGCCGGCGCGTTTGCGGTCCGAGGCGATGACGTACAACAGCTGGTCGCCATCCGCGATGCGGCCGAGATGATCGACCATGACCAGCCGGTCGCCATCGCCGTCGAGCGCGATGCCGACGTCCGCGTGCACGCCCGACACCGTCGCCTGGATCAGCTCGGGTGACGTGGAACCGCAGCGCAGGTTGATGTTGCGGCCGTTCGGCGAGCAGCCGAGCGGGATGATCTCGGCGCCGAGATCGGTGAGGACTCGCGGCGCCACCTTGTAGGCCGCCCCGTTCGCGCAGTCGATGACCACTTTCAGTCCCGACAGGTCCGTGCCTTGCGGCAGCACCGACATGCAGAACTCCTGGTAGGCGACGCGCGACTTGTCGACGCGCGTTGCCTTGCCGAGATGGATCGATTCGCGCGTGAGGGCCGGCTCGTCCAGGTACGCCTCGATCTGTTCCTCGAGCTCGTCGGACAGCTTGCTGCCGTGCGCGTCGAAGAACTTGATGCCGTTGTCTTCGTACGGGTTGTGCGAGGCGCTGATCACCACGCCGAACCTGCAACCGGACTTCCGGGCCAGGTACGCGATGCCGGGCGTCGGCAGCGGACCGATCAGGCTCACGTTGACGCCGGCGGCGATGAAGCCCGCCTCGAGCGCGGCTTCGAACATGTAGCCGGAAAGGCGCGTGTCCTTGCCGACGAGTGCCGTGCCGCCGTTCGGCGCGAGCACGCGGGCCGCGGCGCTCGCGAGCCGCAGCGCGAACTCGACCGTCATGGGTTCCTGGCCGACCCGGCCGCGCACGCCATCGGTGCCGAAATACTTCCTGGCCATCTGCTGCCTGCTCCTCTCCGTGACGCGCTCGCCGCCGCTGGCGCCACCTTGCTTGCGTCCGTTTCGCTATCTCGCCTCACGCCCGCGCAGCGCGACCGCCACCTTGACCGCATCGACCGTGGCGGCGACGTCGTGCACGCGGATGATCGACGCCCCCGCCTGCACCGCAAACGCGGCCGCGACGGCGCTGCCCACCATTCGCTCCAAGGCTGGCCGACCCGTCATGATACCGATGACCGCCTTGCGCGAGACGCCGATCAGCAGCGGATAGCCGAGGTCCGTGAACGCGCGCTGGTTTCGCAGCAGTTCGACGTTGTGCTGGTACGTCTTGCCGAACCCGATGCCGGGATCGATGCAGATCGAATCGCCCGCGATGCCTGCTTCCCGGCAGGCGCTGGCGCGCTCCAGAAGAAACTCGCGGACCTCGGCGACGACGTCGGCGTAGCGCGGATCCGCCTGCATGGTCGCCGGCTCGCCCTGCATGTGCATCACGCAGACCGCGGCGTTCTGCGCCGCTGCGGCTGCGAGTGCTCCCGGCGTGCGCAATGCGCGAATATCGTTCACGAGGTGCGCGCCGGCACGCAGGGCGGCCGTAATCACTTCGGGTTTACTGGTGTCGACGGATAGAACAACGTCTGCACGGGCCGCGAGGGCCTCGATCACCGGCACGACGCGATCGATTTCCTGTTGCACGCCAACAGCCGCCGCACCCGGTCGCGTCGACTCGCCGCCCACGTCGACGATGGCGGCGCCCTCCTCGACCATGCGCAATCCGGCCGCGATCGCGGCCTGCCGGTCGAAGTGCAGGCCGCCGTCTGAGAATGAGTCTGGCGTGACGTTGAGAATGCCCATGACGGCGGGGACGTCGAGGGCCAGCGTTCGGTCGCGGCAGCGCATGGAGCAGGGGTTAGGGTAGGAAGGGTAGGAAGGGTAGGAAGGGCAGGAAGGGCAGGAAGGGCAGGAAGGATAGGAAGGATAGGAAGGATAGGAAGGATAGGAAGGACAGGAAGTGCTTCGTGGCGTACGGTGCAGTCGATGAATTTCAGGCGCCAGGAATTGCAGCCAGTAAAACGAAAGGGCGGCAATGCCGCCCCTTCCGACTAACCCCTAACCCCTATCCCCTATCCCCTTCGCTAGTGCTGCGGGGCAGGTCGTCCCGACGGCGCGTCGCCTTCCCCGCCGCGCGTCGGGCGCGGACGGACATCGGGCGGCGAGCCCGGGTGCGGGTCTTCCCAGTCGGCCGGCGGTTTTGGCTCGCGGCCCTGCATGATGTCGGCGATCTGGGAGTCGTCGATCGTCTCGTACTTGATCAGCGCCTCCGCCATCTTGTGCAGAATCTCGATGTCGCGCTCGAGGATGCTCTTGGCACGCTGGAAGTTGGAGTCGATGAGGACGCGGATCTCCTCGTCGATCACGTGCGCCGTGACGTCGGACACCTGCTTGTGCTGGGTGACGCTGCGACCGAGGAACACTTCGCCCTCGTCTTCCGCATAGGTCTGCGGGCCGAGCTTGTCCGACAGGCCCCACTTCGTGACCATGCTGCGGGCGATCTCGGTCGCACGTTCGATGTCGTTCGACGCGCCCGTAGTGACGTACTCCGGCCCAAAGATGATTTCTTCCGCGACGCGGCCGCCGAACAGCGTCGCGATGCGGCTCTCGAGCCGGCGCTTGCTGGTGCTGTACCGATCGGCTTCAGGCAGGAACATCGTGATGCCCAGCGCGCGGCCGCGCGGGATGATCGAAACCTTGTACACCGGGTCGTGGTCGGGGACGTTGAGACCCACGATCGCGTGCCCGGCTTCGTGGTAGGCGGTGAGCTTCTTCTCGTTGTCGTCCATGACCATGGACTTGCGCTCGGCGCCCATCATGATCTTGTCCTTGGCGCGCTCGAACTCCTCCATCGTGACCGTGCGACGGTTCGCCCGCGCCGCGAACAGCGCGGCCTCGTTCACGAGGTTGGCGAGATCGGCGCCCGAGAAGCCCGGCGTGCCGCGCGCAATGATCGAGGGCTTCACGTCCTCGGCCAGCGGCAGCTTGCGCATGTGCACCTTGAGGATCTGCTCGCGTCCGCGCACGTCCGGCAGCGGCACGACGACCTGGCGGTCGAAGCGGCCCGGGCGCAGCAGCGCAGGGTCGAGCACGTCGGGACGGTTGGTGGCTGCGATGACGATGACGCCCTCGTTGCCCTCGAAACCGTCCATCTCGACCAGCAGCTGGTTCAGCGTCTGCTCGCGCTCGTCGTGACCGCCGCCGAGGCCGGCGCCGCGATGGCGGCCGACCGCGTCGATCTCGTCGATGAAGATGATGCAGGGCGCGTGCTTCTTGGCCTGCTCGAACATGTCGCGGACGCGCGAGGCGCCGACGCCGACGAACATCTCGACGAAGTCCGAGCCGGAAATGGTGAAGAACGGCACCTTCGCCTCGCCGGCGATCGCCTTGGCGAGCAGAGTCTTGCCGGTGCCGGGCGAACCGACCATCAGCACGCCGCGCGGGATCTTGCCGCCGAGGCGCTGGAACTTGCCCGGGTCCTTGAGGAAGTCGACGATCTCGGAGACTTCTTCCTTGGCTTCGTCGACGCCCGCGACGTCCGCGAACGTGACGGTGACCTGGTCTTCATTGAGCAGACGCGCCCGGCTCTTGCCGAACGACATCGCGCCGCGGCCGCCCGCCCCGCCCTGCATCTGGCGCATGAAGTACACCCAGACGCCGATCAGCAGCAGGATCGGGAACGACGAGATGAACAACTGCATCAGGAACGACTGGCGCTCCGGCGGCGCCGCGCTGAAGGTGACGCCGCTCTTCTGCAGCGTGCCGATCAATGCCGAGTTGTCCGTTTCCGGGTTGTAGACGACGAACTGCTCGCCGCTGGAGCGCAGCCCGCTGATCTTGTCGCCGGAGAAGGTGACCTGGGAGACGGTGCCGTCCTTGACGTGGGTCAGGAACGAGGAATAAGGCATCTCCTGCACGACTTGTCCGCGCGAGCTGAAATTGCTCACGACCGTGGCGAGCACCACCGCGATCACGACCCACAGGACGACATTCTTGGCCAAATCGTTCAATTCCTGACCTCGGATTAGCCGGATCTGCGGCACGCATCGTGCGCGCGCTTACGGCCGGATTCAAACTACACCAATCGATACCCGCGTGCCAGAACGTAGACCTCGGCACTGCGCGCCCTCGATGCTTTCGGCTTGCGCAACTTCACGGCTTCGAAGCGTTCGCGCAGCTGGGCAACGAGCGGCTGGAAACCGCGCCCCTGGAAGACCTTGGCGAGGAAATCGCCACCGGGACGCAACGTCCGACCGGCGAAGTCGACCGCAAGTTCCACCAGCTGCATCGACCGGTCGTGGTCCACGTCAGCGATGCCCATCATGTTGGGGGCTATGTCGGACATGACAAGGTCGACCCTGGTCGGGCCGACCAGGGCGAACAGTTGCTCGAGCACGGCATCGTCATTGAAGTCGCCCTGCAGGAACTCCACCGCCGGGATGGCCGGCATGTCGAGGATGTCCATGGCAATGATCCGTCCTTTGCCGTCCAGCAGCCGTTTCGCGTACTGGCTCCAGCTGCCGGGCGCCGCGCCCAGGTCGACGATAGTCATGCCTGGCCGCAGGATCCGGTCGGATTTCTGGATTTCCTCGAGCTTGTAGACCGCCCGCGACCGCCAGCCTTCTTCCCGGGCCCGTTTCACGTACGGGTCGGACTCGTGCTCGGCGAGCCAGGCGGCGGAGGATTTGGTGCGCTTGGGCATGGGAAGGGGAGGAAGGACGAGGGGGACAGGAAGGACAGGAAGGACGGGAAGGACAGGAAGGGGAGGAAGGCTAGGAAGGTGTTAGTCGGGGCTTGCATTCCACACCTGATGTTGCGTCGTTTCCGGGCGGATCATTGTCAAATTCGTGCGAAGTCGTCTGTGCTCAGGGATGATAGCGGCGCTCGAGGTCCAGCCGTGCTGGCTCGACCCTTCCTCCCCTTCCCGCCCTTCCTCCCCTTCCCGCCCTTCCTGCCCTTCCCCATGCTGTCCGACGCCCAACGCAAATACCTTCGCCGTCTTGGCCACGAACTGAACCCCGTAGTCCTGATCGGTGCGTCCGGGCTCGGCCCGAACCTGGTGGCGGAAATGGACGGAGCGCTGGCTCACCACGAGCTGGTCAAGGTGCGGGCACGAGTCGGTGATCGCAAGACACGGGATGCGGTGCTGGCTGAGCTGGCCGCCTCGACGCGCTCGGAGATCGTCCAGCGCATCGGTCACGTCGCCTTGTTCTACCGGGCAAATGTCGAGAAGTCGACGATCCTCCTGCCGGACGCGTAAGACTGTTGCCACGCAGTCTGGGGTCGCGGATCCCGGCACGCCATCGAACTTCCAGATCGCGCCGATCGACGGCGTGAATGACGGTTACTCGTAACGGACGATCACGATTTCGTACGAGCGGGTGCCGCCCGGCACGGCGACGTGGACCTCGTCCCCGGCGGACTTGCCAACCAGCGCCCGTGCAATCGGCGACGTAATCGAGATCAGGTTGCGGCGGATGTCCGCCTCCTGCTCGCCGACGATCTGGTAGACGACTTCCTCGCCGGCAGCCGTTTCGAGGTGCACCGTGGCGCCGAAAACCACCCTGTCGGTCCGGGGCAGGGTCGAGACGTCGATGATGTGCGAGTGCGACAGCTCGTGCTCGAGCTCGTTGATCCGCCCCTCGCAGAAGCTCTGCTGCTCGCGGGCCGCGTGATATTCCGCGTTCTCGCTCAGGTCGCCATGCGCGCGCGCCTCGGCGATGGCCTGGATGATGCGCGGCCGTTCCACCTGCTTGAGCCGTTTGAGCTCCTCTCGCAGGCGCTCAGCGCCCTTAGAAGTCATAGGCTTACGCGTCATATCCAAACTTCCTTGTGAAGATCCTGCAGGCGGTTCACCTCCACGTCCTGGAGGTGATCGATAGCCTCGCAGGTGGCCAGCGCACCCGCGAGCGTCGTGTAGTAGGTCACTTTGCGGGCCACCGCCTCACGGCGAATCGAGTTGGACTCCCGCACCGCCTGCTTGCCCTCGGTCGTGTTCACGATGAGGCTGAACTCGTCGTTCTTGATCATGTCGACGATGTGAGGCCGGCCTTCGCGAACCTTGTTGGCACGCCGGCACTCGATGCCGTTCGCCTCGAGCACGTCGGCCGTGCCCTGGGTCGCCACGATCTCGAAACCCTGCGCTCGCAGGCGTTTGCCGAGTTCGACCGCGCCCGGCTTGTCACGCTCACGGACGCTGATCAGGCAGACGCCGCGGGTCGGCAAGGTCACGCCCGGCGCCGCCTGCGCCTTGGCATAGGCCTCGCCGAAGCTGCTGCCGGTGCCCATCACCTCGCCGGTCGACTTCATTTCGGGCCCCAGTATGGGGTCGGCGTCCGGGAACTTGCCGAACGGGAACACCGCTTCCTTGACCGAGAAGTACTTCGGGATGCGTTCGCGCGTCAGGTTGAGTTCGACGAGCGTGCGTCCGGTCATGACGCGCGCGCCCGCCTTCGCCATCGCCACGCCGGTCGCCTTCGAGACGAAGGGTGCCGTGCGCGAGGCACGCGGATTCACTTCGAGCACGTAGACCACGCCGTTCTGGATGGCGAACTGGACGTTCATCAGGCCGATGACGTCGAGCGCAAGCGCCATGCGCCGCGTCTGCTCGCGGATCTGGTCCTGCAGTTCCTGGCTCAGGCTGTACGGCGGCAGCGAGCAACCGGAGTCGCCCGAGTGCACGCCGGCCTGCTCGATGTGTTCCATGATGCCGCCGACGTAGACGTCCTTGCCGTCGCAGATCGCATCGACGTCGACTTCGATCGCCAGGTCGAGAAAGCGGTCGAGCAGCACCGGACTGTCGTTCGATACCTGCACGGCGGTGTTCATGTAGACGCGCAGGTCGTCCTCGCTGAACACGACCTCCATGGCGCGACCGCCGAGCACGTAGCTCGGGCGCACGACGAGCGGGAAGCCGACCTCCGCCGCCAGGCGCACGGCTTCGTCCTCGGTGCGCGCCGTTCGATTCGGCGGCTGCCGCAACTGCAGCTTCTCGACCAGTTGCTGGAACCGTTCGCGATCCTCCGCGACGTCGATCGAGTCGGGACTGGTGCCGATGATCGGCACGCCCGCCGCTTCCAGCGCCCTCGCGAGCTTGAGCGGCGTCTGGCCGCCGTACTGCACGATCACGCCGAACGGCTTTTCGACGTGCATGATTTCCATGACGTCCTCGAGCGTGAGCGGCTCGAAATAGAGGCGGTCGGAGGTGTCGTAGTCGGTCGAGACCGTCTCCGGGTTGCAGTTGACCATGATGGTCTCGAACCCGTCCTCGCGCAGCGCGAGCGCCGCGTGCACGCAGCAGTAGTCGAACTCGATGCCCTGGCCGATGCGGTTGGGCCCGCCACCGAGGATCATGATCTTGCGCTTGTCCGTGGGCCTGGATTCGCACTCGTCCTCGTACGTGGAATACATGTACGCGGTGGACGTGGCGAACTCGGCAGCGCAGGTATCGACCCGCTTGAACACGGGGCGGACGCCGAGGGCGCGACGATGAGCGCTCACGTCCGCCTCCGCAACGCCGATCAGCTTTGCGATGCGGCTGTCGGCGAAGCCCTTGCGCTTCAGCGCGCGCACGCGCGGTAGATCGAGCGCCGGCCTGCCGCCCGCCGCGATCGCGCGCTCCTCGTTGACGAGGTCCTCGATCTGCGCCAGGAACCACGGATCGATGTGCGAAGCCTTGTGGACTTCAGCCAGCGTCAGGCCCGCGCGGAACGCATCACCCACGTAGCGGAGACGGTCCGGGCCCGGCATGCGCAGTTCTTCCAGCAGCGCATTGCGTGCATCGTCGTCAACGAGCGGCAGCGTCGCGATCGGCGTCAGGCCGTCGATGCCGGTCTCGAGGCCGCGCAGCGCCTTCTGCAGCGACTCCTGGAAGGTGCGGCCCATCGCCATGACCTCGCCCACCGACTTCATCTGCGTCGTGAGCCGATCCTTGGCACCCGGGAACTTCTCGAAGGTGAAGCGCGGGATCTTGGTGACGACGTAGTCGATCGTCGGCTCGAACGACGCCGGCGTCACGCCGCCCGTGATGTCGTTGCGCAGCTCGTCGAGCGTGTAGCCGACAGCCAGCTTCGCCGCGACCTTGGCGATGGGGAAGCCGGTGGCCTTCGACGCCAGCGCCGACGAGCGCGACACGCGCGGGTTCATCTCGATGACGAGCAGGCGACCGTCGGTGGGACTGATGGCGAACTGCACGTTCGAACCGCCGCATTCCACGCCGATCTTGCGCAGGACCGCGATCGACGCGTCGCGCATCAGCTGGTATTCCTTGTCCGTGAGCGTCTGCGCGGGCGCGACCGTGATCGAGTCGCCGGTGTGCACGCCCATCGGATCGAGGTTCTCGATCGCGCAGATGATGATGCAGTTGTCCGCCTTGTCGCGGACCACTTCCATCTCGAATTCCTTCCAGCCGAGCACCGACTCCTCGAGCAGCACTTCGCTGGTCGGCGAGACGTCGAGGCCGCGCGCGACGATCTGCTCGAACTCCTCGCGGTTGTACGCGATGCCGCCGCCGCTGCCGCCGAGCGTGAACGAGGGGCGGATGACCGTCGGGAAGCCGATCTCGGCCTGGATCGCCAGCGCCTCCTCGAGGCTGTGCGCGACGCGCGAGCGCGGGCAGTCGAGCCCGATGTCGCGCATGGCGTTACGGAACAGTTCCCGGTCCTCGGCCATGTCGATCGCTTCGCGCGAGGCGGCGATCAGTTCGACGTCGTACTTTTCGAGCACGCCTTCGCGAACGAGATCGAGCGCGCAGTTGAGCGCCGTCTGGCCGCCCATCGTGGGCAGCAGCGCGCTGGGGCGCTCCTTTTCGATGATGCGGGCGACCGTGCGCCAGTTGATCGGCTCGATGTAGATGGAGTCGGCCATCTCCGGGTCGGTCATGATCGTCGCCGGGTTCGAGTTCACCAGGATGACCCGGTAGCCCTCCTCGCGCAGCGCCTTGCAGGCCTGGGCGCCGGAGTAGTCGAACTCGCACGCCTGGCCGATGACGATCGGGCCGGCGCCGATGATCAGGATGCTTTCGAGGTCTGTGCGCTTGGGCATGCGGGCGGGGACTCCTGCGATCAGACCGTCTTGCGCATTGGCGCGGTGCCCGCCTTGCGCAGCATGGATTCGACGAATTGTGCAAACAGCGGCACGAGATCGTGCGGGCCGGGGCTGGCTTCAGGGTGACCCTGGAAGCTGAACGCCGGCTTGTCGGTGCGGTGATGCCCTGCAGCGAGCCGTCGAACAGCGACTTGTGCGTGGCCTTCACGTGTGGCGGCAGCGTCGTCTCGTCGACGGCGAAGCCGTGGTTCTGGGAAGTGATCAGCACGCGGCCGGTCTCGATTTCGAGTACGGGGTGGTTGGCGCCGTGGTGACCGAACTTCATCTTGACGGTCTTCGCGCCCACCGCGAGACCGAGGATCTGGTGGCCGAGGCAGATGCCGAAGACCGGTGTGCCGTTAGCGAGGAATTCACGCGTGGCCGCGATCGCATACGTGCACGGCTCCGGATCGCCGGGGCCGTTCGAGAGAAAGATACCGTCCGGTGCCAGCGCCATGACATCCGCAGCCGAGGTCTGCGCCGGCACGACCGTCATGCGGCAGCCGTGGTCGGCGAGCAGGCGCAGGATGTTGCGCTTGATGCCGAAGTCGTAGGCCACGACGTGCAGGCGCTGGCCGGCCCGGCGACCCGGACCCTGTTCCAGCGACCAGTTCGTGCCCTCGTTCCACTGGTAGGCCCGGTCGGTGCAGACGACCCTGGCCAGGTCCATGCCCTTGAGGCCCGGGAAGCGCCGTGCCGCCCGATCGCGAGTCGGGGCGCTGCTGGCGTCGCCGGTGGTGATGCAGCCGGCCTGCGCCCTTTCTCGCGCAGGATGCGCGTGAGCTTGCGGGTGTCGATCTCGGCGATGGCGACCATGTTCGGCGCGCGCAGGAATTCCGGCAGGGATTCAGTGGCACGCCAGCTGGAGGCAAGCAGCGGCAGGTCGCGGATCACGAGGCCGGCGGCGAAGACGCCACGCGATTCGAAATCCTCGGCGTTGGTGCCGGTGTTGCCGATGTGCGGGTAGGTCAGGGTGACGACCTGCCGGGAATACGACGGGTCGGTCAGGATCTCCTGGTAGCCCGTCATGGCGGTGTTGAACACCACCTCGCCGGTCGACGTGCCGGCGGCGCCGATGGAGACGCCGCGAAACACAGTGCCGTCCTCTAGAGCCAAGACAGCGGGTGTCGTCACGGGTACCTCCGGCGCAGCGATCAGTTACTAGCGCGTGCGACCATCGCCGGGGTTGAGCTGGCGCTCACTCCGGTGAAGATTTGTCTCACGGGCTAAGTACCGGATTCTACGCGAGCATGCCGGCTTGTGCCACGCGCTCTTGCGCGTGATGTGGTGCGCCCGATCCGGTTCTCCTTCCGGCGAGCGGAAAGGCAGACACGCTCGCCGGAAGGAGAACCGAATCGGCCGCTACACACCCTCCGACAACACCGGGGCATCCGATCCGGCTCGTCCTGCCGAGATCGTGTCTGCCTTTCCGATCTCGGCAGGACGAGCCGGATCGGGCCGCGCCGTCAGAGCGGCCCGAGGTTCGGCCATCGAGTAGAGACCCGGCGGACGCCCGACGACCCAGCGAGCAGCCACCAGCGCGCCACGGGCAAAGCCCGACCGGTCCTGGGCGTGATGCGCGAGTTCGATCGTCTCGCCGGGGCCCGCAAAAATCAGGCGGTGATCGCCGACGATGTCCCCGCCGCGCACCACGCTGAACCCGATCCTGCCGACCTCGCGAGCGCCGGTATGGCCGTGCCGGACGTAATCCGCGACGGCGTCCAGTTCGACGCCCCGGCCCCTGGCGGCGGCCTGCCCGAGACCCAGTGCCGTCCCGCTCGGCGCGTCGACCTTGTGGCGATGGTGCGCTTCGAAGATCTCGGCGTCGTACTGCTCGGCCCGCAGTGCCCGCGCCGCGAGTTCCGCCAGCCTGAACAGCACGTTGACGCCCAGGCTCATGTTGGGAGCGAGTACCACCGGCAACCCGCGCGCGATCTCCTCGACCTCCGCGAGCTGGGCGCCGCTGTGCCCGGTCGTGCCGATGACCAGCGGCACGTCCAGTTCGCGACAGAGGGCAGCATTGCGGACCGAGGCTTCAGCCAGCGTGAAATCGATGGCGACGCTGGCCCCGGCCAGGGCGCGTCGCGGATCGTCGGTGATCGCGATGGCAAGCGGTGCCGACCCCGCGAACGAGCCCGCATCCTGGCCGATCGCGTTGTCGCCGTGTGCGACCAGTGCACCGCTGAGGCGCAGGCCGCTCGGATCGCCCGCGATCAGCGGGATGATGCTCCGGCCCATCCGGCCCGAAGCCCCAAGCATTGCGATGCTGATCGAAACGGCCATGAGGGGTCACTCGCCGAGGCTGGTAAAGAAACGCTTCACGCCGTCGAGCCAGGATTCCTCGCGCGGATGATGGTGCCGGCTGTCGCCGCGCAACGAATCGTCGAACTTCAGCAGCAGGTCTTTCTGCTCACGCGTGAGGTGCACCGGCGTTTCGACCACGACGCGGCAGAACAGATCGCCCGTGGTGCCGCCGCGGACGGGCTTGATGCCCTTTTCGCGCAGGCGGAACACGCGACCCGACTGCGTCTCGGGGGGGACCTTGATCGTGACGTCCCCGTCGAGCGTCGGCACGTCGATGCTGCCGCCGAGGGTCGCCGCCTTGAAGCTGATCGGCACTTCACACGAGAGGTGCGCGCCGTCGCGTTCGAAGATCGCGTGCTCGCGGACGCGGACTTCGACGTAAAGGTCGCCGGGAGGACCGCCGTTGCGTCCCGCTTCGCCTTCGCCGCTCAATCGGATCCGGTCGCCGGTATCGACGCCGGCCGGCACCTTCACTGCCAGCGTCTTCTGCTTGCGCGTCCGCCCCTGCCCGCGGCACTTGCCGCAGGGATCGCTCACGACCTGGCCGCGGCCCTGGCAGCGCGGGCACGTCTGCTGCACCGTGAAGAATCCCTGCTGCATGCGCACCTGGCCCTGGCCGTGGCACGTTTCGCAGTTGACGGGTTTCGCGCCCTTGGCCGAACCCGAACCCTTGCAGTCCTCGCATTCGCCGAGCGTGGCGAAATCGATGTTGACGGTGTCGCCGAACACGGCCTGCTCGAGGTCGAGTTCGAGCTCATAGCGCAAGTCGGCACCGCGGAACACCTGCGATCGTCCGCGGCGTCCACCGCCAAAGATGTCGCCGAACACGTCGCCGAAAATATCGCCGAAAGCATCGCGCGGATCGACGCCCGCCCCGCCCCTGCCGCCGCGCGCGGCCGCGTCGACGCCCGCGTGACCGAACTGGTCGTAGGCCGCCCGCTTCTGTGCGTCCGAAAGGACTTCGTAGGCCTCCTTGGCCTCCTTGAACTTCTCCTCGCTCGCCTGGTCGTGCTGGTTGCGGTCCGGATGCAGCTTCATCGCCAGTCGGCGATAGGCCTTCTTGATCTCGGCCTCCGTCGCCGACCGAGTCAGTTCCAGGACCTGGTAATAATCGCGCTTCGCCATCCGCTTCGGCTCGTCGTGTCGCAGTTGTTTTAACGCAGAAACGCCGCGGGGTTATGCGCCCCGCGGCGGTCGATTGTCAGCGCGTGCATCATAGCCATACGCGCCGCCGCGCGCGGACCGGATTGCGCCTCAGCCCTTGCGGTCCTTGTCCTTGTCGACCTCTTCGAACTCGGCGTCCAGCACTTCGTCCTTGCCGCCAGCCGGACCGCCAGCGTTGGCGCTGCCCGCACCCTCGGCGCCCGCCTCAGGTCCCGCCTGGCTCGCGTACGCCTGCTGTGCAACCTTCGCCGCGGCTTCGGCCAGGGCTTCCGCCTTCTTTTCGATGATGTCCTTGTCGTCACCCCGCAGCACGGCTTTCAGGTCCGCAGCCGCGGATTCGACGCGGGCACGGTCCTCCGACGGAACCTTTTCGCCGAGGTCCTTGAGTGACTTCTCGGCCGCATGCACCAGCGCGTCGGCGCGGTTGCGCGTTTCGGCCAGCTCGCGGAATTTCTTGTCTTCCTCCGCGTGCGCCTCGGCGTCACGGACCATCTGCTTGATCTCGTCCTCGGTCAGGCCGCTCGAGGCCTTGATGACGATCTTCTGCTCCTTGCCCGTGGCCTTGTCCTTCGCCTGCACGTTGAGGATGCCGTTGGCGTCGATGTCGAACATGACCTCGACCTGCGGCATGCCGCGAGGTGCGGGCGGGATGTCCGAAAGATCGAAACGGCCAAGCGACTTGTTGTCCTGGGCGCGATCGCGCTCGCCCTGCAGCACGTGAATCGTCACGGCTGTCTGGTTGTCGTCCGCGGTCGAGAACACCTGCGTCGCCTTGGTCGGGATCGTGGTGTTCTTTTCGATCAGCTTGGTCATGACGCCGCCCAGCGTCTCGATGCCGAGCGACAGCGGGGTGACGTCGAGCAGCAGCACGTCCTTGACCTCGCCGGTCAGCACGCCGCCCTGCACGGCCGCGCCCACGGCGACGGCTTCGTCCGGGTTGACGTCCTTGCGCGGCTCCTTGCCGAAGAAGTCCTTGACGTACTTCTGCACCAGCGGCATGCGGGTCTGGCCGCCGACCAGGATCACCTCGGCGACGTCGTTGATCGAGAGGCCCGCGTCCTTGAGCGCGATCTTGCAGGGCTCGATGGTCTTCTGGACGAGTTCCTCGACCAGCGACTCGAGCTTGGCGCGCGTGAGCTTCATCGCCAGGTGCTTCGGACCGGACGCATCGGCCGTGATGTACGGCAGGTTCACCTCGGTCTGCTGGCTGCTCGAGAGCTCGATCTTGGCTTTTTCGGCCGCTTCCTTCAGGCGCTGCATCGCGAGCGGGTCGCGACGCACGTCGACGCCGCTTTCCTTCTGGAACTCGTTGGCGAGGTAATCGATGATCTTCTTGTCGAAGTCTTCGCCGCCGAGGAACGTGTCGCCGTTGGTCGCGAGCACCTCGAACTGGCGCTCGCCGTCGACGTCCGCGAATTCGATGATCGACACGTCGAAGGTGCCGCCGCCGAGGTCGTACACGGCCACCTTGCGGTCGCCGCCCGACTTGTCGAGGCCATAGGCCAGGGCGGCCGCCGTCGGCTCGTTGATGATGCGCTTGACGGTGAGGCCCGCGATGCGGCCGGCGTCCTTGGTCGCCTGGCGCTGCTGGTCGTTGAAGTACGCCGGCACCGTGATCACGGCTTCCGTGACCGGCTCGCCGAGGTAGTCCTCGGCCGTCTTCTTCATCTTCATGAGCACGCGCGCCGAGATCTCAGGCGGCGCCATTTTCTTGCCGTGGACTTCGACCCACGCGTCGCCGTTGTCGGCCTTGACGATGTGGTACGGGACCATGCCCACGTCCTTCTGCACGACCGAGTCTTCGTACTTGCGGCCGATCAGGCGCTTGATCGCGTAGAGCGTGTTCTGGGGATTGGTGACGGCCTGACGCTTGGCGGACTGGCCGACCAGGACCTCGTCGTCCTTGGTGAAGGCGACGATGGAAGGCGTAGTGCGGTCACCCTCGCTGTTCTCGATCACGCGGGGCTTGCCGCCGTCCATGATCGCGACGCAGGAGTTGGTGGTGCCGAGGTCGATGCCGATGACTTTTGCCATGGTGGTGCAAGCTCCGAAGGAAAGCGTGAAATGTCGTTGCCGGGTAGTTGGGGGTCGATCGGCCGGGATTCAAGAACGTGGGACGGTTAGTTGACCGGATCCGGGCTGCGGGCGATGACGACGCGTGCCGGCCGCAGCAGCCGCCCGTTGAGCGTAAAGCCCTTCTGGACGACGGTCAGGACGCTGCCGACCGGGTGGTCCGCCGTGGGCTGGGCCATGATCGCCTCGTGCATTTCGGGGTTGAAGCTCTGGCCGATGGGGTCCACGACGGCGATGCCCGCCTTTTCGAACGCCTTGTCGACCATCCTCAGGGTGGCCTGCGAGCCCTCGACGAACTTCGCGGCTTCGGGGGCCGCGCCGGCTGCCGCGAGCCCGAGTTCGAGGGTGTCGCGGACCTCGATCATGTCGGCGGCAAAGCGCTCGACCGCGAACCGGTGAGCCGATTCCACGTCGCGCTGTGCCCGCTTGCGGACGTTTTCCATCTCGGCCAGGGCCCTGAGCTGGGCCTCGCGGGCCTCCTGCAACTGAGCCTGGGTGGCGGCCAGTTCGGCATCGCTCGAGACCGTCGGGTCCGGGGTGTCCTGCCCGGGGACCTGGGCCGCCGGATCGTAGTCGGGGTTCGTGCTCATTGTGACCTGCCTGCAAGCAATGGGCGCCGGCCCGCGGGACCCCGGAGGAGGCCCCTGGCACGGCTACTCGACCGCTAGATCGGGCCTAGCGGCGGGAATTCAAGGCGGAGCCCAGTAATCGGGCGGTGACGTCGACGATCGGGATGACCCGGTCGTAGGCCATGCGGGTCGGGCCGATGACGCCCAGGACCCCGACGGTCTCGTTGTCGAGCGCGTACGGCGCCGTGACCAGGCTGCAGTTGTCGAGGATCTGGTACCCCGATTCCTGGCCAATGAAGATCTGGACACCCTCGGCACCCAGGCTCTGGTCGAGCAGGTGCAGGATGTCGCGCTTCGAAGTGAAAGCGTCGAACAGGCGGCGCAGCTTTTCGACGTTCGAGAGTTCGGCGAACTCCATCAGGTTGGTCTCGCCTGCGATCACGTATTCGGGCTCGCCCTGCTGGTTGCTCTCACCCACCGCCTGCTGCGCCACGCGGATCGCGTCGCGCATCAGCTGGTTCAGCGTTTCGCCGGCCTGCGTCAGCTCTCCCACGATGTCCAGGCGGATCTGGGCGAGATCCTTGCCGCCGAACTGCTGATTGAGGAAATTCGCGGCACGACGCAGCTCTTCGGCCGAGTAATAGCGCTCGAGGTGGACGATGCGGTTCTGCACGTCGCGGCCGTTGATCACCATCACCGCGAGCACGCGGCTCTCGGACAGCGGCAGGAACTCGATCTGGCTCAGCGACTGGTGGGGCTGGCGCGGGATCGTCACGACGCCGGCGAGGTGCGTCAGCGAGGACAGCATCTGCGAGGCGACGGCGACCAGCGCCTTGGGATCGCGGTCGGCTTCCTGTTCGAGCCGCTGGTTCAACTCGTTCAGCATGTGCGCGTCGTCGGGGCGCTGCCGTTGCCGCAACAGCGTGTCGACGAAGAAGCGGTAACCCTTGTCGGTGGGGACGCGACCGGCCGAGGTGTGCGGCGAGGTGACGAAGCCGTATTCCTCGAGATCCGCCATGACGTTGCGGACCGTGGCAGCGCTGAGATTGAGCCCTGAATCACGGGAGAGGTTGCGCGAACCGACAGGCTGTCCTTCGCGGATGTAGCTCTCGACCAGCACCCGCAGCAGGTGCTGGGCGCGTTCAGTCAGGGGATCGTCGGGAATTTCGTTCATGGCCACGGCAAACCTAGCGTGTGCTTTTCCGGCAAGTCAAGCAACGCATTTGCGTAATGAAGACCCCGGAATCGTGCTGGCCGGTGCGCTCGGCCCCATGCTAAAAGGCAGGCCATCCTATGAACACACGCCCCCCCGGTCGAACCTGTGTCGCCCTCGCCGGCCGTGCGGTCGATCCGCGAGTGGGCGAGGCCATGCGCACGCTCGCGCAGCACCTGCTGGGACAAGGCCATGCGGTGCGCGTCGTTGCGGACGATGCGCTGGTGCTGCAAGGCGCCGGCGTCCACACCGTGCTCGAAGCCGATCTCGCGCGCGACGCCGACCTGATCGTCGCGATCGGCGGCGACGGTACCATGCTGCATGCCGCGCGCATGGCCGCCATGGCCGACGTGCCGGTGCTCGGCATCAACCGCGGCAGGCTCGGGTTCCTCGCCGACGTCGGACCCGAGCAGATGGTCCAGAGCCTCGACGATGCGCTCGGCGGCCGCTGCCAGGCCGAGCGGCGCATGCTGCTCGCGGCGCACATCCTGGCGGATGGCCAACCCATCGATGCCCTCGCGCTCAACGACGTCGTCGTTGCCAAGCGTGAAACGGGACGCATGGTCGACGTACGCACCTGGGTCAACGGCGCCTACGTGAATACGCACGTGGGTGACGGTTTCATCATCGCGACGCCCACGGGTTCGACGGCCTACGCGCTGTCGTGTGGCGGTCCGATCGTGCATCCCAGCCTCGACGCCGTCGTCCTCGTCCCCGTGTGCCCGCACACATTGTCAGACCGTCCGATCGTCGTGCCGGCCGGCAGCGTCGTCGAAATCGAACTGGCCGACCGCTTCGAATCGCGCGCCCAGGTCGTCTGCGACGGCATCGTGCTCTGTGATCTCGACCCGGGCGTGCGCCTGCGGGTCGAGCGCGCCAGGGTCAGCGCCACCCTGCTGCATCCGCCGGGACACGACTATTACCGGATCCTGCGCTCCAAGCTGCACTGGGGCCGCGGCACGCGCGAGGGGCAGCCCCCCGGCGCCTGAACTGCGGGTTCACCTGAATGCTGACGCACCTCCAGATCCGGGATTTCGCCATCGTCGAGGCCGTCGAACTCGAGTTCGGCAGTGGCTTCACGGTGCTCACGGGCGAAACCGGCGCGGGCAAGTCGATCCTGATCGATGCGCTGCTGCTGGCCGTGGGCGGCCGCGCGGACAGCGGAGCGGTGCGGCACGGGGCGGAGCGAGCCGAGGTCAGTGCGACGTTTGCGCTGGCCGGCAACGCAGCAGCGCTGGCCTGGCTCGATGAACAGTCGATCGAGCACGAAGGCGAGTGCCAGTTGCGACGGGTCGTCGGCGCCGATGGCCGCGGCCGCGCGTACCTGAACGGACTGACGGTGCCCGTGCAATCGTTGCGGGCCCTCGGCGAGTTGCTGGTCGACGTGCATGGGCAACTCGAATTCCAATCGCTGTCGCGACGCGGTTACCAGCGTGCAGCGCTGGACGGCAGCGGCCAGCTCGCCGCACGCAACGCAGCCGTACGCACCGCCCATGCTGCCTGGCAGGCGCTCGACGACCAGCGCGCGTCCTTCGAACAGCGTGTGCGCGAGCGCGAATCGCGTCTCGACCTCCTGCGTCACTTCGTCACCGAGCTGCAGGCGCTCGATCCCGGACCGGGCGAAGCCGAAGCGGTGACCGAGGAGCGCAAACGGATCTCGAGTCTCGGCCGCCTGGCCGAAGGTACTGCACAGGTCGAGGCCCTGCTCGCCGGCGACGACGGTGGCGTCACGTCGGCGCTCGCGCGCTCACAAGGTGTCCTGCGACAGCTGGTCGGCCTCGACGCGGCGCTCGAACCCATGGCCGCGCAGCTCGAGGAAGCGACGATCGCAGCGCGCGAAGCGCTGTCGAGCCTGCGCCGTTACATCGATGCGCTCGACGCCGATCCTGCGCGACAGGAATGGATCGAAGCACGACTGGCGGCACTCGAAGCCGTGGCACGCAAACATCGCGTCGAAACGCGTGAGCTGCCAGCCTTGCGCAACGCGCTTGCTGCCGAGCTCGCCGAACTCGAGGCGGGCGCCGTGAGCGCAGCGGATCTGCAGCAACGTCTCGCGGCGGCTCGTGAGCGTTACGTTGCCGCGGCGAAACTCCTCACCCAGGGGCGGCAGCAGGCGGCGACCGCCCTGGACCGCAAGGTCACTGGCTTCATGCAGGCGCTGGGCATGCCGGGCGGCGTGTTCACGACGCGGGTCGAGCCGCAGGATCCGCCGGTGTTCTCGGCGCACGGTAACGACGAAATCGAGTTCCTGGTCAGCGCCAACCCGGGACAGCCACCGCGTCCACTGGCAAAAATCGCCTCAGGCGGCGAGCTCTCTCGCATCAGCCTGGCGCTGCAGGTAGCCGCCGTCGAAGCCGCTCACCTCCCCTGCCTGGTCTTCGACGAAGTCGATGCCGGGGTGGGTGGCGCCGTGGCCGAGATGGTCGGGCGTCAATTGCACGAACTCTCCGCCAAGGGCCAGGTACTGTGCGTGACGCACCTGCCGCAGGTCGCGTCGCAGTCGGATCACCAGCTGCGCGTGTCCAAGCATGTCAGGGAGGGCAAGACCCGCACGCAGATCGAAGTCCTGGATGCAGCCGCCCGCATCGAGGAACTGGCGCGCATGCTCGGTGGCACGACCATCACCAGTCGCACGCGCGAGCACGCGCGCGAAATGCTGGCCTCGGCGCGCCTGGCGGGCGCCCCGCCGCAGACTGATTCCCCGCCTGACGGCCGTCGCGCTACGGGCGTTTCGGGCGGTAAGGACAAGCCTCGCGCACGCAGTGGCCGTGCAGGGTGAGCGAGTGATCGGAGATCTCGAACCCGAGTCGCGCGGCAATCTGCCGCTGCCGCTCCTCGATAGCCTCGTCTGAGAACTCTTCGACGTGGCCGCAGTCTATGCACACGATGTGATCGTGGTGCGTGCCCTCGTTGAGTTCGAACACCGCCGTGCCACCCTCGAAATGATGGCGCGTCACCAGGCCAGCGGACTCGAATTGAGTCAGCACCCGGTAGACCGTGGCAAGGCCGATGTCCTCGTTCAGCTCGAGCAGGCGTCGATAGACGTCTTCCGCGCTCATGTGACGCACTGTCGCACTGGCGAGGATCTCGAGAATCTTCAGGCGCGGCGCGGTGATCTTCAGGCCAGCGCGACGCAGAGGCGAAGGTTCCACGGATTTGTTCCTCGCGGGTCGGGTGCTGCGCCGAAGCGCGGTTGGGTTATGATCGCGCCGCATTATCTCCGGGTCGGCCCGGTAACTCCAGACAACAGAAGCCACCCCGCATGAGCGCGTTTTCCCGAGCCACCCTTTCCCTGGTCCTGATCCTGGGCGTTGTGCTCGGTTCCGCCGGATGCGTCTATCGGCCGACCATCCAGCAGGGCAACCTGCTCAAATCGGAAGACGTCGACCAGGTGACCGTCGGCATGACCCGCAGCCAGGTGCGCTACCTGCTCGGCACCCCGATGCTGGCCGATCCGTTCGACCCGCAGCGTTGGGACTACATCTACACCCTCCAGCGCGGACGGGAAAGGCACCGGGATCGCGCGCATTACATCGTGCACTTCGAAGGCGACAAGGTCAGTCGCATCGAGAAGCCTGGCCGGCCCGTGCTGCCGCAGGGCAACGAGCAATTGCAGCAGACGCCCGCCGCGGGCCAGACCCCTGCACCGGCACCTGCACCTGCCCCGGCCGCAGCCGCCGACCCGGCGCCGCCGCCGGTTGCTGCGGCTGAAGAGGCACCGCCCGCACCGCAGCCGGACCGCACGGCCGACTGATCCCCGGCGCTGGCGCCGCACGGCGCCCCGCGCTCTTTCAGCGTTTTCGACCCTGGCGCACGGCCTGTGCGGCCCGCTCGCGTCGTTGCGCGCGGGGATCGACCTGGAGCGGTCGATAGATCTCGACCCGATCCCTGTCCCGCAGTGGACGATCCGGCAAGCAAACCGTCCCGTAGATTCCGAGCACGAGTGGCCGGTCGCGCAGGTTGGGAAATTCGTCCAGCAGACCCGAGCGCTCGACGGCCGCCTGTGCCGTGAGCCCCGTCTCCGGCAGCGCCAGCGTCACGACCCGTTGCCGGTCGGGCAGCGCATAGACAACTTCGACGTGCACCGCACCCTCGCCCATGGCTACGAGGCTGCGCCGTGGACTTGCCTGGCGCGCGCGACGAAGGCATCGATCAGCTCGCCGACACTCTGCTCGAACGCCCGACCGAACAGCATCGACGCCACGGGGTTCGCGAACTCGAACTTCATGTCCAGCACCACCTTCGTGCCGGCTGCGCCGATTGCCGCGAAAGTCCACAGGCCGTCCAGCCGCTTGAACGGGCCGTTCACGAGCTCGAGCGACATCCAGTCCGGCCGCTGCATGACGTTGCGCGTGGTGAAGCTCTGGCGGATGCCTGCACGCTCCATGGTCAGGCTGGCCTGCAGGTCGCGCTCGGTCTTTTCATGCACTTCGGCGCCCGCCACCCACGGCAGGAATTCGCGATAACGCTCGACGTCGACCACCAGGTCGAACATCTGCTCGGGCGTGAAGGTGACGAGCGCGGTGCGCTTGATTTCGCGAGTGGCCATGGTCGATTTCGGTCCGGGCGCGCGCAGTGTAAGCGCGGCAGATAGAATGCGCGACCGACCCCGACATTCCCGCCATGACCACGCCGCGCAAGGACAAGGACCGCAAGTCCGACGAGAACCCCACGATCGCGCAGAACAAGCGCGCGCGGTACGAGTATTTCATCGAGGAAAAGCTCGAGGCCGGGCTCGCGCTGCAGGGCTGGGAGGTCAAGAGCCTGCGTGCCGGCAAGGCGCAGATCACCGAGGGCTACGTGATCATCAAGGACGGCGAGGCGTTCCTGATCGGCGCGCACATCACACCGCTGCGCACCGTGTCGACGCACATCGTGGCGGACCCGACGCGCACCCGCAAACTGCTGCTCAACCGCAGGGAACTGGACAGCCTGGTCGGTGCGGTCGAGCGCAAGGGCCACACCATCGTGCCGCTCGAGCTGTACTGGAGCCAGGGCAAGGTGAAACTCGAAATCGGCGTGGCCAAGGGCAAGCAGGCGCACGACAAGCGCGATAACGAAAAAGACCGCGACTGGCAGCGGGAGAAGTCGCGCCTGCTCCGCAGGCGCTGAAGGGGAGGAAGGGCAGGAAGGGTAGGAAGGCCCGGAAGGCCCGGAAGGCCAGAAGGCACTTCCTACACTTCCTACACTTCCTACACTTCCTGCCCTTCCTCCCCTTGCATTCCAGCGCTTTGGCCCTACACTGGGGGCGTTCACGGGGGCGACCGGTTTCGACGTGGGTCGCGAAACTCCAGGTGCATGCCGAGGTGCAAGATACCTCGTTAAACTACTTGCAAACTCTTAGTTGCCAACGACGACAACTACGCTCTAGCTGCTTAATCCCGCTTAACCCCCGACTGGCGTGTGCTTGTGCATCCAGACCCGGGGGACGCGCTCACAAGCTCGCGTGTCCAGTGTGCTGAGGGCTGGCTCGCTAAAACGTTCCTGAGCTGGTCGGTCATTTTCCCTGCCGCTTGGGTAGTGAACGACGAGAATCAAAAAGACGGCTAAGCATGTAGGTCCTGGAATGTAGGGCTTGCGGACGCGGGTTCGATTCCCGCCGCCTCCACCAGCAAGCGCCCCCGGCCACCAGGCCGGGGGCTTTTCATTGGGCAGCCACGACTTCGACCGGCGTGCCGTTCAGCACCGCCGTGCCGGTGAGCGCGTCGACGCGGCGATCGTCGATCAGATCGTTGATGCTCACGCCGGCATGAGCGCTCGCGATGCCGAGCCGCACACCAGCGCGCCAGTGACCCCAGCCGTGCGGCAGGCTGACCACGCCCGGTTGGATGTCCGGCGTGATTTCCACGGCCACTTCGACCATGCCGACGCGCGATGTGACGCGCGCAATCGCACCGTCAACGAGGCCTCGTTCTGCTGCGTCATCCGGGTGCAGCATCAGCGTGCAGCGCGGCTTGCCTTTCACCAGGCGCTGGCTGTTGTGCAGCCATGAATTGTTGCTGCGCACGTGGCGCCGGCCGATCAACGCCAGCGACGGCAAGGGCTCGTCGAGCGCAGCCACCGCACGGCCCAGGTCCGCGACGAACAGGGCGGGGGCAAGGTCGATGCGACGGTTCGGCGTCGCGATACGACGGGGAAACGCAGTCTCGAGCGCACCGAGGTCAACGCCGTTCGGCGCATCGAGCAGCCGTTGCACCGTCAGGCCCACCGGCCGACGATCGGGCGCGCGCATGAGCTTGCGCAAGGCACCAAAGCCAGGCAGCGCACCCAGCAGCTTCAGCCTGCCGGCATTGGGAACGCCGTAACGCCCTGTCTTCAGCATCCAGTCGAGCGTACCGTCCGGACCAAGACGCCGCGCCACCGCATCTTTCACCTTGAGCGCAGCGCGCCCGGACCAGGAACCCGGCGCCGTGCGCAGGCGTTGCGCAATCTGCGCGAGAATCTCGTGATCGTGCAGCGCGCCCGCAGGCTTCGGGAACAGCGGCGGCGAATACTTGGCGACGTTGCGCACCGCGAAGCCGCTCAACGCGACGTCGTAGTGACTGCGCTCCAGCGGACTCGTCGACGGCAGGATCAGGTGCGCGTGGCGCGACGATTCGTTCAGGTACAGGTCGATCGACACCATGAACTCGAGTTGCCCGAGCGCGGCGTCGAGCTGGCCGCCGTTTGGTGTCGACAGCACAGGGTTGCCCGCGAAAGTGAACAGGGCGCGCACCTGGCCCTGGCCTGGCGTCGTGATCTCTTCCGCCAGCGCAGCCACGGGCAACTCGTTCGAGAACTCTGGCAGCTGGCGTACGCGCGAGTGGAACTTGCCGTAGTGGCCGCGCGAACCGTACGCACGCGTGAGGTCCACGGCCGGCTCGGCGAACATCATGCCGCCCTCGCGATCGAGGTGACCCGTGACCGCATTCAGGCAATAGATCAGCCACAGCGTGAGGCCGCCGAACTCCTGCGTGCACGCTCCCACGCGTCCGTAAACGAGCGCACGCGGCTCGTCCATCAGGTCATGCGCGAGCGCAATGATCCGTGAATGCGGCAGGCTCGTGCGAGCCGCAAGCACCTGCGGGTCGAATCCGAGGACGGCCTGGCGCAGGGCCTCGAGGCCGTCGACGTGCGGCGCGAGGTGCGCCAGGTCGATGCGCCCCTGCCTGAATACTTCGTGCAGCAGGGCGAGCAACAGGTAGACGTCGGTGCCGGGACGGATGCCGAAGTATTCGTCAGCGATGGCCGCGGATTCGGTGCGCCGCGGATCGATGACGACGAACCGTCCGCCCCGCGCGTGCAGCGCGTCGATGCGCTTTTCGAATCCGGGAGCTCCCATGATCGAGCCGGCCGACGCGACAGGGTTGCCACCGATGCAGACGAACAACTGCGTGCGATCGACGTCCGGCACGGGCATGAGGAACTGGTGCCCGAACAACGCCCACGACGCCACCATGTGCGGCAGCTGGTCGACACTGGTGGCGGAATACAGGTTCTTCGTGCGCATCGCACGGATGAAGTCGCCGATACCGAGCATTGCGCCCAGGTTGTGGACGGTGGGGTTACCCGCGTAGATCGCGACCGCGTCGTTGCCGTGACGTGCGCGGATGTCGCCGATGCGTGCTGCGATCTCGTCGAAGGCCGCGGCCCAGGAGATCTCCTCCCAGCCGTCCGGCGTGCGCCGCAGCGGCGTGCGCAACCGGTCGGGATCCTCGTGCAGGTCCTTGAGTGCGACCGCCTTCGGGCAGATGTGCCCGCGGCTCAGGACGTCGTCGCGATTCGGCTTGATCGAGACCACCTCGCCGTTGTGGTGCTCGACGACGATTCCGCACATTGCCTCGCAGAGGCAGCAGGTCCGGTGATGCAATCCCCTGTTGGTCATCTGCCGGCCCCTTTACGTTGACGCAGAATCAGGCCGCGCGACGCCTCAGCAAGCCGAGACCTGCAAGCAGCAGGACCACCGCAAAGCCGGCGGAGCCGCCGCCACTGTTGTTCTTCTTTCGACCACAGCTGGTATTGCCGGTCACGGTGTCGCCGGCGAGACTGTAACGAAAGATCGTGCCGTAGCTGCAATTGCCGGTATTGGCGGCAGCGCCGACGAACACGCCGGGCGCCGTCTCCAGCAATCTGCTCGACGGCAGCGAGCCGTGCTGGCCGTCGAAACTGTGGAGACGGGTGAAGTTGGTGCCGGCGCGATCAATCGAAAAAATCGTGCCGAGCGTCGTCGCGGTGCCCGCGGTATTGACTCCGCCCGCCGACGTCACGCCGTAGAGCTTGCCGCTGCTCGCCAGCATCAGTTCCGCGATCGGCCGCGCGCCATCGGCGCCGGTAAAGGTATGCAAGACGGTAAACGCGGAGCCATCCGCCGGGAGCGCGAAAATGACGCCGTTGCCGTCGGTGCCGCCCTGCGCGGCCATGCCGTAAAAATAGCCATCGCCGCCATCGAGCAGGCCGCCCAGCGGCGTGGCGCCATCTGCGTTTTCGAGCAGCCCCGTCGTGGTGTCGGCGGTTGTGGCGCTGAATTCATGCAGGACCTGGAAGCCGGTGCCGTCGAACGCAATGCGGAACACGACGCCGCGGCCGTTCGCGCCTCCCTGTGAAGTCGTGCCATAGAAGAAATTATCGGTGCTGGCCACGAGCGGACCCGTCGGCGCCGCGCCGTCGACCGTCACGGTCAGGCCGGAAGTGGTGCTCGAGGTGACCGCAGCGAAACTGTGCAGCAGCTTGAAATCGGTGCCGTCACGCGCAATCTTGAATATCGTACCGGTGCCATTCGGACCACCCGCGCGTGCCACGCCGTACAGGTAGCCGTCCGCGCCCTCGACCAGTTCCGCCTCCGGATAGGCGCCGTTGGTGTTGATCGGGTTCAAGTCCTGGTTCGCCGCCGTCACCGGCGCGAACCGATGGATGATCTGGAAGCCGGTGCCGGCTGCCGCAAGCTTGAAGATCGAGCCTGCGCCATCGACCTGCCCGGCCTGGCCGAACTTGGTGGTGCCGTAGAGCAGGCCATCGCTGGCCAGCACCAGGCCACCAGCGGGCGACAGCGCATCTTCCGGCTTGAGCTGATACAGCGTGCGGACGTCGGAGCCGTCCAGCGTAGTGCGGTAAATGACGCCGCCCGTGATCGAGGTGGCCGGGCTCCCGACGCCGTACAGGGCACCGTCGGCGCCTTGCACGAGGTTGCCAACGGGGTTCGAGAGGCTGAACGCGACGATTGTCGAAATGGCGGGGCTCGTCTGGGCATGGCCGGCAACGGCGGCAAGGCCCAGCGCAACGAGCGCCAATGCTGAACGGATACGGGACATCGGATCGGTGACTCCGGGACCCGGCGGGTGGCCGGGCAAGCTGACTGGTCGTGAATTGTGCCGCACTTCGCCGTCTCCCGCCAAAGTGGGAGAATGCGCGCCCCTCCTGTGACCTCCCGCCCTTGATCCAGTTCCGGCAACTTACCCTGACGCGCGGCGTACGCCGACTGATCGAGGACGCTTCGCTGCAGATCCACGCCGGTTGGCGGGTCGGTGTCGTGGGCGCCAACGGCAGCGGCAAATCGAGCCTGTTCGCGCTGCTGCGCGGCGACATCCAGAGCGAGGCCGGCGACTGCCTGCTGCCGCGCGACTGGCGGGTGGCGTCCGTAGCCCAGGAAACGCCGCCCTTGCCGCAGGCCGCGATTGAATTCGTGCTCGATGGCGACGAGGAGCTGCGGCGTGTCGAACGGGCCATCGCAGCCGCCGACGCAGCGCACGATGGCCGCGCGCTTGCAGATCTGCATGTCCGGCTGGAAGCGATCGGCGGCTACAGCGCCCGGGCCCGGGCAGCCGCCCTGCTCGCAGGCCTGGGCTTCGAGACGGCGGATCTCGAACGGCCGGTCGCCGATTTCTCCGGCGGCTGGCGCATGCGCCTGAACCTGGCGCAAGCCCTGGTGAGCCGGGCCGACCTGATGCTGCTCGACGAGCCCACCAACCACCTCGACCTCGACGCCGTCGTCTGGCTGGAGCGCTGGCTCGCGGGCTACCGCGGTACGCTGCTGCTGGTTTCGCACGACCGGGACTTCCTCGACGGCACCGTCACGCACGTTGCTCATCTCGAGCGCGGCGCGCTCACGCTCTACACCGGCAACTACACCGCGTTCGAGACGCAACGCGCCGCGCGACTTGCCGTACAGCAGGCGATGTTCGAGAAGCAGCAGCGTGAAATCGCGCACATGACGAGCTTCGTCGAGCGGTTCCGGGCGAAGGCGAGCAAGGCGCGACAGGCGCAGAGCCGCCTCAAGGCGCTCGACCGGCTGGAACACATTGCAGCCGCGCACGTCGATTCGTCGTTCGATTTCGAATTCCCCGAGCCGCTGCGTGCGCCGGATCCGCTGCTGACGCTGGAAGACGCGGCACTGGGCTATGGCGACCGCACGGTCGTGCGTAATGTGCAGCTTTCACTGCGTCCTGGCGCCCGCCTCGGCCTGCTCGGCCCGAACGGCGCCGGCAAGTCCACGCTGATCAAGTCGCTCGCCGGCGGCCAACCCCTGCTGGCGGGTCGACGTGTCGAAGGTCACGGGCTCGAGACCGGTTACTTCGCGCAACATCAGGTCGAACAGCTGCGTGGTGACGAGTCACCGCTGCGTCATCTGCTGCGGCAGGACCCGCGGTCGCGCGAGCAGGACCTGCGCAATTACCTCGGCGGGTTCGATTTCCGCGGCGAGATGGCCGACGCGCCGGTCGAGCCGTTCTCCGGTGGCGAGAAATCCCGCCTGGCGCTGGCACTCCTCGTGCGCAAGCGGCCAAACCTGCTGCTGCTCGACGAGCCCACCAACCACCTCGACCTCGAAATGCGCCACGCCCTGACGCGGGCGCTGGCCGGTTACGAAGGCAGCCTGGTGCTGGTGTCGCACGATCGGGCGCTGCTGCGCACCGTCTGCGACAGTTTCCTGCTGGTGGCCGACGGCCGCGCCGTTCCGTTCGAGGGCGATCTCGAGGATTACCTGGTCTGGCTGACAGCGCGGCGTGAATCAGCGCCCGAGGACGCAGCGGCAGCGGGCACGGCCGGCTCGAAGGAGAATCGCAAGGCACAGCGCGAGACGGCAGCCGCGGAACGCCAGCAGAAACTCGCGCGCCGCCGCCCGCTGCTGAAAGAGTCGACGCAGCTCGAGGCCCGAATCGCCAGGCTCGAGGTCGAACGCAAGGCACTCGAAGTGAAGCTTGCCGACACCGCGTACTACGCGCAGGCACCCTCAGCCGAAGTCCAGGCGACGAGCCGACGGTGCGCCGAGGTGGTTGCGGAACTCGGCGACGTCGAGGAACGCTGGCTCGAAGTGCACGCCGAGCTGGAAGTGATCGGGGACGCGTGAGGAATGTGATTAGTGATTAGTGGCGATGCCCCGCAGCCCCACCTCCAACCCCCACACTCCTGCACGCGCCCCGCGCCGCTGTTCCAGCGCGGCGAACGCCGGGGCATAGTCGGCCAGCGGGTGGACTTCTCCCACGACCGGCCGCAGCTTGCCGGCCTCGAACAGCTGCCACAGTTCGCGCACGTTCTGCAGTTGCACCTGCGGCTCGCGCTGCGCGAAGCTCCCGAAGTACACGCCCACCAGGGCCGCTCCCTTCAGCAACAGCAGGTTCATCGGAATCTTCGGGATGTCGCCTGCCGCGAATCCAACCACGAGGTAACGTCCCTTCCAGGCCAGGCTGCGCACCGCAGGCTCGGCATACGGGCCGCCGACGGCGTCATACACGACGTCCACGCCCTTGCCGCCGGTGATCTCCTTGATCCGCTCGCGCAGGTCCTGCGTGGAGTAGTTGATCAGGTGGTCCGCGCCGATCCCGCGTGCGACCTCGAGCTTGGCATCGGTGCTCGCGGCTGCGATCACCTGCGCACCCATCTGCCTGGCCAGCTCGATGGCGGTCGTGCCGACGCCGCTCGCCGCGCCCAGCACCAGCATCGTCTCGCCCGCAGCGAGCTGCGCGCGCTGCTTCAAGGCGTGGTAACTCGTGAAGTACGTCAGGCAGATGCCGCTCGCCTGCTCGAAGTCGAGCGTCGACGGCATCGGAATCAAGCGTTCCTGCCGGACCACGGCGCGCTCTGCGGCGCCTCCACCACCCGCATACGCAACGACGCGATCACCGACCTTGTGACGCGTCACGCCCTCGCCGACTGCGGCTATCACGCCCGCGAGTTCGAGACCCGGGATGAACGGCAGCGGCGGCCGCTCCTGGTACAGCCCGCGCAGCATCAGCACGTCCGGAAAATTCAGCGCCGTCGCTTTGACGTCAATCAGCACCGCACCCGGCGCGAGCGCTGGCTCCGGCCAGTCCTGCTCCAGCCGCAGTCCTTCGATGCCGGTCAGGGTATGGCAGACGAGCGCTTGCATCGGTATTCCTCTTGCAAGTCAGGCCCTGATCAGGTGCGGACCGGAGCTCGTCGAGAGTGTGACAGCCGAGCAGCGTCATCGCGCGTTCCATCTCGACGCGCAGCAGGCTGAGCGCGTGGGCCACTCCCGCTTCACCACCCGCCGCGAGGCCATAAAGGGCTGCGCGTCCGAGCATCACGGCATCGGCCCCGAGCGCAACGGCCTTAAGCACGTCCGACCCGCGACGGAACCCGCCGTCGACGATGATCGTCAGGCGGTCGCCGACTTCAGCCGCGCACTGGCCGACGAGTTCGATGCCCGTCACGCACGAATCTAGCTGCCGTCCACCATGGTTCGAAAGCACGATGCCGTCGGCGCCCGCCTCCACGCTGCGCTTGGCATCCTCGACACAGAGGATGCCCTTCAGCACGAGCTTGCCCTGCCAGCGGCTGCGCATGCGTTCGATGTCGGACCAGGCAAGCGTCGGATTGATCTGCGTGCCCATGAACCGCACGCCCTGCAGGGCCGATCGTGCGCCTGCGGGCAGGAATTCGGTGAGGTTCGCGAATTCCGGGGCGCCATGGGGCAACATCACCTGCCACAGCCAGCGCGGATGCAGCAGCACGTCGAGCACGCTCGACGGGCTCAGCTTGAGCGGGCGTGAATAATTGCGCTGGTCCCACTCGCGCGCGCCGAGCGCCGGCACGTCGACCGTCACGACGAGCTTGTCGCAGCCCGCCGCCTGCGCGCGTTCGATCAGGCGGTCGGAGGTCTTCTGGTCCTTGAGCGGATACAACTGGAACCACGAGGGCCGCTGCAGCTGCGGATTCAGCGCGACGACGTCGTAATTGCTGACGGTGCTGAGCGTGAAGGCGATCCCCGCGGCGTCGGCGGCCTTGGCCAGCGCCAGGTCGCCCTGCGGCCACAGCATGCCGTTGAAGCCCGTGGGCGCGATGATCAGCGGCAGGTGCAGTGAGTCGCCGAGCACGTCGCGCGCGAGGTCCGGCAGGCCCGTGCCGACGAGCATGCGCGGCAACCAGGCAATGCGCTCGAAGATCGAGCGGTTGCGCTTCAGGGTCGTTTCGTCCTCGGCGCCGCCTTCGAGATACTCCATTTCGAACCGCGGCAGCCGGCTCTGCGCGACCCGCCGCAATTCTTCGATCGAGAGCGCGCGGCGGAAGTCCGCGCCAGCGTAGTACCGTCGGGTCATTGGCGTGCGTCGTCCTGCACCATCTGGGTGATCTTCGTCGCCGTCTCCAGCGCGCGCAGGCCGTCCTCGCCGGTGACCACCGGTGGCGTGCCTTCGCGAATGGACCTGAGGAACGCCTCGATCTCGAGTTTCAGCGCGTCGCCCTGGTCGTAGGTGCGCTCCTCGATCAGCACCTGGCCCTTCGGCACGTCCGCGCCCGCGGGCGGCTTGCGCACGATGGTGAGCACTTTCTGCTGCAGATCGATCGAGATGTACGCGTCGTCTTGGAACACGCGCAGCTTGCGCTCCATTTTCATGCTGACACGGCTTGCCGTGGTGTTCGCCACGCAGCCGTTCGCATAGCGGATGCGGGCATTGGCGATGTCGAGACCGGCCGAGAACACCGACGCACCCACCGCATCGATCGACGCGATCGGCGCGCCGACGAGGCTCTGGATCAGGTCGATGTCGTGAATCATGAGGTCGAGCACGACGTTGACGTCCGTGCCCCGCTCCTTGAACGGCGCGAGGCGGTGCGACTCGACGAACCGCGGCGTACCAAGCGTACCCGCGAGCGCGAGGATCGCGGCGTTGAAACGCTCGAGGTGCCCCACCTGCAGGACGCGGCCCACGCGCGCCGCCGTGTCGACGAGGCTGCGGGCCTCCTCGAGCGTCGTCGTGATCGGCTTTTCGACGAGCACGTGGAGGCCGTGCTCGAGGCACTGCTGCGCGATCGGATAATGCAATGGCGTCGGCGTGACGATGCTCACCGCGTCGATCTCGCCGAGGATGTCCCGGTAGTCCGCCACCGCGCGGCAACCAGTTTCGGCGGCGACCTGCTCGCGGTTGCCGGCGCTCGCGTCGACGACGGCGACGAGTTCAGCTGCGGGCGACGACGCGTATTTCTGCGCATGGAACCGGCCCAGGTAGCCTACGCCGATGACCGCAGTCCGTACCTTCTGCATGTTCTGGGGACCCTGGCTGCCCTGTGCGCCGCGAGCCCCGATGATACGCAAAGGAAGAGGTCTTGCGGCCGGTGCGACTTACCCTCACGATCAGGCCCCCACGATCAGGCAACGGTCCCCGCGGCCGCTCCATTGCAACGAGAAGAGGCCGTGATGAATCCGCGCCGCGACAGATTCTGGCTGCTGGCCGCCCTGCTGTTCGGCTTGCTGGTGCTGCCCTTCCTCGTGCATCGTACGGGTGTGTACGTGCTCGGCCCCTACGCCGGCGGCGGTGCCGCGGCGTTCTTCGGCAGCTACCTGCGCGACCTCGTCACCCTGCGCTGGTATTCCTGGGTGCTTGCGCTCGGACCACTCGTCATCGTCGCGTCGTGGGGCATCCTTGTGCGACGCGCACCCCCGTCACGGGGGTGAGCCTCGGGACCAGGCGTACAGCGCCGCCAGGCAGGCCAACGCGGCCCACATTGCGCCGGTCGCCCAGTGCCGCCAGGCGGTTGCGCGCGCCTGGCCAATGAAACTGAAGGCCGCGAGCGTGGTCAAACCGGCGAAGATGGCCACGTATACCGCCAGCAACGGCAACTCTTCGCGGAAACGCGGGGTTTCGCCGGAAAGCACCAGGAACACGATCAGCGTCGCGCCCAGGCCGAAGGTCGTCGCCACCGACGATCCGAGCACGATTGCTGTCAATACGGTGAGGGGTCGCACGGATTCACTCGCTCCGGGGTGGGTCCGGCCCTTGATTGGGTGCCGGGGTGTCTCTAGCCTAGCGTTCCGGCGGACCCCTGCGTGTCCGTCGTCCAGTCCGATGTCTGCCGAGGAATTTCCAAGTGTATCAGCCAGCTGAACAGGGGCCGCCCCCGTCGCCCCCCGCCCCTGCAGCCCGCCGCGGGGTCAACCGCGCCGGCGCGGCGGTGCTGGTCGCCTTGCTCCTCGCGGTGGGGATGCTGCTGCTCGGCACCGCCCGGTCGCCGTCGGCTACGGCCAATGCCACGACCACCACCGATTTCGCGCCGACCGAGCGGCACGCCAAGGTCGCCCGGCTCGTCAGCAGCATGTTCGAGCGCTCGCATTACCGGCAGGCCCCGGTCAACGACCCGGTCTCGTCGCTGGTGCTCGACCGCTACCTCGAATCGATCGACGGCAGCCGCAGCTACTTCCTGGCGAGCGACATCCAGGAATTCGAAAAGTACCGCTACGAGCTCGACGACGCCATCACGACCGGCAAGCTCGAGCCGGCCTTTGCGATCTTCAACCGGTTCCAGAGCCGCAACCGCGAGCGCATGGCCTACGCGATCAAGCTGCTCGAGACGGAGCCGGACTTCACGGTCGACGAATCGTTCGAGTTCGACCGCGAGCACGCGCCCTGGGCCGCGTCCAGCGATGAGCTCGACGAACTCTGGCGCAAGCGCGTCAAGAACGATGCCCTCTCGCTGATGCTCGCGGACAAGACGTGGGCCGAGACGCGCGACGTCCTCAGGAAGCGCTACGAGCGGGTCGCAAAGCGTTCCGAGCAGATCACGGCCGACGACGTGTTCGAGAACTTCATGAACGCGTTCGCCCACGTTTTCGACCCGCACTCGAGCTACTTTTCACCGCGCAATTCCGAGGAATACCGCATCGCGATGAGCCTGTCCTACGAGGGCATCGGCGCGTCGCTGCAGTCGATCGACGACTTCGTGACCATCATGGAAATCCTGCCCGGCGGTTCGGCGCAGCAGAACGGTCAGCTGAAGGCCAACGACCGCATCCTCGCCGTAGGCCAGGGCAAGGACGGCAAGATGGTCGACGTCGTCGGCTGGCGTCTCGACGACGTCGTGCAGCTGATCCGCGGTCCGAACGGCTCGTTCGTGCGCCTGCAGATCCAGCCAGGCAACGCGCCCCCGGGCACGCAGGAACACGTCCTCACGCTGCCGCGCACCAAGATCACGCTCGAAGCGCAGGCGGCCAAGAAAGAGATCCGCAAGGTGAAGCGCGGCGACAAGGAGCTGAAGGTCGGCGTCATCACCGTGCCCTCGTTCTACCAGGACTACAATGCGCGCGCGGCGGGGGACGACGAGTTTCGCAGCACCACGCGCGACGTGCGCAAGCTGCTCGACGAGATCAAGGCCGAGGGCGGCGTCGACGGCCTGGTGCTCGACCTGCGCGAGAACGGCGGTGGTCACCTCTCCGAAGCCATCGGCCTCGTGAACCTGTTCGTGCCCAAGGGCCCGGTCGTGCAGCTGCGCGAAACCGGCGGTCGCGTCGAAGTTCTCGAATCCGAGGACAAGGCTGCGGCCTACTCCGGCCCGCTCACGATCCTCGTCGATCGCTTCAGCGCGTCGGCGTCCGAGATCTTTGCGGCCGCGATGCAGGACTACGGCCGTGGCCTCGTGATCGGCCAGCAGACCTACGGCAAGGGCTCGGTGCAGAACCTCTACCCGCTCGACCGTTACGCGCTCGGGCAGGATCCGGGCTATGGCCAGCTCACGGTCACGATCGGCATGTACTACCGCGTGACGGGCGACAGCACCCAGAACCGCGGCGTGATGCCGGACCTCACGCTGCCCTCCGCCGTCAGCACCGACGAAGTCGGCGAAAGCTCGCGCGATGGCTCGCTGCCCTGGAACCGCATCCGCTCGTCGGATTTCCGCCGCGAAGGCGCGTTTACACCGCTGCTGCCCGAACTGCAGCAGGAGCACGATGCGCGCGTCGCCGGCGACCCCAACTTCCAGTTCGCGGTCAGCGAAATCTCGGCGCTCGAGAAGATGCGGACCGAGAAGTCCGTCTCGCTGAACCTGGCCAAGCGCAAGGCCGAGCGTGAGGCCCGCACGCAGGAACAGCTGGCACGCGAAAACGCGCGGCGGCAGACGCTCGGCGAGCCGGTCCTGAAGGCGGCCACCGAGATCAAGGACCCGCCGGACGCGATTCTGGGCGAAGCCGCCGAAATCACGGCCGACCTGTCCCGACTCGAGCCGAAGTTCGTGGCCAGGGCCGGCGGCTCCGACAAGGGCGGCTGACGCTCGACCCGCCGCCTTCCGGCGGCGGCCGACGCGTTCGGCAGAACGCTAGTGTTGTACTTGACTACAACACTAGAGTTCCATACCATCGCGCCCAGTTCGAACCGATCCACAGGGGCTCGATGTCCATGACCAACCAAAACCTGCCGGCAGCCGACCCGCGACGCAACTCCGCACGCTGGCTGGCGCTGGTCGCCCTGGTGGGCGCGCTTGCCGCCGGCTGCAGCAACGGCAAGGCCAAGGACAAGGAAGGCGCCGAGACCGGGAAGAACTCGACCGTGCCAGTCGAGGTCCAGCCCCTGAAGCGCGCCGAGATGGTGGCCGTGTACTCCGGGACCGCACCGATCGAGGCCCATGAAGAAGCCACCGTCGTCGCCAAGGTCGGCGGCGAGGTGCGGCAGATCTTCGTCGAGGAAGGCGACTCGGTGCAGGCGGGCCAGGTGCTGGCGCGGCTCGACGGCGACCGCCTCCGCCTCACGCTGGCCCAGACGGACGCCAACCTGCGCAAGCTCGAGCGCGACTACAAGCGCACGCTCGAACTCGCCGACAAGGGCCTCGTGCCGAAGAGCACGGCCGAAAACACCAAGTACGACCTCGACGCCCTGCGCGCCGGGTACGAGAGCGCCCGGCTCGAACTGAGCTACACCGAGATTCGCGCGCCGATCAACGGCGTCATCTCCGCGCGCAAGATCAAGGTCGGCAACACCATCGGTCCGAACGAGCCGACGTTCACCGTCACCGACCTCGACCCGCTGCTCGCCTTCGTGCACGTGCCGGAGAAGGAATTCCGCAAGATCGCGCCGGGGCAGAATGCCGAAGTCGTGATCGACGCACTCGGCGGCACCCGCTTCGTCGGCACGATCTCGCGCATCAGTCCGACCGTGGACCCGCAGACCGGCACCTTCCGCGCCCGTGTCGAAGTCCCGGACGCGACGCGCACGCTGAAGCCCGGCATGTTCGCGCGCGTCAACATCGTCTACGAGCGGCGCCAGGACGCGCTGCAGCTGCCACGCACGGCTATCCTCGACGCGGACGGCCAGCAGTCGGTGTTCGTCGTCGCGAGCGGCAAGGCCGAACAGCGCACGATCAGGACGGGCCTCTCGAACGGCGGCTGGATCGAAGTGCTCGAAGGCCTCAAGGGCAGCGAGCAGGTCGTGACCGTCGGCCAGGCCGGCCTCAAGACCGGCACGCTGGTCAAGATCGTCGGCGACGGCGCGCCGCCACCGGCGGCAGCGGTCGCTGCCGAGCAGGCCAAGGCGAAGTAACCCAACCTGCGGGGGCGCTGCACGGGCAGGCCCTCCCTCCCTGGGGACAATCCATGCTCAAGTCCTTGATCGACTTTGCGATCGAACGCCGCGTCACCATCGTGATGTTCACCGTCGCCATCGCCCTGTTCGGCTTCGTGTCGCTCTCGCGGCTCAAGCTGAACCTGCTGCCCGACCTCTCCTATCCCACCATCACGATCCGCACGGAACTGCCCGGCGCGGCGCCGCTCGAACTCGAGACGCTGATCACGCGGCCCGTCGAAGAGTCCGTGAGCATCATCCGCAACGTCCGCGAGGTGCGTTCGGTTTCGCGCGCGGGCCAGTCGGACGTGACGCTCGAGTTCCTCTGGGGCACGGACATGGACATCGCGGGCATCGACGTCCGCGAGAAGCTCGACCTGCTGCAGCTGCCGATCGAGGCCAAGCGGCCCCTGCTGCTGCGCTTCGACCCGGCGAGCGAACCCGTCATGCGCATCGCGCTGATGGACGAAGGCGCTGCGACCGGCGCCGACAGCATCGAACGGCTCAAGGCGCTGCGACGCTTCGCCGAGGACCGGTTGAAACCCGACCTGGAAGCGGTCGAAGGTTCGGCTGCGGTCAAGGTGAGCGGCGGTTACGAAGACGAAGTGCAGGTCTTCGTCGACCAGCAGAAGCTCGCGCAGCTGGGACTCTCGATCGACGTCGTCACGCGCCGCATCCGCGCCGAGAACGTGAACCTGTCGGGCGGGCGGCTCGAGCAAGGCACGCAGCGCTTCCTGGTGCGCACGCTGAACGAGTTCGAGAGCGTCGAACAGATGGCGAACGCGATCATCGCCACCAGGGACGGGCGGCCCGTGTACCTGCGCGACGTCGCGAACGTCACGCGCGGTTACAAGGACCGCGAGGCGATCACGCGCGTCAACGGCAAGGAGTCGATCGAACTCGCCGTCTACAAGGAGGGCGACGCGAACACCGTGGCGCTCGCCAACGGCGTGCGGACCCGCATCAAGGAGCTCGAAAAGAGCCTGCCCGAGGGCACCAGGCTGCAGCAGGTCTACGACCAGTCCACGTTCATCGCCGCCGCGATCAGCGAGGTGAAGACCTCGGCGTTGATCGGCGGCCTGCTCGCGATCCTGGTGCTGTACGCGTTCCTGCGCGACGCGCGCGCGACACTGATCAGCAGCATCGCGATCCCGGTGTCGGTGCTCGGCACGTTCGTGCTGATGTACGCGTTCGACATCACCCTCAACATCATGTCGCTCGGCGGCATCGCGCTCGCGGTCGGCATGCTCGTCGACAACGCGGTCGTGGTGCTCGAGAGCATCGTGCGCAACCACGAGAAGGGCATGACCCGCGTCGAGGCCGCGCGGCGCGGCACGGCCGAGGTCGCCACCGCCGTGTTCGCGGCCACGCTGACCTCGGTCGCGGTCTTCGCGCCGATGATCTTCATTACCGGGATCGCGGGCCAGCTGTTCAAGGACCAGTCGCTGACGGTCGCCTTCGCGCTCAGCTTCTCGCTGCTGGTGGCACTGACGCTGGTGCCGATGCTGGCCGCAGGCCGGGCCCGCGCTGCCGCGACGGACGCCACCGCGGACGTCGAAGCGAAGCCTCTTGGGCGCGTTGGCCGCGGACTGCGCGTCGTGCGCGACGGCTTTGCGCGCGTCGGCGGATTGATCTCGAGCGGCTGCAAGCTCGCGCTGAGCCCGCTGGTCAACGCGACGCAGGCCGTCAACCGCTGGGCCGACCGCAGCTACCCGGGCGCCATCACGTGGGCGCTCGCGCATCCGGGCAAGGTGATCGGCTCGGCCGTCGCGGTGTTCGTGCTGACGATGGCGCTGATCCTGCCGCGGCTCGGCACGGAACTGATCCCGCAGATGTCGCAGGGCGAATTCAACGTCGACCTGCGCCTGCCGCCGGGCACGCCGCTCGAGCAGACCGACCGCTCGGTACAGGCCGCGCAGCGCGCGAGCGATGCCCTCGGCAACGTCGCCCTGGCCTACAGCGTCGCGGGCACGGGCAACCGGCTCGACGCCAACCCGGTCGACGCCGGCGAGAACACCGGCCGGCTGAGCATCACGTTGCAGGCAGGCGCGGGCCGTGAGGACGAGGAAGCGGCGATGGCCGGCATGCGCAAGGACCTCGAGGAGATGCCGGGGCTGCAGTACCGTTTCAGCCGTCCGGCGCTCTTCAGCATGGCGACTCCGCTCGAAGTCGTGGTGTCGGGTTACGACCTGGACCGACTCGGCGAGGCGGCCGAACGCGTGCGGCTGGAAATGCTCAAGGATGACCGCTTCGCCGACGTCAAGACCACGGTCGAGGCGGGCAATCCTGAAATCCAGATCGTGTTCGACCAGGAACGCGCGACCCAACTGAACCTCGTCGTCCGCGACATCGCCAACCGCGTCGTCAACAGCGTCCGCGGTGAAGTGGCGACGCGCTACAAGCTCCGCGACAAGCAGATCGACGTGCTCGTCCGCAGCGTCGATTCGCGCGCGGCTTCGATCGAAGAGGTGCGCAACCTGATCGTGAACCCGGGCGCCGATTTCCCCGTGACGCTCGGTTCCGTCGCCGACGTCAAGCTCGCGATGGGCCCGGCCGAAGTGCGCCGCGTCGGCCAGGAGCGCGTGGCACTGATCTCGGCGAACCTCGCGCACGGCGACCTCGGCTCGGCCGTCGCCTCGCTCGACGCGATCGTGCAGCAGGTCGAGCTGCCGGTGGGCACGACCGCTTTCCTCTCGGGCCAGAGCGAGGAAATGACCGCCTCGTTCAAGTCGCTGCAGTTCGTGCTGGTGCTCGCCATCTTCCTGGTCTACCTGGTGATGGCGTCGCAGTTCGAATCGCTGGTCCACCCGTTCGTGATCCTGCTCACCATCCCGCTCGCGCTGATCGGCGCCGTCTGGGCGCTGTGGCTCACGGGGACGACGGTCAACGTGGTCGCGTACATCGGCCTGATCATGCTGGCGGGCATCGTGGTCAACCAGTCGATCGTGCTGATCGACGCAGTCAACCAGCTGCGCGCGGGCGGCATGCCTAAGTTCGCGGCGATCGTCGAAGGTGGCAAGCTCCGCCTGCGCCCGATCCTGATCACCAAGCTCACGACCATCCTCGGCCTGCTGCCGATGGCGCTCGGCATCGGCGAAGGCGCCGAGGTCCGCGCGCCGATGGCGATCACCGTGATCGGCGGCGTGCTGCTCACGACCTTCCTGACCCTGCTCGTGATTCCCGTCGTGTACTCGGTGATGGACCGCAAGCAGTTCGTCGTGAAGCAACCGGTGACGGATGACCCGGGTCCCGCCGCCGCAGAAGCCGCCGCTGGCTGAGGATCCGCTCCCATGCTGCACACGCAGGTCGCCCTCTCCCGCCCCGTGACCACGGTCATGGCGGCGCTCGCGCTGCTCGCGGTCGGCCTGATCTCGGGCAAGCTGCTGCGGCTCGAAGCCATGCCGGACATTTCGTTTCCGGGAATGCAGATCATCGTGCCGTACGCGGGGTCGACCCCGGAGGAGATGGAGGAGCTCGTGGTGCGCCCGGTCGAGGAGGCGCTTGCAACGCTGTCGGGCATCAAGGAAATCCGGGCGAGCGCGCAGTCCGACCAGGCGACCTTCACGGTGCTGTTCGACTGGGACCGCGACGTGGACGCCGCCGCGTTCGAGGTGCGCACGAAGCTCGACTCGATCCGGCCGCAGCTGCCGGTTGGCGCCGACCGGCTGCTGATGTTTGCCTTCAGCTCAGGCGACCAGCCGGTGGCCGTGATCCGAATCTCGTCCGACAAGGACCTGACGGACCAGTACGAGATGCTGGAGAAGTACCTGCAACGGCCGATCGAGCGCATCGAGGGCGTCGCGCGCGTCGAGTTGCAGGGCGTGCAGCCGCGGGAAGTGCGCATTCTCGTCGACCCCACCCGGCTCGCCGCCTACAGCGTCGACGTACGCCAGCTGCGCATGCTGCTCGAGCAGAGCAATTTCTCCGTCAGCGCCGGCGAGATCACCGAGAACAACTCACGCTTCACGGTGCGTCCGATCGGCGAGTTCAGCAGCATCGACGACGTACGCAACCTGCTGCTCTCCCCCGGCGTGCGGCTTGGGGACATCGCGCAGGTAGAGCTCGTGTCGCCCGAACTCCCGGTGGGCCGCCGCATGGAAGGCCGCCCAGCCGTCGGCATCGACATATTCAAGTCCACCCAGGCCAATGTCGTCGACGTCGCCGATCGCGTCCTCGAGGCCATCGAGAAGGCCCGCGACCTGCCGCAGTTCCAGGGCATCAAGATCCTGGTCGTCGGCAACCAGGCCGACAGCATCCGCGAGTCCCTGAGCGAGCTGCGCAAGGCCGGCATGATCGGTGCGGTACTCAGCTTCTTCATGCTGCTGTTCTTCCTGCGGCATCTCCCGACCACGCTGATCGTGAGCGTCGCGGTGCCCGCCTCGCTGCTGGTCACGCTCGCCGCGATGTACTTCATGGGGTTCACGCTCAACATCCTGACGATGATGGGCATGCTGCTCGCGATCGGCATGCTGGTCGACAACTCGGTGGTGATCACGGAAAGTATTTTCCGGCACCGGCAGCTGCACCCGGGCCATCCGCTCGAATCGACGCTCGCCGGCGTGAAGGAAGTGGGTGTCGCGACACTCGCCGGCACGTTCTCGATGATCATCGTCTTCCTGCCGCTCGTCTTCGGCGAGCGCAACCAGATGTCGATCTTCCTGGTGCACGTCGCGGTGCCGATCATCGTCGCGATGCTGGCGTCGCTGGTGATCGCGCAGACACTGCTGCCGATGCTCGCCGCGCGCATGTCCCCGCCCCCGCCCGTCAAGGACGGCTCCTGGTTCGGCCGGCTGCAGCTTCGCTACGGGAACGCGCTCAACTGGGCCCTCACCCACCGCAAGTGGATGGCGCTGATCACGGCCCTGATCGTCGTCTCGCCCGTGCCGCTGTTCATGCTCAAGCTGACCAAGGTGGATCCGTTCCCGCAGGAAGCGAGTCGCATGCTGATGATCAACTACCACCTCGAAGGCTCGCACCCGATGCAGCGTGTCGAGCAGGCAGTGCAGCGGGTGGAGGCGTACGTCGCCGCGAACAAGGAAAGGTTCGACATCGACACGTTCTACTCGTACTGGCAGAACGACCAGGCCAACACGCGTCTTTACCTCACGGCGAAGGACGAGGCCCGGGTGCCTGCGACGGTAGTCATGGAACGCGTGATGGCGGACATGCCGGAGATCATCATCGGCAAGCCCAACTTCACCTTCGACGACAGCATGAGCGGCTCCACGTCATTCAGCCTGCAGCTTGCCGGCGAATCAACGGAGCGTCTGGCCGGCATCTCGCGCGAGGTCGCGCACCGCCTGTCGTCGATCTCAGGGCTCGAAGCCGTGCGTTCCGAGGCCGGCACGGGCGAGCAGGAAGTGCAGGTGGTCGTAAATCGCGACCGCGCGTCGCAGCTCGGCCTCACCACGCAGGACATCGCACTCACCGTGGCGGGCGCCATGCGCGGCGACCGCCTGCCGGAATTGCGTACGTCCGAACGTGAGATCACCATGCGGCTCGCGTTCCGCGAATCCGACCGCCAGTCGGTCGAGGACCTGGCGCGAGTGCCGGTGATGCTGCCCGACGGTTCGCGCACCGACCTCGGCGCTGTCGCTGACTTCGTCGTAAAGCCGAGCGACCGCGAGATCCAGCGCCTCAATCGCCTCACGACCGTCGTGATCAGCGCAAATCTCACCAAGGACACGACCATGGACGAGGTGCGCAAGCGGGTCGAACCCGTGATGGCGGCATATGCGCTGCCGGCCGGCTACACGTGGAAGTTCGGCCGCGGCTTCGAGGAGAACGACAAGGCCATCCAGACCATGGCGCAGAACATGCTGCTCGCGGTGGTGCTGATCTTCCTGGTGATGGCGTCGCTGTTCGAGTCCGCGCTCTATCCGCTCTCGATCATCACTTCGATCGTCTTCGCAATCGTGGGCTCGATCTGGTTCCTCACGCTCACCGGCACGACCATCACGATGATGGCGATGATCGGCTTCATGGTGCTGATGGGCGTGGTCGTGAACATCGGCATCGTGCTGATAGCGCACGTGATCGACCTGCGGCACGCCGGCATGCCACGGCACGAAGCGATCCTGCAGGCCGGACACGATCGCCTGCGCCCGATCATGATGACGACGCTCACGACCCTGCTTGGCATGCTGCCGCTCGCCATCGGCGACGCGCAGATCGGCGGCAGTGGCGAGGGACCGGCGTACCACCCGCTCGCGCGCGCCATCATCGGCGGACTCGCGTTCTCGGCGATCGTCTCGCTGATCATCGTGCCGGTGTTCTACGTCTGGTTCGACGACTTGAACCTGTGGCGTAAGCGCGTTTTCACCCGCGAACAATCCGCTGTCGAAGCACCCCCGACCGGCTCGCCGCAGGCCGAGCCCGGAGTCTGAGGCCGGCTTCCGCCGCGCCTCCGAACCGGCGCTCACCGGACCAGGGCGCTGTGGATTTCCCAGTACTCGTCGAGCAGGACGTTGGGTGCCATGCGCTGCGTGCCTGCCTGGGCATCGAGCGGCGCAATGGAATTCGCGTTCGGCACCGTTTCTTCCGGACTGCGATAGACGGCGGAACTGCGCAGTCGATCGGACCGCCGCTTGATCTCGGCGAGGTCCTCGCTCATGCGCTCGACGTCTGCGACGGCCTGCGATGCCTTGTGCATCAGTGCCTGGCATTCCTGTTGCGTGCCGTAACTGGCGTCGAACACCCGCTTCAGCGTGCTCTGGCGCGCGAGCTCCGCCAGCCCGCCCTGGGCCAACCGGTCATAGAGCAGGTCGGCGTAGCCGATGACTGCGAGGTTCACGGCGCGCCGGCCGTCGACGCTCAAGCCCTCGAACAGTGGGGATGGCTCGGCCTGGATCGCCTGCACCTGTGCGTCGAGGTGCTCGATCTGGTCGTTGGCCTCGACGATCCGCAGCTCGCGCGCCTGGATGGCGTCGAAGAGACGACGACGACGGAAGTAGTTCCAGAAGCCCTGCAGCGACGCGAGCTTCAGCCGGGCCAGCTTCTGCTCCGCCTGCAGCTGCTCCCCGAGCACCCTGGCTTCGACCAGTTCCCGATTCACCACGGCCACGCGCTCGCGTTTCGCGCGATCGAACTCGGCCAGCTGGATCTTGCGCTCACGATCCTTCTGCTGTCGCGCGAGCTCGGCACCGAACTGCTCCAGCCGCTTGCAGGCGACGCGCCAGAGCGCCTTCAGCTGGTAGTACGCGAGGCTCTTGTAGCCCTCGTCGAATCGGCCGAGGTACTGTTCGAGCGACGCCATCTGCTCTTCGACGCGCATCGTTGCGCCTTCCTGCAACTTCAGGCGATCGAGCAGGCGGTGGCGTTCGTCATCGAGCGCCGTGAGTTCCTTCTTCAACTCGACGCGATTACGAAACAGCTCGAACAGCCGTTCGTCTTCGATGTTTGGTTCGCGACCGGCGAGCCGGTGGAGCAGCCGGCGCAGTCTTTCAGGCAGGCGCATTCGCCGCAACCTGGGCTGCCGGCGTGAATTCGTGACCGCGCTCGAGGCAGTAATCGAGCCACTTGTTGAGCATCATGTTGCGCAGCCAGCGTTCGCCGAGCTGCGCCGGGATACCGGCCCGCACGTGCGCGAGGCTCTGGTGCCGGATCCACCGGCCGCAAGCGCTGACCTCGGCCAGCCGCGCGTCGTGATAGACGCGGATCTCGAGGTCGGGGTCGGCCACCGTCGCGTCGGCTTCTTCGAAGTGGTACGTGAGCCGCACCGCCGACGTGTACGGCGTGTGCTCAAGCACCGACAGGTGCAGGTCGCAGTCCACTTTCGTGCGCGACACCGCCACGCCGTGGTGGCGGCGGATGTCACCCGCGAGCTCCTTCAGGCGCAGGAAGTTGCTTTCGTAGAGCGACATCAGGCTCACGAAGCTCACCGGCCGCGCGCGCCAGGAAGTGATGCAGAGGTGATCGAGCAACATGACCCGAATATAGCACAGGGTTTCGGCGCGCCTGTGAAGCGGCGCACAGCACTGGGACGTGTGCATGAAGAACACTGCAGCGGGGCGGCCCGTCCAGGGTTCATTGGGCAACCCGGATCGCCCGCCGCATCCTGAATCGCTGCGAGGCGGCACGATTTTTCCGGCCAGCCGCCGGCACCATGCCGCCGAAGGTGCGGGCAACGGCTCGCCAGAAAGGCGTGCCCTCGCGCGATTCACGGATGCGCGGGCGATCCGGGTTGCCAGAAAGCCCGGCTGCCCCCGCGCCTGGACTCATGGCAACGGCACGCCGTCGCCGCTTCACGGCCGCAGCCGGCGCTCGATGCCCCTGCGGTCGATGATGCGGCTCGCGATCTCCTCGATCGAACACTCGGTCGTGTCGATCGATGGAATGCCGTGACGGTGGAACAGGTTCTCGGCGCTGCGCACCTCGAACTCGCACTGCGAGATCGAGGCATAGCGGCTGCCGGGGCGGCGCTCGTTGCGGATCTGCTGCAGCCTGAGCGGCGAGATCGTGAGCCCGAAGAGCTTGGGGGTGTGGCCGCGCACCGACGCCGGCAACTGCTTGCCGTCGAAATCGTCTTCGGTGAAAGGATAGTTGGCGGCGAACACGCCGTACTGCATCGCCATGTAGATGCACGTCGGGGTCTTGCCCGAGCGCGACACGCCGATGAGAATCACGTCGGCGCGCTCGTAGTCCGCCGTGATCGCGCCGTCATCCGTCGCCAGCGCGAAGTTCGTGGCCTCGATGCGCGTGCTGTAGACGAGCTGGTCCGCAATGCCGTGCGCGCGACCGGCCCGCTCGCTCGACTTGACCCGCAGTTCGCCCTCGAGCGGACCGAGAAACGCGTCGAAGAAATCGAGGAACAGGCCGTTGCTGGACTTGACGACGCGGCGCAGGTCTTCCTTCACCAGGGTGCTGAAAACGATGGGCCGCAGGCCGTCTTCGTGACCCGTCGCGTTGATCTTTCTTACGGCTTCCTCTGCCTTGTCAACACTGGCTATAAATGGCAGAGTCACCTGCCTGAATTCCTGGCCCTCGAATTGCGTGAGCAGGCTGTGCCCCATCGTCTCGGCTGTCACGCCGGTCTGGTCAGATACGAAAAATACCGTTCGGCGATTCATCGGCACGGCGGTTCCCGGGGCACGGAGTTGTGCGCAGTGTTTCACCTAGTCCGTTGACCTAGCAAGGGGTCGCTCGTGCGTCCTTACACCCTGCCCTTTTCCAGCCTCGGCCGCCACGACGTGGCTGATGTCGGCGGCAAGAATTCCTCCCTCGGCGAGATGATCTCGAACCTGGCGAAGCTGGGGGTCAGCGTGCCGGACGGCTTTGCGACCACGGCAGACGCCTACCGCGAATTTCTCGCGCACGAAGGCCTCGCCGCCCGCATCAAGCAGGAACTCGACGCGCTTGACGTCGACGACGTGGCAAAGCTAGCCGAGACCGGCGCCCGCATCCGGGACTGGATCCTCTCCACGCCCTTCCCGCTGCAACTGCAGCGGGAGATCGTCGAGGGCTATGCGCGCATGTGCGAAGGCCGCACCGATGTCGCGGTCGCGGTCCGCTCCTCCGCCACGGCGGAAGACCTCCCCGAGGCCTCGTTCGCGGGCCAGCAGGAAACGTTCCTCAACGTGCGCGGCGCCGACAACGTCGTCAAGGCCGTGCACGACGTCTTCGCGTCGCTGTTCAACGACCGCGCGATCTCCTATCGCGTGCACCAGGGTTTCGATCACTCGCTGGTCGCACTGTCGGCCGGAATCCAGTACATGGTCCGCAGCGACCTCGGCGCGAGCGGCGTCATGTTCACGCTCGACACCGATTCGGGCTTCCGCGACGTGGTGTTCGTCACCGCGTCCTACGGCCTCGGCGAAACTGTCGTGCAGGGCGCCGTGAACCCGGACGAGTTCTACGTGTACAAGCCGGCGTTGCGCGACGGCCACCACCCGATCCTGCGGCGCACGCTCGGCGCCAAGGCGATCAAGATGATTTACGCGCCGGCTGCGCAGGCCGAAAAGCGGGTGCTGACGGTCGACGTGCCCGAAGTCGATCGCATGCGCTTCTGCATCAGCGACGCCGACCTCATCGAACTCGCGCAGCAGGCGCTGATCATCGAAGATCACTACGGCTGCCCGATGGACATCGAATGGGGCAAGGACGGCGACACCGGCAGGATCTACGTGCTGCAGGCGCGGCCCGAGACGGTCCAGAGCCGGGCCGGCCGCACGATCCAGCGTTACACGCTGCAGCAGAAGGGACCGGTGCTTGCGACCGGCCGCAGCATCGGCCAGCGCATCGGCGCCGGTCCGGCCCGCGTCATCCGCGACATTCGCGAAATGGCACGGGTCGAAACCGGCGACGTGCTCGTCGCCGACATGACCGACCCGGACTGGGAGCCGGTGATGAAGCGCGCGTCGGCGATCGTCACGAACCGTGGCGGCCGCACGTGCCACGCCGCGATCATCGCGCGCGAACTGGGTATCCCCGCCGTCGTCGGCTGCGGCGACGCGACGAAGAAAATCAAAGAAGGCCAGCCCATCACCGTCTCGTGCGCCGAAGGCGACACGGGATACATCTACGACGGCCAGCTGGAGTTCAGCCAGTCGCAGATCGAACTCGACTCGCTGCCCAGCCTGCCCGTCAAGATCATGATGAACGTCGGCAATCCCGACCGCGCCTTCGACTTCGCCGCGATCCCGAACAAGGGCGTCGGCCTGGCGCGGCTCGAGTTCATCATCAACCGCATGATCGGCGTGCACCCGAAGGCGCTGCTCGAGTTCGATTCGCTCGCACCTGACCTGCGCGACACGATCCGGCGCCAGATGGCCGGCTACTCCGACCCGGTCGAGTTTTACGTCGAGAAACTCTGCGAGGGCATCGGCACGATCGCTGCCGCCTTCGCGCCCGAGCCCGTGATCGTGCGCCTCTCGGACTTCAAGTCGAACGAATACGCCAATCTCATTGGCGGCCGCAAGTACGAGCCCGTCGAGGAGAACCCGATGCTCGGGTTCCGCGGCGCCGCACGTTACGTCGACGAGGCCTTCCGCCCCTGCTTCGAACTCGAGTGCCGCGCGCTGAAGCGCGTACGCGAGCAGATGGGGCTCAAGAACGTCTGGGTGATGGTGCCCTTCGTGCGCACGCTGAAGGAAGCGGAACAGGTCGTCGGCCTGCTCGCGGCCAATGGCCTGAAGCGCGGCGAGAACGGCCTCAAGGTCATCATGATGTGCGAGATCCCGACCAACGCGGTGCTGGCGGATCGCTACCTCGAATTCTTCGACGGCATGTCGATCGGCTCGAACGACATGACCCAGCTGACGCTGGGCATAGACCGGGACTCAGCAATCATCGCGCGGCTGTTCGACGAGCGCGACGACGCGGTAAAGGCCATGCTCTCGATGGCGATCACGGCCTGCCGCAAGGCCGGAAAATACATCGGCATCTGCGGCCAGGGGCCCTCGGATCACCCGGACCTGGCGCGCTGGCTGCTCGACCAGGGCATCGAGAGCATGTCGCTCAATCCCGATACCGTCGTCGAAACCTGGCTGTTCCTCGCCAACGAAGCCAAAGCGTAGCGCTATTTTTTCCGCTGCTTGTAGGCGGCGATCAGCGCATCCGCATGGATCAGGTCCGGGCCCGACAGCTGCGGCTCGACGACCGCACGGGCTTCGCGCGCGCGCGGAGCGACCAGGTCGCCCCACTGCTTGTCTTCGGTCGCCAGCACCAGGTAGGCGAAGCCCAGCGCGTTGTCGCGCTTGATGTACTGGCCTTCGATCAGGTCGAGGCCGACTAGGTACTGCGCCCGCGCGTCGCCCGCCTCGGCCAGCTGCTGCAGCGTAATCAGCGCTGCGGCCTGCTTGCCCTGCTCGTACAGCCGGCTCGCCGTATCGAAAGGTGTTGCAGGTGCCGGTGTTGCGGCGTCCGTCGTTGCCTGCGTCGGCGCAGGTTCAACCGCAAAGGTCGCGGCAGTCGCTGCGAGCAGCAGCACGGCGCCCAGGCCAGTTCGAATCGTCGCTGCGTGTTTCATCGTCATCCCAGGTGTCAGAGGGCCGGCGTGCGGCCCGCCAGCGCGTGCGCGAGCGTGCCGCCATCGACGTATTCGAGTTCACCACCCACCGGCACGCCGTGCGCGATCCGCGATGCGCGCAATCCGAACCGCGCCGCGACCTCGGCCAGGAAGTGCGCCGTGGCCTCGCCCTCGACGGTGGGATTCGTGGCGAGGATCACTTCCTTGACCTCGCCTGCGCCCAGAAGTTTCTCGAAATCGCCGATCCCGATCTCGGCCGGGCCGACGCCATCGAGCGGCGACAGGTGGCCCATCAGCACGAAATAGCAGCCGCGGAAACTCGCAGTCTGCTCGATCGCGACCACGTCGGCCGGTGATTCCACCACGCAGAGCAGCGACGTATCGCGGCCCGTAGCGGCGCACACCGGGCACAATTCGCCTTCGGCGAACATGCGGCAGCGCTTGCAGTGCCCGAGCTTCGCCATGGCAGCGGCAACGGACGCGGCGATCTCATTGCCGCCGCTGCGGTCACGCTCCAGCAGGTGGAACGCCATCCGCTGCGCCGACTTCGGGCCGACGCCCGGCAGGCAGCGGAAGGCTTCGATCAGCCGGCTGAGTGAAGGCGGATAGAGCATGAGCGGAGCTGCGGTGCGCCGCTCAGAACGGCAGCTTGAAGCCCGGGGGCAGGTTCATGCCGCCCATGACGCTCGACATGCGCTGCTGCGTCGCGGCTTCCATGCGCTGCGCGGCGTCGTTGATCGCCGCCGCCACCAGGTCTTCGATCATCTCGCGATCGTCGAGCGGCACGGCTGGATCGATCTGCACGCGCTTCGCTTCGTGCTTGCCGTTCACCGTGATCTTGACCATGCCGCCGCCGGACTCGCCGACGACCTCCATGGCCGCAATCTCTGCCTGCGCCTTCTGCATGTTCGCCTGCAGCGCCTGCGCCTGCTTCATCATGTTGCCGATGCCGCCTTTCATCATGTGCGTCTCAGGGAAGTGATTAGTGATTAGTGATTAGTGATTAGTGAATGGTGAACGGCGAATGGTGAAGCGGGTGTTCAACCCAGCGGTTTTACCGAACCGGGTCGGACCGTCGCGCCGAACACTTCGCGCATCGCGCGCACGGCAGGATCGCTGTCGATCGATTGTTCCGCAGCGCGCTGCCGGTCCTCGGCCACAATCGCGTCGCGCCTGGCGGGCGTGAAGATTTCTCCGGGCGACTCGGCCTGCGTGATCTCGAGGCGAATCGTTTCGCCGTAATGCTGCGAGAGCGCCTCGGCCAGCCGGCTCTCGATCTGCGGCCTGCGGAAGGAGTCTCCTGCCGGATCGAGTCGCAGCCGGACAAGGCCGCCTTTGCGTTCGAGCATCACGCAGTTGGCCGCGAAATGCTTGGCGGTGCCCTGCAGTCCGAGCGCGGCGACGAGTGCATCCCAGTCGGACCCGGCCGGCGGAGGACTCGCCGCGGTTGCAGGACGTTTCGGTGCACTTGCGGGTCGAGCAGCAACTGTCGCTCGCGCCTGGCCTGCCCCGCCACCTCCCGCTGCCGCTGCGGGCGGCAGGCCCTGCGGACGAAATGCAAGCATGCGGAGCAGCGCCATTTCAAAACCTGCGCGCGCGTCCGGCGCGTAATCGAGGTCGCGGCGTGAGTTGATCGCAATCTGGTACAGCAGCTGCAGGTCTTCCGCCGTGAACTTCGCGGCGAGCCCGGCGAGCAGCTTGTCTTCGTCCTCGTCGTCGCCGGGAGGAAGGTCCGGCAGCGCCTGCAACAGCGCCATGCGCTGGATGGCGCCCGACAATTCTCCGAGCGCCTGGTGATAGTCCGGCGCGCGCTCGTCGAGGTGCGCGGCCTGCTGCATCAGCGCTGCGCCATCCTTTCCGGCCAGCGCCGTCAGGATGCCCTGCACGTGCTTGCGGTCGAGCGTGCCGAGCAGCGTGCGCACTTCCGCTTCCATGGCGCGGCCGCCGCCAAAGGCGAGCACCTGGTCGAGCAGCGACAGCGCGTCGCGCATGCTGCCCTCGGCGCCGCGCGCAATCGCACGCAACGCGGCCGGCTCGAATTCGACCTTCTCGGCGGCGGCGATCTGCGCGAGACGGTCGTAAATCAAGGGCAACGGCAGACGCCGCAGGTGGAACTGCAGGCAGCGCGACAGCACCGTCACCGGCAGCTTCTGCGGATCGGTGGTCGCCAGCAGGAATTTCACGTGCGGGGGCGGCTCCTCCAGCGTCTTCAGCAACGCGTTGAAGGAGTGCGTCGAGAGCATGTGGACTTCGTCGATGAGGTAGACCTTGTAGCGCCCACGCGCCGGTGAGTACTGCACGTTGTCGAGCAGTTCACGCGTGTCGTCGACCTTGGTGCGCGAGGCCGCGTCGACCTCGAGCAGGTCGACGAAGCGGCCGGCGTCGATGTCGACACAGGCCGGGCACTGGCCGCAAGGTGTCGACGAGACGCCCTTCTCGCAGTTGAGCGACTTCGCGAAAATACGCGCGATGGTCGTCTTGCCCACGCCGCGCGTGCCCGTGAACAGGAATGCATGGTGGATCCGGCCGGAATCGAGCGCATTCGTGAGCGCGCGACGGACATGGTCCTGGCCGACGAGCTCGTCGAACGTGCGCGGGCGCCATTTGCGGGCGAGGACGAGGTAACTCATCGGGCGAGTGGGTGCTCTGCGTTGCGCTCGGGCAGTGGACGGACTCGGGTCTGGATCCCGGGGCGGGCGGCGGCCCGCGCCAGAATACCCCCGGCACCCGGCGTGGCCGCTACCGTTGCTCCCTTCCGGGCCTGGCGGGGTTTGCGGCTGGCCGTCGCGAGGGATCCGACGCGAGCCACCATTGGAGAGGCGCGATCATACCATGCCGGATTCAGTCCTTCGGCACCGGCGGCGGACCCTCCGGGATGTACGGTACGTAGGTGGTTGCACCCTTTTTTGCCTTGAAATCAGCCTGCACCGCCGCCAGGGCCCGCGGTTGCTCGTAGAGGTCGACCATCGTGGCCGCGAGCACCTTCGAGGCCTGCACCATGCCCTTGTGGCCGATCGACATGCCACCTGCCGCAACCACCGGCCACGCGTGCCAGGGCGCGTCGACCGGCGCCGTGGCGACCGAGACGTGGAGCGTGGGCGCCACCCAGCTGATGTCCGCGACGTCGGTCGAGCCGCCCTCAGGCTCCTGTCCCTCGAGCGGCTTGACGCCTTCGAACATACCGACCTCAGGCACGCCCGTCGCCTTCTGGATCGCCTTCGCGAACGCCTGCTCTTCGTTCGTGTACTTGACCGGACCGAGCAGCAACAGGTTCGCGTGCAGCAGGCGCGCACCGGGCTCGTTGACCAGCATCTCCCACGAGCCTCCATCCACCGTCACCTTGGCCGTGGTCTCCGTCATCGTAGCCGCGCCCTCCGCCACTTTGCGTGTGCGCGCCAACAGTTGCTCGACTTCGTCGCGCTTCCAGTCGCGCAGCCAGAGCGAGACCTTCGCATAGGCAGGCACGACGTTCGGGACGTCGCCACCGGTGAGGATCACGTAGTGCATGCGGGACGTCGGCTTGACGTGCTCGCGCATCATGTTGATGCCGTGCGTGAACAGCTCCGCCGCGTCGACCGCGCTGCGGCCGTTCCACGGATCGCCCGCTGCGTGCGCGGTGCGTCCCTCGAACTCGACGATCAGGCTGACCATCGCCTGGCTCGACGCCATGTCCGCCTGCGTCTCGTCGCTCGGGTGCCACGCGAGCACCGCGTCGACGCCGTCGAAGAGGCCCTCGCGGGCCATGTAGACCTTGCCGCCGACGGCTTCCTCGGCGGGCGTGCCGAAAAACTTCACCGTGCCCTTGAGCTTGCCGGCCGCAATCTGTTCCTTGATCGCGATGGCGGCGCCGAGGCTGGCCGGGCCGAACATGTTGTGGCCGCAGCCATGGCCGGCGGCACCTGCCTGCAGCGGCTCCTGCACCGGACTCGCTTTCTGCGAAACCCCGGGCAGCGCGTCGTATTCACCCATGATGCCGATCACGGGGCGGCCTGAGCCGTAGGTTGCGACGAACGCAGTGGGCATGCCCGCCACGCCGCGCTCGACCTTGAATCCCTGCTGTTCGGCGTAGTCGGCGAGCGCAGCGGCGGAGCGTGTCTCGCGCAGTGCAGTCTCGGCGTAGGCCCAGATCCTGTCGGACAGGTCGACCAGGTCAGCCTGCTGACGGTCGATCGAACTGACAGCCGCGCGCTTGGCTGGCGATGCGCTGGCAGCGATGACGGAACCTGCGAACAGCGTCGCCGCGGTCGTCACGAGAAAAAACCGTATGTGCTTCACGTGTTCACCTTGACAAAGAAAACATCACCTTCAGCCGCGGCCACGATACGGCGGCACACCCTGGTCCGGCAGCCACAGGCCTGCGGGCGGGCGCCCCGTCTGCCAGAACACGTCGATCGGCATGCCGCCCCGCGGGTACCAGTAGCCGCCGATGCGCAGCCAGCGGGGCCGCAGGAAATCGACGAGCCGGTCCGCGATGGCGAGGGTGCAGTCCTCGTGGAAAGCACCGTGATTGCGGAAGCTGCCGAGGTAGAGTTTCAGCGACTTGCTCTCGACCAGCCATCTCGCCGGCGCGTAATCGATCACGAGGTGGGCGAAGTCCGGCTGCCCCGTGATCGGGCACAGCGACGTGAACTCCGGCGCGGCGAACCGCGCCAGGTACACCTTGCGCGGATGCGGGTTCGGCACGCGCTCGAGCACCGCGGATTCCGGCGTCGTCGGCTGCACAGTCGTCGCACCGAGCTGCCTGAGCCCGGCATAGAGCGCAACGCCCTTGCGCCGCGCACTGCTCACTGCACGTTGCCCCGGGCGTAGATGCGCTCGATTTCGTTCATGATCAGGTTCATCTCGCGCATCGCGGCGTTGAACGGCTCCGAGGTCGTCATGTCGACGCCCGCGTCCCGCAGCAGTTCGATCGGGTACTTCGACGAGCCAGCCGACATCAGGCGCAGGTACGCATCGCGGTTCTGCTGTGCCTTGCCGGACTTCACCGCGTTGCCGCCGATCATGCCATCAGCCAGCGACATGCCGCCGATCATGCTGGTCGCGTACTGGTAAACGTAGAAATTGCGATAGAAGTGCGGGATGAACGCCCACTCCGCGCCGTACAGCTCGTCGACCTGCACGACGCCCGCGTCGTGCCCGTAATACTGGCGCAGCAGCCCGAGGTAGAGCGCGTTCAGCGCATCGGCGGTGAGCGGCTCGCCGCGCTCGACCATCTCGTGGATCTTCAGCTCGAACTCGGCGAACAGCGTCTGCCGGAACAGCGTCGTGCGCATGCTGTCGAGGTAGCTCGACAGCAGGAAGAGCCGCGTCCGGTCGTCCCTGGTCTGGTCGAGCACGTGGTGCAGCAGCAGGTTCTCGTTGAGCGTCGACGCCACTTCCGCGACGAACGTCGAGTACGAGGCGGTTGCGTACGGCTGCTGCGCGGACGACAGGAACGAATGCATCGAGTGGCCGGACTCGTGGGCCAGCGTCGAGACGTCGTCCCAGGCGCCGTTGAAGTTCAGCAGCTGGTACGGATGCACGCCGTAGACCGTGTTGCTGTAGGCGCCGGGGCTCTTGCCCGTGTTGGGCATGAAGTCGACCCAGCGGTCGGCGTAGCCGTTGCGCAAGGTCTCGACGTACCCGGCGCCGAGTGGCGCGAACGCATCGAGAGTCATCTGCATGCCCTGCTCTGGCGTGTACCGCAGGTCCACCTGCTGCACGATTGGAGCGTACAGGTCTTCATACCCCAGCTGCTCCACGCCCATGATCTTCTGCCGCAGCTTCAGGTAGCGGTGCAGCGTCGGCAGGTTGGCATGGACGTCGTCGAGCAGGCGCGAGTACACGTTGCGCGGAATGTTGTAGTCGAACAGCGCGGCGTCGAGCGCGGTCGGGAAGTTGCGCACGTCCTTGGACGTGACGTGCGCCTGCACGTGGGCATTGAGCGTGGTCGCGAAGGTGCGCGTGAACTGGTTGTAGGCCGTCCAGAACGCCTTGAACGCCAGGTCGCGGTCGGCCTTGACCGGCGACGCGCGCCACTTCGAATACGCGGCGGCGTCGAGGTGGACCTTCTCCCCGGTCGAGAAGGTGACCTCGGGGAATGGCAAGTCCGCGCTGCGAAAGACGGACTGCAGCGTGCCGCCGGCCTCACCCAGCACTGCCATGCGTGCGTAGATCTTTTCTTCGGCTGGCGTCAGCGTGTGCGGGGCCGCGCGCAGGATGTCGTCGAAGAACATGCGGTACTGGCCGAGTTTCGGCTCGGCGGCCAGGTACGCGTCGATCCTGTCGCGGCCGAGCGCGAGGATCTCGGGCCGCATGAACGACGTCGTCGACTGGAAGCTCGAATAGACCTGCGACATCTCCTGCTGCATCTGCAGGCTGCGTCCCACCCGCGTGTCCTGGTCGTACAGCTGAAAGGCATAGGCATAGAGACGATCGACGCGCCGGCTGGCCTGCTCCCAGGCCGTCATCCCATCCAGCAGGCTGGCGGGAGAGGCGCCAAGCCTGCCCTGCCAGGCACCGACGGCTGGCAACGACTGCACGAGTTCCTGCTTGCCTGCCACCCAGGCGGCCTCGTCTACGTACAAATCCTTGAGGTCCCACTGGTAGCGGGCCGGCACCTCGGAACGCTCCAGGGCCTGGGCCGGGCTGGCCAGTGCAAGCGCGAACAGCGCGAAAAGCGCCTGGAAACTGGCATGAAATCGCATCGGCTCTCCCGAAACAGTCGATCAGGTTGCGAAAAGAGGTGGCAAGCTTGCCTAGACGAGCGGGTGGTCGCAACGTATGACGATCCTGTTACTATTGCTGCAGTGCAGCCAAACTCGGCAGAACCGTTCACCCACGGGGCATAGTCACAAAGTGGCGAAGGCAACAAACGGCTCGCGCATCCCGAAACCGCCCCGGGCGTTGTTCACATTGCTCGAGGGCCGCGCGCTGCTCGAAATGGCGCTCCTGCCGGCACTGTATCCCCTGCTGCACGGCACGCCCCACGGCGACGGCCACCCCGTCCTGCTGGTACCGGGTTTTACCGCCAGCGATGCCACGCTGGTCGGACTGTCGGCCTTCCTGCGCTCGCGCGGCTACCACGTCGAGACCTGGGGCCTGGGCCAGAACACCGGCTTCAAGCTCAAGTTCAGTCATGCGCTGGAACAGAAACTCCGCTTCATGCACCACCGTCATCGTCGCAAGGTCAGCCTGGTAGGCTGGAGCCTCGGCGGCGTCTACGCGTTCTACGCAGCGCACTGCGCACCAGAATGCGTGCGCTCCGTCGTGTCGCTCGGCAGCCCGATGAAGTTTTCCACCGACGAGATGCTCGACGTGCCCGTCGTCGTGAAGGCTGCCTACCGGTACCTCGCGCATCCGATGGGTCCCGTCGCGCACCTCGCGCACGTGCGATCCAAGGTCCTGCGCGCACCGCCGCCCGTGCCGTCGACCTGCGTGTTCTCGATGACGGATGGCATCGTGCCGCCCGAGGCCGCCCGCATCGAAGACACCGACGACGACCAGCACGAAAACATCTGGGTGCCGGGCAGTCACGTCGGGCTCGGCTTCAACGCTGCCGTGATGTGGATTCTTGCCGACCGGCTGGCGCAGGCCGAGGGCCGCTGGCGTCCGTTCGATCCGGGCGGGCTGGTCGGCAGCGCCTACCGCAAGCTTGCGAAGTACCTTGGGCCGCCCGAACAGGGATTCCGCAGGGGCGTGGCCGTTCCGGGCTGAGGAAGGGGCAGGAAGGGGCAGGAAGGGCAGGAAGGGCAGGAAGGACAGGAAGGACAGGAAGGACAGGAAGGACGGAGGGCGGCCCGGTCGACTTCCTTTCCTTCCGGGCCTTCCTTTCCTTCCGGGCCTTCCTTTCCTTCCTTTCCTTCCTCCCCTTCCTCCCCTTTCCTTGCGCTTTGCGCTTTGCCACTGCCTGGCCTTCCCGACAGTCTTCCGCTTCGCCGCCGCTTTTCTCACGACGACCTTCTTCTTTTTTCCTTTCTTCGACTTCGTCGTCAGCGCCAGCAACTCCTGGAAGCTGTCGCGGATGCACTGCGCGAAGAATTCGGGGTCGGGCAGCTGCTCGCGGCACGACGTCGGCGAGATGAAGATCATCCCGTCGTAACTCGTCACCGAGAACACCAGCCCCATGCCGTCCGCAATCGGCATGATCGAGGAGAAATAGGTCATGCGCGCGCCGTCCAGATACAGCGGGATGGCAGGGCCCGGCACGTTCATGATCGTGCAGCCCGCAAGCGGCTCGCGCGGCGAACCGAGCGACGAACCCGCCAGCAGCCTCGCCGACAGCGCGAGCGTGGCCGCCGGGGCGTGCTTGTCGAACTCCGTGAGTTCCTTGGCGCGCACGGCCTGGTCGATGCCCGCATGGGTCGAGGTGTGCTTGTAGATTGCGCGCAGGCGCTTCTTCGCGTCGTCGATCTCGGTGCCGAGTGGCACGCGGATCAGGCTCAGTTCGGGGCGTTCTTCCACCCTGGCGCCTGCAGCCCGCACCGAGAACGGCGCGAGCGAGACGACGCTCGCACCCGGCAATTCTTCGTGCGCCAGCAGGTACCGGCGCAAGGCGCCGCCGCAGACCGTGAGCACCGCATCGTTGATCGTGGCGCCCGGCACCAGGTCGCGGATGCGCTTGAACTCGTGGATGAAGAAACGACGCGAATCGAAGACACGGTGCTGCGAGACCTCGGAATTGAAACGCGTGACCGCAAGGCGGTCCTTGCGCAGCAACTCGCCGAGCGACCCGAGCACGGCCGGGGTCACCCTGCCGATCGCCCGCGCGAGCGGTCCCGCGAACATCAATGGACGCAGCACGTTGTTGATCGTCGCCCGTGCGAGCAGCGAGACCGATCCCGGCGGCGACTCCGGAAACCAGGGCTCGGGCGGCTCCGGCGCCGGCGGCAGCGCAGTCGTATCGTGCAGCAGCGTGGTGATCTCGGCGCGGCCACGCACGTCGATCGCAGCGTGATGGACCTTGGCAAGAATGGCGAAGCTGTCGGGCGGCAGGTGCAGGAACGAATCGAGACCCTCGACCAGGTACAGCTCCCACAGGGGCTTCGACAGGTCGAGCGGGCGCGCATGGATGCGCGAAGCCTGGATGCAGAACTGGCGCCAGTCGCCGGGCTTCGGCAACGCAATGTGGCGCACGTGGTATTCGAGGTCGAAGCCGTCGTCCTCGATCCAGTACGGAAAATCGAGTTCCATCGGCACCCGCAGCAGCTTCTGCCGGAAGATCGGCGACAGGTGCAGCCGGCTCTCGATGTGCTTCAGCAGGCTCTTGAAATGGACACGGCCGTCCCGGGCGGTCGACGGGTCGTAGATCGAGATGAGCGTGATGTTCGAATTGGCGTGGCCGGATTCGCCGTACACGAACCGAGCGTCTTCGCCGCGCAATTGCCTCATGAGCTCATCGTCCTTCCGGTGCCGGTGGCACGCGTGCTGCTTGCGCCCGAGTCTATCATTTGCGGACTTTCAGGAACCCTTCGCCGTTCCGCAGTCCCGCCCGTAACCGACGCATCCCGCCGATCCAGCGGTCATAATCCGCCGTCTTGCGCTGGACGTACGTCAGTACTTCGGGATGGGTCAGGACCAGGAAGGACTCGCGCTCGAGCCCGTCCACGATCGCCGTGGCGGCCTGTTCGACCGAGAGCAGGCCGGCAGGTGCGTCGGCCGGCAGCTTTTCGTCGAGACCGGTGATCGCCGTGGCGATGTACTGCGGACACGACGGACACGCGGATGCCGCGTTCGCCGTAGGTGATGGCCAGCGATTCCGCGAGCCCGACTGCCGCATGCTTCGTCGCGCTGTAGGCCGCGTCGCCGACCTGGCACAGCAACCCCGCCGCGGAAGCCACGTTCACGAGGTAGCCCTGGCCGCGCTCGAGCATTCCCGGCAACACCGCGCGCGAGGCGTACACGTGCGCCATCACGTGCACCTGCCACATTCGGGTCCAGAGATCGTTGGGTTCGGCCAGGGCGTCGTCGAGATCGAGTTCGGTCGCGCCGAACCCGGCATTCGACAGCAGCACATCCACGCGACCGTAGTGCGCGATCGCTGCCGCCACCGCTGCCTGCACGGCGGCCTCATCCGACACGTCGCACTGCAGCCCCAGGCCGCCGAGTTCGGCCGCCGTCGCCTGCGCCGTGGCGCCGTCGAGATCGGCGATCACCACGCCCGCCGCGCCGCGCTGCAGCAGCTCGCGGCAGACCGCACGTCCGATTCCGCGGCCCGCGCCGGTGACGAACGCGATCTTGTCGTTCATCTGCATAAGGTGGTGTCCCCGGTCAGCTGCGCTTTTGCCGCGGCGCGAGCACCGAGGCGGGCAGGATCTTCAGCAACAGGGCGATGATCGTCCACGGCAGCACCGGCACCCAGCGCTTGCCCACCTGGCGCTCGATCATGCGGGCCATGATCGCGGCGCCCTTGTCCACGTCGATCAGGAACGGACGCGCGCCCTTGTTGCGATTGAGGTCGGTGTCGATGAAACCCGGTGCCAGTTCAGTGACGACGACGCGCGTCCCACGAAGTTCGGCACGCAAGGACTGCAGGTAACGATGCAGGCCCGCTTTGCTCGCGCTGTACGCCGCGAAGCCGGGCAGCCCCTTCGAGCCCGCGACTGAGGTCACACCGACGACGTGGCCGGAACCCTGCGCGCGAAAAATTGGCAATGCGGCTTCGATCGTCGCGATGGCGCCGACCAGGTTGATGTTCAGCGTCTCACGCATCAGGGGCAGCTTGCCCCTGCCCGTGGGTGTGAGGGGTCCCACGCCCGCATTAGCCACGATCACATCGAGCCGGCCAAGCTCCGCCGCAGCTCGCTGCACGGCGGGCTCGATCGCATCCGTATTGGCGACGTCGAGTGCGATCGTCACGACCTGCACGGCACCGGCCGCGAGCAACCGTGGCGCCAATGCTTCGAGGCGCTCGAGGCGACGCGCCGCAATGGCGAGGCCGTAACCCCGCCGTGCGAACTCATGGGCCAGGCCCTCGCCGATGCCGGAGGACGCCCCCGTGATCAACATGCACCGGGCACCGGGCGTCTTCGTTGCTGCCGTCACCGCGACTCCGTCTTCCTGTACGACGTTCCATGATACGCCTCGGCGGCACACCGCCGCCCGGGCCCCGTCCGCGTGCTCCAACAAGCCCGTCTGGGCAGCACGACCGGCCTCTGTTAGCTTCGCGCCATGGCGAAAAAACCTGGCCTGATGGATCTCCTGGCACTCGTTCCGGCCGCAGACATCGCTCGAGCCGCGAAAGCGCTGGGACTGGACCCCGAGGCGCTCACCAAGCGTCTGCTGGCACTGGATTCGACAGGCCTCAGCACCCGCCTCGTTGACACGGCGACGCGGGCGCTCAAACCCGGCGAGGCCGGTCGCCTGGTCATCGACCACGCGGCCCGCATCTTCACGCAGGCGCGCGATCTCACGCGCGACCTCGAAGAACTCGCGGGCCTGCAGGCGCCCGAAATGCATTTCGGCACGGACCTGTTCGCCGCGGAGCTGCCGCTGGGCGCGGCACTGGGTCGCATGGCGTCCGCGAACTCGCGTTTGCGCGTGCACGCCGAGACCAGCGATTTCGAACACCTGGCGCGCGAGGTACTGGCGGGCAAGCTCGAGTTCGCCGTCGGGGACACGGCAGGCGCCGAGCGGCACCCGACGCGGCTCGCCATTGAGCCCGTGGCGGAGCACCGGATGTTCTTCTTCGTGCGGCAGGGCCATCCACTGGTCGCCGCCAGGGAACACTCGCTGGAAACGATCCTGGTGTTTCCGCTGGTGTCGCCCCGCTTGCCGCAGCGCATGGCCGTGCACCTCGGCAAGGACGCCGCGCACGCGCGCGTCGACCGCGAAACCGGCGACCTCACGCCCAGCCTGATGGTCGACAGCTTCGCCGTTGCGCGCAACGCCGTCATGGCAGGCGATGCGGTGGGCCTCGCGCCGCTGGTGGCGCTGGAGCAGGACCTCCGTACCCGGGAGATCTCGCTGCTGCCGTTCACGGCGCCGTGGCTGCAGTTGAGCTACGGCCTGTTCTATACGCGCAAGCGTCCGCTCTCGCGCGTCGCACAGCTGTTCATGACCCAGCTGCGACAGGTCGAAGTGGTCCTGCAGGCTCGCGAGCAGCGCGCGCTGGTACGGCTCGACGGCAAGAAACGCACGCGCCGCGCCGCCACGAAACGCAAGACCAGGACTGCGGCGGAACCGGCGGCACGCGTCGCGAAGTCGACGACTGCACCTGCCCGACGGGCCCGGACCCGCCGGTGATTCGCGTCGCCGTCGTTCTCCTGTCCCTGGCGCTGTCGGCCGCGAGCCTGGCCGCAGCCGAGGGCACCGGCCACCTACCGTCTCGACCTCGTCCACACGGGCGGCAAGGGCGCGGAGATTCTCGCGGTCGACCGGCTGCGGCTGGAGCCCCTGCCGTGGCCCGGGCATCCGTCACGCGCAGCGGATGACGGCACGTCCGGCGTCTACCGCTTCGAGGTGCGCGATGCCGACGGCCAGCTGCTGCAGGCGCGCGGCTACTCGTCGATCTTCGGCGAGTGGGTGACGACCGACGAGGCGCAGCACCAGCACCGCTCCTTCCACGAATCGCTGCGCTTTCCTGCACCCGCGAAGCCAGGCCCGGTGCAGGTTCGGATCTACCGGCGCGATGCGCAACAGGTCTTCCAGCCGTTGTGGCAGACGAAGCTCGACACGACGGACATGTTCGTCGACCGCTCCCCCACTGCGCCCCAGGAGTTGATTGCGATCGAGCAGCATGGTGCAGCCACGGACAAGGTCGACCTGCTGTTGCTCGGCGACGGCTACACAGCCGCGGAATGCGCAGCGAAGTTCCGTGCCGACGCTGAGCGCGTGACGGCGGCGCTGTTCAAGGTGCAGCCCTTCGCGCGCCGCCGCCAGGACTTCAACGTGTGGGGACTCTGCCCGCCCGCCGCGGAATCCGGCGTGTCACGCCCGTCGACGGGCATCCATCGCGCGTCCCCGGCCGGCGCGACCTACGACGCCTTCGGCAGCGAACGCTACCTGCTCACGTTCGAAAACCGCGCACTGCGCGAGATCGCCTCGCGGGCGCCGTATGAAGCGCTGGTGATCCTCGCCAACAACGACACCTACGGCGGCGGCGGCATCTTCGGACTGTATTCGACCCTGGCGGTGGACAGCTCGTGGGCCGACTACCTGTTCGTGCACGAATTCGGCCACCATTTCGCGGCGCTGGCGGACGAGTACTACACCTCGCCCGTCGCCTACGCGGCGCCGACTGCGATCGTCGAACCCTGGGAGCCGAACGTCACCGCGCTGCTCCACCGGGACAAGCTCAAGTGGCGTCATCTAGTCGCGACCAGCACGCCGGTCCCGACGCCGTGGCCAAAGGCAGCGTTCGAAACTTACCAACGCGACGTGCAGGCGCGCCGCAAGCAGATTCGCGCGGACCGCCGGCCTGAAGGCGAGATGGACGCGCTCTTCCGCGAGGAACAGGCGCAGGTCACGAAGCTGCTCGACGGCGAGCGCTACCGCCCGGCCGTCGGCGCATTCCAGGGCGCCAATTACGACGCGCAGGCTTACTACCGTCCGCAGCTCGACTGCATCATGTTCTCCCGCGACGAGGTGCCCTTCTGCCGCGTATGCGAGTCGGCTCTCGAACGGATGATCGACTCGATCGCACCAGGAGCGCCGACCGATGCCGCAGGGAACGATTGACGTCACGCTCGACCCGCTTGCTTCGCCGCTGCGGCGTCCACGGGTAGCACGCGCGCTCACCTGGACACTCGGCCTCCTGCTCGCCTTTGCCTCCTCCTCATCTGCACGGTCGTGGCTGGACTCGGTTCCGCCGCGACCGGCGTATTCGTGCGCGCGCTGGCCCTGTCGTCCGCGATGTCGCTGCTCCCGATCCTGATCCTCTGGTACCTCGACCGCCGTGAACGCGAGTCGCCCTACGCCTACGCCGCGGCGTTCCTTTGGGGTGGGCTCATCGCGACCACGGTCGCGCTGCCGCTCAACACGGCAGCGATCATGGCTGTGACGCAATGGCTCGAGCAGTTTCCCGAACTTGGCCGGATGCTCGGTCCCGACGCCGCAATGATGATCGGCGCGCCGCTTGCCGCGCCCATCGTCGAGGAAACGACCAAGGGCATCGGCATCGTGCTGCTTTTCTGGCTGCTGCATGGCGAGTTCGACAACGTGCGCGACGGGTTCATTTACGGCGCGCTGATCGGCGCCGGCTTCAACTGGTTCGAATCGGCGCTGTACGTGCAGCAGAACTTCGTCGAGTTCGGCACCGCGCCGTACGGCTTCCAGATCGGGACGCGCTTCGCCTGGCTCGGCCTCGCGGGCCATGCGCTGTTCTCCGGAATCTTCGGCGCTTCGCTGGGCCTGTCGCGCGCCACTTCGACGCTGTGGTTGCGCGTCCTCGCACCCGTCGGCGGGTTCGCGCTGGCGATCCTCGGGCACGCGTGGAACAACTCGCTGCCGCTGTTCATGGCGCTCGCTGCCGCACAGTCCGGCGAGGCCGCACCGATCGAGGTGCTCGCGCCGCCTACGTACACCGTCTGGGAAGCCATGATCACGGCCAGCCTGACCAACCTGGTCGTGTTCCTGCCGTTTGCGCTGCTGCTAGCGTTCATCCTCTATCGCAGCGGCCAGGCCGAGCGCCGCGTGCTGGTCGAGGAACTCGCGGACGAGGTGGGGCGCAGCGTCACCGCGGGGGAATTGCGGGAGATCGCAGCGGACCGCGCCTTCCGCACGCGACGTATCGATGCCCGCCACGCGCGGGTTTCGGCGGCACTGGTCAACGCGCAGAACGAGCTGGCGTTTCGCAAGCGCCGGCTGAAAAGCCGCGGTCTCGACCCGACGCGCGACGGCGTGCTCGAGCAGCGCCGGGCGCAGATTTCGGCATTGCGGCTGAAGCTGGCGGGGTGACGACGTGGAACGCGACCAGTTCGCAGCAACTACGTATTCCGGCCGCGGCTCCGGGGACGCACATTGCCCATGCTAGAAAACGCCCCAGGAGCCTGCCATGTTCACCAGCCGTAGCGTCCTCATCAGCCTCGTGGCTGCCGCCGCCTGCCTTGCGCTTACCGCACAGGCCGCCGACGGCATGTTCACGGCAGCCATGGACGGGGCACAGTGCCTGCCCGACCCGATCAAGACACCGGCGACCGGCACCGTCGAACTCCGCCTGAGCGCGGACGGCAAGAAGATCGACTACAAGATCATGCTCGACAAGCTGTCGAATCCGTCGCAGGCCGACCTGCACGTCGGCGCCGCAAGCCAGAATGGCCAGCCCGTGGTCAAGCTGTGGCCGCTGGGCAGCGCGGCCGGCAAGCGTGGAGAATTCACCGGCGTGCTGGCGGAAGGCTCGTTCGACGCCAGCGACTTCATCGGCCCGATGACGGGCGCGCCGATGTCCGACCTGCTGGACGAGATCCGCGCCGGCAACACGTACGTCAACGTGCACACGTACGACGGCATGGACCCGCCCTATTCAGGTCCGGGCGACTATCGCATCGGTGAGATCCGCGGCCAGCTGAAGTAGGCCGCAGAGGCGGAATACCCGCCGCGCATTGGCGCCGAGAAAGCCTGCGGCAAGCTCGGCGCCGAGCTGCCTGGTGAGAGCGCTGACGCGAACGCGCCTCAGGCGCCACGAATCAATCGGCGGCATCCAGCCCATAGCCATTCCCTATCGATCGTCACAAAACAATCTATTGGCTCTACCGGGCCGGACCCCGGACAATGCCCGGCATCGAAGCCTTAACCCCCTTGCCACCCACGGCAATCCAAACCGGAGAGACACCAATGTCGCTGATCAACACCACCGTCCCGGCGTTCAAGACGCAGGCCTTCCACAACGGCAAGTTTGTCGAAGTCAGCAACGAGTCCATGAAGGGTAAGTGGTCGGTCGTCATCTTCATGCCGGCCGCCTTCACCTTCAACTGCCCGACGGAAGTCGAGGACGCGGCGGACAACTACGCCGAGTTCCAGAAGCTGGGCGCCGAGGTCTACATCGTCACGACCGACACGCACTTCTCGCACAAGGTGTGGCACGAGACCTCGCCGGCCGTCGGCAAGGCGAAGTTCCCGCTGGTCGGCGACCCGACGCACACGCTGACGCGCGGCTTCGGCGTGCACATCGACGAAGCGGGCCTCGCACTGCGCGGCACGTTCGTGATCAACCCGGACGGCGTGATCAAGACCCTCGAGATCCACGACAACGCGATCGCGCGCGACGTCAAGGAAACGCTGCGCAAGCTCAAGGCAGCCCAGTACGTAGCTGCTCACCCGGGCGAAGTGTGTCCGGCGAAGTGGAACGACGGTTCGAAGACGATCAAGCCGTCGCTCGACCTCGTCGGCAAGATCTAATGCTCGACACCGATCTCAAGGAACAACTCCAGGGCTACCTCGGCCGGATCACCCAGCCGATCGAGATCATCGCCGCCCTCGACGACTCCGCTGCCGCCCGCGAAATGCAGGAGCTGCTGCAGCAGATCGCCCCGCTGTCGAGCCTGATCAGCTACCGCGAAACCCGCGGGTCGGAGATCCCGGCGGGCCGGCGCACGCCCTCCTTCCGTATCACGCGTGTCGGCGCCGACATGGGTATCGACTTCGCGGGTATCCCGCTGGGTCACGAGTTCACCTCGCTCGTGCTCGCCCTGCTGCAGGCCGGCGGCTACCCGCCGAAGGTCGACGCGCCGGTGATCGAGCAGGTCAAGGCGCTCAAGGGCGAGTTCAACTTCGAGATCTTCATCTCGCTCTCCTGCCACAACTGCCCCGAGGTCGTGCAATCGCTGAACCTGCTGGCCGTGCTGAACCCTGGCGTGCGCACGACGATGATCGACGGCGCGCTGTTCCAGGCCGAGGTCGAAGAGCGGCAGATCATGGCCGTGCCCTATGTTTTCCTGAACGGCAAGGAGTTCTCGCAGGGCCGCATCAGCCTCGAGGAGATCCTCGCGAAGATCGACTCCAGCGCCGGTGAGCGCGCCGCCGAAGCCATCAGTGCCAAGGAGCCGTTCGACGTGCTCGTGGTGGGCGGTGGCCCTGCGGGCTCGTCGGCGGCCATCTACGCGGCCCGCAAGGGCATCCGCACGGGGGTCGTCGCGGACCGCTTCGGTGGCCAGGTGATGGACACGCTCGGCATCGAGAACTTCATCTCGGTCAAGGCGACCGAGGGTCCAAAGCTCGCGGCGGCGCTCGAGGAGCACGTCAAGCATTACGAAGTCGACATCATGAACCTGCAGCGCGCGGCCGCGCTGGAGCCAGCGGGCGACGACGGACTGTTCACGGTGAAGCTCGAGAGCGGCGCGCACGTGAAGAGCAGGACGGTGATCATCTCCACCGGCGCCCGCTGGCGGCAGATGAACGTGCCGGGCGAGAAGGAGTACTCCGGCAAGGGCGTGGCCTACTGCCCGCACTGTGATGGCCCGCTGTTCAAGGGCAAGCGTGTCGCCGTCATCGGTGGCGGCAACTCCGGCGTCGAAGCCGCGATCGACCTGGCGGGCATCGTGGCGCACGTCACGCTGATCGAATTCGACGGCAGGCTCCGCGCCGACGAAGTGCTGCAGCGCAAGCTCCGCAGCCTGCCGAACGTGCGCGTGATCGTGTCGGCGCAGACCACCGAAGTGCACGGCGCCGACGGCAAGGTTAATGCGCTGAGCTATAAAGACCGCAGCTCGGGCGAGATCCACCGCGTCGAGCTCGAGGGCGTGTTCGTGCAGATCGGCCTGCTGCCCAACACCGACTGGCTCAAGGGCACGGTGGCGCTGTCGAATCGCGGCGAGATCGAAGTCGACGCCAGGGGCCAGACGTCATTGCCGGGCGTGTTCGCGGCGGGCGACGCCACGACGGTGCCGTACAAGCAGATCATCATCGCGATGGGCGAAGGCTCGAAGGCGGCACTCAGCGCGTTCGATCACCTGATCCGGGTGCCGGTGCCGGCGTCGGAGGAGGCCGCGGCGGCTTGAGGGTCTGATAGCGGTTTTCACCACTGCCCCGGGAGCACGCGGCGGATTACCGTTTGCCGGTTGGTCGGTTATGGTCCCGGAGCACGCGATGGAAAGATTCAGCCTGTTGTTCACGACTGACTACGGCCTGATGAGCCTTGGCGTAATCCTGTTCATCATCGTGATGGGCTTCTACCTGTCCGGAAAGCTCAAGAAGCTGATGAACCAGGAGCCCGGCAAGGAAGGCTGGCAGTAGCAGAACGCGCTCAGCGCTTACCCGCTTTGCGGGGACTGCCCGTCGATGCTTGCATGAAGCTGCGAAGGACAGCGTTCATTCGAGACTGGTAGCGTGGCCCCGCCTGCTTGAACCACTCGAGCACGTCCTCATCGACGCGAAGCGAGATTGCCTGCTTCCGAACAGGCACCATGAGCGATGCATGATCCCAGAAGTCCGCAGGAAGCTCCGCGAGTTCCGGCGGCGACGTGCGCATAATTTCGCCTTCCGTCGCCTGGCGCAGACGGGCCAGATTGGCCCGACCAACGCTAGGTGTGGATTTTTCGTGCCGCTGCTTCATAAAACATCCGTTCTTTTCGATTCGACCGTCGCGCCGATCATCCGCCCGCTCCACGGTCACGCCAGAAAAGATCTGCGAGGCAAACAGGAAATCAAAGCCGCGCAGAAACTCGCGCCGAAGCTCAGTCCCGCACCAGGTCCAGCAGGTGCGACGCGACGGCGAGCACGTGCGCGATACCGACGTAGATCAACGCACGCACGGAAAGAATGTGCCAGCCACGCCAGGCAACGGCGTCGCTCGAGCCCTGCAGCAGGAACCAGATCGCACCGGTCACGCCGGTGGCGACGATCCCGAACAGAGCCAAGCCTTCGATCACGCCCGTGACACCGGCCGCTTTGCCCGGGACGTACTGCCTCCAGCGGCCGCCTCTCAGCAACGCAACCGCATAGACCAGCCCGATCACGAGCGCGAGCCAGCCGAGTGCCACGTGTGCGTAGTCGAAGAAACCCGCATTGCTCGGAATCCGGCGCAGCATCGACACCCACGGACTCGTAGCCACGAGCCACACCGCCAGCACTGCCAATGCAGCGTGCAATCGATTGGTCGTCGTTTCCTGCACGGCGGTCAGGCTGAATCCCGCCCCCCGGCCAGCGCCGCCACGCGTCCCGCGAACCGGCGCACCTCGTCCCACGGCGTGAACTCGACGTTGGTGTGCAGGTCGATCGGCCCACCCGTCAGCCGCATGATGAAGCGGATGATGTGCCGGTCGAAGGGGCCGTAGCGCTGGTAATCGAGCACTCCGCCAAACACGGCGAGCAGCTGCGGCCGCCAGGTCGTGAGCGCCAGGAACTTCTGCATGTACGGGTTCGTCTCCGGCGTGTTCTTGTGCGGCTTGCGCGCGACGAGACTTATCGAGAAAAACGCGTTGGGCTTCGAATCGAGCAGCGCACGATTCTCCTCGATGAACGCGTAGACCGCCGGATTGTGCTTGCCGTGGCGGATGCTGGCGCCGATCACGATCGCGTCGAATGTCGCGGCGTCCTGCGGGCCGTCGACCAGCGGTCGAACCTCCGCCGCGTGACCGAGCCTCACGACCTCGTCACGCATCACGCCGCTGATCTTGAGCGTGTGACCGTACACACCGTGATACAGAAACAGGATCTTGGCCACGCCACAGCTACCGGGTCAGGAAGACGGCCGGAATTTTAGCCGTCCCGGAGGCCGGTCGGGGATCGGTAGTCACCCCGCCCCGGGTGCGCGAGCCTCGTCCAGCCAGGCTCATCCAGCGAGCCTGCCACCCGTCATCCTGCTCCCACGACGGTCCAGACCCCGTCGCAGGAGCGGATCGATGACCGAACAGAACCAACAGCGGGACACTTCCCTCCCCACTCTCCTCGCCACCCCGCGTCGCCCGGCACTGCTCGCGGGCCACGACAACACGCTCGAAGTCCTCGTCCGCATCCAGGCACCCGACGCGCCGGCCGAATTGCCGCAGCGTAGTCCGCTCCACCTGTCGCTCGTGATCGACCGCTCAGGTTCCATGTCCGGCAAACCGCTGGCGGAAGCCCAGCGCTGCGCCGAGTTCGTGCTCGACGGCCTGCTGCCCACGGACCGACTCTCGCTCGTCGTCTACGACGACGGTGTTGACACGCTGGTGCCCGCGGTGCCGGTCGCCGATGGACGCGAGGTGATCCGCCGTGCGATCCGCCAGATTGCAGACGGTGGTTCGACCAACCTGCACGGCGGCTGGCACCAGGGCGTCGAGACGTTGTTGCCCTACGTCTCGCCGAAGTCCGTCTCGCGCGTGATCCTGCTCTCGGACGGCTGCGCCAACGCCGGCCTCGTCGATCCGCAAGCCATCTGGGCCCAGTGCGTCGAGTTCGCCGGCGCCGGCATCGGCACGTCCACGTATGGTCTCGGCAGCGGTTTCAACGAGGACCTGATGATCGGCATGGCACGCTCGGGCCACGGCACGTCGTATTACGGCGAGTCGGCAGACGATCTCATGGACCCGTTCCGTGAAGAATTCGACCTGCTGAATGCGTTGTGCGCCCGGCGTCTGCGGCTCGAGATCGAGCCGGCGCCCGGCGTCAAGGTGACGATGCTCAACGACTACGGCGCCGCGTCCGATCACGCCTGGTGGTTGCCGGACCTCGCATATGGCGGCGAAGCCTGGGCGATCGTGCGGTTCAAGGTGCCGAAGAAACTCGTGGATTCCAGCGCCAGCGACCCGGTCACGCTCGGCACGATCGCGCTGCGCTACACCGGCATCGATGGTGAGCCGCGTGCGATCCAGCCCGCGGCCTGCACGCTGCCCGTGCTGCCCGCCTCGGCGTTCGGCGCGATCAGCGACGACGAACTGTTGTTGCGTCGCATGCAGTCGCGGCTCGCGGTGCGGAACGAAAGCCTCGATGCGGGTGCGGCGCCGCCTGCCGCCGCCTACCTGCGGCGCAAGTCGAACCAGGGCAAGGGCGACCACGACACGACGCGATCACCGCCGAGGCGTTGATGCGTCACAACAGCATCGGTGGCGGTGCCAGGGACGGCGCCGCTGCCGGTTTGTTCCTTGCGGGCGTTACAACTCGGCGACCGTTCCCAGGCCGCGCTCCAGCGCGTGCCGATGCACCACGAGCGCGCTGACCAGGTCCTGCGCCGCGACACCGAGCGACTTGTAGACGGTCACGTCGTCATCCGCCAGCCGGCCAGGCACCGTGCCGCTCAGCACGTCGCCGATCTCACCGAGAATGTGGGCTTCCGTCACCCTGCCAGCCTTGATCGCGTCGAGCAATTCGCCCGCCTGCGCCAGCGCACTTCCCCGGTAATCGACGAAGTAGCGCGACCGCGCCACCAGGTCGTCGTCGACCTCACGCGAACTCGGGATCGACGCACCGACGAGACACAGGTGAGCACCCTTGCGCACGTCGCGACCGGAAAGAATGGCCGTGGGTGAGCCAGTCACGGTGCAGATCACGTCGGCATCCGCGGCAGCTGCGGCGACGGACGCCGCGACCTCGACGTGGGCGCAGCCTGCGCCGAGCGCGTATTCCGCACACTCACGCGCGGCGTCCGGATTGCGTCCCCACACGATCACCCGTTCGAACGGGCGCACGGCCTGGAACGCATCGATGTGCGAGCGCGCTTCTTCACCCGTGCCGAGAACTGCGAGCGTGCGCGAGTCGGGGCGCGCAAGGGCTAGCGTCGCGACGACGCTGGCCGCGGCCGTACGGATCGCCGTGAGTGCGCTCGCCTCCATGATCGCGACCGGCCGGCCGTGCGCAGATTCGTACAGGACGTACAGCCCGACGTGCGACGAGAGCCCCACCCTGGGATTGCCGGGGAACAGGCTCAGCAACTTGATGCCGAAACACTCCGGTTCGCCGAGGTAACCCGGCATCCAGGCGAGCCTGCCGTCGCCGGAAGGCAGCGGCATGAACTGCCGCAGCGGCATCAACACGTTGCCTGCGCTGACGCCCTGCATTGCTTGTCGCACCGCGGCGACGCAGGCGTCGAACGGCAGCAGCTCACGCACCTCGCGAGCGGAAATGACGTGCAGTTCGAGCGGTGGCTGTTGCATGCGCAAAGCCTAGCGCACCCGTTCGATCGCACAAAGCAAAACGGCCCCCGAAGGGGCCGTCTGCTGCTTCCTCTTTCCAGTCGGCTGCCGTTAAGCCGCCGACCAGTCCGGATCAGCCGGAACGCTTACCAGCGGCGGGGACGTTCCGTCTTCGCCTGGGCTTCGTTCACCTTGAGGGCGCGGCCGCCCATCTGGAAGCCGTTCAGCGTCTGGATCGCCTTGGCGGCCTCGGAGTTCGAGGTCATTTCGACGAAGCCGAAGCCACGGGGTTGGCCCGTGTCACGGTCGTTGATCAGGGCCACCGAGTCGACGGTGCCGTGGGCTGAGAACAGCTCACGCACGGCGTCTTCGGTGGCGGAAAAAGGGAGGTTACCGACGTAGATCTTGGACATTTAAATACTCACTGACAGAAAGTCCGTTCGGCCGTGCCCATCGAAATGACGGGCTGGATCGGCCTGGGGACCGGGAAACGCAAGGCATGAGGCAGCGCGGCTGGAAGAGCTCCCGCTTTTGAGGCGGGGCGATCGCAGTCGCGTGGCAACGGTGCCACGTGGATCGGAAACTCTTCGGCTAAGCGCTGGGACTTGAACTGCGCGAAAATTTCGCGAGAACCGCCCAAACAGAAAGTAGAAGGGAGACTACCCGCGGCGGACTATACGCGCTTTTCCCCCGCCGGGTCGGTTTATTTCCAGACGCGGGTCACGGGCTTGCTGTATCGTGCGTGCGCCGCGCCCTGCTTGAGCCTTCCGCCTCTCAGTGTCCTCGGCATTACCCGCCGTACCGGCACATCCAGGTGAATGAATGGCTAAGGAAGAACTCATCGACATGCAGGGCACCGTCAACCAGGTGCTGCCCGACACGCGCTTCCTCGTGACGCTCGAAAACGGCCACGAAATCACGGCGTACCTCTCCGGCAAGATGCGCAAGCACCGCATCCGTATCCTGGCCGGCGACAAGGTCACCCTGGAAATGTCCCCGTACGACCTGACCAAGGGTCGCATCAACTTCCGCGAAAAAGACGTCCGCGGCCCCTCGACCGGCGCCCGCCCGAACTTCGCCCGCCGCCGTTAAGGTTTCCGGCTGAACAGGCGATCCAGCAGGCCTGGCCTGGCTCGAGACGTCACCTTCGACTTGGCTGCTGCGCGCTTCGCCGCCGACGTCGACCGCACCGGAAAAGTCCGCACCGTGCCCATGTTGGCGCGGTCGTGTGGGGTGCCCGCATCCGCCGGCACCGCCCGCCGCTGGGTTGGCACGTCCAGCCCCTGCGGTACCGGAGTTTCCGACAGCTTACGCACCATGGCTGTCGTCTCGATGGCGAGGTGCGCCGGTGGCTGCAGCCTGCGCACCATCGTCGTGCTGGCATCGCGCACGTAGCGATGATCGGCGGTTCGCAATTCCCACACCGCGTTGCCACGCGTGTCGAAACCCACCCGCCCCGACGTGGGGTGAGCAGGCTTGTCCTGGTCGCTGTGCGACGTCCGTAACGTCGGTGTCAGGCGGGTAGGCGCGGCGTCTTTGCGATGAGACATGACGAGAGGTCGCAGATCTATGGAGTGGCTGGGCACTAATTTACGCCGATTCGGCGGCCCGGCCCGATTCTGTCAACCGTGCGACGCGGATTCTGAGACGCCGATCACGCCCGGCCTGGGCTTGGTTACACGTGTCATGGTGTTGCCACCCCCCCGTGCGCGCGGTAACGTCCGTCGCGTTCCCCGCCCCTACCAGGAAGAGTGAGCCATGACCATCACGAGCCTTCGCCCGTCGTTCAACCTCGCGCTCGGTCTTGGTCGCCCTGGCGAGCTGGCCCGGTCCCCGCCGCTGCCGACGTCGTAACCGGCACCGTCACGCCGGCCACCGCCAAGGCCGTCGTCGTGGACGCCACCGGCAAGACCGTTGCGGAACTGAAGCCCGGCGCCTACCAGCTGCAGCTGGCTCCCGGCCGCTACAAGGCCAGGTGCCTGGCACCGACGCAGCGTGAACAGGAATTCCTGAGCCTCTCCGAACCCGTGACCGTCAACGTCGACTGCGGCTGAGCGGCGCCCGTTCGTGACGCACGAATCCGACACGCCGCCGCGCCGTGACTGGCGCGAGAACGCCAGGTTTGCGGCCAACATCGTCAACTCGCTCGCGATCCCGCTGCTGACGGTCGCGGCCACCATCGTCGGTCTTTACGCGACCAACACGCTCAAGCAGCGTGAGATCGCGATCGCCACGGAAAACAACTCGCAGTCGTTGCGCAACCAGCGCGAGGAATCCGAGACCAACCTGCGCTCGGCGATGTTCCGCGAACTGGTGGGGCCGCTGCTGCAGAGCGAAACCGAACAGGTGAAAGCCGGCGGGGACACGGACCTGCCCCGGTCGCAACGGCTGGCGCTGCTCGCCGAGCTGCTCGCGCTGAACTTCCACGAGCATTTCGAACTCGGCCCGCTGCTGCGCTACGTCGATACCCTGCCCGGCCAGACCGAAGAGGCGCGTGCGCGCTTGCGCAGCACCTCGCGTCGCGTGATCTCGCGACAACTCGCGCCTTTGTTATCCACTGCTGCGGCTGAAGAGGGGCGCCATCCGTCGTTCCTGGAAATCTCGTTGAACTCGGACGGCACCGAAGCCGCCGAGACGCTGCTCTCGTGCGCGGTGCCAGCAGCCGCGAAGTCGGCAAGTGGTTCGCTCACGCTCAACTGTTCGAGCACGGCCCAAGGCTCGCCCTTGCGGATCGTCTCGCCTGACGGCAAGGACAACCTGCAGGTGAACGTGCGCGCAGTCAGCTGGGCCGCACAGACGGTCGGCATCTACGCGGTACTGCTGGATGCCAACGGCGAATCGCAGGCGCTCGCGCCGCCGATCGAGTTCACGCTGTCGCCCTACTCGTTCCCGTTCTCGGACAACACGCTGCTGCCGGGCGGCAACCGGTTCGGCATCTACCTGACGCGCATCGACGACATCCCGGGCATCGCGCGCATCATGCGGCTGTCGTTCGTCTGGTTCCCCAAGGACTTCGTGCCCCCGCGCGAACGGCCGTTCGATCTCGACGTGCACGAGCTGGTGCCGGACGTCACGGAGCCGGCGCGCAAGGACCACTCCTAGCCGTGGATTTCGACAACGAGCCAGACCGTCCGCTGCGGGACGACATTCGTCTGCTCGGCCGTTTGCTCGGCGACACGGTTCGCGACCAGGAAGGCAGCCCCTCGTTCGACGTGGTGGAACGCGTGCGACAGAGCGCCATGGCGTTCCACCGCGACGCCAACGTCGGGGCCCGGCGCGAGCTCGAACGCATCCTCGACGGGCTGAGTCGCGAGCAGACGATGATCGTGGCGCGCGCGTTCAGCTATTTCTCGCACCTGGCCAACCTCGCGGAAGACCTGCACAACAGCCGCCGCAAGCGACAGGCAGACATCAATGGCGAACCGCCGTCGGACGGCAGCCTGGCGCGGGCGCTCGATCGCATCGAGGCGACCCGGATGCCGCTGGAATCACTGGCTGGGTTCTTTCGCGAGGGCGTGGTCGTGCCGGTGCTGACAGCACACCCCACGGAAGTCCAGCGCAAGAGCGTGCGCGACCTGGAGATGCAGATCGAGCAACTGCTGCAGGCTCGCGAACGCACCCGCCTGACGCCGCAGGAACAGGCAGCCAACGACGAATCGATCCGCGGCGCGGTGCTCGCGCTGTGGCAGACCCGCATGCTGCGACTCGAGAAGCTCGACGTGCTCGACGAAGTGGCCAACGGCCTGTCGTTCTTCGAACAGACGTTCCTGCCTGAAGTGCCTTTGCTGTATGGCGCGCTGGAGGACGAACTGCACCGGCGCTACCCGGACGCGTCGCTGGGCGATCTGCCCTCCTTCCTGCGGATCGGGTCGTGGATCGGCGGCGACCGGGACGGCAATCCGTTCGTGACGGCGGACGTGCTCGAGCGCACGCTGCGCATGCAGTCGTCGCGCGTGTTCGAGTATTACCTCGAGCAGCTGCACGTACTCGGCGCCGAACTGTCGATGACGACCCTCGTCACGGCTGTCTCGGCCGAACTGAACGCGCTGGCCGACCGCTCGCCGGACAAGAGCCCGCATCGTCGTGACGAGCCGTATCGACGCGCGCTGACGGGACTGTACGCGCGGGTCGCCGCGACCGCGCGTGCGCTCGACATGCACGAACCGTTGCGGCACGCGATCGGCGCGGCCCCGCCGTATACGCGAGTAGCCGAGTTCGCGGCCGACCTCGAGATCATCCGGCGCTCGCTCGAGGCGCACGACTCCGCGCTGCTCGCCCGCGGACGCCTGCGCCGCCTGCGACGGGCCGTCGACGTGTTCGGCTTTCACCTGGCCGCGGTGGACCTGCGCCAGAACTCGGACGTGCACCAGCGTGTCGTCAGCGAACTGTTCGGAGCGGCGCGGCCGGACGTCGACTACTCGTCGCTGGAAGAAGCCGGGCGCGTGTGCGTCCTGGCCGCGGAGCTGGCGACCCCGCGACTGCTCAGCTCGCCATACGTCGACTACTCCGCCGAAACCCGCGGCGAACTCGCGATCCTGCAGACGGCTGCGCGCATGCACCAGCGTTACGGGGCGGCGTGCATTCCCAACTACGTGATCTCGAAGTGCGACGGCGCGTCCGACGTGCTCGAAGTCGTGCTGCTGCTGCGCGAGGCCGGCCTCTACCGTCCGACGGACGCTCATCTGAGCTGCAACGTGATCCCGTTGTTCGAGACGATCGCAGACCTGCGCAACGCGGCCGACACCATGGATGCGCTGCTGGCGATCCCGGCATACGCGCGCATGCTGGCCTCGCGCGGCAAGGCGCAGGAAGTGATGCTCGGGTATTCCGACAGCAACAAGGACGGCGGCTACCTGACCTCGCGCTGGGAACTGTTCAAGGCGCAGGTCGAACTCGTCGCGACGTTCCGCAAACACGGCGTCCGCATGCGGCTGTTCCACGGGCGCGGCGGTTCGGTCGGCCGCGGTGGCGGTCCGACGTACGAGGCGATCCTGGCGCAGCCCGGCGCCACCGTGCAGGGACAGATCCGCGTCACCGAACAGGGCGAAGTCATCGGCGCCAAGTACTCGAATGCCGAGGTCGGGCGTCGCAACCTGGAAGTGCTCGCCGCTGCGACGCTCGAAGCCACGCTGCTGGGTGGCGCGGGCCGGGCGCCGCAGTCCCGGTACCTGGAGGCCTTGGAAAAGCTGTCGGCCCGCGCGTACGAGGCCTATCGGCAACTGGTCTACGAGACGCCCGGCTTCGAGAATTACTTCTGGGAGTCGACCGTCATCAGCGAAATCGCCGAACTCAACATCGGCAGCCGCCCGGCCTCACGCAACCAGTCACGTTCGATCGAGACGCTGCGGGCGATTCCCTGGGTATTCTCGTGGGCGCAATGCCGACTGATGCTGCCCGGCTGGTACGGGTTCGGGTCGGCCGTCGATGCATGGCTGCAGGAGCACGGCGACGAGGGCCTCGCGCTGCTGCAGGAGATGCATCGCGAGTGGCCGTTCTTCGCGTCGGTGTTGTCGAACATGGAGATGGTGCTGTCGAAGGCGGATATCGCCATCGCGTCGCGCTATGCCGATCTCGTCACCGATCCCGAATTGCGCAGGACGATCTTCAGCCGCATCCGGATGGAGCTCGAGTCGACGCAGTCTGCCCTGCTGCGCATCATGGGAACCGACGAGTTGCTCGCCGGCAATCCGCAGCTGGCCCGCTCGATCAAGTACCGGTTTCCGTACCTCGACCCGCTCAACCACATCCAGGTCGAGCGCTGCGCGCTATCGCGCCGGCGACAAGGACGAGCGCAGCCGTCGCGGCATCCACCTGACCATCAACGGCATCGCGGCGGGCCTGCGCAACACCGGTTGACCCTGCGCGACTGGACCTGGAATCGGACGTGGCCCTAGTATCGGCCGCAGAACAATCAGCCGGGGGGGAATCACCATGAACGAGCTGACCACCAGGACCCCGCGCCGCCTCTGGATCGTGGGCGTGCTGGCTGTGTTGTGGAATGCCGTGGGCGCATTCGACTATTCCGCCTCGCAATTGCGCATCGAGTCCTACATGAGCCAGTTCACGCCCGAACAGCTCGCCTACTTCCATGGATTTCCAGCGTGGGCCATTGCCGCGTGGGCGATCGCGGTGTGGGGTGCGCTGCTCGGCTCGTTGAGCCTGCTGCTGCGCAAAGCCTGGGCCGTCTGGCTGTTCGGCGTGTCCATCGTGGCGATGGTGCTCACCGGGATCTACAGCTACCTGCTCACGGATGGCCTGGCGCTGACGGGAACCGGCGGCGCGATCTTCACCGCAGTCATCTGGCTGATCGCCTTCAACCTGTATTTCTATGCGCGCGCCATGGCAAGGCGCGGGGTGCTGCGCTAGAACTGGAAGCCGACGTAGGCCTGCGCGGTGCTGCGATCGCGCGCGTTGTTGTACGTGCCACCCCACGTCGGCTGCCATGCCACCGCCGCGGACCAGCGACTCGCGAACACGGCCTGCAGCGACACGACGGCGAACATGCGGCCTTCGAGGATCATGCCGTCTCCTGACCAACCCCAGACGTCCTGACCGAGCACGAGCGAAGGGACCAGGTCGACGTCGCCGATCGCCTTCGGGTACTTCAGGCCCGCGCGCAGCCGGTAGCCGAAGGCTTCCTGCGACACGTAGCCATCGCTGGTGCATGCCACCGGCGCTGCGGGTGGCGGGCACACCCGTGACCGGCCCCTGCCCGAACACCTCCGCGCGCCCGAACCGCGTCACCGACGAATCCGGCAGGTCCGGCACGCGCTTGTAGATGAGTTCGGCGCCGTAACTCATGCCGGCGGAACCGAGCACGGCGGGCAGGCCGCCGGTCGCGCCGACTTGCAGCTGCAGAGCCTCGTGCCGTTCCCAGGCGCGCAGCACGCCGCCCGGCGCAACGGCGTCGGCCTTCGCTCGCAACGGCGTCGGCGCCGTCCGGGAAACGGCCGCACTGATCACGTCGAACGAGTTGTACTGCAGCGGCTGGTTGGGGCGATACGTGAGTTCACCGAGCACGACGCCGCCACGCCATTTCGATTCGAACGTCGCACCGAACATCCGGATGTCCCCGGGGTACTCGATGAAGTACGTTGGATTGCGGTTGCCAGGATCGCCCGGCAGAAACAGCGGGCCTGCGACACGCCCCGACTTCGTCCCGCTGTAGAACGGCGCGCGCGAGTGGAACTGCGTCGCATACAGGCCGAACTCCGTCGCCCACGAATCGACCGTGTGTTTGAGCGCGATGCCGCCCTGCCCCGAGTCCGACGGATCCTGCGTCGCGGTGC
>JADIZR010000014.1 GCA_016704655.1 Pseudomonadota bacterium | reverse complement strand
TTCGAGAAACACGACAACGGCCGATTCCGCCAACCCGGGGAGTATCCGCGCCGCTCCATTGCGACGGTCACGACGCACGACCTGCCGACGCTCAGGGGATACTGGACGGCGAGCGATATCGAGTTGCGCCGCTGTCTCACGCTCTATCCCAATGATGAGCTCTGCGAGCTTGTACGTCAGGAACGTATCCATGACCGGCGCGCACTGCTCGACGCGCTGGCTGAACAGGGTGTCGCAGTCGGAGGCGACGCGGGGGACGCTGGCGCGTTCAGTGAAGAGCTTGCAGATGCGATCCACATCTTCCTGGCGCGCACCGCGTCCGCGCTGGTCGTGCTGCAGGCCGAGGATCTCACCGGCATGGCCGATCCCGTCAACGTGCCCGGCACCAGTGACGAGCATGCGAACTGGCAGCGCAAGATGTGCACGGATCTCGCCGAAGTGTTCGCCCGCGAAAGGATACAGTTACTCTTGCAGCGAGTGAGTGCCGCGCGGCACGGCTGAGTGGTCTACTCGCCACTCCTGCTGCAGTTGGTCGTCATCCTCGCAACGGCGAGGTTGCTGGCGGCGTTGCTGCGCTTCGTCGATGCCGACATGATCACGGACGCACAGTTGAGCTATGCGTTCAGCGGCAACATGTTCGAGGGATTGCAGATCCTGTTCCAGGTCAACAACCTCACCAACGAGCCGTACATCGCCTACTCGGAAAACAAGCAGCGGCTCCTGGACTACCAGGAATACGGCACGCAGTACCTGCTGGGCCTGAACTACAGGTTCTGACCGGTCTATTACAGACCCGTGTCGGCTTCACGCCGGCACGGAGTTCGCAGACTCAAGCCCTCACTGGTTCGCCAGCGGGGGCTTTTTGCTTCTGCAGCAATCGACGTCCGCACGCGTGCGATCAAGACGTTCGGTTCCATGTAAGGATTCAATGCGACGCATTCGCATCCGCTAAGGATGCTTCCTGCACTTGCCGTCACGATCTGGCGTCAGCCGACCACTCTTCACCGTAGGAGTCTGAATAAACCCTGCTACTTGGCGTATCGGGATGGCGGGGGCCGAACCGCTGACCCTCGGGGAGAAGACGATGCAGAAGCTATTGATCGCTGTCGCATTGATGGCCTGCTCAAGCCAGGTTGGGGCCCAGACACCGGCCGGGCGCTACTGGCACGGAGTGACATCGAACGGCGGCACGACCGCGGCCAGCAACCGGGTCTACGTGTTCGGCGGAACCGGCGGCACCCAGTCGAACTACGCGTATTTCAACGACCTCTGTACTACCAGGTCGACAAGTTCAGGTGGACGCTGGCGCCCACTGGAAGAGCGATTCCCACCGGCCGGGGCCATATCGCCTGGTCCTGCGGCGGCGGCAAGTGCGTCGCAGCCGGTGGTACCAATGGTTTCTCAAGACTTTATGAGACCTGGTACTACACCGAGGGTACGAGTACCTGGAGCAAGGTGACCTGCAGGAAGACCTCCGGATGCCCCTCGGCACGATCGATGTCGACCATGGCCTTTGACTCAACCCACGGCTACCACGTGCTCTTCGGTGGCGTAGGGAGTGGCGGCGCGACCTTGAGCGACACCTATACCTTCAACGGGACCGCCTGGACGGTGCGCGCCGCAAAGACGGTACCCCCGGCGCGGCGTTCTGCGTCGGCCGCCTTTGTCCCCTCGCACGTCTCCAACGGCACCAGCGTCCCGATGGACCGCGTGGTGATCTTCGGTGGCGAGAAGCAGAGTGTCCGCACATTGTGCGACATGTACTCGTGGGACGGGGTCGACTGGAAGCTGATCACTGCCACCAACCAGGGCCCCTGCATGCATAGCGCGAGCATGGCCTGGGACACCAGGAGTGCGACGAGCCCCCGCCTGATCGTGGCCAATGGTTATGTCGACGTGAACGACACCCAGAACACCGATGTCTGGTACTTCAAATTCAGCACCACCACCTCGGGTACCTGGGCGCTCGCGAGCCCGCCTCCCTGTGTTCCGCGGCGTGATGCCATGGGGGCCTTCGATCTGTCGAGCAGGAAAATGGTGTTCTTCGGCGGCGGCGATTCAGCCTCCAACTCGTTCAACGACACGCTCGTCTGCCCGCAGTAGCCTGGCAAATGCTGAGATGAACTGGCGGCACCGCAAGCACCTCGGGTGACGCCGCGAACGTCTGCTTCCCGTGACCTCTCGAGGCAAGCTCGTGGCTAGGTCTCCGCGACCTTGGACAGGCTGACGACGTTACTGGCCGTGGCCACCCGGGCTTCGGCGCGATCGACGATGCACACCATGCTGCCTTCGACGCGGGCTCCGCAGGTCATCTGCAACGTGCGGTACCTGATGGCGCCAGTGATGCGGGCGTTCGCCTGCAGCTCGATGAAATTCTCCACCTCGATGTCGCCGCAGATCGTGCCGTTGATGACGGCGTCGTGCACGCTGACGTTGCCTTCGATGCGACCGAGCTCGCTCAGCACGAGCAGCCCGCGCGTGTCTGGCTTTGACAGCACGTTACCGACGACCTGGCCGTCGATACGCACGCCGTCTGTGACGACGACGTCGCCGGCAATCTCGACGCCCGCGGAGATCAGGCTCGACAACCGCGAGACGTCGATGGTTGGCTGGTCGGTTTTTCTGCGAAACATCAAATCGTCCTCGAGTGATCGGCAGCGTTGCCGGGCCTGGCAGGTCAGCGCGTGTTGCCCGGGCGGCCGCTCTGCGCGTTGAAGAAATCGAGGCGGCTCTTCAGCTCGCGCGATTCCTCGTTCAGCTCCGCGACCTGGCGGGCGAGTGCCGCTCGCGTGGAACGCTCCAGTTCCAGTTCGAGCACGGCACGCGACAGATCCGCGCGAAGTGCTGCGTTCTGCCGCCTGAGTTCTGCCAGCACGGTTGCGGATGAGCGGCTGTCTGCATGGAGCCGCCAGCCGGCGGTGACGAACAGGAACACAAGGGCCGCCACCGCTGCCAGGTGCAGCGCGTTCTTGAAGCGACGGTCGCGGCTGAACTCCAGGCGAGCGGCAGCGAGCTTGAACGTGGGCGTGCGGGTCGCGGCAGGCTTCAATTCGAATTCCTGGCGAGGACGCCCGCCAGCACCTGGCCGGGTTCGACACGCTTGCCATTGCGTATGACTTCGAAGTGCAGGTGGGGTCCGGTCGACCGGCCGGTGGAACCCACCGCCGCAATCATTTGTCGCGGCAGCACGAGGTCTCCGGCGCGCACGTACAGAGCAGAACAGTGACCGTACAACGTCTGCGTACCGTGGCCGTGATCGATGACGATGGCCTTGCCGTAGGGACCGCGGTACCCGGCCGATACCACGCGGCCGCCGCCGCTCGCGAGAATCGCAGTGCCGTGGACTGCCGGTATGTCCAGCCCCATGTGCCGTGCAAGCCGTCCCGTGAACGGGTCGTGGCGAACCCCGAATCCCGAGCTTATCTTCGGCATGCGGCCCGGCACAGGCAGGCGGTTCGGGTGCGTCATGGTCGCCAGGTCGCGGGCGTCGAGGTGGCCGGCCATGCGATCGAGCGATGCCTCCAGCAGCGCGATCTCCGTCTCGAGGTACCCAAGGCTGCTGCCCGGCTCGCGAGCGATCAGTTGCGTTGCTGCACCGGACATTGGCGTCGTGTTGCCAAGCGGCAGCAGGGGTCCCCCGCGAGGACGGTCATCAACGGCTGGCTTTGCGCTCACGGGCTCGATCTTTACGGGCGACGGCGCGATGCCGAGCCGCCTCGCCAACGCAGCCGCTTCGATTTCCAGGCGGATCAGCCTGCCTGACAGGTCGCCGATACGATCGATGACCACACGGCCTTCGGCACGCTTCGGGTCGATGCGACCTCCTGCGGCGGCAATCCCGGCGGTGGCCGTTTCGCTCGCAGCTTGCTTTGCCAGGCCGTAGCCGAGAGCGACACAGCCTGCCATCAGCACGAGCGCGACCACGAGCATGCCAGACAGCGCCTGGCCGGCGGGTATCGTCCGCATCCGGCAGGCTGTCATTGGTCCGGCAGCGACGATTATGAAGGCCACGCGATCCCCACCTCTGCGATGGCCTTACTTAAACGCGTGCTGTCGACCGAGACAACCCTTCGGCGCGCGCGTACGCCAATGTGTGATGCGGTCCGCAGGTTTCGCGGAGGGTGTTACCCCGCGCCGAGGGGTGCAAGTCGGGCGGAGGCTAGTGTGATCACACCTCGACGGGGGTGCCGACGGCAGCGAGCATGGGAGCCGTGCCGCTCATCTGAACGCGATTCACGGCACCACGGTGTGCGTTCATTCTCAGGGAGCGTAGTAGATCTCCAGCGGCACACGAAGCTGCGCGAGCAATGCGCGCACAGGCATCTCGAGCGCGCTGCCGTCGCAGGCTGCGCGCTGCAGTGTTGCGAGTTTGGAGTCTCCGGTGATGTGCAGCACCAGCAGGTCCGTGTCGAGGAGGGCCGGCAGTGTCAGGCTGAGCCGCGCCTTGGGATCCACGGGAGCCACACCTGCGACCACGCTCGTCGTATTGGAAAGATCCAATGCCTTTGCGAGACCGGGCATGTCGGGGAACAGTGAGGCGAAATGCCCGTCGTTACCCAGCCCTAAGATGACTGCAGCGAAGGGTCGCGGCATTTTCCCGAGCGCCTCGCTCCAGCGCGAGACGGCATCGGCAGCCGTTGCATCGACCGCGACCAGCGTCGCGACTGATGCCGGGGCACCCGCAAAGGCCTCGCGCACGAAGCGCAGATTACTGGCGGAATCGTCCGCGGCCACGCAGCGTTCATCGGCAAGCGTCACGAACACGTTGGACCAGTCGATCTCGCGCGAGCCGAGTTCGCGCAGGAAGGCCGCGGGCGTTCGACCGCCTGAGACGACCAGACTCGCCGCACCGTGCGCGTCCAGCCGACGCTCGAGCGCTGCCGTCACGTCGTCCGCGAGGTTCCGCGCGAGTGCCTCACCGCTCGAGAATTCGTGCTGCGCCATCGTCAGACCTCCTTGCGAGACTCGCAGCCAGCGCGTGCGAGGCTGTAACGCTGGCGCTGGAACTACGCGTGGGCTGAACCACCGCAGGACCCGGGGATCATGAGCTTCGGTTCGATCAGCGCGGATTCGACCGGCACGTGCGCAGGCCGGCCGCCCGCCGATCCGTGCGATAGCTGAGCTGACGCGCAATCGATTCGATGCGCTCGCGGGTCTCGGGACGGACCAGGGGGCTGTTGCGCAAGGCACGCGACGCCGTGGCCTGCGAAACCTCCGCGAGGCGGGCGATGTCGCGTGATGTCGGCCGCGTGCGTTTCATTGATTCCCCGGGAAGCGGGCGCACGCTAGCATGCGCCCGGTGGGGCATCAACGATCGGGCATCTGCGTCTCAGCGACGCGTCAGGCGATCGTCTTCGGGTTGCCAGACGCCGCCGCCATCGGTGCAGGCGACCGCGCGGCCTTCGCTCAGGCCAAAGGAACCGTGCGCGATGAGCCGGAACCGGCGACACCCGTCGATGCCGTACTCGGGGTCGAGCGGCGTCAGCTGGTACGTCACGCGGGTGTTCGGATTGGTCCAGCGGACGCTCTGGCCGTAATCGACGAGTTCGAGCGAATGGCCGACGCAGGAGCGGTCCGTCTTGTCCATGCGTCGCCCGACCTCGGAGCCGATGGCCGCGCCAATGACCGCGCCGATTACGATGGCCACGTTGCGCTCGGTACTGCCCTTGGCGATCTCCCCGCCAATCGCAGCGCCCGCGACGCCTCCGACGGCGCCCCCAAGGACCTGGCCGATCCGGTTGCGATCGCACGAGCCCGAGCGCACGCCAAAATCGTAGTCCCAGGCGCGGCCGCTGTAGCCGGCATAGGTCGGGTCATTCTGCTTGCGCCAGCCATGCGCGGGCGCCCAGCTCGGGGGTGTCGCGAGCGCAGCGCAAGGCAGGACCATGAGCAGCGCCATCCCTGCGCGTTGCGCCAATGCTGTGAACGATTGCATCAAAACCTCCTCGGCTCGTCAGCGATCGAGTCCTGATTGGACACGCGGGGAACGCTAGCCCTCCCTGTGGGCGTCGACACGACGGTCGAACCAATGAGTGACTCGCGTCACGCGCGCGAACCGCGTTAAGTCAAAGCGCGGGGACCCACGATTGATTCGGGTCCGCAATGACGTCGAACCCATGACCCACCTGCCACGGGCGGGTGCGACCGTCCGCATTTCTTCAAGGACTCCAGCCAGATGCTTCCGATCCGCAAAGCCCTGACTCGCTTTTCGCCCTGGCTGACGATCGTAGCCGTGTACATGGTGCTCGGCCTCACGGGTCGGGCCTTCCTCTGGGCCAGGTTTGGTATCGAGGCTGATCTAGGCCCTTCCCGGCTGCCGTACATCCTGGCAGCAGGCTTCATCAACGACCTGGTCGAAAGCCTGTACCTGTTCGCGCCCTTCGCGCTCTACATCCTGCTGGTGCCTGATCGCTGGTTCCGGTCGACTGCCAACCGCGTGATCCTGCACGGCGCCACCGCCGCAACGATCACGGGCTTGATCTACCTGACCGCAGCGGAATACTTCTTCTTCGAGGAGTTCGACGCGCGCTTCGACATCGTCGCGTACGACTACCTTGCGTATCCGACCGAAGTGTTCACTGACATCTGGGAGGCCTACCCGGTGATGAAGGTGCTCGGCGTTGCCGTGACTCTGGCCGCACTGGCGGTCTTTTTCCTGCGCCGCTCAATCAAGCCTGGATTTGATCACGTGGTCCTGTTCCGCGAGCGACTCGTGGCGTTCGCGCCCTATGCCGTCGTGCTGGCACTCGCGGTTGCGTTCTACCCGACGAACGCGTTGTCGCTGTCGTCGAACCGGGTGGAAAACGAGCTCGTGCAGAACGGGCACAGCAGCTTCTTCCGCGCGGCGCGCACCAGCGACATCGACTACGAGTCGTACTACGCGAGCGCGAAGCCGGCCGACAACCTGCGCCTGCTGGAAACCCAGCTTGTGCCCGACGGCGCGCAGTTCACGCAGTTGGCCCTGGGCAAGATGAGCCGTCGGCACCCTGCCCGACCCGATGGCCTCGGCAACCTCAACGTCGTCGTCGTGTCGAGCGAGTCGTTCGGTGCCGAGTTCAGCAAGCTGCATGGCGCGGACAAGGACTGGACGCCGAACTTTGACTCCTGCGCGAAGCGCGGACTCTGGTTCGCCAACGCGTACGCCTCCGGCACCCGCACCGTGCGCGGTCTCGAAGCGATCACTGCCTCGTTCCCGCCGATCCCGACTGTCTCGATCCTGCGACGGCCGGGTAACCAGGGCATCGGCGGCTGGGGCAAGGTTATGAACGAGCTCGGTTACCAGAGCAGCTTCCTGTACGGCGGCTACGGCTACTTCGACGACATGAACACGTTCTTCGCGGGGAATGGATTCCAGGTGCTTGACCGCACGGACATCGAAAAAGTCCGCTTCGAGAACGTCTGGGGCGTCGCCGACGAAGACCTGTTCGACCGCGCGATCCAGCACTACGGCGAGCAGTACCAGGCCGGCAAGCCGTTCTTCTCGATCATCATGACGACGTCGAACCACAAGCCGTTCACGTTCCGTCCGGGCCTCGAGAAGCTGGGCATTCCGGAGGAAGGCGGCGGCCGGCAGGCGGGCGTGCGCTACGCCGACTACGCGCTCGGCTATTTCCTGCGCGAGGCCGCCAGGCAGCCATGGTTCGACAACACGATTTTCGTCGTGGTCGCCGATCACGGTGCGCGCGTCTACGGCAAGGCCGAGATTCCGCTCGAGACCTACGAGATTCCGCTGATGATCTACTCGCCGAAGCACATCGCAGCACGACAGATCGACACGCTGATGACGCAGATCGACATCGCACCGACCGTGCTCGGCTTGCTGGGCCTGTCGTACGAGGCGCCATTCTTCGGTATCGACTCACTGCACGAGCGACCCGACCACGCGCGCATTGCGCTCTTCAGCCATAACCACGACGTGGCGATCCTGCGCGACAACCAGCTCGTGGTGCTCGGTCTCGGCAAAACGCACCAGTCGCTGACCTACGACCCGCTGGCGAAGACCTTCAAGCCTCGCGCGGACGACGCGGCGCTGCGAGACCTCGGGGTCGCGTATTTTCAGACCGCCGCCGACCTGTTCAAGACGAATCGCTACAACTGATTTAAGCTCTCGCCTGCGATCAATCACCACGGGAGTGCGCGACATGGGCAAGGGCATGGATCGAAAGAAGGAAACGAAGAAGAAGCCGGCGAAGTCGAAGGAAGAGAAGCGCGCCGAGAAAAAAGCCAAGAAGGGCTGATTGACGACCTCGGGGTGACGATCGCGCGGATCGGTCACCCCGCCGGCGCACCAGGCTGTATTACCGGCCCGGCTTGCGCTTTGGACCCGTTGGGTGCCGTGGCGTCTCGGTCGGCACACGAGGCAATCCCGTGTGCTGGGTCCGGAACGGCTGTGCAGTCGTGGCCTTCGCCGCCGTCTTCGGCTGTGATCTCGTCGGTGATGCCGAAGACTTCCCGGGCTTGCGCTGACCTTCGTGGGCACGGCCGGTGCCGATCGGCTGGTACGTCGGCACCAGCTGGTTCCGGCCATTGCCGATCAGGTCGGAGCGCCCCATCTGCCGCAGCGCTTCGCGCAACAGCGGCCAGTTGTTCGGATCGTGATAGCGCAGGAACGCCTTGTGCAGGCGGCGCTGGCGCGTGCCCTTCGGGATGACGACATCCTCCGAGGTGCGCGTCACTTTGTGCAGCGGATTCTTGCCTGAGTGGTACATCGCGGTGGCCGTCGCCATCGGCGAGGGCAGGAATGCCTGTACCTGGTCGGCGCGGAAGCCGTTGCGCTTGAGCCAGAGTGCCAGTTCGAGCATGTCTTCGTCGCGTGTACCCGGGTGCGCCGCGATGAAGTACGGAACCAGGTACTGCTCTTTCCCGGCTTCCTTCGAGAATTTGTCGAAGAGTTCCTTGAAGCGATCGTAGGTGCCGACACCCGGCTTCATCATCTTCGAGAGCGGGCCTTCCGCGAGCGCTTCGGGCGCAATCTTGAGGTAGCCGCCCACGTGGTGTTGCGCCAGCTCCTTCACGTACTCGGGTGATTCGATCGCAAGGTCGTACCGTACGCCCGATGCGATCAACACCTTCTTCACGCCCTTCAGCTCCCGTGCGCGCCGGTACAGCCCGATCAGCGGCGAGTGGTCCGTGTTGAGGTTCGGGCAGATTCCCGGGTAAACGCACGACGGCTTGCGGCACGCGGCTTCGATCGCACGCGATCTGCACGCGACGCGGTACATATTGGCCGTGGGTCCGCCGAGGTCCGAAATCACGCCGGTGAAGCCTGGCACGGTATCGCGGATCGTCTCGATCTCGCGGATCACCGAGTCTTCTGAGCGATTCTGGATGATGCGGCCTTCGTGTTCGGTGATCGAACAGAAAGTGCAGCCGCCGAAGCAGCCACGCTGGATCGAGATCGAGAAACGGATCATCTCGTACGCGGGAATCTTCGCGTCGCCGTAGACCGGATGCGGGACGCGCTGGTACGGCAGCTCGTACACCGCATCGATCTCTCTGGTGGTCAGCGGGATCGGCGGCGGGTTCAGCCACACGTCCGTGTCGCCGTGTCGCTGCACCAGCGCGCGCGCGTTGCCGGGGTTCGCTTCGAGGTGCAGGATTCGCGACGCGTGTGCGTACAGGATGGCGTCGTCCACGACCGCTTCGTACGACGGCATGCGGATGACGCTGTGCTCGCGGTCGGCCGGTTGCGGAACCCGGCGATGAAACTTCAATACCGTCTCGTTCTTGCCGACGACGACGTCACCGCGGCCTTCCGGGGTTGCCCGGGAGGACGCCGTAAACCCGTCCATGGGGGCTCCGGCCGCGCCGTCCATGGCGCGGACGGCCTCCCGGGCAACCCCGGAAGGCCCCGTTGCCGCGGCGTCGGCCGATGATGCTCGCGGCAGTTTGCCGCTCGCAGGCGCCGGCTCCATCGCATACGGATCGACCGGCGGCGCCAGCGGCCCCGGCGTGTCGATCGTCGTCGAATCAATCTCCACCCAGCCTGCCGGCAGTGCCTTGCGCACGAACGCCGTGCCGCGCAGATCGTCGATCTCCTCGAGCTTCCTGCCCGTCGCCAGCCGATGCGCGATCTCGCAGATCTGCCGCTCGGCGTTGCCGAAGACGAGCAAGTCGGCCTTCGCGTCGAGCAGCACCGAGCGGCGCACCTTCTCCGACCAGTAGTCGAAGTGCGCGATGCGGCGCAGCGAGGCCTCGATGCCGCCGATCACGATCGGCACGTCCTTCGCGGCTTCGCGGCAACGCTGTGAATAGACGATGAGGCTCCGGTCCGGGCGCGCACCGCCGGCGCCATGCGGGGTGTAGGCGTCATCCGTGCGGACGCGGCGATCCGCGGTGTAGCGGTTCACCATCGAGTCCATGTTGCCGCCGGTGATGCCGAAGAACAGGTTCGGCTTGCCGAGCTGCATGAAGTCGCGGGTCGAGTGCCAGTCGGGCTGCGCAATGATGCCAACCCGAAAACCCTGCGCCTCGAGCAGGCGACCCACGATCGCCATGCCGAAGCTCGGATGGTCGACGTAGGCGTCGCCCGTGACCAGGATGACGTCGCACGAGTCCCAGCCGAGCGCGTCCATCTCTGCCTTCGACATCGGCAGGAACGGAGCCACACCGAAGCGGTGGGCCCAGTACTTTCGATGTGAGAAGAGTTCGCGAACGGAGGGCTGCATGGGGCGTGAAGTTTAGACGGCTTGGATCCGCTCCTGGTCACCGGGCGGCACAATCTGGTCGTTTTACATGCAAATTCAACGCGATCCGACGCGCCGAACTGCCGAGAATTGCGCCCGGACTTGCTCGACGGTTCAATTTCGGACACCATTATGGTACCAAAACGGTACCACCAGGCGCATGCTCAACCTGACACTGAAAAGCATTCCGGCAGAGCTGCACGTGCAGCTCAAGGCGCGTGCCGCAGCCAACCGGCGCAGCCTGAACCGGGAAATCCTGGCTTTGCTCGAAGCGCAGCTTGCAGCGCCTGCGGTCGACGTCGCCTCGGAACAGGAGCGCCTCGAGCGTTTCGTGGCAGCCTTGCCGCATGTCGATCACACGCGGGTGCAACGCTATCGCAGTTCGGGCCGCGCGTGATCGTCGTCGACAGTAACGTCATTGCTTATTGCTGGATCAATGGCGACCAGACTGCGCTCGCGCATCGCCTGCGGCAGCTGGATCCCGACTGGCATGCACCGGTGTTGTGGCGATCGGAGCTGCGCAGCGTTCTCACCGGGTATCGCCGCGACGGGAGTCTGGACGAGTCCCAGGTGCGCGAAATCATGGCGGCCGCGGAGGCCGCGTTCGCAGGGCGGGAGCACTACCTGCCGAGTGATCGTGTGTTTGCGGTGACGGAGACCAGTCGACTGTCCGCCTACGACGCTGAGTTCGTCGCGCTGGCGGAAATCCTCGGTGTGCCATTGGTGACTGCAGACCGGGCCGTGCTGACGGCATTCTCCGGCGCGCTGACAGTTGCAGATGCCCTGGAGTCGCTCGGCTGACGCGCTAAACCAACGTGTGGTAGACCTTCTGCACGTCGTCGTCCTGCTCGAGCTTGTCGATCAGTTCGAGCACTTCGGTCGCTTCGGCTTCGCCGAGCTCGGTCGGCGTGGTGCAGATGTACTCGTGCTCGGCCGAGATCGGCGTGATGCCGCGCTCCTCGAGCGCCTTCTGCAACGTGCCGAAATCCTCGAACAGGCAGCGTGCGACGAGCTGCGGCTCGCCCTTTTCGCCGGTGCTCTCGCCGAATTCCTCGAGACCGTGATCGATCAGGTGGAGCTCGAGGTCGTCCTGGTCGATGCCCTCGGGATTCAACCGGAACACGCCCATGCGTCGGAACTGGAAGACGACGCTGCCCGTCGTCGCGAAGTTACCGCCGTTCTTGTTGAACGCGTTGCGGATCGCCGCCACGGTGCGCGTCGGGTTGTCCGTCGCGCATTCGACCAGCACCGCGACACCGTGCGGCGCGTAACCCTCATAGATGACCTCTTCGAAGTTGGCAGCGTCGCGACCGGAGGCACGCTTGATTGCCGAGTCGACCTTGTCCTTCGGCATATTCACGGCACGCGAGTTCTGGATCGCGCGGCGCAGCGCGGGGTTCGCGTTCGGGTCGGAGCCGCCCTTTTTCACCGCGATGGTGATGTCCTTGCCGATGCGGCTGAACTGCTTCGCCATGCGGTTCCAGCGCGCGAACATCGTGTGCTTTCTGACTTCGAAAATGCGTCCCATGCTTGCTCTGTAGACTCTGGCCCGGCGGCGGGCATGTAGGGGCGCGCAATCTACCCCAGCAGCGGCTCGTTGGCACGCTGGAATGGAGCACGGCACGAACCTTTAATTATAAAAAATTATTGATTAAATTGCAGTGTCTGGATCAAACGTATTGAATTAATGCAGTGAAAATTACAAATTGAACGATAAGGCACAGGCGGGTGATGGCATGAATATGACGCGATCCGCGAGGTCGGCACCGATCCTTTTCGGCCTGTACGCACTGCTCGCCCTCCCCGCGTACGGCGGCGAGCCCGAAATGACATGGGACGAGCGCAGCCGCGCGCTCGCCGATCAGCTCGTGAGCGAGCTGCAGGCCGAACTCGGCCGGGCGATGCAGCAAGGCGGTCCAGTTGCCGCCGTAGCTGTCTGCAAGTCTCGTGCGCCGGAAATCGCTGCCCGGTTGTCGGCGTCCTCGGGCGCGGACGTGGGTCGCACGGCCATTCGATGGAGAAACCCGGCGAATGCGCCAGACGACTTGGAGCGCGCAGTCATGCAAGGCTTCGCGGTGGAGTTGTCGAGCGCATTGCCGGCAGCGGCGGCGCCTCCCGAGGCGATCGTCGAGTCCCGGTCAGCCCGGGGGACCGAGCGCCGATATCTGCGTGCGATCGTCATGCAACCTGTGTGCCTCGCGTGTCACGGCGCGACGCTCGCACCCGAACTCGCAACGGCCATCGCCCGTGATTACCCGCAAGACTCGGCGACAGGATTCGAAACCGGCCAGCTGCGTGGTGCTGTCACTGTCCAATGGCCCATGACTCGATAATGGGCGTCTATCATCACTGCGTCTTCCCGTACCTGCTCGATTTCGCCATGGGCAGTCGCGTCTTCGACAAGCCGCGAAAGCGCACGCTGGCGCGCGCGTCGGGTCGCATCCTCGAGATCGGATTCGGCACGGGCCGGAACCTGCCGCACTATCCGCCGGGCGTGAGCCGAATCGAAGCCATCGATCCCGACGCGGACCTCGATCGCTTCTCGCTGCCGCGCATCGCCGCATCCAGCGTTGCCGTGGACTTCCATCACCTGAACGCGGAACACTTGCCATTCGAGGGCGACAGCTTCGACACGGTTGTCTGCACGTTGACGCTCTGCTCGATTCCCGACGTGGTGCATGCACTTGGCGAAGTTCATCGCGTGCTCAAGTCCGGCGGACAGTTCCTGTTTCTCGAGCATGGCTTGTCGCCCGATGCGCAGGTGGCCCGTTGGCAGCATCGGCTCAACCCGATTCAGAACCGCATCGGCGGCGGCTGCCATCTCATCCGCGAGACGGTGCCGCTGGTGGCAGGATCCGGCTTGCATCTGCGTGACGCCGAACACTATTACCTGCGGCGCGTGCCCAGGTTTGTGGGCTACATGACGGAAGGGTCTGCACTCAAGTCCTGAGCCGCTCTTGTTGCGGGAAAGAGACACGTTAATCCAGCCACTGATTGGGATGTCGTCGTTTTTGCGCCGCAAGGTGACGGCTCCAGGCAAACCACGTAAAACACCAGTCAGTCGCAAGCTGGGGGAGACCGGGCGACAGACGATAAGGAAGGCCCGACCGGGGGACGATTGCGGGCCGTCACGGAAGACCCTGCGTCGGAAAAGCCGCGACTCGCCGAGCGAGTCGCGGCTTTTTCTTTGTGCGCCTCCACGCGTGCGCTGAAGCGTGGGTACGGTGGGACGAGCGGAGTCGGCGGACATATCCGTGTCCGCGGGCTTGCCCTAGACTGACTGGCGATGGCCTGCAAAATCCCGCACGTTCCTGTGCGGCAGGACGACGGGAGTCGAGGAGAACCGATATGACACCGGTCGCACGGACCCTGGGCGTGTTCGCCCTGGGCCTGTTCATCGCAGGCTGCAGCGTCGATCACCAGGGCGACGACTCCGTTTCGAAGCAGTTCGGCTCGGACTACTTCGGCGCAGGCGGCTCGCTCAATCTCACCGACCCGGTCGCGGGCGACGCGATGCTGGCGGGCGGGCACGTCACCACGGCGGGCGAGGTGAAAGGCGACCTCATCGCCGCGGGCGGCGAAGTGTCGATCGGCGGCAGCGTCGGCGACGATCTCTACGTCGCGGGTGGCGACGTGCAGGTGGATGCAATCATCGCTGGCAAGGCGCGCGTCGCTGGTGGCGACGTCGCCCTCGGGCCGGCCACGACGATTGCCGGCGGGCTGTCACTGACCGGCGGGCGCATCCGGTTCGAGGGCAATGCGCAGGAATTCCTGAAGGCATCGGGCGCCAGCGTGCGCCTCGACGGCGTCGTGCAAGGCGATGCCGAAGTCCATGCCGAAGAGGTCGACATCGGCCCGAATACGCGTATCGACGGCAAGCTCGTCGTCCACAGCGCGCGTGAACCCGCGCTGCCCGAAGGCGCGCAGATCGCGGGTGGCATCGAGTTCCACCAGACAGACGTCGGCGACTACGTCGACGAGCACGAGAATGCGCGGGACGTTCACACCGTTGCGCACGGGGTTGGCTCGTTCCTGTGGATGCTCGGCGTGTTCGTCGCCGGCACCTTGTTCATGCTCGCCTTCCCGGCGTACTCCACTCGCGCTGCGCAGTGGATCGGACAGGAACCACTGCGCAGTCTCGGGCTCGGGTTCGTGATCCTCGTGTGCCTGCCGGTGCTGGTTGTCCTGCTGCTGGTCACGATCATCGGCATCCCGCTCGCGTTGATCGTGCTCATGCTCTACCTGCTGCTGCTGTTCCTCGGCTGGGTCACCGCCGCGATGTTCGTCGGCCAGAGGCTGCTTGGCTTCATGCGCAGCGGCACCGTCGTGACGACGGGCTGGAAGCTGTTTGCGCTGCTGCTCGCCGTGCTGGGGTTGTGGCTCGTCGGCCTGGTGCCCGTCGTCGGCGGCTGGGTGAGGTTTGCGGCATTGCTGCTCGGCATCGGCGCGCTCGTGTGGCAGGGCTGGCCGCGGCGCGACGCTTCGCCGCAAGGCGCCACCTGATTCCGCGCCCTAGGAGTCGCGAACGATGATGGCGAACTACTGGCCGCACCTGCTGGCGATGCTCGTTGGCGGGGCCCTGACGGTGCAGGTCGGCATGAACGCGACGCTGGCCCGCGTGATCGGTTCGCCACTCTGGGCATCGACCATCAACTTCGCGATTGGCCTGCTCGCGCTCGTGGGATTCGCCGCCGTCGCGGGTTCACGCGCTTCGACCGGCAGCGTCGGGCAAGTTCCGGCGTGGGCGTGGATGGGAGGGCTGCTGGGTGCGGTCTACGTCGCCTCGGTCACGATCCTTGGTCCACGCCTCGGCGGCATGAGCCTGGTGGCGCTGGTGCTCGCAGGACAGTTGATTGTCGCGCTGATCGTCGACCAGTTCGGCATCCTGGGTTACCCGCAGATCGCCGTGACGCCGACGCGGCTGCTGGGCGCCGCGCTGCTGCTGGCCGGTGCGCTGCTCGTGATGAGGCGCTGAGCCGGCCTATTGCGGCGCGCCGGCGCGGGCCGGCACTTCCCTCGCGATCTCGTGCGCCATCTGCGTGAGCATGCGCACGCCCTGTTGGGTCGAGCCGCCGCGTGTCTCTTCGGTGACCATGCCGCGCCAGATCAGCTGGCCCGACGCGCGGTCGTCAATGAACACCAGGACCGATCCCTCGCGAATTCGCCTTTCGCGCGGCACCGTCGACGCTGGCGGCGGTTGAATCTCGCTTGGTCTGAGCACCGTGGTGGCGGATGGCGCTCCGATGCGCCTCTCGTCCGACGGCACGAATCTCTGCGTGCCGGCGACCTGGAAGCTCACGATCATGTCGGCGGCTGCCGCCGTGTCGACTTCCTTGAAGCCCTTGCGATTCAGTTCTGCCGTCACGGCACCCCGCAGCTGCGCGGAGGCCAGCGCGACCACCGCTGGATCGACGGCGCCAGGCGTGCCGAAATCGCCGCCGCGCCAGAAATACGTGTGCCGGGAGGCCACGTTGCCAGCGGGAGCCTCGAAGCTGTCGACGTCCCAATGCGTGGCACAGCCAGCCAACAGGACCAGGGCGCCTGCCCCTACGAACGCCATGCGCCGGATCATCGAGTTCTCCTGCAATCTCGTCATGTACGGTGGATTGTACCGCCGCCGCAGCGCGGGCCGGCATTTTGTGACGCAGGTCAACGGCTTGAAGCCGCGTATTAGGGCCCCGCGCGGGCGGGGGAGCATACTGCCGGCAACGAAGGTGCGACCGGCGCCGGGCCGTTGCCCGGGGTGTGCCGCCACCGCGTGCTGGAGTTGAAGCCCGTCAATGAAGACCGTGCTGCTTGCCTACGAACGCGACCAGGACCTCGCCGCCGTCGAGAGCGTGATGCAATCGCACGGCCACCGCGTGCTCAAGGCGAAAACCGGCATCGAGGCGCTCGACGTCGTCCGTACCCAGAATCCCGACGCAATCGTGAGCGATGTGATGCTGCCGCGGCTTGACGGCTTTGCGCTGTGCCGCCGGCTGCGCGAGGACCCGTCGTTCGTGCACCTGCCGGTGCTGCTGCATTCATTCCGCGTCGAAGGGCCCAAGTACGAGGCCTTTGCCGCCGAAGTCGGCGCGCAACGGTTCTTCCCGCGGGGTTCGACACTGGAAGAGCTCGTCGCGACCTTCGACGCAGCTCCGTCCGGCTCAGGCACGATGCGCATGCCGGCGCTGGTGCCCGAACTGCTCGACCGTCGCGAGCAGGATCGCAGGCGGCTCATCGACCTCGAAAAGCAGATCCGTGACGTCGAGGCGACGAATAAACAGCTGACCGTGGCTGAACGCATCGCGCGCGAACGCGCCGAATACGAGGCCCGCGCCCGCGCCGAATTCGCCGCGGCGGAATCGGTACGCATCCGCGAGCTGCAGTTGCGAATCCGCGAGCTGGAGACTGCACAGCGCCAGGCCGCCGAGGCAGAGTCGCAGGCGCGTGGCGTCGCGGAAGAGTCGCGCGCCGAAATCGGCAAGGTGACGCTGCTCGAGGCGCGGGTCAACGAATTGCAGACGGCGCGTGCACGCCTGCAGTCGGCCGTCAACGACGCCGATCGTGCCTTCGCGGCGCAACCCACGCCAACTTGGATTGTCGACGTCGAATCGAAGCTCGTGCACGTAGCCACCGATTCGGCGGCGGCGCTGGTCGGCCAGGATGCCGCGGCCCTGCGTGGCAAGCCGCTGGGCGAACTGCTGCCGGGCGCCGGGTTCAGTGACGATTCGACGCACGTATCGATACTGCACTGGCAACGTCCAGATGGCAGCGAGGCAAGGCTGGAGCTGCAGCGTGTCGCCACGAGCTATGCCGGCCGGGCCAGCTGGTTGCTCACCGCGCGTGACGTCAGTTCCGAACTGGCAGCGCACGCGCGCGAACAGGAACTGGCCGCACTCGCCGATGCACTGGAAGCGGCACCCGAGCCGTGTGGCGTCGTCGATGGCGAGGGCCGCCTGCGTTACGGCAACCGTGCGCTGCTCGTGCTGCTCAACACGGACCGCGAACGTCTCGGCACGGTTACGCTGCAGTCGCTCGAGGTCGCGGGCGCAGCCGATTCGACGGTGCGCACCGTCACTGGGGCGCTGCGCCAGGACGTGCGCTGGCTGCGTCCGGACGGACGGTCGATCGAAGTTGAAATCGCGCTTGCCGCGATCGACGAGCAGACGGGCTTCCGCGTCTTGACTGCGCGGGACGTCGCGAGTTCGAAGCTTGCGGCCGAGCGCAATGAGCGCGATCACGTACGCGTGAGCCGTCTGCTCGAACTCGTGCAGCGTTCGCACGAGCTGACGGAAGCCGAAATTCTCGATCGCACGCTGCTGCTGGCGCGGGACCTGACGCGCAGCACGCAGGGCTACTTCTTCCTGTCAGTGGGTGACGCGACCACGCTCGAGCTGGCCGCGCGCCGCGGCTCCGCGGCCACTGAACCTCTGACGCCGCTCACGCATTGGCGCGCGCCGCCGCCCCCCGCGACGGCCTTGGGCGAATGCGCAGCCTCGCAGCGCCCGGTGATTCGAGACGAGACGGAAGGCACCGCCGCGCTGCGAGCCGCGGGATTGCCGGCGCAGCTGCAGCGCCAGCTTGTGATGCCGATGCTCGACGGCGGACGCCTCGTTGGCGTGCTGCTCGTCGCGGACGCGGCCCAGCCGTATGACGACGACGACCGCCGGCACGTCGAACACATCGCGGATGCAGCGGCCAAGCTGCTGCGTCGTCGCCGGTCGGACGCCGAGATCGTCACCGCCATGGATCACATGGAGCGGGTGATGTTCGGCGCGATCGAGGCGCTGGCACAACTCGCCGAGACGCAGGATGCGTGCAAGACCGGGCGCGCACGCCGTGGTGGGCGACTATGCGGCCGGTGTCGGCACGGCGCTCGGGCTGCCGGGTCACACGGTGCGCGGTCTGCGCGTGATGGGTCAGCTGATCGACGTCGGCATGCTGCAGATTCCGCGCGAACTGCTGTGGCGGCCCGGCATCCTGTCCGCGTCGGAGTTCGAACTCGTGAAGACGCACGCCGAGCGCGGCTTCGAAGTCCTGCGTGCCGTCGAGTTCCCCTGGCCCGTCGCCGAAGCCGTGCGCCAGCATCACGAGCGTCTCGACGGCTCGGGCTACCCGCGCGGACTGAAAGGCGAGGAGATCCTGCTAGAGGCCCGGATCGTCGCTGTCGCCGATGCCGTCGAAGCGATGCTGTCGCCCCGTCCGCACCGGCCGACACTGACTTTGACGGCGTGCCTCGATGAGCTTCAGTCGCAGGCCGGTCGCCGGTACGATGCGAGGGTGGTCAAGGCCTGCGTCAAGCTGCTGCGGGACGGACAGGTGACGGCCGTTCCGATCCACCAGGAAGGCGAAGCGGCCGTCGGGCAGCGAATCGCCTGAGGCGATTCGCGCGATGCACCTGCAGTTCTACGGCGCAGCCGGTGAAGTCACCGGCTCCTGCCACATCCTCACCGTTCGTGGCCGCACGCTGCTGCTCGACTGCGGACTGATCCAGGGCGGCGATCAGCCCGACATCCGCAATCGCCAGCCTTTTCCGTTCGATGCCGCAGCGATCGACGCGGTGGTGTTGAGCCACGCGCACATCGATCACTGCGGACGGCTGCCGCTGCTGCGCAAGCGCGGGTTCCGCGGACCGATCTACGCGACCCCGGCGTGCCGCGACCTCGCGCGCATCCTGCTCGCGGACAGCGCCTTCATGGCCGAGCGCGAGGCGGAGCGCTACCGCCGCAGACAGGCCGAGCACGGCAATCGACAGGCGCGTGGCTTTCCCGATCCGTTGTTCACGCGAGTGGACGCGGACGAGACCATCCAGCAGTTCAAGCCGGTGGCGTACGGTCACGCGACCGAGATACTACCCGGCGTGACGCTGACCTGCCGCGACGCCGGCCACATCCTCGGCTCCGCCAGCGTGTGGCTGCAGCTCGAGGAGGAGGGTATTCGCTCGCGCATCGTCTTCAGTGGCGACGTCGGACAGTACGACTCGCCGATCCTGCGCGACCCGGAAGGCAACGGCGCGGCTGACGTCGTGGTCATGGAAAGCACCTACGGCAATCGCCGGCATCGTGAGCGCAGCGACACGCTGCGTGAATTCGGCGAGATCCTGCGCGCGGCGCGGGCCGGCGGCGGCAACGTCCTGATCCCCGCGTTCGCGGTAGGGCGCAGCCAGGAAGTCCTCTACGAGCTCGCCAGTCACTTCGACGACTGGCGTGTCGGTGACTGGCAGGTGTTCCTCGATAGCCCGATGGCCATCGAGGCGTCCGAGATCTACTGGAAGCATCCCGAGCTGTACGACGCGGAGGCGAGCGTCGCACGCCGCGATGCCGGTCGCATGCCGGCGCTGCCGAACCTGAAGCTCTGCCGCTCTGCCGAAGAATCGATGGCGATCAACCTGCTGCGGGGCGGCGCGATCATCGTCGCGGGGAGCGGGATGTGCAGCGGCGGGCGCATCGTGCATCACCTCAAGCACAACATCACCAAGCGAGAGTGCGACTTGATCTTCACCGGCTTCCAGGCGGTGGGAACGCTCGGGCGCGCGATCGTCGACGGTCGCGAGCACGTGCGCATTCATGGCGAAAAATTCAAGGTCAACGCGCGCATCCACACACTCGGCGGATTCTCCGCCCACGGCGATCAGGAAGACCTGCTGCGCTGGCACGCGGGCGTCGGGGGCAAGCCGCACACGTACCTGGTGCACGGCGAAACCGAAGGTGCCAGCGGGCTGTCTGAGGCGTTGCGCGCGCGGGGAATCCAGGCGGACGTGGCAAAGCCTGCGCAGAAGGTCGATCTCACGTCCTGCGGTCGGCGTTGAGACTCGCTGACTCGAGCGCAGGATCTGCAGGCTCGTGCCGCGCCGTCGGGCCAGTCATCCCCGCGGCCGGCGGTGCGTCGACCGGCTCGCGAGCGTAACTGCGCGCTGCGGGGGCAATCGTCGGTGCCGGATTGACGAAGCGTGGCGCGAGCGGGTCGGGCCGTACGACCGGCGCCGGCTGGGTCGGCGCAGTTGCCGTCGAGTCGCTCGATGGACCGGTCAGTTTCGTGACGGGTCCCGGCAGCGAGGCGAGTTCGGCCTGGATTTCTTCGAGCGTCCGCGCACGCGCACGCGTGGGCGCGGGCACGGAGACGATTGCCGTCTCGGCCAGGTGCGCTTCCACCTCCGCATGCTGCTCGCGGGACAGCTGGCGCGACGGCGTGTCGGGCGGACTGATGCGACGTGCGAGGACCTGGGCCTGCGGGTCTTCGGGAACCACCGCGAGCACGCGTTGTACCAGCCGTTCGGCTTCTGGCTTGTGCCCGGCGTCGAGTTCCTGCTGCGCGCGCTGCAGCAGCAGGTCGATTGTCCTGGCGAGCGAGACCTGCGCTTCCGCGTGCTCGGGCTGCACGAGCAACACGGCCTGGAACAGGTCGAGCGCGTTGCGGCCCTCGGGCGCCTCGAGGCGGCCTGCATGCAGGGCTGCCCGGGCTCGCCCCAGGACCGGATTGGCTTGTGCTGTAGCTGCCGTTGCCTGGATGGGCGTCACCGGTGCCGCGGCGACTGTCGTCGTGGCCGGGGCATCCGGCTTGCCGCCGACGAAGAGCGGGACGACCAGCGCGAGCGCCACCAGGCCGATCAGGACAAGGTACCCGCGGGGCATGCCAGCGGTCGGGCGGCGCAGACCGCGCAGCAACGGTGCCAGCGGATCGCTGGCTTCGCGTCCTGCCCGGCGCTCGACATGCCGGCGGATCGCGGCCTGCAGGAACATGCCCGCGCGCCGCGCGGACGTGGGTTTGTGCATGAACCGGTAGACGAGGCCGGCACTGATCAGCGGGGCCAGGAGGGGTTCGTCGGCACGCGTGCCGGCGACGCAGACGATGACGTCGGGGAACTGCTCGACGATCTGCTCGATGAGGGTATCGCCGCGGGTCGAGATCGCGGCCGTGTCGATGACCAGCACGCCGCAGCGTCCGGTGATCAACAGGTCGGCTGCCTCGTCGGCCGAGCGCGCACGCCAGATCGGATTCTGCTCGCCAACCGCTGCACGCGCCGACTGAAACAGTTCCTGGTCGGCCGTGAGCACGACCACGTCCACGAGCAGTGCGCCCGGAACGCGGGCAACGTGAACTGCCAGGTCGGCGGCACTGGGGGCGAGCAAAGGCTTGCGGGACATCGTGCCGTCATTGCACGCTAAGCGGTTCCGACACTCCACCTCGGAATGTCAAAAACATGAAGCAATTCAAAAAAATACCTGTGTTTCGACAGTCTGGGTCCGGGGTGTTTTTGTGGCGCTGCAGCAACACTTGTGCGTCGCTCCACTCGACATAAGCGGGTCCCGCGAGCATGATCGGCCGCACCTCCGTCCGAGGCCGTGCACGCGGCCGGGGAAGTTTCATGCGGGGAATCGAATTCACGTCACGGCTTCCTCGCCACAAGCGCCATGCGCTTGAGCGGATCCTCTTTTTCAACGGCTGCCAGGATCGCTTCGCACGCGGCATCGTCGACGTCATCGACAAATATGGCCCGCCCGAGATCGTGGACGACGGCGAGGGGCTGCGTGTGCGTGTAGGCAACCTGCCGGACGTCCAGTGCCTGTTCGCGGTGGAGACGTTGACCGCCCGCCCGGTTGGCGTGGCCGTCTACGTCCGCGCCGACCTCGAGCACGTGACCGTGCTGCACCTGGGCATGAGCGAGGACTACTGCACCGGCGGCATGAACGATGACGTCGGGCTGTTGTTGCGACTGATGGGCGAGGTGCGCCGGTCTTCGCGGCGCATGAAGGGCGTGCGTCGCCTTGAAGTGCTCTACGGTGGACAGCGGTCGCGCGCTGTCGCGCTCTGACTCCCTACGGTCCGGCTCGCTCCGGCTCGCCCGAACCCAGCAAGTCGTCAACCATCGCCTTCACGGCTGCGATCTGCGGTCCGGCCTGGGTCGCGTACTCCGCGCTGCTGTAACCCCACCAGTCCCAGCAGCCGTTGGGGTTGAGCGGCTGGAAGCTCGGTTCGACCTGCGGTAACAGGACGACGATGCGACCCGCATCGGCCGCTGCCAGGTAGCCTGCCTGCTGCACGAAGGCATCGTTCACGAACGAAGCGCCCTGTTTGCAGCCATGAAAAGCGACATGCAGGCGACAGCGCCCGGCAGTGCCGTTGCCAGAGCATGCCGCTGGAACGTAGAGCCACCCGCGTTCGGCGAACCCGTCGGCGTCGGCGGCCGTCGCGTATGACGCCTGCGAGAAGTGCACCAGCGTGCCCTGCCTGACGCCGGTAGCCTGCGCGCCGAACGCGCCATACAGGTGCTCGAGCATCTGCCGCGCGCCGTCGACGCCGCAGCTGCCGACGAACGGCGTTTCGGTCTTGCCGCAGTCCTGGAGGCCCTTGGCAGCCGCGGGAAACGTGTGGCCCGCGTCCGCAAGTTCGTTGCGCTGCACGCCGTCCGGGTTCACGAACAGTTCGTAGTACGCCTGCAATGCATCCACGACAGGTTTTGCCACCACCGGATCGGCACCGCCGTGAAAGATCCAGACGCGATCGTTGGCCAGGTTCGCAATCGGGTCGATGCGACCGGCCAGGGCGAACTCGCTCGTGAGACCGGCAAGCTCGTCAACCGCGATCGGTTCGTCACCCTTCATGCAGCGACCCAGCGCATGACGCAGCGAATTCTCCGCGCAGTAATAGGGGCCGGCGGCCACGACGCCTACGCCACTCACCAGGGACGAATGCGCGACGTGGAACTGCACCGCCATGTAGCCGCCCGCGGAGATGCCCGAAGTCGTGACCGAACCCGCTGCGATCGGCAACGTGGCGAGGCGATCGCTGCGTTCGCCGGCACTGGTGGCGTCGTCGCCGCAGGCCGCCAGCGCCAGCGCGCCGAACAAGCTCATCGCTGCCGTACGCACGACCGGACCGAGGGACAGAGTCTGCATCGAATGGATTCCTCGGCTGTCTTTGCGCGAATTCACTTGCGGGCTTTCCTGGTGCCGGCCTGCCGGGAGGCGGCACGCTTTGTCGCGCACAGGGCGCGGAAGCCGGCGGCGCAATACGGCACGAGCCGCTCGTGGACGCTGTCGAGATCGCTCGAGCGGCAGGCGCCACCCGACAGCTTGTCGATGCGTCCCGTCTCGGCGAACGTGAGTGTCAGCGCGCCCGACAGGAAGTGGTAAGCCCAGTACAGGTCGCTTTCTTCGCAGTCCGGCAATGCCCTGCGAATCGCGTCGATGAACTTTTCGACGACCGGGTCGAAGAAGCGCGACATCAGGACGCCGCCGAATTCCGGCGAGTTGTTCACTTCGGCAATCAGCGCGAAGTAGCTCTTCCAGCCCGGGCTGCCGCGTGAGGAACGATCGAGCAGCGGATGGGTGAACGCATCGATGACGTCTTCGATTTTCGGCGGGCGGCGGCCTTTGGCCGCAGCGAGGACGGCGTCCAGGCGGGCGCTGCGCTCGGTATTGAGATCTTCTGCGCGCCGCATGACCACCGCTTCGAGCAGGCCCTGCTTGTTGCCGAAATGGTAGCTCGCAAGAGCCACGTCCACCTCGGCGGCGCCCGTTATGTCGCGCACCGAAATGCCGTAAAAGCCGCGTTGCGCGAACAATCGCTCGGCCGCGTCGAGGATGCGTTCGCGCGTTGCCTGCGAGCGGGAGCCGGTGCCGGCCGTCCCTGCCCGCGGCAGGCGGTCCCGTCCCGCACCCTTGCGGCCAGTCGTGCCTTTCTTTTGCATCGCGGTACGAATTGCCCTTGAGCGTGAGGTCGAGCCGCGATTCTGAAGAACCCGGAGGCCTTCCTGCAACGACTGTTGAATTTCAACGAACGTTCAACTAAATTCCAACACTCGTTGAAACACCGGCGTCGGGACCAGGCGCCACAGCAGGGGGATCCATGAAGAAGCTCGCCGTTTACTCGGTGCAGGCCGCTGCAGCCTGCGCGGCCTCGATGTTCGCCGTACCCGCAGTCCTCGCGCAGGACGCGCCCGTCGCCAGGTCGTCGGTCACCGGCCTCGAGGAGGTCACCGTGACCGCCCGCCGCCGCGAGGAATCGCTGCAGGACGTGCCGATCGCGGTGTCCGCATTCTCGGCCGAACGCATCCAGGCCATCGGCGCGCAGGACATCACGTGGCTGCAGCAATCCACGCCCAACCTCACCCTGCAGGTGGCGCGCGGCACCAACTCGACGCTGATCGCCTTCATCCGCGGCATCGGCCAGCAGGACCCGCTCTGGGGTTTCGAGCCCGGCGTCGGTCTCTACGTTGACGACGTGTACGTGGCCCGCCCGCAGGGCGCCGTGCTCGACATTTACGACATCGAGCGCCTCGAAGTGCTGCGCGGCCCGCAGGGCACGCTGTACGGCCGCAACACGATCGGCGGCGCGATCAAGTACGTGACCCGGCCGCTCGGCGACGAGGCGCGCCTCGACACCAAGCTCACGCTCGGCACCTATGCGCAGCACGACTTCATTGCCTCGGGCGTACTGCCGCTCGGCGACACGCTGTCGGTCGGCGGCAGCGCTGCCATCTACCGTCGTGACGGCTACGGCGAGAACCAGTTCACCGGCAAGGAGAACCACTACGCGAAGAGCGTCGACGCCTTCCGCATGAGCGCCGACTGGAACCCGACCGACGCGCTGAGCTTCCGGCTGGCGGCCGACTACGTCGAGGACAACTCCCCGGCCAAGCATGGCCACCGCGAAGTCCCGGGACTTGGACTCACTGCCGGCGAGCAGGTCCTCGACGACATCTACGACACCCGGGCGGGCGCCGGCGACGACAACCTCGTGCGTAACCAGGGCGTGTCGCTCACGGCGGCCTGGCAACTGAACGATGCGATCACGCTCAAGTCCATCACCGCGTACCGCGACGGCAAGACCAACACGCTGATCGACTTCGATGCCTCGCCGCAGCCGGCGCTCGACATTCCCGGGCGCTACGAGGACGACCAGACGTCGCAGGAATTCCAGGTGCTGTTCGAGGGCGAACGGTGGCAGGGTGTCGCCGGCCTCTATTACCTCGATGCGTCGGCATCAGGCGCGTTCGACACGCCGATCGGTGCCCTCGGCCTGACCATCGCCACGTCGGGCTACGTCGACACGACGAGCTACGCGGCGTTTGCCGACGTGAGCTACTCGATCACGGACCGCTGGCGGGTTTCACTCGGCGGCCGTTACACCGAGGACGAAAAGGAAGGCTCGGTCCTGCGGCAGGACTATCTCGGCCTCGGCTCACCCTTGTTCGGCAACGATGCGGCCGTGTTTTTCCGTACGCGTACCGACTACGTCAACACGCGCACGTTCGACAAGTTCACGCCGCGGGCCAGCGTCAGCTTCGACTTCACCGACAGCATGACGACGTACGCGTCGTATTCCGAAGGCTTCAAGTCGGGCGGCTTCGACATGCGGGGCGACGCCATCTTCACGCCGGACACCGTCAATGGCTACGACCCGGAGAACGTGACCTCGTATGAGATCGGGCTCAAGGGCACCACCTGGGATGACCGGCTGAGCTACAACTTCGCGGTGTTCCGCGCCGATTACACCGACCAGCAGATCACGCGGCAGGAGCCGACCGCCACCGGTGTGGCGAGCTTCGTCGACAACGCCGGCAGCTCGACCATCCAGGGTGCCGAACTCGAGGGTGCAATCGCATTCACCGACCGCCTGACGCTGAGCTACGGCGTGGGCTGGACCGATGCGGAGTTCGACGAATACAACACGTTCACCGTGGTGCCGAACCCGACGCCGCCGCCGGCGACCATCACGGTGCCGGTCGACCTCGCGGATACCGCCGTGTTCCAGAACACGCCGGAGTGGAATGGCAACCTGACGCTGTCGTACGCGCAGCCATTGTCCGCCGGGTGGGGCTCCCTGCTCGCGACGCTCACCGGCTCGTACCGCGATTCGTATCACATGTTCGAGTTCGAGAACCCGCTGCTCGACCAGACCGAGGATTACACGCTGGTCGACGCGAGCGTCGCCTGGACCTCGGCCAACGACAAGCTGACTCTGCAGCTGACGGGTCGCAACCTCACCGATGAGGAATACAAGATCGGCGGCTACCAGTTCCTCGGCGCGTTGTTCGGCAACATCGTCAACAGCTTCTACGGCCCGCCGCGCACGGTCAGCCTGAGCGCGAGCTATCGCTTCGACTGATCGCCGGACCGACGAGGTTAGGGCCATGGGCTGGTACGACGTACCGCGGCCGATCGTCCCCGACCTGATCGTCCAGCACGGCCGCAACCAGGCCAGCAAGCCGGCGCTCCTCTGCGGGGAGCGCCGGTGGACCTGGGCCGGGTTCGACGCTGCGACGAACCAGGTGGCGAACGGTCTGCTGCAACTGGGTCTCGCGCCGGGAGCGCGGCTCGCGGTGCTGATGCAGAACAGCGCTGAAATGGCGCTGCTGCTGTTCGGCGCCGGCAAGGCGGGCGTGTGTGTCGTGCCGCTCAATACTGCTGTGAGCGATGCGGCCGTCGCGGCGATGGTGCGCGACAGCGGCGCCAGCGCAATCGCCGCTGCAGGGGAACATTGCCAGCGTGTGGATGCGCTGCTCGCGGCTGGTCAGCTGGCAGGCATGAAGGCCAGGCTCGGCGTCGACGTTTCAGCGACAGGGCACTGGACCGACTTCTCGCCCTGGCTCGAGCGACAGTCGGCCGCAGCCCCTGCGGTCAAGGTGGACCCCGCGACCGAGTGCAACGTCATCTACAGTTCGGGCACCACCGGGCTGCCCAAGGGCATCGTGCACACGCACGGTTGTCGCTATGACTGGGGCACCGATCTCGCCATCGCCCTGAGGTACCGCAGCGACTGCGTGACGGTCTGCTCGCTCGGCCTCTATTCGAACATCAGCTGGGTCGCAATGCTGAGCACGATCGTCGTCGGGGGCACCATCGTGGTCCTGCCGGCGTTCAGTGCGGAGTCGCTGATCGACGCGATCGAGCGTCATGGCGTCACGCATGGCGGCTTCGTGCCAGTGCAGTTTCAGCGCGTCCTCGAACTGCCCGGCATCGCGACGCGCAACCTGTCTTCGCTGCAGGCGATCATGTGCTGCGGCTCGCCGCTCCCGCCGCCGTTGAAGCGGGCGACGCGCGACACGCTCGCCTGCGAGCTGATCGAGCTCTACGGCCTGACCGAAGGCATCATCACCACGCTGGCTCCCGAGGATTTCGACGCGCACATCGAATCCGTCGGCAAGCCGATTCCGGGCCAGCAGCTCAAGCTCGTGCGCGACGACGACGTCGAGGCGGCACCCGGCGAGCTCGGTGAGATCTGCGGGTACGGCCGCCTGGTGATGGAGGGCTATCACCAGCGAGCCGACGCAACGGAAGAGGCGACGTGGGTCGACACGCAAGGCCGACGCTGGCTGCGCACCGGCGACATCGGGCGTCTCGACGACGACGGCTTCCTCTACATCGTCGATCGCAAGAAGGACATGATCCTGTCGGGCAGCCAGAACATCTACCCGGCCGACATCGAAGCGGTCATGCGCGATCACCCCGCGGTCGCCGACGTCGCGGTCGTGGGCGTGCCGAGCGAACGCTGGGGCGAAACGCCGCTCGCGCTGGTGGTCGCGGCAGGGGCGGGCGACACGCCTGACACCGGGTCGCTGGTGGAATGGACCAACCAGCGCGTCGGCAAGCAGCAACGCCTGGCAGGCGCAGTCTATGTCACCGACCTGCCGCGCAATCCGAATGGCAAGATCCTGAAGCGCGAGTTGCGCCGACAATACGCCGACTGGGAGAAAGCCAGGTGACCATGCCCGACGCCGGCGCTGAAAGATTCTTTACCTCGGCCGACGGCCTGCAACTGTTCTATCGCGATTTCGCACCGCTCACGCGGGCGCCGAAACTTCCCGTGCTTTGCTTGCCGGGCCTCACACGCAATTCCCGGGACTTCACTCACGTCGCCGAACGCATCCGGCAAGATCGTCGAGTGCTCTGCGCGGACCTGCGTGGCCGCGGCCGTTCGCAGCACGACCCGGTCTGGCAGAACTACCATCCCGGGACCTACCTCGCCGACCTCGGCCTGCTGCTGCAGGACGCCGGCGTCGCGCGCTGCGTGCTGCTCGGCACGTCACTCGGCGGGATTCTCTCGATGCTGCTGGCCGCAATGAATCCGCCACTGGTGGCGGGCGTTATTCTCAACGACGTCGGTCCGGAGGTGGCGCCAGAGGGCCTCGCACGCATCGCGGCGTACGTCGGCCGTCATGCGCCACCCGCCAGCTGGGATGAAGCGGTAGCGACCGTCCGTGCAACCTATGAGATCGGCATGCCGGGTCTCACGCACGCAGAATGGGTTACCCACACGCAGCGCAGTTACAGCGACGCCGGCGGCGTGCCGCGGCTCGACATGGATCCGATGATAGGCGAGGCCGTGCGCAGCGCGCCGTCCGCGGCGGCGCCGGATCTGTGGGCATTGTTCGCGGCACTCCTGGCGGTGCCGACGCTGGCGCTGCGCGGCGCCACGTCCGACATCCTCGCCGTGGCCACGTTCGACCGCATGCTGCGCGAGAAGCCGGATCTCGTGCGTGTCGAGGTGCCGCAACGCGGGCATACGCCGATGCTGGACGAGTCCGTCAGCGTCGCCGCGATCGACGAGTTCCTCGCGCGCACGCCCTGACGCGGGCGCGTCCCCTGCCGGAGTCACGTTCCGCATGACGCTCGAATGGTTCGGACTGCTCGGCAGTCTTGCACTGCTCGTCGTGCTCACTATGCGCGGCGTCGACCTGCTGCTCGCTGCGCCCGTGTGCGCGTTGCTGCGGGCGCTGTCCTTCGGGCTGCCGCTGGTGCCACAGCTGGCCGGCGCCGGCGCCGAGAACTTCACGTCTGCGTACATGACGGGCTTCAGCGGGTTCATCGCGTCGTGGTTCTTCGTCTTCCTGCTCGGTTCGGTCTTCGGCAAGGTGATGGAGGACAGCGGGGCGGCCGACAGCGTCGCGCAGTGGGTCGTCGAGCGCTTCGGGGCGCGACACGCGCTGCTCGCAGTCATCGGCGCCTGCGCCATCCTCACCTACGGCGGCGTGAGCCTGTTCGTGGTGGCGTTCTCGGTGTTTCCGCTCGCGCTGGCGCTGTTCCGCGAGGCCGGCTTGCCGCGGCGTTTCATTCCCGGCGCCATCGGCTTCGGCTCGGTCACGTTCACGATGACGTCCGCGGGCTCACCGGAAATCCAGAACTGGATCCCGATGCAGTACCTGGGCACGACCCCCTATGCCGCATGGCAGGTCAGCCTGGGCGTCGCCCTGCTCATGGCTGTCACGGGCTTCGTGTGGCTCAAGTGGATGATCGGCCGGTCGATCACCGCGGGCGAGCGCTATGACGTCCGTGACGGTGATCCGCAACCGAAGACGGGCGGGTTGCCGCATCCGGTCACCGGGCTGATTCCGCTGGCGGCGGTGCTGGGTGTCGCGTTCGTGCTGCACGACTCCCTGAAGCAGTCGGCGTTGATCGTCGCGCTGCTCGCTGGCGTGCTGACGGTGCTGCTCGTCAACCGCAAATACTTCATCAACCTGCCGCACGCCGTATCGAACGGCACGCTCGGTGCGCTGATCGCAATTGCGAATACGGCAGCGGTGGTCGGCTTCGGGGCAATCGCGAAACTGTCACCGGCTTTCGGTGCTGCCGTCGATTCGCTCACCTCGCTGCCGGGCGATCCGCTCGTCAGCGCGTCGATCGCAGTCACGCTCATCGCGGGGCTGACGGGGTCTGCGTCCGGCGGCCAGGCGATCGCGCTGCCGCTCCTGGCGCCGCACTATCTCGGCCTGGGTGTGGATGCGAATGCTTTGCATCGCGTGGTGGCGATCGCCTCCGGCGGGCTCGACTCGCTGCCGCACAACGGGTACGTTGTGACGACGATCCGCGGTGTCTGCCGTGAGACGCACAAGTCGGCCTACTGGCCCATGTTCTGCATGACCGTCCTCGTCCCTATGTTCGGACTCATCGTGGCGTTGCTGCTGTTGTAGACATGCGCCTGTCCCGCGCAGCCTGGTCGGGTGCGGTGAGCATCGCGCTCACCGGGACGGCGGCTGCTTCGCTGGCGGCATTGCTCGCGCCGCTCGGCTGGCCCTTCGAGTTGTTCGCACATTTCCGCTGGCAGCTGGTCGTTGCCGCGCTGGCGTTGCTGCTCGCGTCGCTGGTCCTGCGCCGGCCCTGGATGATGGTCGTGGCCTGCACCACCGTCCTGCTGCAATGGCTGCCGGCTGCACTGCTGAGCGGTCGTGCCTCGGCGCACGAACCGCCCGCGTCGAAGTGCGACGACGACCCGCTGCGGGTCGTGACCGCGAATGCATGGTTCGCGAACGCCGACCACGCGGCATTGGTCGCCTGGCTGAGTCGAAGTGATGCCGACATCATTGCCCTGCAGGAGATCACGCCGCAGTGGGCGCTGGCGCTGGAATCGCTCGCGCGAACCTACCCGTACCGCAAGGTAATCCCGCGCGAGGACCCGTACGGCATCGCGCTGCTGAGTCGATGGCCCATCGATGACGTGCAGTCCATGGACTTCGCCGGGGACGGCCTGCCGTCGCTGGTCGCGAACCTCGACGTGCACGGTCGCAAGCTGCAGGTAATTGCGCTGCACACACGCTGGCCGGTGCTGCCGGGATTGCAGGTTGCGCGCGACCGGGCGCTGCAGCAGGCGGCTGCGCTCGCGCTCGCCCAGCCCGAGGCGACGATCCTGCTGGGAGATCTCAACCTGACGCCGTACGCACCGGCGTTCGCGCGGCTCGTGGCCGAGTCAGGATTGCGGGACGCATTCGCCGGCGAGGCGTGGCGACCCACCTGGCAGGCGGGATTCTGGCCGCTCGCGTTGCCGATCGATCACGTCCTGGTACCGCGGCGCGGGTGCGTCACGGGGTATGAAATCGGTCCCGACGTGGGGTCCGATCATCGGCCGCTGCAGGTCACGCTGCGCTTGCCGTAGCGGCAAATCACTTGTCGGCGGAGTCGGCGTTGCGTCGGCCGGGCGAGCGGCGTCGGTTGCTTTCCGTCGACCAGTCATCTCGTATCTGGGCACGCAGTCCAGAGCGCCTGGGTCCTGCGCGGCGATCGTCGTGGTGCTGGAACGTACAACGACAGCCGCCAGGGTTGGTACAGCCGACGAGCGGCAGCCGGGGTGCCTCGAGCGAAAGCAGGCGGGTGCCTGTCAGCGCCTTGACCTGGGCGCAGGAGCCAGGGCCCGCAACGATGCTGATGGCGTGGAACCGGCGGCGAGGCGGTTGCGGCTTGAGCAGGCCTGCCATGACGTGGAATCCCCCTCCCGACGTTGGCCGGGTTTGACGTCACGCTACGCCAACCTGCGCTGGCCGCCAAGAGGGGGGCGACTGGACGTCTACTCGACGCCGAGGGTTTCACCGACGGGCGGGGAGAACTCGCGGCAGCAGTCGAGCAGCCAAGCCCGGAACCGTACGATTTTCGGCAATGAAAAGTTCGCTGGAGGCGCTACAAGGAACCAGGCATTTCGCTGCAGCACACTTGGGAGCATAGGACGTACCAGGCGACCGGCGGCAATGTCGGCCGCCACCAGCGACCAGCGGGCCAGCGCAACGCCCTTGCCCTGTTCGACGGCGACGAGGGACGCCGCGGAATCTTCCATCGGTGGGCTGGAGTCGGCACGGGTCGTATCGCCGCCGACCCGGCGCAACCAGTCCTGCCAGGGCTCCGTGCGGCTGTGGATCAGGGGATAGCGCGCAAAATCCGCGACGGTCTCGATCGGGCCGAACCTGGCGAGCAGCACGGGGCTGCAGACTGGAAACACGTATTCGTCGAGCAGGCGCTCGGCCTTGAGGCCGGTCCACTGGCCGGGACCGTAGACGATGGCGGCGTGGAAATCGTCCCGACCGAAGTCGAGGCCGGCAGCGCGTGGCGGCCCGAATCGAACCTCGATCTCGGGGTGCTGGCGCGTAAACTCGCCGAGGCGCGGCAGCAGCCAGCGCTGCAGGAATTCGTTTGGTACGCTGAGATTGAGCATGCCGCCGACGCGCTCGCGACGGATGCGTTCGACCGAGCGGCGCAGCTCTTCGAGTCCGCGGCGGACGCCCGGCAGCAGTTCGGCGCCCTCCTGGGTGAGGGCCACGGCGCGCGTGTGACGACGGAACAAGGGCACACCGATGTCGGTTTCGAGCGCCTTGATCTGCGCGCTGACCGCCGCGGTGGTGACGCCGAGTTCCCTGGCCGCCGCGGTGAAGCTCAGGTGCGCGGCGACAGCCTCGAAGACGCGCAGGGCGTTGAGCGGCACGCGGTCCGGAGGGGTCGACATCGGTTGCCTTCGAGTAAAATGACGATTAACAATACGGCGCGAATTCCAGTTAATCAAGGGTCTTCGCGGGCCGCTATCGAGGGAATCTATAGAAATGAGGGCTGCGTCGTGACCGCTCCAACCCGCACCAACTACGCGACCGGCACGCCATGGGAACCGCTCGTCGGCTACTCGCGCGCGGTCAGGGTTGGGCCGATGGTGTTCGTGTCGGGAACGACGGCCACGGGCCCGGATGGCCGGCTCGTCGGTGGTGACGATGCCGGCGCCCAGACCCGCCAGGTGCTCGCCAACATCAAGGCGGCGCTCGAGCGCGCAGGTGCGCGGCTCGAGGACGTCGTACGGACGCGAATCTATGTTCGCGACATTGCGCAGTGGGAAGCTATCGGGCGTGCGCACGGCGATGTGTTTGGCGCGATCCGCCCCGCGTCCGCCATGGTGGAAGTCAGCGGATTGGTCGATCCGGCCATGCTCGTCGAAATCGAAGCAGATGCGTACGTCACCACCACCGACGCATGAATCCACGGCGTGTCCCCGGCCGAAACTTCTGGCCTTCGATGGAGTCAGATCGATTCGTTGCCCGGAACGTCGCAACTCAACTCGAAGTAAGGACTCCCTCATGACCAGGAACCGCGCGTCTCGCCCACTCCACTCCGGGCATGCCCTGGCTGCGCTCCTGGTGGCCGGCGCGTTGTCGGTTGCCTTCACGACGACCGCGACAGCTGGCGAACCTGTTGCTCCAGCGCCGGCCTCCGCTGCGGTGGCGGTCGCTCCGATGAGTCCGGAGGCGCTGCTCGAACACCAGTCCAGGCATCCAGATCACCTGTTCGTGCTCGACGTGCGCACGCCCCAGGAATACGCGGAAGGCCACGTGCCCGGCGCGGTCAATGTGCCGTACGACCAGCTGGCATCGCGGCTCGCGGATGTGCCGAGGGACAAGGACGTGGTGCTGTACTGCAAGTCCGGGCGGCGTGCGGGGATCGCTGCGGACGTGCTGGCAGCGAACGGCTACACGCGGCTGTCGCACCTCGAGGGTGACATGCCCGCCTGGATCGAGAAGGGCCACCCGGTCGAGAAGCCTTGAGCGGTTGCCTGCTCGCTTGAGCTGGTTGCGCTGATAGTGGTTCGGCGCGCTTCGTCCCCTGAGATCTCGGGCAGGGGACACGCCGTGAACCCATCCATGGGGGCTCGCACGCGCCGTCCATGGCGCGTGACGGTCCCCTGCCCGAGATCTCAGGGGACGAAGCACGCCTCCCTTTGCTGCGCTCTCGGCTGACGCGATTGGCTGTTGCCAACGCACGCGTGCGTGCGGCCTGGCACGCGACCAGTGGTCGCGCGCCCATTAGCGCCCCGCTTGGGCGCATCGCAACCCGCGTCAACCGAACGAACGGAACGGATCGAACGCGCAGCTCGCTTAGCGCGAGATGGAGGAATCCCTTGGGACTTCGAGGGCCGTCACGCGCCATGGACGGCGCGTGCGAGCTCCCATGGATGGGTTCACGGCGTGCCCTCGAAGTCCCAAGGGATTCCTCCGTCTCGTGCGATTGACACCAGCGATCGAGTTCGACGCGATCAGGCATCCAGCGCCTGATCGAGATCCGCGATCAGGTCGTCGACGTGCTCGAGCCCGATCGACAGCCGCAACAGCCCCGGCGGCGTCCGGCTGTGCGGACCCTCGATGGACTGCCGATGTTCGATGAGACTCTCCACCCCGCCAAGACTCGTCGCCCGGGTGAACAGCTGCGTTCTCGCGGCCACCGCAAGCGCACGATCGCGTCCGCCCGGCACCTCGATCGACAGCACGCCGCCGAAGCCACCTGTCATCTGCCGCAGCGCGATCTCATGTCCCGGATGATCCGGCAGGCCGGCGTAATGCACGATCTCGACGCGCTTGTCCGCATGCAGGAAGCGAGCGACCGCCAGCGCGTTCGCCGCCTGGGCCCGCACGCGCAACGGCAGCGTCGGCAGGCTGCGCAACAACAGCCAGCAGTCGAACGGCGAGGGTACACCGCCCGCCGTCGCCTGGTATGCGCGTAATGCCGCGCACTCGGCGCCAGCATCCCGCGTCACGAGGATGCCGCCGAGCACGTCGCTGTGACCGCCGAGGAACTTCGTGGTGCTGTGCATGACGACGTCGGCGCCGAGCGTGAGAGGTTGCTGCAGCACGGGACTCGCAAACGTGTTGTCGACTCCAACCAGCGCGCCCCGGTCGTGCGCGAGCGCGACGAGCGCGGCGATGTCCGCCACGCGCAGCAGGGGATTCGACGGCGTTTCGAACCAGAGCAGGCTCGTCGGCGCCGCCAGTGCGTGTGACACCTCGGAGAGGTTCGTCACGTCGACGAATTCCACGTCGACGCCCCACCGCGGAACGATTTCGCGCAGCTGCCTGGCCGTGCCGTAATAGCAGTCCGACGCGCAGACGATGCGTCCGCCGGGTGCCGTCAGCGCAAAGACTGCGAGCGTCGCTGCCGAGCCGGACGCGAACGCGATGGCGTCCTTGCCGCGTTCCAGCGCCGTGATCGCGTGCTCGAGCGCAGCGCGGTTGGGGTTGCCGCTGCGCGTGTAGTCATACCCGTGCGGGTAGGTGCCGTCCGCACTGCGTTCGAACGTGGTCGAGAGATGCAGTGGCTCGCGCACTGCGCCGGTGGCTGAGTCGGGTCCGCGCCCTGCGTGCACGGCCAGCGTTTCGAATTTCATGGAGTTGATCCCGGTGCCTCGTATTCCTGCAGGCCAACGACGAGCATACCCGGTCCGCCGTGGGCGCCGAGGGCGCTGCCGATCGCGACCAGTTGCGCGTACGCCACGTTCGGCAGGCTGAGTTCCTGCAGCAGCCACTGGCCGTCCGCCTCGCAGTTGGCGTGGCCGACGATGAGCCGGTAGGTGACGTCGTCCCGCATGCGCCGCCGCACCCAGCGCGCGAACTTCGACTTCAGGTCGTGCCGGCCGAACAGCACGCCGCCCGCGCTGACTTTGCCCTTGGAGTCGTTGTGCAGGACAGGCATCAGCCGCAACGCGTCGGCGACGCGCTTGACCCAGCGCGGCACGCGACCACCGCGCACCGCATACTCGAGCGAACCGGCCACGCCGAACGAGCGTGTACGCGGCAGGATGGCTTTGGTCGCGGCGATGATGCGGTCTGCGTCGTAACCCGCCGCCGCGCATTCCGCGGCGTACATGGCGATGAGACCCTGGCCCGCGGAGACGTTGCCCGTGTCGATCACGCTCACCTTGCCATGGGTGGCGGTGCGAGCGGCGGCCGTCTGTGCCGCGGCGCACGTGCCGCTCACGCGACTCGTCAGGTTGATCGAAATCACGGCGCTGTGGTGCGAGCCCAGGAATTCGAACTGCCGGCGAAAGTCGCCCGGCGGCGGCTGGGAGGTCTTGGGTGGTTCGGTGCCGCGCTCGATTTCGGCATAGAACTCGTCCGAGGTGATACCCACCTTGTCGAGGTAACTGCGGGCGCCGAAATGCACGCGCACCGGAATCATGTGGATGTCCAGCCGGTCGAGTTCCGCTTCGGGAATGTCCGCGGCACTGTCGGTGACGATCGCGACGCGACGGTCAGTCGAGTGCGCCGAGTGCTGCTGCCGCTGCATGTCGTCGGCCTTCTCGCCAGCGACCGTACCGAACCGCGCTGCCACGCGGAACACTGCGGACGGATCGTTGGCGTGGATGTGCACGCGAACCTTGCTGTGCAGGCCCGCGACCACCAGGCTGCCGCCGAGCGTCGATAATTGTTCCCGCAGGTGTCGCCGGTCGATGCGTTCGCCGGTGATGACGCACTCGGTGCAGTACCGGTACCCGAGGTCGTCTGCGACGCTGCCGGCCGTCAATTCCTCGGACGCACTGGTGACCAGCGGTGACGCGCTTCCGGCCGGCTCCGCGTCGGAGCCGCTTTCCAGGTAGTCGGTCACGCCTTCGATCAGCTCGACGAATCCCTGCGCGCCCGCGTCGACGACGTTCGCCTTGCGCAATGCCTCCAGCTGGAACGTCGTCTGCGCCAGCGCCGTCTCGGACGCAGCGACGCCCTGGCGCAGGATTGCGCGGAAATCGTGCACGCCGTCCCTGCACGCCCGTTGCACGGCGTGCGCGAACGCTGTCAGCACCGTCAGGATCGTGCCCTCGCGCGGTTCGCTCAGGCTCTCACGGGCGTACTCGGCGCCGCCGTCGACGCCAGCGGCAAAATCCGCCGGGTCGATCTGGTTCAGGTGGCCGACACGATCACACAGGCCGAGGAAGAATTGCGCGAGGATCGCGCCCGAGTTGCCGCGTGCGCCGTCGAGCGCCGCGTCGGCCACACGCGTGAGCGTCTTGCCCGCGTGGCGGTCGGGCCATTTGCGCAACGACCCGAGCACAGCGTTCACGGTGAGCGCGAGGTTCGTGCCGGTGTCGCCGTCCGGCACCGGGAACACATTGATCTTGTTCAGGTGTTCCTGGCGCGATAGCAGCCGCAGGATGCCCGCCTGCAGCGCAAAATTCAGCCGCAGCCCGTCGAGGCTGTCGGCAGTGACGGCTGCAGCATTCACGGGCGACCGACTCCCCTCAGTTCAGTCGTTGGACAGCTTGAACCGGCTGCCCCGGAAATTCAGCACGGCGCCATCTGGCGTGATCTCCTCGACCAGCGGACCTTCGGCCAGCGTGTCGCCCTGCTTGTACTTGCGTGAATTGACGAAGATGAATCGCTGCTGCGGCTGCGTGACGTAGACGTGCAGGTCGAGGTGCAGTGCGGCCACGCCGCCCCGTGCCGCAACCTCGTCCGCATCCGGCATGGCTGCGGGTTGCGGCGCTGCCTGCTGCACCGCAGGTTGTTCGGGCGGTGGTGAGTACGGCAGATCGGACGCCTCAGGCACGGGTGCATAGACGACCGAGCCACCACGCTGCACGCTGCCATTCTTCGAGACGGCCCGCGGACCCGCCGGCACCGCTGCAGCAGCGGACTGCGACGAGGCTTCAATGGCGCTCGACGCGTCGCCCACTTCGTCCGCCAGCGGATTGCGTCCACCCGGACCCGCGGGCTCATCGATGGGAGCCCGCACCGGCGCAGCGCCCTGCGTGACGGGTGTCCCGACCGTCGGCGGCGGGGCGACCAGCGTGGGATTCGCAGGACCGGGCGCAGTACTCGCGACGGATGCCGTCACAGTCGACGCTGCGGCGTCTTCTTTCTGCGCGCGTCGCAGCAACAGGATGCCGACGGCGACCAGGTTCACGAGCAGCAGCACAATCGCTGCCGTGGCCCAGACGTTGGTCCCTGGTTTCGTCGGCGCGATCGGCGCCTCGGCGAGGCCCGGTCCCGTCTGGCGCTGGCGTGCGTGTTCGGATTTGCGCAGGGCATCGAGGATGAACGACATCGCTCAGCCTCCTATCCGTTCGGGTGCGCCGCCCAGAGTGGGCGAACCTGACGGATTCAGGACCGTGTCGAGCACGATCTGTGTCTGCACGCCGGCGACGCCATCGGCGTTGAGTCGATGCGTCCGCTGGAATTCCTGCACCAGGCGCGTGAGCTCTTCGTCGTAGAAGTCGCTGACTGGCCGTGCCTCGGGCAAGCCCTGTGCAGCACGCAGATTGTCGCGCAGCCAGCGGACCTCGGCCCCGCGCATGCCGGGACCGAGCGACTTCACGACCGCGAGCGGCGGCCGCCACAGCAGCAGGAAATCGCCAAACCAGTAGCGCGAGATCGTCGCGATCGGCACGTCCTGCGGCTGGTCGCCAAGCTCGATTGTGGCCGCTTCGTCGGTCAGTGCGGTCAGCAGCACCTGGTGGGTGCCGCCTACGTCATCCGTCAGCGTGAGGATCGCCGGACGATTCAGCGTGCGCAGCTGCGCCCATGAGCCTTTCTGGAACAGGCACTCTAGACCTTGGGCGGTGGCCTGTTCGCAGCCGCGACCGCGGTTTGGCTGGTAAGTGATGTTCCAGCGCGTGAAGAGCCGTGCCAGCGCGGCCTCGGTGGTGGTGTCGTTCGCGTTCTGCGCCAGCAGTTGATCGAGGGCGGGCGCGATCGCGACGGGCGGGGAGGCCACCACCGGCGCTGTCGCCGGCGCAGTGCTGCGCGGTGGAGCAACCACCGGACTTTTCGCTGTTGCGTTCCCTGTCTCGTCGCGTCCGAACAGGGACCACGCGCCGAACGCAACCAGCGCCAGCGCCGCAGCGACGGCGCCTGCAGTGGCCCAGCGCAACCACGGTGCGGGAATCGGCCGGCCGTACACTTCCGAGGCCGCCAGACGAATGAAGGCGGGGCCGACCCGATGCTCCTCGCGCGTGAACGCGCCGAGCAGGGCACGGTCGCTCACGACGTTGATCACGCGCGGAATGCCATTGCTCAGCCGATGGATCTCGCGCAACGCGCCCGGCGTAAAGGCCTCGGCCGTGGCGCCCGCCACGCGCATGCGGTGCTTGACGTAACCCGCGGATTCCTCGATGGAAAGCGGGCTCAGGTGGTAGCGGCCCGTGACCCGTTGCGCAAGCTGGCGCAGGTCCGGTTGCTCGAGCAGCGTCCGCAGTTCTTCCTGGCCGATCAGGATGATCTGCAGCAGTTTGGTGGTCGCCGTCTCGAGGTTCGTGAGCAGGCGCACCTGCTCGAGCGTCTCGAAGCTCAGGTTCTGCGCCTCGTCAACGATCAGCACGACGCGGCGTCCGCGCGCATGGGCTTCGAGCAGGTAGTGCCCGAGCAGGTCCATCAGTGACTTGGTGCTGCTGCGGTTTTCGGCAGGCACCTGCAGGTGCAGTTCCTCGCAGATCGTCAGCAGGAACTCCGGCGGCGTGATGCGCGGGTTCAGGATCAGCGCGACTTCGGCGTGGCCCGGCAGCTGCTCGAGCAGGCTGCGGATCACCGTCGTCTTGCCGGTGCCGACCTCGCCCGTCAGCTGAATAAAGCCGCCCGCCTCGTTGATGCCGTACAGCAGGTGCGCCAACGCCTCGGCGTGCCGCTCGCTGAGGTACAGGTAGCGGGGGTCCGGCGTGATCGCGAACGGTTTTTCCTGGAGGCCGAAAAAGCTCGTATACATGCGGGGTCAGGCCTGCCGTGACCGGCGGGGGATGCCCATGATGCCTGATCCTCGAGCGGCGCTCACCTTCATTCCCGCGGCTTGACGATCGTGCTGGCGGGACGCAGCGCGACGGAGCCGAACTTCTCACGCACGGCATCCACGGTCGCGTCGAGCTGGCGGTTGCGCGTGGACTCCGGCGCGCCGAACAGGTCGGCCTGCATTTCTTCACCGAGGTCGCTGACGCCGACACCGAGCAACCGCAGGGCGGCGTGTGGCTGTGTCTTGCGCCAGCCATCGAGCAGTTCACCCGCGATCCGCGCCACGACTCGAGTTTCCTGCGTGCGCGGTTCCACCTGCCGCTGGCGCGTGTAGGTCGTGAAGTCGCCGCGGCGGATCTTCACCGTCACGCACCCACCCGTCAGCTTCTTCGCGCGCAGCCGCGAGACCGCCTTGTCGGCCAGCCGGACGATCTCGGCATGCAGACGCGCGGGATCGGCGATGTCGGTGTCGAAGGTTTCCTCGGCACTGATCTGCTTCTCGTCGACGTCCGGAATCACCGGACGATCGTCGATGCCGGCCGCGCGTTGCTGCAGGCGTTCGGTGTAGCGCCCGAACAAGGGCCGCAGCCGCGAAGGCACGGCCTGGCGCAGGTCACCCAGTGTGTAGATGCCGAGCGCCTCGACTTTCGGCGCCGTCTTCGCGCCGAGGCCGAACAGTTTTCGAATGGGCAGCGGGTCGAGCAGGCCGCGCACGTCCGCCTCGCGCACGATGACGAGGCCGTCCGGCTTGCGCAGGTCGGAGGCGATCTTGGCGACCAGCTTGTTGGGCGCGGCACCCACGGACGCAGTGAGTTCCGTCCGCTCACGGATGCGGCGCTTGATTTCGCGCGCAATGTGCTCCGCGCTGCCGAGCGCGCTCCCGCTCGCGGTCACGTCGAGAAACGCCTCGTCAAGCGAGAGCCCTGCACCAGCGGCGTGAATTCGTGGAACACGGCGAAGATCTGTTGTGAGACCGCGCTGTAGTGACCGATGCGCGGATGAACCACGATGGCGTCGGGGCAACGGCGCAACGCTTCGCGTGTCGGCATCGCCGAGTGCACGCCAAACCTGCGGACTTCGTAACTCGCCGCCGCGACGACGCCGCGATTGCCGCCGCCACCGACGATGACTGGCTTGCCGCGCAGTTCAGGGTTGTCGCGCTGCTCGACGGACGCATAGAACGCGTCCATATCGACGTGCAGGATGGAGCGGGGCGCTTTCACGGCGAGGCTCGCGGGCCCGGGCGCTACCGGGTGAGGGCGGTGTAGGCGAGCAGTCCCACGACGGTCAGGGTCATGAACATCAGGTAACCGATCGACAGCAGGGAATACTTGATGAGCGTGACGATACGTCCCTGTCCGTAGACCCGGCGCATCGCCCGATACAGGTAGTACGGCACGTAGAACATGAGCACGGCGGTCAGGATGTTCTCCGTCGTCTTCAGGCCCGATCCGATCACGGTGTCCACGAGCATCGACGAAGTCCGTTCGAGTACGAGGATCGCGATGCCGCACAGGAAGAAAAAGGCGTGGAAGTGGACGAAGAACAACAGGTGCTCGACGTAGTAGCGCCCGGAGCCGAGATACAGCACGAACATCACGGCGGCGATCAGAGGCAGGAAGATGAACATCATCTTCGGGATGTTCTCGTACACTGCCCGCCCGAAGCCCTTGCCGTCGGCCACGATCTTGCGGCAGGCGTCGCGCGCCCTGTCTTCGGTCTGCTTGCTGAGCCCGATGTCGAGCTTGAAATTGTCCGGTCTGCATGGGTCGTCCATCAGCCGCTCTATCGGTGCAACCTGTGCCGGGGTCATCGCACCGAAGTCCTGCTCGAGTTCCGCTCGCGCCTTCGCACGATCCGCTGGGTCCGGGATGCGCTTGACGATTTCGTCGACGATGCGCTGGCGTTGCGGATCGAGCTTCGACGCGACCGTCGGAGACTTCGCAGCTGCAGGTGCCGGTGCACCCGTGGGGTCGGCGGTGCCCGGCGCGGGCGGCGCCTGCTCGCCGGGCCCAAGGGTCAGGTTCGCACCGCCACTGCCGTCGTTGCCGACCTCGAAATTCAATACGTCGGCCGGATTGCCGCCCACCGTCGTCAGCAGGAAGAACGCCACGCTCAGGATCAGGTACATGCGGAATGGCGGCGAATAGTGCGTGCGCCGCCCGCGCAGGTATTCGACGGTGAGCGTCCCGGGACTGAACGCCAGGGGCTTCAGCGTGCGCCAGATGCGCGAGTCGAAGTTGGTGATGTCGCCAAGCAGGTCGCGCAGCAGCGTGCCGAGAGAGAGCACCCGCACTTTCGCGCGCTGGCCGCAGTGCGAACAGTGCTGGCCGCGCAGCACCTCGCCGCAGTTGAGGCAGTTCTCGGTCGAGAATGCGCCGCGGATGAATTCTTCCCGGTGTGCCAGGACCCGTCGTTGCGCCGTGTAGCTTTCACCGAACTTCTCGACGCCCTGCGCACGCATGCGAGGTGCCTGCTCGCGCAGGTAGGCGTCAAGCGCCGCCTGGTTGCGCAAGCGGTACTGGACGATTCGTCGGATGCGGCCCTCGGACGCAGTGTCGTCGTCGAGGATTTCCGCCGACAGGAACCCGTCGAACTGCAGCACGTCCGCGATGTGGTCGCGCAGCCAGGTGTCGAACGGGCCCGCGATGGCGGCGTCCGCATCGAGATTGACTTCGTACAGTACGGTCTCGTTGTCATCGTCGGGTGCCACGGGCGCAAGGGTAGCGCATGCCGTGGCGCGGCAGCATGGCTTCGTGACGGTGTTCCCGGCCCGGCGGTATCATCGCCGCACCACTGCCGCGCTGCGGCGCCAGGCCCGCGAAACTAAGGCGAGTTGCACGATGGACCAGATGCTCCGAGTCAATGGCACCGACCTGCACGCCCGGATCGACGGGCCGGACGGCGCGCCCTGGCTGGTGCTGTCGAACTCACTCGGCGCCACGCTCGAGATGTGGGAGCCGCAGGTAGCAGCGTTCAGTCGCGAATTTCGTGTCCTGCGCTACGACACGCGCGGGCATGGCGGATCGACGGTGCCCCCCGGTCCATACACGATCGACCAGCTGGGTTCCGACGTGGTCGGGCTACTGGACACGCTGGGGATAGCGCGCGCTCATTTCTGCGGACTGTCGATGGGTGGTGCGACGGGCATGTGGCTCGCCGTGCATGCATCCGCGCGAATCGACCGGCTGGTGCTGTGCAATACCACGCCGTGGCTTGGCACGCCCGAGGTCATGGCTGCGCGCATCGCGACGATCCGGCGCGATGGCATGGCCGCACTGGTCGAGGGTATCCTCCAGCGCTGGTTTACAGAGACCGCAATCTCGCGCCATGCCGCGACTGTCGAGCGGATACGGCAGACGCTGCTGCAAACCCCGGTGGCCGGCTACATCGGTTGCTGCGAAGCCTTGCGGGACATGGATCAGCGTGCGGACCTGGCGCGCATCATGGCGCCGACGCTCGTCATCGCGGGTACTTATGACCAGGCGCCGACGCCCGAGGCCGCGCGAGCCTGGGCGTCGACGATCCCTGATGCAGGATTCGTCGAGTTGCCCGCCGCGCACCTGTCGAATATCGGTGCGGCGGTGGAGTTCAATCAGCAAGTACTCACCTTCCTGCTCGGTGAATGCCCGGCCTGTCCGACCAATACATAGCAGTAACAGCAAAGGAAAAACGCCATGCACGCCCGCAAGCTGATGATTCCAGTGTTGGTCTTTCTGCTGGCCGTGTCCGGTCTGGCCCGCGCGCTCGAGATCCAGCCTTACACGGCGAATGCACTGCAGCAGGCGCAATCCGCCGGCAAACCGGTCGCAGTGCATTTCCATGCCGACTGGTGCCCGACCTGCAAGGCCCAGGAAAAGGCTTTCAGCGGCCTGCGCGACGATCCTCAACTCAAGGGCATCACCCTGCTGGTCGCCAACTACGACAACGAGCGGGAACTGAAGAAGGCCATGAACGTGAGGTCGCAGTCGGTGGTCGTGGTTTTCCGGGGCAGCAAGGAAACCGCCCGCATCGGCGGCGAAACCAAGCCCGACAGGATCAAGGCCGCCTTGGTGACGGCCCTCTGACCGGCCATGGAAACCGCTTCCTTAGGTCACCTGTTGCTTGCGCTTGCTGCCGGCGGCCTGTCGACGCTCAATCCCTGCGTCTTTCCGCTCCTGCCGTTGGTGGTGGGCGGCAGCCTGCAGGCGAACCGCACCGGTCCGCTGTTCATGGGGCTGGGCATGGTGGCCTCGTTTGCCCTGATCGGTCTGCTGCTCGGCGTGGCTGGTCCCGTGCTGGGGATCGATGGAGAAAGCGTCCGGTTCGTCGGGGGCTGGCTGTTGCTGCTGCTGGGGGCGGTAATGCTGGTGCCGGCGCTGAACGAGCACTTCACCCGCCTCATGACGCCGTTGGCGAGCGGCGCCGATGGCTTGTCGAGCCGGATCAACGCGACCTCCCTGGCCGGCTCCTTCCTGCTGGGGGGATTGCTCGGGCTGGTCTGGAGCCCGTGTTCAGGTCCCCTGCTGATTTCGGCAATCACCCTCGTGGCCAGCGAGGGGGGAGCCCTGCGCGGGACCATGATCCTGGGAGCGTTCGGCCTGGGTGCGGCGGTACCGCTGATTGCCGCCGCTTACGCGTCGCGCGCCGGATTCGTCCGCATGCGCGGCTGGGTCCTCGGCCACATCAAGTCCCTCAAGAACGGCTTCGGCGTGCTGCTCGTCCTGCTGGGCGTTGCCATCCTGATGAACTGGGACAAGCGCCTCGAAGCCCTGGTGATCCCTTACCTGCCTGACTGGTGGGTGAATCTCACCGTCGCGATCTGAGGTGCAGGCAAGAGAGCATGGCGGTACGAACGCAGGCGGGCGTCCTCAGGCCACCTGCAATCTCGTCGCGCCCTCGCCAGATTCCTTCGGCTCCGCCTGCACGGCGGCCATCAGTTCCTCGCTGCTGAAATCGTCGACGTCGATGATTCCCATCACCTTGCGATCGAACTCGCGCAACTGCGCAGCCTCGGCAGCATTGATGAGCCCGGCTGCGAGCGCCTGCTCTATCTGCCCGGGCAGGTCGAGCGCCGTGATGAGGCCCGTCTTCACGCCTTCGACGCGGATGCGTTTCTCCAGCGGTTCGGTGGCGACGGACAGCTCGAGCGCTTCCTGCAGCAGGCCGACCGGATTGCCGGGTTCGACCGTGCGATAGATGCCCCACGCCAGCCGGTCGCGGGTCGCGCTTGGCATCATCAACGGTTCGACGATTGCGCGACCCAGGCGATCGCTGGCGGCGAAGTACGTGCGTCCGCGCGGGAAGATGACGAGCCGCATCGCGCCGGCGATGAAGCGGTTCGGGAAGTTGCGCAGGAAGTCGTGCAGCTGTTCCTGCGCCTTGTAGAGCAGCGTGCGGCAGCTCCACTCGACCAGCGGCAGGTCCGCCTCCGGCCGACCCTGGTTCTCGTAGTGCTTCAGCACCATCGAGGCCATGTACAGCGACGACAGCACGTCGCCGAGGCGGGCCGACAGGTGTTCCTTCTGCTTGAGGTAGCCGCCGAGCGTCAGCATCGCCATGTCCGTCGCAAAGGCGAACTGCGCGCTGAACTTGTTGACGTGCTGGTAATAGCGGCGTGTCGAGCCGGTGTCCGGCGCATCCGAGAACCGCGCGAAAGTCGCGGCCATCACGAACGAGCGTGCGGCGTTCGACAGCGTGTAGCCGATGTGGCCGAACAGCGCCTGGTCGAAATCGCGCAGGCTCCTGCGCTTGTCCTTCTCCTTGGCCGCGTTCATTTCCCTGAGCACGTACGGATGGCAGCGGATCGCGCCTTGGCCCAGGATCATGAGGCTGCGCGTGAGGATGTTCGCACCCTCGACCGTGATCGCGACCGGCACCACCTGGTAGCCGCGGCCGAGGTAGTTCTTCGGGCCGAGGCAGATGCCCTTGCCGCCGTGCACGTCCATCGCGTCGTTCGCGACCTGCCGTGCAAACTCCGTGCAGTGGTACTTCAGCATCGCAGCGGGCACGGACGGCTTCTCACCGCCGTCGATCGCGCCTGTCGTCACCGAACGCGCCGCGTCGACGATGTACGCAGCGCCCGCCATGCGCGTGAGCGCGGCCTCGACGCCTTCGAACTTGCCGACCGGCTGGTTGAACTGCTTGCGGATGCGCGCATACGCAGCGGACGCGAAAATGCCTGCCTTGGCACCACCCGCCGCATTCGACGGCAGCGAGATGCAGCGGCCCACGGACAACTGCTCGACCAGCATGCGCCAACCCTGGCCGGCCATCTGCGGTCCGCCGATGATGCAGTCGAGCGGCACGAACACGTCCTTGCCGGACAACGGCCCGTTCTGAAACGGGACGTTGAGTGGGAAGTGACGGCGGCCGATGGTGAGTCCCGGCGTGTCGCGCGGGATCAGGGCGCAAGTGATGCCGTAATCAGTCCTGTCGCCGCCGAGCAGCTTGTCGGGGTCGTACAGCTTGAAGGCCAGGCCGACCACGGTCGCGATCGGCGCAAGCGTGATGTAGCGCTTCGAGAAATTCAGGCGCAGGCCGAGCACTTCCTTGCCGCCGTAGACGCCACGGCAGACGATGCCCGTGTCGGGAATCGAAGCCGCGTCGGAACCGGCGCGCGGCGCGGTGAGAGCGAAGCAGGGCACGTCCTCGCCGCGGGCGAGTCGCGGCAGGTAATGGTTCTTCTGCTCCTCGGTGCCGTAATGCAGCAGCAGTTCGGCGGGGCCGAGCGAGTTCGGCACGGCCACCGTGGACGACACCGTCGCGCTGCGGCTCGCCAGTTTCACCAGCACGCAGGAATGGGCGTAGGCGGAAAACTCGAGGCCGCCGTACCGCTTCGGGATGATCATCGCGAAGAAACCCTTCTGCTTCAGGAAGTCCCAGACCTCGGGCGGCAGGTCGGCGCGACGGTGGGTGATGTCCCAGTCGTCGATCATGCGGCAGAGGTCTTCGCACGGGCCGTCGATGAACGCCTGCTCGTCTGTCGTCAGCCTGGGCGCCTGCGCCGACAGGAGCTTGTGCCAGTCGGGGCGGCCCGTGAACAGTTCGCCGTCCCACCACACGGTGCCGGCTTCGAGCGCTTCGCGCTCCGTGTCCGACATCGACGGCAGCATGCGGCGGTACGTCTTCAGGAACGGCCGCGTGATGAAGCGCAGGCGGAAGGCATCGACGTTCAGCAGCGCCATGGCGCCGAACACGAGCCACAACGTTGCGAGCCACGGCGTCGCGGATGCGCTGGTGACTGAATACGCAACGAGGGCGATGCCGGCAGCCAGCGTCGCCGCGCGCAGGGATACGCGCTGGTAGGTGAGATAGAGGGTGCCGCCGACGAAGACCAGGAGCCAGAAAGCGGTAGTCACTGCTGCGTTCCTTGCAGTGGAGCGGGGCGAGGTGCCCTGCCGGAAGCCCGACTATGCATCCGATTGCTGCGCCGCCGCAATATCCGGATTCCGGGCCCTCAGGGCGTGACGAGGCGACTCACGAATTTCTCGATTACGTCCCGCATCGCTGCCGGATCCCGGTCGGGATGCCGGACGGCGGTAACCGCCAGGCCATTCCAGACCTGCATCAGCAGGCGGGCGCGCCCGGACGCGATGTCTGGCGGCAGGCCCAGTCCCCGGTCGACCCGGTCGCGCGTCATCCACGCCTGCAGGGCTTCGAAGATGCGCTCGTCGGAATCCTGCAGGGCGGCGGCGATCTGCGGGTCGCGAGTCGCTGCGGCGCTCATCTCGAGGTACAGCGCCGGATTCATCACCGCAGGGTCGCGGCCCAGCCACGAGCGGTACGTCTGCAGGATGCTGGCAGCAAGGTCGGCCGACGAGTGCAACTGCTCGATCTGCGCCCGCCCATCCTGCAACTGGCGCTCGACGATGGCCCTGACGATCGCGCTCTTGTTCTCGAAATACCGGTACATGAGGCCAGCGCTCATCTGCGCTGCTTCCGCGATGTTGGCCATGCTGGCCGCGTGAAAGCCGTGCTCGATGAAGCACTTCTGCGCCGCGCAGAGGATCCGCTCGCGCTGTACCTCGGCGCGTGGCGTGTCCTTGCCTGCGCACACGACGTGCCCGATCACGGCCCGCGCTCCAGCCAGCCACCGCCCAGCGCCTTGTACAGCGTGACCCGATTCGTCTGCTCGGCCAGGCGCGTGACGATCAGTGTCTGCTGCGCCAGGTAAAGAGCGCGCTGCGATTCGAGCAATACCAGGTAGCTGTCGCGGCCCGCTTTGTAACGCGCGAGTGCGAGCCGGTCGGCTTCGGTTGCCGCATCGACCGTCGCCTGCCGCGCGACGCGCTGTTCGGCGAGGGTCGTGGTAAGCACGAGCGCGTCCGCCACGTCGCGAAAACCGGCCTGGATGGCCCGCTCGTACTGCGCCAGCGCGATGTCGCGGTCGGCGCGGGCGACGTCGAGATTCGCCCGCAGGCGGCCGCCCTCGAAGATCGGCAGGTTCACCTTGGGTGCGAACACCCAGACACCCGTGCCCGCGTCGAACAGGCCCGACAATTCGTCGCTCGCGGAGCCGACGGAGCCCGTGAGCTTGATCGACGGAAAGAAAGCCGCGCGTGCTGCACCGATGTTTGCATTGTCGGCGCGCAACCGATGCTCGGCGGCGAGCACGTCGGGACGCCGCAGCAGCACTGCGGATGGCAGGCCTGCAGGCAGGGGCGCAAGGCCCGTGACCGACTCGCCAAAGGATTGTGGCAGCAGGTCGGCTCCGACCGGCGCACCGACCAGCAACTGCAGCGCGTTGGCGGTCTGCGCAGCCTGGCCCGAGAAGCGGGCGACGTCTGCGCGCGCGGCTTCCACCTGCGTGCGGGACTGACTGACATCCAGCGCGGACACCGCTCCGAACTCGTACCGCTTCTGCGTCAGTGCGTGGAATTCCTCACGTGTCGTGAGCGTCAGTTGCACCACACGCAGCTGTTCCTGGTCGGCCGCGAGCGCCAGGTAGGCGTTCGCGACTTCCGCGATCAGTGCCAGTTGCGCGCTGCGCCGCGCTTCCTCCTGCGCGAAATACTGCTGCAGGGCCGCCTGGCTCAGGCTGCGCACGCGGCCGAACAGGTCGAGTTCGAATTCGGTGATACCGACGCCTGCGGTAAACACATCCGTGACGGGGGCGTCGCCGCCAGTGCGGACCAATGCCGCATTCGCGCCTATGGACGGCACGCGGTCTGCCCGCTCGATGCGGTAGAGCGCCCGCGCCCGCTCGACGTTGAGCACGGCCACCCGCAGGTCGCGATTGTTGTCGAGCGCGCGTGCGATCAGTTCCTGCAGTCGCGGATCGACGAAGAAATCGCGCCAGCCGATGTCGGCCGTGGCCGGCGTCCCGGGCGATACCTCCGTGGCACCCTCGGCTGCGATCGGTACCGCAGTCGTCGCGGGCAGGGGCCATTCCGCCGGAATCGACGGCGCCGCCTCGGGCAAGCGCGGTTCGAGCGCGCCGCATCCGCTGGACATCACGGCGGCAGCGAGCACCAGCGAAGCCATCGTTCGCCTAGGCATGGGCTTTTCTCTGCACGAACAGGCGTTCGATCACGACGAAGAACAGCGGAATGAAGAACAGGCCCAGCGTGACGCCTGCCACCATGCCACCGAGCACGCCGGTGCCGATCGCGCGCTGCGCGCCTGAGCCGGCGCCGGTCGCGATGGCGAGCGGCAGCACGCCGAAGCCGAACGCCAGCGAAGTCATCAGGATCGGGCGCAACCGGATCCGCACGGCCTGCATCGTGGCCTCGACCAGTTCCATGCCGTGCTCGAGGTTGCGCTTGGCGAACTCGATGATCAGGATCGAGTTCTTGCTCGTGAGGCCGACAGTGGTGAGCATCGCCACCTGGAAATACACGTCGCGATTCATGCCGAATAAAGTGCTGGCCAGGGTTGCGCCGAGGATGCCGAGGGGCGCCACCATCAGCACCGCCGTCGGGATGGACCAGCTCTCGTACAACGCGGCGAGGCACAGGAAGACGATCAGGAGCGACAGCGCGTAGAGCAGGGGCGTCTGCGCACCCGCCTGGCGTTCCTGGTAGGAAACCGCGGTCCACTCGACGCCGAAGCCCGCCGGCAGCTGCTCGACCAGGCGCTCCACTTCGGCCATCGCCTGGCCCGTGCTGACGCCTGGCGCGCCCTGGCCATTGATCTCCATTGCCTGCACGCCGTTGTACCGCTCGAGGCGCGGCGAGCCGTAGTCCCAGCGTGATGTGGCAAATGCGGAGAACGGCACCATGCGTCCTTCAGCGTTGCGCACCGACCAGAGCTTGAAGTCGTCGGGCGTCATGCGAAACGGTGCATCCGCGCGGATGTAGACCCGCTTCACGCGACCGCGGTCAACGAAGTCGTCGATGTACTGGCCGCCCCAGGCCGCGGAGAGTGTCGAATTGATGTCGGCCGTCGCCAACCCGAGCGCAGCAGCCCGCTCGTTGTCGACGTCGATGTGGAACTGCGGCGTGTCTTCCTGGCCGTTCGGGCGCACGTTCGCCAGCAGCTTGCTCTGCGCAGCGGCCCCCAGGAACTGGTTGCGCGCGGCAGTGAGCGCCTCGTGGCCTGCTGCGCCATTGTCCTTCAGGAAAAAAGCGAAGCCAGCGGAAAGGCCGAGTTCCGGAATCGGCGGCGGCACGAACGCGAAGACGAAGGCATCCTTGATCTGCGACAGTCCCGCCATCGCGCGGCCGGCGATTGCATCGGCGTGCAGCTCCGGCGCCTTGCGCTCGCTCCAGTCCTTCAGGTTGATCCAGGCCATGCCGTTGTTCTGGCCGGTGCCGCCGAAGCTGAATCCCTGCAGGCCGAACACCGCCTTGACCGCGCTCTTCTCGCCCTCGAGGAAATGCTCTTCCACCTTTTCCAGCGACTGCAGGGTGCGCTGCTGTGTCGCGCCGACCGGCGCGATCAGCTGCGCGAGCAGGGTGCCCTGGTCCTCCTGCGGCAGGAACGCGCTGGGCAGGCGCGCGAACAGCACGGCCATCAGGCCGGCCAGGGCGGCGAACACGAGCATGAAGCGGCCGCTGCGCGCCAAAATGCCGCGTACGCCGTCCTGGTAGCCCGCGCTGCCGCGCTCGAACGCGCGGTTGAACCACCCGAAGAAGCCCGTCTCGGCGTGGTGCTCGCCCTTGCGCACCGGCTTCAGCATCGTCGCGCACAGCGCCGGCGTGAGCACGATCGCGACCAGCACCGACAACGCCATGGCCGACACGATCGTCGCGGAGAACTGCCGGTAGATCACGCCAATCGAACCCGGCATGAACGCCATCGGCACGAACACCGCTGCGAGCACCAGGCCGATACCGACGAGCGCGCCAGTGATCTCGCGCATGGACTTGCGAGTAGCTTCGACGGGCGACAGCCCCTCGTCGCGCATCAGGCGCTCGACGTTCTCGACCACGACGATGGCGTCGTCCACCAGCAGGCCGATCGCCAGCACCAGCGCGAACATCGTGAGCATGTTGATCGAGAAGCCGAGCGCGGCCAGCACGCCCATCGTGCCGAGCAGCACCACGGGCACGGCGATGGTGGGGATCAGCGTGGCGCGGAAATTCTGCAGGAACAGGTAGATGACGAGGAACACGAGCACGATCGCCTCGACCAGCGTCGTGATCACGCCCTTGATCGACATCCGCACGAACGGTGTCGTGTCGAACGGGACGACCGCTTCGAGGCCGGCCGGAAAATACAGCCGCAGATCGTCCAGCGCCCGCTCCACGCCGGCCGCGGTTTCGAGCGCGTTGGCGCCGGTCGCCAGCGAGATCGCAACGCCGCTCGCCGGCTGCCGGTTGTAGCGGCTGACGAATTCGTACGTTTCGGCGCCGATCTCGACTCGCGCGACGTCGCCGAGCTTGAGCGCAGACCCGTCCGGATTGCTGCGCAGGACGATGTCGCGAAACTGCTCCGGCGTCTGTAGGCGTTCCTGCGCGCTGATCGTCGCGTTCAGTTGCTGCCCCTCGACCGAGGGCGCGCCACCGAGCTGGCCGATCGTGACCTGGGCGTTCTGGGCGCGCACCGCCGTGATGATGTCGCCCACGGCGAGGCCATACGTCTCGAGCTTGTTCGGGTCGAGCCAGATGCGCATCGCGTACGGGGATCCGAAGAGCTGCACCGTGCCCACGCCCGGGACGCGGCTCAGCGGGTCGACCAGGTTCGCGCCGACGTAATCCGAGATGTCGTCACGCGTCATGCTGCCGTCCTTCGAGACGAACGCGATGACCATGAGGAAACCGCTGCGCGACTTGGTCACGTTGACGCCCTGGCGCTGCACTTCCTGCGGCAGCGAGGGCATCGCCAGCTGCAGCTTGTTCTGCACCTGGACCTGGGCGATGTCCGGGTCGGTACCGGATTCGAACGTGAGGGTGATCGACGCGTTACCCGAGGCGTCGCTGGTCGCAGACATGTAGATCAGGCCGTCGAGGCCCTTCATGTTGCGCTCGATGATCTGCGTCACCGCGTCCTGTACGACCCTCGCCGACGCGCCCGGGTAGTTGGCGCTGATCGTCACCGCGGGCGGGGCGATGTTGGGGTACATCGAGATCGGCAGCTGCGTGATCGCGAGGCCGCCCGCCAGCATGATGATGATCGCGATGACCCACGCGAAGATCGGCCGGTCGATGAAGAAGCGTGCCATTGCCGGACGCTTACGACTGCTGCGCGGGAGCGGGCGGAGCGGCGGGCGGCGGTGTGGCCCCGGCTTCCGTCGGCTGCACCAGCGCGCCGGGCTGCACTTTCTGCAGGCCCTCGACGATCACCTGGTCGCCGGCAGCCAGGCCTTCTTCCACCAGCCATTTGTCGCCGATCGCCTGGCTCACCCGCACCGGGCGCACTTCCACTTTGCCATCCTGGCCGACGACCATCGCGGTCGTGTGGCCCTTCGGGTCGCGCGCGATACCCTGCTGCGGGACGAGCAGGCCTGCCTGCCGCGTGCCGGTGCCGACGATGGCGCGGACGTACATGCCGGGCAACAGGATATTTTCCGGATTCGGGACGACGACGCGCAGCGCAAAGCTGCCGGTCGTCGGATCGACGCTGACTTCGGAGAACGCGAGCTTGCCGGGCTGCGCGTAGGGCGTGCCATCCTCGAGCACGATCGCGACCGGCATGTCCTGCGTGCCCTCGAGCCGCCCCGCCGCCAGTTCCCTGCGCAGCGCCAGCCATTCCGCGCTCGACTGCGTCAGGTCCACGTAGATGGGATCGAGCTGTTGCACCGTTGCGAGCGGCGCTTCCTGGTTGGCAGTGACGAGGGCACCCTGGGTCACGGTGGACTTGCCGATGCGGCCGTCGATCGGCGCCTTGATGCGCGCATAGCCGAGGATGACCTCTGCGCTGCGAACTGCAGCCGCGGCAGCAGCAACGTCGGCTTCGCCCTGCTTCAACGCAGCCGTGGCGTTTTCGTCGTCCTGCTTGCTGACAGCGTTGATCGCCAACAGGTCTGCGGAGCGCCGTGCATTGAGGCGGGCAGTGTTGAGCGTCGCCTCCGCGCGGGCTAGCGCAGCCTTGGCGCTCGCGAGATCGGCCTGGTAAGTCGCATTGTCGAGCTGGTACAGCGGCTGTCCGGCCGTTACCGCGGATCCTTCGGTGTAGAGCCGCTGCTGCACGATCCCATCGACCTGCGGTCGCACTTCCGCGACGAGGTAGGGCGTGGTGCGTCCAGGCAGTTCACGGCGGAGAACGACCGGCGCCGTGGCGAGCGTAACGACCGTGACGGGCATGGCACCGCGGCCCTGGGGGGCGCTTTCCGGGCCGCCGCATGCCGCCACGCCGGCCAGACCGACGATGACAAAGACGGCCCTGCAATCAGCGAACTTGGGCGATGACATGTGGCCTCGACAGAGTTAAGTCGTGCGGGCCCGGAGGGGCGGTGCGCGGAATGGGTGGCCGATCAGAATGAACGTTCATTCTAGTGTTGTCAAACGCAGGTCGACCGCTCTGGTTCCTGTTCGGACGTCAGGTGCCCAAATGGCAAAACGGGCGATGGAATGGTTTCCATCGCCCGTTGAGTCGAGTGCGACAGGTGGGGCTGGATACGCTCGGGCTTCGGCCGCAGGCCGCTCCGACCTCCGACTAACCCCTAACCCCTAACCCCTAACCCCTAACCCCTAACCCCTAACCCCTAACCCCTAGATCAGATCCTGGACGCCGTCGCGCTCCTCGAGGAGTTCCTTGTGGGTTGCGTCCATGCGCGCACGGCTGAACTCGTTGACCGCAAGACCCTGCACGATCTCGTACTTGCCGTCGCTGCAGGTCACCGGGAAACCGTAAATCACGCCGTCCGGGATGCCATAGCTGCCATCCGACGGCACGCCCATCGAGACCCAGTCACCGGCCGGGGTGCCGAGCGTCCAGTCGCGGATGTGGTCGATCGCGGCGGATGCAGCCGAGGCTGCCGAAGACTGCCCGCGCGCCTTGATGATTGCCGCGCCGCGCTGCTGCACGACGGGAATGAACGTGTCGGCGTACCAGGCCTGATCGACAAGCGAGAGTGCGGCCTTGCCCGCCACCGTCGCGTGATGCAGGTCGGGATACTGCGTCGCCGAGTGGTTGCCCCAGATGATCACCTTCTTGAGATCGGTCACGTGCGTGCCGGTCTTCTCCGCCAGCTGCGAGAGCGCGCGGTTGTGATCGAGACGAACCATCGCGGTGAAGCGCTTCGGGGCGAGGCTCGGCGCATTTTTCATCGCGATCAGCGAGTTGGTGTTCGCCGGGTTGCCGACGACCAGCACGCGCACGTTGCGATCCGCGACGGCGTCGAGCGCCTTGCCCTGTGCCGAGAAAATCTGCGCGTTCGCCAGCAGCAGGTCTTTACGCTCCATGCCCGGACCGCGCGGACGTGCGCCGACGAGCAGTGCAGCGTGGCAATCCCTGAACGCGATCTTCGCATCGTCCGTCGCGACGATCCTGTTCAGCGTCGGGAACGCGCAGTCGTTCAGTTCCATCATGACGCCTTGCAGCGCGCCAAGGGCCGGCGTGATCTCGAGCAGGTGCAGGTTGACCGGCTGGTCGGGACCGAGCATCTGGCCCGAGGCCACTCGGAAGGCAAGCGCGTAGCCGATCTGGCCCGCGGCGCCGGTGATGGCGACATTGACGGGGGTCTTCATGAGGGAATTCTCTCTGTGGTGTCGGATCCCGGGTCGCTCGTGGCGGGTCAAGGCTCCCGTCGCTTGTGCCTGTCCGGGGTTGGACATTTTAACGCGCTGCAAAGCAAGCTTTGTCAGAAAGCCGCCTCGACTCCGGATCGATTCATGCCTCGAGGGCTTGCAAACTGTTTAGTGTTGTAGTTAACTACAACACCAAGGAAACCCGCTCAAGGATGAGGTGACCGCCATGAAGACGTCAGACAGGTTCTGGGCAACAGTCCTCGCCGTCGTCACATGGTTGATCGCAGGGTATGCGGTCGCATCGAGGCCGGTGGCGCATCAGGCCATCACGCCCCCGGCTCTCGATGCGCACCCCTCCGTCGCCATATCGCGCACCGGTCGCCCCTGACGGGACCGGCCTTGGTGTTCTGCTACAGTAAAGCAGCGCACCACCGACGTCCGAACCTTGATGACGCATGGACTCCACCTGGAACGACAACCAGCCGATCTACCGCCAGCTCCGTGACAAGGTGGTGGCGATGATCCTCGAAGGCACGCTCGCCGAGGGCGACGCACTGCCGTCCGTGCGCAGCGTCGCCGCCGAGCACACGCTCAATCCATTGACCGTCCTGAAGGGTTACCAGCAGCTGGTCGACGAGGGGCTGGTCGAGAAGCGGCGTGGCCGCGGCATGTTCGTCACACCGGGTGCGCGCGTGAGTCTGATGCGGGACGAACGCGAGAAATTCCTCGTAACGGAATGGCCGCGCGTGCTGTCGACGATCGAACGCCTCGGCCTCGACGCCGGCGATCTCCTGAAGAAGTGACGAGTTCCTGGAGGCACTGGGTCACCCGGTGGACTATGCATCCGACGGCCTGCAGGCACGCGCCCTCTGTACCCACAATCGGTACGAAGCGATCATTCTCGACGTGGGTCTTCCCGGTGCAAGCGGGCTGGATGTCTGTCGATGGTTGCGGACCGAAGCCCGACTCGCGACACCGGTCATCATGTTGACGGCGCGCGATCTCGAAACTGACGTGCTGGCAGGTTTCGAAGCTGGGGCGGACGACTACTTGAAGAAGCCTTTCTCGCTCAAGGAGCTGGCGGCACGGCTGGCGGCACTCCTGCGGCGCGGAGGTGTTGCCGGCGCTGAACGCGCCGTCGCGGACCTCCGACTCGACGTGGCGACGCACACCGTTCACCGCGCGGGCGTGAGGCGACCCGTAACGCCGTCGGGACTTCGACTCCTGGACCTGCTGATGCGATCGAGCCCCGCGGTCGTCACACGCGACCAGATGATCGAGCTGCTCTGGGGCGACGCGCCACCGTCGTCAGACGCAGCACTGCGAGCGCACGTGCATTTGCTGCGTCAGGCGGTTGATGCGCCGGGTCTGCCCCGGCTGCTGCACACCGTCCACGGCGTAGGCTACCGCCTGGCGGAAGAACCCGATGCGGCCTGAGCACTCACTGCGCGCCCGATTCCTCTGGGCACTGGCGGCTGTCATTGCCGTCATGACACTGGCTTTTTCGGTCGCGCTGGGTCACTTCGTCCAGGTGCTCGAGCAGGAGTTGTTGCGGCGGGTGGTGCAGATCGAATTGCAGAAGATGACGGGCACCGAATCCTCTGCCACCGATCCGATCACCGATCAGGGGGGTGGAATGCGCCGTTGGGTTGCGCCGGTGGACCAGCAGGCCAGGCTGCCAGAACCGCTGCAGCATATGCGCGAAGGCGTTCGCGAGATTGAATGGGACCAAGCGACCGAGGTCTTCGCCGGAAAGAAGATCGTAGGTGCAAAGTGTTTGCGGTGGTGGCGGACATTCGTGGGGTCGAACGTCTCGAAGCTCAGCTGATTTTTCTTGGCGCCGCCGTTCTGGTGTTGACCGTGCTTGTGGCCGGCTGGGTCGCGGCAAGGCTCACGCGGACCGCGTTGCGCCCCATCACGGACCTGGTCGACGTCCTCGGTAAGCTCGATCCCGCTGAGCCGCATCCACTGTGCGATGAGAACGTGCGAACCAGGGAAGCCCGCTTGATCGCCAAATCGATGGACGGCTACCAGTCGAGAATAGCGTCGCTGTTGGAGCGCGAAAAATCGCTCACCGACGACATCAGCCACCAGCTTCGAACGCCTACGTCCGTGGTCGCAACCGCGGCTGAGCTCCTGCTCGACGATCCCGGGATTGCCGGTTTGAACCGAGAGCGTGTCTTCCGTGTGTCGCGAGCGGCCCGCCGCATGGAGGACATCGTCGCAGCCATCCTGTTTCTGGGACGTGGCAACGCCACCGTCCCTGCGATGAACGTCGACCTTCGGGCGGTCGTCAGCGACGCCGTGGACGATTACCGACCGGTCGCACAGGCCAAGGGGCTCGAGTTGCGTGCCGAGGTTGCGGATGAGCAGTGGTTGACGGCACCGGCAGGATTGCCGGCGATCATCGTGCAGAACCTGATCGAGAACGCCATCCGATTCACGGCCAGCGGGAGCGTGCGCGTAGTGCTCGATGCGGGGCGGTTGGTGGTCGAAGACACCGGCATCGGACTGGCAGGCGTGGACAAGGAAAGCATCTTTGCGCGCGGTTACCGCGGCGATAGCAGCCAAGGGTCGGGCCTTGGGCTCGACCTCATCCGGCGCATCTGCGATCGATTGGGATGGCAGGTCTCGGCGCACGATCGGCCAGGCGGCGGCACGCAGTTCATTGTCCTTTGGCAATCCGTCGCGTCGTGAACGCCGGATACTAACGAAAAACTAACGCATCCCTCACGGGATCATACGGCTCGTCGGCGCAAGGTGTGCGCCACGGGTTGATTCAAACAGGTCGCTCTAAACCGGGGCGGGCCGTCGACCCGTTCTGGGTGACTGGCATTTTTTTGCAAGATTGCCGATTGGTCTTCACGAGACCGCGCGTCTGACACTGAGTCAGGCGAGTCACCCGGGTTGCGTCGTGTATCACCGGGGTACCCATGTCTGCAGTTCTCAACAGGTCCGTGCGTCGCTTTGCGCCCTGGCTTTCACTCGTGGCGGTCTACCTGGTGCTCGGGTTTGCCAGCCGACTGGTGCTCTGGGGCAAATTCGGGCTCGACGCCGACGTGTCGGCGGTGAATCTGCCATTCCTGATGCTCGCCGGCCTGGTCAACGACTTCGTCGAGAGTCTTTACTTTTTGCGCCGCTCGCGCTGTACATCCTGCTGTTGCCGGACAACTGGTTCCGCACGCGGTGGAACCGCGTGGTGCTTCATGTCGGCACGCTGATCGGCATCGTCGGCTTGCTGTACCTGGCGGCGACCGAGTACTTTTTTTTCGAGGAGTTCGACGCGCGTTTCAATCTCGTCGCCTTCGACTACCTCGCCTTCCCGGGCGAGGTCTTTATCGACATCTGGGAAGCGTACCCAGTGGTCAAGGTGCTGCTGGCCGCAATTACGCTCGGTGCGATCATCACCTACGCCCTGCGCCCGTGGCTCGACGCCAGCCGCATCACGGCGGTTCGGCTTCGCGAACGGCTCTTGCTGTTCGTGCCGTACGCGGCGCTGCTGCTGCTCGCGATCGCCTACTACCCGACCGATGCGCTTTCACTTTCTGCAAACCGGGTCGAGAACGAACTGCTGCAGAATGGCCACAGCAGTTTCTTTCTTGCGGCACGGACGAGCGACATCGACTACGCGTCGTATTACCTGACTCGTCCCCCTGCGGAGAACCGAGCACTGCTGCATGCCCAGCTCGCGGGTGACGACGTGCAGTTCACGCAACTCGCGGCCGGCCGCCTCAACCGCAGTCACGCGGCCCGGCCGAACGGCCTGGGACGATTGAACGTTGTCGTGGTGTCGAGCGAGTCGTTCGGCGCCGAGTTCAGCAAGCTGCACGGCTCGGACAAGGACTGGACACCGAACTTCGACGCTTATGCGAAGCAGGGGCTCTGGTTCGCGAACACGTATGCTTCCGGCACCCGCACCGTGCGCGGCCTCGAAGCCATCACTGCTTCATTCCCGCCCATCCCGACCGTCTCGATCCTGCGCCGGCCCGGTAACACCGGCATCGCGACCTGGGGCAGCGTCATGCAGGGCCGCGGCTACCGCACCAGCTTCATGTACGGCGGCTACGGCTATTTCGACAACATGAATGCCTTCTACGAGGGCAACGGCTTTCAGGTCATCGACCGCGCCGATATTCCGCACGTACGGTTCGAGAACATCTGGGGCGTCAGTGATGAAGACCTGTTCGACCGTGCGATCGAGCACTTCGGGCAGGAATTTGCGGCGGGCCGGCCGTTCTTCTCGATCGTCATGACCACCTCCAATCACAAGCCCTACACGTTTCGGCCGGGTCTCGAGCGCGAAGGAATCAAGGCTGAGGGTGGCGGCCGCCAGGCGGGCGTCCGCTACGCCGACTATGCGCTCGGGTATTTCCTGCGCGAAGCCGCGAAGCAGCCCTGGTTCGACGACACGATCTTCATCGTCGTCGCCGATCACGGTGCGCGCGTGTACGGCAAGGCGGCGATTCCCCTGGAGACGTACGAGATCCCCCTGATGATCTACGCGCCGAAACACATTGCGCCGCGCCAGGTCGATACGCTTATGACGCAGATCGACATCGCTCCGACGGTGCTGGGCTTGCTTGGTCTTCCCTATGAGGCACCGTTCTTCGGCGTCGACGTACTGAACCGGCCGGCAGGACAGCCGCGCATCGCACTGTTCAGTCACAACCACGACGTAGCGATCCTGCGCGACGATGACCTAGTTGTCGTGGGCCTCGGCAAGACCAGTCAGGCCTATCGCTACGACCATGCGCTAGGGACGTTCACGGCGAAACCGGACGACACCCACCTGCTGCCACTGGGCATTGCGTACTTCCAGACCGCGGCGGAGCTGTTCAAAACGCACGACTACCAATGAAGTCGAGCGCAGCGCAAGAGCAATTGCAGACCATGTCGAACCTGTTGGAAAAGGCCGCGGTGAAAGTGCCGGAGATCACGCTGGTCTTCTGGCTGATCAAGATCGCGGCGACGACACTCGGTGAAACCGCCGGCGATGCGGTTTCGATGTCGATGAATCTCGGCTACCTGGCGGCCACGGGCGTGTTCGCCGCCATCATGGTCGTGGCCGTGAGTGCACAGATCCGCGCACGGCGTTTCAGTCCGTTTCTCTACTGGGCGACGATCATCGCGACGACGACGCTTGGAACGACCCTTGCCGATTTTGCTGATCGCTCGCTGGGTATCGGGTATCTCGGCGGCAGCCTGCTGCTCCTTTCGATATTGCTCAGCTCACTCGCCCTCTGGCACAGGGTGCTTGGGACGGTGTCTGTCGATTCGGTGAGTTCGCCCGGGGCAGAGGTCTTCTACTGGGTGACGATCATGTTCTCGCAGACGCTGGGAACGGCGCTGGGTGACTGGACCGCCGACAGCGCGGGCTTGGGTTACGTCGGCGGGATGGTCATCTTCACGGCACTGATCGCACTTGTTGCAGCCGCGTACCGGTGGACCGGCATCTCGCGAACGGCCCTGTTCTGGGCGGCTTTCGTGCTGACGCGCCCGCTGGGGGCCGTCGTCGGCGATTTTCTGGACAAACCGCTCGCGGCGGGTGGGCTCGACTTGAGTCGCTTCGGCGCTTCGGCAGTCTTGATGGCGTTCATCGTTGGCCTGGTGATCCTGATTCCGCAGCGCGCCGCGCCGTGCGCCATTAGCCAAGGCGGTCCCACATGTCCACGACCTGTAACCGGCGACTACGGAACACCCTGGTGGCCCTCGCACTCGTCGGTGCGTCCGGCGCTGCGTTTGGATACGGCTGCGAGGCACCCGGATCGTCGCAGGAACTGCCCACGATTGCGGAGCTCGAGCAGCGCGGGGTGAAGGTGGGGGACATCGACGTCCAGGTTGAGGACATCTTTGATCCCACGAAGCCCGGGGAGGACGTGACCGTCTACCGTTGGGCCAACAACCTGCACATGCTCACACGCGATGAGGCCGTCCGTTCCCAGTTATTGTTCAAGGAGTCCGAGCCACTTTCCCAGCAGAAAGTTGCCGAGACGGAGCGATTGCTGCGCGGCCGACGCTACCTGTACGACGCCTGGATCGAGCCAACCTGCTACTACGCCGCCGAACAGACGGTTGACCTGCGCGTGCGAGTGCGCGACGTGTGGAGCCTGACTCCCGGCTTCAATTTCAACCGCAAGGGCGGCACGAACAAGGTGGGTATCAAGGTCGAAGATCAGGACTTTCTCGGGCGTGGTGAACTGGTGTCGCTGTCGTGGGCAAGCAATGTCGATCGGGACACGCTGCTCGCCGTATACGAGGACCCGCAGATCCTCGGCAGCTGGTGGCGAGGACGTGTCGCGTACGCGGACAACAGTGACGGCAGCTTTGCGGAGCTTGCGGTCGGGCAACCGTTCTATTCGCTCGACACCCGTTGGAGTGCGGGGTTTAGCCTGCTCGCGGGCGACCGCCTCAACTCGCGCTATCAGCAGGGCGAGGTCCTCGACGCTTTCACGGAGAATACCGACCGCTTCGAGATTTACGGTGGGCGTTCGCGCGGGCTGCAGGACGGCTGGGCTCGGCGCTGGTTGGCAGGTGTGCGCTACGACGACAGCCGCTTCAGCGAGGCACGCGACGAACAACTCGTCGCGCCACTGCCGCAGGATCGCAAGCTGGTCTACCCGTGGGTGGGCATGGAGTGGATCGAGGACGATTTCGTCACGGCGCACAATCAGGATCAGCTTGCTCGCACCGAGGACCTGCAGTTTGGACGCACGCTGCGGGCGGAGTTGGGTATCGCAGCACCCGCCTGGGGCGCAGACCGCACCGCAGCCATCGCCAAGGCTCATGGCAATGCCGGCAAGCGCCTCGGCGACGCGCAGTCGATATTCTTCACCGCCGACCTGAGCGGTCGCGTGCAGGAGAACGGTTTGAGCGACACGCTGCTGCAGGGTGAGGCCCGCTATTACTACCGACAAACGCCACGCGCGCTGTTCTTCGCAAGTGCGCGCGGGTCGGTCGCGGAGCGGCCCGACCTTGATCACCAGTTGCTGCTGGGCGGCGACAATGGATTACGCGGATACCCGCTGCGTTACCAGTCCGGCACCGCCAGCGCGCTCGTCACGGTCGAGGAGCGCATTTACACGGACTGGTATCCGTTCCGACTGTTCCACATCGGCGCGGCGGCATTCGCCGATGCGGGACGCACGTGGGGTCAGGACGTCGCGGGCCAGGAACCGCTCGGGCTGCTGTCGGACGTCGGCGTCGGCCTGCGCATTGGCAATGCCCGCAGCGGGTTCGGCAACGTGCTGCACATCGATCTCGCCGTTCCCCTATCACGTCAGCCCGGGATCGACTCCGTGCAGTTGCTCGTCGAAACACACCACAGCTTCTAGCAAGACGGTTGGATGCTGTCCGATCGCTGAGCACCAGCCCGCTGGAGAGGACATGAACACATGGGTCTTTTATGCGCTGCTGTCCGCCATGGCCGCCGGCGCCACCGCAATATTGGCCAAGATCGGTATCCAGGGTGTCCCGTCAAATCTCGCGACCGCCGTCCGCACGGTGGTGGTCCTTGTGTTTGCCTGGGGAATCGTACTCGCGCGTGGTGAAGCCGTCGGGCTGCGTGATTTGAAGGGGCGCACCCTGGTGTTTCTCGTTCTGTCGGGCGTAGCCACCGGTCTGTCCTGGCTCGCGTACTTCAAGGCGCTGCAACTTGCGCCTGCATCGCGGGTAGCGCCCATCGACAAGTTGAGCCTCCCGATGACCGTTCTGCTGGCATGGCTGGCACTCGGTGAGCCCATTTCACTGCGACTGGGTATCGGCATCGGCCTGATGGTTGTCGGTGCAGTTCTAACAGTGGGCGCCTGAACCGGCCCAAGCGGGCTGCCGATAGAGCGCCGACCAATCCGTGGCCAATCGCGTGTTCGAAGGGACCGCTGGGAAGCGGAGGTTCCTGACTGTCTCAGATGGGTCGTCATTCCCCGTTGACCGTCTGCTTGCGGCGTACGGCACGTATGAGAGCGAGCTCCATCAACACGATTTGGTGACGGAGCCATGGAAGCTGCCGGTTGCGAATCATCTGCAGACGGTCATGCAATGTGCACGTGTGGCCGTTGCATGCGCCGTGCGAATTCTCAGCCCTTGACGGGAACTGCGCACGCGCGGCCGATCAGCGTTCGTTCCGGGTCTTCCCCGGGCGAGCGTGTCTGCCTTTCCGCTCGCCCGGGGAAGACCCGGAACGAACGCCCTTCAGACCGCCCGCGTGACGGCCAGCGAAGCATCGGCCGTCGCTCCGGGCAGCACCACGATCGAAGGCGGCAGCACCTTGTACATCACGGGCGTCACCAGCCGGCCGAGCAACGTCGACGACACCAGTCCGCCGATGATCACGATCGCGAGCGGCGAATAGAGTCCCGAACCCTGGATCGCGAGTGGCAGCAGGCCGCCGATCGCCGTGGCAGATGTCAGCAGGATCGGCAGGAAGCGGATTTCGCCCGCCTGCGTGATCGCGTCGTCGAGCGGCACGCCCTGTTCACGCAGCTGGTTGGTGAAGTCGACCAGCAGGATCGAGTTCTTGATCTCGATGCCGATGAGCGCCACGATGCCGATGGTCGCGGTGAACGACAGGTCGTAGCCCGCCAGGAACAGCGCGATGAAGCCGCCGGCCATGCCGAGTGGAATCACGCCTGCGACGATCAGCATCGAACGGAAGCTGCCGAATTCGAGCACCAGCACGGCCAGGATGCCGAACACGGCGACCAGCACGGCCGTGCCGATGCCGCCAAAACTCTCCTGCTGCGCTTCGAGTTCGCCGCCGGCCCGGATCGAGTACCCGGGCGGCAACTCGAGCTGCCGCAGGTTCCGCAGGACACTCTGCGTCACCTCGGCCACGTTCATGTCCGCGGTCGGGTACGCCGTCAGCACGTATTCGCGCAGTCGATCGTGCCGGCGGATCGCACTCGGTGCCGCCTTGAATTCCGGATCGGTCAACTGCCGCAAAGGTACGGGCTGCCCGCTCGCCGAGGCGACCTCGATGTAATCGAGCGCCTGCAGCTGCTGCCGCTCCTGCATCGGCAGCCGCAACGTGATGTCGTACTCGTCGCCGTCCGCTTCGCGGTACTTGCCCACGGTGAGGCCCGCGACGGCAGCGCGTACCGTGCGGTCGACCTCGACCGGAGCGACGCCGAACAGCGCGGCCTTGTCGGAATCGATGCGCAGGTCGAGATCGGTGCGCAGGCGGCGCGCCGGGTTGTCGACGTTGCGGGTGCCCGGCGTCGCCACCATGAGCGCTTCGGCCTGGTTCGCGAGCTTCTGCAGCACATCGAGGTCGGGCCCCACGATCGCGATTTCGATCGGTGCGTTGATCGGCGGGCCGTTGCGATAGCTCTCGACGATGATGCGTGCGCCGGGGTAGCCGGCGAACGTCTGCCGCAGTTCCTCCAGCAGCTCCGGTGTCGTGCGCGGGTCGAACTGCTGCAGTTCGACGAAGAGCTCGCCGACGTTCGCCTTCTTTTCCTCCGGGAAAATGTTGTAGTAGACGCGGGGGTTGCCACGACCCACGTTCGCGAACACGTGCTTCACTGCCTCGTGCCGCTGCAGTTCGGCTTCGATGAAGCGCACGGCGCGATCGGTATCGGCCAGGCTCGCGCCGGTCGGCGTCTCGACGGCGATGCGGAACTGCGGGATGTCGGCGTTCGGGAACAGGCTGAACCCCATCAGCGTCGTCAGACCAAAGGAGGCGAGCACGAAGGCCAGCGCCGCGAGCAGCGTGCGCTTCGGCGCGGCCAGCGCGACGCGCAGCGCCGGACCGTAGATGCCATGGATCACGCGCATCAATCCCTGCAGGGCCTTGTTGCCCTCGGCGCCGTGACCCTCGGCCCGCAGCAGGCGGCTCGCGAGGAAGGGGACGACCGTCAGCGAAACGAGCAGCGACGCGGCCACGGTGAACAGCACCGCCGCCGGCAGCGAACGGATGAAGATGCCGGCGCCTTCGGGCAGGAACAGCAGCGGCAGGAACGCGAACAGCAGCGTTGCGGTGCAGCCGACGACGGCGAGCGCGATCTGGTCGGTTGCCGCGATCGCAGCCTCGACCCGGTTGTATCCCGCGCGCAGGTAGCGCTCGATGTTCTCGACGACGACGATCGAGTCGTCGACCAGCAGGCCGAGCGCCAGCACGAAACCCGCGATGGAGAGCTGGTTGAGCGAGAAACCCGTGAAGTAGAGCGCGGCGAGCCCGATCGCCAGCGAGAGCGGGATCGAGATCATCACCACGCTGGCGGCCCGCAGGCCGAGCGGGGTCAGCGTCAGCAGGACCAGGGCGATCGCTATGGCGAAGTCGAGGCCGAGCCGGTCGAGCCGATGCTTGACGTTGCGCGTCTGGTCGAAGCCGCGCTCGAGCCTGACGTTCGGCGGCAAGGTGCCCTCGAAGCGAGCGAGGCCGCCATCGATCCCTGAGCGTACGTCGAAAACGTCGACGCGGTCCTTCGCGCTCGCGGTCACGAAGATGGCGCGCTGGCCGTTGTAGCGGCCGATGTATTGCTGCTCGCTCGTGTCCCACGAGACCTCGGCGATGTCGCGCAACCGCACCACGCTGCCGTTGCGACTCGCCACGACCGTGCCCGCGATTTCGTCGAGCGAATCGTAGCTGCCTGAAGTCTTCAGGTTGAACTTGCGCAGGCCGAGGTCGACCGAGCCGCCCGGGATCGACGCGTTCTCGCCGCGCACCGCGGCCTCGACCTGTCCGAGTGCAACGCCCGCGCGACCCATCCGCTCGAGGTCGACGGCGATGCGGACCTCCGTTTCGGGCAGCGCGAACACCTCGCTGCGGCGCACGCCGGGCAGCGTTTCGAGGTCGTCGCTCAGTGCCCGGCCGAGTTCGTCGAGTTCGCGGTAAGTGGCGTCCGGGCTGACGAGCGCGACCTGCATGATGTTGACCAGGCCAGAGCCGGTGCGCCGTACCTCGAGGCTCGCGACGTCTGCGGGCAGTTCAGCGCGGATGCGGTTCACCTCGCGCACCACTTCGTCGTACTTTTCGTCCGGATCCTGGTCCCACTGGAACTCGACCTGGATGATGCCGACGCCGTCGAGCGAGCGGCTGTCCATGCGCTTGATGTCGTCGAGTTCGTTGATGGCGTCTTCGATGGGATCGACGATCAGCCGCTCGATGTCAGCCGGATCCGCGCCGGGATAGGCGACGACGACGATCGGCACCGGCGCGTGAAACTCCGGGTCCTCGGCGCGCGGAATGTTCTTGAGCGTGGTGAAACCGACGCCGAGCAGCAGTCCAAACAGCAGCAGCGTGAACTGCCAGCGCCGGACCGCGAATTCCCACAGCCGCACGGCTCAACCCCGGTCGTCGGCGACGACGCGGACGCTGCGACCGTCCGTGAGCCACGCCGCGCCGTCCGTGATCACCGGTTCGCCCGCGGTGAGGCCGACAGTCACGATCACCTGCTCGCCGAGCAGGGGGCCGAGCGTGACGTCCTTGCGGCGCGCGACGTTCTTCTCGCGATCGAGCACGTATACGGTCGCACGTTTGCCGTCGGCTTCCACGAGTGCGGTGACTGGCACGACAGTCGCGTTCGGGGCGACGTCGGGCAAGGGCGCCAGCGGCAACGAGACTTTGGCCACCAGGCCGCGCGCGAAGCGGGCGCCTTGCGGCTGCACTTCGATTTCGACCTCGAACGTGCCCGTCATGCGGTCCGCGGCCGCGCCGATGCGCGTCACCTTGCCCTCGAATGCGCGACCCGGGAACGCGTCGAACGTCACCTGCGCGGGCGCACCCGGTTCCATGCGCACTACATCGCGGTCGGCGAGGCCGACGCGTACGACCCATCCCGAAGCAGTCGAGCCGAGCACGATGACCGGTTGTCCAGGCTGCACCAGTTCACCGCCCTCGACCATGCGCTCGAAGACGATGCCGTCCGCCGGCGCCTCGATGCGCGAGTAGCGCGCGTTGAAGCGTGCCGCGTCGACGTTGGAGCGGGCGACGTTGTAGGCCGTCGTCAGGTCCTGCACCTGTTCTTCGGTCGCGACTTCGTCGATGCGCAACTGCCTGGCGCGTTCCAGGTCCCGGCGAGCCTTTTCGACGCCCTCGGCTGCCTGGGAGACCGCGGCATCCACCTCCGCGCGCTTCAGTTCGGCGAGCAGCTGGCCCTTGCGCACGACGTCGCCCGTTTCGACGCGCACCGAATCGACGACGCCGCCGACCTTGAAGGCCAGGCGGATTTCGTCGCGAGGTGCGAGCACACCCACCGTGCGTGTCTGCGCAGTCACGGCAACGCTGGCCACCGGGGCCGCGCGCACCGCGGCAGGCTGCGCATCGGCAGTGTCGTCTTTCTTTTCGGCGCCGCAGGCGCCAAGCAGGACCGCCGCGGCCACGACGGAGAACGCCTGCCAGGTTGGCACTTTCACATCCGCTCCTGCTCCAGGCGGCGTGCGTCGCCGATGGAGAATTCGAGTTCTGCAAGACGCGCGAGGTATTCAGCGCGCACCCGTGTCACGTTGAGCTGGGCATCGGTCTGCGCGCGCCGCGCGTCGATGAACTCGGCCTGGTTGATCTGGCCGAGGTCACGCTTGCGGCTGGTGATCGTAAACGCGCCATTGGCCGCTTCGGCGCGCTTGGCTGCGGTGTCGAGCGAGGCCTCGGCCACCTCGAAGTTCTCGAGCGCCTGTTGCACCTCGAGGCGGACGCGCTGGCCGGCGAGTTCGCGAGTCGCGCGCAACTGTTCGGTGACGGCGCGCGCCTCGCGCAGGGCGGCCTGGTCGGCGCCGCCGCGGAACGCGTTGAAGCGCAGCACCAGCGACGCAAGCACGTAGCGGTCTTCGTCCGCGAAGCCGTAGTCCGTGCCCTGGATGCCCGCTTCGGCGCCAAAGGCGAGCGACGGCTTGAAGGCCGCGCGCGCCAGGTCCTGGCGCGCTTCGCCCACAGCGATGGCTGCATCGAGGCTTTTCAGTTCCTCGCGGCGCTGGCTCGCGAGGTCCTGCAGCCTCGGTGCGTCCGCTTGCCGTCCCGCGAGCACGGCCAGCAACCGTGCGCGGAAGCGTTCGATCGTCTCGGCATCGAGCGCCGCGTTCGGCAGTGGCTGCGTCAGGGGTGCATTGCGCAGCAGGTTCACGTAACTCTGCGCGATGCGCACGCGACTCGCGGTGGCCAGGCGTTCCTGCTCCACTTCGAGCACGTCGGCCTCGGCGCGGTAGACGAGGTCGCGCGTGACCTTGCCGTTGCGGTACAGGCTGGCGTTGGCCTTGAGGTTCTCGCGCGTGGCTTCGAGCGTTGCGTCGAGCACCGTGACGGCCTGCTGTGCCGCGATCCAGCGGTAGTACGCCTGCTTGACGTCGCGGATGACCTGCGACCGCAGCGCGGCCAGGTCCGCTTCGGCACGGGCGGCGTCGGCTCGAGTTGCGTCGACCGCCGGACGGATGCGCGGTTCATAGAGCGGCTGCTCAAGCAGCAGCTTCGTCTCCTGCTCCTGGTCGCGCAGGAAAGCGATCGACTGGTTCTGGACGCGCGGAAACTGCGGGGCCTGGCCCTGCGCCACCAGCATCTGGTCCAGCGTCTCGTACACCGGGTTCAGCAGGTCACCGACCGGGAAGTCGATGGTGCGACCGCCGTCGGCCACCGAGTAGCGCGCAGCGAAGTCGATCACCGGGAGGTAACGCGCACGCGCCTGGTCGAGCGCGGCAAGCCGTTGCTGCACGGTCGCGCCGGAAGCGCGCAGTTCGAGGTTGGCGGCGAGCGCTTCGTCGATGACCTGGCGCAGGCCGTCTTCCATGGTGACCAGCGGCTGCGCCGCTTGCGCGACAGGTGGTGGCGATGCGGCCTGTGCCAGCGGCACGGGGCCACCGATCAGCACCACGGACAGGAGCAGGGAAGTCGCGCGCTTCATGGCTTCAGCGCCCGCAGCGCGAGGTCGAGGCCATGCTCGATGAACGACTGCACGGACGTGCCCTGGTGTTCGATCTGGCCGCCCTTGGTCGATGCGATCTGGATCATGCCGTGCGTGAACGCCCACAGCGTCAGCGCGGTGACGAATGGATCGTCGATGTCCGCCCGCATCGAGCCGTCGGCCACGCCGCGCAGCAGCGACTCGACGATGACCTCGTGCACGCTATGGCCGGCGACGGCGCAGGCCGTTTCATTGCAGGGAGTTCCGTCCGCCGTGTGTTCGCCCGTCGGGTGCGCCTGGTAGCGGGCACACGCGTCGAAGTAGTGCGGCGTTTCCACGGAGAAGGCGAGGTAGGCACGGCCGATGGCCTCGACCTCCGCAATGCCGTTCGGCCGGTCCGCCCGAGCCGCGACGAAGCGATCGTGCAGCGCCTCGAGCGAGCGCTCGACCAGCGCCATGTGCAGGTCGCTCTTGTCCTTGAAGTAGACGTAGAGCAGGGCACGGCTCAGGCGGGCCCGGCGGGCCACCTGGTCCATCGTGATGGCATCCCAGCCCGTCTCGGCATACAGGGCCTCGGCCGCATCGACGATTTCGGCGCGACGGCGATCCTTTTCTTCCTGGCGGCGTGCGGTGAGGTACGACATGGTTGGCATCGTGATCGGGAATTGACATGGTGTCAATACATGGACATCTGTTTAATATGCCGATCGACCAGCCCGATCGATGACATCGTCAGGTTCTGTTGGATCCGCCGGCCGGGGACCCGACAATGACCACCCCCTGACCCGATCCGTATCAAGGATTGCCGCCGTCAAGGAGTTGCCATGCACCCGACCCGTAATGACCTTTCCACCAAGACCCGCACCAAGGTCGTCGAGGTCCTGAACGCCCGCCTGGCGGACGCGATCGATCTGCAGTTCCAGGCCAAGCAGGCGCACTGGAACGTGAAAGGGCCGAACTTCATCGCCCTGCACGAACTGTTCGACAGGATTGCCGGCGACCTGGGTGGCCACGTCGACGACATGGCCGAGCGCATCACTGCACTGGGCGGCACCGCCGAGGGCACGCTGCAGGCCGTGGCTGGCCGGTCGAAGCTGCCTGTGTACCCGGTCGACTTGACCGAGGGCCGCGCCCACCTGGAAGCGCTTGCGGGCGCGCTCGCCCGTTTCGGCAAGAGCGTGCGCAAGGCCATCGACGAGACCGGCAAGGTCGGCGATGCCGATACCAGCGACCTGTTTACGGGCGTATCGCGCGGTGCCGACAAGAACCTCTGGCTGGTCGAGGCGCACCTGCAGGCGGATCGTTAGCCCATCAGCAGCTGGCTTTCCGCCCGCTGCAGGTCCTCGGGCCGTCCCCACAACACCAGCACGTCCCCGACCTTGAGCCGAGTCTCGGGGTCGGGGTCGCGGCCCGTGATTCCCTCGCGCCGGATCGCGCTAACGGTCACGCGACCGCGTTCCAGCCCCAGGTCGCGGATGGTCTGGCCCACCCCACGCGCGCCCGGCGGCAGGACGACCGTGTACAGCTGCTGCCGGTCTCGCCGATCGTCCTCGGGATTCAGGGGCGCGCGGTCCTCGCGCCGACGGAAGACGCTGCGCAGGATCGCGTAGCGCTCGTGCCGGATCTCCTCGGTCGTCTCCAGCACTTCGGCTGCCGGTACCCGCAGAAACAACAACACGTGCGACACGAGCGCCAGGCTCGTCTCGAAGATGCCCGGCACAACCTCGGTCGCGCCGGCCGCCTGCAATGGTTCGAGAAACTTGTCATCCTCGGTGCGCACCAGCACTGGCACGTCGGCGCGCAACCGACGCACGGCACGCACGATGCGCAAGGCCGTCGCGGGCTCGTCGAAGGAAATCACCACGACGGAGGCATGCTCGAGACCGAGGGCGCGCAGCACTTCGGCATGCGTGGCGTCGCCGTACACCACGGGTTCGCCCGCCATGCGTGCGTCGCGCACGCGGAAGGGATCGAAATCGAGCGCGATGAACTCGAACCCACGCCGTTCGAGCACGCGCGCGAGGTTCTGCCCGACGCGGCCGAAGCCGCAGATCATCACGTGCTCGCGCCGGGTAATTTCCCGCGTCGCCACGGTCTCGAGCGCGAGATCGGAAGGCTGGGCCGGTGGGCGGCGCAGGATCCAGTCGGCGATGCGGCCGTTGTAGCGCACGAGCAGCGGGCCCAGCAGCATGCTCAGCGCGACGGCTGTCAGCAGCGCCTGCACGATGCGGTGATCGACCGCGTCGCCGCGCAACAGCAGCGTGAGCAGCGCGAACCCGAACTCGCCACCCATGCTCACCGCGATGGCTGTGCGCAGCGCCTTGCGGTTGTTGTGCACAAAGCGACGCACGACCAGCGCGACGATCGTTGCCTTGATGAGCAGCAGCGCCGCGATGAGCAGCAGCACCAGCGGCAGCTGCGTGAGCAGCAGGCGCAGGTCCAGCAGCATGCCGACGGAGACGAAAAACAGGCCGAGCAGGATGTCCTGGAACGGCTTGATGACGGCCTCGGTCTGGTGCTTGAACTCGGTCTCGGCGAGCAGCATGCCGGCGAGAAACCCGCCGAGCGCCATCGACAGGCCCATCCGGTCCGTGGCCCAGGCGGCGAGCAACGACACGAACAGCACCGTCAGCGTGAATACCTCGGTGCTGCGGTGATGCGCAATCTCGCGGAAGAGCGGACGCAGCAGCCAGCGTCCCACGACCAGCACGACGACGAGAGCGACCAGGCCGCGTCCGGCCATGCTGAGCAGCCACAGGGGTCCGGGGACGTCGCCGGTCACGCTGAGCGCGGTGGCCAGCGCCAGCAGGGGCGCGAACGCCAGGTCCTGGAACAGCAGGATGCCGAGGGCGAGCCGCGCGTGCGTGCGCGTGAGTTCCATCTGGTCACCGAGCTGGCGCAGCACGATCGCGGTGGACGACATCGCGAGCGCGCCGCCGATGACGATGGCGGCGCCGGCGTGGACGCCGAAGGCGAAAGCCATGCCGCCGAATGCCAGGCCACATAACAGCACCTGCAGGCCACCGATGCCGAGCACCTCGGATTTCATCGCGACCATGCGGCCCAGCGAGAATTCCAGGCCCAGCGTGAACACCAGGAAGACGACGCCGATCTCGGCGAGCACCTGCACGGACGTGACGCTCGGCACGAGGCCGAGCGCATGCGGACCGAGCACCATGCCGACCAGCAGGTAGCCGAGGATCGGCGGCAGCTTGAAGCGGCGCACCAGGCTCAGCACGAGCAGCGAGCCCGCGAGCAGGATCAGGATCTGGCTGAGAAAGTCGTGCGCCATCGGGCCTCACGCGGCGGATGCGCCGATGCTAGCATTCCAACGAGGCATTCCCGCCCGTGGAGATCCACCAGCCGCCCTGACCGGCCACGTGCGCCGGGTCGGCCGCCATCATGCCGAAATCCACCGAATTCGAGGCTCGCGTGGATCCCGCCGAGGGACGGCTGTCGCTGGCCGGTGACTGCCGCGCTGCCGATCTCGAAGCGCTCGAGACTGCCCTGCGGGAATGGGCTGCAACGGGGTCGCGCAGCGTGGATCTATCTGCCGCGCGCCGATTCGACATCGGGCCGGCCTGGATCCTGAAGCGGGCGATGGCCGACGCGGCGACGGCGCCCGCAGTCAACGGCTCGCTGCCGGCGCACTTTTCATACCTAGATGAGGTGCTCGACGGCGCGAGTGCGCGCACGGCGGACATCGCGCCACCTCCACGCGAGCCCGCCGGTCTCGTTCGTCTCGGCCGCGCGCTCGAGATCCGGGGCGAAAGCTGGTACGAGGCGCTGACGTACGGCGGCAAGCTCATCAGCACGGCGGGCCTGGCCTGGCGTTCCTGGAAACACCTGCGCATTCCGTCGATCGTGCGGCACGCCTACGAGACCGGTTACCAGGCCGTGCCGGTCGTCGCCGTGATCGCTTTCCTTATCAGCGTGATCTCGGCTTACATCAGCGCGCAGCAGTTGCGGCCCTACGGCGGCGAGATCTACACGGTCGACATCGTCGCGCTGGGCGTCCTGCGCGAACTCGGCGTGCTGCTCACGGCAATCATGGTCGCCGGCCGTACGGGCAGCGCCTATGCGGCCGAGCTCGGCGTGATGAAACTCAACGACGAAGTCGATGCGCTCGAATCGATGGGAATCAATCCGTACGAAGTGCTGGTGCTGCCGCGCGTCCTCGGCCTCATCGTCGCGCTGCCCCTGCTGACGATCGTCGCCGACTTCATGGGGCTGTTCGGCGGCGCGATGCTGACGCGTTACCTGATCGACTTGCCCTGGCCGCAGTTCTTCACACGGCTCGACGAAGCGATTGCGCCCACGACGTTCTGGGCCGGCCTGGTCAAGGCGCCGGTGTTCGGCTTGCTCATCGGCCTGACGGGCACGCTGCGCGGGTTGCAGGTGCGCGAATCGTCGCGTGAACTCGGCCGGCTGACGACGGTGGCCGTGGTGCAGTCGATTTTCCTCGTGATCTTCGCCGACGCGCTGTTCGCCATCTTCTTCCTCGAGATCGATTTCTGATGGCCGCCGCCGCTCCGGAAGTGATCATCTCGGTGCGCGACCTGGTCAACCGCTTCGGTCCGCAGACCGTGCACGATGGCGTGTCGTTCGACGTGCATGCGGGCGAGGTGTTCGGCATCGTCGGCGGTTCCGGCAGCGGCAAGTCCGTGCTGCTGAAGACCATGCTCGGGTTGCGCAAACCCGATTCCGGCGTGGTCGAGGTCGAAGGGCGCGACATCACGTGCATGTCGGACCGCGAGCTGCGTGAGGTGAAGCGGCGCTACGGCGTCACCTTCCAGCACGGGGCGCTGTTCACGTCACTCACCGTGACGGAGAACGTGATCCTGCCGATGGTCGAGATGCTCGAGCTCGATGAAACCACGCTGCAGAGCCTCGCCGAGCTGCGGCTGCGCATGGTCGGTCTGTCGGTCGAGGCAGGCGCAAAGTTTCCTGCACAGCTGTCGGGCGGGATGACCAAGCGCGCGGCACTGGCACGCGCGCTCGCGCTCGATCCAGCGCTGCTGTTTCTCGATGAACCCACCGCGGGCCTGGATCCGATTGCTGCCACCGCCTTCGACGACCTCGTCCTTTACCTGCGCCGCGCGCTCGGCCTGACGGTGGTGATGGTGACTCACGATCTGGACACCCTTGCGCGGACATGTGATCGTGTCGCCGTGCTCGTCGACGGCAAAGTCATCGTGGATACGCTGCCCGGCATCGTCCGGAACGAACACCCGTGGATCCGGGAGTATTTTCACGGTGCGCGCGGGCGCCTGATGGCCCCGGCCGGCGAGGGCGAAGTCCGTGGAGCGTGACGCGAAGTACGCGACGGTCGCCCTGTTCGCGCTCGCCTGCGTGGCGGCAGCCGTGGCGTTCATCTGGTGGTATTCGGGTCGCGGCGACCAGCGCGATTACCAGACGTATGAAATTTACTTCCAGGGCACCGTGAGCGGCCTCTCCAAGGGCAGCCCGGTGCGCTACCTTGGCGTGGACGTCGGCCGCGTGACGTACCTCGGTGTAGACACAGCCGATCCGGGCCAGGTCAAGGTCGTCGCCGACATCGACTCCAGCGCGCCGATCTCGGGCGGCACGCTGGCGAAGCTCGGCCTGTTGGGCCTTACCGGGCTGCTCTACATCGACCTGCAGCAGAACCCGGATACGTCCGGCACCAAGGCACTGCAGCGGGGCACGCAACACCCGGTCATACCGTCACGCAAGAGCAGCATCGAGGCATCGGTCGAGCGCTTGCCGGAGATCCTCGGTCAGGCCACGGAAGTGCTGTTACGCATCGAACACGTGTTGTCGGACGAGAATGTCCGCTCGATCGGGCAGACCCTCGGCCACATCGAGCAGGCTGCGGGAGCATTGCCGGAGACCATGGCCGACGCGCGCGCGCTGGCGAGCGAACTGCGTGGAATTTCAAGCTCAACGCTCGAACTTACCAACCGCTTGAACCAGACGCTGGGCAACGCGCAACCGGACCTCGAAGCGACGCTCGCCAACGCGCGCATTGCTTCCGCCAACCTGGCGCGCACCGCTGACAGCCTGGACCGCCTGCTGAACCAGAACGAAGGCGGGCTCGGCAAGGCCGCTGGCGCCAGCGTCGTTGAACTGCAGCAACTCGTGATCGACGCCCGCAGCGCCAGCAACGAGGTGCGCGAACTCGCGCGCACGCTGCGGGAGCGGCCGTCGAGCGTCCTGTTCGAGCCGAAGGCGGCCGGTGTGGAGATTCCGCGATGACGACCGCAAAGGCCGGGGCTTGCAATCAGCCGGCCCTGAGGCTGGCGTGTGCTTTCTCGCTGGCAACGCTGCTGGGAGGGTGCACGGGCAGCCTGCTGAAATCTGACGCCGAGGCGCCGGAGACCTTCCGTCTCGGCGTCGTCGCGACGATGGCCCCCGCTGCCACTGCAACTTCATCGACCGCTGGACTCGCCATCGCAGTCGCTCGTCCGCGTGCGGCGGCAGCGATCGACACGGATCGCATCGCCGTGCACTCCGCGGGCAATCGTTTCGACTACTACTCCGATGCACGCTGGGCCGAATCCGCCCCGCAGATGCTGCAGCAGAACCTCGTCAGCGCGCTGGCAGCGACGGCTCAGTTCGGTGGCGGGGTCATGACTGCCCCGGCTCGCATGCCGACGGAACTCCTGCTCGACGTGGAGCTGCGACGCTTCGAAGTGGTCACGGCGGGCGCAGACGCAGCATCCTCCGGTGCAGCCCCGGTCGTTCACGTCCAGGTGCAGGCGAGCCTGCTCGACTCGCGTCGAGCCGCGCGCGTCACGAGCTTCGTCAGCGAAGCGTCCGTGCCCGCGTCAGAGAATCGATTGAGTGCGGTCGTCGACGCGTTCGAGCGCGCGAATGCACAGGTCGTGAGCGATATCGCCGCACGCGTACAGGCTGCAGCTGCCGGGTTGCCGGCGCAATAGCCGCTCGCCGCGCCCATCGCACGCGGTCTGCCAGTATCAGGCGGAGGTTGCGGCGCCCTTGGCCGGCAACTGCAGGACCGGGTGTTCGCCGGTGGCCTGCCGCAGCAGCAGGTCCAGGAACGCGTCGCTCGAGATGGCGTCGCCGAACAAGCGGCCCTGACCCATCTGGCAGCCGCTGTGGAGCAGAAAGTACCGCTGCTCCTCGGTCTCGATCCCTTCCGCGATGACCTGCAGACCGAGGCTGCGCCCCATCTCGATGATCGTGCGCACGATGGTGGCGTCGTCGGGATCGGTCGCGGCGTTGGTCACGAACGACCGGTCGATCTTGAGCGTGCTGATCGGGAACTGCTGCAGGGCGCTGAGGCTGGAATACCCCGTGCCGAAATCGTCGATCGACAGGTGGATACCCATCGAGCGCAACTCGTCGAGCAGCGGCAGCGTGCGCTCCGCATCGAGCATGAGTGTCGTCTCGGTGATCTCAAGTTCGACGCAGGAGGCGGACACGTTGTGCCGTTCGAACACCGAGCGGCAGCGCGGGATGAAGCTCGCCTGGCTCAGTTCCTTCAACGACAGGTTGATCGCGACGCGACCCGGATCGCTCACGCGCTGCTGCCAGGCTGCATAGTCGATGCAGACCTGGTTCAGCACCCATGCGCCGATGTCGAGGATCAGGCGCGATTCCTCGGCCAACGGGATGAACTGCGAAGGTGCGATCTCGCCATGTCCGGGCAGGCGCCAGCGCAGCAGGGCCTCGGAGCCCACCACCTCGCCGCTCGCGAGGTCCACCTTCGGCTGGTAGCGCAACACGAATTCGTCACGCTCGAGCGCGCGGCGCAACTTGCTCTTCAGCAGCAGGCGTTCGACGGCAGCGGCGTTCATCTCGGGCACGTAGAACACGTGGCAGTTCCGGCCCTGGCGCTTGGCGTGATACATCGCCGCGTCCGCGTTGCGGATCAGGTCGATGACGTTGTCGGCGTGCTCGGGCACCAGCGCCACGCCGACGCTCGCCGTCACGTCGATCTCCTGACCGGGCAGGTGCACCGGTTTGGCGATCTCGCCGAGCACGAGTCGCGCGAGATCGTGGCCCTGTTCGAGGCCGGCCTGATCATTCTTGATGCCCTCGGCGAACACGGCAAATTCGTCGCCAGCCAGGCGACCGGCGACCGACTCGCGCGGCAGCGCCCGGGTCAGCCGCTCGCTGATGGTCTCGAGCACGCGATCGCCGGTTTCGTGGCCGAAGGTGTCGTTGATCTCCTTGAAGTTGTCGATGTCGATGTAGAGCAGCACGAGTCCGCGACGCTGCCGCGTGTTGCGGGTGATCGCCTGGTGCAACTGGTGCTGAAACTGCATGCGGTTCGGCATCTTCGTGAGCGTGTCGAACCGCGCGAGGTAGCGGATCCGCCGCTCGGCCCGCTTCCGTTCCGTGATGTCGCGCAGCACCAGGATGGTGCCGCGGTTGCTGTCAGCGGGCTCGCGTCCGAGCGACGAGATGTGCACCGACACCGGAATCGTCTGGCCGCTCCGTGTGCGTATCACCGTTTCGCCGGGTGCGGACTGCAGCCGCTCGAGGTTGAAGGCCGCCAGGTGCTCCGGCGCGATCAGGTCCTTGAACGCAACGCCGGTCAGTTCCTGCTCGGGCATGCCGAACAGGCGGGCCGCGGCTGCGTTCGCGGTTCGCATGCGCCCGTCGGTCGTCATGACGAGCACCGCGTCCTTGATGCCGTTCAGTACGTCGTCGAGGAAATCGCGCGAGATCGTCGTCGTGGTGAGCGCCTGGCGCATCTGTTCGAGCGAACTCTCGAGCGCGGCCGTTTCGGCGACGCCGCTGACCGCGATGGGCTCGGCGTAGCGCCCGCGTCCGATCGACTGCGCGTTGTCCATCAGGGCGACGAGTGCGCGGTCGATCCGGACCATGATCAGCAGGACGACCAGGCCCGCCATGAGCGTCAACAGGGTGCCGGCGATCACGATGTTAACCGTCTGCCCGTCGTATACGCCCTCGACGACGAGGTGCAGCCGCTCCTGCGCAGCGCCGAGGCGGGGGTCCAGTGCCGAGATCGCGTCCAGCTGGGCATCGACCGCGCGCAGTTGCTCTTGCTCGGCAGTTTCCGAGTAGTGGGTGACGACGGCGACAACCGCGGTCAGCAGCGCGCCTACTGTCAGTACGGCAGCGACGTAACGCAGCTTGAGTCCCAGTCCGACCATCGACGTTGAGTTCTCCGGGCTGTTTTCCCAGCCCCTTCGATCTCTTTATTTTGTGTGCGGTTCGACCGCCTGCGCGGCATCATAGCCGACCTCGATCCCGGGAACACCGATCGCATGAACGCGCTGGAACTGACGGGTCGCGCGCGCACCCACGTCATCGAACTGGACGCGCCGCGCTGCACGCTGCACTACGAGGCCGTGGCGGCGTTCCTCGGCATGCGCGACGCAGCGCGTGCCGAGGGCATCGACCTGCAGGCGGTCTCGAGCTTCCGGGACTTCGACCGGCAACTGCTGCTCTGGAACCGCAAATGGCGGGGCGACCGGCCGCTGTACGATCGCAGCGGCGCGCTGCTCGACCCTGCCCGGCTCACGGAGCCACAGCGGGTCGACGCGATCCTGGCGTGGTCCGCCATTCCGGGCGGAAGCCGGCACCACTGGGGATCGGACATCGACGTGATCGACGCTGCCGCGATGCCCGCGGGTTACCAGGTGGAACTGGTGCCGGCGGAATACGCGTCCGACGGCGTGTTCGGCCGGTTGACGGGCTGGCTCGACCGCAACCAGGGTCGCTTCGGCTTCTTCCGGCCGTATGGCTCGGACCGAGGCGGTGCGGGCATCGAGCCCTGGCACCTGAGTTATGCCCCTGTCGCGCGCGAGGCCGTCGAGGCCCTGTCGCTTTCCATCCTGCGCTCGGCCATCGCGGGCGGGGACATGCTCGGCAAGGAACACGTCCTCGACCGGCTACCCGAGATCTACACGCGCTTCATCCTGGCGGTCGACCCGCCTTTCTTGCCTGAGCGTCCCGGAAAGACTGCACTCGTTTGAGGAACCAGCGCGGGAACCAGCGCTTGAGCCGCCACGCCCAGCGGTATTCCGGCGGCCACACGACGTAAAGCTCGCCGGCGGCCGCGGCTCCCAGCAGCGCGAGCGCAGCTTCGTCCGGGTCGTGACCCGAATTGTCCATGATCCGGTGCGCGAGCCGGTTCTCTTCCGGGGGCGCCCGCATGTGGTCGAGCAGGTGGGTACGGAAGAAGCCCGGCATCGCGCACGACACCTGCAACCCGGTTCCCGCCAACTCGCTCGCCAGCGTTTCGCTCAGGGCAATGACACCGGCCTTGGTGGCGTTGTAAGCGGACATCTGCGGCGCCGCCGCGAAACCCGCGGAACTCGCGATATTGAAGATCAGTCCACTGCCCTGGCGCTTCATCACCGGCAGAACCGTGCGGCATCCCCAGACGACCCCAAGCAGGTTGATGCCGACGATCCAGTTCCAGTCATCGACCGGGGTGGCCTCGACCGCGCCAGCCACGGCTACGCCCGCGTTGTTCACCATCACGTCCAGGCCCTGGTTTGCCTGGCTGAAGCCGGTAATGGCTGCGGCGACGAATTCATGCGCGGCAACGTCGCCGGGGTAGGCGGTGACGTTCGCCGCGCCTGACGTCCGCAACCGGGTGACGGCACTTTCCAGGGCCTCGCGGTCAAGGTCGAGCACGCCCAGCGTCCAGCCATCGCGGGCCAGTAACTGGGCCATCGCCAGGCCGAGCCCGCTCGCAGCGCCGGTGATGAAGGCGCGCTTTGACGGAAAGCGCCGGGACAGTAAGGTAGCGGGTGAAGCGTTTGCCATCCCGCCATGCTAGCGGGGCGGGTCGACTTGCGAAACGGTCGTTTACCGCAGTAGCGACGCCGCTGCAGGGAGTGAAACTTGCGCAAGGTTCACACGGCCGAGTCGATCATCGAGATTGCGCACCTGCGCAACGTGCTCGAGCAGGCCGGCATCGCGTGCTATGTGAAGAACGAGCGCCTGGGAGGCGCGGTCGGCGAAATCCCATTCGTGGAATGCTGGCCTGAGCTCTGGGTCCTGCGCAACGGCGACGCACTGCGCGCGCGCGGCTTGATCGATAACGCGCGTGCCGACGCAGCTCCGTCGCCGGACTGGACCTGCCGTCATTGCGGCGAACGTGTGGAAGGGCAGTTCGACGCCTGTTGGCGGTGCTCGACACCGGACGAGATTGCCGGAGCGACTGCAGGAACCGATTGCTGATGCCAGGCGCCACCTCACTGACCATCGCCAGCCGTTTCAAGGGGCCGCCCGATTCCGGCAATGGCGGCTATGTCTGCGGCGCGTTTGCCGTTGCCGCGGGAACTGAACTGCGCATCCGTCTGCTGGCGCCGCCTCCACTCGACACGCCCATGGCACTGGAACACACGGCAACGGATGACCTGTGGCGGCTGCGGCACCTCGACCAGACAGTGGCGTCCGGAACGCCGGCCGCATCGCTCCAGCTCGAGGTTCCGCGCGCGCCGCCCTACGTGCAGGCGGTCTGGGCATCACAGCACTACGTGGGGTTTCGCGAGCACACTTTCCCGGATTGTTTCGTGTGCGGCCCGCACCGTCGCCGAGGCGATGGCATGCGGATCTTCCCGGGCTTGCTCGACTCGGGCATGGTCGCTGCGCCCTGGATTCCTGCGGACGACCTGGACGGCGGCGACGGCAAGGTGGCCGTCGAGTTTCACTGGGCCGCGCTCGATTGCCCCGGCTACTTCGCCGCGGTCGGCGACGCGCCCCGGACGATGCTGCTCGGCGAGATGCAGGCGCACGTCGATCGTCGCGTGCACGTCGGCGAGGCCTGCATGGTGCTGGGCTGGTTGATTGCGAGCGAAGGCCGCAAGTACCGTTGTGGCACGGCTGTCTTCGACGAAGACGGCGAACTCTGCGCCCGGGCGCTGACCACCTGGATCGCGACGAAGTGAGTAGTGAATAGTGAATAGTGAGTAGTGATTAGTGAATAGTCGGAGCTTCCACCGCACCTCCTGTTATTCACTACTCACTAATCACTACTCACTGCCCCGGCGGGCGAGCAGCGCCGTCAACAGGCCCGCAGCCGTGAGCAGGACGCCGGGCATCCAGTCCGTGCGGAAGGCGAGCCACAGGATCCCGGCGAGCAGGACCACGGCCCCGACGATGGTCTGGTCGCGACGCCGCGCGCTGGCCCGGATTTCGCGCCGCAGTTCCGCGTAAGGCTCGTTGTCCACCCGGATGCGAAGCGTGCCTTCGGACGCCTTCTGCACGAACTGCTGCAGCAGTTGCGGCAGCATTCGTATGGACTCGGACAGGTCGGGCAGCTGCCGGCGCAGTTCCTGGGCGATGTTCCGGCCGCTCAGCCGGTCCGCGCCCCATTCCTGCATGATCGGTTGCGCCGTCTTCCACAGGTCGAGCTGCGGGTACAGCTGGCGGCCGAGGCCCTCGATCTGCAGCAGGGTCTTCTGCAGCAGGATCAGCTGCGGCTGCACGCGCATGTCGAAGCGGCGCGCGACTTCAAACAGCCGTATCAGCACCTGCGCGAACGAAATCTCGGACAACGGCTTGTTGAAGATCGGTTCGCAGACTGTACGGATGCCCGCCTCGAGTTCGTCGACGCGCGTGTCCTTGGGCACCCAGCCTGAATCCACGTGCAGGCGCGCGACGCGGTTGTAGTCGCGGTCGAAGAACGCGAGGAAATTTTCGGCCAGGTAGTGCTGGTCGCGTGCGTCGAGCGAGCCGACGATGCCGAAGTCCACCGCTGCGTAGACCGGTCGTTGCGGGTCGTCGGTCTGCACGAAAATGTTGCCCGGGTGCATGTCGGCGTGGAAGAAATTATGCTGGAAAACCTGCGTAAAGAAGATTTCCACGCCGTTCTCGGCGAGCGCCTGGATGTTCGTACCGCGACGGAGGAGTTCGTCCATGTCGCTCACCAGCACGCCGTGGATGCGCTCCATCACCATCACTTCGGGCCGGCAGTAATCCCAGTACACGTCCGGCACGTACAGCAGCTTCGAGCCGGCGAAGTTGCGGCGCAATTGCGCGGCATTCGCCGCTTCGCGCATGAGGTCGAGCTCGTCGAGAATGGTCTTCTCGTACTCCTGCACGACCTCGTACGGTCGTAGCCGGTGGCCCTCCTGCGAATAGTCGCGTGCGAGCTGCGCGAGGACGTACATCACCTCGAGGTCGCGCTCGATCTTCGCCCGGATGCCGGGACGCACGACCTTGACGACGACTTCCTCGCCGGAACGCAGCCGTGCGGTGTGCACCTGCGCGATCGAGGCGGCCGCGAGCGGCGTCTCGTCGAACTCCGCGAACACTTCGCCCACTGGTTTGCCGTAGGCGCCCTCGATGATGGCTTTGGCTTCCAGCCCCGGGAACGGCGGCACGCGGTCCTGCAGTTTCTCGAGCTCGTCGGCGATGTCGATCGGCAGCAGGTCGCGTCGCGTGGACAGCGCCTGGCCGAGCTTCACCCAGATCGGCCCCAGTTCCTCGAGCGCGAGACGGATACGCTCACCGCGCGGACCGCCCTTGCGGCGCTCGAACCACGTGGCAGGCGAGAGGTAGAACGCGAACCGCAGCGGACGGAACAGGTGAGTCGCGAGAATGATCTCGTCGAGCCCGTGACGGACGAGCACGCGCTGGATCTGGAGCAGGCGGGTGGCGACGCGGAGGCGCATGGGGAGTGGGGGAAGGGGAGGAAGGTCAGGAAGGAGAGGAAGGCTAGGAAGGGGTTAGGGGTTAGTCGGAACGGGCTGCGCTTCGGGTATCGAGTGCACAGCTACTTCGAGCTTTGCCTGGAGCGGGATTCGGCGCGGCTCAGGCGGGCGTCGAGCCGGTCGGTCGCTTCGCGCAGCTGATCGACGGCTTCGAGGTATTCCTCGACTTCAACTCGCGTCGGCACGTCGCGGCCCTCTTCCTGCAGGTACTCGGCCACGTTGGTCGAGAACGAATCGGCGGCCTTGCGGCCCCAGTCGAAGACGTTGCGAACGATATTCGCCACCTGATGGGCCGCGACGTCGCCCACGACGCGCGACAGCTCTTCCTCGAAATCGGGCTGGGCGTGCTGCAGCAGGTCGCGAAAGCGCTGGGCAACCTCGGCGTCGCCCGCGATGCGGATCGACGAACCGCGCAGGCGGTCCTCGGCGCCCGGCCCGACCAGGGACAGCAGCGAGATGGGCGAGCCCGACAGTGTCGCTTGGGCCTCGCCTGCGTCGCGCGTGTCGAGCGTGATACGGCCGTCAGCCACGCGGAAGGAAACCACGAGCGGCGTGCCTTCGAACACGAGCGAGAGACCGCGCCCCTCGAGTTGCCGCGCCAGCGCCGAGGCGCGCTCCGATTGCGCGACGTTGCGGTTCAGCGTCCTCGACAACCGGTCGAACACGGCATTGACTGGATTCGCGCTCAATAGCGGAACCCCTTGTGCAGGGCGACGATACCGCCGGTCAGGTTGTGGTAGCGGCAGTCCTCGAGACCGGCGTCACGCATCATGCCCAGCAGCGTTTCCTGGTCGGGGAAGCGGCGGATCGATTCCGCGAGGTACCGGTAACTGTCCGGGTCGTTCGCGATGCGCGCGCCGAGCCACGGCAGCACGCTGAACGAATACGCGTCGTAAACAGGCTTGAGGCCCGGAAACACGGGTTTCGAAAATTCCAGGATCAGCAGCCGGCCACCTGGCCTGAGCACGCGCCGCATCGACGCGATCGCTGCCGCCTTGTCCGTCACGTTACGCAGTCCGAAGCCGATCGTCACGCAATCGAACGTTGCGTCGGCGAACGGCAGGCACTCGGCATTGGCGAGCGAAAACTGCACGTTGCGCAGCAGGCCGCGATCGAGCAGTCGGTCGCGGCCGACTTCGAGCATGGCTGCGTTGATGTCGGAGAGCACCACGAGGCCCTTGTCGCCGACCTGCCCGGCCATGCCGGCAGCGATGTCACCCGTGCCGCCGGCGACGTCGAGCGCAGACATGCCGGGACGGAGCCCGGTCTGGCTCAGCGTGTAACGCTTCCAGAGCCGGTGCACGCCGGCCGACATCAGGTCGTTCATGATGTCGTACTTGTCGGCGACGGAGTCGAACACCGCGCGGACGCGGCGCGCCTTCTCGGGGGCCGACACTTCCTCGTACCCGAAATCGACCGACGGGGTCGCTGCGGCGGAGGCGGGGGCCTTGCGGGGCGGGGCTGTTTCACTCATGGGAACGGGGATTCTACGCCGTTCCGGTCGGCCGCGGCCCACTACGAGTTCGTGGGGCTCAGGCTTTCTTGTGCGCAACCTGCGTGGGGTACGGGATGCCGAGTTGCTGCAGCCGGTCGAGGTAATGCTGCCACTTGGCGGCACGAGTCTCGCCGAGTTCGTAGAGGTAACCCCACGTGTACAGGCCCGTATCGTGGCCGTCGCTGAACACCAGCCGCACCGCGTAGTTGCCGATCGGATCAACCTTGGCGACCTGCACCTCGTGCTTGCCGAGCTGCAGCGTCTCCTGGCCCGGGCCGTGTCCGCGCACCTCGGCCGACGGCGAATAGACGCGAAGGTACTCGAACGGCAGCTCGAACCGCTGCCCATCGTCGAACGCCACGTCGAGCACGCGCGACTGCCGGCGCAGCTTGATCGCGGTGGGCGTGCGCGCGGCCCAGCGCTCCTTGTCCGTCGTCGCGGCGTTCACAGGATGTACCGGGCGAGGTCTTCGTCCTGCGCCAGCTTGCCGAGGCTCGAGTCGACGTAGGCCCCGTCGATCACGAGTTCGGTGCCGAAGCGGTCGGAGGCCTCGAAACTGATGGCCTCGAGCAGCCGTTCCATCACGGTGTGCAGGCGGCGCGCCCCGATGTTCTCGGTGCGCTGGTTGACGTCGAAGGCGACCTCGGCGATGCGACGGACGCCACTCGCATCGAACTTCAGCGTCACGCCCTCCGTGGACAGCAGCGCGCCGTACTGGGCGCACAGCGACGCGTCTGGCTCGGTCAGGATGCGCACGAAGTCTTCGACCTTGAGCGCTTCGAGCTCGACGCGGATCGGCAGGCGACCCTGCAGTTCAGGGATCAGGTCGGATGGCTTCGACATGTGGAACGCGCCCGACGCGATGAAGAGGATGTGATCCGTCTTCACCATGCCGTACTTGGTGTTGACCGTACTGCCTTCGACGAGCGGCAGCAGGTCGCGCTGGACACCTTCGCGCGAAACGTCGACCCCGGACACTGCATTCTGTCCCCTCGCGATCTTGTCGATCTCGTCGAGGAAGACGATGCCGTTCTGCTCCGCATTGCGCAGCGCCTGCGTCTTGAGCTCCTCCTCGTCCAGCAGTTTGGCGGCTTCTTCGTCGGTGAGCAGCTTGAACGCTTCGCTGACCTTGAGCCGGCGCGACTTCGTGCGGTTGCCGCCGAGGTTGGCAAACATGCCCTGCAGTTGCTGCGACAGCTCTTCCATGCCTGGCGGCGCCATGATTTCCATGCCGGGGCCCGCCGCGCGCAGCTCGATTTCGATCTCGCGATCGTCGAGCTGGCCTTCGCGAAGCATCTTGCGGAAGCGCTGGCGGGTGTCGTTCTCTTTCGGTGTCGGCGGTGACTCTTCCGCGGGTACGCCGAAACCCATCGCCGGGCCGGACGCTGCGCGCGGGCGCGGCAGCAATTCGTCGAGCACGCGTTCTTCGGCCGCGTCCATCGCGCGGTGACGCACTTTCTCCATTTCCTGCTCGCGCGTCATCTTCACGGCGACGTCGACCAGGTCCTTGATGATCGAGTCGACTTCGCGGCCGACGTAACCCACCTCGGTGAACTTCGTCGCCTCGACCTTGATGAACGGGGCGTTCGCCAGTCGCGCCAGCCGTCGCGCGATCTCGGTCTTGCCGACGCCGGTCGGCCCGATCATCAGGATGTTCTTCGGCGTGATCTCCGCTCGCAGCGGTTCTCCCACCTGCATGCGACGCCAGCGATTTCGCAGCGCGATCGCGACCGCGCGCTTCGCGGCGGACTGGCCGACGATGTGCTTGTCCAGCTCCTGGACGATTTCGCGGGGGGTCATCGATGACATAGGGGAAGGGGAGGAAGGGGGGAAGGGGAGGAAGGGGAGGAAGGGGAGGGAGGGGTTAGGGGTAAGCGCGTGAAAGGATGCGCCGTCCGGAGCAGCGTAGTGAAGGCGGCCCGGCGGCAGCACGCGGATTGCATTCCGACGAACCCCTTCCTTCACTTCCTCTGCTTCCTCCCTTCACAGCTCCTCGATCGTCGTGTTGCGGTTGGTGTAGATGCAGATGTCAGCCGCGATGCCGAGCGCGCGCTCGGCGATGGACCGGGCATCGAGCGTTGTGTTCTGCAGCAGCGCCAGGCCTGCTGCCTGCGCAAACGGGCCGCCCGAACCCACCGCGATGAGATCGTGTTCCGGTTCGATGACGTCGCCGTTGCCCGAGATCACGAACGTGTGACCTGCATCGGCCACCAGCAGCAGCGCTTCGAGGCGGCGCAGGCTGCGATCGCTGCGCCAGTCCTTGGCCAGCTCGATCGCCGCGCGCGTCAGGTTGCCGTATTGCTGCAGTTTCGCCTCGAAGCGCTCGAACAGCGTGAACGCATCGGCGGTGCCGCCGGCGAAGCCGGCGATGACCGAGCCGTCGTGCAGCCGGCGCACCTTGCGCGCATTGCCTTTCATGACGGTGTTGCCGAGCGTGACCTGGCCGTCGCCGCCCATGGCGACGCGGCCGTCGCGGCGGACGCAGAGGATCGTGGTGCCGTGGGGGTCGAAGCCGGGCATAGGGGTTGGGGGTTAGTCGGAGGAAGAGACGGAAGGGCAGGAAGGTAAGGAAGGGCAGGAAGGTCAGGAAGGTCAGGAAGGTCAGGAAGGTCAGGAAGAAGAGTCGGAAGCAGGAGCCGGAACCACGCGTTTGCGGCGGGCCCGGGGGTGGGCCGCGTCGTAAATGCGGGCCAGGTGCTGGAAATCAAGGTGGGTGTAGACCTGTGTCGTGCTGATGTTCACGTGACCGAGCAACTCTTGCACCGCGCGCAGGTCCTGCGACGACTCGAGCAGGTGCGAAGCGAACGAGTGCCGGAACATGTGGGGATGCACGTGCTCTGGCAGTCCCTGCAGCCGGGCCCAGCGGGCAATGCGGCGTTGCACGATCCGCGGACCCAGGCGGGTGCCGCTTACTCCGACGAACAGGGCGTGTTCGCCGACTGCGGCCAGCGTCGTCCGTTCCGCGATCCAGCGCTGCAGCGCTGCGATTGCCTGGCGGCCGACGGGCACGATCCGCGTCTTGTTGCCTTTGCCGACGACCCGGACCGTGCGATCGCGCAGGTCGATGTCGAGCAGGTCGAGACCCAGCAGTTCCGACAGGCGCAGCCCCGACGAATAGAGCAGCTCCATGATCGCCTTGTCACGAACCCCGAGACTGTCGTCGCCGCGGAACTCGAGCAGGCGTGCCATCGTGTCGGCGTCGAGCGGGGTCGGCAGGCGCTTGCGGGCCTTGGGTGCCTGCACGTCTCCGGTCGGGTCGCGGTGCAGTTCGCCTTCACGTAACAGGTAACGGAAAAGGCCGCGGCAGGCCGAGAGCCTGCGCTGGATGCTGCGCGGGGCCAGGCCACGACGGTGTTCACGCGCCGCAAACATTCGTATGTGCTGCGGATCGAGCTGTTGCCAGTCGCTGATGCCCTGGGACGTGCAGTAGTCGAGCAATGAAGCGAGGTCGCGGCCGTAATTGCTCGCCGTGTGCGGCGACAACCGCCGCTCGTTGCGCAGGCTCGCAAGGTAGTGATCGACGCCGCTGCGCAGCGGCTCACCGGTCATGCCGGTCGCGCCGACACCGCTTCGGTCACGATCTCGCCGATGCGCACGAGGTAGTCGGTGCTCATGGTGGGCAAGTAGCGCTCGGTGTCGTGGCTCGCGATCGCGAGCAGGCCGAGGCCCGCGCGCTCGCCGAGCGGAATCAGCACCGTCGAGCCGACCTGGCTGCCTTCGCCGCCGAAGAGGTAGTCCCGCTGGGTGTCCCGGATCTGGCCGCTGCGCGGACGCCCGGACTCGAAGAACGTCTCGAAGATCTTGAGTTCCGGGCTGACGCGCGGCACGACGCGCACGTGGCTGTTAGGCAGGTTGCCGAGGATGGACACGGACGGGTCGGTGGCCAGCAGTACCCAGCGCGAAGCGCCGAAATCCTCGCGCAGCGAGGTCTCGAGCGCCGCGACGACGCCGGCGGCATCCCGCGCACGCAGCAACCTGCGCGTCAGGCGATGCAAGCGGTCGGAGATCGCGTCGTTCGCACGACCGTTCTCGATCAGTTCGTGCAGCTTCTTTTCGAGCGCCGCATGCTTGTCGCGCAGCACCAGCACCTGGCGTTCGACCAGCGAGATGGCGGCACTGCCGCGCTGGTGCGGCAGCTTGATGCGTGCCAGCACGGACCCGTGGCGCTCGAAAAAGTCGGGGTGCGCGACGAGAAAGTCCGCAATCTGGTCTTCGGCCAGCTGCGTGACGGGTTCTGCACCGCGGATCGGTTTATTCATCGGCAAGACTCCGGCGACTCTGCGCCCATCACTTCAACCTGGCCTGCAAAAGCCGTTTCGGCCGGACCGGTCAGCCAGATCGGCTCTCCCGGGCCGGGCCAGCGGACGATCATTCGTCCGCCAGGGACATCCACGCTCACTTCCTCGACCAGCGGGCCGTGTCGCCGACCGATGGCGACCGCAGCGCAGGCACCCGTGCCGCACGCCCGGGTTTCGCCTACGCCCCGCTCGAACACGCGCAGCCGCACATGGTCCGGCGCGACGATCTCGAGGAAACCGACGTTCACGCGGCGCGGAAATCGAGGGTGATTTTCCACTGCGGGTCCGACGCTGTCCACGGGAGCCTGCGTCACGTCGCGGACGCGGATCACTGCGTGGGGGTTGCCGATGGACACTGCGCCGATTTCAACCGGGCCTGCCAGCGTGTCGAGGTGATAGGTCGCCGCTGCCGCTGGCGCGTCGAAAGGCAGCGAGGCCGGATCGAAGTTCGGCACACCCATCGCCACGGACACCAGGCCGTCGGGCCGCAGCCGCGCCTGGACGATTCCACCCGGGCTGTCCATCTGCAGCGGTCGGTCGACCTCGCCGCGCCGGCTCGCGACGAGTCGCGCAATGCAGCGCGCACCGTTGCCGCACTGTTCCACCTCGGACCCGTCGGCATTGAAGATGCGGTAATAGACATCGGTGCCAGCGCGTCGCGGCGGTTCCAGCACCAGCGCCTGGTCAAAGCCGATCCCGGTGCGACGGTCGCTGAGACGGCGCAGGTCGTCGGCAGAGGGCAGGTCGGTGGCAGAGCCGGCATCGAACACGATGAAGTCGTTGCCGAGACCATGCATCTTCGTGAAGGCAAGCCGCATGCTGGCAGGATACCCGACTCGTGGCTCACTCACGCATCGAAGCGCGGTCGACGTAGATACAGCGGTCCATCACGACCGACATGCCCGCGGCGACCGCACGCTCGGCAGCCGGTACGTTGATCACGCCCTGCTGCAGCCAGAGCGCGTGCAGCCCGAGCCTGAGACACTCGTCCACCAGGGTGTCCACCTGTGCGGGTCGCCGGAACACGTTCACGATGTCGATGCGCTCGTCCGGGCCCAGCGCCTGCACGGCGGCTGCCAGCGTCGGCTGCGCGGGGATGCCTTGCCACTCCGTCAGAGCGGGGTTCACCGGCAGGATGCGATAGCCGAAGTCGCGCATCGATGCCGTCACGCCGTGGCTGGGCCGGGCGGGATTGTCCGAAATACCGATCACGGCGATCGTGCGCGCGGCTCGCAGCAGTTCACGAATGTCGCCCAGGGAAGGATTGTGGAACGTCGTCACGTTGTGCCGGCCTCGTGTGTCTGGCGCATCTCGGCGAAGCTTGCGAGCACGCCGGACTGCAGCGTCGGGTACCGTAGTTGCAGGCCGAGATCGGCCAGCATGCGACGATTGTCCACGCGGCGGGATTCGAGCAGAAACGACAGCATGCCGGCCGGAATCTGCTCCCGCGCCTCGGCCCTGCTGATGAGCGCGGGCGGCTCGATTCCGGCGACTGCGGCCGTCAGTTTCAGATACTTCGTGGTACTCGCGTAGTCACCGTCGGTCACGTTGAAAACACCGTGCGCCGACAGGCGGTCGATCGCTGCGACGATGGCCGTGACGAGGTCGTCGACGTGGATGCGGTTACCCGGGCCCGCGTCCTCTTCGCGCAGGGCGGGCTCGCGCCGCCGCAGCCGCTCGAGCGGCAGGCGATCCGGTCCGTAAATTCCCGGTACGCGGAGGATCACGCAACGCACACCCCGTGCTGCACACCAGGCCTGGGTTGCGCCTTCGGCTGCGACCCGCCTGCGTGAGCGGTCGTTCGACGGAGCGACCGGCGTGAACTCGTCGACGAGCGCACCCGCCGCGTCGCCGTAGACGCCGGTGGTACTGATGTAGACGAAGACTGCGGGCGTGACGTACTCGATCTGTGCCAGGAACGTCGCCAGGCGCGGGTCCGTCGTGCCACTGTCGGGGGGCGGCGCCAGGTAGACGACGGCTGCCTGGCCTGCGGCTGCGGCCAGTGCTGGTTGCAGGGCCGCGTCGGGGGCGGCATCAAGGTCGACGCGCAACGTCGGCACCCCGGCCGACTGCAGGCCGGTAGCCTTTTTGCCCGAGCGCACGAGCGCGAGAAGCGGGCGCCGGGCCGATTCGCGGCGTGCCAACCGCGAACCGACGTAACCGCAACCCACGATCAGGCATGATAGGTCGGCATCCATTGCGAAAGCATACGCGAAGGGGTGCTCAACGCCGCTGCGCTGCGCCGGAGTCCTACGTCGATGCCTCAGGTGACGATCGTGCCCACGGGCGAAAGTTTCGCCGCTGATCCCGGCGAGCCCGTGTTGACGGCTGCGCTGCGGGCTGGTCTCAACCTGCCGCACAGCTGCAAGGGCGGGCACTGTGCGTCCTGCAGGGCGCGGTTGCTGTCGGGCACGACGTCCTATCCGACGCGCGAGCTTCCTGCCGGGATCACCGCGGACGAGGCAGCCGAACGCTTCGTACTGCTATGCCAGGCCCAGGCCGTCACGGACATCACCATCGAGACGCGCGAGATGCGGCCTGCTCGCGAAGTCGAAGTGAAGAGCCTGCCAGGCCGGATCGATCGCATGGAGCGACTGGCCGACGACGTCATGGCCGTGTTCATCAAGCTGCCGGCCGTCGAAGACCTGCATTACCGCGCGGGCCAGTACATCGATTTCATCCTGTCGGGTGGACGCCGCCGGAGCTTTTCGCTGGCGAGCGCGCCGGCGGACGGCAGGATGCTCGAAGTGCACGTGCGTCGCGCATCGTCGAGCGGGTTCACCGGCCAGCTGTTCGACACCATGCGTGCCGGCAACCTGTTGCGCGTCGAGGGCCCGCTCGGACAGTTCTGGTTCCGCGGCGATTCGCCGCGGCACGCCATCATGATCGGCGGCGGCACGGGTTACGCGCCGTTGCGCGCCATGCTGCGGCAGCTGCTCGCCGTCGGTGACCGTCGCCCGCTCACGCTCTACTGGGGCGCGCGCACGACGCAGGATCTCTACGAGCACGATTGGCTCGTGAACGTCGCGGCCACGCGTCCGGCCTTTGCGTACCGGCCGGTGTTGTCCGAACCACAGGCCGACGATTCGCCGTGGGCGGGTCGCAGCGGGTTGGTGCACGAAGCTGTGCTCGCCGATCTCGGCGCCGATCTGGCGCCATACGACGTCTACGCGAGCGGCCCGCCGGCGATGGTCGAGGCGATCCGCCACACGTTCGTCGAGCGCGGGCTGCCGCGCGCGCAGCTGTTCTTCGATTCGTTCGACTTCGCGCCCGATACGCTGGCGGCGATGCGGAAAACCGATAACCCGTGATGATCATTATGTGCTGCCACTGCGGCGGCCGCGGCAATGCCGAGAGTCCCGGAAGGCACGCCGTTAATACGTCCCTGTAGGCTCGCGCGCGACGTCCATGTCGCGCGACGGCCTTCCGGAACTCTCGGCATTGCCGCGGCCACCGCTGACCGCTCGTTCCGAGCGCCTTACGGGCTATCGCCTACCGCCGCCGCAAGCGTACGCGCGGCAACGCCGGTCGACGGCCCACCGAGCGCGCGACGCTGTCGCGCAGCACGGTACGAGCGCGATCGCCTTCGCCCAGCTGGTCCAGCAGCTCGGCGTACAGCAGGCTGTTCTCGGCCGACGGTTTGCGGGCAAGCGACGCCTCGAGATAGCTGCGCGACTTGCCGATGAGTTCCGCCTGCAGCGCCAGACGGGCGCAGGCTGCCAGTAATTCGGGATCCTCCGGCGCCTTGCGCAACCAGCTCTCGGCCCGGTCCAGCGGGGTCAGCGCATCCGGCAGCACGAGCTCGCCATAGAGCCGTACCAGCACGGGTTCGCGCTGATCGTCGATTGCTTCGCGCAGCAGCTTCTCGGCAGCCACGGCCTCGCCTGCGGCGACGAGCGCGCGGGCGTAGGTTGCGATGGCCTGCGGCAGCTTGCGCGTTGCGCGCGGCAAGCTGGACCAGGCCTCGTTCGCAGCAGGCGCATCGCGGCGCTCACCTGCCGACCGGATTTCCTCGAGCTGCACCTGCGCCAGGATGTCGTTGACCTGTGACTCCGGCAATTCCTTCGCGCTGCGCAAGCGCGGCCCGAGGGCGCGCAGCTGCTCGCTGCGCCCGAGCTTCTGGCACAGCCGGGCCACGAGCTCGAGTCCGCGCGAATTCAGGTCGCCGGACGCATCGAGCTGCTCGAGAGTCTGCAGCGCGGCGGTGTCCTGTCCGCGTCGCATCTGCATTTCAGCGAGCGTGACGAGCGCCGCTGCCCGTTCAGCGGGAGCGGCTTCCTGCGCCCGCGCCAGCCACTCGTCGCGACGCTCGACGGCGTCCTGCAGGTCGGCGGCGCGGGCTGCGACCAGGTAGTTCGCGGCCGCCGAGTCGGCTTCCGGAGCGGCGCGCGTGAGCAGGTCCTCGGCACTGCGCCAGCGTCCCGCCGCAAGATCGAGCAAGCCGCGCTGTGTGTCGTCACGTGCGCGGCGCCTGCGGCGCTCCACGCGCAAAGTCGCCAGCCGGCGTCGCGCCGTCAGCGACTCGACGATTGCGCGCATCAGGAAGTACAGGCCTGTGAGCAGCAGCAGGAGCACGGGTACCGTCGTCTCCAGCAGCGAACTGCCGACGCTGATCGCGACATAGCCCGGATCGTCCAGCACGATGTGCGCGAGGAGCCCGCCACCAACCAGCGCCGACGCCGTGAGGACGCTGCCCTTCATGGCTTCGCCGGCGAGCTCGCACGGATGACTCGTTGCAGCAGCTGGGCGGCGGTGCCGATCTCGGGTGCGGCCGGATCCACATCGATCGCCGCGAGTTGCGCAAGTTCGGTGCGGGCTGCGCTCACGGTCTCGTCGCGTGCGTCGAAAGAGCGGTCAAGCAATGCCGTCGCCGACTGCAGCGCCTGCGCGTAGCCTGGACGATCCTGCTGCATGGCAGCGATCCGCGCCGCAAACAGCTGCAGTTCGAACTGCTGGCGGCGCAGCGATTCTTCCTCGCGCGTGACCAGCCGCGAGTGCGCAGGATCGATGCGCCGGAAGGAGAACAGATCGCGCCATGCCTGGCGCAAGCGGCGCGTAGCGCGGTCGAATGCGCTCCCGGGTTCCTCGGCTCCGGTCTCACCGAGGCGACGCGCGTTGGCGACAGGCAGGCCGAGCACGCGGAAATTCGCCGCGGACCTCTCGATGGCTGCGAGCCGTGCCAGCACGGATGAAATATCCGGCACGTCGACCGCGCGCAACTCTGTCAGTTCGCGCGCGAGTTGAGTCCGCACCTCGGCCACTGCGGGATCCGGCACGGTCGCCAGGCGCGCATCGGCGGACTCGAAGGCGGCGATCGCCGTGGGCACGTCGTGCTCGAGTCGCAGGCGCCGGGCGCCGAGCTCGAGCAGGTACAGTGCCTCCGCTCGCACCCAGGAGCGCTGCGGTGCGTCGGTGCGGGCACGCAGCTCGGCGACACTCTGGCCGAGTTCTCCCAGCTGGGTGGGTACCTCGCGCAGCAGGCGGATCTGCGACCGCACCTGGTCATTCGCCTCCTGCAACTGCGTGCCGACCGCTGCGATCTGCACGTCGAGGCGATCCTGTGTCGCGCGCAGCTCGACCACCTGCCCGCGCAGCCGGTCGATGCGTTCGTCGAACTGACCGAAACGCCAGTGCGCGTAGGCGGCGAGCAGCAGCGCGAGGCCGCCGACGGCGAACAGCATCGGGCTCAGGCCGTTGCCGGTCCGCCGCGCATGCATGTCCGTGCTGAGGGATTCGATTTCGTTGGTCATCGGCACTCGCGGGCCATCCGGGGCCGGCGGCCACGAATGCTATCACGCAGGCGGCCTGGATCCTGCCGCGAGGCCTGTCAGGGCGGCGAGCATTGCCTCGTCTTCGGCTGTTGCCGCTGCGACGACCGGTCCGGTCCAGCCGAGGCGCGTTCCGGCCGCCGCGACTCGAGGCCCGGGCACCAAAAGCGTCCTGCTGCGCAGTCGTGCGGCGTCGTCGCTCGCGACGTGCTCGAGCAGGGATTGCAGGACCTCGGCGCTGGTCACTGCGACAACCAGCGGACCCGCGCTGGTCAGCGCGGCGTGCAGCTGCGCCGCCGCCGCCGCGGTCGGTGCGGTGACCGAGCGACGGTATACGGCGAGTTCGAGCACGTCGGCGCCCCGCGCGCGCAGCGCGTCGCGCAGAAGTTCGCGGCCGCCGCTGCCCTTGACCAGCAGCACGCCACGGCCCGCCAGCGCCGCAAACTCCTGCAATTCCAGCAATCCTTCCGAATTCGCGCTCTCGGGGCACGCGTCGACCGTGATGCCATGCTGTTCGAGCGCGCGTGCCGTTGCCCGGCCAACGGCGGCATGCCGCGCCGCGAGCGGAGCGGGGCATTGCTCGAGCGCCGATTCGACTGCGTTGGCGCTGGTAAAGATGGCCCAGTCCCAGGCGCGACTTTGCAGGCGCGCACAGGTGGCGTCATCCAGCGCGATGGGGTCTATCTGCAGCGTCGGGTAGGGAACGCACGCGGCGCCGGCGGCACGCGCCAGTTCGAGCAAACCGGCTGGCCTGGGCTGCCGGGCGCGTGACGACGATCGTGACGCCGTCGAGCGGGAGCGTCACGAGCTTGCGGCGGCCTCCTGCCGCAGGCGCTCGAGCAGGGTTTCCGCCCCGGCCGACTGCATGCGACGGGCGAGTCCGCGGCCCAGGGATTCGGCGTCGGCGGCCGGCCCGCTCACGCGATCACGATAAGTTTCGCTGCCGTCGGGTGCGCCGATGAAACCATGCACGACGAGCGTGCCGCCGTCGAGCGTGGCATGGGCCGCGATCGGTGAATGACAGCTGCCGCCGAGCGTGGCGGCGAACGAGCGCTCCGCCACGAGCCGCGTGAACGAATCGGCATGATGCAGCACTGCCAGCGCGGTGCGACTGCGCTGGTCGTCCGCACGGCTCTCGATGCCGATCACTCCCTGACCCACAGCTGGCAACGACAGCTCGACGTCGAGCTGCTGCGTGATGTGGTGGGCGATGCCGAGACGCTCGAGTCCGGCGCAGGCCAGCAGGATCGCATCGAGCTCGCCTTCGTCGAGGCGGCGCAGCCGGGTATCGACGTTGCCGCGCAGCAGTTCCAGCTGCAGGTCCGGTCGCGCGTGGCGCAGTTGCGCCTGGCGACGCGGGCTCGACGTGCCGACGCGTGCACCGAGTGGCAGATCTTCAAAACGCCGGAAGCGGCGCGAAATGAAGGCATCGAGCGGGTTTGCGCGCGGCAGCACGGCCACGATCGCAAAGCCCGGCGGCAATTCGCTGGGCACGTCTTTCATCGAGTGGACCGCGATGTCCGCGCGACCTTCCTGCATCGCGACCTCGAGTTCCTTGACGAACAGGCCCTTGCCGCCGACCTCGGCCAGCGCGCGGTCGAGCACGCGATCGCCCTGCGTGCTCATCGGCACGAGTTCGACCGGCAGCTCCGGGTGCGCTGTGCGCAACAGTAACTGCACGTGCTCCGCCTGCCACATGGCCAGCTTGCTGCGACGGGTCGCGATGCGTAGGGGCGTGTTCGACAAGACTCGACTCCTCGTGGCGCCAGGCGGCTCAAGCTTCGTTCGATCCGGGCGCAAGCTCTTCCGCCGTGAACCGGAACAGCGCGACCAGCAGGCCCAGGATGATCGGCCCCAGGAACAGGCCGATGAACCCGAATGCCGAGAGACCACCCATCACGCCGATGAAGACAGCAAGGGTAGGGACTTCGGTGCGGCCGGAAATCAGGATTGGCCGCAGGACGTTGTCCACGGCGCCGACTACCACCACGCCCCACGCCAGCATGAAGACTGCGTAAGGGAGCTGGTCCTGCGTCAGCAGCCAGAGTGTCGCCGGCACCCACACGATGGTGGTGCCGACGATCGGCACCAGCGCGAAGAGCGCGCCCAGTACGCCGAACAGCAGCGGCGAAGGCAGGCCCGCGATCGCGAACCCGATGCCGAGCAGCGTCCCCTGCACCAGCGCCGTCAACCCGATGCCCATGAACACTGCGCGCGTTACGTCGATCAGGTGCCGCCACAACTTGCCGCGCAGGTGGGTCTCGATGGGCAGCATGCGGACCAGCGTCTGCGCGATCCGCGGGCCGTCGCGCAGCATGAAGAACAGCACGAACAGCATCAGCAGGAACTTCATGATCGTGCCGAGTGCGCCGAGGAACACGGCGCCACCCGACGCGGCCACGAACTCGAGCAGGCGCTTGGCGCCCATGACCATCCAACCCTCGATCTGCGCCAGCGACAGGCCCGCCGTTGTCTCGAGCCACGTGAGTGGACCGGCCAGCACGGGAAAGTCCGTGAGGTCGAGGTTCGACGTGCGCAGCGAGGAGGTATCGATGCTGTTCAGGAGCTGCGCAGCCTGTGCTGCCACGGCGCCACCAAGCGCGAGGACGGGCAGCAGCAGCAGCAGCACTACGGCGACGGTCATGAGGCTACTGGCGAGTCGCGGGCGATTGCCAAGCCGCGCGGCAAGCCGTGCTGTCGCCGGTGCGAGCAACGCGCCCAGCAATATGGCCCAGATCACCGGTTGCCACAGGGGCGCGACGATGCGCCAGACGAGGTACAGCAGCCCCGCCAGCAGTAACAGCATGCCGACCCGCGCGAAAAAGATCTTTTGCGACGCGGCAGCCTGTGGCTCGGGCAGGTTAATCGTTGCTTCGCCAACGTCTTCGCGGGTGGGGTTCATGGAATCTCAGTGCCCGGTGCGGATCTGGCGCAGCGCCTCCGCCGCGTACCGGCGGCTGACCTGCAGGGTTTCGTCACCGTCCGTGAGTCGCACGAACAGATGGCCTTCGGGGCTGCGCTCGACGACCCGCACATAGCGGCGTGCGACCAGCGAGTTGCGATGAATACGGATGAAGTCCGGCGCGAATTCCTGCTCGAGCGCCCGCAGCGATTCGTCGATGAGTTCGCGCCCACCGCGGTGCCGCAGGGTCACGTACTTCTGCCCGGCGCTGAAATACAGCACGTCCTCGATGGACACGAGCCGCAGTTGCTCGCCGAGGCGCGCACAGATCTGCGTGCGGCGGCGGCCAAGCTGCGATTGCTCGGCCAGCCGGGCGAGCTGCGGGCCGGCAATCCGCGCCGCGTGTCGCACGGCGCGTGCGAGCTTCTCGCGGCGCACTGGCTTCAACAGGTAGCCCACGGCTTCGGTCTCGAACGCCGCGAGCGCATATTCGTCGTAGGCGGTCGTGAAGATGACCGCAGGCGGTTCGTCGAGTGCGCCCAGGTGGCGGGCGGCTTCGATGCCGTCCATCCCTGGCATACGCACGTCGAGCAGCACCAGGTCTGGATCGAGCGTCGCGCAGCGGTCGAGCGCTTCGGCGCCGTTGGTAGCTTCGCCGACGATCGTCACGTCACCCAGCTCCTCGAGCAGGCGACGCAGCCGCTCGCGCGCCGGCGCCTCGTCGTCGACGATCAGCGCTCGCAGCTTTTCCGAATCGGCGGGGGAGGGGGTGGCTTCGTCCATGCGCGGACCGGGATTGTCCGATGGACCGGGCCGCGTGTCACGAAGGCAGCGCGGCAGCGCCCCTCGGCGCTGCGGCCGGGGCGGCAGATTCGTCCTCGGCGCGTGGGAACCGCAGCCGGACCGTGTACCGGCTGTCCGCTACGTCGACTTCGACGGTCGCGCGACCCGGGAAGGCCAGGTCCAGCCGCTGGCGGATGTTGTCGAGCGCCATCCGGTGACCGCGGCGGAGCGGCGGCGGTGTGCCCGACGGCTTCGGATTGGTCACCTCGAGCGTGACTACGCCATCGTCCAGTCGGCCGCGCACGTCAACGATGCCGCCCTGCGGCAGGGGTTCGATGCCGTGCCCGATCGCATTTTCGAGCAGCGGCTGCAGCAGCAGGCTGGGCACCATGCAGCGGGGCGGCAGGGCGCCGACGTCCCAGCGCACCTGCAGCCGGTCGCCGAGACGCAGCTGTTCGATTCGCTGGTAGGTGCGCGCGATTTCGATCTCTTCCTGCAGCGTAATCTGCGCGCGTGCGTCGCTCAGGCTGACGCGGAACAGATCGGACAGGTCTTCGATCGCTTCCTCGGCCTGCACCGGGTTCGATCGCGTGAGCGAAGCGATCGTGTTCATGCTGTTGAACAGGAAATGCGGCCGGATCCGCGCCTGCAACGCGTGGATGCGCGCGCGGGCCTCGAGTTCGACCGAGCGGCGCCACTGTTGCGAAACGTAGAAGTAACGCAGCGTCATCGCGCCAACCACGGCGGCGATCATCACGTTGGGCAGCACGAACGACCAGTGCGAATCAGGGAGGATGGCGGACGGTGCGCCGAGCCGGACGGTCCACAGCCGGCCGAGCTGGTAGACCGCTTCGGACAACACGGCCACCGTTCCGACCATCAGCGCCAGTGACCAGGCGATACTCGCGCGCAGCGATTTGCCGGCGAGCCACGCCCGCGATCGGCACAGCATCGCAGCACACAGCAGCCCGGCCCAGAGCAGAAAAGCCGTTGTGCGCGCGAGGTCGAACCAGAACGTGCCGTGACCCGATTGGCGTGCGAGCGCGAGCGCGAGCACGAAGCCGAGCAGTGCCGCGATCAGCACGATTGCGAGCACGGCACGCGCTTCGCAGAAGTCGGGCAGGAAGAAATCGCGTTCGTCGACGCGACTGCGTTCCGGCGCGGCCGCCGGGACGCTCATGCGGGCCTGCTGGTCTTTCCGCCGGGTTGCACGGCGGCCGCAGTGAACAGCGCGTCCTTCAGGCGGAACAGCACCGAGATGTCCTCGTCGCCGTGACCCCGCGCGATCAGTTCTTCGTACTGCGCGAGGGTCGCCTCGACCACCGGCAGTTCCACGCCGAACTGCGCCGCCATGTCGCGGCAGATCTGCAGGTCCTTTTGGTGCAGCCGCACGCGAAAGCCGGCCGGGAACGCGTCGCGCACGATGTTCGGCGCGCGGTTCACGAAGTACCAGCTGGAGCCCGCGCCTTTACCGAGCGTTTCGATCAGCTGTGGCAACGGCAGGCCCTGCGACTTGGCGAACGCCATCGCTTCCGCCACCGCCTGGATGACGCCGGCGCACATGATCTGGTTCGTTGCCTTGGCAGCCTGGCCGGAACCGCTCGGGCCGAAATGCGTGACCGTGCGGCCCATGGCCTGCAGCGCGGGTTGCGCCCTGGCGAACGCCGACTCGGAGCCGCCGACCATGATGGCCAGGGTGCCGTCGCGTGCGCCTTCGACACCGCCACTCACGGGTGCGTCGAGGAATTCGCCGCCTCGCGCCGCCAGACGGCGTGCAGCCTCACGGGCCGTGTCGGCGCTGACGGTCGAACAGTCGATGACGAGTGCCCCGGCGCGCAAGCCTGGCAGCAGCGCGTCGACGACGGCCAGCACGTCGTCGTCGGCCGCAACGCAGAGCACGATGACGTCGCAATCGCGCGCGAGCGCAGCGGGGTTTGCAGCCGCGACGACGCCGAGTTCGGCGGCGAGTTCATCGGCACGCGTTATCGTGCGGTTCCAGACGGCCCGCAGCAGCCCCGCCTTGTGCAGGTTGCGAGCCATGCCCCGGCCCATGGCACCGAGGCCCGCGAATCCGACGTGCGCGCCAGTCACAGCTTTACTGCCCCGCGCAGAACTCGTCCATCAGTTTCTTCGCATCCGCGCGCGCTGCATCAATCTCATTCGAGTCGAGGTAACGGCGCTCGTCTGGCGAGGAGCCTGGCTCGTAGAGCCGGCGCGCGTTCATCATGTTCTGGTAGCGCGTGCGCGACTCCTGGCAGCGCTTCGCCTTGTCGGTGGCGGAGAGCTCCTTCGCCTGCTGCGAGTCGACCGATTTCTTCGTCGCCTCCGCCCGCGCTTTGTCGCCTTCGGAGTACGACTGCAACTTCTCTGCGTACTGCTGCTGCGCCGCCACCGAGTCGGTGGACTGGCTCGCGACCTGGACCTTCTGCGCCGGCAGGCTGTCGGGGCGATCGGTATAGATCGGCCGGCCCTGGGCATCCTTGGTGACGAACACTTCGCTCGCCTGGGCGGAGCCCAGCGCGAGCAGCGACGCGACTAGCAGAATTAACCTTTGCATGGCGCTCTCCGGGAGGAAGGGGTCAGGGGATAGGGGTTAGGGGTTAGTCGGACCAGACGCTACCGCGAAGCGTTCCATTCTGACCTAACCCCGATCCCCTAACCCCTATCCCCTGACCCCTTGAAGTGTAGCAGCAGCCTCGTTGCGGGACCTGCTCACCGGGCACCGAAAACCTGACCGAGTTCAAGTATTTAGCGCAAGAAGAAGCGGGCGCTGGAGCGCCCGCAAGCGGGGGGGCAGGCAACCGGACCAGGAACCGGCCGCCTGCCACAGACACCGTTAGTTGTACGCGCGCTCGCCGTGCGACACGGTATCGAGGCCTTCGCGCTCGGCTTCCTCCGGCACGCGCAACCCGATCGTCAGGTCGATCAGCTTGAAGGCGAGCGTGGCGACCACGCCGGACCACACCAGGGCCGTGAGCACGCCCCAGAGCTGCGCCCTGAACTGCGCGGCCATGTCGTACGGCGCGACAGCGTTGGCGACGTAGTCGTACACGCCCGTGCCGCCGAGGGCAGGATCGCAGAACACAGCGGTCAGTAGCGCGCCGACGATGCCGCCGACGCAGTGCACGCCGAACACGTCGAGCGAGTCGTCGTAGCCGAGCTTCGACTTGAGGCCCACCACGGCCAGCAGGCAGAGCAGGCCCGCGAGGATGCCGATCGCGATCGAACTCATCGGGCCGACCCAGCCGCAGGCCGGGGTGATCGCGACGAGGCCCGCGACCGCACCGGAAGCCGCACCGAGCATCGTCGGCGTGCCGCGGTGGATCCACTCGGCGAACGACCAGGCCAACGCTGCGGCCGCTGTCGCCAGGATCGTGTTGGCGAACACCATGCTGGTGAAGCCGTTCGCTTCCAGGCCCGAGCCCACGTTGAAGCCGAACCAGCCGACCCACAGCAGCGAAGCGCCGATCATCACCATCGGCACGTTGTGCGGGGGCATGGCGCTCGTGCCGTAGCCGATGCGCTTGCCGATCATCAGTGCGCCGACCAGGCCGGCGATACCCGCGTTGATGTGCACGACCGTGCCGCCGGCGAAGTCGAGCGCGCCCTTCTGGAACAGGAAGCCCGCGGTCTCTGCCGCTGCCGCTCCTGCGGCCGCGTCCGTGTACGAGTCGGGGCCCGCCCACCACCAGACCATGTGCGCCATCGGCAGGTACGCGAACGTGAACCATAGCGTCACGAACAGCAGCACGGCGCTGAACTTTATGCGCTCGGCGAAGGCGCCGACGATCAGGCAGGGCGTGATGGCCGCGAAGGTGAGCTGGAAGATGAACCAGGTGAATTCGGGGAGGTAGACGCCCTTGCTGAAGGTCGCCGCCACCGAACTCGTCGTCAGCCCTTGCAGGAACAAGCGGTCGAAACCGCCGATGAAGTCGTTGCCGCTGGTGAAGGCGAGGCTGTAGCCGTAGATCGCCCAGAGCAGCGAAATCAGGCAGAACGTCATGAAAACCTGCATCAGCAGCGACAGGACGTTCTTCGAGCGGACCATGCCCGCGTAGAACAGCGCGAGGCCTGGGATCGTCATCAGGATGACCAGCACGGTCGAGGTCATCATCCAGGCCGTGTCGCCCTTGTCGGGCACGGGGGTGTCCTGGGCCAGCCCTAAGGCGGGCGCAAGAATGGCGCCCAGTGCGAGCGCGGCGGTCAAGGTCTTCACTGGTGTTCTCCTGTCGATGAGTCTTTGCTGCATGTCGTCTGGTGGTGATGGAGCGGAGTGGCGTCCCTAGACGGCATCGGCGCCGGCCTCACCCGTGCGGATGCGCACGGCCTGGGTCAGTTGGGTCACGAAGATCTTGCCGTCACCAATCTTGCCGGTGCGGGCGACGTTGGTGATGGCCTCGATGACCTGCTCGACGATCGTGTCGTCGACGGCAATTTCGATCTTGGTCTTGGGCAGGAAGTCGACGCGGTACTCCGCGCCGCGATAGAGCTCGGTGTGGCCGCGTTGCCGGCCGAAGCCCTGGACCTCGGTCACGGTGACACCCTGCACGCCGATGTCGGCAATCGCCTGGCGCACTTCATCGAGCTTGAAAGGCTTGATGACGGCGGTGATGAGCTTCATCGAGGGTCTCCCGGGGCGACCCGAGTCGCGCGTGAACGTCGGAGACCCTCAATGCAGGAAGCGTGCCACGGGTTGCGAGTCGCCCTGATCGCGGATTTCGTCAGTTCGGCCTGACGCGATGCACCACGATGGAGCGCTGCCGGGGTGCCGTGCACCGAATCACGCCAGCGGCCACCTGCCGGAACTCGCGCCGGCCGCTACACTACGAGCGTCGTCCACGCACTCCACAGTCACCATGGCTTTCGACCCCCGCATGATCGATGACCTGGCCCGTCGCCTCGCCGGCGCAGTGCCCGAGAACGTGAGCGCCCTGCGGCGCGACCTCGAGCAGAACTTCAAGGGTGTGCTGCAGTCGCAGCTGGCCCGGCTCGACCTCGTGACCCGCGAGGAATTCGACGTGCAGAGCGCGGTATTGCGCCGGACGCGCGAGAAGCTCGCGGCCCTGGGGCAGCGCCTCGCCGAGCTCGAGGCTGGCAAGCCGGCCTGAGCCGTCCTACGGCAGCGGCGGCTTAATCACCGTCAGCGGCGGTTACTTCCGGCGGGGTGTCGGTCAGGGGCAACGGGCGTCGCCCGGCACCTTGCCCGCGAGCAGCAGGAAATTGCCGAACGGCTTCATGTTTCCCATCGCCTCGCCGTACGGGCCGCTGAACGAAAGGCGTCCGAGCATCATTGCCTTCATTGCGCCGTACTCGCCGGCGCCCATTTCCTGCCACCGCTTGCTGGTGGCGTGCATGACGTAGTCCGCGCTGCGGTCGAGTTGTTGCGTCTGCACGGGCCCGCCGTAGACGCATTGCGCCTTGCCATCCTGCAGCGCCACGCGCAGTTCCATCGTCGGCTTGTCGTCACAGTCCGAGCGGTAGACCTGCAGTACCTTATAGCCGCGGCCCTTGTCGTTCTTGATCCAGCCGCTGTCGACGAGGTCCCTAATCAGGACCGGGTCCGCGTTCCAGGCGGCGCAGGCGGCGGGCCCCCATTCGCCTGACATGACGGCCGGTTCGGCGGACTGTGCGACGGAGCCGACGAGCGACGCAGTGACGACAAGGCCGAGGGCGACCGGCACCGATGGTCGGCGGCGGGGAAAGCGGGGCGACGTTGAACGGTGATTGCGCGTCATGGCTGGATTCCTCGGGGAATGCGGATGGACCCGCCTGCCTGTGTAGCACGCCCGCGGCAATAAATGAATGCCTTCTAATATATGTGCCTGGCGCCGCCGGGTCTCCGGCGCGCCGCGCCGCGCGCTTGCCACACACTCACGCCGCAATGCCCCGCGGCTTGATCAGCGTGTTGTAGATCAGCGATGGAATGCAGATGTGCGTGGCGCTGACGAGTCCGGCTACCAGAATCAGCGGGATTCCAAGCGCATACCCCAGCATGACGGCTCCTGAGTGCAACGCCCAGCCAGTGGCAACCAGCCAGACCGTCGCGATACCGCAGGCAAATCGGCGCTGGGGACCTTGATAGGGTAACGGTCGGGTGCCGGTGACCACCGCAGCCAGGGACCGACTTCCTCTATAGCGGCGTCGTCGAGTCCATTGAAGCCTTGCGCTTCCAGTCGGCGTCGAACCGAGTTGCTGGCGGACATCGTCATCACTCCTCCCGCTGGCGGTGAGCGCTCGATCAGCCGCGGCTGCGGCAATTGACTGATCAAGTGTTCTATTGAATACTTAGCTCGTGCCCGGGTCAACTCGCCAGTTCAAGAACGACGTCTATGAGCAGCTTGCCCGGGTCGGCAAGGCAGTCTCTGCCCCGAAGCGGCTGGAACTGCTGGACCTTCTATGCCAAGGACCCCGCACCGTCGAATCACTGGCTGACCAGGCAGCGATTTCCGTCGCCAACGCTTCGCAGCATCTCCAGGTGCTGCGTGCGGCCCGACTGGTCACCGCAGCAAAGAAAGGTCTGTACGTTGAATATCGTTCCGCCGACGAGGAGGTATGCCGCTTCTTTGTCGCGCTGCGTCAACTGGCGACGTCGCGCCTCGCGGAAATCGAGCGTGTGACACGTGCGTTCATGGAGCAACGGGGCGTGCTCGAAGAGGTGCGCGGCGAAGAGCTGATACGCCGTGTCAGGACCGGCGAGGCTACGATCCTCGACGTTCGCCCGGTCGAGGAGTACCAGGCAGGCCATATTCCCGGCGCGCTTTCCATCCCACTGGCTGATCTCAAGACACGCCTGCGGGACGTGCCAAAAGAGCGCGAAGTTGTCGCCTACTGTCGTGGGCCGTACTGCGTGATGGCGGTAGACGCGGTGACCCTGTTGCGTGAGCGTGGCTTCAGGGCGCACCGGCTTGAACAGGGGGTTGCCGATTGGCGCGCCCGTGGCTGGCGCATCGCGACGAGCCTCGAGCAAGCTGCAAGAGTGCGCCGAAAGCGGATCGTACGATGACCGCCGTGCGCCTCGGTTTGCGCGAAAACCTGGCGCAGTTCTCCCTGCTCGTGGTGGTCAATGCCTTCGTAGGCGCGATGGTGGGCATGGAGCGATCCATCCTGCCCCCGATTGCCGAGCAGGAGTTTCATCTCGCGGCCAGGACGGCGGTGCTTTCGTTCATCGTCGTGTTCGGCGTCACCAAGGCGCTGACGAACTACCTCGCAGGCCGGCTCGCAGACCGCTTCGGTCGCAAGCACGTGCTGGTGGCCGGCTGGATCGTCGCGGCGCCAGTGCCGTTCCTGCTGATGTGGGCGCCGACGTGGTCGTGGGTGCTCGCCGCCAATGCACTGCTCGGCGTGAGCCAGGGGCTCACCTGGTCGACCACGGTCATCATGAAGATCGATCTCGCCGGAGCGAAGGATCGCGGCCTCGCGATGGGGCTGAACGAGTTCGCCGGCTACTTTGCGGTTGCGGGCAGCGCACTTGCCACGGGCTTCATCGCTGCGCGCTACGGACTGCGTCCGGAGCCGTTCTATCTCGGGATAGGTTTCGTGGCGGTTGGGCTGTTCCTGTCGGCGGTGCTGGTGCGCGAGACAGCGCATCACGTCGTGGCCGAGTCGAAGTTGCACGGTGAACTGCCGTTGGCATCGATGCCCACGCAGCGCGATGTCTTCTGGCGCACGACGCTCACCGATCGAAATCTCTCGAGCGTCAGCCAGGCGGGCCTCGTCAACAATCTCAACGATGGCATGGCCTGGGGTCTGTTTCCGCTTTTCTTCGTCGCCGCCCGGATGAACCTCGAGCAGGTCGGCACGCTCGCAGCGATCTACCCGGCAACCTGGGGCGTCATGCAACTCATCACGGGGGCCTGGTCCGACCGGGTCGGGCGTAAATGGCTCATCGCCGCGGGAATGTGGGTTCAGGCCGTCGGCATCGGGGTCGTGGTGCTGGCGGGGGGCTTTGCCGGCTTCGCGTCTGGGGCCGCGTTGCTTGGCGTCGGTACGGCAATGGTCTATCCGACATTGCTTGCGGCGATCGGCGACGTCGCTCATCCCTCGTGGCGGGCATCGTCCGTCGGTGTGTACCGGCTCTGGCGCGACCTCGGCTACGCAGTGGGGGCGCTGCTCGCTGGCGTCACGGCTGATGCATTCGGCCTGCCGGCCGCCATGTGGGTAGTCGCCGCGCTCACGTTCGTCTCCGGCCTGGTGGTGGCTTTGCGCATGACCGAGACGCTGCGTCGGGCGCCAGCGTATACCGCTCAAGGAGTTTGATTCATGGCAAAGACCCTATTCATCCTGAACGATCCGCCGTATGGCACGGAACGCAGCTACAACGCGCTGCGGCTCGCCGGCTCGCTCGCGCGTCGGCCCGGTGAGGAAGTGAAGATCTTCCTGATGGGGGACGCGGCAAACTGTGCGAAGGCGAACCAGAAAGTGCCGCAGGGTTATTACAACGTCGAGTTGATGCTGCAGGGTCCCGCGACCCGCCATGGTGTCGAGGTCGGAGTTTGCGGTACCTGCATGGATGCGCGCGGCATTGCCGATGGCGAGCTTGCGGCAGGAACAAAGCGGGGAACGCTCAGCCAGCTGACGGACTGGACGGCCTGGGCGGACAAGGCGCTGGTCTTTTGACGACAGGCCTCTACCGGGCCGCCCAGGGAACCCACGTGACCGCAGAGATGCCCATTTACCTCGACCACAACGCCACTACACCGATACTTCCCGCGGTGGTGGACGCGATGCTCCCGTATCTGCGTCAGCACTTCGGCAATCCGTCGAGCGGCCATGTCTACGGCCGGCGTGCCCATGCTGCCGTTGAGCGGGCGCGGGGCCAGGTGGCGGGACTGCTCGGTTGCGACGACGACGAGGTGATCTTCACGTCAGGAGGTACCGAGGCCAACAATCTAGCCATTCGCGGCGTGGTCGAAGCCCGCAACGATCGACGACATATCGTTGCGACAGCAATCGAGCACCCGGCGACGGAGCAGCCCTGCGCGTGGCTGGAGCGACACGGAATGCGCGTGACGCGCATCGGGGTGGATGTCGACGGCCGGGCGCGCGTCGAGGAGGCGCGGGCAGCCATCGATGCGGCTACCGCTCTGGTCACGGTAATGCATTCGAACAATGAGACCGGCGTGCTGCAGCCCATCGCCGGATTCGCCGGGCTGGCCCACGCGGTCGGCGCAATTCTGCACACGGACGCCGCCCAGTCGGCCGGCAAGGTTGCGCTCGATGTGCGCGAGCTGGGTGTGGACCTGTTATCCGTCGCCGGCCACAAGCTCTACGCACCGAAGGGCGTCGGGGCGCTCTACATCAGGCGCGGCACGCCGATGGTCCCCTTCGTGCTCGGTGCAGGCCATGAGCGCGGTCTGCGACCAGGGACAGAAAACGTGGCCGCGATCGTCGGCCTCGGCATGGCGTGCGAGATTGCGGGCAGCGACATGGAGACCGTCGCCGCGTGTGTGGCCGCCCTGCGGGACGACCTCTGGCAGCGGCTTGCAGCGGCCGTGCCTGGTGTCATGCTCAATGGTCATCGCACGCTGCGGCTCCCGAACACGCTCAACGTGCGCTTTCCTCGCGTCTCCGGCAACACCATTCTGCAGGGCGCCCCGGAAATCGCCGCCTCTACGGGCTCGGCCTGCCACGCCGGAGGAGAAAGCGCGTCTGCCGTCATTCTCGCAATGGGCGTCGCTGCTGACGACGCGATCGGCTCGATTCGGCTCACGCTCGGTCGTGGCACGACTGCTGCCGACATCGAGGTGACGGCCGATGCGCTGGTACGATCCTGGCGCAGTGCCTCGCTTGCGTGAATCCGGGGCGCCCGTCGTTATCGCGCCCGTCGCCAGGCAGTCCCCGCCAATCCTTCAGGGCAGGTTACGCCAGGATCCGGCGTTCAGGACACGGCTGAATCCCTGGCTGCGCAGCTTGCGGCGCGCGAATGCACTGCGGGTGCCGGACGCGCAGCAGACGATGACCCATCGGTTCGGATCAAGTGTCCGGGCGCCTTCGGCAAGATCCTGCAGGGGAATGTTCAGGCTCCCCGGAGCATGTCCGGCGGCGAACTCGCCTGGCGTTCGCACATCCACCATCTGGGCCCCTTCCTGCAGCAACGCGGGGATCCTCCTTCGCGCAAGAAATGACGAGAGGATCCGCCAGGCGAAATAGGCAATGACCAGGCCCAGAAGTATGTTGTCAGTGGACATAGCCATCCCCTCGCCTGCACGTAGGTGTTAATACCGAGGCGGTCCATATTGCGCACCGCTAATCTATATTAGCAAAGTCTAATTAGCGCAGCGCAGGAAAGAGGTCATGAATCGCATTTCGCGCCGGCGATTTCTCAAGATCGCCGGTTTCGGCGCCGGGGCTGCCGCGCTGGCCGCCGCCTCGACCCGGCGGCTGAGTGGCGCGATACCTGCAGGCACAGCCGGCGTCCGCACCGTTCCTACGTACTGCGACATCTGCTTCTGGAAGTGCAATGCCGTTGCGCACGTTCGCGATGGGCAATTGTGGAAGATCGTCGGCAACCCTGACGATCCGCTGTGCCAGGGCCGGCTCTGCCCCCGCGGCACGGGCGGCGTCGGCGCGCATTTCGACCCGGATCGCCTGCGGGCACCGCTGATGCGGCGCAAGGAACGCGGCGAGGAAAAGTGGGTCGAGGTGACCTGGGACGAGGCGCTCGGCTACATCGCCGAGCGTATGCAGACGATCAAGGCGAAATACGGACCGGAAGCGGTCGCCCTGTTCAGCCACGGCATCGGCGGGACGTTCCTCAAGCACACGCTCAGGGCGTACGGCATCACCAACAGCGCGGCTCCTTCGTTTGCACAGTGCCGCGGCCCCCGCGACGTGGGCTTCAACCTGACGTTCGGCGAGGAAATCGGTTCTCCAGAACGCACCGACATCCGCAACGCCCGCTGCCTGGTGCTGATCGGCTCGCACCTCGGCGAGAACATGCACAACACGCAGGTGCAGGAGTTCGCGGAGGCGAACGGCAACGGTGCGACGATCATCGTGGCCGACCCGCGCTTCTCGATTGCTGCGAGCAAGGCGCAGCACTACCTGCCCGTGAAGCCAGGTACGGACCTCGCGCTGTTGCTCGCCTGGATGAACGTCCTCGTGACCGAGGGCCTGTACGACACCGATTACGTCACGCAGCACGGCTACGGCTTCGACTACTTCAAGGCCGAACTGGCGCAGTACACGCCGGAGTGGGCTTATCCGGAAACGGGGATCGCGCCCGAAATCATCCGCGCAACGGCGCGCGAAATGGCGCGCCACCGTCCTGCGACGCTGGTGCACCCGGGTCGCCATGCGACCTGGTACGGGGACGACACGCAGCGCAGCCGTGCCATCGCACTGCTGAATGCGCTGCTTGGCAGCTGGGGTCGCAAGGGCGGGTTCTATTACCCGTCGAGCATGGATGTGCCGGCCTATCCATATCCGCCCTACCCGCAGTCGGCACGCGGCAAGGTGGACAACCCGAAACAGCGTTTTCCTTTCGCGACGGAAACCATCACCACGGGCATTCGCGAGGCGACGATCACCGGCCAGCCGTATCCGGTCAAGGGCTGGTTCGTGTACGCGACCAACCTGATCCATGCGATGCCGAACCAGGAAGAAACGATCCGCGCCATCCGTGCGCTCGACCTGCTCGTCGTCGTGGACGTCATTCCGTCGGAGATCGCGGGGTGGGCGGATGTCGTGCTGCCCGAGGCCACTTACCTCGAGCGCTATGACGACCTCAATGTCGAGACCTTCCGTGACCCGTTCATCGCGTTGCGACAGCCGGTTGTAACTCCCCCGGCTGATCAGAAGCCCAACTGGTGGATCGCCCGCGAGCTCGCGCTCAAGTTAGGTCTCGGCGCCTATTATCCCTGGCATGACATCGAGGAATACCTCGATTTCCGGCTCAAGGGCGCCGGGCTCAGCCTCGCCGAGTTGAAGCAGAAGGGTCTGGTCCGCGGTCCGCAGCAGCCGTTGTACTTCGAGGACGGTGTGCCGGCCGAGTTTCCGACGCCCTCGGGCAAGATCGAGTTCTATTCGACGCAGCTCAAGGATGCAGGTTTCGATCCGGTGCCGCGCTACACGCGCCCCGCGGACGGGCCGCCGGGCACGTTCCGACTGCTGTCCGGCCGCGCGCCCGTGCACACTTTCAGTCGCACCCAGTCCAACCCCGTGCTGCGCGATGCGATGGACGAGAACGAGGTCTGGGTCAACGGCGACGTCGGCGCGCGTCTCGGGCTGCACAGCGGCGACTACGTGCGCCTGCGCAACCAGGACGGCGTCGTCAGCGACCGGGTCAAGGCTCGCGTCACTGCGGCGATCCGCCCGGACTGCGTCTACATGGTGCACGGCTTCGGGCACACGTCCAAGGGCCTGCGCAGCACCTTCGGCAAAGGCGCGAGCGACGCGCAACTGATGACGCGTTACGCCGTGGATCCGCTGATGGGCGGGACGGGCATCAACGTGAACTTCGTGACCATCGAACAGGGAGCGTGAAGCGTGGCGCGTTTCGGCATGGTCATTGATACGAAGAAATGTGTCGGCTGCATGGACTGCGTCGTCGCGTGCAAGACGGAGAACGACGTTCCCGACGGGCACTGCCGCGACTGGATCAGCCAGCGCCTGCAGGGCGAGATGCCGGATCTGCGGCTCACGATCACCTCGGAGCGCTGCAACCATTGCGACTCGCCACCCTGTGTCACCTGCTGCCCGACGGGTGCGAGCCACGTGCAGGACTTCGGCAAGGTCGTGCTCGTCGATCACGGCAAGTGCATCGGCTGCAAGGCATGTCTCGCCGCGTGCCCGTACGGCGCCCGCTTCATCCACCCCGACGGCTATGCCGACAAGTGCACGTTCTGTATGCACCGGGTCGAACGCGGCCTGGCGCCCGCCTGTGTCGACGTCTGTCCGACCCGCTGCATGTATTTCGGCGACCTCGACGACCCCGAATCCGAGGTGAGCCGCCTGATCGCCACGCGGCGCCATTTCGTGCTGAAGCCGGATGCGGGTACCCGGCCGCGCATCTTCTACCTGGAGTGACGCGGCGATGATCGAACTGCTCACCACCCGTCACAATCCGCTGGTCGATCCCACGCTGCACGTGTGGGAGTGGCAGATTCCCGTCTACCTGTTCCTCGGCGGCTGGGTGGCTGGCTCGATGGTGCTCACCGGTTACCTGCAGCGGCAGGCGCGTGCGCCGGGCCAGTCAAGCGTCAGCGACCGGCTCCCCTGGATCGGCCTCGTGCTCATCAGTCTCGGCATGGGCGCGTTGTTCCTCGATCTCGAGCACAAGTTGTACGTCTGGCGGATGTACCTCACGCTGCAACCGCTGTCGCCGATGTCGTGGGGCGGTTGGATCCTGCTGCTCGTCTATCCGGTGCTGGCGCTTGGCGCGCTGGCGACGCTGGCGGACGGCGCACTCGATCGCTGGCCGAGGCTCGGGGCTTTTGCCCGGCAGCTGCAGTCGCACACCGCGACGCGCTGGCTGAGCGTCGCCAATATCGTCGTCGGCATTGCCCTCGGCATCTACACCGGGATCCTGCTCAGCAGCCTCGGTGCCCGCCCGCTGTGGGCCAGCGCGGTGCTCGGTCCGCTCTTTCTCGTCTCGGGCTTGTCGGCAGGCGCAGCGTTTGCACACGTCATCGCTCCGGGCCATGAAGAGCAGGAGCAATTGCTGCGTTTCGACAACCTGTTCCTGATGACGGAACTCGGACTGATCGCGTTGTTCCTGATCGGGCTCCTGACGGTGGGTGCAGTGCACGCGCAAGCCGCGCAATTGCTGCTCGGCGGCCCCTTCACTGCCGTGTTCTGGGTCCTGGTCGTGGGGCTCGGAATCCTGCTCCCGCTCGCGATCCAGTCACTGACGCTGGCCGGGCGCATTCCGCACACAGTCATCGCCCCGCTGCTCGTGCTGTCTGGCGGGCTCGCGTTGCGCTTCGTAATCGTCTTCGCTGGTCAGTACAGCGAGTGGATCTCGCCGTGACCCACAGCCGCGTCCATCAACCAGGAGGTCAATGACGTGTCGAGCGACTATCGTCCCGCCGCGATGCCGGGGTCCGGCCGACCGGCCAGCCCCTACTGGAATCCCTATCTCGCCGGCATCGGCCTCGGGCTGGTACTGCTCGCTGCGTTCGTGCTGGTCGGCCGTGGCCTTGGCGCTTCCGGGGCATTCAGTTCCACCGTCGCGTGGCTGGTCAACCTCGTGGCCCCGGCGCACGCGCAGTCCAACGAGTACCTGCAGGGTTATCTCGGCGACGGCACCACTCATCCGCTCAAGGCCTGGCTCGTCTTCGAGGTGCTGGGCGTCATGGCCGGCGCGCTGTTCTCGGGATTGCTGGCCGGGCGGGCGCGCATTGCCGTGGAGAAAGGTCCGCGCGTGTCGACAGCGCTGCGTCTCCTGTGCGCCTTTGCCGGCGGCATCCTGATGGCGTTCGGTGCGCATCTCGCGCGAGGCTGCACGAGCGGGCAGGCCCTCACCGGCGGCGCGCTGCTCAACCTGGGCAGCTGGGCCTTCATGCTGATGGTGTTCGTCGGCGGCTACTCAGTCGCCTGGTTCATGCGCTGGCAGTGGCGGTAATCATGGCTCCCTTTTACAAGTACGGCTTTTTCGGCGACGAGATGTCTCTCGTCCTCGCCTTCGTCCTCGGCACCGGCTTCGGCTTCTTCCTCGAGCGCGCCGGCTTCGGCAGCGCGCGCAAGCTGGCGGCGCAGTTCTACCTGTACGACATGTCCGTGTTCAAAGTGATGTTCACTGCGATCGTCACGGCCATGCTCGGGGTCACCTACCTGGGCTGGCTCGGCTGGCTCGACCTGAGCCTGGTCTACCTCGTCCCCACGCACCTCGTGCCGCAGATCGTGGGTGGACTGGTGCTCGGCGTGGGTTTCGTCGTGGGCGGATATTGCCCGGGCACGTCAGTGGCTTCGCTCGCGACTGGCCGGATCGACGGCTTCGTGTATGCGTTCGGCATCGGTGCCGGGACGCTCGTCTACGCCGAGGTGTTTCCCTGGATCAAGGGCTTCGTGAACTCGAACGGGATGGGGCAGGTGACACTGCCCGAGGTATTTGACCTGCCCTGGGGCTTGGTCGTGTTTGTGGTCGTCCTCATCGCCGTCGCTGGGTTCTCTGCGGCGACGCTCGTCGAGCGCCGTTTCGGAGACAAGGCATGAAGCTCGCTGCGCTGACGCTCAACCAGAAGCTCGCGATCGTGGCCGTGGCGCTGGGCACGCTGGCTTTGTTCAGCGTTCCACACCGTGGCCCCGTCGTCACGCTCGACACGCGCGAGCTGGCACAGATCGTTGAGAAGGAAGTCGATCACGTCACGCCCTCTGAGCTCGCCGGCTGGATCGTGCAGGGACGTTCGGACTATCGACTGGTCGACCTGCGCACCGAGTCCGATTACGCCGCGTATCACATCCCCACGGCGGAGAACGTCACCGTCGCTGCGTTGCCGGAGTTTCCGTTCCAGCGCACTGAGAAGATCGTGCTGTACTCGGACGGCGGTATCCACGCAGCACAGGCGTGGATGCTGATGCAGGCGCAAGGGTACCGCGCGGTGTACACGGTGTTGGGCGGCCTCGAGGGCTGGAAGGACGACGTGCTCTACCCGGCGTTGCCAGCCCAGGCGTCGGCCGCGGAGCGCGCGCGATTCGAGCGGGCGGCCGCCCTGTCGCGATTCTTCGGCGGCGAACCTCGCGCGGAGGGTGGGGCGGCGGTCCCGGCAACCATGGAGCTGCCCAAGCTGGCAGCGCCGGTACCCTCAGGGGCCGTGTCTCCGGTCGCGCCGCGCAAGAAGAAGAAAGAGGGCTGCTGACGCACTTGGGTAATTGGGGACGCTCACCTATTTCCAACAACAGGTGAGCGTCCCCATTTTCCGCTGAAAACAGCTTTTAGCCGCCTGCCGCCATCGCCAGGTGAGCGTCCCCATTTCCTTCAGCACTTGCAGAACTGCCTGGTGCAGCGTGCATGAGGGCGGTCGCCTCCTTGCTCGCGAGGGCTTTAGGATCGACTGCCCGTCGCGCCGCGTCCGCACCAGTGCTTACCGGCAACACCGCGAGATGCTGCGAGAGGGCGGATTGACTCAGGCCGATGAGCGGTTCGAGTTCGCCGACCACCGCTTTCTCGCCCTCCGCCGGGTGGCAGAGGATCAGCAGGCGCGCGAAGGATTCGACATCGCCCTGGCGACGCTTTGCAGGCGCGCGCGCGGCGTTTTCCATCCGCCCACTGTCGCGCGATCCATGACCATCGCCGGGGGCCGCGGTCGCCCGGGCCACGCTGCGGGGACTTCATCCGCATCCTGCAAATCCGTCGGCGGTCATCTTCGCCTCGCCAGGCCCGGGGGCGAGCCTGTGTTCCCGCCACGAGCCGCCCTTGACGCTGTCCCAGTCTTCCGGCTTGAGGATGGTCAACCAGCCTTCGCCATAGGGTCCGCATTCGCGATGCTCGGCGTCGCGGCGAGTGCGTCGTTGATGAGCGACCACCGACCCGGCGGCGCCGCCTTGGCCGGGCCGACCCATTTTGCCAGCTCGCCTGTAACGCGCAGGACTTGCCGGCCTTCACGTCCCCTTGCCCACGCCCTTGGGCGTGTGGCGACCAGCTGCCAGCCATTGCGGTGGCGACGGCCGTCATGCCGACCTTGACAGTGCCATCACCCAGCTCCTGAACCAGATGTGATTCTCGACGTCGTAAAGAAGATCGTCCGGGAGATTGCAACCTTTCACCGTCGCCATGATCCAGCCTCCTCGAGCCTGTCCGGAGCGCGCCACGCGGCTGCGCGGGGCGACGGACTCATTATGACCTGTTGCTAATGTTAGTCGAGTTCGTGCCCGTACGCTGCCCGACTGGTCGCCTTCACCAGGCGTTCTTTGCATCAGGTAACACGCACCGACTACGGCGTCGCCGCCAGTCCGGATCAGCACATGCACCGCGCATGCGCAATGCAGGGGTCGAAGCTGTGGATGGTGCGGATAATCTCAGGGCTTGGTCGGGATCGTGCAGCATGCCCGGCAAGCGCAGCTTCAGGCGCCGGGGCTGGCCGGGTATCGCGCGGCCGGCATTCAGTGCTCAGCACCACGGCCCAATTCCCGATCCGCCCGCCCTCGATGACTATCCAGTGGCCCGCAGCACCGCGGGGGCTTCGTAAAGAAACCGGCGCCCTGCGCCTGCGCCGGCCGCGGGTCGCTGGATCCCAGTAACGGTCATCGAACGTCTGCGTGTCGCCCGCCTTGACGTTTGCCAGCAGCTGGTCGTACCAGCCCTGCATCGCGTCCACGAAAATCTTGGTCTCCAGGGTCCGTGCGGCCGTGCGACCGAGAGTCGAATACAGGCCCGCAAGCGGCAGCTGCAACGTGGACAACGTCTGATCCACGAGTTCCTTGGCCTGGTCGTGCCCGGTGGCAACCAGCATCAGCATGCGCGCCAGTGGCCCGACCTCCATGGCCTTGCTATGCCGCCGCGGCGACTTCATCCGGAGTAAGCCTGGCGACGTCGAGTTTGAATAGGGCGGGCGGCGGGCCCGTGTAGTTGAGCGTCGTTTCACCCACGAACGGGTGCAGGCCGCGGTCCTTGCCGCTGTCGTAGTCGTAGTACGCGTGGCTCACGAATCTCGATCTGCGCCGGATCGTGGAGGTCGACCTCACTCGATGTGCGACAGGTCGCGATTCAGGATCACGCCACGCGGCACCGCCGTGAAACCTGCGGTTTCGAAGATCGACTTCGCCGGAAAGTCGCCGTAGCACAGGAAGTTGCCGGGAACCCTCGCCCTGCGTCGCCCAGTCCTCCTTGCAGAAGCCGGCGATGGCCAGCGTGTCCGGGCACGTGACCCCGTCCACGAACTCACGCATGCGGACGATGACTGTCCTGCCCTGCGACAGACGCTTGGAGTTGATCGCAGAATCGGACTCGAGGTCGATCGGGTTCGGTGCGCCGCCGACCACGAAATGCGGGTGCGGATTCTTGCCGCCAAAGATGGCGTGCAGCTTCGCGACGTCACGCTGCCACGCCAATGCGTCGAGGTAGTGCGCTACGGCCATCAGGTTCGCTTCCGGCGGCAGCTTGTAGGCTGGGTGCCCCCAGTAACCGTTGGCAAAGATCCCAAGTTGACCGCTCGACGAGGCCCTACGCGCTTGCTGCACCGTCCGCGAAGTACCCCGGCGACGAGCGCGCGTAAC
>JADIZR010000013.1 GCA_016704655.1 Pseudomonadota bacterium | reverse complement strand
GTTCAGCGCGCATGGCCGGTCTGAAGGTCCCTCCTGGCCGGACGGACTCGCGGTCACCCGCTTCGAGCTGACTGCGGACAGCCTGTCGAAGAACGCGCTGGTGGAACTGTGCCGCGTCTATCAGGACCGCTACTTCAAGATGGGCAACCACTGGCTCGACAAGGCGGTCGGTCTGGTGGGTCTCGAAAAAATGGGCGACGTATTCATCACCGCCTACAACGCCATCGGCGCCCACATCATCCCGAAGTTGTGCAGGATCGCCAACTTCGAAATCACGTCCGTCGTCGACGCCATCAAGGTCGCCAACATGACGCTCGACGGCGTTCGCAGCTTCGGCGGTGACTGGGAGGTGATCGACGAGAACACGGTGAAGCTGCACATGCGCCGTTGCATGATCATCGACGAATTCGTTCCCCAGGGCGTCTATGGCCTGGGTGACCAGTTCGACGGCACCAGGATGTGGGAGTTCAACTGCCGTCACGAGGCGATGGGAGCCAGCGCCTTCCTGCCGGGAGTGCAACTGGATATCCGCCTGCCGCGCATCGACCTGAAGTTCGAAGAGGGCGAGCCGTACTGCGTGTGGACTTACTGCAGGAAGGATCCGGACAACCCGGCCCACAAGGCGCCCACGTGTCATTCACCCTGCGGCACCTGCAAGATGTGACGAGGAGGGCAGATGAGCATGCAATCGACCGCCAACACGGGGCAGCCCGCATGTACGCACAAGGTTGTGAGCCCCGAGAGCATCGAGGGCGAATTGCGTGATTACAGCGCGCCGATACTGATCCAGGACCTGGAGTTCCATCTCGAGCTGTTCGATCGGACGTTCCTGTCGCGGCTCGCAGCCATCCACTGCGATACGCTGTTGTTCCAGTTCGGCAGCCGCACAGCCGCTCTTGCCAGCCGTATCGGCGAACGCAAGGCGTGGGATATCGCCGGCGAGATCCAGCGGACGTTGGGGCGGCAGATTCTGCCGGCCGTGCTCCACGTCGAGCGGATCGAGGAGGCCGCGCTGGACTTCGACGACCTCACGAAGCAGGGCCTGCTGAAGCTGATCCGAAGCTACTGGGACCAGTGGATCAAGATCGGTATGGCATGGGTCGACAAGGCCGAGAGCCTGTGCGGGCCCGACGAAATGGTGGCTGTCTCGGAGGAGCATTACGCTGCCGTGTGTCGTTATCAGATGCCCAAGCTGGCCGAACTGGCGGGGGTCTCCCTCGACCACGTGATCGGTTACGTCAAGGCCAATCAGCTGGGCATCGACACCTCGGCCGGTTATCGCAGCGTCAAGGAAATCGTCAGCGACGACGAGGTGCACGCCAGCCTGATGGGTTGCGACGTCTGGGGCAAACTGCGCGACCAGGGCGTTTTCGACGATCGCTCGGCACTCGCGATGTGCGAACGGGAGGCGAGTCTGTGCACCCTTCTCCATGGCGGTCCGCCGAACGTCTGCGTGATCCCGAAGAAGCCGGGAATAGGCTTCAAGGGTGTCGAACCCGGCGAACCGTATTGCGTGATGCATTTCAAAAGGACGTGACCGACGATGAAGCCGGTTCATGAACGACTCCGGGGCAATGCGATCATCTTTTCGGAAGTAACGGAGTGACCATGGCAGAAATTCGCCCATCCGGCGCCACCCGCGACGCGCAGTACGGTTTCAGCAAGATCTTCGTGCACGATCTGGAGGCAATGGCCGGGTTCTACGAGGAGGTCTTCGGTCTGGTCCGTTTCGACCGGCACCAGGACCTCATGCTCGGGCGCCGGATCGACGAGATCACGTTCCAGGCCACCTGCCCCGGTGGCAGTTCGCTGACGCTGATCAAGTATCTGGATTCCACCGCGCCGACGGTCGGCGAGTCGGTGCAGGGTTTCATCACCACCGATATCGACGCTCTCGCGCGGCGCGCCGAGGCGGCCGGCGGCACGCTGGCCGAGCCGATCCGTCGTGTCGAGTCGCACCGGCTCAGTTGCGCGTTCGTGCTCGATCCGGAAGGTCACGTGAACGAGGTCGTCCAGCTCGACGCCGGCTGAGCGAGGCGCTACCAGGCCGAGCCCGACCCCCGCCTTGGGTTGACGTACAGGAAAGCACTCTTTCACGAGTTGACGTCCTGTTTCTTTGATCGATAGAATGTAAACGTTTACATCAGCAGCGAGCGACTGCGCCCGAATCGCAACAGCGCACGCGCGATCACGACAACAAGAGGCAACGCGAGCAAGGACGTGCACGCTTCCACCCTCCCGCGAGAACGTCTCCACCGCTCATGGTGCTTGCGCCATGCGGTGTCCGTCGGACCGTCGGGTTCAACCGTCCCCATCGTGACTGGTCGAACCGCCAAGGAGATGAGCTTGTGTTCAGCCTCCAATACCGGTAACCAGCCATGGCTAAACCAATTCCTCCTTTTGCTCCGTTGGCCCAGCAAATGAGCCGGCGCGTTCTTCTGGAACGCACTGCAACTCTGGCCATGACAGGCGCCTTGCTCGCAACGCAGGCGTCGGTGGTGGATGCCGGACCCGCGCCGGGTCGGGGCGCTGCCCGCGGCCGGATCAGGCAGTCGATTGTCCAGTGGTGCTTCGGGCAATTCGGTGAACACTGGAGCGTGGAGCGAACCTGTCAAGTAGCCCGGGAACTCGGTTTCGAGAGTGTCGAGCTGGTCACACCGGAACATTTCGTTACCCTTGGACGATATGGTCTCACCTGCGCGATCGCTCAGATCGACTTGGGCTCCGAGCCGCCCTTCCTTAGAGGTTTCAACAACCCGGATCATTGGCCGCGCGTGATGGCGGCAACCCGCGAGGCCATCGATGCGGCGTCGGCGTTCGGAGTGCCGAACGTCGTTTGCTTCACGGGCTACAGTGCAAGGAATCCCGAAGACCCGGACAGCACGCATCTTTCCGCAGAAGAAGGTGCACGGAATTGCGTCGACGGATTCAGGCAAATCATCGCTCACGCCGAGGAGAGAGGGGTGACCTTGTGTCTGGAGATGTTGAACAGCCGTGATGATTCCCACCCGATGAAGGGGCATCCGGGTTACCAGGGCGATCATGTCGATTACTGCATCGACATCATTCGACGCGTGGGATCGCCGCGCCTCAAGCTTCTGTTCGATGTCTATCACGTCCAGATCATGGATGGTGATCTGATCCGTCGAATACACCAGTGCAGGGATCACATAGGCCACGTGCACACGGCAGGCACCCCCGGGCGCGGAGAACTCGACGATCGGCAAGAGATCAATTATCCGGCGGTAATGCGGGCGCTGGTCGAAACGGGTTACTCGGGCTACGTCGGTCACGAGTTCATCCCTACGCGTGATCCGAGACAGGGATTGCGTCAGGCGATCACCGTTTGCGGGGTCTGACGATCCGGACGCACCTACGTACCACAGGGGAGAGACAACACGGTGACTAGTCGATTCAATCCGATAAATACGGCAGTCTTCATGTGCCTGCTGGTTGTCACACAGGTAGCCCATTCCCAGTCGGTCGAAGCGCACGCCATGGCCGAGTTGCGCGAGATCACTGTCGATGCGTCGAGCGACCTGGGACCGATGAAGCCATTGCGTGGAGTCAATTCAGGGCCTCTTCCGTGGAGCGACCGGCCTGCTGTTGAGAGACTCGATGGCCTGGTGGAGGTGTCCGATCGCACCGGCTATCGGTCGCTCGGAGCGGATGCATCGAGCGGTTATCGCGCGGCGAACATCGAACTGGTCCGCATTCACGACAATTACGGCCCGGGAGACGTGTATGCGAACTTCAGGGGGACGCGCGAAATGGCCGACGGCACGATCGTGCCTGCGTCTGCCTTCAATGCACTCGTAATGTTCCCGAAGCCCGATGCGGACCCTGCCGATGCGGCCAGCTACAACTTCGAACCCACCGACCGGCTGCTGCAATCCATCTACGGCATTGGCGCCAAGCCGCTGTTCAGGATTGGAGCCAGCGCGGGGGAACAGAGCGGCGTGCCGGATTCGTTCACCAGCGAACGGGATTTCGAACATTATGCGGAAATCGTCCATCGCGTAGTCCTGCACTACAACAAGGGATGGAATCGTGGCTTCAATTACGGGGTCGAGCAGTGGGAAGTCCTGAACGAACCGGATGGCCGGTTCGATCCTCTCAAGTACTACACGCTGTACGCGAAACTGGCGAAGTCGGTGAAGTCCGCGGACCCTGACGCAGCGATCGGAGGACCGGCGCTGATGTTCAACTACAACGGCCCCGATTATCGGGAAGATTTCCTGAAGTACCTGAGACGCAACAAGTTGCCTCTCGATTTCTGGTCTTTTCACGACTATGCGATAGATTCCGCGGACCCGTATCTGTACGTGCGCATTGCCCGGGACATGCGCGCAATGCTGGATGCGCACGGTTTCAGGAAGACCAGGCTCGTGCTCAGCGAGTGGAATGTTCTCGGTATCGATCCGGAACTGCTGACGCTGGGAGGGCGTGCGGCGTTCACGGCCTCGGCGATTATCTACATGCAGGATTCCCCGATCGACGAGCAAACTTTCTACATGGGCCCCAATCTGTTCGGCGAGGACGGGAATACACCCAACAAGCTCGGGCAGGCCATGGTCGCGCTGGGAAGAATGAAGGACACCCCGGTTCGCCTTCACGTTAGTGGCGACGACAAGCAGGGTCTGGCGGTCTTGGCCGGAAAATCGGTGGACAGCAGCACGATCAACATAATCATAAGCAACTACGAGGTCCCGGCCAGTCTGCGGGCTCCACGACCGGATGGCGACACGGTTGCCGGATATATAAACCTGCTGCCGCGCCGCTCGCTAAGTTACGCGAAAAATGACGGTTTCGATCTTCGCGTGACCGGGTTGGATCCTCGAAAGTTCTATCGGGTGCAGCGCTTCCGGATCAACGACGTCTGGGATTTTCGCCTTCTCGGTACCGTGACCCTCAAAGGTGGCGACGTCAGGATTGCGCAGACATTGGCTCCCCCGTCGATCGAACTGCTATCCATCAGTCACGCCGAGACGCCGTGATTTTGGACGTTCACGCGGTATCGATGTGATCGCCCCGACTTGCTTCCCGAGGCGGGTTCGCCCCGGCAGCGGCAAATGGTGTCGCGAGCGTGGCATTCGGAGGCGCTACTCGCGCCTGTGCGTGCGACGGTACTGATTCGGCGTCATGCCGGTAATCCCGCGGAAGGCTGCGCAGAAACTGCTCGGCCCCGCGAAGCCGAGGCGGTACGCGATCTCCTTCTGCGACAGACTCGTCTCGGCGAGCAGGCTCCTGGCCTTGGTCATGCGGACTTCCGCGACGTACTCGCCGATCGTGCGGCCGGTGGTCGCCTTGTACGCGCGCATCAACTGGCGGCGGCCGATCTCGCAGATGCGCGCCAGCTCGTCGACCGTGGGGTAGCGGTCGACCAAGCCCTCGACGTAGTCCCGGATGCGACGCAACTGCCAGGTGGCCAGCGCGCTGCGTTGCGCCGTGGCGGGCCATTGCTGCTCGTCGTGCAGGTAACGCACGACCTCGGCCAGCGCCAGCCGGGCGGTGATGCCGATCAGCCGTTCCCTGCCGAAACCGGCTTCGGAGATTTCCTGCACCACCCGGTACAGGTCGCGCCTGATCGTCGGTGCGCGCACGTCGACCGCCGCCATCAGCTGCTCGCGTGACCAGTGGCCGTCGAGTCCGGTCGTTTCCGCGAAGACGGGCGCATCGAACGAGCAGTACACGGCGCGGTAGCAGGCCACGCCGGGCGCCGTGACGAGCATCCGCGTGCCGATGGGGCCGTAATTGACGTCACCGAACTGCAGCCACGTGCCCGGACTTCCGTCGGCATCGAGGTACGCACCGCTCGAATACGTCACTTGCCGGCTCTATCATTTCCCCCGCAGCAGCGAAGGAGACGGCAATGGAACTGGTGATGATCTTCGATATGCGGGCACCGGCATTCGGTGCGCCGCGCTCCGAGGTGTTCGCGGCGGCGCTCGATATCGCCGCCTGGGCCGACGAGATCGGCTTCGATGTGCTCGGCCTCGGCGAGCATCACGGCGCCGACGACGGCTACAACCCGTCGCCGCTGGTCCTGGGCAGCGCGTTCGCCGCCAGGACGCGCAGGATCCACCTGCGTACGTCGGTGCTGCTCGCGTCCTGTTACGACCCGGTCCGGCTCGCGGAGGACACCGCGGTGCTGCAGATCCTCGCCAACGGCCGTTTCGAACTCGGCCTCGGTTTCGGCTACCGTCGTAGCGAGTTCGCGATGTACGGGCGCCGCGTCGAGGATCGCTTCGCTCACACCTGCCGCGTGGCCGAGTTGCTGAAGCGGGCGTGGAGCGGTGAGCCCTTCGAGTACGAAGGCCGGCCGTGCCAGGTGCAGCCGGTGCCGGAGAGGCCCATACCGCTGCTGCTCGGCGCGAACGCGCCGGCGGTGGCGCGGGCGGCGGCGCGCATCGCCGACGGCTTCCTGGTTCCGCTGCAGAGCCCGCGCGTGTGGCAGCCGTACCGCGACGAATGCCTGAAGCTGGGCAAGCCCGACCCCGGCGAGTACCCGCGACAGGGTCCGACCTTCCTGTGGGCGTCGGAGGATCCGGAACGTGAGTGGGAATGGCTGACGCCGCACATCGTGCACGTGCTCGAATCCTATGCTCGCAGTACCTGACACCGCTGATGGGTGGCGCCGATCCGCGGCGTGCATGGAAGATGCTGCAACTCTGGGAGCGCGAGGTGCAGCCGCACGTGCCGCGCGGCAGCGTGCCGAACTGGCGTCACACGCACAGAACCCCTTCGACGGAGAACGCGACATGACCATCCGCACGTTCGGTATCGACCATGTTCATTTCAATGTGCTGCGGATCAAGCGTTTCCTCGAGATCATGGAGCGATTGTTCGGTGCGGACATCACGCCGATCTCGCAGTTGGTGCAACTGGGGGCATACAACGCCTGCGTCCATTTTCCCGCGCAAGGGATGACGTCCTCGTTCCTGGACGTGTTCCAGCCGGGCGGTGATTCCGACCAGGTCGCCGAACACATCCGTGACCGCGGCCAGGGGATCTCGCATGTCGCGTTCAGGGTCGAGAACATCGAGGATGCCGCGGTCCACGCGGCAAACTGCGGGCTGCGCGAACTGTCGCGGCTGGGCTATCGAGGCATGAAGCAGGTGCAGTTCGACACGCGCGCGGAGATCGGCTTCCTGCTCGAGTTCGTCGAGTACGAGCCGGGCTTCGCCGAGGACCTGGCGCGCGTCAAGGAGCGTCTGCGCGCAGGCGAGACGGTCGACGGCCTGCGTTACGTGTCACCGTGACGCGCGGCGGCCTCACGGGGCCGCCACGCTCGATTCGCGCACCACCAGTTCGTGCGCGAGCACGATCCGCCGCCCCGGCTGCTGGCCATCGCGCAGGATCTCGAGCATCAACTGCATGCTGCGAACGCCGATCTGTTCGCGGGGCTGGCGGATCGTCGTCAGCGCCGGCGTGGCGAACTCGGCGAACGCGATGTCGTCGAAGCCGACGATCGACAGTTCACTTGGCAGCGACAGGCCGGCCTGACGGGCTGCGCGCAGCGCGCCTATCGCCATTTCGTCGTTGGCGCAGAACACCGCGCTGGGCGTGCGAGCGCCGCCGAGCAGCGCGCGCATCTGCTGGTGACCGGCCGCCAGCGAGAAGTCGCCGTAGCGCACCCGCTCGCGCCGCACGCGCAGTCCCGCCGCCGTCATCGCCTCCGTGAAGCCGGCCAGGCGGTCGCGGCACAGCGGGGAAGCGCGCGGCCCGCTGATGAACGCGATGTCGCGGTGGCCCAGGTCCAGCAGATGCCGGGTTGCCTCGATCGCCGCCCGGACGTTGTCGATGCACACGGTGGGTGCCGGAATCTCGCCGTCGTACTCACAGGCCATCACGAACGGGGGCCAGTCCGGATCCAGCCGCGAGCGGCTGCTGACCGTCGCGAACGGGATGTTCATGCCGAGGCAGATGATGCCGTCGGCCTGGCGCTGCGTGACCAGGGCGGCGTAGGCGCGTTCGCGCTCGGCGTTGTACTGGGTGTCGCCGAGCAGGATGCGGTAACCGTGCTCGAGCGCGACGCGTTCGATGCCTAGGATGATCCTGGAAAAGAACGGATTGGCGATGTCCGGCACCAGTACCAGCACGGTGTGCGTGCGTCGCTGGCGGAAGTTGCGTGCCAGTGCGTTGGTCACGTAGCCGCAGGCGGCAACCGCCTCGAGCACCCGCGCACGCGTCGCTGCGGCGACCTTGGGGGATCCGTCGAGGGCCCGCGAAACCGTCGCCACCGAGACGCCCGCGAGTCGTGCGACGTCCTTGATATTCGCCATGGAAGGGTGTTCCTGCTATCGCGTCGCCGCGCATGCTATCACCCGCGTGTGTGTTGGCAGGGAGATCGGTGTGCCACGGTCGGCCGGGCGATCGAAACTGCAGGGTTGACGTCCGTAGAACCTCTGGTACGATGTAAACGATTACATCTAGCGGGATGCCCGATCGTCCCGTCCGTGCCCGTGGCACCACCACCGGGCGAGGCGTCGCACAGAGCAACGATAACTACCGCTGCTGAAGCAGCCGGAGGGTGCCGATGAAAACCGGTTGGAAATGGTTCCGGAGGTCACTCGTCGTGGTGATCGTCGGCGGACTGCTGGCCGCGGGCTACGCGTATTGGCAGATGCGTGCGATGGGCTTCTTCCGCGAACCGGTGTTCGAGACCGAACGGCCGGTGGTGCCGGCGTTGCCGCGTCCCTCGGTGCTGGTGTTCTCGAAGACCAATTCCTTCATCCACGAGGACGCCATTCCCGCCGCGAAGCGCCTGCTCCAGGACATCGCGGGCGCGCGCGGCTGGGGCGTCTTCGCGAGCGACAGCGGCGCGGTGTTCAACGCCGGCGATCTCGCGAAATTCGACGTGGTGGTCTGGAACAACGTCACCGGCGATGTACTGCTGCCCGAGCAGCGCGAGGCGTTCCGCGCCTGGCTCGAACAGGGCGGCGGTTATATCGGCCTGCACGCGGCCGGTGACAACAGCCATGCCGCGTGGCCGTGGTACCTCGACACGGTGATCCGTGCGCAGTTCACCGGCCATCCGATGGATCCGCAGTTCCAGCAGGCGACGCTGCGCGTCGAGCAGCCCGCCGATCCGATCATGGACGGCATTCCCGCCGCGTGGGTGCGCACCGACGAGTGGTATTCCTTCGCCGCCAGTCCGCGGGCGAGCGATCTGCGCGTGCTGGCGACCATCGACGAGAGCACCTACCGGCCCGGGAGCTTCTTCGGCAAGGAACTCGCGATGGGCGCGGATCACCCGATGGTCTGGAAGCATTGCGTCGGCCGCGGGCGCGTGTTCTACGCCGCGCCCGGGCACACGGCCGAAACCTACGCCGAACCGCCGTACCGCGCGATGCTCGAGCGCGCGCTCGACTGGGCCGGCCGGCAGGACCCGGCGCTGGTCTCCCCAGCGCCGCTGGCGTGTGAACCCTGAGCAAACAGAGGGACTGGCTACCATGAACCGACGTCACCTGATGCACCTCGTGGTCGCGGCGCTGGGTACCGCGGCGCTGCCGGGTTCGGCGACCTTGCGCGCGCTCGCCGGGGAGCAGCCGCACGCGCAGGCATCGCGCCCCGTGTTCGACGCCGCCCAGCGGCACCTGGTGGACCTGCTCGCCGAGATGATCATTCCGGCGACCGATACGCCCGGCGCGCGCGAGGCCGGCGTGCCCGCGTTCATCGAGACCATGGTCGCGGACTGGTACACCGACACCGAGCGCACGATCTTCCTGCAGGGCCTGGCGGCGCTCGACGAGGCCAGTCGCACCGCGCACGGCAGGAGTTTCGTGGCGGTCGACGACGCGCAGCGCACCGCCTTGCTGTCCGCCGCCGAGCAGGACGCCGCGCGCTACGTCAGTCCGCTTCCCGGCGGCGTGCTCGGTGGCATGAGCAAGCTGGTCGACGAGAACACCCCGTTCTTCACCAAGCTCAAGGAACTCACGGTGATCGGCTATTTCAGCTCCGAGGCCGGCGCCACGAAGTTCCTGCACTACGAGCCGATGCCGATGCGCTTCGAGGGAGACCTGGATTACGCGCAACTCGGCAGGCAATGGAGCTACTGACTATGGACGCGAGGCGGGCGGGTATCGGCGACACGGATAAGGCGAGGAAAGCGGTATGAGAGCTGAGTTCGACGCGATCGTGGTGGGTTCCGGCGTCTCGGGAGGCTGGGCCGCGAAGGAACTCACCGAGAAGGGACTGAAGGTGCTCGTGCTGGAGCGCGGACGGCCGCTCGAGCACGGCAGGGATTATGCGACCGAACACATGCCGCCGTGGCAGATCCCGTTCGGCGGCAAGCCGCTGCGCGAGCTCTACGCGCGGGATTATCCGGTACAGAGCCAGTCCTACGCGTTCGACGAGACCACGCGGCACTTCTGGATCAAGGACTCCGATTATCCGTACACGACCGCCTCAGAGGCGCCATTCAACTGGTTGCGTGCCGACGTGGTCGGCGGCAAGTCGCTGTTGTGGGGCCGGCAGGTCTACCGTTGGAGCGACCTCGATTTCGAGGCCAACGGGCGCGATGGACACGGTGTCGACTGGCCGATCCGCTATCGTGACATCGAACCGTGGTACGCGCACGTCGAGCGCTTCATCGGCGTCAGTGGACAGGCCGAAGGGTTGCAACACCTGCCGGACAGTATCTTCCAGCCTCCAATGAAGATGACTGCGGTCGAGAAGGCCATCAAACAGCGCATGGAAGCGCAGTTCCCGGACCGATTGATGACGATCGGCCGTGTCGCCAACCTGACGCAGCCGCTCGGTGATCGTGGAGCCTGTCATTACTGCGGAGTATGTCAGCGCGGCTGTTCGCCAGGAGCCTACTTCAGCAGCCTCAGTTCGACCCTGCCGGCGGCGCGCAAGACCGGTCGACTGACGCTGCGCGCGAACAGCGTGGTCGAAGGGCTCGAGTACGATCCCGTGCGGCGACGCGTCAGTGGCGTGCGGGTTATCGATACCGTGAGCGGTGACCGCATGCGCTTCACGTCCAGGTTGGTGTTTCTGTGTGCGTCGACGATCTGCAGCCTGCAGATCCTGCTGAACTCACGCTCGGACAGTTTTCCGACCGGGTTGGCGAATGGCAGCGGGATGCTTGGCCGCTACGTGATGGACCACCAGAACGGGGCGTTCGCCTTCGGTATCACGACCGAGTTCATCGGCAGGTACTACCGTGGCTACCGCCCGAACGGGATCTACATACCCCGCTTCCGTAATCTCGATCCGGCGCGTGCGGACGGCGACTTCTTGCGCGGTTATGGCTATCAGGGGCAGGCCACGCCGCTCGAGGGAAAACTGATTGCGACTGCACTTCCAGGATTCGGCGCCGCGTTCAAGGACTCGCTGCGCCAGCCTCCTGCGTGGGCGATGTTCCTTGCGGCATTCACGGAATGCCTGCCGTACCACGACAACCGCGTCACGCTGGACGAGCGGCTCGTCGACAGGCACGGCATCCCGCAGCTGCGTTGCGACGTGCGTTTCCGTGACAACGAGGCCAGGCTCAACGCCGATTCGGCCGCGCAGGCCGAGGCGATGCTGAAAGCGGCCGGCCTGCAGAACGTGGTGTCGCTCGCGCGGCCTTCGGTGCCCGGCGACGCGATCCACGAGATGGGCGGCGCCTGCATGGGGCGTGATCCGCAGACTTCGGTGCTGAACGCCTGGAACCAGTCGCACGAGATGCCGAACCTCTACGTCACCGACGGTGCCAGCATGAGTTCCTGCGGAGTGGTGAATCCCTCGCTGACCTTCATGGCGCTGACGGCACGCGCGGCCGACCACGCGGCGACGCGCTGGCGCGACGGGGCGGTGTGAGTCGAGGTGATGATCCGATCCGGACCACAGATTGGAGGAGGCGAATGACGGCAATACGTGCGCGTCTCGGCCTGATGATGTTCCTGCAGTTCTTCGTCTGGGGCGCCTGGTTCGTGACGCTGGGTACCTTTCTAGCCACCAATCTGGACGCCACCGGTGCGCAGACCGGCATGGCGTTCGCGACCCAGTCGTGGGGGGCGATCGTGGCACCGCTGTTCATCGGCCTGATCGCCGATCGCTTCTTCAATGCCGAGCGCATCCTCGGCCTGCTGCACCTCGCGGGTGCCGCGCTGCTGTGGGCGATGCACGTGGCCGGCGACTTCGCGGCCTTCTATCCGGCAGCGCTGGCCTACATGGTCGTCTACATGCCGACGCTGGCGCTGGTGAACGCGGTGGCGTTCCGCCAGATGAGCGATCCGGCGGCCGAGTTCGCCGCGGTGCGCATCTGGGGCACCATTGGCTGGATCGTCGCGGGGCTGGCGATCAGTTATGTGTTCGCGTGGGACGACGCCGCGCGCATGGCGCAGGGCATGCTGCGCAACACCTTCCTGCTGGCGGCGATCGCCTCGCTGGCGCTGGGACTCTACAGCTTCACGCTGCCGGCCACGCCGCCGCGCGCGCGCGGGGTGCAGGAACTGCGCGAGCTCTTCGGTGCCGATGCGCTCGGTCTGCTGCGCGACCGCGATTTCGCGGTCTTCTTCTGCTCGGCGATCCTGATCTGCGTGCCGCTCGCGTTCTACTACCAGAATGCGAACCTGTTCCTCGCCGAAGCCGGGGTCACGAACCCGACCGGCAAGATGACGCTCGGGCAGATCTCGGAGGCCGGGTTCATCCTGCTGCTGCCGTGGTGCTTCCGCCGCATCGGCATCAAGTTCACGTTGCTGGCGGGAATGCTCGCCTGGAGCCTGCGCTACGTGCTGTTCGGCTTCGGCGACGCCGGCGAGGGGTTGTGGATGCTGCTGCTCGGCATCGCGCTGCACGGCGTCTGTTACGACTTCTTCTTCGTGGCCGGCCAGGTCTATACCGACGCGCGCGCCGGCGAACGCTTCAAGGCCTCGGCGCAGGGCTTGTTGACGCTCGCGACCTACGGGCTCGGCATGCTGATCGGTTTCGCCGTCGCCGGCGAGATCACCGATCGCTACGTGCAGGCCGGCGCCCATGCCTGGCAATCGGTCTGGTTGTTCCCCGCCGGGCTGGCATTCGCGGTGTTCGTGTTGTTCCTGGTGCTGTTCCGTGATCCTGCGGAGCGCACGGAGGGGGTGCGCCAATGACTGCGGGACGGCGGATTCCGCTTGCCTTCGTCGGCGGTGGGCGGCGATCGCTGATAGGTGGGGTGCACCGCGCGGCGGCTGCCTTGTCGGAGCGCTTCGCGTTGAAGGGCGGGGTGTTCGGTACCGATCCCGCGCGCGAACGCGCCCGGGCGCATGCGCTGGGACTCGACGAGCGCCGCATCCATGCCGATCTGCCCGCGCTGTTCGCGTCCGAACGCGCGCTCCCGCCCGGTGAGTGCATCGAGGCGATCGCGGTTCTCACCCCCAACCACCTGCACTTCGAGCAGGTGCTCGGCGCGTTGCGCGCAGGTCTGCACGTCATCTGCGAGAAGCCGTTCACGGTGACCGCCGGGCAGGCCGACGAGCTGGCGCGGGTGGCCGTGGCGAACGACCGTCTGGTCTGCGTGGCGCACACCTACACCGGCTACCCGATGGTGCGCCAGATGCGCGCGCTGATCGCGGCCGGTGCGATCGGGACGGTGCAGAAGATCGATGCGCGCTACTACCAGGGCTGGATCAATCCGGCGCTGCAGGACGCCGGGTCGCGCGCCGCGATCTGGCGCCTCGATCCGGCGCGCTCCGGGCCGAGTTGCTGCTACGGCGATATCGGCGTGCACGCCTTCGACCTCGTCGAGTACACCACCGGGCTGCGCGTGCAGCGCGTGCTGGCCGATCTGCGCGCGATGCCCGGCGCAGGCGGGCTCGACATCGACGGCACCACGCTGCTGCGCACCGCGGACGGCGTGCCCGGGGTGTTGCGTGCGAGCCAGGTCGCGACCGGCGAGGAGAACAGCGTGGGGATCGCGGTGTACGGCAGCCGCGGCGCGTTGAAGTGGAGCCACGACGCGCCGGCGCAGTTGATACATCTGCGCGAGGACGCGCCGATGCGGGTATTTACACCGGGGCACGCGTTCAACGAAGCGCTGGGGCGTGGTGCGAGCCAGTTGCCGCCCGGACATCCGCAAGGTCTGGTGGAAGCGATGGCGAACCTCTACCGCGGTTTCGCCGACGCGCTCGATGGCGACGACGGTGCGCACGAGCGCTTTCGCGGCATCGAGGCGGGAGTGCGCGGCATGCGCTTCCTCGAGGCCGTGACGGAGTCCAACCGCGGCGGTTCGGTGTGGACGGAGATCAGGGAATGAGCGCGGAGCCGTCGTTTCGTCCCGCGCGCATGAAGCTCGGCATCCTGACGGCCGCGCTGCAGGAGCTGACGCCACGCGCCGTGCGCGACGCCGACCCCGACCGCGCGATCGAGGACTGGCTCGGCTTCGCGGCCGATATAGGCGCGCGGTATATCCAGCTCTCCGCGGCCTTGCATCCCGAGCACAGCGATGTGCCGGCCGAGGCGCTGCTCGACCCGGTCGCGAACACGCTCGACCTGCGCCGGCCGTTCGACTCTGCGCGCGCCGCGCGTGTGCTGGCCGCGACCCGCGCGAGCGGCGTCGGGATCTGCGACCTCGGGTACTTCGACAACATGCTGATCGCCGACGAGGGGCTGCGCCGGCGCAAGCACGAGTTCATGCGGCGGGTGTTCGACGCCGCGGTGCTGCTCGGCGTGGATGCCGTGTGCGGCTTCGTGGGTCGCAACGCCCGGCTGTCGATGGACGCGAACCTGGTGATGTTCGAGGAAGTGTTCGTGCCGTTGCTCGCGGCGGCGAAGGAGCGCGGGCTGGTCTACCGCGTCGAACCCTGCCCGATGCCGGGCTGGACCGCCGACGACCTCTGGCACAACAACATCGCCTACGCGCCCGGTCCGTGGATCGCGCTGCACCGCATCTGCGAGCGGCACGGCGTCGCGGACCAGTTCCGCATCCACTACGACCCGTCGCACGCGATCCTGATCGGGCAGGACTCGCGCTCGGTGTTCCGTTACCTGCGCGACATGGGCTACCCGTTCCTGATCGGCGGCTTTCACGTCAAGGGACAGGTGATCGACGCCCGCGGTATCTCCGCGTGGGGCTACGGCGGGCAGACGATGCTGCGCGGGGACTGGGAGGGCGCGCAGCCGCTGGCGGCGCCGGCCGCGCGCGCCAACGCGTGGAAGAAGCAGACCGTGTTCTGCGAGCACGAGTTGCCGGGCACCGCCCGGCACGACCCGCTGGCGTACCTGCAGAACCGCTCGGTCGACTGGCTCGATCACCAGCTCGCCGCGCGCGAGTACCTCGCGCTCGATCCGGCGCAGACCTTCCTGGTCGTCGAGCACGAGTATCCGCCGGCGCGGGTGCAGGATCGCACCCTGCTGGCGCCGATCCTGGCCGGCTCGCTGGCGTTCGTGAAGGCGATCGACGAGGCGGCCGCGGCGATGCATGCGCTGCA
>JADIZR010000012.1 GCA_016704655.1 Pseudomonadota bacterium | reverse complement strand
AGCGGTTGATGCAGGAGCCCGCGGTCACGCCGGTACAGGAGCCAGGCATCGGCAGCTGGGTTGCCGGATCGCAGGTGACGTACTTAGGCCAGGGCCGGCGGTTGGGCACGCAAGCGCGGCTGGCAGGCAATGGCCGGCACCGTCGCAGCGGCGAATTGGCGGCTGGAATGTCCGCGCGACGGTAACAGGTATTGTCCGACCAGCCCTGTAGTGACCAGCGCAGCTGACGGGACCACATTCCTGCTTCCCGGATCGGTACCTGCAGCATGCGCCGCGCAGGTGCCCGCCATTGCACCGAGGCTGCAGCTGCGGCACGTACCTGTACAAGTGGACGAGCAGCAGACTCCGTCGGCGCACTGCCCGGATGCGCAATCGCTGCCAGCAGCGCACGACGCGGCGAGCATTTGCTTCGCCGCCGCTTGCACGGTGAGCGTCGTGCTCATGGAGTTCGCGGTGGCCACGGACGCGGTGATCTCAGTCAGGATCGCCGCCACGACCGGAGTAGTTCCGACCGTCGCCGCAGCGTCCGACTTGCCCGGAGGAACCGTGAGATGCGGCACGTGGGTGATATCGGTGGGTCGCGAATTGCGCAGGTCCACTCGCACGCCCGGATGGACCGCAGCGCGTGACAGCGTGATCTGCAGGATGCTTTGTGCGCCCCCGGTAACGCTGCCTGGCCGCAGCACAACCTGCGTGACCGTGGCGGGAGGGTAGACGTGCAGTTCGCGGTGCACGCTCGCTTCCGCAGGTGGGGACGCAGTGATCCGGACCGTCGTCCGCGCAGCGACCGGCCGAGGCGATACCTCGACACCGAATCGTGCTGCGGAGGCTCCGGCAGGTACCGTTACACTGGCAGGAACGCTCGCCAGCGTGGGGTGACCGCTGGCCAATGGCACGACCAGCGGCGCCCTCGTAACCGAAGAGAGGGTTAACGTGGCCCACAACACGGCTCCGGCTTCGACCGCGTTGACGTCAGGCTGCAGAGTCAGGACTGCTGCCTGTGCGGTGCATCCAGTGACTAGGAGCAGCGCAGCGGACGCCATGCGCGCCGCGCGCCTCACCGGAAACTCGCCGGGTCAAAGTCGATCGCACGAACATTGAGCGACACCAGCGTGCTGCCTGCGACGACCGTAGCGCCGTCGGCGGCCGACGTCGGCGCCACGTCGATCGCCTGGACGCTGAGGCCCGAGAGAAAAGCCCGGCCGACGACCGACTTCAGGTCCGACGACAGGAACTGCAGCACGCCGATGCGCTCGGCCGCTTTTCCCGCCAGCAGTTCCGACTGCCAACTGAAAAATGCTGCCGCTGCGTACGAGGGTAGTTCCAGGCGCAGCGCGTCGCTGGATACCAGGGTGGAGTTCGCGCCGGGCAACGGCGACAGACGCCGGGTGAAGGCGTCGATGCGGGTCACCCGCGCACTCTCCGCCTCGAGGCCCTGGATGCCGAGACTGAAATTATTGCACGTCAGCGCTCGCGCAATCGCCGCGTTGGGCCTGCTCAGTGTCGAACCACCGCTGTACGCGTAGGAAGCCGACTCCGGAACGAGCGTCGCGCCGAACCGCAGAACCTCTGCCGAACCCGTCGACAGGCGCGGCCATGCGACTTGAGCGACTCGCGCACGACGCAACGTCAGGCGATAGAGTTCCTGGTTACCCACGTTGGCACCGATGATCTGCACGTCGGTGCCCGGCACGTTGACGGTCGCGCGTGCAGCCCCGAAGAACCATTCGAAGAACGTACGGGTCATCTGATTGTTGAAGGTGATCGTCACCGGGTCCGGCGCGACCGCGAGCCCGCCCGTCGCGAGCGCATCGAGGCGGATGCCGCCGCCGCGGGCTCCGAGCAGGGTGCCGACCTCAGGCGTGCCTGGAAACGCGAAGGCGAGTCGCTGCACGGCCGGGTTGACCCCTGGCGTCTGTGCCGCCGCTCGGCCAGCGACGCCGGACAGGTCGGCCGTCACTCCCGCCGCGAGCAACGCTCCGCAGCCGCCGAGGAAACCGCGCCGTGAGATGCGCGGTGTCGCGGCGTCGAGATCACCTTCCCGCAGCTGGTCCATCGTTGCGTGCTCCGTCGGTTTCAGCGGTGCCTGAAGTTGATCGTCACCTCGCGCGGGGCCAGGCGGCCGGATTCGCGTTCGTCGGCCGCTATCGGGTCGAGCGCGAATCCGGTCGTGCCCTCGACGGCGATCTTGCGGATGTCGCGGGTCGCAGGAGCATCGATCGAACGGGTCACGAGTCCTTCGCAGTGCGCGAGCGACAGACTCGCCGCCGGCATCGATGCAACATCGGCGACTCTCACGATGTCGCGAGTTGCGAGCGTCAGTGCCGGGGTGGTGCAGGGGGTGAGCACCAGCCTGAGTTGTTCGTCGCCCTTGGTCGCTGCGAATTCGTACTGCCCGAGGCGTGCGAGCTGCCCACCCGCAAGTTCGACGCTGTCGATCTGCGTACGGCGACCCGCGGGATTGACGTTGTACACGGCCATGCGCCCGGGCAGCGTCGGGCGGTAGAGCACGACGAAACGATCGCCGGTCTGGAACACGTGCGTCGCCGGATTGACCGGCACCGATGCGCCGCCGGCCTGGATCGCGTGCACCTCGTAGGCCAGCCCCGCGAAAAGGGCATCGTTCGGACCGCCGCTCGGTGGTGGCGACCCTAGAAGCATCGGGTCGGCTGCCGTGGGGGTGCCGGTCTGGGCATCGAAGAACTGCGCTGCCGGCGGGCCACTCAGCAGCTGCGGTTCAGCGCCACCCAGCACGACAGGCGCGGGCAGGCCGATTGACGCGGGTGCGGTATCCATCGCGACGGGTGGGGCCATCAGAACCGGAGGTGCGCCGCTGCCAGGTGCTGCCATGGCACCTGCCGCTGCCTGTTGCGCAGCGCGGGCTTTGGCGTCGAGCCTGCTGCTGAACCAGTTCGTCAGCCCGCCGGCAACGGCCTGCGTGAGATCCATAATGAGCTTGGTGCCGGTCGCTTGTGCCGCCGCCGCCAGGGTGCCGACGAAGACGTCGCGCATGGACGTCTTGCCGTAGTAGCTGCCGCCGTACGACTGTAATTGGGTCGGTGCCGGGAGCACGGTCATCGGCGACCCGATCGGTAACGGCATCGCTTCCGGCGCCGGGTAGGTCACGGGTGTCAGATCGACAGGCGCCGGTGATAGTACGGGCAACTGGTTCACTGGTTCGGCCGCAGGCGGCACGAAGATCGGCACCGGATCGGACTGCGGCGTCACGAAGACCGGCGGCGCCTGCGCATATGCGGCGGCGGCGAACAGGACCAATGCCGCCGTCACGGCGGAGCGGCCGCCGCGGACGATTGCCGCGAACCAGTTCGTGCCCATGGACCCTCCTCCCCGCGGTCAGAACTCGACGCGCAGTCCCAGTGTCGCGCGCTGGCGCTCCAGAGTGTCGTGCCCGAACAGCATCGAAAAGTCGACGAAGGGCATCCACCCGTTCGGCAGCACCGTCGATAGGCTCAACCCGGCGTTGAACGCATCGTTGTCGCCGCTGCCACCCGTCAGCCGGTACTCGGTACCGGCCGTGTCGAGTTCGAAGCGGGCGTCGACGGTTTGCGGATCGTCCTCGAATTCGTACTGGTACTCCACGCGCACCTGCGGCACGAATACGCCCACGCCCGTGCTGAACACGTAGCTCGTGCGCACGCCCGCATGCGCGAGCAGCGAGTCGCGCGTGGTACTGCCGAAGTGCATGTTGAGACCCGAGTTCGAGAGATCACGCTCGGTGTAGGCATCGAGCTTGGCGCTCGTGCTGGTGAGGCCGACATACGGCCCGAAGCTAAGCGCACCGCGATCAACGTCGAATCCGGCATTGATGCCCAGCCAGGTGACCGTGGTGTCGGAGTCGCCGGAGGTGCGCACGTCCACCTGGCCTAAGGTGCGCGTGGATTCCTGGAAGACGGAATTGCGGCGAAAGGTGCCTTCGGCCTGTTCGTAGCCGCCCGCGAGCTCGACGAAGCCACGCCCGCCGACCGCCCAGGAACCGAACAGCGTCAGGTACACGTCTTCGGACTCTGCATCGCCCGCGATCGACGCCGGCGTGAAGTTGACGCCGGGATTCTCGGCGGCGTACTCGTAGTCCGTCCGCTCGAGGCCGAGCAGCGCGCCGAGCACGACACGCTCCGACGCGCGATAGTCGACGCCGATCTCCGCTGCGTGACTGTCGCCCTCGAGGTCGCGCTCGCGATCGGTGGCGCTGTTGCCGTCGCTTTCGAACCACGAGCCGCGCACGTTCAGCAACAGACTCCAGGGACCGGCCGCAACCTGCGCCGCACTGCCGTCGCCGTCTTCGCCTTCGCGCAGCTTCTCTCCACGCTCGCGCGCTTCCTTGCTGCGCGCAACCGCTGAGCCGACCAGCGACTGGTTATGACTGAGATTCTGGCTGGGGTTCAGCGAAGATTCGCTGTCTCCCGAGAGATTGCCCAGGCCCGCGGTCGTCTCGGCGCAGCGCGTTGCGAGCGCGCCGCTCGGTGCGCCGCACACGTCGAAGAAGAAATCCTGAAATTCGGCATTGGCTGCCATGGCTCCGGCGCTCGCCAGGAGCGACCCGGCTGCTGCAGCGCAATAAATTCCCCGTAGACGACGCATCTTGTTTCTCCCCTGATGTGCGTTCGGCCGGAGAGCGCATGCTAGCGCGGAGTACCACGGGTTTCCGCAAGTTTCGTTATGATCGGGCGCTAAGACAAAAATCGCGGCCGCCCGGGGGTCGGGCGCACCGCTAACAGGGGAGGTGACGCATGGACTACATGAATTTCGTCCGGTCGCTGCGCAGCGGGCTGCTTCTGTTCGCCTGTTGCATCGCAATGCCCGCATCGGGCGACGACATCTACTTCTCGGTCGAAGGCGCGACCCAGGGCAAGATCGTCGGCGAGGTCGTCGCGAAAAACCTCGAAGGCAAGATGCGAGCCTTGGGCTTCGGCACCAAGATTGAATATCCTCGCGACCCCGCCAGCGGACAGATTTCCGGCGCACGCATCCACACTCTGGTGCAGGTGACTCGCGAGCCGGGGCGTGGTTCACCCCAACTCATGCATGCCCTCGTCAACAACGAGCCACTCAAGGAAGTGCGCTTCGATTTCTACGGGCCCCGTCTCATCAACGGCGTGAAACAGATGGCGCTGTACCAGAGCATCAGGCTGACCAACGCGTATCTGTCGGAATTCGAACGCACAGCTGAGCCGGCCACGGACCTGTCGAGCGGCGCCGTGCGATCGCTCGAGAGACTCGAATTCACTTACAACAAGATTGAGTTGATCGATCACGAGCGCAACGTCTCGGCCCAGGCCACCTGGGGGCAGGGGATCTGACTGGGCGCATCGGCATGGCTACGGCAGCGCGATGCCTCGTCGCACTCGGTGCGATCGTCGCGGTGGCTGGCCAGGCCGCGGCGCCGGGCCGGGACGTCGCTGCGAGTTACGCGCAGGCCGACCAGTTTCTGGTCGTGGACTGCCTGCTGCCGGGGCAGGTGCGCATGCTCGGGCAGCGCACCACCTACGTGAGCGCGCGTCGCCCGGCGCGGCTGCCGGCGCGCGATTGCCAGATCCGCGGTGGCGAGTATGTCGCGTACGACCGCGCTGACAGCAGCAGCGCGCTCGCCGCGTGGCAACCGCTGGCCGAGCAGGGCGACGTCGAGGCGCGCGTCATCGTCGGCGAGATCTATGAGCGTGGCCTCGGCGTGGCTCCGGATCACGCGGCGGCGGCACACTGGTACCGACTCGCAGCTGACGCCGGCGATCGCCGCGCACAGGTCAACCTCGGGCATCTCTACGAAAGCGGACTCGGCGTCGAGCGCGATCCGCGCGCCGCGCTCGACTGGTATCGGCGCGCGGCCGGTGGGCAGGCGACGATCGAGCTCGATAGCGGCCCCCCGCAGGCCGATGCGGAGCTGCAGCGCCTGCGTGAGCGCGAGCGCCAACTCGAGATTTCGCTGGCAAGCCTGCGCGCCGAACTCGATGCGTCGCGCCGCGCCCTCGAGTCCACGCAGGCCCAGGCGGCATCCGCGGAGCAACAGGCAGCCCTGACAAAGTCGCAGGCGCAAAGCGCGGCGGCGCGTGCCGCGGCGGCCGAAGCCGAAGCCGCGCGCCTTGCCGCACTGCCTGCCGCGCCATCGTCTTCCGACCACACGGCCGAGCTCAGCGCATTGCAGCAGGAACTCGCTCGACGCCAACGCGAGGCCGAAGTACTCGAGCGCGACTTGCAGGCGGCGCGCCAGGCAAACGATGCGCAACTGCTCGCGCTCGAGCAGCGTGCGCGTGACACTGAACAAGCCCGCGCGGAGGCCGCCGCCGAGCGCGAGCGACTGAGACAGGTGGCCGCATCGCTCGCCCAGCGGGAATCACAGCTCGCCCGGCAGCGCGCTGACAGCGAGCGCCTCGGTGGCGAGCTCGCGAACGCCACCGCGCTGGCGGAACGCCAGCGGGCCGAGCTACAGCGCCTCGAGTCGGCGGCTCGACAGCAGCTACTCGCCGGACCCGAGCTGGCGCTCATCGAGCCGCAGGTCGTGCGCACGAGGGACATCGTGCCAGTGGCGACGGTGCAGGCCGCTGAGCGCCGCATCGTCGGACGCGTAACGGCACCGGCGGGCATCGTTTCCCTGACCGTCAACGATCGGGCGATCACGCCTAACGAACTCGGCGTGTTCGACCTGACCCTGCCGGTCGCCGCGGGCGAATCCCCGGTCGCGATCGTCGCGGTGGATCGCCAGGGCAAGCGCAGTGAATTGCAGTTCGTGTTGCGTCGCGAGGCGGCCGTGGCGCAGGCCTCGCTCCCGCCTGCGGCGCGGGCCAGTCCCGCGCCGGTGGGCGTGGACTTCGGTCGCTATCACGCACTCGTGATTGGTAACAACGACTACCGGCAGCTGCCCGACCTCACCTCGCCGATCAACGATGCGACCGGGCTCGCCGACGTGCTGCAGCGTCGCTACGGGTTCCGCACCACGGTACTCACGAACGCCGACCGCTATGCGATCCTCTCCGCGCTGAATCGATTGCGTGAGACGCTGACGTCCGCCGACAACCTGCTCATCTATTACGCGGGACACGGCGAGCTTGACGAAGTGAACCAGCGCGGCCACTGGCTACCCGTGGACGCCGAGCGCGACAGCACCGCGAACTGGATTCCGACGACGGCGATCACCGACCTGCTCAACATCATCCAGGCCAGGCAGGTGTTGCTCGTCGTCGACTCGTGCTATGCGGGCGCGCTCACGCGCTCGGCGGTCGGTCGCCTGCGCACCGGAATGACGACGGCTGAGCAACAGCACTGGTTCCGCACCATGGCGAAGCGCAAGTCGCGAACCGTGCTCACCTCGGGTGGCATCGCACCGGTGCTCGACGCCGGCGGGGGCCGCCACTCGGTCTTCGCCAAGGCGTTGCTCGAGGTGCTCGAGGCGAACACCGACATACTCGATGGCCAGCGGCTGCACCGTGACGTTGCGGCACGCGTCGCGTATGCCGCCGCCAGCCTGCGCTTTGACCAGGTGCCCGAGTACGCGCCTATCCGCTACGCCGGGCACGAAGCTGGCGAGTTCTTCCTGGTCCCCGGAATCTGAACGAGAAATCCGACGCACGCCTCGCGGTTGATCGAGGTGCTGGCGGCTGCCGTTCGCTAGCAAAGCACAAACGCACTGCGAATCCACGTAACGACCGGATCGCCGCCCGGCTCCGCCGGCGGATCGATCGCGACCACGTCGAAGCGCGCTTGCAGGCGCCGCAGTTCGCGCCGCATCAGCAGCAGATGACGGGCCGCGAGGGAGCAGCGACGCTGCTTGTCGCGGCCGATGGTCGCCGCCGCCTGGCCGTAGTCGCTGCGCGAGCGCGACCGCACCTCGACCAGCACCAGCACCTGCACGTCCGGGTCGAGCATGACGAGATCGATCTCACCCGCGCGGCACCGATAGTTGCGCGTGAGCAGCACGAGGCCCGCGGTTTCGAGATGCCGCAACGCACGTGACTCGGCGGCGCGGCCGATCTCGGTAGTCGTCGTTGCGGTCGGCGTCGGGTCGGGCGATCGAGCCATCGGGCACCCCGGATGCCGTCGAGGTGACGGGTGGTGGCCCGTTCTCGCCTATTGCGGCGGCGGCGCGCTCGCCGAATTTTCCGCGGGTAGTTCACGAAAGACCGCGATCGTCGATCCCGCGGCCTGCGGCTTGCCGGACTCGATGCGGGCAAACTGCAGGCTGCGTTGCACGCGACCGCTCGTCCGATCGAGTTCGAGCATGCCGGTCAGCCCGTCGACACCCGCCGCGACGCCGCCTGAGCTGCCGAGCTGCTGCGCCAGACGGAAAGCGTCGTAGCCAAAGGCGTAGAGCCGCAATCGGCCGCGCGAACGAGCTGCCCAGTCCTCCTGCATGGCATCCCAGAGTTCGGGTGCGCCCTGGCCGCCGTACAGCAGCCACGGCATTTCTGGAAACACCAGGCCGTCCATGTCGGCAGCCGCGCGCACGCTGGGATCCCAGGCGTCGGAGGTCGAATAGAGCGGCAGGTCATAGGTCATCTGGAAGCGGAGTTGCGGCCGGATGGCACGCGCCGCCTGCGGAGTCGCCGCGACGAACGCAAACTGGGGACCCGACGCCTGTTCGCTCACCGCATTGCGCTGCGGCAATGGCTGGTTCGGATTGGAACTGCGATCGCCGGCACCGCCATAGCGGCCCAGCGCTGCCCGCAACGGCCCGGAGAAATCCTTCGCGCCCGGCGAGTAGTACTGCGAAGACATCAACGTGACGCTGCCGGCCGCCTGCAACTCCTGCACGAAGGCGTCGTGCACGCGCTGGCCCCACGCGTTGTCCGGGAACAGTGCGACGCCACGTACCCAGCCATCGTCCGCGATCCGTCGCGCGACGGCGCGCGCTTCCTGCTCGGGGTCGAGCGCAAACTGGTACAGAAACGCCGGCGCGGCCATTCCCGGCGCCGTGGCAGCGGAATTCAGCGCGAGCGTCGGGACGGGTAGTCCCGCCGGCTGCGAGGCGATGACCGCGGTGACTTCTTCCTTGGTCAGCGGCCCGACGACCATCCGGGCGCCGTCTGCGATCGCACGCTGGTACGCAGCGGCGGCGCCGGGCGCGGCAGTGTCGTACATCTCGATGCGTGGTCGCGTGTCGGCGGAGGACGAGGCGAACCAGGCTGCTGCGAAGCCATCGCGCACAGCGCTGCCGGCCTGCTGCTGCTTGCCGGAAAGCGGCAACAGCAGGGCGATGCTCGTCAGGGGTCCGCTGCCGATCGTCGCGAAGCCTGGTTGAGCCGGGCCCGCATCGGGGAGGAAAACCGTGCCCGGGTGTCCGGGATGCTGAGCCATCCACGCAGCCACGGTCGCTGCCTGTGCCGCGTCGTTGCTGCCTGCCGTCACGATGGCCGGTAATTCGAGCCATCCGCGCTCTCGCTCCGACACCCCCGCAGCAGTGGCGGGGCCGGGCGGATGCTGCAGCAGATGGTCAAACAGCAGGCGGTCGTTCGCGGTCCGGGCTGCCGGCGAGGGGAGCAGTGCGGCCCGTTCTTCGAACGTACGCACGCCACCGAGCGCATCGCCTGTCGCGATCTCTGCCTGCCCGCGCAACGCGAGCAGTTCCGGCGCTGATGCGGTCGGCCAGGGTTGCGGCAACGCCCGCAGTATCCCAACAGCACGGGTTGCATCGCCACGTGCGAGCGCGATCCGCGCAGCGACCTCGGCCAGCAATGCGCGTTCGTCGTCGCTCCTGACGCGATTGCGGGCTTTGTCGAGCAGGCGCTGAGCGTCGTTCACGTCGCCGCCCATGACGTACTCGCGCGCGGCGAGCAGCGCCGTGGCGGCGTCCCAGCTCATGAAGCCGCGGCGCGCGAGTTGCTCGTAACGAGCGGCGGCCTCGAGGTGCTTGCCGTCGCGCGCGAGCGCCTCCGCCTGCGCCAGGGTCGGCGCCGACTGCTGTGCGTGCGCGATCGGTGCGATGCAGACGCAAAGGATCATCGACGACACGACCCAGCGGGCCCAGCGGCTCGTGCGGCGAACTTGCCCGCTTTGAGGCGATACGTGCAGCATGCGAGATCCTTGGGAGGCGCGCGTGACCGATACTGCGACGGATTCTACGGGGCGGAAGCCAGCCGGCGCACTGTTCGTCGTGGCGACCCCCATTGGCAATCTCCAGGACCTGAGCCCGCGCGCCGCTACCTGTCTGCGCGACGCCGACCTGCTGCTCGCCGAGGACACCCGGCATACGCGCACGTTGCTCGAAGCCTGCGGCATCGCGCGCGCTGCCAGTTCGATCGAATCACTGCACGAGCACAACGAACGCGAGCGCGTGCCGGCGCTGGTGTCGCGCCTGCAGGCCGGTGCACGCATCGCGCTGGTCACTGACGCGGGCACGCCCCTGCTGAGCGATCCAGGGTCGCTGCTGGTAGCGGCGGCGGCGCGCGCGGGCGTCGAAGTCGTCTCGCTCCCTGGCCCTTGCGCAGCGATCGCGGCGCTGTCGATTGCGGGCCTCGCCACCGATCGCTTCGTGTTCGAAGGTTTCCTGCCCGCCAAAGCCACGGCGCGGCGTGCGGCGCTCGGGATCCTGGGCACGAAACGCGCACGCTCGTTTTCTACGAGGCGCCACACCGGCTCGAGGCCGCGCTGCAGGACCTGGCGACGGTGTTCGGCGCGGAGCGCGAAGCAGTCGTGGCCCGTGAAATCACGAAGCGGTTCGAGCACGTTTATCGCGGCACGCTGGCCGCGCTCGCGCGACAGTGCGCATCGGACCCCAACATGACGCGGGGCGAAATCGTGCTCGTCGTGGCGGGTGCGCCCGCGAGCGAGGACGACGATGCGGAGGCGCTGGCTGCGGCAAGCACTCTACAAGTGCTGTTGCAGGAATTGCCGGTGTCGCAGGCCGCGCGTATCGCCGCGCAGCTCACCGGCCGCAGCCGCAAGGAACTCTACGAGCGTGCGCTCGCCCTGGCGCCGCCGAAGCCCGGGGAATGAAAGCGTATACTGCGCGTGGGAGTCGGCCAGGCAACCGCTGCGTTTAACGACGTGGAGGAAAGTCCGGGCTCCATAGGGCAAGGTGCCAGGTAATGCCTGGGGGGCGCGAGCCTACGGCCAGTGCAACAGAAAGCAAACCGCCTATGTCGCGGCACGTGCAAACGGGTCGTGGCAGGTAAGGGTGAAAGGGTGCGGTAAGAGCGCACCGCGCCGCCGGCAACATTCTGCGGCACGGTAAACCCCACCTGGAGCAAGACCAAATAGGGAAGCGCGCGGGCCTTCGGGTCCGTTCCTGCGGCCCGCAGGGGCTTCCGGGTAGGTCGCTCGAGGCGCACGGTGACGTGCGTCCCAGATGGATGGTTGTCCTCGACAGAACCCGGCTTATCGGCCGACTCCCACCTCTTTGGCGCCAGGTCGGCCCACCTCGGGCCTGACAACCCACTTCGTCCCACCGGCTCGTCCACCCGGCGGGTCGGGCAGCGCTGTGTTGCGGCCGCCTTCTCCCACAAAAACGCGGATCTTGCAGTGCGTTGCGGCCGCGCAGTCGTCCCTGAATCGTGCTCCGGCGATACCGCGGGACGCGATTTCCCACGCCAGCCCAATCCTGACGTTCGGTTCAGAAATATCCTCTAAGTACATGATTGTTTTACTAAAGCAAAACAGGGCTTCGAGACACTGGACCGTCTCCAGGCTAAGTCACTGTCAGGGCTGGGAAAATTTTGGTGCGAACCGTTGACGCTGGCAACGCCCCGCCCCTATAGTGGCGGCGAGTGGGAAAAAGTGGGATGAAATGGGCTGCCGGCCCGGAAGACGCCTGAAATGTTTCGTGGAGCCAACAAAGTCACCCTCGATGCCAAAGGCCGCGTGGCCATGCCCGCGCGGTACCGGGACACGCTGGTCGAGCGCAGCGAAGGGCGGCTGGTGGCGACGGTGGACCGTTCCGACAAGTGCCTGCTGATTTATCCCCTCCCGGACTGGGAGGAGATCGAACGCAAGCTGATGCGCCTGCCGACCCTGAATCCGCAGGCGCGGCGCTTGCAGCGGCTCATGGTCGGACACGCCACGGACCTCGAGCTGGATTCGCACGGCCGCGTGCTGGTCCCGCCGAAGCTGCGCGAGTACGCAGGGCTTTCGCGCCAGGCGATGCTGATCGGGCAGGGCAGCCGTTTCGAGCTGTGGGACGAGCAGCACTGGAACGAGCGTCGCGACGAATGGCTGCAAGCGGGTGACGAGCCGGGCGACCTGCCCGCCGAACTCGAACAGCTGTCGCTGTAGGCGCGCGAGGTGGTGGCGCACACGCCGGTACTTCTCGACGAGGTGCTGGCCGGGCTCGCCGTCAAAGCGGACGGGCGTTACTGCGACGCGACGTTCGGCCGCGGCGGTCATGCCGCAGCCATCCTCGGGCAGCTCGGTCCCGCTGGCCGCCTCTGCGGCATCGATCGCGATCCAGACGCCATTGCGGCAGGTCGCGAGCGGTTCGCGGCGGAGCCGCGTCTCACTCTGGTTCGGGGGGCGTTCGGCCAGCTCGAGGAGCGGGTCCGCGCGGCAGGTTGGGAAGGGGAGTTGCAAGGCGTGCTGCTGGACCTGGGGGTCTCGTCGCCGCAGCTCGACGAGGCTGGTCGGGGCTTCAGTTTCATGCAGGACGGTCCGCTCGACATGCGCATGGACAACGAGTCCGGATTGAGCGCCGCGCAGTGGTTGGCGCGCGCCGGTGAGCGGGAGATTGCGGACGTGCTGTTCAAGCTCGGTGAAGAAAAATTCTCGCGGCGCATCGCACGCGCCATCGTGGCCGCGCGCGCCGAGACGCCGATCGGCACCACGCGGCAACTTGCTGACATCGCGGCGGGTGCTGTGCCGACGCGCGAACCCGGCAAGCACCCGGCGACGCGCACCTTCCAGGCTATCCGCATTTACGTGAATCGCGAGCTCGAGGAAGTCGAGGCCGCGTTGCCCCAGGCCGTCAGCCTGCTCGCGCCAGGCGGCCGGCTGTGCGTGATCAGTTTCCATTCGCTCGAAGACAGGCTGGTCAAGCGCTTCATGCGCCGTGAGGCCCAGGGCGATCCGATATACGCGGAGCTGCCGCACGTGCCGCCGCACGCCCGGCCCCGCCTGCAGCTCATCGGTGGCGCCGTCATGCCTGGCGACGCGGAAATCGCCCGTAACCCGCGCGCGCGAAGCGCCGTGCTGCGCGTGGCCGAGAGGATCGCGGCATGAGCCAGGTGCACTGGCGGCTCCTGGTCGCAGCGTTGTGGATCATGGTGCTCGTGTCCGCGCTCGGCGTCGTCTACGGCAAGCAGGAAGCGCGCAACCGTTTCAGCGAGTTGCAGAAGCTCACGACGACGCGCGACGACCTCGACATCGAGTGGGGACAGCTGCAGCTCGAGCAGAGCACCTGGGCCACGCATGGCCGCGTCGAGCGGGTCGCGCACGATGACCTCGGCATGGTGACGCCGCAGGCGTCCGAACTGCGCATCGTGCAACCATGAGGCGCGGCTCGTCGCTCCGTGATCACCATGCTCGCGACGCGGCCCCGGCCGCAGTCGGCGGCTGGCGCCTGTGGCTCGTCGGCGCGCTGCTGACGCTGTGCGGGATTGCGCTGCTGGCGCGCGCGATCTACCTGCAGGTCATCGACCAGGACTTCCTGGCGAAGCAGGGCGACGCCCGCATCCTGCGTGACGTGAAGCTCTCGGCGAACCGCGGCATGATCATCGACCGCAATGGCGAGCCGCTCGCGGTCAGCACGCCGGTCGACACCGTCTGGGCCGATCCGCGCAAGCTCGCGCAGCATCCGCAGGAATTCGCCAGGCTCGCCAAGGCGCTCGACCGCGACAAGAACTGGCTGGCCCGCCGCGTCACCAGCAACCTCGACCGTGAATTCGTCTACCTGGTGCGCCACATGCGCCCGGCCGACGCGGCGAAGGTGAAGGCTCTCGGCATCAGCGGCGTCGACACGCTGCGCGAATACCGTCGCTATTACCCCGCGGGCGAAGTGACGGGCCACCTGCTCGGTTTCACCAACGTCGACGACGTGGGCCAGGAGGGTCTCGAGCTCGCGTTCGACCAGTGGCTGGGCGGCGAGCCGGGCATCAAGCGCGTGATGCGCGACCGCGAAGGCCGCACGATCGAGGACATCGAGCGCATCAAGGCGCCGCGCCCGGGCCAGGACCTGCGCACCAGCATCGACTTGCGCGTGCAGTACCTGGCCTATCGCGCGCTCAAGCAGGCGGTGCAGGAAAACTCGGCGCACGGCGGCTCGGTCGTCGTGCTCGACATCCAGACCGGCGAAGTGCTGGCCATGGTGAACCAGCCGGCGTTCAACCCGAACGACCGCGAGCAATACCTGCCGTCGCGCTACCGCAATCGCGCGACCAACGATTTCTTCGAGCCCGGCTCGAGCATCAAGCCGTTCGTGGTCGCCGCCGGCCTGAAGACCGGGCGCTTCCACTCGGACACGCTGATCGAAACCGGGCCGGGCACGCTGCGAGTCGGCATCAAGACGGTCAAGGACAAGCACAACCTCGGCACGATCGACGTGCGCACGGTGCTCGAGAAGTCGAGCAACGTCGGCATCGTCAAGATTGCGCTGACACTGAAGCCGCAGGAAATGTGGTCGACGCTGCGCGACCTGGGATTCGGCTCGGTGACCGGCTCGGGCTTCCCCGGCGAATCGGCCGGCATCCTCACCGGCTACGATCACTGGCGCTCGATCGGCCAGGCCACGATGTCGTACGGCTACGGCCTGTCGGTCACGCCGCTGCAGCTCGCGCAGGCCTATGCCGTGCTCGGTGCGGGCGGGATGCGCCGTCCGGTGAGTCTGCGCCGCGTGGACGTGCCGCCGGAAGGCGAGCGCATCATGGACGAAGCGATTGCCCGCGAACTCGTGCAGATGATGGAGAGCGTCGTGAGCGAGGCCGGCACGGCCCGGCGCGCCGCGGTGATGGGTTATCGGGTGTCCGGCAAGACCGGCACCTCGTGGAAGGCGGCGGACGGCGGTTACAACTCGACCAAGTACATGGCGGTGTTCGGTGGCGTCGTGCCGGCGAGCAACCCGCGCCTCGCGGCGATCGTGGTCGTCGACGAACCGAGCGCCGGCAGGTTCTACGGCGGCGATGTCGCGGCGCCCGTGTTCGCCGAGGTGATGTCCGGCGCGCTCCGCCTGCTCGCCATTGCCCCCGACGACCTGCAGCGCGTGCCTGCCACGACGCTCGTGCAGGCGCAGGATCCGTGGTGAGCGCGCGATGAACGCACTCGGCAAGACCCACCAGAGCTCCGGCTACAACATGACGCTCGGCCGCCTGCTCGAGGGTCTCGACGTCGCCGCACCGCACGGCCTGCAGGTGACGGACCTGGTGCAGGACAGCCGCGCCGCAACACCGGGCTGCGTGTTCCTGGCCTGCCCGGGCCGCACGACGCATGGACTGATGCATGCAGCGACTGCCGTCGAGCGCGGTGCAGTTGCAGTGCTGTGGGAGCCGGGCGCCGATCTCGAGCCGCCTGTGCTGCCCGAGCGCGTAGCAGCCATCGCCATCCCGCACCTCAGCCGTCACGTCGGCGAGCTCGCGGATCGCTTCTTCCGCCGACCATCGGCCGACCTGCGCGTCGCCGGCATCACCGGCACCAACGGCAAGACCACCACCGCCTTCCTGCTGGCGCAGGCGTCGGATTTCCTGGGTCGTCGTGGCTGGTACATCGGCACGCTGGGTCACGGTCATCCAGGCAACGTGCGGGAAGCGGGGCTCACCACGCCTGATGCGGTCACGGTGCAGCGCCGTCTCGCCGAGGCCCGCGACGAAGGCGCGTCGACGCTCGGGCTCGAAGTGTCGTCGCACGCGCTCGACCAGGACCGGGTCGCCGGCGTGAATTTCGACACCGCGGTCTTCACCAACCTCACGCGCGACCATCTCGATTACCACGGCACGATCGAGGCTTACGGTGCGGCCAAGGCACGGCTGTTCCACACGCCGGGCCTGCGCTGCGCCGTGATCAACGTGCGCGACCCGTTCGGCCGTGAGCTCGTCGAGCGACTCGATCCGGCGCTCGAGAAGATCGTCTACACCACGGCAAACGACGTCTGGGCCGAGCGCGGCACCGGCTGGATCCGCGTCTCGGAGCTGCGCGCGACGGCGGCCGGTCTCACGATCAGCGTCGAAACCAGCTGGGGTGCGGGCCTGCTGCGCTCGCGCCTGGTGGGCGAGTTCAATGCAGAGAACCTGCTCGCCGTGCTTGGTGTGCTGCTCGGCTGGAACGTGCCGCTGCAGCAGGCGCTGGCCGCGCTGGCGCTGTGCGTCGCACCGCCGGGACGCATGGAGTCCTTTGGCGGCGGCAAGCAGCCGCTGGTCCTGGTCGATTACGCGCATTCACCCGATGCGCTCGCGAAAGTGCTCGATGCGAGTCGCGCCCACGCGCGCGGCCGGTTGCTCTGCGTGTTCGGCTGTGGCGGCGACCGCGATCCCGGCAAGCGTCCGTTGATGGGGGGCATCGCCGAGGCCGGCGCGGACGTTGCGATCGTCACCGACGACAACCCCCGCACCGAGGAGTCGGCGGCGATCTTCGCGCAGATTCTCGCCGGCATGCGTGACGCCGCAGCCGCGCAAGTGGTGCCCGACCGTGCCGAGGCCATCCGCCTGGCCATCGCCGAGGCTGAGGCTGGCGACGTCGTCGTCGTCGCGGGCAAGGGCCACGAGGACTATCAGATCGTCGGCACCGAGAAGCGCGCGTTCAGCGACCGCGAGACGGTGCAGGCCTGCCTGTCCGGGGACGTTGCATGATCAGCCGCGACCTCGCAACTTTCGCCGGGGTGAGCGGTGGCATCCTGCAGGGTTCCAATGCGAAGTTTGCGCGCGTCATCAGCGACTCGCGTGCACTCGAGCCGGGTGCGTTGTTCGTTGCGCTCCCGGGCGACCGCTTCGACGGTCACGACTTCGTCGCCGCTGCGGCGGCGCGCGGCGCCGCAGGCGCGATCGTCAGCCGACCGGTCGATTGCGCGCTGCCGCAGGTCGTCGTCGCCGACACGCTGGCCGGTCTGGCCGCGTTCGCGAATGCCTGGCGCCGCTCGTTCGCCGGCGTCGTGGTCGGCATCACGGGCAGCAACGGCAAGACGACGGTCAAGGAAATGACCGGCGCGATCCTCGCCGAGCTGGGTCCGTGTCTCGTGACGCAGGGCAACCTCAACAACCACATCGGCGTGCCGCTCACGCTGTGCCGGCTCGAAGCCACGCATCGTTGCGCCGTCATCGAGATGGGGGCGAACCACCTGCATGAAATCGCGCACCTGGCCGCGATCGCCGAGCCGACGGTCGGCCTGGTGATCAATGCGGGCCAGGCGCACCTCGAAGGATTCGGCGGCATCGACGGCGTCGCCACGGGGAAGGGCGAGATGTTCGAGGCGCTCGGGCCGGACGGCACGGCGGTGATCAACGCCGATGATCGCTTCGCCGCGTTCTGGCGGGATCGGGCGCGCCACGCCGGTCGCGTCGTGACGTTCGGCCTGCGTGAACGCGCCGATGTCTCCGCTCGCAACGGGCGCAGCCACCTCGAGCCGGCGGGATTCGTGACCACGTTCGAGCTGGTCACGACCTCTGGTGCGCGATCCATCGAGCTGTGCCTCGCCCGCGGACACAACGTCATCAACGCGCTGGCCGCCACGGCCGCTGCGATGTCGGCCGGCGCCGGGATCGACGCCGTGCAGCGCGGCATGAAGTCGACGCGGCCGGTCGCAGGCCGGCTCGAAGTCAAGCAGGCGCTGCGCGGCACGCGCCTGATCGACGACGCCTATAACGCCAATCCCGCGTCGCTGCGCGTAGGCCTGCGAGCACTGGCCGGCGTGCCGGGCGAGCGCTGGCTCGTCCTCGGTGAGATGGCCGAACTGGGCGAAGAAGGCGCGCACCTGCACGCGGAGATGGGCGCGCTCGCGCGCGAGTGCGGCGTCACCCGGCTGCTCGCCGTCGGCGCGGGTGCGCAGCCGGCCGTGGAATCGTTCGGTCCCGGCGCCTCCTGGCATGCGAGCACGGACGCCCTGCTGTCAGCGCTGCTGCCCGAACTGCACGACGGGCTCACGATCTACGTGAAGGGTTCGCGCGTGAATCGACTCGAGCGCGTGACCGCGGCCCTGGTGCCGGGTGGCACGGCGCAGGCAGGGGGACACTAGATGCTGCGCCACGTCGCCGCCTGGCTCTCCGACTACTACTCGGGCTTCCACGTCTTCCAGTACCTGACCCTGCGGGCGATCCTTGCGGCACTGACGGCGCTCGCGATCTCGCTGCTGGTCGGCCCGCGCATGATCCGCTGGCTTGCCGAATACCAGGTCGGCCAGCGCGTGCGGTCCGACGGTCCGCAGACGCACCTGAGCAAGGCAGGCACGCCGACGATGGGCGGTGCGTTGATTCTCGCGGCAATCGTCGCGGCGACGCTGCTGTGGGCCGATCTCGCGAATCGCTTCGTCTGGGTGGTGCTGCTCGTCACCATCGCCTTCGGCCTGATCGGGTTCTGGGACGATTACCTCAAGCTCGTCGTCGGCGATTCGCGCGGGTTGATCGCGCGATACAAGTATTTCTGGCAGTCGATCGCCGGGCTCGGCGCAGCGATCGTGCTGTACGTCACCGCGCAGTCGCCCGCCGACACCACGCTGTACGTGCCATTTTTCAAGCACTTCGTCGTGCCGCTCGGCGTGCTTTTCATCCCGCTCACGTACTTCGTGATCGTCGGCTCGAGCAACGCGGTCAATCTGACCGACGGGCTCGACGGCCTCGCGATCATGCCGTCGGTGCTCGTCGCGGGTGCGCTCGGCGTGTTCGCGTACGCGTCGGGCAACGTCGTGTTTTCGAACTACCTCGGCATCCCGTACCTCGCCGGCGCGGGCGAGGTGCTCGTGATCTGCACGGCGATCTTCGGCGCAGGACTCGGGTTCCTGTGGTTCAACACGTATCCGGCGCAGGTGTTCATGGGTGACATCGGCGCACTGGCGCTCGGCGCGGCGCTTGGCGTCATCGCCGTCATCGTCCGGCAGGAGATCGTGCTCTTCATCATGGGCGGCGTGTTCGTCATGGAGACGGTGTCGGTGATCCTGCAGGTGGCGTCGTTCAAGCTCCGCGGCAAGCGGATCTTCCGCATGGCACCGATCCACCATCACTTCGAACTCAAGGGCTGGGCCGAACCGAAAGTCATCGTCCGCTTCTGGATCATCACCGTGATCCTCGTGCTGCTCGGCCTCGCGACGCTCAAGCTCCGATGACCGAGGCGCTCCAGGCACTGGCTCCGCTTGCCGCCGGCACCCGCGCCCTGGTGCTGGGGCTCGGTCGCACCGGGCTTTCGGCTGCGCGCTACCTGGACCGCAGGGGTCTCTCGGTGCGGGTCGCGGACACGCGCGTGAATCCGCCAGGCGTCGATGTGCTGCGGGCCGATGTCCCGGCCGCCGAGCTGCGGACAGGGGCGTTCAGCTCGTCGCTGCTCGATGACGTCGCGCAAGTCGTGATTTCACCAGGCCTGTCGTTGCAGGAACCGATCGTGCGCACAGCGCGCGAGCGCGGGTGCCCGGTCATCGGTGACATCGAGCTGTTCGCCCGCGAGGCACCGGCGCCGATTGCCGCGATCACCGGCACCAACGGCAAGAGCACGGTGACGACACTCGTGGCGGAGATCGCGAACGCCGGTGGCCGGCGCGCGGTGGCGGGCGGGAACCTCGGCGAACCGGCGCTCGATCTGCTCGCGCGTCCCGCGCCCGATCTCTACGTGCTCGAACTGTCGAGCTTCCAGCTCGAGACGACCCACTCGCTGCGCACCGTGGCGTCGACCGTGCTCAACGTCACGCCCGATCACATGGATCGGTACGCGAGTCTCGAGGCGTACGGTGCGGCAAAGCCCCGCATCTTCGACGGCTGCGACGTGGCCGTGATCAACGCCGACGACCCTGCGGTGCGTGGCATGCCGCGCCCGGGCCAGTCCGTGGTGTCGTTCAGTCTCGAATCGAACGACGCCGACTACACGCTCGCGCGCTCGCCTGCGCCGATGATCGTGCGACGGGGTGAACCGTTGCTGCCGCTGGCCGCGATGCGACTGCAGGGCCTGCACAACGCGGCGAACGCGATGGCGGCGCTCGCGCTGGCCGAAGCCCTCGACCTGCCGCTCGCGCCAGCGCTCGATGCGCTTTGTGCGTTCGGGGGCCTGCCGCACCGCTCGCAGTGGGTCGCCGACGTCCGCGGCGTGCGCTATGTGAACGACTCGAAGGGCACGAACGTCGGTGCGACGCTTGCGGCCGTGCGGGGCCTGGCGGGTCCGCTCGTCGTCATCGCCGGCGGCGACGGCAAGAACCAGGATTTCTCGGAGCTGCGGCAGGCATTCCGCGGCAAGGTCCGTCACGTCGTGCTGATCGGCCGCGATGCGCCGGCGCTCGCCGCCACGCTGGCCGACGTCTGCGCCACGGAGCGCGCCAGCGACATGCCGGCTGCCGTGCGTGCAGCGCAAGCCGTCGCGCAACCGGGCGACATCGTGCTGCTCTCGCCGGCCTGCGCGAGTCTCGACATGTTCCGCGACTACAGTCATCGCGGCGATGAATTCGCCGCCGCCGTCAGGAGTCTCGCTGCATGAGCGCGCCGGCTTCCACCGTCAACAGTTATGCACGTTCGAGTGGCCAGCCGCGCCGCCTGCTGCTGGATCCGTGGATCGTCGGCACCGTGTGCGCGCTGCTGCTGATCGGCCTGGTCATGGTCGCGTCGGCGTCGATTGGCATCTCCGAGAAGGAGACCGGCGCGGCGTTCCACTACTTCATGCGCCAGCTGGTCTACGTGGCGCTGGGGCTCGTGGCCTGCTGCGTCGGGCTGGCCGTGCCGACGCGCGTCTGGGACGAGTATTCGAAGTACCTGCTGGGCGGCGCGTTCCTGCTGCTCTTCATCGTGCTGATTCCCGGCATCGGCTACGAGGTCAACGGCTCGCGGCGCTGGATCCGGCTCGGCTTCATGAATTTCCAGGTGTCCGAAGCGACGCGCGTGATGCTGCTGATGTACGTCGCGAGCTACGCCGTTCGCCGCTCGGATGAACTGCGCAGCGACTTCAAGTCATTCATGGTGCCGGTCGGCGTGCTCGCCGCCGCCGCCCTGCTGCTGCTCGGCGAGCCGGATTTCGGCGCCGCCACCGTGCTGTTCGCGACCGGCCTCGGCGTGCTGTTCCTGGCCGGCGCGCGCATCGTGCACCTGCTCGTGCCGGTCGTCGCCGGCTCCATCGGTCTCGCGGTGCTCGCCGTCGTCTCGCCTTACCGGTTGCGCCGGCTGACGGGCTTCCTCGATCCCTGGGGCGACCCGTTCGACAGCGGCTTCCAGCTCGTGCAGTCGCTGATCGCGATCGGCCGCGGCGAATGGCTCGGTGTCGGTCTCGGCGCAAGCGTACAGAAGCTCTTCTACCTGCCCGAAGCCCACACGGACTTCGTCTTCGCCGTGCTGGCGGAGGAGTTCGGCTTCCTCGGCGTCACGGTCGTCGTCGGCCTGTTCGCGTTGCTCGTGACCCGCGCGCTCATGATCTCGCGCGAAGCCGCGCAGGCCGGACAGGCGTACCAGTCGTACGTGGCGGCGGCCATCGGCATCTGGCTGGGCCTGCAGGCTTTCGTGAACATCGGCGTGAACATGGGCCTGTTGCCGACCAAGGGCCTCACGCTGCCGCTGTTGTCCTACGGCGGCAGCAGCATGCTGGTGACGCTCGGCTGGATCGGCGTGCTGCTGCGCATCCACCACGACACGCAGGCCACCGGACGCGTGCGCGTCGCACCGCGCGAGGCCCGTCGCAGATGACGCGCAAGGTCGCACTGGTCATGGCGGGCGGCACGGGCGGACACGTCTTCCCGGCGCTCGCGACGGCGCGGGTGCTGCAGCGCCGCGGCTATGACATCGTCTGGCTCGGCACGCAGCAAGGCATCGAGGCGCGCCTCGTGCCGGCCGCAGGCATTCCAGTCGAATGGCTGAGCGTGAGCGGGCTCCGTGGCAAGGGGGCAGCGACGCTGCTGGCGGCTCCGTTCCGCCTGCTGGTCGCCATCGGCCAGGCGATGCGCGCGATCCGCAGGCATCAACCCAGGGTCGTGCTTGGCGCGGGCGGCTTCGCGTCCGGCCCGGGCGGCATCGCGGCCTGGTTGCTCGGACGGCCGCTCGTCGTGCACGAGCAGAACGCCGTCGCGGGTCTCACCAATCGCGTGCTCGCGCGCTTCGCCAGGCGCGTGCTCGAAGGTTTTCCGGGCAGTTTCGGCAGCGGCGTCCGGGCCGAGCGTGTCGGCAACCCGGTGCGTCCCGAGATCGTCGCCATCGCGCCGCCCGAGCGACGTTATGCCGGTCGCGAAGGCGCCGTGCGCCTGCTCGTATTTGGCGGCAGCCAGGGCGCTGCGCGCCTGAACGCCGTCTTGCCGGCCGCCATCGGCGAACTGCCGGCGGCGCTGCGACCCGCAGTGCTGCACCAGACGGGCAAGCACAATTTCGAAGAAACCGTGCAGGCGTATCGCTCGCGCGGCATCGAAGCCGACGTGCGGCCCTTCATCGACGACATGGCGAGCGCCTACGGCTGGGCCGACCTCGCCGTGTGTCGCTCCGGTGCACTGACAGTGACCGAACTCGCGGCGGCCGGCGTGCCAGCCATCCTCGTGCCGTTTCCGGCCGCCGTCGACGATCACCAGACCCGCAACGCGCAGTACGCCGTGCAGGCAGGCGCCGCGAAACTCCTGCCTGAGGGCGACCTGACCCCGATCTCGCTGGCCGCGCTGTTGCGTACGCTGCTCGAGGCGGGACGCCCGCTGCTCTCGCGCATGGCCGTGGCGGCGCGCGCGAGCGCCATCGTCGATGCGGACGAGCGGCTGGCCGACGCCTGCATGCAGGCGGCAGGGGAGGCGGCATGAAGGACCGCATGCGCCGGATTCACACGATCCACTTCGTCGGTATCGGCGGCAGCGGCATGTGCGGCATCGCTGAAGTGCTGCTGAACCTCGGCTACACGGTGCAGGGCTCCGACCTGAAGCAGGGCGAGTCCACCGAGCGCCTGCAACGGCTCGGCGCGCGCGTCCTGATCGGCCACAGCGCCGGCAACGTCGATGGCGCCGACGTGGTCGTGGTTTCGAGCGCAATCGACGCGTCGAACCCTGAAGTGGCGCAGGCACTGGCCGGGCGCATTCCTGTCGTGAAGCGCGCCGAGATGCTCGGCGAACTGATGCGCTTCCGCTATTCGATCGCCGTGGCCGGCACCCACGGCAAGACCACCACGACGAGCCTGATGGCGAGCGTGCTGGCCGAAGGCGGCACGGATCCCACGTTCGTCATTGGCGGGCGGCTGAAGAGCGCGGCCAGCAATGCGCGTCTCGGGGCCGGCGAGTTCCTGGTCGCCGAGGCCGACGAGAGTGACGCGTCGTTCACGCACCTGCAGCCGATGATCGCGATCGTCACCAACGTCGACGCCGACCACCTCGGCACGCACGGCGGCGATTTCGAGAAGCTGAAGCTCAGCTTCGTCGAGTTCCTGCACAACCTGCCGTTCTACGGGCTCGCGGTCGTCTGCAACGACGATGCGAACGTGCGTGCGCTGCTTCCCAGCATCGCGCGGCCTTACCTGACCTATGGTTTCGACGAGTCCGCAGACGTACGCGCGGTGGACGTCGAACGACTCGCGGGCCAGTCGAAATTCACGGTGCTGCGCCCGGGCGGCGCGCCGCCGTTGCCGGTCACGTTGAACCTGCCCGGCCGCCACAACGTGCTGAATGCCCTGGCGGTGATTTCCGTCGCAACCGAGCTCGAAATTGACGATGCCGCCATCCAGCGCGCACTGGCAGGATTCCAGGGCATCGAACGTCGCCTGCAGTGGATCGCCGACGTCGACACCGGCACCGGCAGGGTCTCGATCGTGGACGACTACGGCCATCACCCGACCGAGATCGCCGCCACCGTCGAAGCCGTGCGCCAGGGCTGGCCTGGACGTCGTGTGGTGCTGGTGTTCCAGCCGCATCGCTACACGCGTACGCGCGATCTGCTCGACGAGTTCGCACAGGTGCTCGCCGACGCCGACGCGCTCGTCGTGGCCGAGGTCTACGCGGCGGGAGAGGCCCCGATCCCCGGCGCCGACGGTAAATCGCTCTGCCGTGCGATCCGCACCAGGGGTCGCGTGGAGCCCGTGCTGCTCAAGTCGCTCGAAGAACTCCCCGATGCGCTGGCCGACATCGTGCGTGAAGGCGACGTGGTGCTGACGATGGGCGCCGGTCACATCGGCGCCGTCTCCAGCCAGCTGCCGCGCACCCTGCCGACTGCAGTCGCGATGCGAGGCCAACGCGCATGACTTCGCCCTTGCTCATCCAGGATCCCACCCGGTTCGGCCGCGTCGCCGTGCTGCTCGGTGGCACGTCGTCCGAACGCGAGGTGTCACTCGACTCGGGCCGCAACGTGCTTGCAGCGCTGCAGCGCCGCGGCGTCGACGCCACCGCCGTCGACGGAATTCCTGCCCTGGTCGCCGCGCTGAATGCGCCAGGCGGCCGCCAGTTCGATCGCGTCTTCAACATCCTGCACGGCAACCGTGGCGGTGGCGAAGACGGCGTCCTGCAGGGGTTGCTCGAAGCGCTGGGCGTGCCCTACACGGGTTCGGGCGTGCTCGGATCCGCGCTCGCAATGGACAAGATCCGCACCAAGCAGGTGTGGCTCGCGCTCGGCCTGCCGACGCCGGCCTACGTGAACCTGCAGCGCGGCGAGGACGTCGTCGCGGCGGCCCACAAGCTGGGCCTGCCGGTGATCGTCAAGCCTGCGTGCGAAGGCTCGAGCGTCGGCATCACGCGCTGCTTCAAGGCTGCGGACCTGGTGGCGGCCGTCGAACTGGCGGCGCGTTACGAAGGCTCGTTGCTGGTCGAACAGCTGATCCAGGGCGAGGAGTACACGGTAGGCGTGCTCGGGCTCGAAGCGCTGCCCTCGATCCGGATCGTGCCGGCTGGCGAGTACTACGACTACCACGCGAAGTACGTCGCCGAGGACACGCAGTACCTGTGTCCCGGCATGACGGGGGCCGCGGAGCAGGAACTTGCGGGCCTCACCCTCGCAGCGTTCTTTGCGGTCGGTTGCAGCGGCTGGGGCCGCGTCGACTTCATGCGTGACCGTGCGGGCAAGCCGTGGCTGCTCGAAGTGAATACGGCGCCGGGCATGACCAGTCATTCACTGGTGCCGAAGGCGGCACGCCAGCGCGGGATCGAGTTCGACGAACTCGTCTGGCGGGTCCTCGAAACGAGCTGTCACGGCCAGGAGGCGCGTCGATGAAACTGCCTTTCGGCAAGAAGCAGCGCAAGCAGGCGACCCGCCCCGAGCCCAGGTGGTGGGAGCGCCTCGACTGGAGCGCGATCGGCACCACGGCCGCCATCGTCGCCGGCTGCGCCGTCGTGGCGCTGCTGTTGATCTTTGCGCTGGACCGCCCGGTGCGCCGGGTCCTGCTCGAAGGCACGTTCCAGCGTGTCTCGCCGCCGGAGATCGAGAGCGCCGTCGCGCAGGTCGCGCAGGGCGGCCTGGCTTCGGTGGACCTCGAGCGCATTCGCAAGCGCGTCGAGTCGACCGACTGGGTGGACAGCGCCGTCGTGACCCGTGTGTGGCCGGATGCGATCCGCGTCGTGGTCAACGAAGAGGTGGCGGCGGCGCGGTGGAACGACGCCGGGCTGCTGAACGCGCGCGGCGAGCTCTTCATCCGCAACGCACGCTACGTGCCGCCGGAATTGCCGCTGCTCGAAGGCCCGGAAGGCAGCGAGTCGCAGGTTGCGCAACTGTACATCGATGCCCAGGGCCGCCTGCTCGAATCCGGACTGCGCCTCACGGGCGTCCGGCTCGACGACCGCGGCGCGTGGGAACTCGAGCTGGCGGATGGCCTGCAGGTCAGGCTCGGCCGGCAGGACGTCAAGGAACGCCTCGAACGCTTCATTCGACTCGCGAGCCCGACCGTGGCGAAGCGGGTCGCGGAGATCAAATACGTGGACATGCGCTACACGAACGGCTTCAGCGTGGGCTGGAACGCCCGTTCCGCACTGGCCGTCGCCCCGCGGGAGGACGCGACACCCGATGCCTAGAAAGCCCGAAAGAAACCTGCTGGTCGGACTCGACATCGGCACGTCGAAAGTCGTCGCCATCGTCGGCGAGCTCACCGTGGACGGCACGATCGACGTGGTGGGCGTGGGCTCGCACCCGTCGCGCGGGTTGAAGCGCGGCGTCGTCGTCAACATCGACTCGACGGTGCAGTCGATCCAGCGCGCGGTCGAGGAAGCCGAGCTGATGGCCGGTTGCCAGATTCATTCCGTGTTCGCCGGCATTGCCGGCAGCCACGTGCGCAGCCTGAATTCGCACGGCATCGTCGCGATCCGCGACAAGGAAGTCACGCAGAGCGACGTCGAGCGCGTGATCGACGCGGCGCGCGCCGTGGCGATTCCCGCGGACCAGAAGATCCTGCACATCCTGCCGCAGGAATTCATCATCGACGCGCAGGACGGCATCCGCGAGCCCGTCGGCATGTCGGGCGTGCGGCTCGAAGCGAAGGTCCACATCGTGACCGGCGCGGAAAGCGCCGCGCAGAACATCGTCAAGTGCGTGCAGCGCTGCGGCCTCGAGGTCGAGGACATCGTGCTCGAGCAGCTGGCGTCGAGCTACGCCGTGCTGGCCGACGACGAGAAGGAACTCGGCGTCTGCCTGATCGACATCGGCGGCGGCACGACCGACGTAGCGGTCTTCGCGGGTGGTGCGATCCGCCACACCGCCGTCATCCCGATCGCGGGCGACCTCGTCACCAACGACATCGCGCAGAGCCTGCGCACGCCGACGCACCATGCCGAGGAACTCAAGGTGAAGTACGCGTGCGCGCTGTCGCAGCTCGCCAACGCGGACGAGACCATCGAAGTGCCGAGCGTGGGCGATCGCCCGGCACGGCGCCTCGCGCGGCAGACGCTCGCGAGCGTCGTCGAGGCCCGCTACGAGGAAATCTTCGTGCTCGTGCGCGACGAGCTTGCGCGGTCTGACTACCACGACAAGATCGCCGCCGGCATCGTCCTCACGGGCGGCAGCGCGAAGATGGACGGCGTCATCGAGCTGGCCGAGGAAATTTTCCACGCGCCGGTGCGGCTCGGCCTGCCGCAGGGCGTGAGCGGGCTGGTGGACGTCGTCCGCAATCCGATTCATTCGACCGGCGTCGGGCTGCTGCTGTTCGGCCGCAGCACGCGCCACGTGCATCCGCAGTCGCCTGGCGGGATGGGCCCGCGCAAGACGCTGCAGCGCATGCGGGATTGGTTCAAGGGGAATTTCTAGGAAGGGCAGGAAGGGCAGGAAGGCGCGGAAGGGCAGGAAGGGAAAACAGGTTTTTCGGGGCGCGGTAAAGGCTGCCGTGCCAGGCAACAGTCACTAATCACTAATCACTAATCACTAATCACTAATCACTAGTCACTAGTCATTTCTTAACGGAGCAGCACACCCATGTTCGTACTCGCAGATACGGAAAACCAGGGCGCAATCATCAAGGTCGTAGGCGTGGGCGGCGGCGGCGGCAACGCCGTGACCCACATGGTCAATTCAGGCATTGAAGGCGTCGATTTCGTGTGCATCAACACCGATGCGCAGGCGCTCAAGCACTCGAAGGTCAAGACCAGCCTGCAGATCGGCCTGAACATCACCAAGGGCCTCGGCGCCGGCGCAGATCCTGAGGTCGGCCGCCAGGCGGCGATGGAAGACCGCGACCGCATCGTCGAGCTGATCGAAGGCTCGGACATGATCTTCATCACGGCCGGCATGGGGGGTGGTACGGGAACGGGCGCGGCGCCGATCGTGGCGCAGGTGGCGAAGGAACTCGGCATCCTGACCGTCGCCGTCGTGACCAAGCCTTTCGAGATGGAAGGCAACAAGCGCACGTCGCTCGCGGACCAGGGCATCAACGAACTGCACAAGTACGTCGACTCGCTGATCACGATCCCGAACCAGAAGCTGCTGACGGTGCTCGGCGGCGACATGACGCTGCTCGACGCCTTCAAGACGGCGAACCAGGTGCTGCAGGGCGCCGTGCAGGGCATCGCGGAACTGATCACGCGTCCCGGCATGATCAACGTCGACTTCGCCGACGTCCGCACCGTCATGGCCGAGACCGGCATGGCGATGATGGGCTCCGGCCAGGCCAGCGGCGAGAACCGTGCGCGCGCCGCCGCCGAAGCCGCGATCTCGAGCCCGCTGCTCGAGGACGTGAATCTGTCGGGCGCCCACGGCCTGCTGATCAACGTTACGGCCGGCATGGACCTGCGCACGAGCGAGTTCCACCTCGTCGGCGAGACCGTGAAGCAGTTCGCCTCGGACGATGCGACGGTCGTCGTCGGCTACGTGATCGATCCGGAGATGACGGACCAGATCCGCGTTACCGTCGTCGCCACCGGGATTGGCCGTGCCGTGGCCAAGGCGGTGCCGCAGCCGACGATCGTGCAGGGCGGCGGTCGTGCCGATCGCCGCCGTGCGCCGCTCGGCGCGGGCGACTACTCGGCCTACGACACGCCGCCGCGTCTGCGCGAGCGCGCGCGTGCGGTCGGCGATGGCCTTAGCCTCGACCGCGGCGACGAATCGTTCATCGACATTCCGGCATTCCTGCGCCGGCAAGCCGACTGACGACGACGGCCTTTCCCGCCAGCCTCGGGAAAGGCATGCAGAGTCCAGGTGGAGGTTCCCTGCTCCGGGCCTCCGCCTGGTTCTGTCCATCGGTTGCAAGGTGAACAAAGATGGGTGCCAGCAGCACCGTCGGCCTGGATCAGGCGCTCGACTTCCGCGACGAATGCGATGCGCTGCGTGCGGCGCTCGAGAACGCGCCGGCCGAAGCCTGGGCCGAGCCGACGCAGTTCAAGGGCTGGACGTTCGACGACGTCCTCGGGCACCTCTACTGTTTCGATCACGCCGCGGAGATCGCCGCGCGCAGTCGCGACGAAGTCCAGGCGTTGTTCCGCGATATTTTCCAGGCGGGTACCAACGGCGTCTCGCTGATCGACTATTCGAGGCGCTGGCTGCAGGGCTGCGCGGGCTACGCGCTGCTCGAGCGCTGGCGCGCCCAGTACCAGCGGCTGGCCGAAATCTATGCCGCTTTCGAGCCAGGCCACCGCCTGGCCTGGGCCGGTCCCGACATGAGCGCCCGGTCGTTCATGAGTGCCCGGCAGATGGAGACCTGGGCGCACGGGCAGGCGATCTTCGACGCACTCGGCATCGATCGCGCCGAGCACGATCGGGTGCGCAACATCGCGGTGATGGGCGTCAACACCTTTGGCTGGACGTTCACAGTCAACCGTCGTGAATTGCCTGCAGTGAAGCCCTACGTGCGCTTGACGAGTCCGTCAGGCGCGCTGTGGGAGTGGAACGAGCCTTCCACCGCGGAACGCGTCGAGGGCAGCGCGGTAGAGTTCTGTCGCGTCGTCACGCAGACGCGCAACGTGCTCGACACCAACCTGGTGGTGACGGGCGAAATCGCGCGGCAATGGCTGGCCAGCGCGCAGTGCTTCGCGGGTCCGCTTGAGCATCCGCCCGCTCCCGGCACACGGTTCAAGCAGAGTCGTTACAACAGTTCGTGGTGACCAGGAAGAAGTGATTAGTGATTAGTGATTAGTGATTCGTCAGACGAGCGGCCGCAACCGCAGGGACCCACTGCACCTCCGACTAATCACTAATCACTAATCACTATTCACTAATCACTATTCACTAATCACTAATCACTATTCACTAATCACTATTCACTGCCGGTGTCGACGCGAATGACGCCAGCGGCCGCGAGCCGATCGATTTCCTCGCCTGCGAATCCTGCTTCTGTCAGGACCGAGCGGCTGTCGCCACCAGGGCGCGGTGCGTGCCGGTCCGCAGCCTCCGTCCCGCCATGCCAGCGGAAGGGCGACCGCGGTGCACGCAGGCGTCCTTCGGTCGGATGATCGTATTCCCGGAAGAATCCCGTCGCGAGCAGGTGCGGGTCCTGCAGCAGTTCGCCGATCGAAGTGACCCGGGCACAGGGAATGTCGGCGGCACGCAATGACGCGAGCCACGCCGCCGTCGTGCGCGTGGGCGCCACGTCGGCGATGATCGCATACAGCGAATCCACGCTCTGGCTGCGCAGCACCGGATCCTGCACCTGCGGCGAATGCGCGAATTCGGAGCGTCCAATGATCTCGAAGAACGCCGCCCAGTGCGTGCCGTTGTACGGCAGGATCGCCATGAAGCCGTCCTGCGTGCGGTACGGTTTGCGATTCGGTGCGGCCAGGCGATCGTAGCCTGTCGGCCCGAGAGCGGGCACGAACGTTTCGCCGCCCAGCTGCTCCGACAGCAGGAAAGCGACCGTGCTTTCAAACATGGGCGCTTCGATGCAGCAGCCCTGGCCGGTGCGGGCGCGGTGCGCCAGGCCCGTCGCCACCGCGATGGCAAGGTGCAGGCCGCCGACCTTGTCGCAGAGGATCGTCGCGAGGTACCGCGGCTCGCCCTGGGCATTCGCGTTCAAGGCGGCGACGCCGGCGGCCGCCTGGACGATGTCGTCGTACGCAGGCTCGTTGGCGTTCGGACCGCTCTGGTCGTAGCCCGCCGCGAACGCGTAGACCAGGTCGGGCTTGATGCGCGCGAGCTGCTCGTAGTTGAGACCCAGCGGCTCGGCGGCTTTCGGTCGCATGTTGTGCACGACGGCATCCGCGCTGCTGACGAGGCGCGCCAGTACCGCGCGCGACTCCGGTCGCTTCAGGTCGATCGCGAGCGAGCGCTTGTTGCGATTGAAGCCCATGAAGCCCGCGCCCATCGAGCGCGATCGGCCCGGGCGCACCGTGCGAAAGAGGTCGCCCTGCAACGGCTCGATCTTGACGATGTCCGCCCCCAGATCACCGAGTGTCTGCGTCGCATAGGGACCGAGCACGATCGTCGTGAAGTCGAGGACGCGAATTCCCTGCAGCAGAGGCAGCATCGATATTACCCGGCAGTGTGCGCAAGCCCGCGCAGGATATGCTTCCCTCGCAGGCGCGCCAATGGTAGGAAGGCGGTCGCTCGCAAATACATCGTGAGGTTCGAACGCATGGGACCGCTGCAGGGAATCCGGATCATCGAACTCGCAGGACTGGGTCCAGCGCCGTTCTGCGCCATGATGCTGGCCGACATGGGTGCGACGGTCATCCGCGTCGACCGTGCCTCGGCGCAACCCGCGGCAGCCGCTCCGGTCGACACCTTGCTGCGCAACCGTCGGTCGATCGCGCTCAACCTGAAGAGTCCTGCGGGAATAGCGGCGCTGCTGCGGCTCATCGACGGCGCGGATGCCTTGATCGAAGGCTTCCGGCCCGGCGTCGCCGAGCGTCTCGGCGTGGGGCCGGACGTCTGTTTCGCGCGCAATCCGAAGCTCGTCTACGGGCGCATGACGGGCTGGGGCCAGTCCGGACCCCTCGCGCAGTCGGCGGGGCACGACATCAACTACCTCGCGCTTACCGGCGCGCTGCACCTGATCGGCGAAGCCGGCCGCAAGCCGGTTCCGCCACTGAATCTCGTCGCCGATTTTGGCGGGGGCGGCATGATGCTGCTCGCCGGGCTTCTAGCGGCCCTGCTGGAAGCCTCGCGCTCGGGCAAAGGCCAGGTGATCGATGCGGCGATGACGGACGGCGCGATCGCGCTGCTCGGCATGTCTTTCTCCGAGCGCGCCTCCGACCCGAACTTTAGCGACGCGACGGGTGAACTGATGCTGGCGGGCGCCGCACCATATTACGGCACCTTCGAGACCAGCGATGGCAAGTACCTGGCGATCGGCTCGATCGAGCCGCAGTTCTACGCGCTGCTGATCGAGAAGCTCGGCGTCGACAGGAAATTTCTCGCGGCGGGTTACCCGCGGAGCCGCAGGCACTGGCCTGAAGCGGAGGCAGCCATTGCCGCGGCGGTACGGACGAAGACGCGCGATGAGTGGGCCGCCATCTTCGAAGGCACCGACGCGTGTGTAGCACCTGTACTCAGTCTCGGCGAGGCCGCGCGGCATCCGCACAATGTCGCGCGCGGCAGCTTCATCACGGTGAATGGCGTCGAACAGCATGCGCCGGCGCCGCGGTTCAGCCGCTCCACCGCTGCACCGGTGCAGGCGCCGCATCCGGCGGGCGCCGACAGCGATGAGGTCCTGGCCGAAGCCGGATTCACTGCAACGGAAATCGAGCAACTGCGCGCAGCCGGCGGCCTGGCCTAGTTGCGGCACGCGGCCAGGCTGACGTTCCGCTGACCAGTCCTTTATGATGCTGGACGGGCCCCTGCCACGGGCCCGCCCCAACCCGCAGGTTTCGAAGAACTGCCACGCGAAGCGTGATCGCCCGCGCGGCCTGACCGGAGTCACACGCATGGCCGACGCCTTCATCTACGACCACGTCCGCACGCCGCGAGGCCGCGGCAAGCCCGACGGTGCGCTCCACAGCACCACCCCGATGCAGCTCGCCGCGCAGACGCTGCAGGCCGTGCGCGATCGCAGCAGCCTCGACACGAGCTTGCTCGACGATGTGGTGTTCGGTTGCGTCTCGCCGATCGGGGAGCAGGGCGCCAACATTGCACGCGTGGCGACGCTCGTCGCCGGTTACGCCGAATCCGTGCCGGGCCAGCAGCTGAACCGCTTCTGTGCCTCGGGTCTCGAAGCCATCAACAATGCCGCTGCGCAGGTGATGTCCGGCCAGTCGCAGGCCGTGGTGGCGGGTGGCGTCGAGTCGATGTCGCGCGTGCCGATCGGCGCCGACGGTGGCGCGTGGGCAGCCGATCCCGCCATCGCCTACAGCACGTACTTCGTGCCGCAGGGCGTGGGCGCGGACCTGATTGCGACGCTCGATGGCTTCGCGCGAAACCGTCGACGCATACGCCGTCGAGAGCCAGCGTCGTGCAGCGGCTGCCTGGGCTGAGGGTCGCTTCGCCAGGTCGATCGTGCCGGTCCGGGACATCCTCGGCCGCGTCATGCTGGACCGCGACGAACACATGCGCCCGGATGCCACGCTGGCAGGCCTGGCCGCGCTCAAGCCCGCGTTCGCCGCCATGGGCGAGCAGGGTGGTTTCGATGCCGTCGCGCAGATGAAGTACCCGCAAGTCGATTCCATCAACCACGTGCACACGGCCGCCAACTCGAGCGGCATCGTCGACGGCGCCGCGGGCGTGCTGGTCGGCAGCAGGCGTTTTGGCGGCAAGGCTGGCCTCAAGCCGCGTGCACGCATCCGTGCGTTCACGTCGATCGGCAGCGAGCCCACGATCATGCTCACCGGCCCTGCGATCGTGACGCAGAAGCTGCTGCAGCGCGCCCGCATGTCCGTGAAGGACATCGACCTGTTCGAGGTCAACGAGGCGTTCGCCTCCGTCGTGCTGCGCTTCATGCGCGCGATGGACGTGCCGCACGAAAAGGTCAACGTGAACGGCGGCGCCATCGCCATGGGTCACCCGCTGGGCGCCACCGGAGCGATCATCACGGGTACCGTCCTCGACGAACTCGAACGCCGTAACCTCACTACCGCGCTGATCACGCTTTGCGTGGGCGCGGGCATGGGTACGGCCACCATCATCGAGCGCGTCTGACGCGCCGACCGACCAGGAACCAGCAGTATGTCCAAGCACTTCAATCTGACCGTCGATGCCGACGGCATCGCCCTGATCACGATGGACAGCCCGGGACGTTCGATGAACGTGCTCGGTCCCGAGGTCGAAGCCGAACTGGCTGCGATCGTCGATAAAGTCGTTGCCGATGCGACCATCCGCGGCGCGATCATCACGTCGGGCAAGCCGAGCTTCCTCGCCGGCTACGACCTCACCGAGTTCCTGCGCAGCTTCGGCCCGCAGCTCACGCCAGTGCAGGTGTACGAGAATTTCGCTGGCCTGGGCCGCCTGCTGCGCCGGATCGAAACCTGCGGCAAGCCGTTCGTGGCGGCCATCAACGGCCTCGCGCTGGGCGGCGGCTTCGAAGTGTGCCTCGCGTGTCATTACCGGGTGATTGCGGATGACCCGAAGGCGTTCGTCGGCCTGCCGGAGGTCAAAGTCGGCCTGCTGCCGGGCGGCGGCGGCACGCAGCGCATGCCGCGCCTGATCGGCGTGGCGCAAGCACTGCCGTACCTGCTCGAAGGCGGCAACATCGCGGCCGCCGAAGCGAAGAAGCTGGGCCTGGTGCACGAAGTCGTGCCGGCGGGCGAGCTGATCGCCGCCGCGAAGCGCTGGCTCATGGGTGCGCCGGTGACGGTGCAGCCGTGGGACCAGAAGGGCTATCGCGTGCCGGGCGGCGTGGCGTTTGCCAGCGCAGGCACCACGCAGACGTTCATGGGGGCCACGGCGCTCGTCGCCAGGAAGACGCTGCACAACTATCCGGCACCCGCTGCGATTCTCTCGTGCGTCTATGAAGGCACGCTGCTGCCGATCGAGAAGGGCCTCGAGGTCGAGTCCAAGTATTTCGCGACGCTCGTGACCGGCCCGGTCTCGCGCAACCTGATCCGCACGATGTTCGTGAACAAGGGCAATGCCGACAAGCTTTCGGTGCGCCCGGTGGACGTGCCGAAGTCGAAGGTGACGAAGCTCGGCGTGCTCGGTGCCGGCATGATGGGAGCGGGTGTAGCCTACGTTTCAGCAATGCAGGGCATGGAAGTGATCCTGATCGACTCGACGGCCGAGCAGGCGGAGCAAGGCAAGGCCTATTCCGCGAAGCTGCTGGCAAAGGACGTCGAGAAGGGCCGCCGCACCAGGAGCAGGCTGAGGCCGTGCTCGCACGCATCAGGCCGACGACTGACTATGCGCAGCTCGAGGGCGCCGACCTGGTGATCGAAGCGGTGTTCGAGCACCGTGGCATCAAGGCCGACGTCACCGCGAAGGCCGAGGCCGTCATCCCGAAAACTGCCGTGTTCGCCAGCAACACCTCGACCCTGCCGATCACCGGCCTCGCCAAGGCGTCGAAGCGGCCGAAGAGTTTCATCGGCATTCACTTCTTCTCGCCGGTCGAGAAGATGATGCTGGTGGAGATCATCGTCGGCAAGCAGACGAGCGACGAAGCGATCGCGCGCGCGCTCGACTACGTCGGCCAGCTCAGGAAGACGCCGATCGTCGTCAACGACAGCCGCGGCTTCTACACCAGCCGCTGCTTCGGCACCTACACCGCCGAAGGTGCGAAGATGCTGGCCGAAGGCATCGACCCGCAACTGATCGAAAGCGCGGGCAAGCTCGCCGGCATGCCGGTCGGCCCGCTTGCCGTGAGCGACGAAGTGAGCCTCGAACTCGCCTACAAGGTCATGCAGCAGTCGCGTGAGGATCTCGGCGCCAGGTACAGGGAGCCAGTCAGCTGGCCGGTCGTGCAACACTTCGTCGAAGACCTGCGGCGCCTCGGCCGCAAGAGCGGCGCAGGCTTCTACGACTATCCGCAGGGTGGCAAGAAGGTCCTTTGGACCGGGCTCGCGAACGAGTATCCGCGACTCGAAGTTCAGCCGGGCATCGAGGAACTCAAGACCCGCCTGCTGTACGTCCAGGCACTCGAGACGGCGCGCTGTTTCGAGGAAGGCGTGCTGAGGAGCGTGCCCGAAGCCGACTTGGGTTCGATCCTCGGTTGGGGTTTCCCGGCCTATACGGGCGGCACGCTCTCGTACATCGATACGATCGGCCCCGAAAAATTCGTGGCCGAGTGCAAACGCCTCGCGCGGGCTTACGGCGAGCGATTCAGGCCGACCAAGGGCTTGCTGGCGCGCGCGCAGTCGGGCGGGACGTACTATGACGGCGCAGCGCCAGGGCCGCAGCCAAGGCTTCGTGAGGAGATCGAGTCACCATGGGTGAAGTGCTGGTCGAACGCCGCGGTCGTGTCGCGGTCGTCACGATGAACAGGCCTGAATCGCTGAACGGCTTCACGACGGGCCTGCGCAATGCCTTGAATAAGGAACTGCAGGCCGTGGCGGCCGACGATTCCGTCCGCGCTGTCGTGCTGACGGGTGCCGGTCGAGGTTTCAGCGCGGGTGCCGATCTCAAGGCCGAGCCCATGACGACGGGCGCCGAGGTCGAGCGTCAGCTCAACGAAGAATACGGCGCTGCGCTGCGGGAGATCGCCCGCATGCCGAAGCCCGTGATCGCGGCGGTGAACGGTTTCGCCACCGGCATCGGCGGTTCATTCGCACTCGTCTGCGACCTGGTCGTGATGGGCGAGGGCGCGTTCTTCCAGGTTCCGTTCGCGAAGATCGGCCTCGTGCCCGACGGCGGTCTCACCTGGCTGCTCACCGAACGCGTCGGCCACCGGCGCGCGTTCGAACTCGCCATCAGCGGCGAACGTGTGCCGGCGGCGCAGTGCCTGGAATGGAACCTCGTCAATCGTGTCGTGCCGGACGACCAGGTCGTGACAGCGGCAGTCGCCTGGGCCGAACAGTTGTGCGATGCGGCGCCGATCGCGCTCGGCTACATGAAGCAGCTGCTGCGCAGCGCGCCCGACATGGGTTACGAGCAGACGATCCGTGCCGAGGCCAGGTTGCAGGCGCCGTGCATCGAGAGCCAGGACTTCGCCGAGGGCGTTGCCGCGTTCCGCGAGAAGCGCACGCCGAAATTCTCGGGCAAGTGACGACCGGCAGTGGTCGCGGGGTGAGCGCATGACCGGAACGACGACTGTCTCGACGATCGAAGCCGCGACGACCGAGATGCGTCCCGGTCTCGAAATCGATTGCGATCGGCTGCAGCAGTACCTCGAGGCGCACGTAAGTGGGTTCGCGGGGCCGTTGTCGATACGCCAGTTCAAGGGCGGGCAGTCGAATCCGACGTACCTGCTGACGACGCCGTCGCAGCAGTACGTGCTCCGTCGCAAGCCACCGGGCCAGTTGCTGGCTTCGGCCCACGCGGTCGATCGCGAATACAAAGTCATCACCGCGCTCGGTCAGCACACCGACGTGCCCGTACCGCGCACTTATGTCCTGTGCACCGACGAATCCGTGATCGGGACCTGGTTCTACGTGATGGATCACGTCGCGGGACGCATTTTCTGGGATCCCGCATTTCCGGATGTGGCAAAGGAACACCGACGCGAACATTCGCTGGCGCTCTGTGACGCCCTTGCGCGCCTGCACCGGGTGCGTCCCGCGGCGGCGAACCTCGGTGATTACGGCAAACCCACCGGGTACCTGAGCCGGCAGATCGCGCGGTTCTCGAAGCAGTACCTGGAAGACACCGCGGGTGGTCGGATCGACTCCATGGAGCGCGTCATCGACTGGCTGCCTCGCAACATGCCGGCGCAGGAGCCGCCTGCCGCGGTCGTGCACGGCGACTATCGCGCGGACAATGCGATATTCCATCCGACCGAACCGCGCGTGGTGGCCATCCTCGACTGGGAACTCTCGTCGCTGGGCGATCCGCTCGCCGACTTCGCCTACCACCTGATGGCCTACCGGTTGCCGTCGCTTTCGATTCCGATGCTGGGCGACCGCGACGCGGCGGCGCTCGGCCTGCCGACCGAAGCGGAGTACGTGGCGCACTACGAGCAGGTCACCGGCTTCCGGCTGGATCCGCGCGACCTCGAGTTTTACCTCGCCTTCGGCATGTTCCGGCTGGCCGGCATCTTCCACGGCATCCGGAGCCGGGTGGTGCGGGGAACAGCCGTCAGCGGGCGGGCCCGTGAATACGCCACCTTCACCGACTCGATCGCGGACCTGGCCTGGGCCCAGGCGCAGCGCGCAGCCTCCTCATAATTCCATGAGAAACATGGGCTTAGGGTTATTATGGTGCCTGTGGTAAAATGCCCGGCTAAGATTCCGGCCAAATTTCTCTCATGCTGAAGCAACGCACGCTCAAGAATTCGATCCGCGCCACGGGCGTGGGCCTGCACACCGGCAAGAAGGTGCTGATGGTCCTGCGTCCGGCCCCGGCCAATTCGGGCATCGTCTTCCGCCGCACCGACCTCGACCAGCTCATCGACATTCCGGCCACGGCCGGCAACGTCAGCCAGACCACGCTCGGCACCAGCCTGACGGCGGACGGTGGCACGGTCTCGACCGTCGAGCACCTGATGTCCGCGCTGGCGGGCCTCGGCATCGACAACCTCGTCGTCGAATTGAGCGCCAGCGAAGTGCCGATCATGGACGGCAGCGCGGGGCCGTTCGTCTTCCTGCTGCAGTCGGCGGGAATCGAGGAACAGAACGCCGCGAAGCGCTTCGTCCGCATCAAGAAGAGCGTCAAGGTCGAGGACGGCGACAAGTGGGCGCGCTTCGATCCCTACGACGGCTTTAAAGTTAATTTTGAAATCGAATTCGACCATCCGGTGTTCAAGCGCCGGTCACAGGTCGCCTCGATGGACTTCTCGACGACCACGTTCCTGCGCGAAGTCAGCCGTGCCCGCACGTTCGGTTTCATGCGCGACCTCGAATACATGCGCGCGCAGAACCTGGCCCTCGGCGGCAACCTCGACAACGCGATCGTGCTCGACGATTACCGGGTGCTGAACGAGGACGGCCTGCGCTACGAAGACGAGTTCGTGAAGCACAAGATCCTCGATGCGATCGGCGATCTCTACCTGCTCGGGCACAGCCTGATCGGCGAGTTCAGCGGTTTCAAGTCGGGCCACGGACTCAACAACCGCCTGTTGCGCACGCTGGTTGCGGATGCAGGCGCGTGGGAAGAAGTGACGTTCGAGACGCTGCAGGACGCGCCGATCAGCTACGTGGCCGCTGCCGCGGCTACGGCTGGAAGTGAAAGTGATTAGTGATTAGTGAATGGGTGATTAGGGGGTCGCAGGAGGCGCCGCGCAAGCGGCTCTGACTATTCACTATTCACTAATCACTAATCACTTCCCCCTGACCTTCACCAGCACCTTGCCGATGGGCGGTTCGCCGCCCGCTTGCAGCCGTTCCTTGAGTGACTGCGCGCCGTAGCGCACGCGTGGCGTCCAGGCCGCCGAATCCATGATGACCACCAGGTCGTCGCCACGACGGGTCGCCGCAACCAGGTGTGGGCGCAAGGCTTCCGTCAGCTCCCGGCGGACCCTGTCGGACAACGACTGTGCCGCCGCGGCTTTTTTCTCGAGGGCGACCAGGCCCGGCGCAAGCCCCCCGAACAGCGGTTTCAGGCGATCAGTCATTGTTAATTTAAACTATGCAAACAGTCGATTTGATTGCCAAGTGGAGGCTTGTCGGGGCATAGTCTCGCGATTCCGTGACACGACGCAACGATGCCCGCTGGCTGGCGCGGCGATCGTGTCCCTTTTCGCCATCGACGCACCCCCGGGAGCTGGCGCTGCATGAACCTGCGGATCGTTACCGGCTCCAGTGGCCGCACCACACAGATCGACCTCACGGGGCCACGCCTGCTGCTGGCCTCGGTTCTCGTTGTCGGCATTTTCATCGCCGGTCTGGCGCTCGGGCGTTTCCTGCTCGGCGGCAATGCCGAGCAGCGTGCCTATGCGCGCGCCATGGCCCAGCAGAAGACCGACCTGCAGGCGGCCCGCGGGCAGATCGACGGCAAGGTCGACGCCCTGGCAGCACGCATCGGTTCGCTGAACGCCCAGTTGATCCGCCTCGACGCCCTGGGTCGCCGACTGACGGACCTGGCCGGGCTCGACCGTGGTGAATTCGATTTTGCCAAGCCGCCTCCCGCTGGCGGGCCCGAGGGACAGGAGGCGCAGGGGGGCTCCGTGCAGGTGCCCGAACTCACGGCAGTGCTCGACACCCTCGAAGAACAGATTAACGACCGCGCGCAGCAATTAGGGGCGCTCGAGATGGTCATGGCATCGCGTGAACTCGGCCAGCGCATCATGCCGGGCGGGCTGCCGCTGATCGGCGGCTGGATTTCCTCGCATTTCGGCCATCGCAGCGATCCTTTCACGGGTCGCGGCGCGTTCCATGCCGGGGTCGACTTCGCAGGGCCTACGGGCTCGCGCGTCATCGCCGTCGGTCCCGGCGTCGTGACGTATTCCGGCTGGAAGCAGGGTTACGGCAACGTCGTCGAGATCACTCACCCGACCGGCTACGTGACGCGCTACGGGCACAACTCTCGCAACCTCGTGCCGGTTGGCCGGTCGGTGCAGAAGAACGACGCTATCGCCGTCATCGGCAGCACGGGCCGCTCCACGGGCACTCACGTGCACTTCGAGGTGCTGCGTGACGGGAACGTCCTCAACCCGATGAAGTACCTCGACGCGCCCTGAGAAGGGGATAGGGGTTAGGGGTTAGTCGGAACCCAACCCCACTTGCATTCTCCAAAGTCCGCTCGGCCCAACGGCCGCCGAAGCCCTCAGGTCTCTGCGCAGTTCAATCGCAGCGCTGCGCTTTTCCGACTAACCCCTAACCCCTAACCCCTATCCCCTAACCCCTAACCCCTAACCCCTTGTTTCTACGGAGCGCCGCCTTACCTACGGCAGTGCTGTAGAATTTCCGCCTTTATTTGCAACGCTCAGCGCCCGGAACCCCAGTGGCTAATTGGCTCACCCGCATTTTCGGCAGCCGCAACCAGCGGCTCGTCAGTCAGTACAACGGCCTCGTCAGGAAGATCAACGCGTTCGAGCCAGCCCTGCAGGCCCTTTCCGACGCCGAACTCGCCGCCAGGACGGTCCAGTTCCGCGAGCAGCTTGCGGTCGGCAAGACCCTCGACGACCTTCTGCCCGAAGCGTTCGCGGTCGTCCGCGAGGCCTCGCGCCGCACCCTCGGACTGCGCCACTTCGACGTGCAGCTGATCGGCGGCATGGTGCTGAACAACGGCAAGATCGCCGAAATGCGCACCGGCGAAGGCAAGACGCTGGTTGCGACCCTGCCCGCGTACCTCAACGCGTTGCCCGGCAAGGGCGCGCACATCGTCACGGTCAACGAATACCTCGCGCAGCGCGACGCCGACTGGATGGCGCCGATCTACAACTTCCTCGGCATGAGCGTCGGCGTGGTCAAGGCCGGCTTGATGCCCGACGAGAAGCGCGCCGCCTACGGCTCCGATATCACGTACGGCACCAACAACGAATTCGGTTTCGACTACCTGCGCGACAACCTCGCGTTCCGCATCGAAGACCGCATGCAGCGCGAGCTCGCGTTCGCGGTGGTCGACGAGGTGGACTCGATCCTCATCGACGAAGCGCGCACGCCGCTGATCATCTCGGGCCCCGCCGAGGAGAGCACCGAGCTCTACCTGAAGATCAACGAGCTGGTGCCGCGTCTCGCGAAGCAGGAGTCGGAGGAAGGCGAGGGCGACTACTGGGCCGACGAAAAGTCGAAGCAGGTGCATCTCTCCGATCAGGGCCATGAGCACGTGGAAGACCTGTTCCTGCGGGCTGGTTTGCTGCAGGAAGGCCAGAGCCTGTACGACCCGGCCAACATCCGGCTGATGCATCACCTGAACGCCGCGTTGCGCGCGCACGCGCTGTACCGCAAGGACGTCGAGTACATCGTCCGCAACGGCGAAGTCATCATCGTCGACGAGTTCACGGGGCGCACGATGCCGGGTCGCCGCTGGTCGGATGGCCTGCACCAGTCGGTCGAGGCGAAGGAGGGCGTGCACGTCCGCGAGGAGAACCAGACGGTTGCCTCGATCACGTTCCAGAACTTCTTCCGCATGTACGGCAAGCTGTCAGGCATGACCGGCACGGCCGACACAGAGGCCTTCGAGTTCCAGCAGATCTACGGCCTCGAAGTGGTCGTGATCCCGACCCACCGTGAGATGATCCGCGATGACGCGGCGGACCTCGTCTACCTGACGCAGAAGGACAAGTACGAAGCGATCATCGAGGACATCCGCGAATGCGTTAAGCGCGGCCAGCCGGCTCTCGTCGGCACCACCTCGGTCGAAACCTCGGAGCTGCTCTCAGGCCTGCTGAAGCAGAAGGGCATCGATCACAACGTGCTGAACGCGAAGCAGCACGACCGCGAAGCGATCATCGTGGCGCAGGCCGGACGTCCCGGCACCGTGACGATCGCCACCAACATGGCCGGCCGCGGCACGGACATCGTGCTCGGCGGCAGTCTCAAGACGGAGTTGCTGGAGATCGACGCGACGGACGCTGCCGCGCGCGCCGCGATCGAGGAAGACTGGAAGCGCCGGCACGAGCAGGTGATCGCGTCGGGCGGACTACACATCGTCGGCACCGAGCGCCACGAATCGCGCCGCATCGACAACCAGTTGCGCGGGCGGTCGGGCCGCCAGGGCGACCCGGGCTCGAGCCGGTTCTACCTGTCGCTCGAAGACAGCCTGATGCGCATCTTCGGCGACCCCGATCGCACCAAGCGCTGGCTGACCACGGCCGGCATGAAGGAAGGCGAGGTCATCGAGAGCAAGATGCTGTCGCGCCAGATCGAGCGTGCGCAACGCAAGGTGGAAGCCTACAACTTCGACCTGCGCAAGAACCTGCTCGAGTACGACGACGTCGCCAACGACCAGCGCAAAGTCATCTACCAGCAGCGCACCGAGATCATGGCGGCGGAAGACATCTCCGATTCCGTCACGGGCATTCGTGCCGAGGTGGTCAACAACCTGATCGACCAGTTCGTGCCGCGCGAGAGCCCCGAGGAGGAGTGGAAACTCGACGACCTCAAGGACGCGATCGAACGCGACTTCATCACCTCGATCGACCCGAAGGCCTGGCTTACGGCCGATCACGAGATCGCCGAAGCAGGCTTGCGCGACCGCGTCGTGAAGGCCGTCGAGGACGCGTACGAAGCCAAGGTCGCTGCCGTGGGCGCACCGGTCATGCGCCATCTCGAGAAGGCCGTGATGCTGCAGGAACTCGATCGTCACTGGCGCGATCATCTCGCGGCGATGGATTACCTGCGGCAAGGTATCCACCTGCGCGCCTACGCGCAGAAGAACCCCAAGCAGGAGTACAAGCGCGAGGCGTTCGAACTCTTCGGCGCGCTGCTCGACCGCATCAAGCACGACACGGTTTCGCTGCTGTCGCGCCTGCAGGTGCGGACGGAAGCGGAGATCGAGGAGCAGGAGCGGGAGCGCGAACGGCAGATGGCGCGCCAGCTGCAGACCCAGCACGTGTCGCCGCAGTCCGTCATCGCCAGCGATAGCGCCGCGGAAGGCGCGGCGGCGGCAGGCAGTGGCATGGGCGGCGGGCCTGCGGCCGGTGCCGGGTTCGCCCGCGGGTTCGGCGGGGGCGAAGCGCGTGCGGCCGGACCGGCGTCGCCGAGCGGCGAAACTGTCGTGCGCGAGGGGCGCAAGGTAGGGCGCAATGAGCCCTGCCCGTGCGGCTCCGGCAAGAAATACAAGCACTGCCACGGGCAGATCTGACCCCCAGCGCCGGGTGCCTTCTTCGTCGCGACCAGGCCAGGGCCACCGATGCAGGAACTGTGGGTCGTCGCCGGACTGGTGTTCGATGCCGGTGGCCGCGTGCTCATCGCGCAGCGGCCGACCGGCAAGTCGCTCGCCGGACGCTGGGAGTTCCCCGGCGGCAAGGTGGCTGGCGATGAAACGGCGCACGCTGCGATCGTCAGGGAATTGCGGGAAGAAATCGGCATCGAGGCGGGGGATGCCGAACGCCTGATGTACTACGCCGCCGTCTATCCGGGACGGACGATCTGGCTGGACGTGTGGATGATCAAGGACTGGTTGGGTAAGCCACGGGGGCTCGATGCGCAGTCGCTCGAGTGGGTCGAGCCGTCGCGACTGCGCGAGCACGACATTCTCGAGGCGGATGCGCCGATCGTGGCGGCGCTAGCGCGCCATCCGGTTTCCTATCCGCCGAGCGGAAAATCAGGCACGCGCTAACTGCGGGCGGTCGATCCAGTCGTTCTCCCCGAGCTTGGAAAGGCAGACACGCGCTCGGGAAGAACGACTGGATCGACCGCTGCCGAGGCGGCGCCTGAACGACTTTTCCGCTGGAGCGGAAAAGGTCGCACGGCGCATGCAGCGTTGAGTGCATCGGAACGCAGCTTCCAGCGGTAGTGCTCCGAACGTCGCTGCGAACGCCGCCATCGATCTCGGGCACTTCTCGCTGAGTCGGCTCCCCCGTCGCATCAGGCTACATGCGCCGTATCGCAAGCGGCCGATCCGGGACCTTTCCCCGAGCGCGTGTCTGCCTTTCCAAGCTCGGGGAAAGGTCCCGGATCAATCGCCTGCAACTAGCACTTCAGCGCCTGGTCAGTGAATAGGCCACTTCGTGCAACGCGTCGAGGCCGGTCGCGGCGAACTTCGGGCTTTCACCGATGATGTCGACACGTTCCAGTTCCTCGACCCGGAAGAAATCACCGTACAACCTCTGCACCTCGTCGGGTTCGACGGAGAAGGGCGGGCCGTCCTTGATCGCCTGTTCGTATTCGAACGCAACCAGCAGCGTGCGGCTGCCCGCCGGCATCAACGTGGCGAAGTGCCGAGCGTAGCGCTCGCGCATCGAGGGCGGCAACGCAACGAGCGCGGCTCGATCGTAAGCGGCCTGCACCGGGCCGAGCAGTTCGGGTGTCAGTTGCAGCGCATCACCCGCGAAAATCTCGAACGCGCCGGATCGATGCCAGTGGAACAGGCCATGCGGTTCGATCTGCACATCGGTCCGTTGCTGCTCGCCGAAGAACTCCTCGACCGCGAGCGAACTCAGTTCGGAGCCGACGACGCGGTAGCCCCGTACCGACAACCAGACCATGTCGAGGCTCTTGCCGCAGAGCGGCACGTAGACGCGAGCACCCGTTGCCACATTGAGCGACGGCCAGCAGCGTTCGAGGAACGGATGCGGAGCGGACTGATGAAATCCGATCTGACGGGCCTGCCAGCGTCGATGCCAGAAGTCGGGATCCATGGGATTCGCAGCGCTTCTTCAGTGTCGCGGGGGATCGTCGGATTCGTCCTGTGGCGGCTGGACGCCATCCGGTGAGATCTCCTCGCCGGGGATCGCGTGCTTTTCAGTCATCCACGCGCCGAGGTCGATCAACCGGCACCTCTCGCTGCAGAACGGGCGCCAAAGCGCTGCGTCGGACCATTCCACCGGGCGCTGGCACGTGGGACACGGAAACCTCGGCATGTCGGCCTGCTCGCGCCTGTGGGCCCGAGGTCAGGTGCAGAGCGCGAGCATGAACGGAACATCGCCCGTCATCTGCACGGGGTTCGTGGCCGCATCCTGCCAGGAGAGGAAGCGGATGCTGACGCGGTAGTGGCTGCCGCTGATCTCCGGGTAGATGTCGGTGCCCCGTGGCAACAGGATGCGGATCAGCTGCACGGGCACGTCGCGCTCCAGCGTCAGGTGATACACGCCGTTGGTTGCGACTTCGCGACGCGTCTTGCCTTGTTCGCGCGTCATCCAGAGCAGCTCGGAGATCGAGTCGCCGAGCGGGCGGATCACTGCCAGCCAGTTCGCGAAGTCCGCGCCGCGGATTTCGTCCGGCTGGTTGAGCCAGTGGGTGTAGTCGGGCAGGTCGAATTCGCAGGTGCCGCCGGGAATCGCGCTGCGATGCTTGATCGCGTTGAGGAACTCGGAGTCGCGCAGCTTCTGCATGAAGAGCGCGCCGACCGAGCTGAGCTCCTCGCGCATCCGGTGCAGTTGCGGCAGCAGCAGCTTGAGCCGCGCCGAGTCGACACCCGGCCGCGAGCTGAAGGCCGACAAATGGTGCATCTGCCGCTCGAGTTCCTTCAGCACCTCGCTGCGGATGTCGCCGCGCTGGGTGATTGCGAGGATCTCGAGCAGCGAGCTGACCGCGGCCCGCGTCGACCAGGGATCGGGCAGGGTGTGATGGTGCACGGCCTGCTGGTACAGGAAATCGAGGCGCAGGAAGTTGCGCATCCGCTCGTTCAGCGGCTGTTCGTACGCAACGACGCGGGTCGCCGCATCCGCGGTGGGCACTGCGGCCTCGGTGGAGTTCATGGTCGACTATTGTGCGGCATGGCCGTTTGACGGCACAACCTGGCGTGCCCTGCTTGCCGCCGCCAACTTCACATATCGTTCGTGCAGCGCGGCCACTTGCTCGCGCAAGTCCTCGATCCGCCCTGTGTTCGTCACCACGTCGTCGGCGATGCCCAACCTGGTGGCACGCTGCGCCTGGGCTCGCAGCGATGCCTCCGCCTGCTCGCGGGTGACCGCGTCCCGTGCCATGAGTCGTTCGACCTGCACGGTCTCCGGCGTGTCCACGACCAGGACACGGTCGACATGGTCGCGTCGGCCACCCTCGGCCAGCAGCGGAATCACGAGCACCTGGTAGGGCCCCGCCTGTGCCGCGGCAACCGACTGGCGTTCCATTGCGGCGCGAATGGCCGGATGCAGGATTGCCTCGAGCCTGGCGCGTGCCGTGACGTCACTGAAGATGATCTCGCGCAGCCGACGCCGGTCGAGCCTGCCGTCGGAGTCGAGCATGTCGCTGCCGAAGGCCTGTGCGACCGAGGTCAGCGCAGGCTGGCCGGGTTCGACGACCTCGCGGGCGATGACGTCGGTGTCGATCAACGGCACGCCGTGGGCCGCGAACAGATTGGCGACCGTGGATTTGCCGCTCGCGATGCCGCCGGTAAGCGCGATGCGGAAAGGTCGGCAGGGGGGCGGTGGTGCCGTCGACATCACGGCGGTGGTCAATGGCGCAGGCCGGTCAACGTCAGGTAGCCGCCCATGATCTGCGGTCCCCACAGCAACGCAATCCAGCCGGCTGCCGCGAGGTAAGGGCCGAACGGGATCGGCACGTTGCGGTCACGGCCGCGGAGCACGATCAATGCAATGCCGATGACGGCGCCGGCCAACGCAGAGAGCAGCAGGATCAGCGGCAGCATCTGCCAGCCCATCCAGGCTCCGAGCGCGCCGAGCAGCTTGAAATCGCCGTAACCCATGCCGTCCTTGCCCGTGGCGAACTTGAAAGCCCAGAAGACGGTCCAGAGGACCAGGTAGCCGCAGACCGCGCCGAGAATCGCGGAGGCTGGGTCCGTCGGAGCGGGTGCCGTGAGGCCCGCATGCCAGAAGAGGCTCAGCAGCAACCCCAGCCACAGCAGCGGCATCGTGATGATGTCGGGCAGGAGCGTGTGATCCAGGTCGATTACCGTCAGGGAAATCAGAGCCCAGGTGAACAGCAGTGCCGCGAGAGTCTGCCAGTGCCAGCCGAAGTGCATCGCGACCGCGGCCGAAAGCACTGCCGTGGCGAACTCGACGATGGGATAGCGGACCGAAATCGACGTGCGTCAGCTGGCACCCTTGCCGCCGAGCAGCAGCCAGCTCACCACCGGGATGTTCTGCAACGCCGTGATTTCAGCGTTGCACGCGGGGCAACGGGAGCGGGGGATGAGAAGGTTGTAGCGCTCCGGGGAACCATCGTTCCGATCGTCGACGTTGTTGTTCTCGTCGGCACGGCCGGGTTCCACGAGCATCTCCCGTGCCTGCGCCCTCCATTCGCGTTCGAGCATGATCGGCACGCGGTGGATGACCACGTTGAGGAAGCTGCCGACGAGGAGGCTCAAGAGGAACGTACAGGTGACCAGCAACCAGGGCGTCGCAGCGAGAATTTCGGCGAGGTCGGTCATTCGTGCATTTACCTATGTGAAAACGCCGCGCTGGGCGCGGCGTTTTCGGCGATCTCATTCGCGAGGGCGCGGCACGTGCGTCAGATCACTGCGCCGAGCTTGAAAATCGGCAGGTACATCGCGACGACCATGCCGCCGACCAGCACGCCCAGGATGACCATGATCATTGGTTCGAGCAGGCTGCTCAGTGCGTCGACGGCGGCGTCGACGTCGGCTTCGTAGAAGTCCGCGACCTTGCTCGCCATCTCGTCCAGCGAACCCGACTCCTCGCCGACGGCGATCATCTGCACGACCATGTTCGGGAAGAGGCCCGTGTTCTCCATCGCGCGCTGCATGCGCATGCCCGTGGCGATCTCGTCGCGCATTCTCAGCACGGCGTCCTGGTAGATGATGTTGCCGGTGGCGCCCGCGACGGACTTCATCGCTTCGACCAGCGGCACGCCGGCGCCGAACATCGTCGCGAGCGTGCGCGCATAGCGTGCGATGGCTGACTTCTTCAGGATCGGCCCGATGACCGGGATCTGCAGCGACATCTTGTCGATGAACTGCCGCAACGGCCGTGAACGCTTGGCTTCTTGATCTTTTTCTTCAAGGCCTCGGTCTTTTCCTTGTACGTCGCGATTTTTCAAGGACCGTTTCGAGCGCACCCGCGTGCTCGCCGGCTTCGACCAGGTTCACAAACAGGTCATCGAAATACAGCGGATGCTTGGCGAGGGACTGGTGCAGCGAGTTGCCGGTTTCGATGTCGCTCTTGATCGCCAGCACGAGCTTCTGCACCGCCGGCTTGTCGTTGCCGACGCCGATGATCTCGAACGACTGCACCATCGGGATGCCGGCGTTGAGCATCGTGGCGAGCTGCCGGGCGAACAGGGCGATGTCCTCGGCGGTGACCTTGCCGTCGCTCTTGAAGAGCGTGGATTCCTTGCGGACGCGGGTCGCTGCGATCCCCTGCTTGCGCAGGTCGGAGCGGATCTCCATCTCGTCACGCGCCAGGCCGCGTCCCTTGACGCGATTGCCCTTCTTGTCCTTGCCTTCCCAGAGGAAGGTCGCCTGCTTGGTTACCGCAAGTTCAGCCATGTGCTTGGAGTCCCGGTTCCTTCAGGTTCAGTCGACGGTCACGCGGTTCACTTCGTCCAGCGACGTGATCCCCAAGCGCACCTTGTTGATGCCCGCCTGGCGCAAGCCCCAGACGCCTTCGCTGGTCGCCTGCTGCTTGATGTCCAGCACGCTCCCGCCCGCCATGATGATGCGGCCGATCTCGTCGGAGACCGGCATCACCTCGTACAGTCCCGTGCGCCCCTTATACCCGTCCGTGCAGTTGCTGCAACCCACGGGCTGGAAAATCTGGAGCCCGTTCGCGATTTCCTCGTCTCCGAAGCCTTCTTTCTTCAGCGCTTCGGCGGGAATCTTCGCCGGCGCCTTGCAGCTGTTGCAGAGCCGGCGCGCCAGGCGCTGAGCGATGATCAGGCTGACCGACGTCGCGATCGCATAGGGCTTCACGCCCATGTCGACCAGGCGCGTCAGGGTCTTGGGTGCGTCGTTGGTGTGCAGCGTGGAGAGCACCAGGTGACCCGTCTGGGCCGCCTTGATCGCGATCTCGGCGGTCTCGAGGTCACGGATTTCGCCGACCATGATCACGTCTGGATCCTGGCGCAGGAAGGCGCGCAGGGCACCGGGAAAGGTGAGGCCGACCTTCGGGTTGATGTTTACCTGGTTGATGCCGGGCAGCATGATTTCGACGGGGTCTTCTGCCGTCGAGATGTTCGTGTCCTCGGTGTTCAGGATGTTGAGGCCCGTGTAGAGCGACACCGTTTTGCCGCTGCCGGTCGGACCGGTCACCAGGATCATGCCATGTGGCCGCGCCAGACAGTCCATGTACAGCTTTTTCTGGAAGGTTTCGTATCCCAGTGCGTCGATGCCCAGCATCGCGCTCGAGGGATCGAGGATACGCATCACGATCTTTTCGCCGAAGAGCGTCGGGCACGTGCTCACGCGGAAGTCGATGGCCCGGTTCTTCGAGATCTTCATCTTGATGCGGCCGTCCTGCGGCACGCGGCGCTCGGCGATGTCCATGCGGGACATCACCTTCAGGCGGGCTGCCATCTTGATGGCCAGCTGTACGGGCGGGTTGGCTACTTCCTTCAGGATGCCGTCGAGACGAAGCCGGATGCGGTAACTGCGCTCGTAGGGTTCGAAATGGATGTCCGACGCACCCTTCTTGATCGCGTCGAGCATCACCTTGTTGATGAAGCGCACGATCGGGGCGTCGTCGACTGCGTCGGAGGAGTGATCGGAGCCCCGGGCAGAGTCCTCGTCGTCGCCCGAGGTGACTTCGAGCCCGTCCATCTCGAAGTCGTCGCCGGCGAGTTCCGGCATCGACGTGTCGACCTGCTCGAGCGAAACCGCGAGCAGCTTGTTGAGCTTGTCTTCCTCGACCACCACCGCTTCGATCGAGAAACCGGTGGCGAACTTGACCTCGTCGAGCGCATGCAGGTTGGTCGGATCGGAGATCGCGATGAACAGTTTCTTGCCGCGCTTCACCAGCGGCAGCACGCGGTGCTTGCGCAGGATCTTTTCGCTGACGATGCGAACGGTCTCGAGGTCGGGCTGGATGGAGTCCAGGTCCAGCAGCGGGGCGCCGAACTCCTGCGAGGCAGCGATGGCGATCTCGCGCGCGTCGGCCATGTTGTGCTCGACCAGGTACGACACGACCCCCACCCGGCGCTCCTTCGCCGCGGCAATGGCGTCAATCATGGCCGAATCGGCCACGAGACCGTCGATCACCAGGCGCTGCGGCAGGCCCTGGAGGCCCGACCGACTGATCGTCTGCGTGGAAATCGCGAAATCGTTCATGGGCTTAGCCTTGCCCTTGTGGGGTACCCGGCGGACGGAAGAACACTAGTGCAAGACTAGCAAATGTTAAGTCGCCAGGGAGATTGTCACCCGATCGGGCTGCCAGATAGTGTGAGCCGGTCCACAGGCCCCGCAATTGCGATATCGACTGCCTTCACGGGCAATTCGTCCGCAGGGGCGCCAGGACAGCGCGTCGGAGCAGCTTTGACGATCGTCGCCCCGCCAGTAGACGCCAATGCAATCGTCTTGACCCGAAAAAAGAGCCCCCGCAGGGCGGGGGCTCTCGTTCGTCCTGCGCAGTCCGGCCAGGCCGGCGCGCATTCAGCTACACGTTAACGGCAGCTCGACGGCAGGTACTTGCCGGGCAGGGTACTCGTAACGCCGGACGTGGCTGTCGTCGAGCCACCCCAGCCGGACGGATTGTCGGAGCCGCCGCAACGCCAGATCACGTCGCCGTTGGCGCTCGCACCCGGCGTCAAGCCGAGCCGTGCCGAATCCAACACTGCGTTGGCTTCATTGCCGAAGTCCACCGTGATGCCGCCGGTGCCGACTGTAAGGGCCGAGACGTACTTGCCCTGGATTTCGGTGGCGACCCCCAAGCCCGCGGCGCTATTGTCGAGCGGCCACGAACCCTTGTTGGCGTAGTACTCAGAGACCGAGGCCTTGGCGGCCGCAGCCATTGACAGGCCTTCCGACACCTGCGAGCGGATCAGGTAGTCCTGGTAGGCGGGAATCGCGATGGCGGCCAGGATGCCGATGATCGCGACGACGATCATCAATTCGATCAGGGTGAAACCCTTCTGGATCGAGCGGTTCAACTTGGTAATCATGGGAACTCCTTGGCGGATCCGAAAAAATTGGTCTGCGGCAGATGCCTGCGGTCGAATTCAAAGCAAGAGCCGTGCCAAGTATTGTCTCGCTTGAAATCGCTTGTTTTTTAGGCAGTTTCCGATCGACGAAATCTCGTATCGAACTCAATGCAATCGCCAGCTGACATTCCGTGTCACATCGTGACCAGTCTTGTCACTTTCGCTGGAGTGCTCGCGGCGCCGCGAGTTAATCGTCAGAATGAAAGCGATCCTTCTCGGGAGACGATGCACACGTGACGATGATCGAACCGGGGCCCGCCACGCAGCCCGACATGCCGGATTTGTCGCTCCGCCGCGGATTCCTGATCGCCACCGTGCTTTCCCTTCTGTTCCTGGCATCGACGGCCTATACGTCGGTGGTCACCCTGATGGACCGCATCCAGGCGACCGACGTGATGAAAGCGGTCTCCGGCGATATCTGGTCCCCGAAGATCGGCGGCCAGATGGTCTATTTCGGCTTTGCGCAGATCATCCTTCACATCGGAATGGGCGCGCTTGCGTGGCTTATCGCCTGTGCGAGCGTTGCGCTCTGGCCGTCCATACGGCGCAAGTTCGGCCGCATCACCGTCGGTTGGTTCGCCCTGCTCAGCGCAGCGACTCTCGCGTACAACGCACTCTGGTACCCGCGGACCTTTTTCGGCGCCCATTACTACGACTGGATGGTCGTCGAGGTCGGCCCATTTCACGTCGGGCAACTGGTGTACGGGTCGGTCGCAATCGCCGCCGGCGCGATTCTGGTTGCAGGTTGTTTTGTCACATTGCGCCGCATGCATCCGGGCTCGCGACGGCGCTGGCTCGCCGGATGTGCTGCAGTCACCGCGCTGGGCACCTTTGGATTTCTGGCCGAACGCATTCACTTCACTGCTAGCGCTCATGCCGATAGCCCGGCGACCAAACGTCATTTTGCTCGGCATCGATTCCCTGCGGTTGGACCAGCTGAAGCGGTTCGGCGGTACCTCGGGCAACACGACGCACATCGATCGGTTCATCGAGCAAGCCGACGTTGTCAGAGATGCCTCCACGCCGATGGCTCGAACCTTCGGTTCGTGGGTCGCCATCCTGACGGGCCGCAGCCCGCCGACGACAGGCGCCCGGAACAACCTAACACCTCGTGACGCAGTTGCCGCGAATCCGACGTTGGCCGACGTCCTGCGCAAATCAGGTTATCGCACGATCTATTCCACCGACGAGGTTCGATTCGCCAACATCGACCAATCCTACGGGTTCGACAAGGTAGTCACGCCGCCGATCGGCGCCTCGGACTTCATCCTGGGCACGTACAACGAACTGCCGCTGGCGTCGGTTGTCATCAACACGAGACTGGGGCAGTTGCTGTTTCCTTTTTCCTATGGAAACCGCGGCGCCGCACAGGTATTCGAGCCGAAGACATACCTTGCAAGGCTGGATCGGGAACTCGAGTTCGACGGCCCGACGTTTCTGATCGTGCACCTGACGGCTGCGCACTGGCCGTACTACACGGCCGAGACCCCGTTCGGTGTTTCGGTAAAGAAACATCCAGACGATCGACCGATGTATCGGGTCGGCCTGCGAACGGCCGACAGCATGTTCGACCAGGTCGTTTCGATGCTTCGTCGCAAAGGGGCACTCGAGAACTCGATCGTGGTGGTCCTGTCGGATCATGGCGAAGCCATGACCCTGCCCAACGACGCCATCGTGAAAAACGGGGCGTTCGTCGAAGGCCTGGGAGCGCCACTGAAGGTCCTCGACGTCGGCCACGGCCAGAGCGTGCTTTCGCCCACCCAGTACAAGGTATTGCTTGCTTTCAAATCGTTCGGCCATGAAAGCGATTTCTCGGCCGCGTCCCGCGATCTACCCGTGACTGCAACCGTCGAGGACATTGCCCCAACCCTTCTGGAGTTGCTACGTATCCCGGGCGACCCGCTGAACTCGAATGGTCGATCGCTCGCCCAATTGCTTCGTTCGCCGAATTCCACCTCGACGTACTCTGGTCCCGAGCGCATACGGTTTACCGAGACGGACCTGTCGGTGATTCCGGACGTCAACGGCGAAGTGGACGAGGTGGGAACGGCGAAAGCCAATTCCAAGTTCTTCGGCATCGATCCCGCAACCTCCCGAATGCACATCCGGGAACGAATGATTCCACTCGTTCGCGCCTATAAGGAACGCGCCGCCTTCACATCGCAGCACCTGCTTGCGGCGATGCCGGCGGGACCGGATGCTCACCAGTACGTGTACTTCGACGTGGCCACGGGTAACGGTAAGTTACTTCTCGCGCGACCGGGCCCCGAGTTGCCAGATGGCCAACGACTCTGGGACGCAATGGCAATGCATTTCGCGGGCGAGTTGCGGCCCCCTACGCGAACCACAATGAATGATTGGCCTGCAATTGGGGAGGCCTGGCGGGACTACTTCATCAACCGGAAGGGCAAGGATTCACCCTCCGTTGCCCCGTCCGCGGTCGATGGCGGAGCGGGAAGTTGAGAACCAGTCGAACTAATCCGGGGCCTCGATCCAACGAGAACCCTTCAAACAGACCACGGGTTGCCTGAATTCCACGACCTATGCGCGTATACACGACCGGCGTTTTCGACATTCTTCATCGAGGTCACCTCAACATCCTCACGCAAGCGGCTGCGCTGGGCGAACTCGTCGTTGGGATCATGACCGATCATGGTGTGGAGGCGACGAAAGGCAGCCGCCCGATTCTGAGTCTCGAAGAACGCGAGGCTCAGGTGCGGTCGTTGCCATTCGTAGCACAAGTCATCCACTACACTGATCCGGATCAGCGTGCGAATTACGCTGCAGTTTACCCCGACATCGTCGTGCAGGGCGACGACTGGCTGTTTTCGGCGGACCGGAGTGCGGCGCTGGCGTACTTGCGGGAAAAAGGCGTGCGTCTCGTCCTGTTGCCGAGGACGGCAGGAATTTCGACTAGCGAGATTCGCAACCGAGTCGCTCGGTCGGGACGCCGGGATGAGCAGTTTCTGCGCGATCGCCTGAAAATGGTGGCCGTCGACCAACTCAGGATCTTTGAGGCGTTTGACGAAGACAAGGTCCAGCGCCTCGTCGCCAAGATCCGGACGGAAGGCGTGTTCTTCAATCCGGTTTCAATCGTGCGCGAAATGATAGTAATCGACGGGGCGAACCGATTCGAGTCGCTGCGTCGTCTGGGGGCGCGATATGCGCCTTGCATCGTCTACGACTACTCGGAGATCGACCTTCTCGGCAATGTGCACTACCTGAAAGACGGCAGGAAGACGCGCCTGTCGGAGTTCGCACGCGAGCAGGGCGAGAAGATCGAGTTTCCCAGGCGGACGCCGGCCGAGATCCGCGCCGCGGCGGAGAGCGGCCAGTTGATACCGAACGGCGAAACCTTCCACCGCGTTCCGCAGAGCGTCATCCGCCTCCCGATCCCGCTCGCGGCTCTTTCTGCCGCGACACCGTTCGACTTGGCCGCGGCGCTCGACGAACGCATCAACGACGGCAAGATCCGTTACTTCCAGTCAGGCGTCTACGTCTGCGACGAGTGGTGAACAGCCCGATGACGACCGATACCGCCAAGAGTTTCTGGCAGGCACAGGAACAGTATCCTTTCGCGTTTACGCGCCGCCGCAGGATCCATGAGTTGAATTACCTGGTGCCGCGCCTGGATCGGGCGGGCGGCCGGAGCCTGCTGGATCTCGGCTGTGGCGACGGTTCGCTGCTGGAATGCCTGCTGCGGCTCACGGACTACGAGGAATTCCACGGCTACGACGTCTCCGCGGGCCTGTTGCAGCACATCGATCCACGGGTGAAGACCGCCGTTTTCGACATCGCACAGCCGGGTGCGCTGCCGGTGGTGGACGCCACGATCATCGCCGGGGTCATCCAGTACGTCTTCGACGACCATGTCGTGCGTGACTTGTTTGCGCGCGTCACGTCGCCGATCGTCTGGATCCGCTCCACCTGCACGCTGCGGGATACGACGGAAGAAGTCGTGCGCGATGGCTATGCCTCGTGTTACCGGACGCTCCCGCAGACGCACGCGCTGATCGCGCAGCACTTCGAAGTGACGGCCGTGGACCGGATCTATCCGGACGAGCTGGAATCGGCGTTCGGCACCAAGCAGTTCTATTTCGAAGCCCGGCGCCGCAGATGATCTGCCGGTTGCCCGCGCGTGTTGAAAGCGCAGCGCTGGCTTGCGCCTGCCTGCTGCTGGCGCAGCCCGCGCATGCCTACATCGACCCCGGAACCGGCAGTGCCTTGTTGTACGTCGTCAGCGGCATCGTGCTGTCGCTGTATTTCAGCGTCCGCGGGCTCTACTACCGCGCCGTGGACCTGTTCTTCCGGGCGCGCTTCCGCGACCAGAACTGCGAGATTGCCATCCACTGCGAAGATCCCCGCTACGAGATCACGTTCCTGCCCGTCATCGACGCGCTGCAAGAGCGCGGTCTCGACGTCACCCTATTCACGATGTACGAGCGCGACGAGACCTTTCCGTCACTGCCCGGGCGCGTGGCGCATCGGGCCATTCCCCCCGGCATGGTCGGGTACGCCTACCTGAACAACCTCGAGGCGGTCCTGCTGGTGACGACGACCCCGCAACTGGACGTGATGACGTTCCGGCGCTCGCGCCGGGTGCGTCACTACACTATCGTGTCGCACGCACTCGGCGAAAGCAGGTATGTCCGGCCCTTCGCGTACGATTACTTCGATTCCGTACTGTGCTGCGGGCCGATCCTCAAGGCCAACATCCGCAGGATGGAAGGCATTCGCAAACTGCCGGCGAAGCAACTCCTCGAGACCGGCATTCCGCATTGGGAAGACCTCATGCGGCGGGCGCAAGTGTCGGCACCGCTCGGTCCGCAGCCGGTCGTGCTGGTCGCGCCGAGCTGGGGTCCCCTGAGTATGTTCGAGGCGTTCGGCACGGGCTTCGTGGCGCAGATCGCGAAGCGCTACCCGGTCATTGTCAGGCCGCATCCGCAGATGAAGGTCTCGCAGCCCGACCTCTACCGGCAGATCCTGGCACTGGACGGCGTCACCGTGGACACCGCTCGCACCCCGTCGGCGGCGATGTCGCGGGCGCACATCCTGCTCAGCGACATCTCCGGCATCACGCACGAGTTCGCGTTCATCTATGGGCGTCCCGTGGTGATCATCGATCGCAAGCAGGCGGCGGGAGGCCTCGAGGGCGAAGTGCTCGGTGGCGACAGCGATCTGAAGGAGCAGTGCAAGGACTTCATCGTGCCGACGGCCCCGGGGGAGATAGATCGCATCACCGACCATCTGTCGCGTGTGCTTGAGCAGCACTCGGTGGAAAGGGTGCGTGAGGCCCGCGACCGGTTGATCTACAACTTCGGCCGCGGGTCGCAGGTCGCCGCGCAGCAGATCGAGGACCTCTATCGCACGGAGCTGGCGCGTGTTGCGGCCGAGGAATCGGCAGGTGGCCACGGTCGTGGACTGCTGCGTCGTTTCCTGAAAGCCGGTCGCCGGCTCCCCTCGGCTTCCTGACGAAACTGGCCGCCATGCTGGAAGTGCTGGATTCGATCTTCCTGCAGCCGCTGATGCACCTGTATTCGCTGGTGTTCGCGGCGCTCCCTGGGGGCCTGGGCGTGGGCTGGCGATTGGTCCTGTTCAGCGTGCTCATCAACCTGGTGCTGATGCCCGTCTATCACCAGATGGAGCTGCATTCGCGAAAGACGAACGCGGCCAAGGCCGCAGTGGCGCGGGAAGTGGCCAGGCTCAAGCAGCACTTTCGCGGCCGTGAGCGGTACTTCTACATTCGAACGGTCTACCGGCAGCACGGCTACCGTCCGCTGGCCGCCGTGCTGGGGTCCGCGGACCTGTTCGTCCAAATCCTGGTGTTTGCCACCGTGTTTCGCTTCCTGTCGGAGTTGGGGGCACTGCAGGGCGTGCCATTCGGCCCGATCCCCGATTTGAGCCAGCCGGATCGACTGCTCTGGGGCGCCAACCTCCTGCCGCTGTTGATGACCGGGATCAATGCGTTGTCGGTCCTGACATATGTCGAGAACCGTGCCAAGCGCGTGCAGGGATGGGCGCTAGCGGTGCTCTTCCTGGTGCTGCTGTATGCAAGCCCGTCCGGCCTGGTGCTCTACTGGACGACGAACAACCTCTTTTCGTTGATCCGCAACCTGCTCTATCGCGTGTCCGGCCAGGGCGTCGATGCCAGGTTCGTGCGCTCGTTCGAGCGGATTGCCAGCCAGCACTGAGCGCCAAGGCACGCCCATGAGCCTGACCCTGCTGCTGCTTGCCGTGAATGCCGCCACGTACTTTGTGGTGTTCCGTGGCCTCAGTGAGACCAGGTCGGACCTGCCCGTTGCAGCGCGCGTCGCGCTTGGGGCACTCGTCGTCTTCGGCGGGTTGCTCGCCAGCCTCTGGTTGGCATGTCGTCCTGCCACGGTGCTGGCCGTCGCGGCCGGCGTCGCGGTCGGGTCCGCCGGATTGCGGGGCGAGGGCCTCGCCGGGATGGAGCAGGCCCTGGGCCGCTATCGCTTCCCGCTGTACCTACTTGCCGTAGCGACCCTGGCCGCCCTGGTGTTCGTGTTCGTTCCGATCACGACGTTTCTGACGTCGCCGGGCGAAATCGGTGTGCACATCGACTACCTGCTCAAGGTGAATGCGCGCGATGCCATGATCGCCGTGTACCTGGCGGCCGTGGCCTATGCGTTCGCGTTCTCGCCGCGCATGAAGACGACGCTGGCCCTGCTGGCGGTGGGCGCGCTGGCGGTCAGCCTGCTGTACGCATTCGTCCTGCCTTTCGGTTATCCGAAAATGACGGGACTGACGTTCGAGCAGGTGCCCGTCCCGCCGACCACCCGGCTGCTCCGGGTCACGCTCGATCTGCTGGTGATCGCCGGCGCGGCCGTCGCGCTGAAGTGGCTGCTGCAGAGGTTCGGTGGCCGACCGCTCCTGGTGGCGATTCTGCTGGCCAACGTGTCCCTTGCCGTCGCGACGGGGATTGGCATGTCGCGTGACGACGTTGGCGGCGCGGGCGGCCCGTCGTCGGCCGAGCAGTTGCCGGATCAGCCGCTGCGGTTCTCGCCGAGCCGTCCGAATACGCTGATCATCTTCCTCGACCGCTTCATGGGCGGGTACGTCGAAGGGATCATGGCTGCGGAGCCCGCGTTGGCAAGTCGACTTGCAGGATTCGTCTGGTACCCGCGAACGCTGGCCGCCGGGGAGAACTCGATCGCAGGCGTGCATCCGCTGTATGGCGGATACGACTATACGCCGGTCGAGATGAACGCCCGCAAAAAGTCACTGCGCGACCTCTCGGTTGAAGCGTTTTCGATACTTCCCTACAACTTTTCCCAGCATGGCCACAGGGTTAACTTCGTAGAGCCGGGCGGCCTGGGATTCACGATGGCGGGCGATTGCAATTACCTGAGGATGGACGGAGTGTTTTGCTCGCACATTCCGCCAGCCGTGGTCAAGCAACATGCACAACGCATGGGCTTCCCGCTGCCGGAGCTGTCGAGATCCAGCTATGCGGACCTGCTCGTGCTGCTGGCCTCGATGCGAACGGCGCCCTATGCGCTCAAGGCCGTCCTCAACGACAAGGGACCGTGGCGCCCGTTCCTCGATCACTCGGCGGGGACGACCTTCAAGGTGTGGGCCGAACTCAAGGCATTCGAGAGCCTCTCGCTGACCAGCGCTCCTGAGCCGAACCTGAACATCATCTCCAACATCCTGCCGCACGAGCCCTATTACATGGGCGAGGACTGCCTGCCGCAGCAGCAGAAGTTCGAAGTGCCGAATGCCGAGGTGGCGCGACGCGGCCATCCCAGTCTTTTCTCGCTGCAGCACGAGATCACGGCCCGGTGCACGCTGCTGCTGGTCGCGGATTACCTGGACTTTCTCAAGCGAGCCGGGGTCTACGACAACACCGAGATCGTGCTCGTGTCCGACCACGGCATCGTCGGGCCGGTCGTCGACAAGTCTTCGCGGGCGCTTGCGGGGAAAACCTCGGACAACGTCTTTGTGCGGAGCCGGTCTGTCCTGCTGGTCAAGAAGATCGGGGCGACCGGCGATCTACGCGTGTCGGAGGAGTTCATGCCGAACGCGGAAGTGCCGCGGATCGTCTGCGAGCGCATCGGCGGCTGCGTGAATCCCTTCCTGGCGAATCGACCCATTGCGGCCTTCGGCCGGGACGACCCGTTCTACGTGTCGCTGGTCCCGTGGCAGTTCAGCCTGCAGCGGCCCGACGCCTTCGTGATCCACACCCAGCTGATGCTGAAGGGCAAGGACCCCTACAACGCTGCGAACTGGGCGATCATCAAGTAGGCGACAGGCACGGGCCGGCGGATCACCCGGTCGATTCCGGCGCCTGCGCGGGCCGGGAACTGAACTGACGGTAGACGAGCACGCAGCACACGCACGACAACATGACCAGCAGCAGGCTGGGCGCCAACGACCAGAGCGCCTGCTGCGTCGATCTGAACTGGAAGCCAAAATAGCCAGCTCGAATCGCCGCAATGATCGATTGAGCCAGTTTCGAGACGAAGCCGATGGCCAGCGCGTACACGAGGTACCGGGACCAGGGCTTGAGCATCGCCGTGCCGTAACTCGCGACGATCGCCACAACCCCGCCCGCCAGCAGCACCCACGACTTCTCGATCGACCCGATCAGGAACGCGTACGCGCTGTAAATGACGAGCAGGGCCACGGTCAGCAGCATGCCCGGCGGCGTTATCAATTTGATCATTCAGTCGTCCTGTCGGCGCTGCGGGCGCCAAGCCTGAGCTACTCGATCCCGAGCTTCTTTACCCGGTACCGCAGTTGTCGGAAAGTCATCCCCAGCAGTTCCGCCGCCCTGGTCTTGTTATAGCGGGTCTGTTCGAGCGCACGGATGATGGCCTCACGCTGGATGTGCTCGAGCTGGCCCTCCAGTCCATCCGCGCCGCCTTCGCCACCCAGGGCCACATCCCGGCCCGCCATCTCTGGCAGGTCCGTCAGCAACAGCCCGGGTTTCAGCTGAATGTCTTCGGGCTCGATGCGCTCGTTCGAGCACAGCGTCACCGCGCGTTCGAGGATGTTCTCCAGTTCGCGCACGTTGCCTGGATACGAATAGGACAGCAGTTTATCCATCGCCTCGTCGCTGATCTGCGGGCGCGTCACGCCGATCTGGCCGGCGATGCGATCCAGCAGCATGTCGACGAGCGGCGGCACGTCATCGAGGCGTTCCCGCAGTGCCGGCACCCGCAGCTCGATGACATTGATGCGGTAGTACAGATCCTCGCGGAACTTGCCGGACTTCACGAGCTCGTCGAGCTTGCGATGCGTCGCCGACAGCACGCGCACGTCGACCGGCGTCTCGCGTGTTTCGCCCACTGGCCGGATGGACTTCTCCTGGATCACGCGCAGCAGCTTGACCTGCATGTGCAGGGGCAGGTCCGCGACTTCGTCCAGGAACAGCGTGCCGCCCTCGGCCGAGTGGATCAGCCCTTCCTTGTCGGACACGGCGCCAGTGAAGCTGCCTTTCTTGTGGCCGAATAATTCGCTTTCCATCAGCTCGGACGGGATCGCGCCGCAGTTGACCGGCACGAACGGCCCGTCGTGTCGTGGCCCCGTGTCGTGGATCAGCCGTGCGACCAATTCCTTGCCGGTCCCTGAATCGCCCGCTATGTGGACCGGTGCCTGGCTGCGGGCTACCTTCGCGATCATTTCCCGCAACTGCTGCATCGGCTTCGACTGGCCCAGCAGTCGCAAGCCCGACGGCACGACGCTCGGTTGCGTGACGTCGAAGTCCGCGCCGTCCGCGGAACGCAGCTTCAATGTCGCCTTGATCAGCTTGCGCAGCGAGCCCAGGTCCAGCGGTTTCGAAATAAAATCGAAGGCGCCCAGCTTGAGCGCCCGCACGGCCGTGTCGACGTTGCCGTGCGCGGTGATCACCGCCACCGGCACGCCTGGGACGGTGGTGCTGGATCCAGTCGACGATGTCGAGTCCGTCCCCGTCGGGCAGCCGCATGTCCGTCAGCACGAGGTCGAATCGTTCCGGGCCGAGCGCCTTGATCGCGCTCGCGTAATCACCCGCCGTCACGACTTCGATCTGCATGCGACCGAGCGTGATGGACAACAACTCGCGAATGTCAGGCTCGTCGTCGATGACCAGTGCGCGCGGGTTCGACTTGCGTTCGGTCATCAGTCCTTCCAGCGGCTCGGGTCGGCGAAAATGAGGCGGAAAATGCTACCACCCCCGGGCCGCGGCTCGTAGAGCAACAGCGCGCCGTTGGTCTGGCACAGCTCGCGCGAGATGAACAGGCCAAGGCCGGTGCCGCCGGACCCGGTGGTGAAAAACGGCTCGAAGATGCGTTCTGCCTGCGCCGGATCGACGCCATTGCCACGGTCCGCCACTTCGACGAAGGGTCTTCCGGTGGCCGTAATGCGGCCCGCCCGGATATCGACACGGGCCGTGGCATCCGGGCCCGCACCATGGCGAAAGGCGTTGTCGCACAGGTTCCACAGCACCTGATGCAGGTGCGAGGGGTCGAACTGCACGTCGATGCAGCCGACGTTTCGATCCATGTCGATGCGGAAAGACGTGTGATCGAGCTGCATGGTCTGTTCGTACTCCGCGATGAACGCGGACAGCCATTCCGTAACGTCCAGGCGTTCCTGCTTCGTCGTGTCGCGCCGGGACAGTTGCAGCACGTTCTCGATGATGTGGCTGACCCGGACGCCGTTCTTCTCGATGATGTCCGTGAGGTGACGGTCGTCGTCGGTGAGCGCGGGCGACTCGCGCAGCAGCTGCCCCGCGTGGCTCATTGCCCCGACCGGATTGCGGATCTCGTGCGCGATGCTGGCGCTCAGCCGTCCCAGCGCCGCCAGCTTCGACTGTTGCGCGCGATCGGCAATGACACTGGTGTCTTCCAGAAAGATCAGCACCGGACCGGACCCGCTCTCAGAGAGTGCCACGAAGTGTGGCCGGATCACGGTGCCGCCATCGGCGCCTACGATTTCACCGACATTGTCGCGCCGGCCCGCCGCTTGCTTGCGCCAGGCTTCCAGCACGTACGAGAGGCGCGGTGACACGGCAGCGAGCGCCGTCCCGCTCGGCACCGCGCCGCCCTGCAACAGCTGCGCCGCCGTTTCATTGATGAGTCGAACGTTGTCGCTCGCGTCGACGACGAGGATGCTCTCGCGCAGGTGCTGCACGATGAACTCGTTCAACTCGTTGAGGTTGGCGAGGTCGATCTCGCGCTGCTGCGCCAGCGCTTCGCTCTCCCGCAGCCGTGCAGCGAACGGCACGGCGAGCAGGGTGATCGCGAACAGGCTGGCTCCGGTCAGCCCGGTGATCAGGAAGTCGGACCGGAAGCTCTCGCCCTGCAGGAACGAGATCGTCGTTTCCACCAGCAGCGACAGCGCGACGAAGGATGTTCCGAGCAGCGCATACCGCCGCGGCAGGATCGTGGCCGCTGCACCTGTCGGCAGGACGAGCAGGGTGGCGAGGCCGCTGGAAGCGCCGCCGCTCGCGTGGATCAGGATGCTGATCGCGATGGCGTCGACGAGCAACTGCAGGATGGCCTGCCACTCGGCCGATGGCGTGCGGCTCTGGATGGTCTGGATGCAGACCAGTCCGAAGGCGAAGTACCCCACCGCGACGCTGAGGAAGAGACCGGGCTGGGCGCTGCCGACGCTGTCGCTCGGGGCGTTGAAGAAAAAGACCAGCAGCAGGAGCATCGGCAGGAGCAACCGGAACACGTTCAGCAGCGAGAGCACACGCCACGGCAGTTCGATGCCGGTGGCCCCCCACCCGGATTCCGTCAGCTCGGTCTTGAGCACTCGTGCCATGGCCCGGCACTTTAGCAGAGGCGTCTTCAGGTAAACTGCGGCGCTTCGTCCCACGCGCGACCGAGTCCCATGAACCTCCACGAATACCAGTCGAAACAGCTGTTCGCCCGTTATGGCATCCCCGTGCCGTCGGGATTCGTCGCCACCACGCCGGCGGAGGCCGTCGACGCCGCCAAGCGCCTCGGAGGCGCGGTCTGGGTCGTCAAGGCCCAGGTGCACGCGGGTGGCCGCGGCAAGGCGGGCGGCGTGAAGGTCGTCAAATCGACGGCTGAGGTTGCCACCGCTGCTGCCGGCATGCTCGGCCAGCGCCTGAAGACCAAGCAGACCTCGGCGGAAGGCCTGCCGATCAACCAGGTCTATGTCGAGACCGGCTCGAAGATCGACCGCGAGCTCTACCTCAGCCTGCTTCTCAACCGTGACACGGGACGCGTGGCGTTCGTTGCCTCGGCCGCTGGTGGCATGGACATCGAGGAGGTCGCGGCCAAAACACCCGAGAAGATCATCCGCGTGGAGATCCACCCGGCCACGGGTATCCAGGGGTCGCACTGCCGCACGCTGGCGTTCGGGCTGGGCCTGAAAGGCAAGCAAGTCGCGCAGTTCGAGCAGATCGCGCGCGGCCTGTTCAAGCTCTACATGGATTGCGACGCGAGCCTGGTCGAGGTGAACCCGCTGATCGTCAATGGCGATGGTGACGTCATCGCCCTCGACGGCAAGATCGGCATCGAAGACAACTCGCTCTTCCGCCAGAAGGCGCTGGTCGAGATGCGCGACACCTCGCAGGAAGACGAGATGGAGCGGATCGCGGGCGAGGCCGACCTCAACTACGTCTCGCTCGACGGCGACATCGCCTGCATGGTGAACGGCGCGGGCCTCGCCATGGCCACGATGGACGTCATCCAGCTCTACGGTGGTTCGCCTGCGAACTTCCTCGACGTCGGCGGCGGCGCCACGCGTGAACGCGTGACGGTCGCGTTCAAGCTCATCCTGAACAATCCGAAGGTCAAGGCGATCCTCGTCAACATCTTCGGCGGCATCGTGCGCTGCGACATGATCGCCGAAGGCGTCATCGGCGCCGCGCGCGACCTCGGCCTGCACCTGCCGGTCGTCGTCCGCATCGAAGGCACCAACGCGCCGCAGGGCCGCAAGTTGCTCGCCGAGAGCGGGCTGGACCTGATCGTCGCCACCGACCTGACCGACGCCGCCAGGAAGGTCGTCGCGGCCGCTGCGAGGAAGTAACCCATGTCGATCCTGATCAACAAGAACACGCGCGTCATCTGCCAGGGCTTCACTGGCAAGCAGGGTACGTTCCATTCGCAGGGCTGCCTCGATTACGGCACCAAGGTGGTCGGCGGCGTGACGCCGGGCCGCGGCGGCGAGAAGCACCTCGGCCTGCCGGTGTTCGACACCGTGCGCGATGCCGTGGCGAAGACCGCAGCCAACGCGACGATGATCTACGTGCCGCCGCCGTTCGCGGCCGACGCGATCATAGAAGCCGCCGATGCCGGCATCGAACTGATCGTGTGCATCACCGAAGGCATCCCGGTGAACGACATGGTCAAGGTCAAGGCGGCGCTGCAGGATTCAAAGTCACGACTCGTCGGCCCGAACTGCCCTGGCGTGATCACGCCCGGCGAATGCAAGATCGGCATCATGCCGGGCTTCATTCACAAGAAGGGCAAGGTCGGCATCGTTTCGCGCTCGGGCACGCTCACGTACGAAGCAGTGTTCCAGACGACCAACGTCGGTCTTGGTCAGAGCACCTGTGTCGGCATCGGTGGCGATCCGGTCCGCGGCATGAACTTCATCGACGTGCTGGCGCTGTTCCAGGACGACCCGCAGACCGAAGGCATCATCATGGTCGGCGAGATCGGCGGCAGCGACGAAGAGGCGGGTGCGGAATTCATCCGCAAGCACGTCACGAAGCCGGTGGTTGCCTACATCGCGGGCGTCACGGCACCCCCGGGCAAGCGCATGGGTCACGCCGGCGCGGTGATTTCGGGGGGCAAAGGCACGGCGGCGGACAAGTTCGCGGCACTGGAAGCGGCGCGCGTCACGACGGTTCGCTCGCCTGCGGAACTCGGCGCGGCGATCTTCAAGCGGCTTAAGGGTCGCGTCACGAGGGCCAGGGTCAAGGTGGCCCCGGTCAAGGCGAAAGCCAAAACCAAGGTGGCCGTGCGCAAGGCGAAGGTCGCGGTGAATAAGGCTGCACCGCGTAAGGCTTCCGCGAAGAAGAAAGCCAAGGCATCGGCGCGCAAGAAGTAGTCCTGGCGTCAGTGTGTTTCCTCTGACCTGGCCTGCATTCAGCACCTGCTACGGCGATTCATTCACCACGGGTCTTTCAAGGAAAAAACACTCGGGCAGGATGGCCGGAGCGATGTGGTCCAGGTCCTGAGCCGACACGCCGCAAGCGAAGAAGCTCTCGCGCCATCGACGTGCAACCGCGACGATCTGATCAATTTCCTTGCGGGCATCTTCGGTCGACAGCCCGAAGCGACCAGTCTGCGACAACAGGTTGTAGAGGCTGGCCGTGCGTCCATGGTTGCCCACGGTCAATGCCAGATCGCGTCGCTCCAGGCTAACCACGGGTGCAGGCACCAGGTCATAGGCGGGCGATAGGCGCCATCCCTTGGGTCGGCGCAGCAGGGCGTGATTGCGTGGGTGATCGTCGTTGTTGGTCACCGCGGCGTTGAAGACCATACGCCGGAACAGTTCAGTGCAATCGACCTGGGGTTTGTCGGACCAGCGGCGCAGGTTGTCGGCCAGCAGTGGATAGGACCAGCGTTCACGATTCAGATAGCTGTCGTCGCAGTCGAGCACAGTCAGTCCACTGACCAGTCCGAAGCGTAGATAGCCCTTGTGTGTGTATTCACGATCGAAGCGCTGCAGCATCAGTACATCACTGTCGCCGACCGTCTGCAGGCGTGCCTGTGTGACGTTCAGGCCGCAGCGGCGTGCAAGGTCGAGAGTGGCGTACTCGATGCGCTGCAGGTTGTAGCGATCGTCCTTGGCGGGGAACTTGCCCAGCCACAGACGCTGCATGTCCTCGATGGTGGCCTTGGGACGGGCACCACCCATGCTGGTGCCGGGATCGACCTGCTCCAGCAGTTGCACGGGCACCGGCTTGCCGTCCTTGATGGCTTGAGCTGCCGCAATCAATTCAGCGAGCTGGTGCGTGCGGTTGTACTGGCGCCTGGGGGCGGGCGGTTCCGCCGTGAGGCCAAAGCTCAGGTAGCCGGCGCCATCCTGTGGGCCGTTCAGGAGGTAGTCGATTTCATGTAGATCACCGGCGGCGCGTTCGAGCTTGTGTTCGATGACCCGCCGCCCCCAGGCATCGGGGCTGGCGTCGCGCAGCGCGCCGGGAATGCCTTTGAGTTGAGTGAACTCGTGGACAGTCTTTTCGAGCGGCAGGCGGTACGGGTCAATTGCCACCGCCTCGGCACGCTGCAGATAGCGGTCGCCGTAGCGAAAGCGACCGATCTGCGTGCCGTCGGGCAGCGTCTGCACTCTAAGCAGCGCCGCCGGCACCGTGTCCAGCGTGCCGGGGAGCTGGATGTAGACGTAGGCTTCGCGTTCAGAAGTCATAGTCGTTGCCGCTCTTGCGTGGTTTGCCCACGCGTGTGGGGCGACGGGAGGCTTCGAGCGCCTTGCCGTGAACATCGGTGTCGGGGTCGGCCACGGCGTCCAGAGACTTTTCAAGGCCGAGCGCCCATAGCGCGGTGAAACAGACGCCAATGGCCGTGCCGGGCTTGCCGAGTTCAAGTGCGGTGAGCGTGTTGCGGTTAACCCCCGCTTTGCTGGCGAGCTCCACCACTGACCAGCCGCGACGAATCCGAGCGACCCGGACACGGCGGCCGAACTCGGCGATATGCTCGGAGACGGGCGGCGGAATAGTAAAATAGCTCATAATTTCAGGCGTAATAATAGATAACGCCTAATAAAATAGGCTAGTTCTCCGGAGTTCGCAAGCAAAATGAATCGCCTGTGATGAAAACAATGGAATTTTGGCAATTCGACAGGCCGGGAATTCGCAATAGCGTGGCGGGCGTGACGGAGCTCGCCAACTTCGGGTTCTACGCCACGATTTGATATCGCTCGCCCTCGACGATCGGACGCACCTGCCGATTCGCACGCTCCATTCTCACCAGTCCGTAGCGGGACATGGTCTAGAGAGTACGTGACAGGTTGCCCTGCTTGCGGCCCGTCATTGCCGCGAGTTCGCTGATCTTGGTCGACGGGTGAGGCAGTCCTGTGGGCCGTCTCGTCACGGTTGCAGGATCCAAGCAGGTTCGTTGGTGGCCGTGAATCTGGTCCCCGCAACGCCTACCATCAGATCAGATGCTCCAACTCATTGCAGTCTCGAAGTCCTTCGGCGGCCCGGCCGGCCGCTGCGTACTCGACCGTGTGGCGCTCACCGTCGTGCCGGGCGAGTACGTTGCGATCGTCGGCGAATCCGGTGTCGGCAAGTCCACACTGCTGAACCTGATCGCTGGACTGGATGTACCCGACAGCGGCCAACTGCTGCTCGAAGGGCGTGACCTCGCCACGCTCGGCGAGGAGGAGCGCACTCAGGTCCGCCGCACCCGCATGGGGTTCGTGTTCCAGGCGTTCCACCTGCTGCCGCACTTGAGCATCGCCCGCAACGTCGCGTTGCCGCTGGCGCTGAATGGGCACGCGGGCCGCGCTGCCGACGAACGCGTGCTGGAACTGCTCGAGGCCGTGGGCCTGGCCGACCGCGCATCCAGTTTCCCGCGCGAGCTATCGGGCGGCGAGTCGCAGCGTGTCGCCGTGGCGCGCGCGCTGGCGCACCGTCCCGCTCTGGTCCTCGCCGACGAGCCGACGGGCAATCTCGATCCCGACAATGCGGCGATGATCCTGGAAGTGCTGCGTGCGCAGATCAAGCGGGACAACGCGGCGGGCATCCTCGTTACGCATTCGGCCGCGGCGGCAGCTTCGACCGACCGTGTCTACGAACTCACGCGTGCCGGACTGACGCTTCGACCATGAGCGTTGCGGCACAAGCACTGCCGCCGGGCAGGAACGCGCTGCGGGCCCGACTGTCGCTGCTTGATGCCGCGGCCTTCGGTCCGCTGCGCCAGGCGCCGGGTCGCACTCTGCTGGCCGTCCTCGCGATTGCGCTCGGCGTCGCGCTCGGTTTCGCGGTCTATCTGATCAATCGCGTAGCCGCCGACGAAGTACAGGGCGCGTCGCGCTCGCTGTTCGGCCTCGCCGATCTCTCCGTGCAGTCACCGGGCGCTGGATTCGACGAATCGCTGTTTCCTCGGCTCCTGCGCGTGCCCGGCGTGGCTGCTGCGAGCCCGGTCGTCGAGGTGCAGGTCCGATTGCCGGGACGTGAGCGGAACCTGAAGCTGCTTGGCATCGACCCGTTCCGCGCAATGCAGTTGCAGCCAGCGCTCGCGGGCGCCGGTGCTGCGACCGAGCGGCAAGGGCAGGGGCTGCTGGCCGAAAATTCTATCTGGCTGAGTCCCGCGGCGGCACAGTCACTGGAACTCGAGGTTGGTGATGACCTCGACGTGCAGGTGGCGCTCGACCGGGTGCGTTTCCGTGTCGCCGGCGTATTGCCGCCCGGTGCCTATGCCCAACCTGTCGGAGTGCTGGACATCGGTGAAGCGCAGTGGCGATTGCAACGCTTGGGGCGACTCGATCGCGTCGATCTTCGACTTGCGCCGCAAGCCGACGGCCAAGCCGTTCGCACCGCCATCGCGGCCTTGCTGCCGCCCGGCGCCCAGGTCGTCACGCCGGGCGAAGCGACGGACGACGCCGTGCGCCTGACCCGCGCGTACCGGTCGAACCTGACGGCGCTGGCGCTGGTCGCGCTGTTCACAGGCGCGTTCCTGGTCTACGCCACGCAATCGCTCGCAGTGGCGCGCCGCCGCCGCGAAATCGCGCTGCTGCACGCCATGGGCATGTCGGTGCGCGAGCAACTTGCGGCGTCCCTGCTGGCGGGAACGATCGTGGGTGCGCTCGGCGCCGCGCTGGGTGTCATCCTCGGTGCGCTCGTGGCACGTGCGGGGCTCGCTGCCTTCGGCGCCGACCTCGGGGCCGGCTACTTTCGCGGCGTCGCACCTGCGCTGAACGTCAGCGCGGGCGAGTACCTCGCTTTCTTCCTGCTCGGCGTCGGCGCCGCGCTGGTCGCCACGTTCGGGCCCGCTCGCGAGGCCGCGTCGGTGCCAGCGGCCGCAGCGCTCAAAGCCGGCGACGAAGCTCCGATGGCGTCGCGTACCCACGGCAGAATCGCGCTCGCCTTATTCGCGGCCGGCGTTCTCGCGCTCGCCTTGCCGCCGCTCGAGGGCATTGCGCTGCCGGGCTACGTTGCGATCGCGTGCCTCCTGCTCGGGGCTGTCTTCCTGACGCCGAGTATTGCGTCCACCGTGTTCGCTCGCCTCCGCACCGACGGACCCGCGTGGCGCCAGGTGGCGGTGGCGCAGCTCCGTGGTACGGCGCGTCGTGCCACCGTAAGTATTGCCGCCGTGCTCGTCAGCTTCAGCCTGATGGTCGCGATGGCGATCATGGTGTTCTCGTTCCGCATGTCGCTCGAGGCGTGGATGCAGCGCATCCTGCCGGCGGATCTTTACGTGCGCGCGGGCTCTGCCGCGGCCGGCGCCTACCTGGACGTGAATGCGCAACGATCCATCACGGCACTGCCCGAGATTACCCGTGCGGACTTCGTAAAATTCCAGGACGTGCTGTTGCCCGGCGAGCGACTGCCCCTCACCATCATCGCGCGCCCGATCCTTGAATCTACCGCCGACCAGGTGATTCCGATCCGACGGTCGGCGACGGGGCCCGCGCCGCAGGGAGCCATTCCGGTGTGGGCTTCCGAGGCTGCGCTGGACCTGCGCGGATTCGATGTCGGCACGGAATTTGACCTGCCTGTCGGCGGCAAGGTCGTGCGCGCAGCGGTGCGCGGCATCTGGCGCGATTACGAACGTCCGGGCGGCTCGATCGTCATGAACCGCGAAACCTTCATCGAATTGAGCGGGGAACGCACCGCCACCACGGTGGCGCTCTGGCTGCGGGAAGGCACCGATGCCGAGGAATTCAGCGAACGGCTGCGCGACGCCATTGCGCGCAGTGGCGACTACGACGTCGCCATTCCAGGCGAGATCCGCCAGCGCTCGCTCGCCCTGTTCGACCGTACCTTCGCCGTCACCTACCTGCTCGAAGCCGTCGCGGTCCTGATCGGCCTGTTCGGCATCAGCGCCAGCACGAGTTCACAGGTGCTAGCCCGGCGCGGCGAGTTCGGCATGCTGCGGCACCTCGGCGTCACGCGCCGCGAGATCGGACGCATGCTCGCTTTCGAAGGGGCGGCGCTCGGCGCGATCGGGGTGGCGGCAGGTCTCGTCGTCGGCGCGATCGTGAGCATGATCCTGATCTTCGTCGTCAACCGGCAGTCGTTTCACTGGACGATGGACGTGCACGTGCCCTGGGGCCTGCTTGCGATCCTGAGCCTCGTGTTGATCGGTGCGGCTGCGGCGACGGCGGCTTTCAGCGGACGTCGCGCGATGGGCGAGGACGTGATCCGTGCGGTGAAGGAGGACTGGTGAGTTTGGGTCCTCTTGCTCCCTCGCAAGCCAGGGTGGGTTCGGATGTGAGCTTTCGGTCCCTGCTGCTTCTTCTTGTCCTTCCGCACTTCCTCCCCTTGCGCGCAAGCGCTGAAACTTCGTATCCACCGGTCTTGCCCGGCCACGAACTCGCCTTCCCGCGCGACGAAGGAAGTCACCCCGATTTCCGTATCGAATGGTGGTACGTCACAGGCCAGCTCGACGATGGCGCGAGCAAGGTCAAGGCACCGCTTGGTTTTCAGGTCACGTTCTTTCGCGTGCGCACGGGGCTTGCGGTCGACAACCCGAGCAGCTTCGCGCCACGTCAGGTGCTGTTCGCGCATGCCGCAGTCGCCGACCCGGTCAGCGGCAAGCTCCACCACGCACAACGCAGCGCACGAACGGGGTTCGACCTGGCGTATGCCCGCGAGGGCCAGCTGGACGTGAAGCTGGACGACTGGTCAATCCGGCAGGTGGCGCCTGGCCGGTATGTCACGGCCGTTCATGGCGAGGACTTCGACTTCGACCTCACGCTGGTATCGACGCAGCCGCCGTTGCTGCAGGGTGGGCGCGGCTACAGCCGCAAGGGGCCAGATCCGCGCGCAGCGAGTTATTACTACAGCCTGCCGCAGCTTGCGGTCAGCGGTGAAGTGACGGTGGGTAGCAGCACTCGAAAAGTCAGCGGTCAGGCTTGGTTCGACCATGAATGGTCGAGTGATTACGTGGACGAAGATGCGCTCGGATGGGACTGGCTGGGCGTGAACATGGCCGATGGCGGGGCGCTCATGGCCTTCCGTATGCGCGATCGTCAGGGTGGCTCGCGCTGGGCGAGTGCGACGCTGCGTTCGCCGTCTCCCGCCGGACTGGGCGGGGCAAAGATCTCCGGGGCGGGAAAGGTAACAGCCTTTGGGCCGGAAGCAGTGCACTGGACGCCGCTGCAGTCCTGGCGTTCCCCGCGCACCGGTGTGACTTACCCGGTCCAGTGGCGCGTGCAGGTCGGTGACCGGCGCTATCGCGTCGAGCCGCTGCTGCTCGACGCCGAACTCGATTCACGTCCGACGACTGGAATCCTGTATTGGGAGGGCCCGATCCGACTCGTCGACGAATCAACGGGCCAGGAAGCCGGTCGCGGCTACCTCGAGCTGACGGGGTACGGCGGTAAAGTGGACCTTTGACTGCCGCTTGGCCAGAGGCCAATCGCAACGGCTATCGAAATTTTCCCGCAGTTCCAGTTGGCGTGGTGCCCGCTGAATTGGCGCGCCTCAGGCGGCGCGACCTCTGCGGACCGTGACGCTCGTCCGCAACTCCAGGTGAGCCGCCATGTCGATCAACGCGTCGAGCGAGAAGAGATCCAGGCGTCCACGCATGAGATCGGAGATTCGCGGCTGGGTGACGCCGCAGATCGCTGCCGCTCGGGCCTGAGTGAGCTTGCGGCGGCGGATCTCTTCGATGATGGCGTTGGCCACTTCGGCGCGGAGTCTGAGACTCGCAGCGATCTCGCGGGAATCCTCGATGGCGTCCCACACGGAGGCAAAGGCATTACGCTTGGGGATCGTCATCGTTGCATCCTCATCAGTTCTGTCAGTCGTCGTCGGGCCAAGTCCAGTTCCCGCTGCGGCGTGCGCTGCGTTTTCTTCTGGAAGCAGTGAATCACGTAGACGGCTTTCGGCAGCCGAGCAAGGTAGATCACCCGGAATGTTCCGCTCTCCTCACGGACGCGAATCTCCTGTACGCCGGGGCCGATCGACGTCATTGGCTTCCAGTCGAGGGGCTCGAGCCCACGCTGCAGCCGATCGAGCTGGAATCCCGCGGCTCGCCGCGCGCCATCGGGAAAAGCCCGCAAGACGTCCAGAGAATCACCAAGAAAGTCGAGCGACTTCACGGCCAGAAGTATATCAGTAGTTGTATTCCCTGCCAGCAAGCCGCGACCGGCGCTAGGGACCTGGTACTGCAGGTGGACCTCTCCCGCCCCCGGCGAGGAAATAGGGGACGCTCACCTATTTCTCGGAAATAGGTGAGCGTCCCCTATTTCCGAAAGTCAGAGTTGCCGCGAGTTGAACGTGTCGCAGTCGTTTGGGTCGCCCGATTTCATCCCCGTCATCAGCCAGCGGCTGCGCTGTTCCGCCGTGCCGTGCGTGAACGCATCGGGCACGACGCGGCCCTGGGTTGCGCGCTGCAGTGTGTCGTCCCCGATGGCCGAGGCAGCGCGCATGCCTTCGTCGATGTCCTGCTGGGTGATGTTGAGGCGCGGTGCCGCGTCGCGCGCCCACACGCCGGCGTAGCAATCCGCCTGCAGTTCCAGCATCACGGAGTACTGGTTCGCCTCGGCCTTGCTGTTCGCGCGCTGCTGGGCCTGCTGCACTTTTTCGGCCGTGCCCGTCAGGTTCTGCACGTGATGACCGACCTCGTGAGCAATCACGTAGGCCTGGGCAAAGTCGCCAGGCGCACCGAATCTCTGCTCGAGTTCCTGGAAGAACGAGAGGTCGAGGTAGAGTTTCTGGTCGAGTGGGCAGTAGAACGGTCCCATCGCGGCCTGGCCGATGCCGCACGCGGATTCCGTCTGCCCGCTGAACATCACCAGCGTCGGTGGCGTGTACTTGCCACCGAACAGTTTTCCCCAGGTCTCCTCGGTCTGTGCGAGCGTCACGCCCGCGAGTTCGCTGAGTTGTGCCTCGGGAGCTGACTCCTGGTACGGCTGTGACGGTTGTTGCGGCTCCTCCTGGGTTTGCTTCGTCGCAACGCCCAGGAACGGCAGCGGGTTGATGCCGAAGAAACTCAACACGATGAGGAACAGGATCCCGCCCACGCTGAGGCCCACGCCCTTGCGCACGGGCGACATGCCCCTGCGGTCTTCGACGTTCGAGCTGCGACGTTGCCCGCGAATATCCATGCTGTCGGTCTCCTGCGGTGGAGTCGCACTATGTCATTTCCGTCCGGTGGCGGGGAAGTGTCCGCGAAAAGTGTCCGCTGCCCGCAGTCGGACACCCGGACACCGTGCCTGAATCTTGCGCGCAGCCATAAATGACTTCTAAAACATGGCGTTGCGCGATCTGCGTTGGCTGGCACGATCCCTGCAAACTAAACAGAACTCTCCCGCATCCAAGCCAGTGATATGTCAATCGCCAGCCTCAAGCGAATTCCAGACAAGATTGCCGCGCCGGGCATGCGCAGCACCGACGGTCAGGATCGCGTCGTCGAGCAGGCCATCGGATGGCAGCACGATCGACGTGTCCGCATCACCGCGGCTGTCGCGCTGCTCGTGCTCGGTGTGGCAGTCCTGGTGTGGTTCCTGCAGGGCTGGGCGTCGACGGATGCGACCGTCGCGCTGGACCGCGTGCGCATTGCGACGGTGACACGCGGTGAGTTTCTCAGCGACGTCGCGGCGCAGGCCACCGTCGTGGCCGCTGTCAGTCCCACGATGTATGCGCCTGCGGCGGGCACCGTGACCCTCAAACGGAACGCGGGCGATGCGGTCAAGAAAGGCGACCTGCTCGCGACAGTCGAAAGCCCCGGCCTCAGGAACGAGTTCGAGCGCGAGCGCGCCACGCACGAAAGCCTCGTCGTCGACCTGCGCCGCCAGGAGATCGACGTTCGCCGCAAGATCCTGCAGAGCCAGCAGAACGCGGACATGGCCGGCGTCGCGATCCGGGCCGCCGAACGGGAATTTTCCCGGGCACAGACGGCGTGGGACCAGCGCGTCATCAGCCAGCGCGACTTCCAGCGGGCCCAGGACGACCTCGACGAGGCAAAGCTGACGCACCACCACGCGGTCGAGACCGGGGGCCTGGAGAAGGAAGGTCTCGAGTTCGAGTTGCAGACACGACGACTGCAGCGGGACCGGCAGCAGCTGCTGGTCGAGGATCTCGAGCGCCGGGTCGGCGAGCTCGCGGTGAAGTCCCCGGTCGACGGCATGGTCGGCAACCTCGCGGTGACGCAGAAGGCCGCCGTGCAGCAGGATGCCGCGCTCCTCACCGTCGTCGACCTGTCTGCGCTCGAAATCGAGTTCCGCGTCGCCGAGACCTACGCCGGGACCATCGGCGTCGGCATGCAGGCCGACGTGTCGTACGGCGGCAAAACCTATGCAGGCGAAGTGAGCGCGATCTCGCCGGAGGTGCGCCAGGGCGAAGTCACCGGGCGCGTGCGACTGCGCGAGATCCCGGCGGGCCTGCGTCAGAACCAGCGCGTCTCGGTGCGCATCCTGATGGACAAGCGCGACAACGTACTCAAGGTGGAGCGCGGCGGCTTCTACGAAGCAGGCGGTGGCGCGACGGCCTATGTCGTGCAGGACGACGTCGCCGAGCGGCGCCCGATCAAGACCGGCGCCGTGAGCGTGCGCGAAATCGAAATCGTCGACGGCCTCGCCGCGGGCGACCAGATCGTGATTTCGGACACCGAAGATTTCAAGAATGCGCCGCGCGTGATGCTCGCGGACTGACGAACGAACGCAAGAGGACGAACCATGTTCGAAATGACCCAGGTGACGAAGGCCTACCGGACGGACCTGCTCGAGACGCATGCGCTGCGCGAGTTCAGCCTGAAGGTCGACAAAGGCGAATTCGTCGCGGTGACCGGGCCCTCCGGCTCCGGCAAGACCACGTTCCTCAACGTGGCGGGCCTGCTCGAGACGTTCGATTCCGGCAGCTACCGCCTTGACGGGGGGAGGACGTGAGCAAGCTCGACGATGACGCGCGCTCAGGGGTGCGCAATCACAAGATCGGGTTCATTTTCCAGAGCTTCAACCTGATCCCCGACCTGAACGTGTTCGACAACGTCGACGTGCCGCTGCGTTACCGCCGCATGCCCGCCGTCGAACGCCGCGAGCGGATCAACTCGGCGCTCGATCTCGTGGGACTCTCCTCACGCATGAAGCACCTGCCCTCACAGCTTTCGGGCGGTCAGCAGCAGCGCGTCGCCATTGCACGCGCGCTCGCGGGTGATCCGGCCTTGCTGCTCGCGGACGAACCCACCGGCAACCTCGATTCGCTGATGGCGCGCCAGGTCATGGACCTGCTCGAACAGATCAACGGCATGGGCGCCACCATCGTGATGGTCACGCACGACCCGGAGCTCGCACGCCGCGCGCACCGCAACGTGCAGGTCATCGACGGCCAGATCACGGACTACAAGCCGTACGAGGCGCATTCGGCGTCGGTGACGGTGCTGCACCCGCAGGCAGCCGACGCGACCTACGGCTGACCGGGCAGGGAGGTTCCACCATGTTTGCTTACGACCTGCGCCTCGCCCTCGACAGCATGAAGCGCCATCCGGGGCTGTCGGCGCTGATGGTGCTGGCGATCGCGCTGGGCATCGCCGTCTGCACCGTGACGTTCACGATCTACCACGCGATGGCGACCAACCCGATTCCGCACAAGAGCGACCAGCTTTACGCGGTGACGCTCGACACGTGGAGTGCAGAGCGCCCGTACGATGACGAAAAGCCGGACCTTGCGCCGCAGCTGCTGACCTATCGCGACGCCATGTACCTGCACGGCGCCAAGGCGGCCCCGCGCAGCGTGGTGATGTACAAGTCGGGCGCGCTGATTGTCCCGGAACGCACCGGCGTCAAGCCGTTCAATGCCGAGCTGCGCGTGACCTCGCACGAGTTCTTCCCGATGTTCGACGTGCCGTTCCAGTTCGGCCAGGGCTGGGACGCGGCCGCCGACGAGGGGCCGCAACCCGTCGTCGTGCTGGACCACGAAACCAACGAGAAGGTCTTCGGCGGCACGAACAGCATCGGCCAGACGATCAAGCTCGGCAAAGTCGAGTATCGCGTGGTGGGCGTGCTCAAGCCGTGGGCGCCGAGTCCCAAGTTCTTCGACCTCAACAACGGCTCGTTCGAGGATGCCGAACACGCCTACGTGCCGTACGGCTGGGGCAAGACGCTCGAATTGCCGGTGTACGGCAATACCAACTGCTGGAAGCCGGAATCCGGCGAAACGTATCAGGACTTCCTCAACTCGGAATGCGTCTGGCTGCAGCTCTGGGCCGAGCTGCCGACCGCAGCCGATCGCGACAAGTACCAGGCCTTCGTCGACAACTACGCGCGCAGCCAGAAAGCGCAGGGACGGATGCAGCGGCCGCTCAACAACCGACTCTATGACGTCGAGCAGTGGCTCGACCGCAACGAAGTCGTCCAGCGTGATAACCGCGTGTTGATCGGCATCGCGCTGATGTTCCTCGGCGTCTGCCTCGTCAACGTCGTTGGACTGCTGCTAGCCAAGTTCCTCAACGCAGCGCCCATCACGGGGCTGCGCCGTGCGCTTGGAGCGAGCCGGCGCGACATCATGCGCCAGCACATGACGGAGGTGCTGCTGCTCGGCCTGGCCGGGGGCGTGCTCGGCCTGTTGCTCGCGATCGGCGGCCTGGCCGGCATCCGGGCGATCTACGGGTCGGATTTCAGCCGCAGCTCGTACGAACGACTGACGGAAATCGACCCGGTCGTCGTGATCGTCACCCTGGCACTCGCGTTGCTCGCCGGTGCCATCGCTGGCCTGTACCCGTCGTGGCGCATCGGCCGCACCGCTCCGGCCGTCTATCTCAAGACGCAGTAAGTTCGAAGGACACCCACGCCCATGGACATCAAGCCCATCTTCAGTTCGCTGCGCCGCAGTCCGACAGGTGCCGTCCTCGTGGCGCTGCAGATCGCGCTCGCGCTGGCCATCGTCGTCAACTCGCTGTTCATCATCGTGCAGCGGTTCGAAAAGGTGAACCGCGATCCGGGCATGGACGTACCCAACATTTTCTTCGTGGGCTGGGTGCCGTCGGGCGACAAGTTCCAGGGTGAGGTGACGATGCGGGAGGATCTGCAGATCCTGCGCAGCCTGCCGGGCGTCCAGGCGGCCACTGTCGTCAATGCCGTGCCGCTCTCGGGCGGCGGCTCGAGCACAGCCATGTTCACTGAGCCCAACGAGAAGGGCCGGCACGGCGTCATGAATTACTTCCAGGTGGACGAGCAGGGGTTGGAGACGTTCGGCACCCGGTTAGCGGAAGGCCGCAACTTCGATGCGACGATCGTGACGATGCCGCCAAAAAACAGTTCGACCTCGCCGTCGGGGATCCTGGTCACGCGGGACGTGGCGAAGGAGTTGTTTCCAGACGAGTCGGCGCTCGGCAAGACGATCTATACCGGCACCAGCCAGCCGGTTACGATCCTGGGGATCATCGAGCACATGCACGGTTCCTGGCCGGGTTGGGACAAGGTCGGCAACGTCGCCCTGTTTCCCGTGATTACCGACGAGACGTATGCCCGGTACATGGTCCGTGCCAGGCCGGGACAGCGTGACGCGATGATGAAAATGGCCGAGGAGGCGCTGGGCAAGGTCGACAACGGTCGCGTCATCCTGCGCGTGCGCTCACTCGAATACGTGGCGGCCTCCAGCTACGCCGAAGATCGTGCGATGGCGCTGTACCTGACCGTCGTCATCGCGCTGTTACTGGGCATTTCGGCGCTCGGCATCTTCGGGCTGGCCGCGTTCAACGTCAGCACGCGGACCAGGCAGATCGGCACCCGTCGCGCTGTCGGCGCCCGTCGTACCGACATCCTGCAGTACTTCCTGGCGGAGAACTGGTTGATCACGACCGTGGGTGTGGTCCTCGGCTGCGTGCTGGCGCTGTTGCTGGGGTACTGGCTCAGCACGACGTTCGAACTCCCGCGGCTGAAGCTCTATTATCTGGTCATCGGGGTGGTTGGGCTCTGGATCGTCAGCCTCGCGGCGGCGTTCCGGCCTGCGCGTCGTGCTTCGATGGTCTCGCCGGCCATCGCCACCCGCACGGTCTGAACTCCACGCGGAACAGGTTGCAGCCAGCCGAATGCAGGGTCGCACACTACTGGTCATAGACGACAACGATGCCGTGCGTACGGCGCTCGATGTCCTGCTGACGCTCGAAGGTGCGAAGGTCGAATGCGTCGCCACGCCGCGCGCAGGTCTCGAACGCGTGGCGCGTGGCGGCATCGACCTGGTCATCCAGGACATGAACTTCCAGCGCGAGGCGACCTCGGGCGACGAAGGCATCGCGCTGTTCCGCTCGTTGCGGGCGGCGCAACCCGATCTGCCGGTGGTCCTGCTCACCGCGTGGACGCAGCTCGAAACCGCGGTCGAACTCGTGAAGGAGGGCGCCGCGGATTACCTCGCCAAGCCGTGGGACAACGCGCGGCTGGTGACGACGGTGCGCAACCTGCTGCAGCTGCACACGGCGCTGGCGGCGGAGCGTGAGCGCCTGGCACGCGTTGACCGATCGCATGCCGAGCTCGCGGCGCGATTCGACCTGCGCGGCATCGTGTATCGCAGCGCCGCCATGCATGCCGTCGTGCAGATGGCCACGCAGGTGGCGAAGGCAGACGTGCCGGTGCTGGTCACGGGTCCCAACGGCGCGGGCAAGGAAATCCTGGCCGAGATTATCCAGGCCAATTCCACGGCGAAGTCCGGGCCGTTCGTGCGGGTGAACGCAGGGGCACTGCCTGCCGATCTGCTCGAGAGTGAATTGTTCGGCGCGGAGGCGGGCGCCTACACGGGAGCTGCAAAGGCGCGCGAAGGCCGCTTCGAAGCTGCGAACGGCGGGACGCTGTTCCTCGACGAGATCGGCAATCTGCCCCTGACCGGGCAGGCCAAGCTGTTGCGCGTGCTGCAGACCGGCGAGTTCGAGCGGCTCGGGTCCAGCCAGACCCGCAAGGTGAACGTCCGCATCGTTTCGGCGACCAACGCACCTCTTGGGGAAGCCATCCGGCAGGGCCGCTTTCGTGAAGACCTCTATTACCGGCTCAACGTCATCGAACTGCAGGTGCCGCCGCTCGCGGACCGTCGCGACGACATCCTGCCGCTGGCAAGGCATTTTCTCGAACCGGGATATGGACTGCTGCCGGACGCCGAGCGCGCACTGGTGCGCTACGACTGGCCCGGCAACGTGCGCGAACTGCGCAACAGCATCCGCCGCGCCTGCCTGCTTGCAGGCACGACGCGCATCGCGGCGACAGACCTGATGCTGCCGGGATCGGGCACCACGGGATCGTCGGAAACGCTTGCGGTCCGCGAGCCCGACCGCGATGAAATCGAAAGTGCGCTCACGCGCCACGAGGGCGTGATCGCCAAGGCCGCGCGCGACCTGGGACTCTCGCGCCAGTCGCTGTACCGGCGCATGGAGAAACTTGGCATCGCGCCCGGAACTCAGGACGGACGCTGAAGCATGCGGCAACGGCGAGTCACGCTCTTCCTGGTCGCGCTGGGGCTGTTGACGCTCGTCGCTCTTGCCCTGACGAATCTCGCATGGCCCTGGCGGATCGCGGCCCTGGTGTTCGCGACGCTCGCCTACGCAACGCTGGCCTGGTGGATACGGCGCTCGTTGCAGACGCAGGAGTCGTTGCTGGACGCCCTCGCCGACGGCATCTCGAGCCTGCACGACGCGGACTACAGCGTGAGCATCGCGGAACCGCGGGATGCCAAATGGCGCAGGCTGGTGACTGCTTACAACGCGCTCGGCGGCACGCTGCGCAGCCAGCGCCAGGATCTCTACCAGCGCGAACTGCTGCTCGACACCGTGATCCAGGCGTCGCCGCTGGCGCTGCTCCTCACCAACGCCACCGGGACAATCCTGTACGGAAACCTGGCGGCCCGGCAGTTGCTGTCTGCGGGTCGCAAGCTCGAAGGCCTGGCGCTCTCACCCCTGCTCGAGCCGATGCCCGCCTCGCTGCGCGAGGCACTCGAGGACAACCGGGACCGGCTGTTCACCGCGACCCTCCACGACGATGCCGAGGTGTTTCACGTTTCACACCGTCAGTTCCTGTTGAACGGGCAGCCGCACCGCCTGCGCCTGCTGAAGCAACTCACGCGCGAGGTCAACGCCCAGGAGGTCGCGATCTGGAAGCGCGTGATCCGCGTCATCGCGCACGAGATCAACAATTCCGTCGCGCCGATCGCGTCGCTGGCGCAGTCCGGCCAGCGTCTCGCCCTGCAGCCGGACACGGCGCAACTGATGCGCGTGTTCGGCGCGATCGAGGAGCGCATGTCGCACCTGGCGCAGTTCGTCGACGGGTACTCGCGCTTCGCCAAGCTGCCGAAGCCGCGGCCCGCGCACGTCGACTGGCGCCGCTTCCTCGATTCGCTGCAGGCCGTCGCGCCGTTTGCGCTCGACGGCATCGTGCCGGGCGAGATGGGGTGGTTCGATGAGTCACAGCTGGAGCAGGTGATGATCAACCTGCTCAAGAACGCGACGGAAGCAGGCTCACCGCCGTCCGCGACCATCGTGTCAATCCGCCCGGCGCGCGGCGGCTGGACGGTCGAAGTGCGCGATCGCGGCTCGGGCATGAGCCCCGATGTGCTGACCAACGCGTTGCTGCCGTTCTATTCGACCAAGCCAGCCGGCAGCGGGCTCGGCCTGACCCTGTGTCGCGAGATCGTGGAGGCGCACGGTGGCACGCTCGAGGCGGGCAACCGGACCGACGGGGAGGAGGGAGCCGTGGTCCGGTTCTGGCTGCCGCCGTCGCCCGACACGCCGGATTACGGACTGCGGTCGTCGATCGTCGAGCCCGCGTCGACCCAGACGCCGTAGCTGCACCGCAGGACCTGCGAGCCACTCGCGACGAAATCGCCGTCGCGGAATTCGGCGCCGTTGAACCAGCACACCGCTGCTCCGGGCACCTGCTGTCGCACGACATCGGTATCGATGTCTTCTTCGACGGCAATCGGGGAGTTGCGCAGTTCAGGGTCGGGCGACCCGACCTGGGTGATCGAACGATGCTCATGCAACATGGCCGTTCTCCCGTTTCACGTCGCCGACGTCATCCGGCATTTCATGGTAGCGCCGCCGCAGAGGCCGCGAACCGTCGGAATATGCGGACGGCGCTGCATGTTTCTGCACCGGCCGGCGGCTCCGGCGCGTAATCGATGATAAAGTCGCTGACCCATGATATTGGCCGCATTTGCCTTGCGACGTGCGCCCGCGCTCGTCGCGCTGCTCGTCCTCGTGCACGCTGTCGGGTTGCAGGGTTGTGCCGCCGAGCCGGTCCGGCATCCGGTGCCGGAAACTCGCACCGGACAGGCGATCGTGCCTGGCTTGCCCGCCGACGTGCGTTACTGGGGCGACGACCCTGCCGCGGCATTCAGCGACTGGCTGTCAGTGCCCGAAGACGAACTTGGCGTCTGTTGTGCGGGCCTGATGGATCGATCGCACAACTACCTCGTGATCTCGAGCGGTGGCGTCGATGGTGCGTTCGGCGCCGGGCTGCTCGTCGGCTGGACGGCCGCCGGCACCCGCCCCGAGTTCCAGGTGGTCACCGGCGTCAGCTCGGGCGCGATGATTGCACCGTTTGCCTTCCTGGGATCTGCGTACGACGACTCGCTGCGCGCGATCTATTCGAATTTCTCGTCGAAGGACCTGGTCACGCGTCGTGGCGTACTGCAGGCACTGGAATACGATTCGGTGATGGACACGGCGCCACTGCGCCGTTTGATTGACCTCTACCTCGGCGACGCTGAGATTGCGCAGATCGCAGCGGAGGGTCGTAAGGGTCGGAAGCTCCTCATCGGCACGACCAACCTGAATGCAGGGCGACCCGTGGTCTGGGACCTGACGAAGATTGCGGCCAGCGGGGCGCCGAACGCGAAGCAGACAATCGGCGACCTCATCCTCGCATCGGCGTCAATTCCCGGTGTATTCCCGCCGGTGCGGATCGGCGTCGAGTCCGGCGGAGTCCGCTACGACGAAGTGCATGTCGACGGCGGTGTGACGGCCCAGCTGTTCCTGGGTCCAGCGGGAATCGACTGGCAACGCGTCACGGAGCGGTTTCAGGTGCAGGGCCTGCCGCAGGTGTACGTGATTCGTAATGGGCGCGCGTACCCGAAATGGACAGCGCTCCGAACGCGAGTGTCACCCCTGCTCGAGAACTCGATCTCGGCGTTGAGCCGGGACCCGGGCGGCCCCCCTGCGTGGCAAGAGGTCGAGCCGAGTTTTTCGTCCATTCTCATGCGCTCCATCGAGTCGATGCTCCTGACACGCGGCCTTAACGATGCTGTCCAGCTCTACGTGAACAGCCACGGCGACGACCTCGGTTTCAACCTCGCGCGGATTCCCGACGACTTCAACCTCGGGTCGTCCGAGTTCTACGATCGCACCTACATGCAGGGGCTCTTCGAGCGCGGCTACGTGATGGCCAGGGACGGGTACCCCTGGCTGCGCAGCGGATTGGCGGTCAAGGAGCAGCCGGACGGTCACCAGCCGATCACAGGCACTGCAGGCAGCCCGGAAGGCTAGAATCACTCCATGAATCCCCCCCTGACCTTCGATTTCCTGCGCTCGCAGATCGTCGGCATCGACTCCGCATTTGAGACGCCGTTCGGCCGCCGGCTGATGGTCTATTGCGATTACACGGCGTCGGGCCGCTGCCTGCTCTTTGTCGAGCGTTACCTGCAGCACCTGCAGCGCATCTACGCCAACACGCACACGGAAGACGACCTGACGGGCCGCAGCATGAGCCGCCTGCTGCACGAAGCGGAGCGCACCATCAAGCGCGCGGTGAACGCCGGCCCGCACGGGCGCATCGTGGCCTGCGGCACCGGCGCCACCGGCGCGATCGACAAGCTGCAGCAGATCCTCGGCGTCGCGTTGCCGCCGGCCACGCGCAAGGTGGTGGTGGACCAGCTGCGAGCCTTCATGGGCGACGCGAAGTTCGAAGAGTTCCGTCGTTTCCAGCAGTCGCGACAGCCGGTGGTGTTCGTCGGGCCCTACGAGCATCACAGCAACGAGGTCACGTGGCGGCAGGGTCTCGCCACGGTCGTCGAGGTCAATCTCGCCGTCGACGGCGGCGTGGACCTCGAGCACCTGCAACACCTGCTGCGTGTGTCCGAGTACCAGGGCCGTCTGCGCATTGGCTCATTCTCGGCCGCCTCCAACGTCACCGGCATGCGCTCCCCGACGCGGGAGATCGCGAAGCTGTTGCATGCGCATGATGCGTACGCGTGCTTCGACTATGCCGCGAGCGCGCCCTACGTCGAAATCGACATGAATCCTGAGCCGGACGCGGCGGGCGGTGACGCCTCGTACGACGCCGTCTTCCTCTCGCCGCACAAGTTCCTCGGTGGTCCGGGTTCGAGCGGCGTGCTCGTCTTCAACGAACGGCTGTATTCACGCGACCTGCCGCCGAGCGTCGCGGGCGGCGGCACCGTCGATTACGTGAGCCCGCTGGACCAGGACTTCATCGCGGACATCGAAGAGCGCGAGAAAGCCGGCACGCCGGGCGTGCTGCAGACGATGAAAGCGGCGCTCGCGATGGACCTCAAGCAGAAGGTCGGTGTGGAGCGCATCGAGGCGCGCGAGCACGAGCTGCTGCGGCGCGCGATGCAGCAGTGGTCGGCCAGCGAGCGCTTCGAGTTGCTCGGCAACGCCGATCCAGCCCGTCGCATCGGCATCGTGTCGTTCAACCTGCGCGACGTGCGCGGTCGCTATCTGCATCCCAAGTTCGTGACGGTGCTGCTCAACGACCTGTTCGGCATCCAGTCGCGTGCCGGTTGTTCGTGCGCTGGTCCGTACGGGCACCGCCTGCTGGGCATCGACGAGACGACGTCGGAGCAATATCGGGACTGGGTACGCAAGGGTTTCCAGGGCATCAAGCCCGGCTGGTGCCGCGTCGGGTTTCATTACACGATGGACGATGCAGACGCCCAGTTCATCACGGACGCCGTCGATTTCGTCGCGCAGCAGGGGCACTGCTTCCTGCCGCTGTACGAGTTCGATCCGCCGACGGGCATGTGGACGCACCGCCAGTTCCAGGAACAGCACGAACGCTTTTCGATCGAAGCCGCGCTCGAGTCCAGAGGTTGTGAGCAGACCGCGCTGCCCACCTCGGAACGCGTGCGTCTCTATGCGGAATGCCTGCAGCAGGCCAGGGAAATGGCAGCTCGATTGGGTGAGCCCGGGGCCGGCTCCTGCAGCAAGGCTTTTGAGTTCGGCGAGCTGCAGTTCTTCAACCTGTGAGTCCGCGCGGCTTGCGCAGACAATGAGTCAAAGGCCGAGCACGAGACGCAACCCATCGTCCACGTGGCGCATCGTCGTGCCAGGGACAGCGCGGACTCTCTGCGTGAGCAACTGCCGGTCGAGCGTGACTACCTGTGAGACGTTCACGACAGACGGCTTCGCCAGGCCGGATTCACTCCGGCCCATGCGCACGTTGCCCGGCGAATCCGCCAATGCCAGGTTCGACGTAATGACAGCCGCGACAACCGTAGCGATGCGGCTCTGGTTGAAGGGGTCGGACTGAATCACCAGCACGGGTCGGCGAAAGCCGGGGCCGGAGCCGGTCGGTGCCGGCAGCGATGCCCACCAGACCTCACCACGCTTCATCGACGAGATTCTTCAGTTGGGCGCGCTGGATTGCCGGTTCGATTTCTGACGGTTGCGCGCCATATAGCGCGTTCAGGCGGGCGGTCACCTCTTCGGCGCCGCGCGCGCTCAGGTAGGTGGCCAGGGCGTCGCTGTACAGCTGGCTGCGGGAAATGCCGAGCTGGCGCGCGAGGTGTTCACCCGCCTCGAACACCTCGTCCGGCACCGAAATGGCAATCCTCATGCGAGGACGGTATCACCATAGTATGACCAAGGCAAATCGATGTCGGGCGGTTGTTCAGCGTTCCGTCGCGAGTGCGTTCCCGGTGTGCGCAACGTCGTGCCGCGCGAACTGCTCGGCAAGGAAACGCTTCACCGCGCTCCAGGATGAAGTAGCGGAACGCCTCGGCGGCTGGGGAGAGGGTCTTCGACAGGTTGTTGACGACGTGCCAGCGGCGCATCACGGGCAGGCCCTGAACTTCCGGCACGGCGATCAACCCGTGATCGAGTTCGAGCCCGAGCGTGTGCAGCGACAGCAGCGAAATTCCCATGCCGGCCATCACGGCCTGCTTGATTGCCTCGTTGCTCGACATCTGCATCGCGACGCGCGCCTTCATGTGGTGCGCCGTCATGTATTCGTCGAGCGCCGCGAGCGTGCCCGAGCCCGGTTCACGCACGATGAAGCCTTCTTCCTGCAGCGCTCGTGCCGGCACGCGTTCCATCTGCGTGAACGGATGATCGACCGAGGTCACCAGCACGTGCGGGTGCATCGCGAACGGCTCGGCGCGCGTCGGCCAGGACTGCGGCGGCCGGCCCATGATGGCGAGCTCGACCCCGCCCTGCTGCATCAGGGTGACGACCTCGTCGCGGTTGTTGCAGACCTGCAGGCGGATCTCGACGCCAGGGTGCTCGTCCCGGAATTGCGCCAGCATCCGCGGCACGAAGTACTTGGCGGTGCTGACCATGCCCACGTCGAGCACGCCAGTCTTGAGGCCGCGGAACCGGGCGACTACGTCTTCGGCGTCGCGCATGGCCGCCAGCACGCGGCGGGTGTAGGCGAGCAGGTACTCGCCAACCGTGGTCAGCGAGACCTTGCGGCTGGTCCGGTCGAACAGCGGCAGGCCGACCTCGACCTCCAACTCCTTGATTTGCATGGAAACAGCCGGGGGCGAGAGGTTCAGCTCCTCGGCTGCACGGGCAAAGCTCAGGTGCTTCGCAACCGAGGCGAAGACCCGCAACTGCCGCAGCGACACGTTCTTCATGGAAATAGGGAACGCTCACCTGTTTTTCAGAAATAGGTGAGCGTCCCCTATTTCCGGTCATTCAGGAAATCTGAATGCTGGGATCAGAATATATGACTTCAGCTAAATGATCGAGCCTCCTAAAGTGGTCCTACGTTTACACCCCACCAGAGGGCCCGGCATGGCCACCGCACCTGAAATCGTCGGCAACAGCAACCCGATCATGGATAAGAAGAAGCGCTACAGCGCGGGCGTCCTCAAGTACCGCCAGATGGGGTACTGGGATGCCGATTACGTCCCGAAGGAAACGGACACGATCTGCCTGTTCCGCATCACGCCGCAGGAAGGCGTCGACCCGATCGAGGCCGCAGCCGCCGTGGCTGGCGAATCGAGCACCGCGACCTGGACCGTGGTCTGGACCGATCGCCTGACGGCCTGCGACAGCTACCGTGCCAAGGCCTTCAAGGTCGAGCCGGTGCCGGGCATCCCCGGCCAGTACTTCGCCTGGGTGGCCTACGACCTGATCCTGTTCGAAGAAGGCTCGATCGCGAACATGACCGCGAGCCTCATCGGCAACGTGTTCAGCTTCAAGCCGCTCAAGGCCGCGCGCCTCGAGGACATCCGCATCCCGGTCGCGTACCTGAAGACGTTCAAGGGGCCGCCGACCGGCATCGTCGTCGAGCGCGAGCGTCTCGACAAGTTCGGTCGTCCGCTGCTCGGCGCCACGACCAAGCCCAAGCTCGGTCTCTCGGGCCGCAACTACGGCCGCGTCGTGTACGAAGGCCTGAAGGGCGGCCTCGACTTCATGAAGGACGACGAGAACATCAACTCGCAGCCGTTCATGCACTGGCGCGATCGCTTCCTCTACGTGATGGACGCCGTCAACAAGGCGAGCGCGGCAACCGGCGAAGTGAAGGGCTCGTACCTGAACATTACTGCCGCGACGATGGAAGACATGTACGAGCGCGCCGAGTTCGCGAAAGAACTCGGCTCGATCATCGTCATGGTCGACCTCGTGATCGGCTGGACGGCCATCCAGAGCATGGCCAACTGGTGCCGCAAGCACGACATGCTGATGCACATGCACCGCGCCGGCCATGGCACGTACACGCGGCAGAAGAATCACGGCGTCAGCTTCCGCGTGATCGCGAAGTGGCTGCGTCTCGCGGGTTGCGATCACCTGCACACCGGCACGGCCGTCGGCAAGCTCGAAGGCGACCCGCTCACGGTGCAGGGTTACTACAACGTCTGCCGCGACAGCTACACGAAGCAGGACCTGCCGCGCGGCCTGTTCTTCGACCAGGACTGGGCCGACCTGAAGAAGGTCATGCCGGTCGCGAGCGGCGGCATTCACGCCGGCCAGATGCACCAGTTGCTGGACCTGTTCGGTGACGACGTGATCCTGCAGTTCGGCGGCGGCACGATCGGGCACCCGGCGGGCATCCAGGCGGGCGCCGTGGCCAACCGCGTGGCGCTCGAGTGCATGGTCAAGGCGCGCAACGAAGGCAAGGACATCGCGAACGAAGGCCCTGAGATCCTGAAGAAGGCAGCGCAGTTCTGCACGCCGCTGAAGCAGGCGCTCGATACCTGGGGCGACATCACGTTCAACTACACCTCGACGGATACCTCCGACTACGCCGTCACGCCGACCGCGTCCAACTGAACCCTGCACGCACGGAGACCACGACCATGATGACCAATCCGACCGGGCGCCTGACGCAGGGCCAGTTCAGCTTCCTCCCCGACCTGACGGACGCCGAGATCGCGCTGCAGATCGAGTACGGCCTGAAGAAGGGCTACGCGTGGGCCGTCGAGTACACCGACGATCCGCACCCCCGGAACACGTACTGGGAAATGTTCGGCATGCCGATGTTCGACCTCAATGACGCCGCCGGCGTGATGCTGGAACTCAAGAGCTGTCGCGACACGTTCCCGACGCATTACATCCGGCTGGTGGCGTTCGATTCGACGCGCGGCGTGGAAACGATCGCAATGAGCTTCATCGTCAATCGGCCGCCGGTCGAACCAGGCTTCGGCCTGGTGCGCCAGGAGACGAACGGGCGCACGATGCGCTACACCATCCGCGGGTACGAGGCCGAGCGCGCGGAAGGCGAGCGCTACCGCAAGTAACAGCGGGCAATGGCCATGTACAACATTCCTGGCTCAGTCACGACTCCCGTGCCGGGCGCCACGCCCGCCAAGGCGGGTGAGGTGGTCGAGCAGGGAGACGGAGTGCGTACTGCACGCACCGTCGCGGAAGTGATGGCGCAATCCCAGGCTGGCGACGTGCTCGACGAACTCGACCGCGAACTCGTCGGCCTCGCCCCGGTGAAGGCGCGCATCCGCGACATCGCGGCGCTGCTCGTCATCGACCGCCTGCGCATGAACCAGGGGCTGCAGGCGCAAACACCCAGTCTGCACATGTCGTTCACCGGCAATCCCGGCACCGGCAAGACGACCGTCGCACTGCGCATGGCCCAGATCCTGCATCGACTGGGTTACATCCGCAAAGGCCACCTGGTTGCCGTGACGCGCGATGACCTCGTCGGCCAGTACGTCGGCCACACCGCGCCCAAGACGCGCGAGGTGCTGAAGAAGGCGATGGGCGGCGTGCTGTTCATCGACGAGGCCTACTACCTCTACCGCCCCGACAACGAGCGCGACTACGGCCAGGAAGCGATCGAGATCCTGATGCAGGTGATGGAGAACAACCGCGACGACCTCGTCGTGATCCTCGCCGGCTACGGCGACCGCATGGAGACGTTCTTCCAGTCGAACCCCGGCATGCGCTCTCGCATCGCGCATCACCTCGAATTTCCGGATTTCGCTGAAGGCGAGCTGCTGCGGATCGCCGAGATGATGCTCGAGCAGCAGAACTACCGCTTCGGGCCGGGCGCACGGGAGACCTTCCAGGAATACATCGCGCACCGCATCCGCCAGCCCCAGTTCGCCAACGCCCGCAGCGTGCGCAACGCGCTCGACCGCGCGCGGCTGCGCCAGGCGAGTCGGCTGTTCGCGAATCCCGACAAGGAACTGACGGTCGACGACCTCAGCACGATCGAGTCGCCCGACATCCGCGCGAGCCGCGTGTTCGACCTCGGCGCAGCAGCGACACCAAACAACTGACGATCAGCGAAAGGGCACGCCCATGCATCTCGGCCGCACGACACTCTCCAAGTTCCTGATCCAGCAGCTCGAAGGCATCGAGGGCTCGCGCGACCTGGGCGCGCTGCTCGTCGACGTCGCCGCGGCGGTCAAGACGATCTCGTCGATGGCGGCGAAGGGCGCGCTTGGCGGCTTGCTCGGCAAGGCCGGTACGGAAAACGTGCAGGGCGAACAGCAGGTGAAGCTCGACGTCGCCTCGAACGACGTGATCCTGAAAAGCTGCGACTGGGGCGGCCTGGTCGCGGGCATGGCGTCCGAAGAGCTCGACGATCCGTACCCGATCCCAGCCGAGTACCCGCGCGGGCGCTTCCTGCTGGTCTTCGATCCGCTCGACGGCTCGTCGAACGCGGACGTCAACGTCTCGGTCGGCACGATCTTCTCGATCCTGCGCCATGACCGCAAGGAAGCGCCGAAAGTCGAGGACTTCCTGCAGAAGGGCATCGAGCAGGTGGCTGCCGGGTACGCGATCTACGGCCCCTCAACGATGCTGGTCGTCACGGTCGGCAAGGGCACGCACGGCTTCACGCTCGATCGCGAAGTCGGCAACTTCATCCTGACGCACCCCAACCTGCGTATTCCCGAAGACACCAGCGAATTCGCGATCAACACCAGCAACGCGCGGTTCTGGGAAGTCCCAGTGCATCGCTACGTCACTGAGTGCCAGGACGGCAAGTCGGGCGAACGCGGCCGCGATTTCAACATGCGCTGGATCGCCTCGATGGTGGCCGAGGTGCACCGCATTCTCGTGCGCGGCGGCGTATTCATGTATCCGCGCGACACCCGCGATCCCGAAAAGCCCGGTCGCCTGCGACTGATGTACGAGGCGAGCCCGATCAGCTTCCTGGTGGAGCAGGCGGGCGGCGCGGCATCGACCGGTCGGCAGCGGCTCATGGAACTGCTGCCGCACCAGTTGCACCAGCGCGTGCCGGTGATCCTGGGTTCGAAGAACGAAGTGGAGCGCATCGTGCGCTACCACTGGGAGCACGACAAAGGCATCGACCGCCGCTATTCGTCGCCGCTGTTCAACGAGCGGTCACTGTTCCGGCCGAGCGCGACCTGACGACGCGCGCACGGAACACTGACGACGACACCTACGAACGAACAACTCTCCTGCGAGCACGCACATGTCCACCAAGTATCCCGTCATTGCGGTCACCGGTTCCTCGGGCGCGGGCACCAGCACCGTCATGAAGAGCTTCGCGCACATCTTTCGTCGCGAGGGTATCCACGCGCAGGTGATCGAAGGCGACTCGTTCCATCGCTACGACCGCGTCCAGATGCGTGGGAAGGTGAAGGCGGCCGACACGGGCGAAGGTCCGCAGATCAGCCACTTTGGTCCTGAATCGAACCTGCTCGCCGACCTCGCGTCCGCGTTCGAGACCTATGGCACGACGGGCGGCGGCAAGGTGCGTCGCTACGTGCACGACGAACTCGAGGCGAAGGAGCTCGGCAGCGCGCCCGGCACGTTCACGGACTGGCAGCCGATGGCCGAGAAGAGCGATCTGCTGTTCTACGAAGGGCTGCACGGCGGCTACGTCGGGCCGGAGGCCGACGTGGCGAAGCACGTCGACCTGCTCGTCGGCGTGGTGCCGATCATCAACCTCGAGTGGATCCAGAAGCTGCACCGCGACAAGACCCAGCGCGGTTACAGCCAGGACGCGGTGGTCGACACCATCCTGCGCCGCATGCCGGACTACGTGAACCACATCTGCCCGCAGTTCAGCCGCACGCACGTGAACTTCCAGCGGGTGCCGACGGTGGACACCAGCAATCCGTTCATCGCCAAGGACATTCCCAGCGCCGACGAATCGATGGTGATCATCCGCTTCTCGAACCCGAAGGGCATCGACTTCCCGTACCTGTTGTCGATGCTCGACGAGTCATGGATGTCCCGTCCCAACAACATCGTCGTGCCGGGCGGCAAGATGGGGCTCGCGATGCAGTTGATCCTGACGCCGCTGATCCTGCGGCTGATGGATCGCAAGCGGCGGGCTTGACTCCTGCTCCTTCTCCTGGCGGGGGGGGGGGGGGGGGGCCCCCCCCCCCCCCCCCCCCCGGTCCCCCCCCCCCCCGGCCCCCCCCCCCCCTGCGGCCATCGATTTGCCGTGGGTATGTCAGAATGGACATACGCGCTCGCCGAAACCTCGCCTGGCTGCGGGAGTACGACGATGCGAGTGGTTAAGCGGCGAAAGCTTCTGCAACGCGGGTGGGCCGTTGGCGACGCTGGCGATTTTCTGGGGTTAACCGCGGAGGAACAGGCGCTCGTCGAGCTTCACCTTCGTCTTGCAAATGGCCTGAAGCTCCAGCGCGTGCAGCGGCGCCTGACACAGGGTGAGCTTGCAAGAGTAGTCAGGTCGAGCCAGTCCCGTGTGGCCAAGATGGAAGCGGGTGATCCCAGTGTTTCGATCGACCTTCTGTTCCGGTCGTTGATTGCGCTTGGCGCCTCCACCTCTGACCTAGCAAGGATTATCTCCGCTCGCAGACCGGTCAATGCGCGCGTCGCGTCTGGCCTTCCCCTCTCCCGCCCTAGCCGGAGAGCTTTGGGATGAGTGGTTCTGGGCTCCAAGCAGCCGTGAATACGCACGACTTGGTGAACCGGTCACAGACTGTGACCGGTTCGGAACGCAGTTATGCCGGCCTTACTGAATCAACACTCGGCCCTTGATGATTGATGCTGTCCTCTGGGACGTCGACGGCACGCTCGCCGAGACCGAGCGCGACGGTCACCTCGTGGCCTTCAACGCCGCGTTCCAGGAACTCGACATTCCATGGCGCTGGAGCGAACAGCGCTACGGCGAACTGCTGCGCGTCGCCGGCGGTTTCGAACGGCTGCTGTTCGACATGGAATCGCAGCCACTCGCGCCGGGTTCGCTGGAAGAACGCAGCGCGCTGGCCAGGCGCATCCATGTATTGAAGAACCGACGCTATGTGGAACTCGTCGCGAGTGGGGCACTGCCGCTGCGCGCAGGGGTCCGTGAGCTGTTCGACGAGTGCGCGGCTGCAGGCCTGCGCATGGCCATCGTCACGACCACCAGCCGCAGCAACGTGCAGGCGCTGCTTGTGGCGCAAGTCGGTGCCGACTGGGAATCGCGATTCGCCGCCGTGGTCTGCGCTGAAGACGCGCCGGTCAAGAAGCCCGATCCGCAGGCCTATCGACTCGTGCTCGAGCGACTGCGCTTGCGAGCTGAGCAGGCCGTTGCGATCGAAGATTCTGCCATGGGTCTGGCAGCGGCGACTGCGGCAGGAATCCTGGTCGTCATCACTCGCAGCAGGTACTTCCCGGATGACCCCGTGCCGGGCGCGCTGGCAGTCGGGCCGTCGCTCGGCACGCGTGGGGGCTGGTCCCCCGGTCTGGATGGCAGGCTGGGCAGGGTGGCGTTGACCGACATTCGCCACTGGCACGAAACGCGCGGCTGATGTTGTAGTCTTCCCCTCCTTCCTGCTCTCCTGTATTCAGGCGGGCGCCAACTGGGGTGAGGGATCAACATGGCCACGGGATGGGCCGGCGACGGCGCCGTGCAGCAGCAGATTGACGACAGCATCGAGGACGCGATCAAGCGCGCCCGCGCCCAGTTGCCGAGCGGGCCGAGCCTGAGTCACTGCGAGGAATGTGGTGAGTCGATTCCCGAGCCGCGGCGGCTGGCGCTGCCCGGCGTGCGCTTGTGCGTTGCGTGCCAGGAAGAACGGGACCAGGACCAGGGCGCGACCAGCCTCTACAATCGTCGCGGCAGCAAGGACAGCCAGTTGCGCTGAAGGTCAGCTGCTCTTCAGAAGTTCGAACGTGTCGAGCTTTGCTGCCTTGCGATCGAAGGTGACGGTACGGCTGCAGTCCGCTGTGCGGTTGGTCTGCCCGATCAGGCAGTCAGCAAAATCCGCCGGCCCAGCCCTGTATTCGATCAGGGCCGCCGCAACGTCCGTCGATGACTCGATTTGCAGCTGGATCGTCTCCATGATCCGTTCGATCGCATCCGCGATCTGATGTCTCGAGTAGCCGTAGCCTGCTGCGAGCGTCCAGGCGATCTCCGCCAACACGATGTTCGACACGAACCCGGGATCGCCCGATGTGCAGCGGTCACGTATGAAGTTACGTGCAGCCGAGGTCTGCCTGGGGTCGTCGGCCACGATCAGCCGGACCAGGACATTCGTATCAATCCCGATCATGACGCGAGAACTTCTCTGCGACCGCTCGAGCGATGGCCTCGTCCATTTCCTCGATGGTCAACGCCCGCTTTGGCTTCGGCAGGATGCCGACGAGTTCGCTGATATCCCGCTTGGCCGGCAGGAGCCTCACGCGGCCGTCCGCCTCGACGAGAAACCGGACGCGGTCGCCGGGCTTGAGGCCGAGTTTCAGCCGAACGTCCTTCGGCACCGTGATCTGTCCCTTGCTCGTCATCTTGGCTTCGCTCATGACGCCTTACCGAATTCGACATTCCTTACTCAGTGTAAGGCGAAATCAGGTTGGGCGGGATCCCGGTCATTCCATTTCATGTCGTATGTGGTTGCATCACGCCAAATTGGCGGATTCATTGGGATTTGGTACCGCCGCTGTCCTTGACGGGGGGAGAGCCCTCGGGTCTAATTTCGGGCTCTCTGCAGGCCGGCCCCTCGCCGGAACCCGCCGTGGCCAGGTAGCTCAGTTGGTAGAGCAGCGGATTGAAAATCCGCGTGTCGATGGTTCGATTCCGTCCCTGGCCACCACTTCCAACTTTATGATTTGCAAGCTGGTTTTGGCGTCACCCGCGGACTATCGGGAACTGGGTCGATCACGTGCGGACAGAGCCGTGCTGTGCCGGCGCGGTCCACGTGAGCGCCGATGACAGCCTGAGTACATACGGCACACACTTTGCTATGATTTGTCGGTGAAGCACTATGCTTGGGATCCCGCCAAGAACGAGAGGCTGAAGCGCGAGCGCGGCGTTTCGTTCGAGGATGTGGTGTTTCACATTGAAGCTGGCGACGAGGTGGACCTGCTCGAGCACCCGAACCAGCAGCGCTATCCCGGGCAGAAGATATCGCTGGTCCTGATCGAGGGCTATGCGTATCTCGTGCCCTTCGTTGAATCCGAGACCGAGATCTTCCTGAAGACGATCATTCCGAGCCGCAAGGCCTCCAGACAGTACCTTGGTGAATCCGATGAACAAACTTGATGCAGACGAGAAGGAGATTCTTGAGGCCTTCGATTCCGGCAAGTTGAAGCCGGTAAAGAATCGCTCCCGCGAGTTAGCGCGCCATCGCAAGGTGGCCGAAGCTACATTCACCAAGGACAGTCGGATCAACATCCGCATTTCCTCGAAGGACCTGCGTGCACTGCAGAAGCGGGCGTTGGCCGAGGGCTTGCCGTATCAGACGCTGGTGTCGAGCGTTCTGCACAAATTTGTCGAGGGACAAATGGTGGAGCACCCGGCTGACAAAGGCTTGCAGCGGTCGCGCTGACGCACGCCACCTGTCCGGTCGAGATGTGTCCGAATTCCGTGGCGGAGAACAGTGCCGCCACCGTACCCTGGCGACTTCGGCAGGAAGTGGAAGTGCGGTCGCGTCATCAACGTCCCCGACGTCGCAAATATCCGAACGAAGACCGGCTTGTCACAGGCGCGTTTCGCGGTACTCCTCGGTGTCTCGGTGCGTGCTCTGCAGGACTGGGAGCAGGGCCGCCGCGCCCCGTCAGGTGCAGCTCGTACGCTGCTGATGGTTGCGGATCGGAGTCCTCACGCGCTGCTTGAATTCGCCTGAGCAATCACCGGTTGAAGACGGCGCTCCGGGGATACGATCTCCGGATGAATTGCGGGTGGAGATCGCCCGTCTCATAGCATTTTATTCTGCCGACTGTTCCGCGGTCGCACGGATGTCTACCCCGTCCGTTGGGAGAGCAAGGCGAGCGGAAAGTCCGGCTACGCACCTGCGTGCGCCAACGAATGGCGGCCAGGCATTTGCGAAAAGCCACGCATTAAGTGTGCTGATTGCCCCAACCGCTCACTGATCCCGTTGTCGGATTCGGTCATCTACGACTGTGAACCGGCGTTTAAGTTTGAACATGATCTTGGCCTGACCGGCGTCGAAGGCTGACCAGGGTTCAAGAGACATTTGTCGATGAGAATCGTGAGCTTGTCTCATTTTCGTATGACCAACATTGGACGCCGGACGCTGGTCAATCCTAGACGCCGGTTAACACGACAGGCTGCTAGCTGGGTATTTCTCTCGACGACTCGATGCTTGGGGGCCTGCGAGTCTTGTTCGTAGAGGCAGTCTTTCAGGGTGTATAAGGCGATCGATCCTGACCGAGAGCAGGATGGAGTCGGCGAAGACGAGGGGAGCAATGATGCAGTTCCTGATCGCTAAAGCGCGGAAGCTCATGGCGACAATGTCGCTTGCCGTCGCGATCATGCTCGCGGACCCGGCTGGAACGGCCGTTGCTCAGGTGACCGTACTCTTGCCGACGGATGGCGATATCAAGGCCACGTTGGCGTTGCCAGGCGACATACAACGCGGCAAGGAGGCGTATGCCGAGTGTCAGACCTGCCACCGCAAGGATGGCTCGGGGCGCGCGAAATTCAATATACCGCGGCTGTCCGGGCAGCATGCCTCGGTGTTGATCAAGCAGCTGATGGACATCCGCAGTGGCCTGCGCGTGAACCCGGAGATGAAGGACTACATGTTCGATTCCGATCTGACGCTGCAAGATTTTGCCGACATGGCGGCCTATCTTCAGTCTCTGCCGGTCGTGGACAACATCGCGCAGGGTCCACCCGAGTTGGTGCCGCGCGGCCAGGCCGTGTACGCCAGTGATTGTGCAAGGTGCCATGGCGAGCACGGCGAAGGACGCGCGGAGCTTTTCTATCCCATGCTTGCGTCGCAGCACTACAGCTACCTGTTGCGCGAGCTCGACCTCATCCTCACCGGCGAGCGTGGCAACTCCAACCCCGCGATGCCTCCGATCCTCCGCAACCTCTCGGCAGACGACAAGCGAGCCGTCGCCGCGTATCTGGCGCAACTGCCGGCGCCTGGCAAGACCGCGACACCCTAGTCCCCCATATAGGGACTAAAGCTTGTCAGCCATTCGACAGGTTCTTCCCAGAGGGAGGGGCCGGGGTTTCGTCTCTTGAGGCCATGAAAAACCGGCCCCCGGGGGTTCGGTATGGGCTCGGTCGGGCGGGGCAGTTCGGTCGGGGCCGCGAAAACTCGTCGCGCTTCTTCGGCTTACTCGCACCGAACCGGGCTCTCCGTTGGATTGAAAATCCGCGTGTCGATGGTTCGATTCCGTCCCTGGCTCACTTCCAAGTCAATGATTTGCATCCGGTTTCGGGTATCACCCGCGGACTATCGGTAACTGGGCCGATCGTTCGCCCGAGCCGAGCGGCGGGGCTGGCGATCTGGGCACCTGGGAAGCGGGCGAGCTGAGGGGCCGGTCGACGGGGCTGCGCGAAGGACCCCGCCTGTTCGCCAGAATGGGCGCGGGTGCGTCGCGCGGGAGCGGGGCATGGCGGGTCTGCTTGTGACGGCCGTATAGTGGGGCGCGAGTGATATGGTCCTGTGCGCGGGAGCTTGTCAAGCCACTGCAACCTCCCGCAGGGGAGAAAACAAAAATGCCAGTGTGTCGGCGGCGGACGTAAATTGCACAGATCTGGCGGACGAAAATTGCACACCCCAAGCTGGCGATTCCGTGACTTGCGCGGGAGCCGGGGCGATGTAGCAAGGAATCAACGAGTGCTGTTACGTCATTACCTGGAACGGGGCCTGAGTAAGGCGGAGATCGCGCGGGAGCTGGGTCGCACGGCGGACCGTCTACCACTGGATTGCCACCGGGCAGCCGAGCGTGAGCTCGATGACGCGCCGATGCGGTATGCCGCGCGACCGCCGGTCACCTGCAAGGTCGACCCCTTTCGCGGCATTCTGCGGCGCGCCTGGCCGAGTATCCGAAGCTGTCGGCGGTGCGGCTGTTCGAGGAGATCCGGGCGGCGGGCTAGCGGGTGGCTACACGCAGGTGAAGGACTGCGTCCGCCAGATGCGCCCGACGCCAGTGGTGGAGCCGTGGTGCCTTGAGACCGCGCCAGGCCATCAGGGCCAGGCCGACTTCGCCGAGTCCGGTTAGGGGGCAGCGCTACGCTGGTGGTCGCTCGGGTACTCGCGGCTGCTGTGGCTGCAGTTCATACGCGCCAAACGATGCTCGTGTTGATGCGCGGGCTGGAGGACGCCTTGCCTACTTCGGCGGCGTGCCCGCCAATCTGCTCTTCGACCAGTTGAAGGCCGTATCGTCGACGACGAGCGGAGATCGGCGGGCGGCTGCTGGAGAACGCCGAGTTCATGCGCTTCGCCGCGCACTGGGACTTCCGCGGCGCGCCTGCCGCCCGTATCGAGCGCAGACCAAGGGCAAGGTCGAGCGGCCCATCGGCTACGTCCGTCAGGGCTTCTTCTATGGCCGGACCTTCCTCAACGATGCCGATCCAACGCGCAGGCGCTGTCGTGGCTCGCGCAGACGGCGAACCGCCGCCTGCATCGCACCACTGCCGAGGCGCCGCGCCTGCGCTTCGAACGCGACGAGCGCGTCGTGCTGCGGCCCCCTGGCGGCGTCCGTATCGGTCGTTGGTCGCGACGGCCCACACGCCCGGCGGTCGCGGCCGTCGCAACCGCCGGCCATGCTGCAGTCGAGCGGCGCCCGCTCGCCTGGTATGACCGACTGACCGGGGTCGCACGATGAGTGTCGCCCAGCGTCATCCGCGCGATGCCATCCGCGACCTGCTCGCCGACCCAAGATGCCGGGCTCGCTGAAGCCGTCGACGGCATCCTGCGCGAGATCGACGGCGGGCGGCTCGCGGCGACCGAAGCGATCAGCCGCCTGCTCACCGCGCAGGTCCGCTGCGCAACAACCGCCGGCTGGAGGCGGCGATGCGCTCCTCGCGGCTCCCCGCGGTGAAGACGCTGGAGTCGTTCGACTTCGCCTTCCAGCCCTCCGCTCAAGCGCGAGCAGATCGAGAGCCTGCACGAGCTCAACTTCATCGAGCGCAAGGAAAACGTCGTGCTGCTGGGCCCGCCGGGCGGGGCAAGACGCACCTCGCGATCAGCCTCGCCATCGCCGCCGCGCAGCGTGGACGACGCGTCTATTACGGCACCTTGATCGACCTGATCACCTCGCTCGAGGAAGCCCAGGCGGCTGGCCACTTGGCGCGGCGACCGCCTGCTCACCCATCCGTCGCTGCTGGTGGTCGATGAGATCGGCTACCTGCCGATCAACCACGCCGGTGCCTGCTGTTCTTCCAGCTCATGAATCGTCGCTACGAACGCGCCTCGACCGTGCTCACCCAAACAAGGGCTTCGAGGAATGGGGCGAGGTGCTCGGCGACGAGGTGGCGCCGCGCTCATCGACCGCGTCTGCACCACTGCCACTGGTCAACATCCGTGGGAACAGACGCAGCGCACACCGACCTGTACCCTCGCTTCGCCGAGGGCGATCGCGATGAGCCCGTCAGGCGCGCCGTCGGCCAAGCCGACCGGCCACTGAACCTCCGGGCGTGCACCGCCCGCCAGAGATGCAATATCCGTCCGGCGTTGACAGCCAGTGATCCGAATGGCACCTTGTTGTCTGCACCGACAGATCCCTCGGCATCGGCGCGGTGCTGACTATTCCGTTGCTGATGTTGATCGGCATCGCGACGCTCGTGTGTTTCATCACCGCGGGCATGCAGGCCAATCACGGCACGCGGTATCGCTATCCGGTTTCACTGCGACTGATGAAGTAACGCAGGAGCACGTTTCATGACTCCTTCAAGAATGATGGCGACGCTCGTCCTGGCCGCGGCTGTGGTTTCATGTGCTTCGATCGCGCGCGGCGACGGGCCCTGCAATGCGGGCTTCAGAGACTCCACTTCCGTCGAGCGCGCCAGGATGACGGCAGTTCTCGAGATCGCGAAGAAATCCCTGCCTCCCGCACCGGCCGGATGGCAGATCGGCGGCTACGAAGAAATCTCCGTCGTCGGGAGCGTCTGTCGCGACGGCGAAAACCGCCCGTGGAGCTACGGTATCTCGCGTACCTACAACCGCGTGGACGATTATGAGGCTCGCCAGCAGGTGATGCGGGACGCCGCGACCAATGCGGCTGAAGAACAGAAGAAGAAACAGCCGCGAATGGACGCACTGATGGCGCAAATGCAGCAGCTCAGCGCGCGCCAGGTCGCGCTCGTCCAGAAGGGTGATATGGCGGGCGCCGAGAAGATCAACTACGACATGGAAAAAATCCAGGCCGAGTACCAGCAGATCGCGGATGAGGGCGACAGCCAGGCGCGGATTGCCGCGGCCGGGAAAGAGATGGATCGCGATCTCCACATGTCCATCAGCGTGCGGGTCAACGAGACGGCTGTCCCGCTGACGAGTGGCGCCGCAAACTTCCCGCTGCCGTCCGGCGCGTCTGTCGCACAGCGCTGGACGCGTCCTGCCGATGCCGAGAAGAGTGCAGAGGGACACGCCTTGGTCCTGTTCGGCGGATGGAATCGTGCGGAGCAGACCAAGCGCTGGATGCCGGCACGGCGCGCGAACGCGGTGCCGACGGCGGCACATGTCATTTCCGTCGAGGTCGTCGGCGATCCGGCGAGGATCGATCCGCTGTTACAGGGGATCGATTTCAAGAGCCTCGCGACCGCACTGACTGAGTAGCGGAGCTACTGGGTCGGGTTGCCGCAGGTGCCGACTTTCTTGCCGGTCATCTCGAGCGTCAGGACCCGGCTGTCATGTCGATCTCGATGGTGACCTTACCCATTTTTCCGTCGCGCGGATCGTAGGACGTGATGCCCGGGCACTTGTAGTGTCCGGTGATCATCGTGGGTTTGATGTCCATGTCGCCGGAGCACTGCTCGCCGCCGGCGGTCGAGACCTTCTTGCCGAGCCCGATGCCGAAGCCGAGTTCCTGGAGACTGACCGTAACCAGCAGGTTGGGCTGCTCGGAACCCGAGTCGCCGTACTGAATCCAGGTCATCTCGCCATCGCTGAAGCTCGCTTGCTTGTTGATCGGAATCACGGCATCGAACTGGAATGTCCCCGTCACTTTGATCTTTGCGCTGCCGGTGATGTAGGTGCGGCCGCTGATGACGGGCAATGGCGCGCCCGCGGACGCCGTCAGGGTCACCGCGATCAGCCCAACGGCCATCGCGTCCCGCAAGATCAGGAATGTTCGCATGGAAACCCCCCTTCTTGACTTTCTTGGCCGCCGGGCCGGCTATTCGTCGTTTTCCCGGTCCTCGTCGCAGTCGTTGTCCTGCTTCAAGCCTTCAAGCTGTTTCAAATCGGCTTTGTGCTTCTTGAAGAAATCCACGTTGGTGTACTTTGCAAAGCCCGCGTCGGTCAATACATGGCTCTGGACATCCTCGGCGTGTCCGCCATGTCCTCGAGTTGGCGAGCTCGCCGAGGATTTCTACGCACGTGTCATGACACGGCTGATAAGCGCCCGGCTGCAGCACGTCGACGGGCAGATGCGCAACCTGGCGGCGCGTCGGCGCCACGCCAGGCATCGGCCGCTTAGTCGTCTGGCCGAGCAGCCCCTCCAGGTCCCTGCCCAGGCCCCGTTTCCTGTGGCTCATGACCGCCATCGTAACTCCTTCCCCAATGGGATCGCATCCCTGTCAAAGGGCTGTGCTCCGCAAACATTGGATCCGGGACAAACTGACGCCGTTGCGGGACCTTCGCCGAGCTGTGGCGTGATCGCGCTGGCTCGAGTCGTCGTTCAGTTGCTTGCCGACCTGGCCGACCTCGTTGTGTTGTTGCTCAGACCAGGGCGGCCGTCGATTCCGCTGGAACTGCGCCAGCTGATCCGGCGCATGGCGAGCGAGAATCCACTTTGGGGCGAAGAGCGCATCGCCAACGAATTGCCGCTGAAGCTCGGCCTGCGGGTCTCCGCCCGGACGGTGCGCAAGTGCATGCCGATGCGGGAGGTCGTTGGATCTGACCGTGCCCACCAGCACCTGTCGCGGGGCTGGCGATCTGGGAACATGGCGGGTCCGGCGGCGCGGGGTCCCCGCGGGCCGTTCAGCCGGTGTGCAACGCTTTCACGTACTCGGCGACCGCCTCCCGCTGCGCCTCCGAGAGCTGCGGCCAGGGTGCCATGAGCGCGGAGCCGCTGTGTTTGGCCGTGCCGTCGCGGATGATCGTCATGATGTCCTCGATCTCGCCCGGCGTGCCGTTGCCGTTGGTGTCGTACTTGAAATCGCCGGCCGCAAAGTTCACGGGCTTGGGGTTCAAGGCCGCCGCGGCGATGCCGTCGCCTTTGCCCTCGACACCGTGGCAAGTCGAGCAGCTGATCCTGTAAATCTGCGCTCCGTCGGCGCTGCCGCCCTGTGCTGCGGTAGTCGCCGCGGCGGCGACGGGTGCCGCAGGCGCAGCGGCCTCGGTCGATGTCGCGGCCGGCGTGGATGGCGGAGTTTCCTTCTTGCTGCCACACGCTGCGAGCGTCACGAGAACCGCAAAACCGACCGGCAGAGCCATCGTCAACGTCTGTGCCTTCATGATGTACTCCCGACAACTGTCATGGTGGAAATCGGTCGTGGCGCAGGAGGTCTTCCTTCTGTCTGCGGCGGCCACGAGCCACAAGGTCTATTAAGGAGCCGTTTGCCGCGCATACGCGCCGCTTCAGCGCAAAACAGGACGACCCGCAGCAGCAGGTGCACGGGAATCCACGCAAAAGTGTAGCACCCACAGCAGCGGCACACGAAACGTAGCGCGCGTCCCGCAGCGCGAGGCGCACGATGTGCAATACCGCGATCGCGAGCGCCAGCACGGCCATGATGAACAAGATCACGTCGAGCCGAGCTGCACGCCGGCCCAGGGCGGCACTTCGACGCCGCCGGCTAACACGCCAGATCGGTGCTGGGCGGTTTGCAGCACGAATATCTGTTGGCGTCTGCTCTGGCGCGATCGGGCAATTGCGGAGCACAGGTGCGAACGGGTCGTCGTTGAGGGCTCGGGTCGACTTACGCCACCGATCTTGGCACCATCGGGACATGGTGCCCGTCTCGAGGCTCGGCCGACAGATCAAAGAAATCATCCTTTGCATGGACAGCCTGGGTGCGGCCACTGCATTGATCGGTGGGTTGGCACTGGTGCCTTACAACGTCATCCGTGCCACCAGCGATGTCGACCTCCTCGCAGATGCCGGACTGGCTGATGCCATCGACCGCGAGCTGTGCAAGCTGGGCTACCAGTGCCTGCATCGCAGTGCCGACGTCGCCAATTACGTTCGTGGTGATGAGCGTGTGGACTTCCTGTTCGCGATCCGGCCGGCCGCTGCGGCCTTGCTGGCCTCGGCCGTGTCATACCAGACACCGTTCGGCGAATTGCGGGTCGTTGCACTGGAGGGCCTCATCGCATTCAAGCTGCAGGGGTTCGTCAATGACCCGCGTCGAACCCAGGACCTGGAGGACATCCGGGCACTTCTGCGGGCCAATCGCGACAGGGCGGACTTGGTTTCGATCCGCGACTATTTCCGGCTTTTCGACCGGGAGCCATTGCTTGACCAGATCCTCGCCAACCTCGTTTGAGCCGCTGGTCCCGCAGACCGCGTTTGTCCGGTCGCCAGGCCGTGGGGATCCACGGCCGAATGATTTACCGGCGTCAGACCCGTTCACCTCGCTTGACGAGCTGATGGCAGTTGTCGAGGCACTGTGTCCGGTGTGGCCGACGCGACCAGCCTTGACGGCGACACCGAACCTCCGGTTGTAGGAATGCCTTGCCATTGTCAATCCGGGACATCGGCGCCCGATCAAAAGATTCTGCTTTGGATGCCCCGAGAGTCGCCACCATTCCAAGCCGCCAGGCCTCCAGACAGTACCTGGGTGAATCCGATGAGCAAACTTGATGCAGACGAAAAGGAGATTCTTGAGGCATTCGAATCCGGCAAGTTGAAGCCTGTGAAGAACCGCTCGCGTGAGTGGGCGCGCCATCGCAAGGTGGCCGAAGCGACATTCACCAAGGACAGCCGAATCAACATCCGCATTTCCTCCAACGATCTGCGCGCGCTGCAGAAGCGGGCGCTCGCCGAGGGCATGCCGTATCAGCTGCCCAGGGTCGACTCCAGCCCGGCGATGAGCCGGTCCACGTCAGCGCCCGACGTGTAATGAACGAACGAGGCGCGCACGACGCCTTCAGCCGGGTCGATTCCCAGTGGTTGCATGAGACGGTACGCGTAAAAATTCCCGTGGCCGACGCCGATGTCGACACGTGCCAGCGCCTGCGCCACCTCGACGGACGACACGCCCTCTACCGTGAAAGCCACCGTCGGTGCGCGATCGATCGCCTGCGCCGAGCCGATCAAACGCACGCGCGGATGCGCGGACAAAAAATCGAGCAACGGTGCCAGCAATGCCGATTCGGCACGTTGGAACAACGTCCGCACCAGCTGTGCCTGCGCGGCCACCGACATATCATCGTTGCGAGCGTGATGCGCGGCGACGGACTCGAAGTAATCGACGACACCGTTAACGGCCGCGACCTGCGCATGATCGGGCCCCGCGGGGGTGAAGCGCCCCGGGATTGCATCGGACTTGAAGAAATGAGCCTGTGACGGCAGTGCCGCAGCAAGCTCACGACGCACGACCATGGCACCGAGGTGCGGACCGTACACCTTGTACAAAGAGAACAAATAGACGTCCGCGCCGAGCGCAGCTACGTCCGGCAACCCGTGCGGGGCGTAGGAAACGCCGTCAACGACGGCTATGGCGCCCGCCCGATGCACGATTTCGCACCACTCGCGAACGGGGTGCACGCTGCCGATGACGTTCGAGCAATGCGTGAATGCGACCAGCCGGGTGCGCGGACCAAGCAAGGCAGTGAGCGCCTCAGGTCGAAGTGCGCCCTGTGCGTCGACCTCCCAGGTGCGCACGATGATGCCCTCGTCACGCAGCCGCACCCAGGCGCCGATGTTGGCTTCGTGATCCTGGCTCGTGACCACGATCTCGTCGCCGGGCTGCAGGTAGCGGCGGAACGCATTTGCCAGCACGTACGTGTTCTGGGACGTGGAGGGCCCGAGGTGCAATTCGTCGACGTCGACATTGAGCCACGCGGCGAGGCGCTGCCGGGCGCGATCCATCTGCATGCCCGCGGCGTGCGATGGCTCGTAAGGGTAGTACGGCTGCACTTTCGAGCGTCGATAGAAGCCGTCGAGCGCATCGATGACCGGCCGGCAGACAAATGAGCCACCGGCATTTTCGAAGTGACTGAACCGCGCGAGCGACGGCTCTGCAAACGCCGGAAACTGCGCGCGCACGAAGTCGAGGTCTAGACGTGTCATCGTGATTGGCTCCCGAACAGTGATCTTGATGCCTCGAAATGCGTATCGGCGATTTGCTCGAGGCCCGGGCGCGGTCGCAGGTAGCTGAAATACGCCACCCAGCGCTCCTGCTGGCTGCCGTTGGCAAGGCCTCGGTGCAGGATGCGGTCGTCGAAGATCAGGCAATCCCCCGCCGCCATCGCCTGCGCGACAGGTTGAGTTGCAGCGGCTTCCGCCTGCCCGGGTTGTCGTAGCGTCGCTGGCGTGACCTTTTCCGTCTCGGACTGATACAGGAGGCTGTTGCGGTCCAGCCACGGGCGCTGCAGATGGTTCGTCAGCAGGTGCGTGCCGCGCGCCACCTCGGTCGGGCCGGCCGCCAGCGGGATGTCGGCCAGCGCCACCAGTACATTCACGGCATGCGCGGCCCTCGGCTCCGCCGCCTCGTGCGGAGAGTCGATGTGCCACTGCTGCGCGGGTGAGCCGGGCCGCGAGAAAACCACCCCGCAAAAGGACGGCCTGGCATCGGGCCCAAGCACGGCGCGAACCAGCCCCAGCCACGGTACGTCAGCCGCCATCGAGCCCTTGGGCGCCCCAGATCGGCACCAGGTCTTGTTCATGCATCGGGACATCGAACCTTCCCGGTGAGCGTTGGACCAGTTCGTGATAGCCGTTCCGGCTGCCGATGCCGATCGGCCGGTTGCCGAGCGCTGCCATCACGCGCGCGGCCTGCGCGCGCATCACGCCATTGATGCTGCCAAGCAGCGACTCCGGCACCAGGCCACGGACCAGGGCGACACCTTCCGCGGCGAACTGCTCGGGGCTGAGTGACAGGTTCATCCTATGGTTCCTGGCGTTGCGCGTGCGAGTGTAATGCAGCATGCACCTGGCCCGGTGAGCGTTGCTTTGCCCCGGAGCCAACCCTAGAGTCTGCTGGTCGCACGCCGGAGTCACGTCATGAGAATCATACCGCCGACCGAAGCCGAGGCCCGTGCCGACCTGGCCGCGGCATTTCGCTGGGCGGCCCGGCTCGACTGGCACGAGTCGATCGCCAACCATTTCAGCCTTGCCATCTCGGACGACCGCTGCCGCTTCCTGATGAATCCGAACGGACGGCATTTCTCGCGCGTCCGTGCCAGCGAACTGCTGTTGCTGGACGCGCGCGACGAATCCTCGACCGAAGGCCCCAACGCGCCGGACCCCACCGCCTGGTACCTGCATGCGCACCTGCATCGACGCCTGCCGCAGGCGCATTGCATCCTGCACACGCACATGCCACATGCGACTGCGCTCTGCTGCATCAAGGACTTCGAACTGCTGATGCTGGACCAGAACGCCTGCCGCTTTCATGGCCGTGTCGCCTATGACCGAGACTACGACGGGATGGCGCTCAGCGCAGCGGAGGGCGAACGCGTGGCCGCACTGCTCGGCGCCGACAAGAGCGTGCTGATGATGGGCAATCACGGCGCACTGGTGGTTGGCACCTCGATCGCTGCGGCGTTCGACGACTTGTACTACCTGGAGCGTGCCGCGAAGGTACAACTGCTGGCGCTGGCGACGGGTCTGAAGCCTGCGCTGATACCGGAGTCAGTAGCAGCCAAGACCTGTGCGCAGTGGCTGACCTACCCCGACGACTATTCCCGGAAGCATTTTGATGCGTTGCGGGAAATCCTCGACGAGGTGGAGCCGGACTATCGGCTATGAATTGTGCGAATACCTCGAGGCAATCGACGGTGCATCGGATGAAATCGAGCTTTACGCCCCGCAGGTAGCACGACGGTCCTTCGCGTCGATGACCGCTTCGGCTACGGTGAGCCTCGATTTGTGACGGTCGGGACGCTCGATTCACGTTTGGTTGTGTTCGTCTGGACACCACGCGGTTCGGCAAGGCGCATCATCAGCATGACGCATTGTCATGAGCGCAAAGCGAAAAGGCTCCGTCCGTACTTCAGTCGTGACGAGTGTGCCGCCGGAGGTTACCGATGAGTGGATCGCTGGTGCCGACTTGTACCGGGGCGACAAGCTGGTTCGCCGAGGGCGCCCGAAGCTGCAGCATCCACGCAGACTTCTATCACTGCGGTTGCCGCCGGAAGTGATTGCCAATTGGAAGGCGACAGGTCCTGGCTGGCAGACACGATTGAGTGGCGACTGCCGTCGAACGTAGTGTCGACCCATGAACAAGCGTTGTAGTTTGACCAGGCGCTGGTCAATCCTCGACGCCGGTTCACACTGTTACCAATCCTTCGGGAAGGGCAACTGGCTCGAAATGCTCTTTGGCGCTTGATCTCGCATCTCTAGTGACCTACATTATAGGTCAAATGGCCTATTAGGTGCACCAACCTTGCTGAAAGCAATCGTCGGCAGCCCCACCGCGGAAAAGGTCCTGCTCTATCTCCAGAACTACGAACAGGCCTACGGGCGCGAGATCGCCGACACGTTCGGCATTGCCCAGAGCCAGGTGCAGAAGCAATTGATCAAGCTCGAGGCCGGCGGAGTGTTGGTCAGTCGGCTGATCGGTCGTACCCGACTCTATCAATGGAATCCGCGCAACCCGCTCGTCCCTGCCTTGCGGGGACTTCTCGGTCTCGCGCTCGAAAGCCTGCCCACGGCCGAGCAGCAGCGCTACTACCGCCGACGCACGCGACCGCGACGCAGCGGTAAGGCGCTGTGAAGCCGTTGTCGGCAGCATCCTCGATTGAGGAGATCGCTGCGGCCGTTTCGAACGCACTCAGTGTGGCCGGCATCACGGCAGTCCTGTCCGGCGGCGGTGCAGTGCAGATCTCTTCGAGCGGCTTGTATCCCTCCAAGGACCTCGACTTCGTTTCACCGGCAAATCATCGAGAGATCGAGGCTGCACTGGGGAAACTGGGTTTCGTTCGGGAGTCCGGCCGGCACTATGTGCATCCGAACTGTACTCATACACTCGAGTTTCCGTCCTGGCCGCTGGCGGTAGGACGTCGACTACTAAGGGAGTGGGGCGAATACCCGGTTGGTGACCTGAGCATCAAGATCCTTACGCCCACACTGAGCGTCATGGACCGCCTCGCAGCCTTCTACCATTGGCGAGATCGCCAGGCGCTCGACCAAGCCGTGGCGTGGCAAACCGTCATGCCGTCGATCTCGAGACGATCCATTGTTGGTCGCTGGAGGAGGGGCATGAAGCCGCGCACCAGGAGTTCAGGCGAGCACTTGCACGGTCCACACCCGAGTCGTCCGACTGAAAATCCGCGTGTCGATAGTTCGATTCCGTCCGTGGCCACCACTTCCAGCGGGTATCACCCGCAGATCGGGCGCGAACTGGGTAAAGAGCGATGCGGTGCATTGGCCTCAGCTGCAGTGCATGGGGCTCAGAATAATCAAGAGCGGGGGAAGGCGATCATGGGAATGCGTGAGGTTCCAGACCCCTTGCTCGGCACGTAGTTCATGTAGATCTCTGTCGACTGTGCGGTTGCGGAAACTCCGATCACGGCCAGAGAGGCCAGCAGCGACATTCGAAGCATGATTCGTCCCCTTGCGTCGTCCGTGGGCGGTATTGGTCACGTTTGTTCTTGTCTCTCGCCAGGCCGGTCCGCCACGAGCCGGCCCCACCGGTGCAGAAATTTTGACTGTGCTGCTACAACGCGCGCACGATAGCTCCGGATCGATTGATACCAACAACAGCAGGGGAAATCCTATGAAACGCCTTACTGTAATTCTGGCGGCCATGGTGGGGTTGTTCGTGCTCGCGAATTCCGCGGAAGCAAGTGTCCTGCGGGTCGTCGTGGTTGAAACGAACGACGTGGCCGCTTACATGGGCCAGTTGAACACTCTCAAGGCGAGCCTGCAGCGCCTCGGCAGCAAGTCAACGGTCCGGGCCTGGCGCGCGCGCTTTGCGGGCCCGAACGCGGGTTCTGTCGTCGTTGCGGTCGAGTATGCCGACATGGCGTCCTTCGCCGCGGAAGACTCCATAATCGCCAAGGACGCGGAATACCAGGCGACGCTCAGGAGCATGAGTCAGATGCGCAAGATCGTTTCGGACAGCCTGTACGAAGAGCTGAAGTAGCCTTTGCAAAGGGGAATGATCATGAAGAAGACATGGCTTTGGTGTGTGCTCGGTGTGCTGTCGCTTGGGAGCACTTCAATAGCGCAGGCTGAGCAGACGAACGGCGAAATCGAGAAAGCGATTGCGACGCTGGAAGGTCAGTGGATGGAGTCTCAAAGGACGAATAATCCCGATCTCGTCGCGCCGTTACTCGCGGATAAGTTCGTGAACACGAGCACCGAAGGGAAGGTCCGCAATCGGGCCGAGACTCTGGCGGTCGCGAAAGCGACTAAGTACCAGAGTGTCGAGTATCCGGATGTGAAAGTGACGGTCTTTGGCGATACGGCCATCGCGACGGGCGGTTTCAAGGGCAAGGGTACCGATGAGTCGGGCAAGCCATTCGATTCGAATGAGCGCTGGACCGATACGTGGGTAAAAATGCCAGACGGAAAATGGCAGTGCGTCGCCAGTCACGGCTCGGATATCAAGAAGTAGCAACCGCACGACGCTCCATAAATTTGCCGCCGTCACCTGCGGCGGCCTTTTTTTGTGGTCTTGGGTAACGCTACGCCGGTTTACAGGCAAAAGCGCCAGGCGGCGGCCAAGCAACCTGTCATTCACGCCTTTCTCTTTCACGGCGGGAGGGCTAGTGTGATGGCACGTCTCCACCTGCCAACACGCCGATGACTCGCTGCGCTCGAACCATCCTGCTTGCCTTGATCGTCGCTCTCGCTGGCTGCAGCGCATTTCCGCAGGCGCGATCAGGAATTGAATTCGACGATGGACGCTCTGCCAGCGACATTTTCGAACACTGTCTTGCCGCGCACGGCGGCGACATCCATGAGTATCCCGGCGACATCAACATCGCCACCGATGGCCGCTGGTATTCGGTGATCCAGCGCATCCAGCCGGTGGTCAGCGATGCCGGGTTTCGCGTCACGTCGGAGGAGCGCTTCCGCCCGCGCGACGGCACCTATGCCATTCGCCACAGCGGCCCCGCAGGTAACAAGTACGTGGTTCGCACTGCATCGAGCATCCTTGTGCACTACAACGGCGTGGCAGTGGATGCCGACGATGAGAGAACGCGCTCCACCGCGATGACCAACGATGCCTTCCGGATGTTTCACTTCGGACCATCCTTCATCAAGCACCGCGCAACGGCGATGACACGGCTGCCCGACGCGCATGAAGCGGGCCGTGACTATCGTCGCGTCCTCGCATCGTTGAGCCCTGGATTCGGTCAATCCGATACCGATCACGTCGTGCTCTGGATCGATGCGGAGTCATCACGCCTTTTTCGAGTACACATGACGCTGGAAGGCTTCGAAACAACGCGCGGCGCCCACGTCGACACGACGTTTCTGGAGTATCTGCAAGTCGGCCCGTATCTGCTGCCCTCGCGCTTCTCCGAGCGCGTCCGCGGGCCGATCAGGGTCCTGGCGCACGAGTGGCATATCACCGGCATGGATATTGATCGCGGCTGGACCGACGCTGACGTCACCGGCTCCGACTTCAGCGGTCGCGCAGCGGCACCCGCAACGAGATCACCGTAGCTGCAGTTCGTACACGCAATCGCGTCCGGTTGCGCAAGCAATGCCAGATCGTCCGGCTACGGTCGGCGCTGAATTCCGCGAGATCCCGTCCGCCTCACGCCATCCCGGATGTGCGAAATAGGGCGGATACGGGTGCAGGGTTTGCTGGACCTGCGGCAGACCCGCGGGCGATGCAGGATCTTCCTGCAGTGCCGCAGCGGCATTCAACAGTCGGGCGATAACTATGTGCAGGGTGGCGTCGGCGTCGGGGGCAAGCCGGCAGTTGGCGATCAGGAAATCGACGTGGTTCCGCACCGACTGCGCCAGCGCAGCAGCAGAATCGCGGTAAAGCGCGGGTCGCACGGAAGCTTCGTTCGCCGCAACCCGAATACGTTTCATGCCCTCTACCAAGGCGGTGTCGGTGGCCCAGGGCTGGCCCCGGTCGAATGTTTTGTAGGGCGCCGGACTTCCGGTCCCGTGTTCGCGGTGGGGAGTTTTAACGTGGCTGCGCGCGCCCTTAAATCCGCATGGAGTTGCATCCTGTCTGACGCACCCTCACTGGGTTCGGTTCGCGCCAGGGCGAGGAGGCATGCGTCTCCGCGAATGCATCCTGCGGGACATGGAGCTGCTTCATAGAAGAAGGGGGCCGCGGTTGCGGCAGCAGTCGATCAGACTCCCGCTTGACCACGGCGTAGCATTCGCAACACATCGCTTCGAGCTTTGGCCTGTCCAGTACCGTGATATGCCCGCGGCTGTAGTGGATCGCCCCGGCCTTCTGCAGCTTCCCGGCCGCCTCCGTGACGCCCTCGCGGCGCACACCGAGCATGTGGGCGATGAGTTCCTGCGTCATGGCCAACTTGTTGTCTGAAAGACGGTCCAGAGAAAGCAGCAGAAAGCGACACAACTGCTGGTCGATAGAGTGGTGGCGATTGCAGACCGCCGTCTGTGCCGTTTGGGTGATCAGGGTCTGCACATAAAGCAACAACAGGTGCTGCAGCTCGCTGCTGCGGTGGAACTCATCCTTCAGACGCTGGCCGATCAGGCGGTATGCGTGGCCGGCGCTCTGCACGATGGCGCGGCTCGGCGTGGTCTCGCCGCCCATGAACAGGCCGATGCCGACGATCCCCTCGTTGCCAACCACCGCGATTTCAGCGGACGCGCCGTCTTCCATCACATAGAGCAGCGAGACGATGCAATCGATCGGAAAGTAGACATGCCGCAGCACGTCGCCAGATTCGTACAGGACCTTACCGAGCGGCATCGGTACGAGCTGTAAATGCGGGAGAATGCGTGCGCGTTCCAAGTCGGACAGCGCTGCCAACAGGTGATTCTGTTGCGGAATCTGGGTGCCTGGCACTGCGAACCCTCGCCGTGACACGAAACGGGGGTGTCGTCGCTTCATGATTCTACGCTGCGACCCACCGAGGCGCGTTACGCCCTATGCATCGGCTGGACCGGTGGTTTAGCGACATTCCCTTAGAGCGCCCCTTGCGGAAAAAATATGACTGTTGCCCCTGGCCATGCGGTAGCGGTCTGTCGCCGAGCAGCTGGTGCTCAACCTGCTCCGTCAGCTCGGCCTGGGATTACGCTGAGGCGGAGGCCGGACTCACGCAGGCGGTTCCCCGTCCGGCTTCTCGGCGCTCCGCAACTGCTCCAGGCAAGCCATGACCCTCTGCAGCAGTGCGCCGCTCAGACCGAGCTTGATGCTGGTCATGCTCTCCTCGGATGCGCGCATCCCGGCCTTCAGGTCTTCCTCCCATGCCTCCAGCCGAGCGAGTTTTTGCGTGGCCGATAGTGTCCGGTCGGTGACCAGTACCTCCGGCGTTTCATAACGATCGTAGTCGGTCGTGCGGTTCATGCTTGCCCTCGTTCATCAACCCGGGCTTCGTCCCCCGAGTCTCGGGTGTCGCCGCTGTTCAAGTCGACATCGGTCACTCGCCCGTCCACGATAGCGTTGGGCTCCGTGACTGCAGCGGAAGTATTCAAGCGGTGATAGGCCTCGGTCCGTGCGGCACTGAACACAACACACACGCCTCGTACGCGGGCCAGCGAAGCGGTCCTTTGGCGAGGTGGCACAATTCGGTGACAGCCTTACTTTTGTGACCGGAATTCATGCCGAGCCGGCGTCCTGTCCGTGGCCTAACGTACAGACTCTGAAGGCCAGCAATTACATGCTGCATCCTGATCAGTGGCACCGCTGAGGTGCCAGCCAGCTGAAGCACTGGGCGCGCCGACCGATTGCCGGAATCTATAGTCAGGAGCACGTCATGAGCATGAACAAAGACCAGATCCGGGGATCAACCGCAGGCGATTTGCGATCTATTCGACCGTTGCGAGCCTCCGGCATGACTTCAACCGGTTGCGGCCGACGAGCCACGATCGCACGATATCTGCGCGATGAAACGGCTTCGTGCGCCAAGACGCGGTTTGACCCCCTGAAATCCTGAAGGAAACTGAAATGGCTGATACCGCTACGATTGAAAGTACAGTGCGTCACGTACTGCCGCCGTTGCCCTACGCGACAACCGCGTTGGATCCCGTCGTCTCCGCCAATACGATTGGGTTCCACTATGGCAAGCACCATAAAGGGTACGTCGATACCCTGAACAAGTTGATCGTCGGGACGCAGTACGCCGACTTAACGTTGGAGAAGATCATCATCGCAACCGTCGACAAGGCCGACGAGGTCGCGATATTCAACAATGCGGCGCAGGCATGGAATCACAGCTTCTATTGGCGCAGTTTGCGGCCCAAGGGCGGTGGTGAGCCCCCAGCAGCGTTGCAGCACCGGATCGAGGCATCGTTCGGCACTCTGGATGCTTGCAGGAAGGAGCTGGCGACGGCGGCAACGACCCAGTTCGGCAGTGGCTGGGCCTGGCTCGTGCTCGACGCAGGCGAGCTCAAAGTGGTCAAGACGGGTAATGCGGAGACGCCGCTGACCAAGGGCATGAAGCCGTTGCTGACTATCGACGTCTGGGAACACGCGTATTACCTGGATCATCAGAACCGCCGCGCGGACTACGTGAACGCCGTGCTCGACAAACTGATCAATTGGGGCTTCGCCGCGGAGAATCTCGACTAGCCACGGGGAGTGAAGTCGTATTTCACGATCGTACAGTTACGGAAGGACAGCCAGTGTCTTCCCGCTGCCGCGGATCGACGCGCGTCGTTGCATTCGCAACAAATCTCTTAGAGCTTTGGCCAATCGCACGGCGTCGTCGTAGGCGACGCGCTCGTTCCTGGGATTCCCCGGTGGTTGACACCCCATCGTAGGCGCCGATCGCCGCCGCCGCTGTGTGCTCCGCACGCCCGAGGCGATGTGTGAGGCGGGCATTGAACTGAGCGGCACCCAGAGCCCTCGGTCGCACGCGACATGCACCAGACGATTCAGGGCAGCGAACGCACTGCTGTTGCCCCGACCAGGTGCGCCAGCGCACGGACCAGGGTTTGGGATGCGCAGACACTGCAGTCCGCTTTCAATCCCACACAGAGAATCCCGCATGAAAACAGAATTCGCTACACCAGTCGGTCTGAGCCGCACAGTGCTCGCCGCGGCCGTTGCACTCGTACTATCCAGCCCGGTATATGCCACTGATCCAGAGCCGACGACCAGTCTCGCAGCCGCGGATCGCGTCGCAGTCAGTGAGGTTAAGCCGGCGGACAACAGCGCTAACAATGCGCGTGACGTGCCGGGCGAGGACTTGACGCCGCTCGATCAATCCAACGCCGAAGCAGATGTCGAGATCACGCGCTCCATTCGCAAGATGCTGGTCGATGACGAATCCCTCGGTACCAATGCGCAGAACGTCAAAGTGATCACTGCCGGGGGCATGGTCACGCTGCGCGGCGCCGTCGCGACTGCGGACGAGCAGGCGCGAATCGTGTCCATTGCGGAAAAGGCTGCCGGCTTGGATCGCGTCGTGAACGAACTCCAGGTGATCAAGCGCTGAATTGGCTCATACACTCATACTTCCAAAGGAAACGAACATGTCAAAAACCAAAGCTGTCTTCGGCCTCCTGCCGACCGAGGCCTCCGCGATACAGGCTGCAAATGCGCTGAAAGCAGCGGGATTCCGAGCCGACGATATCTCGGCGTTGTTCCCGGATAAGAGCGGGACGAAAGATTTCGCGCACGAACAGAACACGAAAGCACCCGAAGGTGCCGCAACCGGTGCCGGTGTCGGCGGCGTAGTGGGCGGTGGGCTCGGCTGGCTGGCTGGGATTGGTGCACTGGCGATTCCGGGCGTAGGGCCCTTGATCGCGGCCGGCCCCATCATGGCAGCGCTCAGTGGCGCCGCGGCCGGAGCGATGGTTGGCGGCCTGACCGGAACTCTGATCGGTCTCGGTATCCCCGAACTCGAAGCCAAGCGGTAAGCGCGCAATTAACCGCGTGGCTGCTCTTCTGCGAATCCGTCCCAGAGGGTGTTCTGCCAGCCGCTGATGAGGCCGTTGTCGTCGCAGACCGGGCAGTACCAGTAGATTCGGTCGAGATCATCGGCAGCGGGATAGCACATGATGGTGCCGACGCAACGGCGATGCTTCGGGCGTCGCCGACAGCGCACGGTGGGTGCCTCGTCAGTGTTGAAGGTGGCGTCGACTACGATGCTCGCGAAGTACTCGGCGAGCAGGCGTGCGCGCGACGGCATGTCCGCCATCGCCCCGGCAGGCGTCAGGTAGTGACGTAGATCGACGATCCAGGTGTTGCCCATGCGCGGGCTCGGCTACTGGATGGAGGCCGCGGCCTTGACGTTCCAGGGCAGTACGGCCTCGAAGTCCTCGACGGACTTGAGTTGCGGCAGCCGCTCGAACAGGAAGGTCAGGTAGGCGTGAGGCTCGACGCCATTGGCCTTGGCGGTCTCGACGAGTGAGTAGAGGTTGGCGCTGGCGACGGCGCCGTTGACGGTGTCGCTGAACAGCCAGCCCTTGCGACCGACGACGAACGGTCGGATGGCGTTCTCGCAGCGGTTGTTGTGCATCGGTACCTCGCCGTGGGTCAGGAACACGCTGAGCTTTGGCCACTGACCGAGGGTGTAGTACACAGCCTTGCCAAGGCGGCTCTCGGGCAGCACCTGGGGTGCGAGGGCCTCGAGCCAGGCGTGGAAGTCCCGCATGATCGGCACGGATTTCTGCTGGCGGATCTCGACCCGCTGTGCCGCCGTGACGGGATGGTCGCGATCCCAGAGCAACCGTTCGACCAGCGACAGCTTGCCGATGAACTCGAGCGCGACCTTGGCGTGGCCGGCGTTTGATCCGGCCTTCCTGGCCTCCTCGAAGTAACGCCGCGCATGGGCCATACACCCGGCGTGCGTCAGCTTGAGCACTGCAGCCGCCCCGTCGTAGGCGCCATAGCCGTCGGTGACCAACGTCCCCTGGAACCCCTCCAGCAGCCGCAACGGCACGGCCCCTCCTCGCGAGGGGTCGTAGTCGAAGAGCACGATGCGCCGTCCCGGCGGACCGGCGCAGCGCACCCACATCCAGTGGTCGGCGGTCGGTGCCTTGTCGCTCTTGAGCACCTGCAATCGGCTCTCGTCGCAGTGAATGACCGACTCGGCGAGCAAGTGCTCGTTCAGCAGGTTGATCAGCGGCACGATGAGCGTGCCGCCCAGTCGGATCGCCCAGATCGCCATGCTGCCGCGGCCGAGCGGGATCCCCATCCGGTCGAACTGCGGCTCCTGGCGGTAGAGCGGCACGCCGTCGACGAACTTGGCGGTGATGATGTGGGCGAGCAGCGAGGGGGTGGCGATGCTCTTCGGGAAGATCGCCAGCGGCGGCGGGGCGATCCGCACCCCCTGCCGGCAGCACGGGCAGGCGTACTTCGGCCGGATGTGCTTGAGGACCCGCACCCGTGCCGGGATGAACTCGAGCTGCTCGGAAGTCTCCTCGCCGATCCGCTCGAGTGCCGTCCCGTCCACCGGGCACACCTTCTGCTCCTCGGGCAGGTCGTGCACGATCTCGACGCGCGGCAGATCGGCCGCCAGCTTCTTGCGGCCGCGCTTCGCCCGGTCGTGGGCCGGGATGGTGATCGTCTCGGGGGCCTCAGGCGCCGCGGCGGCCAGCACCTCGATCTCGTTGAACAGCCACGCCTGGTCGGGCGAGTGATCCTCCACCGGACGCTTCTCGGAGGAGCGGCCGTAGAGTTGCGCCTTAAGCCAGCGGTTCTCTTCCTCGAGCAGCCGCAGTCGTTCATCGCGTGCCGAATCGCGCGCCTCGAGTTCGGCGAGCCGCGCGACGATCGTCGTCACGTCGGTCGGTGCCGGAGGCGTTGGCGAGAGTGAGTTCACGCGCGAAATTATATCGCATGCGAACGCTGCACACTCACGAAAACACCGAGAAATGTAGCACTTCGTGCGCCTTCATGCGCCACACATCGTAGCCGTCGAGCAGCCAGTTGAGCTGCTGACCCGTGAGTGTGAGGACCGCCTCGCCGGTTCCGCGTGGCCAATGAAAGCGCTGCTGCTCGAGGCGCTTGTACCAGACGATGAAGCCGTTGCGCTCCCAGACCAGAATCTTGAGCTTGTTGCGTCGCGCGTTGACGAACACGAACATCGATCCCGACAGCGGGTCCTGCCGCATGACGTCCTGCGCCAGAAGCGACAGGCCGTCCATCTGCTTCCTCATGTCGACCGGTGCGCGGTGCAGGTACACCCGCTCGACGTCACGGTCAGGACGCAGCATCTCGCGATCCCGATGCCAGCGACAGCAGCCATGCCGTCGGTGGCCACTCGCCGCACTCGATCACCAGACCAGCTGCGTGGATTACTCGGCAGACCATCCCGGTGCGCGGCGGCGATGGCCGCATCGATGGTGACGGCGGCGTGTTCACGACGCGCACCGCGACAAACGCACCCTTGCGCGGCCGCGGTCGATCCGTCGGCGGCAGCACGCCGCGTCGGCGCAGCGCGACGACCGAATCATGCAACTGTCGCGCGTTGAGCCCGTGTGCTCGCGCGTACGCGCTCAGTCCGAGCCCCGCCGCCCGCGCCCCCTGCAGCGCGTCCATCGCCACTCGTTGTTTATCCGTCAGCCTCACCGTCACCACGCACCTCCGCCTTGTCTGAAAGGCAGAGAGCGTGGCCGGTCAGGCCTCAGCCGGGAAGAACGCGGTTCCTTGCGCGCTTACGCCAAGCGGTATGAAGGCAAGATAAAGGGCGGCAATATCCTGCTCTCGGTACACGCGGAGAGCAGCGAGGAAATCGACCGCGCCAAAGAAATCTTCAAGCAGGCCGGCGCCGACGACATCAGCTACACCGCGGAAGCATCTGTAAGCGCTCCGCGGAAGGTCGCCGCTCGCTAAGCGGCTCACGTTCCGGGAGGCTCATGCCAGTTCATTGGTACGGCCTCTCGGAGTCCGGGGCTTTTGGATGCAGCTATTGTCGGATGCCGACTTCCAGGCTATCGGGCACTTACTGGAGCCCAATTGTGAGTTTCTGGCGTGGATCGATGAACCGCGCCACCGGTACCGCATCGTCAACGTGCTGACCCAGATACCCCGGGCGCTACGGAGGCGGAGCGGCATGAAAAGCGGCGCAGTCACGACGCAGCGCGATCTTCGCACCGGCAGGCCGTTCTGGCTCCGTCATGGTAACAAGCACGTTCCCGGTCGACCGCTCGCTGCAGATCTCACCGTCGACGTGGCAATCGTAGGCGCGGGAGTCAGCGGGGCATTGATTGCCGATGCACTGGTTCGCACCGGTCGCAGTGTCGCGGTGCTCGACCGACGTGGCCCGGTCAAGGTTCGACGCCGGCCAGCACGGCACTATTGCAGTTCGAGATCGATCAGCCGCTGCTGCATCTGGCGCGGAAGATAGGTTACCGACGCGCCGTCCGGGTGTAGTGGCGATCGGCGACGGCGGTGGACTTCCTGCGTGGACGGATCGCGGACCTTGGTTTGCGTTGCGGGTTCCGCGAGCGTCAAACGGTCTACCTTCCTGGCAACGTGCTGAATGTTTCGGAACTGAAGCGAGAGGCGGCAGCACGCTCCGCAGTCGGACTGCGCTCCCGCTTCATCGATGCCGACAGTCTGCGCGCATTGACGGGCATCGAGCGGCGCGGGGCTGTGTTATCCAGTGGCGCTGGCGAAGTCGATCCGGCAGCCATGGTCGCCGGCCTGTGGCGATCCGTGCTGACCCGCGGGGCGCGCATGTACGCACCCACGGAAGTCGTCAACATCCAGAACGGGCGAGCTCGGGTTGCCCTTGCCACGGCTGACGGTCCGGTCGTCCATGCGAGGTACGCAGTTTTTGCCACCGGTTACGAGGTAGTGAAGCACGTCCATCCGCGCGGCTTCAAAGTGCAGTCCACCTGGGCCATGGCGACCGCGCCGCAACCGGCCCGGCTTTGGCCGAGTCGCTGCCTGATCTGGGAGGCGGCTGATCCGTACCTCTATTTGCGCACGACGCTCGATGGCCGGGTCATCGTCGGTGGCGAGGATGAGGAGTTCTCGGACGAAAAGAAACGCGATGCGCTGATCCCGAGCAAAATTGCAGCGATCCGCGGCAAGCTCAAGCTACTGCTGCCTGCACTCGATACCACGCCCGACTTCGCGTGGGCCGGCTGCTTTGGCGCGAGCGCCAGTGGCTTGCCCGCCATCGGAGCGATCCCAGGCGCTGCACGATGTTTTGCCGTCATGGGCTATGGCGGCAATGGCATTACGTTCAGCGTGATCGCGGCACAAATCATCCAGCGTGCCATCCTGGGTTTGCCGGATCCCGACGCCGAACTGTTCGCGCTGCCGCGATGACTGGTACCGCGACCGGTGAATGTCTGCCTTCGGGGCGGCGCTGGCGAGGCCGCAACACGAATGGGTGAAAATCGAAGCGGATCGTCATCGAGTGGTCGATTTGGTCTGGGTTTCAGGCCGCGAGCACCTCATGCTCGTAATAAGCTGCCTGCCGATCGCTGAGAATCAACTGCAGCTCCTGCAGCGAGCGTCCAGCTGGCGTCAGCCACGCCGCGATGTGCACGGGCTTGAGGTTCACGATCATTCTGTCGTGGCCCGCCGCTGCAACCTCGGGCGGAGGATCATCGGTGATTGCAGCGAACGACAGCAGCGGCTCGCCGCCCGCGGGATCCGTCCACTGTGCGAACAGGCACGCCACCAGCATCGTGCCCGTCGGTCGGGGGACGAAGTGCAGCACCGCATTGCGGCCGTCGCGGTCGACATTCTCGTAGAACGACTCGGCCAGCATCACGGCATGGCCGTGCCCGAACTCGCGACGCCAGAACTTCTCCAGGTTGTCTCGACGCGCGTTGTACAGACCGGGAAACCTCCGATCAATGCTGGCTGGCTTCCCTGCCTGCCGGCAGTGGTAGCGCGCGAGGCGCACCACTCGGCGCTCTCCGTCCTGAACGACGATCGGCGCAAAGTGCATGGGGAAAATGCGGGCGTCTGACGGATGAGGCAGGGTCCCCTTGAGCCGCGACAGGCGGGTCAGGGCCGCCTCGATCTTGACCCCGGCAATGCGCCTGCTCTCGACAGCCGCCTTCGTCGGCTTCGTCTGCAGCTTGCGCTCAGCATCGGCCAGGCGCTTGCGCTGGGCGAAAACGTCGCCCTCGAGCTTCGCGATTGCCGCGGCCCGGTGTTGATCGATGAGTTCCTTGATTGAGTTTTCGACGGCGCTTTTCGGCTCGCTGAACCACCGATCCACGGCCCGCGGAATCCGGCTGGAGGAATCCGCGTGCCGGAAGCCGTACACCTCCCTGAACTGGTCTAAGTCGAGCGTGGCACCCGTCAGCTTGAGGTACTGGTTATAGGCGGCCGCGATCTGGCTCGAGTAGCACATGGGGCCGAGTTTACCCTCGGGCGTTTCAACGCCGTGAACACAATTGACGCACCAGCCCCGGTCCGTTCCGCGTCGGAAGCTTATTCGCACTCGCTGTGTTCCCTACCGCACGGACAAGCGCGAAACCATCTCAGATAGTGCTCCGCTGGCGTTGGATGGTGTTGGGAAATCTCATGCCCAGTACGTCGAATGCCAACGCGCAGGTTGAACCAACAACTACCACACCTCTCGAGGGAACCCAGATGAAAGCGATTATGAAGACCGCACTGTTGTCGGTACTGCTGACAGTCGGAAGCGCCGTCGCCGCGGCGCCCGCCGCCGATCCCGTCATCGGGACCTGGCAGATCAATGTCGCGAAATCGAAGTTCAGCCCTGGCCCAGCGCCGAAGAGCGATACCCGAATCTACGCAGCAACCGAGCAGGGCACGGCGATGACCTGGACGAGTGTTGGGACGGACGGGGGAGGAGACCGTCGTCACGTCAACGTTCAAGACGGATGGAAAGGATTACCCACTGACCGGGTCAGGCAACTTTGACAGCCTGTCGTTGAAACAGGTCGATGACCACACGGTCCAGAGCACGCAGAAAAAGGGCAGCAAAGTAATCGGTACGACCACTCGCACCGTTTCCAAGGATGGCAAGGTACTTACGTTGAGCAGCAAAGGCACCAGCGCAACGGGTGTGCCGTACGACAACGTCATGGTCTACGACAAACAGTAGGTTCGCGAGGAGCGGGGGCAGTCCACGCCTGACAGGGGTGGAACTGCCCGGCCCGCAGCGCAGCACGACGGCGTAATTCGCAACGGGCGGACAACCGCCATCCTTCGTTTGAACCTGTTGTATGTCCCGCATCGGTGCTCCAACGTACAGATGTGACGGGCGCGTTGGACCAAACTTCGCTGGTGGTTGGCGGCGCGATATGACGGCACCAACCCGTTGAAGTACTGGGCGCTGTGGTAAGGAGCAAGTCATGAGCATCAACAAGGACCAGATCAAGGGTCGCGTCAACGAAGCGAAGGGTAAGGTCAAGGAAGTCTCGGGTGCGCTGGTGGGCAACGAGACGATGGAAGCCAAAGGCAAGGTGCAGAAGAACCTCGGCAAGGCGCAAGCCAAGTACGGGGATATCAAGCATGACGTGAAGGACGCAACGAAGCCCGCGTGACTCCAGCCCCTCCCGGACGCGTCGTTCGCTGACGACACGACCCGGGTCGGTCCATGTCGGCGGCTAACGCCTCGCTGGAGGACGTACTCACGCGCGTCAAGGCAACGACAGGAGCGGGAATGAAAGGCTTTGTGAAAGACATCGAGAGTCTCGCCGTTCACTACGACATCTGACACTTCCTTAAGGAGATCGAGATGCCCGAGAAAATCCCTCCCGTCAAAGGAACGCCACCGGACGCGGCACGTGCTGACAGCGCCTACACCCAATGGTACGAGGTGAAGAAGGGCGACACGCTGTGGAAGATCGCCAAGGAAGCCTATGGCGATGGCAGCCTGTACCCCGCGATTTTCAAGGCCAACCAGGACACGCTCAGCGACCCCGACAAGATTCAGGTCGGACAGAAGCTGCGTATTCCCTGACCACACTGGTTGCACCCGACACCGCCGGAAAACCCAAGGAGTTCCCCATGAAGCTCAGATCCGTGTTTGCTGGATTTCTTTCGCTCGTGATGGCTGCCGTGTTGCTGGCAGGTTGCGCCAACCAGATGGAACCGGCCAGGAAGGCTATCGCCGACATCGAAGCCGCCGTCGAGGCGGCTGCTCCGGATGCCGCTCAATACATCCCGGATCAGCTGCAGGCCGTAACGAGCCAGATCACCGAACTGAAGATGAAGTTCGATCAGAAGGACTACAAGTCAGTGAACGCCGCGGCTCCCGCGCTGCTCACGCAGGCGCAGGGACTGGCCGCTGCGGCCGGCACCGCCAAGCAGGCGGCCGAGGCGGCTGCGCTCGAGGCGTTGAACGCAGAGTGGGGTACGCTCTCGACGGATCTGCCGGCGCAGCTCGCGGCCGTCACCAGCCGGCTCGCCATTCTGTCGAAGTCGAAGAAGCTGCCGGCCGGGCTCGACCGGGCGACGTACGACGCGGCGAAGTCCGGTGCGGGTGAAGCCGCGACCCTGTGGGAGCAGGCCTCGGCGGCCCAGGCGGCCGGCAACGTGGAGCAGGCCGTCACCAGCGGGCGTCAGGTCAAGGAAAAGCTGAACGCAGCGATGGCCGGGCTTGGCATGTCGGCTGGCTGAAACGATTCGCCGAATTCGCGCACACGCGAGCCGTCTTCGGGCGGCCCGTTCTTGTGCGCGCACGGCAGGGTGCGCCTGGCGATCGTCGCCGCCGTCGTGATTTGCGGCGTCGTGGTCGGTGCCGCTCTTGCGTTGATCCCTTATTTGGAAGCCGCCGCCAGGCACCAAGACTATGCATTGCAGCCGCCTCCGCGTTGCTGCGTCACACTCAGGAGCCGCCGATGGTCAGCCAGATCAAGAAGTTCATGAATGACGAGAACCAGATTTTCACGGAGCAGGCACGCCTGCTGCGAAAGGCGCCGGGAAAGGCCGTGCGCGGTGCGGCCGCAAGGTCGGCTAAGCGCATCAAGGCGCTGCAGGAACCCGTCCGCGTAATCACGCACTCAGGCGTGAAACTGACGAACGTCTCGCACGAGGCTGTGCTCGGTCTGATGGCGTTGCAGCTCGAGGTGGTCACGTCGGCGCTGTCGGATGCCGCCGCGCAACTTGAGCGGGTGGCGCAGTCGGACAACTTGAGAGACCTGGTCAGCGGCCAGGCCGACGAGTTGCGGGCGACGCGTGAGCGGGTCCTCGATGAGATCAATCGCGCCGTCGCCATCGTCAAACACGCGGGCCGAGGTGTGCGCAATGTTGCGAACGAGACTTACACGAAGGTGTCCCGGCCGGCGAAGGCGGCGAAGGTGAAGACCACGCGTACGGTCAAGCGCGCCGCTCGCAAGTCGACGGTGAAGGCGGAAGGCACGGCCGAAGAAGGCGGCGCGGCGCGCGAAGTAAATCGCTTGTCGCGTTGAGTTGCCATTGGTAGAGGCGAACTCGGCGCGTGAGTTCGGAGACGAAGTGACTCTGGCGGCAACCGGCACACTCATAAAGCACGTTCTTCAACTGGTATCCGCAGACGACGATGAAGTTAGGAGATTCTCCCCAGGGGTCCAGGATCCACGCGCCTGTCCTTTGATTTCCTCGGATTCGTTTTGCAGGCCGGCTTCCGCCTTGGTCGCGACTGTTTCGGGCTCGGCGGTCGGCTTCGCCAGGGTTGGCTCGGCTGGTTCCGCAGTGCCTTCGCTTTCTACCATGCGCACAGGTACCCCGTGAGGGAAGGTAACTTCGCGGGCCTCGTCCGGCAGAGAGATTCCCGAATCCTGGAAGGCCCGTTTGACGTGCCGAATGACGGACGATTTCACTTTCAACCAGCTGTGTCGACCGCCATCGAGCCAGAAATAGACACGTAGGTTTACCGTGGACGGTCCAAGGTTGTCCACGAGCACCAGGGGTTCGGGCTCATTCAAAACGGCCGGATGTTCAGCGAGCACCTTCAATGCGACTTCCTGGGCAAAAGGGATGGAATCGTCGTAGCCGATGCCCACGATGAAATCATCGCGGCGATTGGGATTGCTGGTGAAGTTGCGGATCGTTCCCTTGAAGACACTCGAATTCGGGACTTGCACTTGATTCCCGTCGAGTGTCATCAGAACAGTGGCGCGAGAGGTCAGCCGCTGAACGTAACCCGTGACGCTGGCTACTTCGACCAGGTCGCCCTCACGAAACGGTTGGTGCAAGCTCAGAAAGAGACTGGCGAGAAAATTCTCGGTGATGTCGCGGAATGCGATGCCCAGCACCAGACCAATCAGGCCCGTGCCACCCACCACGGTAAGCGCGAGTTGCGTGAGCCCGGCGATACGGAGCACAAGGTACAGGCCGGCAAGCATTACAAGCATTCCGCCAGCCCGGGCCATTACTTCGCGCAAGAGCCGGCTGAGGGATCGACCCAGAAGCCGGCGACGCAGTGCTAACACCGTTAACCTGGCGAGGATCCATGAAATGGCGATCACGACCACCGCCACCACGATCAGGGGCAGCAATCGCACAAAGCCGCGCCCTATGTCATTCAGTACCTGAAAGGCTGGATCGAAATCCCAGACCGTGGTGGGCGCGACCTCGATCTGGTTGACGACTGCAACCACCCCCTCCGTATTCTTCGCTAGATCTCCGGCCCATTGCCTGGACTCATCGTTCTCCGTCGTTCCCTTCAGGAAAACGATTCCTGCCTGGACAGTGACCGTGGGCTCGTTGAACCAGTTCGTCGTTTCAAGAATATGCGCGATTCGTTGCCTGATCTCGTCATCCTTGGCGACGGGTTGGACTTCGACTTTGCCTGGGGGCTCGGGACTACCGTCAGGTGCTTTCGCCGGCACCGGCATATCCCCGCTACCGTATACCTGTTGCGCGGCGACTGAGGTGAACGTCAGGACGGCGCAGCACAGGAACGTGACACAGATGAGTCGGGTCGTTCGAGGCAGCTGTCGGACGCCGATTCGCGGCTTCCCGTCGTTCGTAGCACCAGATGTGTCGTCCATTAGCGCTCGGTTGCGCTCAGTTCGCCGAACTCGCCGGCACGTTCTGTGATTGGACTTGCTGCCCATGCCGGGCGAACTGAAGGCAACCAAATACCCAGCGGAGCCAAGCCCAGCGTTTTGAGGAGTCTCCGCCGTGTCAGTGCCATGCGTGTGAAGAATGCGAATTCATCTGTCATTCGAATTGCCGTTCGCATATGGTGGACTCGATCCCGCCGCTCGAATGTTCGCTTCCGAACAGAGTTACTGGGGGCGCGAAGCCCTGGGCGTGGTTTTGAGTTCGGTGAGGCTTTCGCTGAGCGCTATCAGCTGAGGCCAGTCCGACTCGTCGGTACCCTATCGGGACAATGGCTGGTGGTACTACCGGCGCTTCGAGGCCGGCCAGGAGTACCCCGTCTACGCGCGACGCAAGGGGTCGATGACGGAACCCGAGCAGGTCCTGCTCGACGTGCCGAAGCTGGCCACGGGCAATGAGTTCTACCAGGTGCCCGGGCGCGAGATCGGACGCTTGTGTCGAGCGTTCTGCACAAATTTGTCGAGGGACAAATGGTGGAGCACCCGGCAGGAACTGGAAGATGATCAAGGTGAACGACAGAATGCCGGAAACCACGCGGGAGTCTTGTCATGCGCACCCTGACTGTCATCGCCCTCGCCATGCTCTGGGCCGCCACGAGCTTCGGCTCCGTTCCCGAATCCGCCGCCCGTCCCGGACGGCTGCCTACGGGCATCGTCCCTGTGCACTACGAAATCCTCGTCGAGCCGGACGCCGCGGCCCTGACGACGCGTGGGACGGTATCGATCGACGTGGCCGTCGCACACGCCTCCGACACGGTCATTCTCAATGCCCTGGAACTCGAGATTCACCATGCGCTGGCCGATGGGGGCAACCCGGCGACCGTGCAACTCGATGAATCTGCACAGACGGCCACGTTACGGTTTGCGCAGTCGCTTGCCGCGGGGCCGCATCGCTTGCGCCTCGAGTTCACCGGCAAGATAGGGCAGACCGCATCGGGTCTGTTTGCGGTCGACTACCCGGCCGAGGGCGGTGAGCGGCGGATGCTGACGACGCAGTTCGAAGTCGCGGATGCGCGGCGCTTCGTACCGATGTGGGACGAGCCGTCGGCCAAGGCCACGTTCGCGCTCGACGTCGTGATCCCGCAAGGACAATCCGCGTACTCGAACATGCCGGTCGCATCGTCCGCGGAAGCGAACGGCAAGCAGGTCGTTCGGTTCGCGACCTCGCCCAGGATGTCCTCGTATCTGCTGCACCTCACGGTCGGCGATCTTGAGCGCATCTCACGCAAGGCGGCGGGCGTCGAGATCGGTATCGTCACGCGCAAGGGCGCCGCGGAGCAAGGTCGCGTTGCCCTCGATGCCGCCGTCGAGATCCTGCCCTGGTACAACGACTACTTCGGTACGTCCTACCCGCTCCCGAAGCTCGACATGATCGCCGTGCCCGGCACCAGCCAGTTCTTCGGCGCGATGGAGAACTGGGGCGCCATCATGTACTTCGAACAGGCGCTGCTGATGGACCCGCAGGTCTCGTCGGAGTCCGACCGGCTCAACATCTACGACGCCGTGGCCCACGAAATGGCGCACCAGTGGTTCGGCAACCTGGTGACGATGGAATGGTGGGACGACCTCTGGCTGAACGAGGGCTACGCCACCTGGATGGCGGAGAAGGCCGCATCGACGCTGCGATCGCAATGGAACGTGCCGCTGCTCACGGTGAAATGGCCGCGCGAATTTGCGCTGCAGTCCGACGCGAGCGACGCGACGCATCCGATCGTCCAGCGCGTAGCGTCCGTGGATGCGGCCTCCCAGGCCTTCGATGCGATCGCCTACAACAAGGGCAGCGCCGTCATCCGCATGGTCGAAGCGAGCCTGGGCGAGACGGGCTTTCGCGACGGGATCCGCCGCTACGTGCGCCGATACGCCTACGACAACGCAGTCACCGACCAGCTCTGGTCGGAACTGGCCTCGGCGACGAACCGACCGGTGATCGACATCGCGCGTGACTTCACGCTGCAGCCGGGCGTGCCGCTGGTGAAGGCCGTGGCGGGGCGCTGCGAGTCCGGTCGCACCCGCGTGATGCTGACGCAGGGCCGATTCGAAACAGGCACGCCCTCGCCCGTCGCCCTGACGTGGCGTATCCCGGTGACGTTGCAGGCCATCGATTCGAGGGCGACCACGTCGGCACTGCTCGGCAAGGATGGCGCGCCGGTTTCCGTCGAGGTAGGCGGCTGCGGGCCGGTCGTAGTGAATGCTGGGCAGAAAGGATATTTCCGCACGCAATACGCGGACGCTGACCTGACGCGGATTCGCAAGAGCCTTGGCCAGATCGCCGAGGTGGATCGGCTCGGCCTGCTGAACGACGTCGCCGCACTCTCCAAGGCTGGCCGGATCCCGCCGACGAGCTACCTCGACCTTGCCGCGGCGGTCCCCGCCGACAGCCACCCCGTAATCCTGTTACAGCTTACGGACGAATTCGCCGTGATCGATCGGCTCCTGACGGGGTCCGCGGAGCAGGCCGCCTGGCGCTCGTATGCGCGTGATCGGCTGCGCCCGGTCTTCGACCGGGTAGGATGGTCGCCCGGCGAGGGCGAGATCCAGGCCGTCGCACTGCTGCGCGAGTCGCTCATCGAGACGCTCGGACGCCTCGAGGATCCCATCGTCGTAGCAGGCGCACGCGAGCGCTTTGCACGTGCCCCGACCGATCCGGCCGCGATGCCGGCTTCGATTCACGATGCCGTACTCGCGGTCGTCGCAAAGCGCGGATCCCGCGACCTGGGACGAAATCCGGTCTCGCGCAAAGTCAGCGCAGGATCCTGCGGAGAGGCAGTTGCTGTTCGCGGCGCTCGGAAAGCCGCTGGACAAGTCACTCGCCGCCCGCGCGCTGGACTCGGCCCTGGCTCCGGAGACGCCGAGGGTCGCTGCAGCCCGGATCATCGGCAACGTCGCCGTGGATCATCCAGAGCAGGCCTTCGACTTTGCCGTTCAACACGAGCGAGCCGTACTCGAGTACGTGGACGAGTCGTCCCGGTCGGCTTACATCCCGCGCCTCGCCGCCACGTCCTTCGACCGGGCGCTGGCCGACAAGGTCCAGGCCTACACCGAACGCGCTGTCCCGGCCGATGCCCGGGAAGCACCGAGGCGGACGATCGCCTATATCCGGCTGCAGGCCGCCATGAAGGATCGGCAGGTGCCCGTGCTGGAAGCCTGGCTGCGCGAGCCGTCGCACGCGCATACGCGCTGACGGCGGCGCCGCTGCTGGCAAGCACTTAGCGCGTGTGGTCCGCTCCTGCGTCGTGGGCCGGTAGCGCGATCTTGGTATAGTCCCGCGGCTCACGCCGGATACCCTCACATGCGCACCGCACTGGCCGCGACCTGGACCCTGTTGCTCGGAATGGCGCTGCTGATGCTGGGCGCTGGCCTGCAGGGCACGCTGGTCGGCCTGCGGGCAAGCCTCGAGGGATTTCCGACCCTCCTGGCGGGCATCATGCTGGCGGCCTACTACCTCGGCTACATGGCCGGGTCGGTGATGACGCCAGGCCTGGTCAACTCGGTGGGGCACGTCCGCGTCTTTGCTGCACTGACCTCGCTCGCATCGGTGCTGATCCTGCTGCAGGGTATTTTCGTAGCTCCGTGGCCCTGGACGCTGGTTCGTATCCTCTCTGGGTTCTGCTTTGCGGGCATCTACGTGGTGGCCGAGAGCTGGCTCAACGGGCGCGTGGACAACGAGCATCGGGGCCTGCTGTTGTCGCTTTACATGCTCGTCTGCTACGCGGGCCTCGGTCTCGGGCAGTTGCTGCTCAACGTGGCAGATCCTCGCAGCACCGTCCTGTTCATCCTGGTATCGATCCTGATTTCGATCGCGATGGTGCCGATGGCCCTCACCTCCAGCTCGGCGCCCGCAATCAGCGTGCCGGTGCGGGTCAACTCGCGCGATCTGTTTCGTCGCTCGCCCCTCGGCGTGGTCGGTGTAGCGGTCGCTGGCGCCGTCTCGGGGTGTCTTTTCACGCTGGGCGCCCTCTACGCGGACGGTGAGGGTTTCACCACCCTCGAGGTCTCGCTGTTCATGGCTGTCGCCATTCTTGCGGGCTGCGTGACGCAACTGCCGATCGGTCGCATTTCCGACCGCATGGACCGGCGCAAGGTGGTCATCGCCGTCTGTCTGCTGGCGGCCTTGGGTGCAATCGGCGCGTGGTGGCTGGCGGAGGTCTCGCGCCTGGCCTTTTTTGCCATGGTTGCGGCGTACGGTGGCATGAGCCTGACCCTGTATTCGCTGAGCTCGGCTCACGTTAATGATCACGTGCCGGCCGATGAGAAGCTTGGCGCCAGCAGCACATTGATACTCGTGAACGGCGCCGGTGCGTTCATTGCCCCGATCGTCGTCGCCGCGATCATGCAGCTGATCGGCAACGACGTGTTCCTGCCGCTGCTGGCCGTCATGCACGTGTTGCTTGCCGTCTATGCGCTGTTCCGCATGGGCCGGCGCGCGCCTGTTCCGGGCGAGCACAAGACGCCCTTTGTCGGGACGCCCCCGGGCACCAGTTCCAGCGGCGAGTTGCTGGGGCATGCGTCCGATGGGGTGGAGGTGGTCCCGGGTGGCCTGCAGCAGCGGGCAACGTAATTGCGGAGCGCATCGCAGGGCGCCACCGGAAAATCGGGAGCTTTTCCCGACGGGAGTCGTGAACTTGTCTTGCGTTCGTGTGGTCAATACGGGCACCCGGAGCTGGTCGATCCTCGACGCCGGTTGACACGCATCACCTGACGTTCACAGTAGACCCCATGAACTCGCTCCCCACACGCAGAGCGGCGCAGATTCTTCTGCTCCTCGCCTCTTTGATATTGACAGCGGCCTGCGAGACAACGGGAGGCGTCGCCGATGAAGGAGAGCCCGTCTTCGTCGAGGAAGCATCTGCACCGCAGGAAGCGCCCGGGACCCCAGTGGCGAAAGGTGGGGAAGAAGGGGAGGTTCCGCTGGCGTTGCCGAATCAGAGCAGCCCGCAGATGTCCCGCCCGGCAAAGAGCTCGAGGAGGTGATCGTCGAGGCTCAGCGCGAACGGCACGAGGTGATCCTCGATCTCGTTTCCGAAGCGAAGTCCATTCTTCGTAACGTCGAGCTCGAATACGTTTTCACGGGGAAAGGGCGGAAAGAAGCGCTTCGCGGGCGTCCTGTCGTCTTTGCTCTGTGGAGCGAGGCGAAGCAGGAATGGATCATCGCGCACATCGAGATTCCCCGCCCTCCGGTCAAATGGAAGCCCGGAAGGAAGCCCTTTCCCTTCATCATGCGGACACCAGGCGTCGAGGCACGGCACGTCAAGGGCACGGGGGCCGAGCGGCTGATGTTCGCCTTCTCGCGAGACGGCGAGCCACTCAAGGTTTACGGCAGGAAGTTCCCCGTCTTCGACAGTGCCCTGATTGCGAAGAAGAGATGGCGAGCCGTCGTCGCGACCGCGCAGCCAATCGTCTATCTCCCGTCCAACGAAGACACCCTCGATCCACTCTTTGTCAGTGGCGGGAAGGAATTCCTTCTCGACACGGCGCGAACGGCGATCGAGGAACTGCGTCTCGCCGGGGCACCTTCAGCGGCATTTCCGGGGCAGTTGCTCGCGGACGTCGTGCCCGCTGAAGTCATCACGACCCTTGCGGTGATCGAACAGACGGACGATGCCGACTTTGTGAAAAAGAAAGCCGGTGCGGTCGATGAAGTGCTGAGCCACTACGGCCTGAAGCGGGAGGAGGCGTATCGGTATAGCGTTTCAAGCGCATCGGCCCTCGGTCCCATGCAGTTCACAAACAGGAGGGGAAACGGCACTTATGCGCTGGTGGTCCGGCGATGCCCCAAGGCAAAGCTCGACCCGAACTTTGAGCGCGGCGCGACGAACCTGCTGAACGCCATGAAGGCGGCTATCTGCCTCTTTGACATCGAGCTGTATCAGATGCGTTCCGATATTCGTTTCGCCTATCGTGACAACAAGGAGGTGCTTTTGGTATCTTCCCGGTCGCCGCCTACAACGGTGACCGGTGAAAGTCACGAAGCCACGGTGTGATGAAAAGGATGGGCGGAAGCTTGGTGACCTGCGTCCGCCGGGCGAGCAGCCCCCGGGCAAGCCAGTGAGCTGCCCGTGTCTGTGGAAGCAGGATGCTTTCGGCGTCCGTCCCGTGACGATCCCCAGGTACAACAATGAGAATCGCTGGTACATCGAAAAGTACCAGAGCATCCTCAGCGTGTTTGAGTGAAGGGATGAGCCGGCTGCGCGCGTTCGCCTGCTGATCGTGGGTCAACTGGTCACACCGCTGTGGATCACCGGGGCGAACGGCGTGTCGTTCGCCGCAATGGGCCTCGTCCTGCTGCTGGATGGCTTCGCAGCGTTGCGTCGGCTGCGGGGCTGGCTCGCGTTCGGTCCGGGTGAGCGGCATTTCACGACGCGCACGGGTGTCGGTGCCGGCGCGGCCAGCGTAACGACCGTGGCGGAGGGCGGTGAACTCGGCGGACGCATTGCGTTCGGCGTGGTTGCCGTGCTGCTCGATCTGTTGAGCGCGTCGCCGTTGCTTGTCTGGTTGTGGCGGCGGGTGCACCCTTCGTCCAGTCCCACGTGCTAGGTTGTCATCCAATGGACCCGAAGGAATATCGATGAGTACGAACAGGGAGATTCGGCAGGCGCTGATGGCGGCCTCGAAGAAAAAAGACCACGAGGCATTCCTCGCCCTGCGGGTCGACGACGACCTGGAATATCGCTGGTCGATGCATGCCAGGCCGATCACTTCCAAGGAGAAGCTGCGCAAGTTCCTGCGCAACTATGAGGGGATCTTCGACCAGCAGGACTGGATGATCACGCACTGCGTGGAGCAGAGCGACCTCATGCTGTGCGAGGGCGTCGAGACGCTCTACGACCGCGCGAACCAGAAGCTGATCCGAAATCCCTTCATGCAGGCTGTCGAGTTCCGTGGCGGCAAGGTCGCGAAAATGCGCGACTACTACGACGGCTCCGTGGTCACCGCGCCCGGGCGCAAGCCGGCGGCGGGTGGCTAGCCGTGGGCGCTGGCCTGCCACGCCACTCCAGGATTCGATGCTTCTTCAGGCTCAACTCGGCACCGGGAACTCGGCGCTACCGTGAATCAGTCTCTGTCACCCACCGCCGGAATCCCGGGTGCCCATGAATTGTCCAGTTGATGGGCGAGGCACTAGAATCCCCCCCGGATCCACGTCGGGTGCCGCCCGTGCAGAATCTCACTGCAGCGGTACTGGACCGCTGCGACCGAGGTAAGACATGCAGAGAGAGCGCATTCGACGCATCATGAGCGAGGCCGTGCTGTCGATCGGTGTTGACGAGCCGGTTTCCGAGGCGCTACGCCTGTTCGCCGACTATCCTCTGCATCACCTGCCCGTAGTCGATCAGTCGGGACTCGCTGGCATGTTGAGTTCGGCCGACATGCTCAAGTTGCAGCATTTCATGCCGAAGTTGGACACACAGGCGGCTGCGGCCCTGTTGAACGATCGATTCCGGATTGAATCGATGATGCGTCGGCCCGTCATCTCGGCAGGACCCGACGACACCATTGCCGATGCTGCGGCCTCCATGGCCACCCACGGCGTGCATGCGTTGCCAGTCGTCAACGAAGACAATCGTCTGGTGGGGATCGTCACGACCACCGACATCGTGGGAGCGCTTCTGCATGGCATCCGGCCCAGGCCCGAGCCAGGACAGCACTCAGCAAGACGCCAACCGACCGAACTCGAGGTGCGCCACGCAATCGAAGCGGCCGAGTCCGCGACATTGAATGGGACCGACACGAACGGGATAGCAGCCTGGGCGCTTTACCTGCACCAACGGAACGCACTGTTGGACGAGTTGCGCCAGAACGTGGCTCGTTACCTGCGCAGCGGCCAGGATGAACAACTGCACACGCGTCTCCTGCAGGAAGTCGACCAGCTCGAAAGGCACGCTGAACTCGCGACCCGGCCATGAACGAAACTCGACGGTACCTGCGGTTTATGCGACGGCGCGTGGCGGCCGGCTGCGTCTGTGTGCTCGGTGTTCAGCGGGGCAGTTGCCAGCGGGGGCGTTGTTGCCGGCGGGCGAACGCGTTGCGGCTGAACTGGCCATCGAACCGGAGGACGTGCGGACGGCGTGCTCTGCATTGCGAGCCAAGGGCGTGAGACGACGGTCGGCGACGCAACACAGATCTGCTTCGAAGCGGCACTGCTCAAGGCGGTACGCGAAGCGGCGGCCCGCGGTCTGTCGAGTGCCGAGGCCACCGGGATGTTCAAAGCGGCCGTTCTCTGGATCGAGGAGATGGAGCAGAAGAAAAGGGAGAAGTGAACATGGCACGCTCGTTCAAATCGCTGGCCGCGGTGCCTGTCATCGTCCTGGCGTTGATCGCTCTGATCGGATGTGCACGCGGACGCGGCGAGCTGGAGGGAACACAATGGCGGCTCACGGAGTGGACGCTGGGTTCGCTCAATCCGCGCGATTTCAAAATCACTGCGGAGTTTTCCGACGGGACGATTGGCGGCCGCAGCGGCGTCAACACCTATGGCGGGCCGTACACGCTCGGTTCGCGTCAATCATTCAAGGTCGGGCAGCTGGCGAGTACGCAGATGGCCGGACCGGAGCCGGCGATGCGCGCCGAGGGCGCGTACTTCACGCTTCTCGGTCAGGTGCGCTCGTATCGAGTGGATGCGGGTCGGTTGACGCTCCTAGATGCGGGTGGGAACGAGTCGCTGACTTTCGAGGCGGTGATCAGGTAGCGTGGACGCTGCTCGTGTCGGGGTCAGCGCAGGCGAGGCTGATGCCGAGACTATCGGCTTTCTAGCGCACCGCGCCTTCGCTGCGCTTCAAGGCTGTGGCGATCTACGTGGCGAAAATGCGGCCCGCCTGCTTGCGCAGGGACTTCAGGTCGGCGGCGGTCCAGGGGTCGATCGAATGCTTCCTCGGTTTGCAGGCCTTGCTGTGCGTTGGGGCCATCGTTAACTCCGGTCGATGAGTGGCGGCGCGCAGCTCATGCGGTTCGGTCGCGGGCAGTGATGCAACTCGCGCTGCAACTTGTGCGGTCGTTCAGCGCGTTGCCTCGAGCTGTTGCCCCGCGACCCCAAGATCCCTGAAGGGTTCAAAGCCCGCATCGTTCGAGAGCACGTAACTGCCGTCGTTCAATCGCCACGCATGGTTGTACAGGCTCGACAGCTCGACCTGGCCCGCGGGCGCATTGGCATCGTCGTAGGTTTCCACTCCCTTGATGACCTCGCCAAACTCACGCTGGCGGCGTTCATCACTGCTGGCGCGCGTCTCCGACACTTGCTGGCGGAGGAGGCTCACGTAGTCGTTGTATTCCGAGATGGCCTTGCCCTGCTTACGGATTTCTTCCGCTGCGGCTCGCGATATCGCCGCGTTGTGGCGCGAGATTTCGGCCTGCCATGCGGGGTTGGGAAGGAACGATTGGCGGATGGTTTCGGCAAACTGCGGATTGAACTGATCGCTCGGGCCGCTGGCAGCGAAGCCGGGGAAGGCGAAGCCCGTGAGCGCGTCCATGCTTTGTCCGGGCGAGAGACCCCGGGTGCGCATGAGCGAGAAGGCGGCGGACGCCGCCATGACGCCGCGCATGTCGCGCCCCTGGCCGCTGTAGCTGAAGAGCGCTTCGCCCGCCTCGACCCACGTGCGCATTTCGCCCATTGCTGTTGGTGTCACCTGATTGCGATTGCGAAACTGCGCGGCGAGATCCGGTCGTGGGCGAACGTCGATCACGTGCGCGCCTGGCCACAGACGACTCACGCGCATCGCGAGATATTGCTGGATCGAGCTGATCGCCGCGCTGGGACATCCGGGACTGCTGGGTCCGGCGCCGTAGTTGTTCGTCTCCCATTTCTCCTGCGGCAGAATCGCGACCATCTGCAGTCCATCGGCCGACTGTGCAGACCAGTTGAAATTGTAGCCATTGGTGCACATGAACTGAGGTCCCCACTGAACGCCCCCCTGCGCGTGCCACCCCACCGGAATGAGTGCGAAAGCGGCGGGGAGCGGTCGCTCGAAGCCGTTCAGATCCATGATTTCGACGCGTTGCGCGCGCACGGCGCCGGCGGGCAGTCCACGGGCCTTGCCGCGTGACGTCTCCGACGTTGCTTGTTTGCTGGAGCCCTGATCGGCGGCAGCCGTCGCGGATGGGGCGTCGGCCGCCTGGGATGATTTGCCCGAACTTCCCTCGCCCTGCGAGCACGCAGCGAACAGCAGCGTGGCGGCCAGGGCGGCGACTGGAGGTGCTTTCATGATCGTCCCTCGTGACGGCGCTGCGGTGAGTGGCGCGTTACCGCGGGACAGTACCGCATTCTGCAGAGCGCGCAAGGCACGTGCGTGGTCACCACTTTCCCCGGGTCCATGCCGGACACATGGGCTCCGGGTCGTCCCGGTAACGCCATCGCGGGTTCCGAATGGCGCATCCGTGCTGACGCGCCGCCGTTGCTCCTCAGAAACGAACGACCAGCACCGTTTCACCGAGACCCTCGTCGCGACCCGCCACCACCTGCGCGGGCGCGGCCGCACCCGGTCTGTCGATCTGGAGGTAAAGGACCGAGGCTTGATTCGCGCCGAACTCCTCCAGCGGCTCGAGGTCCTTCTTCTGCTGCGAATCGCCAGGGTTCTCGACCTGTTTCGAAGCGCGCTTCGCCAGGCCAGCAAACGCTCCCAGGCCGCGGCGCGTCAGGCCTTCCTCCAGGGCGTTCGTTGCAGTATCCGCGCGCTCGGACGCCTCCTTCCGCTTCTGCGCTTTGCGTGCCGCCTGGTCGCCTGTCTGCGGCTTGATGCTGGGGGCAATTCGGCCCATCAGTTCGGTGGGTAACCTAGTGAACACGGCACGGCTTGCATCGCTCGCGAAGTAGCGATAGCGCAGATCGTTGACGTCCCGCAGTCCGAGCTGCTCCGGCGTCGGAAGCGTATCGGGCACCATCGAGTACCAGCCGCCGCGTTTGCCGGCGCGCCACCAGCGTCCGTATGTCTTTGCGCGCTGCTCGTCCGCAGCGTCGAGCAGGCCTCGTGCGGCCTGTCGCACCGCAGGTGACGGGTGCTCGAAGGCGACAAGCGCCGCTTCCCGCTCGGCATCGTTCGTGATCTGCCCGAGCTGGCGCAGCCCGAATTCGGCCAGCATCGGAAAATTTCCGCTCGCCGCGATGACCAGTACGTCGCGATCGATCGGCTGGCGCTCCGCCGCAAGCGCGTGCAGGTTGCCGTAGAGGTCGACCTCGACGTCCGAGAGCAGGGCAGGGCAGTCGCTCGACCATTTGCCCTCGACGCATTCGGCCTCAAATCGGCGGGAGACCTCGTCCAGTGGCAGGTTCAGGGGCGTTCCGGAGATGAGTGTCGCGAGGGCGATCAGGGAGTAAATCATGGCGTCCTCACTTGCTCTTGCACTGCAGGAGCGCAGCCTGTTGCCTGGTGGCATTCTTAAGTTCCGCCACCTGGTCCGGGGTCGGCACTGTGGTCGTGCCGTCGGGGCGCCGTGCATTGGTGCTGCCACTCCAGCCGCATTGCCACGCAAGTTTTGCGATGTGGTCACGCAGAACCGCAATGCCGACCTGGTAGGCCTCCACGTCGTCCTTGGCCACGAATTCGGTTGTGCCGAACTGTGCGGTTCGCCCCGCCGCATAAGCTGCCCGGCACGATGCCTGGTGATGTCCCTCGTGCGCAAGAACGAACTCGGCCATTGGCGCGCACAGTTTTGAACGGACCTGCTCGGGCTTCACCGGGCGCTGCGTCTGGTCTCCTTGCGCGTCCTTGACGTATTCGACGAGCGCGCAGCTCTTGTTGTTCAGGTCCGTGCCGTAGGAAGGAGCGGCACTGCCTTGGCCGCCACTACCACTGTTCGTCGTCAGAGAGCCGTAAAGCCCTCCCCGCATGGCGACACCGAGTTGATCGGCCGCTGACTGTTGCATGGCATCTACGGAGACGGGGTAGTACGCCTCTTTGACCCACCGATCGAAGCGGTTGCGCAGGAACTCCTGCTCGAGCAGTTCACGGTAGAGCTTCGGCAGGTCGCTGCACTTGTCGCAACCGGCGGCAGCGGCCGGTGCTGACGTCGCGGTGATCCGGCACGCAAGCGCTGCGCACGTGGTGGAAATGAGTGGCTTCACCGACTTGACTCCTGCGTCACCGGCAGTGCCAGCGAGATTGCCAGCGCCGCGCCGTGTATGCGTTCGTCGCCCGGCGCGATTGCCTGGGCGCGCACGCTGGCCTCGCGCCATAGTGCGGCGGGATCGGCCCAGACGCTCGCGCGCCACCAACATAGCGCGCCGAGCACCAGGAGCAATGCCGTGGCCAACACCGGGCGGACGCGCGGCCACAGCGCTGGCGCGTACGCAAAGGCCGCGCCGAGCGCAATGCTCGGCCCGATCCACGCGGGATAGAGGGCCTTTTCCGTGATCGGATCCAGTCACGCGAAGACACTGTGTGTCGGCAGCAGCGCCACGATGGGCCACAACAACGCGAGCACGACTGCGGGCGCGCGGGCCCGCAATGCTGTTGCGGCACCGAGAACCATCGCCAGCAGCAGGATTGCGCCGGAGATCGTATCGGCGGTCGTAAAGACATGGGGCTGCTCGACCGACAAGGCCCAGGGACGCCACCAGAGAGTCAGCGAGATCGGCAGCGCCGCGGCGTTGGTCGCGAGAGCGTCACCCGGGGACGACAGTGCGAGCGAATACGCCAGAAGTTCCCGCAGTCGCGAGCTCGTCACAATGGCGACGGCTGTCAATAGAAACGCGGTCGCGGTAGCAGGTGCGACGCGCCGCAAGATCTCGCGTGGTGGTGCAATCGGCCGTCGCGTCGTCTCCCAGAGCAGCAGCACTGGCAACACCAGTGCGGTCTCCTTTGCAAGCACGGCCAGCGTCATTGCGAGCAGCGAGAGGCAAAGCCAGCGTACAGACCCGGTCGCACGTTAGTGCGCGAGCATGGCAGCCACCATCAGAAAGTTGCGAGTAGCGTCGAGCGGCCACTCGTCCAGGCTACGGCTGCTGCGTGAGCTGGCTGCAGCGCGAAGACAGCCGCCGCGAGCGCGACCGAGGTCTCGCTGCGCAAGCGTTGACGTGCGAGTGCCGCCACGCCGAACACCGTCAACGCGTGGAGGGCCAGGTTGGTGGCGAGGAAGCCGGCTGGGGCGAAGCCCCACAGCTGATGGTCTGCCGCGTAGCTGAGTCGCAGAAGGGGCCTGAACCCGCTCGCCAGGCGGCCTGCCAGCGCGGCTGGGTCGGAGGTCGCCGGGTCCATGACGACATTGGCAAGATCGTCGTAATGAAACTGGCCGCCCAAGCCGGGCACCCACGCGAGCAAAACCGCCGCGAGCAGGAAGACGGTCGTCCGCCACTCGCCAGCCGCCGCCCGGGCATTCGTCGCGTAGCGTGTCGCGGCCTACCAGGCAATCGGGATCGCAACCTCGGAGTTCCACAGGTCAATCGATGCTGCCGCCCACAGCCAGCTGACACCTCGTCGCAACATTCCTGTTGCAGGATTGCAGCAGCGCAAACTGGATCGCGATGATGATCGTGCGAGCGTTGATGGATTTCAGTGCCACGCCGATTCTTCGCGAGTTCCACCAGCCACTTCTTTGATCGATCGTAGCGGCGCGGATTTGAAAGGAGTTGAACCGTGGCAAGTGCGACAGAGCAGACCGGCTCGAGGCTTGCGGACAGTGGGCTGCGATGCTTCGATCAGGCCGGCGAGCGCGGCAGGCAGGCAGGCGCCGCCTGGGCCGACGATTCGGCGGAGTACCTCGACCTGAAGCGGTTGGCCGCGATTGCCGCCCACCACGGGTTCGACGGCGACCAGGCCGGGTACAGGGTGGTCAGCACGATCCTTGGCGAGCGGCATCTGACCAGGAAGGAGATTGCCGCATTCCGCGAAACATTCGGCCTGGCGCACGATGATGCTGACACGCAGAACCGGGAATACTGGCGGGGGTTCGTCCAGAGTGCGCTCGAGGCGTTCGACGAGTTCGCGATCTAACCGTGCATCCGCTCTGGCGTGGCACTTGCCAGCGTGGGCTCAACCGCGCGTCGGGGCAGCGGCGGTATCAGCTGAGCTTCGGTGACGATGCTCCGGTCACCGAGCCGGATAAACAGCCTGCGCCAGAAGGCTTCCATCGCCGGGTAGCGGAGGTCCGCCGGATGTAATGCGGCCCGAAGGACCCGGCAGGTCGAGTGTCGTGCCAGCAGTGCTTGATTCCACAGCGGCGAGACTGTGCGCCGCCACGCGGCACGAGTGCTGACGACCAGGCTCGGTGCCGCAATCCTTTGGCCGGATCGCACGACGAAGACTGCATCGCGTGTCGCAAGGTACTGCAGTGGCATCTCTTCCAGCGCGCACCGCGCTGAAGGACTCATGAGCCAGGCGGGGGCGACGAATCCCTTCGGCTGCCACCCGGCGGTGCGCAGGACGACCAGTCCGCGCAGGATGCGAGTCCTTGCAGTCTCGAAGTCGAGCCGCGAAAACTCGCCTTCGCGGTCGGTGTAGATGCGCCGCGCCAGCCATTCACGCATGCCACGCGGACTGGGACCGGTATCGGTGTGTCGGTAGCCGTGCAGCACGATCTCGTCGCCACGCAGGATGCGCGACTCGATGAACGAGGCGAAACGATCATCCCTGTCGACCCGGCCCAGTCCGTGGTAGTCCGGCACGACCAGCAGCGCAACCGGACCGAGGCTGAGATCGTCAAGGAAGGCGAGGGTGTTCGCGCAATCGTCGAGCGTTGCCGGCGCGACATCGTGTAACGAGATGCACAGCAGGCGACGCGTGTCAGCGGGCATCCCGTATCCGTCGTGCGACTGTGCCGGCGGCTGGCACGAACCCCGATTCTCCAGCCGTGACGTTACGATATCGTTGCGGCATGCGGGTAATCGACCAGCGCGAGCGATGCGGCGAACTGGCGAGTCGCCGCCTCCCAGGTGTAGCGAAGGGCATGCTCGCGGCATGCTCTGCGGTCGAGATCGAGGGCTGCGAGTGCAGCCGTTCGCAGGTCCTCGCTCAGTACTCCGGTGACACCGTTCACGACCACGTCGATCGGTCCCGTCACCGGGTATGCGGCGACCGGAATGCCGCAGGCCATCGCTTCGAGCAGCACGAGTCCGAACGTGTCGGTACGGCTGGGAAACACGAATACATCCGCGGCAGCGACGTGGCGCGCCAGCTCATCGCCGAAGCGGTAGCCGGTGAAGACCGCACCGGCGTATTTCCTGCGCAAGCTCTCCGTCGCCGGCCCGTCACCCACCACGAGTTTCGTGCCCGGGAGGTCGAGCGCGAGAAACTCCTCGATGCCCTTCTCGACCGAGACCCGGCCGAAGTACAGCCAGATCGGGCGCGGCAACTCGAGGCATGACTCGTCGCGTGGCCGGAACAGTTCCGTATCGACGCCGCGACTCCAAAGCACGAGGTTGCGGAATCCCCGCTTTGCGAGAACGTTCTGCATGGAAGGCGTCGCGACCAGCGTGTGCGCCGCACTGCCGTGAAACCAGCGCAGGAATGCGTAGCTGACGGCAAGCGGAAGCGGGAATCGAGCGCGCACGTACTCCGGGAACTGGGTGTGATATGAGGTCGTGAACGCGCGGCCGCGGCGCACACACCAGCGCCGCGCAGCCATGCCCAGCGGGCCTTCCGTGGCGATGTGTACGGCGTCGGGATCCAGGGCGTCGAGATGTCGCCGAACCCTCCCTGCCGCAAACAGCGACAGGCGGATCTCTGGATACGTTGGACACGGAACGGTGCGGAAATCGACGGGCGTGATGGCTGTGACTTCATGCCCGGCCTGCGACAACCTCTCGGCCGTGATGGTCAACGTGCGGACGACGCCGTTGGTCTGCGGCAGCCAGGCGTCCGTGACCAGTGCAATCTTCATGCGGCCTGACCGATGGGCACGACACCGTCCAGGAGAGGCAATACCTGGGTACCGGTGAGGACCTCGGCGGTTTCCGTCCAGCGCAGCAGGCTGAGCCGCCCGGCGAAGTCCTCGACCAGCGTTGTGCAGCTCTCCACCCAGTCGCCGTCGTTGCAGTAGAGGATGCCGTCGATCTCCGTGATCTCGGCCCGATGAATGTGGCCACAGATCACGCCATCGACACCACGGCGCCGGGCTTCGACCGCGAGCGCACGTTCAAAGTTGGCGATGTATTTCACCGCGTTCTTGACCTTGTGCTTGAGGAACGCAGCCAGCGACCAATACGGGTAGCCGAGCCTCTGCCGCACCGCATTGACGTATCGATTCAGTCGCAAGGCCGCCGCGTAGGCATGACTGCCGACGGACTCGAGCAGCGGGCTGGCCCGTACGATGCTGTCGAACTCGTCGCCGTGCAGCACCAGGAAGCGGCGTCCGTCTGCAGTCTCGTGGATCGCCTCGCGGCGGATTTCGACATTGCCCAGCGTCAATCCGTCGTTGTCGCGAAATGCGCGGTCGTGGTTGCCCGGCACGTACACCACTCGCGTGCCATGCTTCGCCTTACCGAGAATCGTGCGGATGACGTCGTTGTGAGCCTGCGGCCAGTAGAAAGTGCGTTGCAGGCTCCACAGGTCGATGATGTCCCCGACCAGGTAAATCTGCTCGCACTCAACCCGGCGCAGGAAGTCGAGCAGGAACTCCGCCCGGCATCCCTTGAAGCCCAGGTGGACGTCGGAGATGAAGACGCTGCGCAGGCGCAACGTGGACTGCGGTGGCTTGGGGGTCATGTTCGCTCTCTCCCGTGGCCTTGCTCGCTGGGGGAGATTGCCGACGCTTCATGACGACGGCGTGAACGCTGCAAGAAATGCTCATGACAATCAGCGTGGTAGGTGGCAAATCTCCACGGTGGCTGACGATATGTAAAGTGAATGCAATCGCTCAGCGCGTGGTCAGGATCGCCTGGCCCATTCGAATCCGCGCACCGTCATGCAGGCCGTCGCAGAGCGAACCCTGGCGGCACCAGCACGATGACGGTCGAGCCGTGCTCGAACCAGCCCATCTCCTCGCCCTTGCGCAGCGGCGCGTCGCAGGCGATTGCGTTCGGCCCGCGGTACTTCAGGTGCAGCAGCACGTCGAGAAAATGCAGGCGGATGCTGGCGACCAGCACGGCGGCCACGGGCACCAGCGCGATCGTTTGCCCGGAGGCCGTGAGTCGGCAACGCAACACCGCGCGTTCGTTCCGGCAGAACAGTTTGCCGATGCGCTTCAGTGCGGCCGGATTGACGTTGTAAGCCTCACCTGCAATGTAGTTCACCTGCTCGACGCGACAGTCGTGCGGCGCGTGAAAACGATGATACATGCCAGAGGTCAGGCGCAGCGTCAGGTATTGCCCATCGTGGAACGTCTGCGCCAATGCTGCGTCGTTGGCCAGCAGCTCCGCCAGCGTATAAGAGGAGCCCTTGGCCTGCAGCAGGGTGTCGCCGTCGATGCGACCGTGGGCCCCGACGATGCCGTCACAGGGGCTCGTCAAGTGCCGATCGTCCGGATCGATCGGGCGCGCACCGTCGCGCAGCTGGCGCGTAAAGCAGTCATGCATGCTGCGGAACTGCGTGGTCCGCGCGTCCGCAAGGTCGAGATCGGCGAACGCGCGCCACAGGCCGATCGAGAGGTCACGGACGACCGGATTCTCGATCTTGCTGAGCCGGCCGACGAGGTGTGTCAGTGCGTTGCGGGGAATGCGGTTGGTGAGCAGGAAGTTCAGGTCTTTCTGGGCGGCAATCCGGGAGAACAGCGAGGGCCGGGGCGATGGCGTCATCGGGATGTCATCCAGGTGCCGTACGCTGGAGACGGAGGATTGCCTTGGAAACCAGCACCATTGCGTACATCGCCGCGGCCCTCGGCGTCGCGGCCCTCGCGCACCGGTTGCAGTTGCGCCTGGAACTCTCGGCTGCGAAGCATCCGTCGCTGGCCGGCCACTCGCGCCTGGCGCGCCGCATGGCTGCCCTCGTTCCCCACTACGAATACGACGAGTCGGAGTTCTTCGGCGCCGACGACGCACCGGCCGCTGTCGCCGAGCAACGGCGTGCGGGGTTCATGCGCCTGGCCGCGTTCTACTCCGAGCGCTATGCGACGACGGCGAAGCTCACTCGCGAGGTCGAGGACGCGATCTCCGATCTGCAAGGGTCCCGTGCTCGGTGCCTATCATCCCGTGGTCGCCGACAACGTCGCGCGCCTGCGCAGGATCTCCGGTCTCGACGAAGTGTCGTTCCACATGTCGGGCACCGAGGCGGTCATGCAGGCCGTGCGCCTGGCCCGCTATCACACCCGTCGCTCGCACGTCGTGCGCTTCTGCGGTGCGTATCACGGCTGGTGGGGCGACGTGCAGCCAGGTGTCGGCAACCCGATGCCGGCTGACAGCACCTACACGCTCAAGGACATGGACAACATGTCGCTGCGCGTGCTCGCCAGGCGCCGGGACATCGCCTGCGTGCTGGTCAATCCCCTGCAGGCGCTGCACCCCAACGCGGGCGCGCCCGGAGATTCGACACTGGTGGACAGCTCGCGCCACGCTCATTTCGACCGGGAGGAGTACGCCGCCTGGCTGCGTCGCCTGCGCGACGTCTGCACCGAGCGCGGGATCCCCCTCATTTTCGACGAAGTGTTTGTCGGGTTCCGCCTGGCGCCGGGTGGCGCGCAGGAGTATTTCGGCGTGCGGGCCGACATGGTCACCTACGGCAAGACGCTCGGCGGAGGACTGCCCGTCGGCGTGCTCTGCGGCAAGGCGGCGCTGATGAAGCGCTTCCAGCAAGACCGCCCCGCGGACATCTGCTTCGCGCGCGGCACCTTCAACTCGCACCCGTACGTGATGGGCGCGATGAACGAATTTCTGCGGCGTCTCGAGCGCAGCCCAGGGATCTACGGTCTCTACGACAATCTCGATGCGATCTGGAACGGACGGGCGGCGTGGTTGAACCAGCGTCTCAGCGACGCCGGTTTGCCCATGCAGGTGCGCAACCTGTCGACAATCTGGACCGTGTGCTACACCCGCCCGTCGCGCTACAACTGGATGCTGCAGTTCTATCTGCGCGCGCAAGGACTCTCCCTCAGCTGGGTCGGCACGGGCCGGTTCATCTTCAGCCTCAATTACACGGACGCGGATTTCGAGGTCGTGGCGGAGCGGATCCTGGCGGGCGCTCAAGCAATGGAGATGGACGGCTGGTGGTGGCAGGGCCCGCAGCTGACCAATCGCGCAATCAAGCGCCGTATCACGCGTGAGATGCTACGAGCGCGCCTCGGGCGCCCGCCGGTCAGTGCGGCGCCACCGTCCCCGTCGGAGGCTCCGGCCGTTCCCCGCGGATGAGGTACAGCGGCGCCTTGTGGTAGAGCTTCACGTCGTGGAAGGGGTCCGTCAGGATCTTCGTGCACCAGACCAGTCCGGTCTGCACGTCCTTCAGATAGAAGAGGTGCACGGTGCGGAACAGCAGCCCGCCCAGCCCCACGATGAGCCAGACCTCGCCGACGTGAGTCCAGAATTCGGCGGCATCCGTGTGCGGCGTGAAGGCGCCGAACAACGTCGGCTCGAGCAACAGCAGCAGCGGTGACGCGGCCCAGATCGACAGCAGCACGACCTTGCGGCGCAGGTTGTAACCCACCTTGATCGCCTCCTTGTGCTCGTGGGTCGCCTGATTGACCGTGTCGTAGCCTTTGGGCTCGAAGAAGAAATGGCCGGCCTGGCGCGTCGTCATCGAGACGAGCCACGCCACCAGTGCCGCGACCGCCGGATTGACGAACATCAGGACGTAGGAACAGAGAAAGCTCGTGGCACTCACCAAGTGCAGTGACTGGTTGACCAGGCTGTGGTGGTAGTAGCGGTGGTCATCCCAGCGCTGAATCGCCAGCGCCTGCCGGAAGCTCGTCATGTGCGTCGATCTCCTGAAAGAACGATCCGGTGGGTGGTTTACAGGACATTCTTGAACGTCAGTGGATGCGGCCTCGCGTGCACCTCAACTTAGGCCACGACGGCGCGGTCTTGCTGTTATCGGTGGGACGAAGGCTAGGCGTGCCGTGTGACAGAATGACGAATCGTCTGTGAAGGATTCGTAATGCAGGCTGGGGATTCGACGAACGCGCGATCTAACCCTGCATCCCCGCTTGCGAGGCAGCCGTGCGGCGTCCATTCGCACTTTACTGGCGCAGCCGCACGGCAACCTCACTCCACAGATTCGAATAGACGAGCGCGGCGGGGCTGCGTGGCGCGTAGGCAGGAATCGGCGCGCGACGCACGGCCATCCGTTCAATCTCGCTCCAGTACGGCACCTCCGTGGCGAGCATCATCGGAAACCGCTGGCGCGTGGCGGCGATGACCTCTTCATGCAGCGACTTGCGCCGATCTACCATCGAGAAGAAGGGCAGGAGGCGCAGGTCGGACCAGCCCGCCTGCGCAACGAGATCGAACAGCTGCTCGAGCATTCGCAGCGACAGCGGTGTCGGGAGCGTCGGTACGATGACGGCATCCGCGGCCCGCAGCACGTTCTCCGACAAAAGTGACATTCCTGGCGGGCAGTCGAGCAACAGGCAGTCGTAGTCCTGGTTGAGTGAGCGACTCATCCGCAGGAGGCGCTCCGTAGGATGCTTGCGCTCGCTCATGCGCACGTCAAACTGGCGATATGAAAAATCCGCGGGTAACAGGTCAAGTCCCGCGTAATCGGTCGGCGCGACCAGTTCGGGCAATTCGCGCTTGCCACTCACCAGCTTCCTGGCGGAGGCTCGTTCATTCGGTGCACCGCGCAGCGTGTAGGTCGCCGCACCCTGGGGATCGAGGTCCCACAGTACGGTTGCGCGTCCCGACGCCGCAGCAAGGTAGGCAAGGTTGACGGCCGTCGTCGTCTTCCCTACACCGCCTTTGATATTCGAGACCGCGATGATCTCCATGGTCGGTGGATGATAGTTCAGCCCCGGCACCCAGGATCGCGATCAGGAGACCTCGCGAGCCGGTATCGTGAATCAGTGGCTGCCTCGCGGGGGCAGCAGGTTCTCCTGGGTCGCGCAATCCAATTCGTGATTTTGCCGATGGTCAAAGCACCAGTCGTCCGCATGCACCAGGGGGGTCTTTTCGGTGCTGAGGTGATCGTACCGGTGACAGGTACCGCGGAATGATCCTGTGGAATCGGTCGCGTCAAGAATCGTGAACCAGCCACAATTGGCGCACTGCGACTCAGCGTGAGCATCGACGCGGCTTGTGCCGCGTTTCATTAATTGTGTCCTGAGGGGCATGGCAGCGGTCCGTTCGATCAAGTCCCTCCATTGTACCGGCAGCGATAAGGCTGCGGACTGCGCCGTCCGTCGAGTGTGGGTCGACAACGCAGGAACGGTTGGTTAGCGCGCGCCGCAAAAGCGTCATTTTAAGATGTGGCCGCAAGCGACTGTAATGCTTGACAAAGATCGTTGATCACCAAGTGATCAACGCAAGAAAACCTGTGATTTCGCGCGGTGCCGTCTCAATAGCTTAACTTTCTGCACAGCGTTATCCACAGGCTTTGTGGATAACTGGGCACCTTGCGTGAGTTCACCGTCATCGACCCCGCCGCGGAACGCAGGACACTGTAATCAGATTGTAAGGATCGGGCGCCTAACCTCTCCGCTTCCATAAGCGAGAGACTCCCGTCGTGATCAGTCGTGCCTCGGTCCTGGCCTATGTCCTGGCCATTGCGGCGATCATCGTGGCAGCCGTGGCCGCGACGATCTGGTTGGGCCAATGACGGCGAAGAGCGGCGATTTTCTTCGGAGACAACAGGCGTGACGGATCGCCTGCTGACTCGTTCACTGGAATCGCTCCGGATCCTGCGCGCAGACGCCCTCGAGTTCGAGGCTGCACATGCGGAATCGCTGGCGATGATCGCGCCGGCTTACCGCAACAGTGCAAGAAACCTGCTGCACTACCTGGCGGTGCGACAGCGCGACATGCGTCCGCTGCAGCTCGACCTGCACTCGCTGGGCCTTTCCTCCCTGGGCATACTCGAAGGTCACGTACTGGCTGCGATCAACGCGGTCGTATCCAACCTCGAAGTTCTTGCGGGCGAGGAAGCGGAGCCGGCGCCGCTTCCTCCCGCTACGTTCGTGACCGGCCCGATCCTGCTCCACGATCACACCCGACGCCTGTTTGGCCCTGCACCGGCGTCGCGCGTCGTCAGGATCATGGTCACGATGCCGAGCGAGGCAGCGGACGATCCGCAGCTGATCGAGGATCTGCTCCGCGCCGGCATGGACGTCATGCGGATCAACTGCGCCCATGATGGGGCGGATGCCTGGCGTCGCATGGCGTCTCACCTGCGACGGGCGGTACGGATCGTCGGCAGACCCTGCCGGATTCAAGCCGACCTGGCTGGGCCGAAACTGCGCACGGGACCCCTGCAACGCATCGGGCACATGCTTCGTCTGCGGCCCACGGTTGATGCCCTGGGACGGACCGTAAGACCGGCACGCGCCTGGTTCACGCTGCAGGAAAACCCGGAACCCGGGCCGGGCGATGCGGTTGTCGTACCACTTGCCAGCGCGACAGGTGCCTGGCGACGTGCGAAGACGCTCGTCACGGAAGATCTTCGGGGTCGCCGTCGCACGTTCCGCGTCCTTGCCACCACCGATCAGTCCCTGCTGACAGAGGTCGATCGCGGCGTCCATCTGGCACCGGGCAACGTGCTGGAAGCGCAGGACGTCGAGGGCGCCACCGGGCAACTCATCATCGGCGATCTACCTGCGCTTCAAGTCCGTATCAGCCTGAACGCCGGTGACTCGCTGATCCTGACCCGGGATCCGATCCCGGGAGCGCCCGCCACGGTTGATCCGCAAAGCGGCATGCTCCACCCGGCGCACATTCATTGCACGTTGCCGGCCGCATTCGAACACGTGCGGCCGGGACACAGAGTCTGGCTCGATGACGGGAAGATCGGCGGCATCGTGCGCACCAAAGCAGACGACAGCCTTGAGGTCAGCGTGACACACGCACCGCCTGGTGGCGGCAAGCTCCGGGACGAAAAGGGCATCAACTTCCCGGACTCCGACTTGAATCTGGGTGCCCTGACGGAAAAGGACTTCGCCGACCTGCGGGACGTCGTTGGCTTCGCCGACCTCGTGGCCCTGTCGTTCCTGCGCACTGCGGACGACGTCGCCCGGCTGCAGCAGGAGTTGACCGCATTGAGCGCGGGCCATATCGGCACGGTGCTGAAGATCGAAAATGCCACCGCCTTTCGCAACCTGCCGCGGATCCTGCTGGCGTCGCTCATCTCGCCACCCGTGGGGGTCATGGTCGCGCGAGGCGATCTGGCCGTCGAAGTGGGGTTCGAACGGCTGTCTGAGGTGCAGGAGGAGATCCTGTGGATGTGCGAGGCGGCGCACCTGCCCGTGATCTGGGCGACGCAGGTCCTCGAGGGTCTCGCCAAAGGCGGGGCGCCGACCCGGGCAGAAGTGAGTGATGCCGTGATGAGCAGTCGCGCCGAGTGCGTCATGCTCAACAAAGGACCGCGAGTCGTGGATACCGTCGCGTTCCTCGCAGACATCCTGGAGCGGATGGCCGAGCATCACGACAAGCGAATGGCGCTGCTGCGGCGGCTGTCTGTCTCCGAGCTGTAGCAGCCAGTGCTTGTCCACTGCGGCGAGTCTGGACGAGCGCCACGGCAAAGACCGATGATCGCCTTCCCGGTGCAGGAAGGATCTTATGCGAAAGTTGCTCATCGCCCTCGTGATCGGAGTAATCGGCTGGCAAGTCTGGGGCGCCTATCAATCGCGCAATGCAGACGAGGCAGTTCGCGACGACAGCGAGTCGTCGGTGACTGCGCAGTTGCTCGAGCAGGAGGCGGCGTCGGACCTCCGCAGTCCGTATCAGTGCGACGGGCGCGTGTACTGCTCGCAGATGACTTTCTGCGAGGAGGCGGAGTTCTTCCTTGCCAACTGCCCGGGCGTCAAGATGGACGGCGGTGGCGACGGCGTTCCTTGCGAGAAGCAATGGTGCGGCGACAGGTAGCGTCGGCCGCGAGGCCCGCACCTGGCTTTGATGCGCATTTTTTGTCAGCTTGATGCACTTCGTGGTAACAAAACCACCAGATTCCGGGAATCTCCCTGGCGATCTGCCGCGATGGCCAGGTCGTGCGCGCGATGGGCTACGGCCTCGCCAATGTCGAACTCGACGTGCCCGCGAAGCCCGAGACCGTCTTCCAGACGGGGTCCGTAGGCAAGCAGTTCACCGCCATGGCGGTAATGATGCTCGTGGACGAAGGCAAACTCGGACTCGACGATCCGATCAACAAATACTTTCCCGACGCGCCGGTGACGTGGAAGGGTATCACCGTGCGGCATCTGCTGACCCACACTTCCGGGATCAAGGACTGGGAAGGCAAGACCGACATCGACTACCGCAAGGACTACACGGAGGACGAACTCGTCCAGGTGGCGATGACGCTGCCTCCGGACTTCGCGCCGGGTACGCAATGGAGTTACAGCAACACGGGCTACGTGCTGCTCGGCATCCTCGTGCACAAGGTCAGCGGCAAGTTCTACGGTGATTTCCTGGCGGAGCGCGTGTTCGCCCCGCTGGGCATGGGCTCGACGCGCGTCATCAGCGAGTCGGACATCGTGAGGAACCGGGCAGCCGGGTACACGATCGAGAAGGGCAAGCTGCAGAATCAGGAGTGGGTCTCGCCGTCGCTCAACACCACCGCCGACGGCTCGCTTTACACCACGACCCTCGACCTGGCGAAGTGGGACGCCGCCCTCGGGTCGCGACGCTTCCTCAAGCCGGAGCGTTACGAGGCGATGTGGTCACCCGTGCAGCTGCGGGACGGCACAAGCTTTCCCTACGGGTTCGCGTGGTTCCTGGATGTGCAGCGGCACGAGCCGGCGATCCAGCACAGCGGCTCCTGGCAGGGTTTCAAGACGGCGATCGTTCGCTACCCTGGACGAAGGCTTACCGTGATCGTGCTGGCCAACCTCGCCGAGGCCGAGCCGATGCGCCTGGCCACCACGGTGGCGGGCCTCGTGGAATCTGACCTGGCCTGGCCCGACACACATGCCAGCGTCGACGATCCCGATCCGGTGCGTACCGCGCGACTGCGCGAGGTGCTGCAGTCCTGGGCGAAGGGCGAGCCTTCACCAGCTATGGCGAAGGGTCTCCGGAGCACGAACGCGGGCACAGCCCGCGAGAAGGCGGGTCGCGAGGACTTGCAGCAGCAACTCGCGACGGCGAAGGGATTCACGTTCCTCGCCGAGGACGATGTATTCGGCAATGGCGTCGAGCGCCGCGGGGAGAAGATCAGTCGTGTGGTCTTCTACGTGATGCCCGGCGAGCGTGACCGTCGCTATCGCTTCTTCCTCAACGACAAGGGTGAGGTCGCCGACTTCTCGTCAGAGCAGGTCGACGCCGGCTAGAACCGGAGCGGAGTGCGACCCACTCATTTCGCCTGGCTGGCACGAAGGATTGAGGGCATCGCGCTGGCTGCATTGCTTCTGATCATGTTCTTGCGAAAGCGTTGCGTGAAGTCGCTGCGAAAATCTGCGGCTTGCGCCTCGATCCACGTCCGGAAGGCGATCACGGCCGGCAGGCCCGCTCGCGCTTCCGGAATCAGCAGGTAGTAGGCGATGTCCATTTCGATCACCGGTTGCATCGCGATGCGCAGCCGTTTGGCCGCGAGATCATCGACGGCATAAACAAGGCGTCCGAGCGCCACGCCGCCCCCCGCTGCCGCCGCCTGCAACGCAAGGTGCCCGTCATCGAAGTGCGTTCCCCTGCGCGTTTCCACGAGCGGAGCGCCTGCAACCCTGAACCACTCCTGCCACGCCCTGGGGCGACCGGCGCGCCGCATCGAATTGTCGTGCAGCATCGGCACCCGGGTGATGTCGGCCGGCTTGCGCAGAACATTCTGCCGCAGGAATGCCGGGCTCGCGACGGGCGCAAGCCATTCGTGAAATAGCTCGACCGCGACCACGCCAGCGAAGCCGCCGCGGCCGATGCGAACAGCGACATCGACATCTTCCTGGTCGAAGTCGACGGGCGATGGGCTGGCTGCGATACGCAGATATTCGTGGGTGCTTCTTCTGGAAGTGCGGGAGCCTCGAGACCAGCCAGCGCGTGGCGAAAGCGGGGTCACGCTGATCGAGAGTGCGCCACTCTGCCGCTGCGGCCGTCGGAACGCAGCGATTCGACGCTCTGGCCGATGCGATCGAACGCCTCATGCAACATTTCCGCTGCCGCCGTCGCCTGGTCCGTCAGGACGAGGCTGCGAGTGGTGCGTCGGAACAGGGTAACGCCGATGTACTCCTCCAATCCGCGAATCTGGTGGCTGACCGCAGCTGGCGTGACGTTCAGCTCCCGTGCAGCTTTGGTGAAGCTGCCAAGTCGGGCAGCCGCCTCGAACGTCCGGAGTGAATTGAGCGGTGGCAGTGATCGGGGCATTTGTGAGATTGCCTCATCAATGGGATGACGATTTCTCGCTACAGGCCGGCGAGCGGCTTGCCTAGACTACTCCTCCGAGACGGACGATCAGCGTGAGGCACCTGCCCGAAGGTGGGTGAGGCTGTTCCGCGATCGTCCGATCTCACCACCCTGGCGCCTGCGCGCTGAATAAGACGAATGATGGAGCGGCGTATTTCCAGCCAGCTGTGGTGCCTTTTTCTTGACGTCGACGGCACGCTGCTTGAAATCGCGGCAACCCCGGACTCGGTGCAGGTCGAGGCGAGCCTGCGGGATCTGCTCGACCGTCTTCGCACCGTCCTCGGTGGTGCGGTTGCACTGATCAGCGGTCGTCCGATCGTGAATCTGGATCGGTTGTTCGGTCCGCATCGATGGGCGGCCGCGGGTGTGCATGGCCTCGAGCGCCGGGACTCGCAGGGACGCTGGCACAGTCAGAACGGCTTTGACGTTGCCACCGTCGCGCAGGCGCGCGACCGGCTGCGGCAACTCGCCGACCGCCTGCCTGGCACGATCCTGGAAGACAAAGGCATGTCCGTGGCATTGCATTACCGCCAGGTTCCGCACCTGGAAAGCCAGGTCCGTGGCGAGATGCGCGCGATCCTGCGCGCGCTCGGTAGTCGGCTCGTGCTGCTCGAAGGCCGCATGGTCGTCGAGCTGCGGCTGGCGGGCGCGAACAAGGCGGATGCCATTCGCGAGTTCCTGGGCGAGACGCCGTTCAAGGGCCGACGACCCATTTTCATCGGGGACGACCTCACTGATGAAAAGGCGTTGGAAGAGGTCCAGCGTGTGGGTGGGTTGTCGGTCGCGGTCGGTGATCGCGTTCGCGCGATGCTGCAGGTGTCGAGTCCGCGGGACGTGCGTGTCTTTCTCGAGGAACTGGCGGATGCCGGAGCGCCTCCGCTATGAGCCCGGTTCGTCCGAATCTCGACCTGGCCGTGATCGGCAACTGCGAGGTATCGGCACTGATCGACGACCTCGGCCGCATCGTCTGGATGTGCCTGCCGCGACCCGATGGCGATTCGGTCTTCTCGGCATTGCTGACGACGGAAGGTGGCGCATCCGCGGAAGGTGTATTCGCTGTCGACATGGTCGATCTTGCAAGCACGGAGCAGCACTACCGGCGCAACACGGCAGTGGTCGAGACGATCCTCCACGATGCTCACGGCGGGTCGCTGCTCATCCGCGATTTCTGTCCGCGCTATCGTGCACGGGGCCGCATGTTCCGCCCGATGATGCTGGTGCGGATCGTTGAGCCGATTGCGGGCAGGCCGGTAGTGCGGATTCGCCTGCGGCCGACGCGCAACTTCGGCGCCGAGGCTGTCTGTGGCCGCGCTGGCAGCCACCACCTCGTCTTTCCGGTGAACGACCTCGAGTACCGGGTCACGACCGACGCCTCGCTCAGCGCCCTGGCGGAGCAGAGGCAGATCGTGCTCGACCAGCCGCTGGTCTTCGTGCTCGGACCCAACCAGACGATCGAGGAGACGCCGTCGGTGCTGGCGCACTCGCTGCTGCTCGAGAAACCGCAACTACTGGCACGACTGGGTGCGCACGCTCGCCATTGCCTTTCGAATGGCAGGAGGAGGTCATCCGCGCCGCCATCACGCTCAAGCTCTGCACTTTCGAGGACACAGGCGCGGTGCTCGCGGCGCTCACTACGTCGATCCCGGAGGGGCCTGAGAGCGGGCGCAACTGGGACTACCGCTACTGCTGGCTCAGGGACAGCTACTTCGTCATACAGGCCCTGAACCGCCTCGGCGCCACGCGCACCATGGAGGCGTACCTGCACTTCATCGACCATATCGTGGCCGGATCGGCTGTGCGCGAGTTGCAGCCGGTCTACAGCCTGGCCGGAAGCCATGACATCGAGGAGCGGGTTGTCACGTCGCTGGCGGGCTATCGCGGCATGGGCCCGGTGCGAGTCGGCAATCAGGCAGCGCTGCAGACACAGCATGACGTCTACGGAGCCGTCATCCTCGCCACTGCGCAACTGTTTTTCGACGAGCGCCTGGCGCGAGGCGGTGACCTGGCAGCTGTTCCGGCAGCTGGAGCGGCTCGGCGAGCGTGCCGCGCTCGTCTACGACCGTCCGGATGCCGGTCCATGGGAGTTTCGGGGGCGCGAGCGGGTACACACGTTTTCGGCGGTGATGTCCTGGGCAGGTTGCGATCGCCTGTCGCGCATTGCGCACCGGCTGCGCCTGACGGACCGGGAGCAGCACTGGCGCGAAGTCGCGGACGGCATGCGCGACCGGATTCTCGAGCGTGCCTGGAACGAGCGTCGCGGCGCATTCGTCGCCTCTTTCGACGACGACCACCTCGATGCGTCGGTGCTGCTGCTGCCGGAACTCGGCCTGCTGCCGGCAACCGATCCGCGATTCCTCGCGACCCTGGACGTGATTGGCCGGGAACTGCGCGACGGGGATCTCGTGTTCCGTTATCGACACGAGGACGATTTCGGAACGCCGCAGACCGCGTTCGCGACCTGCGCCTTCTGGTACGTCAATGCGCTGGCGGCGGCTGGCTTTGTCGAAGAAGCTCGCGAGCATTTCACGCGCCTGCTGCGGTATCGCAACGGCGTTGGCCTGCTGTCGAGGATATCGCACCAGCCACCGGTGAGCTGTGGGGCAACTTTCCGCAGACCTACAGTCTCGTCGGCGTCATCAGCAGCGCGCTGCGCCTGAGCCGCCCGTGGGAGACGACGCTTTGAGGGCTGGCGGAATTACGGGATGAACTCGATCGACAGCTGGCTGCCTTACCTGGATGATTGGTATGCACCCGCGGCCGCCGCGGTGCGGATCGTGCTGATCATCGCGGGAACGCTGGTCGCACAGACGGTCGCGAACCGGCTGATCCGCACGTTTCGCGAGCGTGTTGCCGCAAGGATGAAGGGCACGGAGGAGGTGCGGCGCGCCGAAACGCTCGGACGGGTATTTCGTTACCTTGCCACCGTCGTCATCGGTCTCGTCGGCGGCGTGCTCGTTCTCGCCGAATGCGGGGTTTCGGTCGCGCCGATCCTTGGCGCCGCTGGCGTGGTTGGACTTGCCATCGGCTTCGGCGCGCAGAGCCTGGTCAAGGATTATTTCACGGGCATCTTCCTGCTGATCGAGAACCAGATCATCAAGGGCGATGTCGTGCAGGTCGCCGACAAGTCCGGCCTCGTGGAAGACATGACGCTGCGCTACGTGCAGCTGCGTGATTACGACGGCAACGTGCACTTCGTGCCCAACGGGCTCATTTCGACGGTCACGAACATGAGCCGCGGCTACGCCTACGCGGTCGTCGACGTCGCCATCGCCTATCGCGAGGAGATCGACGCAGCGCTGGCGGTCATGCGCTCGGTCGCCGCCGGGCTTGCCGCGGCCCCGGCTTCGCCGACCGGATTCTCCCGAATTCGAGATCGCGGGCGTCGAGCGATGGGACGAATCCGCGATCGTATTGCGCGGGCGGTTCAAGGTAATTCCCCTCGAGCAGTGGAACGTTCGTCGTGAGTACCTGCGGCGTCTGAAGGGCGCCTTCGACGCCGCCGGCATCGAGATCCCGTTCCCGCACGTGACACTGTACGCGGGCAGCGGCAAGGACGCCCGCGCGCCCGCATTCCACGTCGCGGTGACCGAGTCGTGATTCGATCGATCTTCATCCGCTACGTCCTGCCGATTGCGGCGACCCTGGGCATCGTCGCCTTCGTCGGCGTGCCGTACATCGAGCATATGCTGACGGACTGGTTCCGCTCGGACATCGAACTACGGGCTCGGCTGGTGATGAACTCGATGGAGGAGCCGCTGGCCGGCCTGCTCGAGCGCAATGAATCCGCGCGACTGGCCGCCTATCTTGAAAGAGTGGTGAGCGACGAGCGGTTGCTGGCGGTCCTGATCTGCGATACGAGCGGCGCCAGGGTCTATGCCACGAACCTCGTCCCGGCCGACGTCACCTGCGATTCGCCGACCACGTCGCTCGTCAACGATTCGACCGTCACTCGCAGCCCTCGGGATTGATCGAGGTGTCGTCGTTCACGGTCAGTCCAGGCACCGGTCAGCGGTATCGCGCCGTGCTGGTCCACGACCTGAGCTTCATCGACCGGCGGCAGGCCGCGGCGCGCAATTTCGTGCTGGCATTTGCCGTAATCGCCGTCGGAGTGCTCGGCCTCCTGGGCGGGTTGGTCATCCACTACATGCTGAACCGCTCGATCAAGGTGCTGCTCGGCGATATCCGTTCGCGCCGGTTCCTGGATGATGCGCGCTCGCCGCGCTCTTCGCAGCCGGTGCTCTCCAGCGTGAGGAACCTGCTGCGTGAAATCGAACAGAGCCAGCGCCTCGAAATCGAGTTCCACGAGAACTGGACGCCCGGAGCGTTGCAGCAGGTGGTGCGCGAGCATCTGGACCGCTGTCCGCTCGTCGTCGTCTCGAACCGCGAGCCCTACATCCACAATCGCGGGCCGGACGGACGCCTGGTCGTCAGGTGCCGGCGAGCGGCATGGTTACCGCGCTCGAGCCGATCGTGCGCGCCTGCTCCGGCATCTGGGTTGCGCATGGCAGTGGCGCGCCGATCGTCGGGTCGTGGACAAACATGACCATGTCAGGGTGCCGCCGGAGAATCCCGCGTACACGCTGCGGCGGGTCTGGCTGACCACGGAAGAGGAAGAGGGCTATTACTACGGCTTCTCGAACGAGGGCATGTGGCCGCTGTGCCACCTCGCCTACGTCCGCCCGGCCTTCCGTGAGCAGGACTGGATCGCCTATCGGGCCGTCAACGAGAAATTCGCCAGGGTGGTCGCGGCCGAGGCGGCCGGGGAGTCCCCTGTCATTCTCATTCAGGACTTTCATTTTGCCCTGCTGCCGCGCCTGCTCCGCGAGCGCAAGCCCAGGGCGACGATTGCGCTGTTCTGGCACATTCCGTGGCCGAATGCCGAAACGTTCGGCGTCTGTCCGTGGAAGCGCGAGATGCTGACGCACCTGCTGAGCGCCGATATCCTCGGCTTTCACACGCGGTATCACTGCCAGAATTTCCTCGCGACCGTGGACCGGCACGTGGAGTGCCAGATCGATCACGAACACATGATCGTGACCCACAACGGCCACGTCTGTCGCGTCGTCCCGTATCCCATCTCGATCGAATGGCCACCGCGCTGGCTGGCGACGCAGTCCGAGGTGCCGATCGCGCGCGAGGCGGTGCGGCGTCGATACGGGATCGGGCTCGAAGTGCGTCTCGGCATCGGCGTGGAGCGCTGGGACTTCACCAAGGGTATCGTCGAGCGATTCCTCGCGCTGGAAAAGCTTTTCGACGAGCACCCCCACTGGCGCGGCCGCATGACGCTGCTGCAGGTGGCGGCTCCGTCACGCAGCCAGCTGCCCGCCTACCAGGCGCTGCAGCAGCACACGCTGGCAGAGGCGCAGCGCATCAACGACGCTTCGGCAGGAACGGCTGGCGGCCGATCGTCCTGGTCGGCGAGCACCAGGAGCCGGCACAGGTGTTCGAGCTCTACCGCGCCGCGGACTTCTGCGTGGTCAACAGCCTGCACGACGGCATGAATCTAGTCGCCAAGGAGTTTGTCTCCGCCCGGGACGATGAGGACGGCGTCCTCATCCTGAGCACGCTGGCGGGCGCATCGCGCGAGCTCGTCGAAGCCCTGCTCGTCAATCCGTTCGACATCGGTGAGACGGCGGACGCGATTCGCGTCGCGCTCGAGATGTCGCGTGATGAACGGCGGCAGCGCATGCACCTCATGCGACGCACCGTGAAAGAGAACAACGTCTACCGCTGGGCCGGCCGCATGCTGATGGATGTGGCGCAGGTGCGGCAACGGCAGGCGCTGGCGGAGTCGCGGCCAGGCGAGCGAGTCAGGAACTGGCAACGCTGATCGCGACGGTTTGTCCCAACCGCTCAACGCAACACCGGGGCGAGTCGGGCTGAGAATAGCGCAAAGGCCGCCCAGGCCAGCATCCCACCGATGACTGCGGTTGCGCGCTGATCGAAGGCGAGGCCGACCAGCAGCAGTATCGTGCCCGAGTGCGCCAGCCCCTGTTGTACCCACGAGACGCGTCCCCCGCGGATCGGAGCGCCGGTGAATCGCGGCAGCATGTGTTCCCCGAGCCCGAAGATGACGAACGTCAGGAATCCCAACCCGAATGCGTGCAGGGCGGCTGCGCGCCACGGCGCATCGCCCGCGACTCCGCCGCTGAAAACCAGCGATGATCCGGCAAGCGCAAGATAAAGCGCCGCTGCCGTGATCGCCCAGCTGCTGGTTGGCGCGAGCGTCAGCCCCACGTAGCGGGCCATGCCGGCCGCTTTGTCGGGTGCGGCCGCGACGGACTCCAGCGCTTCCCTGGTGGTTGGCACCCCGACGTGCTTGAGGACGCCGTCGATCACCGTCGCCGGCACGGTCTTCACGCCGAGGCGCGCCACGATGGCGCGCCCTTCGCGTTGACCGACGTCGAGCACTTCGAAGGCGATCGCTTTCTTCTGCGCGACCTGCTGCCAGACTTCCTCGGCACCGCGACACGGCGCGCACCACTCCGAAACCAGCAGTTGGACCTTGAGGGTCATTGCGTGCAGCGCATGCACTGCAGTTCGTATTTGTCGATCCAGGCCTTGAGCGCCTCGATCGCTTGCGGACCGCGACTCATGCCCTCGAGGGCAGCCTGCATGTCATCCGGGCGCAGTTCCATCAACCAGGCGTCGGCGTACGGCGCGACATTGACGAGGCCCGGGTCATTCACGACTGCCGGATTGACGCGCTCGATCGTGCCATCGAAGGGCGACGGAATTCCTCCCACCCATTTGCCCGACTCGAGCGTGCCGAGGTGGCGGCCCGCACGACGGTGCGTGCCCGGCTTGCGAAATGTCGCGGCCACGACGCGCCCCGCCATGGTCTGGGCCGGATCGGTCAGGCCGATCGTGAACGTGCCATCGTCATTCGGTCGCGCCCACAGGTAGTCGAGGTCGTACCAGAGATCCTCGGGCAGTTCGCAGCCGTGGTATTCGCTCATCGACCGTCACCTCCGCGCCCAGGGACGCACCGTCGCCACGACGTTGAGCGCAAAAAGCAGGAGGCCGATCCAGAGGAGCGCGCCGCCGGCAGTGGTCACGAGGCGGGCGTCGGCGAGCCAGCCGGTCACCATGGTTATCAGGCCGATGTTCACCAGCAGGAACTGCGCGTCGGCGAGTCGTTCGGAGAACAGCGGCCGCCCCGTGAATCGCGGCAGCACGTGCAGGCCGATGCCGAAGATCATCATGCCGACGAAGCCCAGCAGCATGAGGTGAGCATGGGCGCGCAGGGCATAAGCAGGCAACGCGGCGGGAAAGGCGAGCCACGTGAGTCCGAGGAGTCCGCCGAGCAGGGCGTAGGCGAGCGCAGCGGCGATGAACCAGCGATTGCGCGGGAGCACGGGTGGATCATAGCGCCTGCAGCGCCGGCTGCCATGACCTGGGTCAATCGGGCCGGGCTCATATTCCCTGCGGCACAGACACGGTACGGGTTTCACCTCGCGTGTCGGCCAACCACGGTGAATTCTGACGGCCGTTCCTCAGCGGTACAGCTCCTCGATCTCGGACGCGTACTTCTGCTGGATCGGCTTGCGCTTCAGCTTCATGGTGGGCGTCAGCTCATCGCCGCCGGGCAGCCAGTCGGCGTCGACGATCGCGATGCGCTTGACGTGCTCGACGCGTGACAATTCTGCGTTGGCCGCTGCCACCGCGGTTTCGATGGCCGAGCGCAGTTCGTCCGGCGCACGGCCGGCACACATCTCGCGGTCGAGGGCGATCAGCGCGACGTTATACGGTCGCCGGTCGCCGATACACACCGCATGCGCGATCAACCGGCTCGACGCGCGCAGCTTCAGCTCGATGTTGGCCGGCGACATGTTCTTGCCAGCCGAGTTGATGATGAGTTCCTTCTTGCGGTCGACGATGCTCACGTAGCCGTCGCCGTCGATCTGCGCGATGTCACCGGTGTGCAGCCAGCCGTCGGCATCGATAGCTTCAGCGGTCTTCGCCGGGTCACCGCGGTAACCCTTCATCACCAGCGGCGCGCGCACCAGCATTTCGCCGTCTTCGGCGATCACGATCTCCACGCCGGGCAGAGGTTTACCCACCGTGCCTTGCCTGATCTGGTCGGGCGGATTGAGCGTGCCGAAACACGACGATTCCGACATGCCCCAGCCCTCATTGAGTTCCAGGCCAAGCGCTGCGAAGTACTGCATGACCTCGGTCGAAATCGGCGCGGCTGCGGTGATGCGCCAGCCGGTCTGGTCGAGCCCGGTCTTCGCGCGCACTGCAGACTTGGCCTGCTCGGGCAGCTTCGCCGGGTCGGTGATGCCGGCCGCTTCGAGCCCGGCCTTGAGCTTTTCCCAGACGCGCGGCACGCCGCCGAACACGGTCGGCCGCACCTCCACCAGAGCGAGACCGACCTGGCGGTGGTCGGTAATCGATGTGACGCTGTTGCCGAAGCAGAGCGACGCGCCGTAGTGCGTCAGGCAGCGGTCGCCGACGTGCGCACTCGGCAGGTAGGAGATGCTGCGGCCATCTGCCTGCAATCCGAGGATCGCGGCGACGCCCCGGGTCTGGAACAGCACGCTGCCGTGAGTCAGCTGCACTGCCTTGGAGGGTCCGGTGGTCCCCGAGGTGTAGATCAGCGTCACGACGTCGTCGGGTTGCACCGCGCGCCAGGCACGATCGAAGTCGAAGCCCGGCACACGCCGGCGCGCGAGATCCTGCAGCGAAATGGTTCCGGTGTCTGCGCCGTCCACCAGCACGATGTGCTCGATCTCCGGCGTACGCGATTCGAGCACCCGCGGCAGGAACTGGCGCTCCGTGACGACGACGCGGTTGCCTGCATTGCGGAACACGTGCTGGGCCTGCTCCGCACTCGACGTGTTGTAGACGGAGAACGCCGTGGCACCGAGGTGCATGACGGCGGTGTCCGCGAGCGAGAACTCCGGTCGATTGGTGAGCATCAGCGCGACCGTGTCGCCGCGACCGACGCCCAGTGAATGCAGTCCCTCGGCCAGTGCCCGCACCTGTGCGAGGAACCCGGCGTAGGTGATCTCGGTGGCGCCCCCGAGCGTGCGCAACGCCACCTGCCCCGGCCGTTGCGCAGCAGTGATCTGGAATGCCTCGCACAACGTGGAACTGCCGAGCGCTGCAATTTCAGGTCGCGGTGTCTCGTTCATCGTCATTGCCTCCCGCCGTCGTGTTCGTTCTGTCCTGCCACGCGCTCAGTCGTCGGACTTGCGCCAGCCTGCCAGAGACCGGCTCGCGTCCGGCGCGATCGGCGCGCCGCTGTCGCGTTCCCGCACCGCCTGCTTGAAGCCGACTTCCTCGGCGCGACGCTTGAACCAGACGCCCTCCGGGCTGTGCCGCGTGATGCCGTCGAACAGGGTGGCGAAGCGCTGCGTATTGGCCAGCCCCATGGCTTCATACGCCTGGTTGACCATCAGCTTCTGCATCATGAGCTGATTCTTCGGCACCGCGGCAATGCGCTCCGCGACTTGCGCTACGCGCGCATCGAGCTGTGCACGCGGTACTGCCTCGAGCACCAGGCCGAGGCGCGCGGCCTCGCGTCCGTCCACCAGGTCCCCGGTGAAGAGCATGCGCTTGGCGCGCTCGGCGCCGAGGCGGTACACCCACATTGCGGTGGTCGGGCAGCCCCAGATCCGCGCCGGCGGGTAGCCGATCACGGCTTCCTCCGCCATGATCACGAGGTCGCAGCACAGTGCGATGTCGCTGCCGCCCGCCACGGCCGGGCCGTGCACGCGCGCAATGGTCGGCTTGTAGCTGCGCCACAGCGACATGAACTGCTGCGTGCACTCGTGCATGCCGAAGAAGTCGGCCATCGGGTCCCACGGCTGCGCATCGCTGGCGCCCGTCGTGCCTCCGAGCTGCGAGCCCGGTTGCTCACCCGCCGTCTCGGCGAATTCCTTGAGGTCGTAGCCGGAGCAGAATCCGTCGCCCGCGCCGGTCAGCACCAGCACGTGCACGGCGTCGTCGCGGTTGGCCCGATCCACGGCGTTGGCAATCTCGGCCGGCATCGCCAGGTTGATCGCGTTCATCCGCTCCGGGCGATTGAGCGTGATCGTGGCTACGCGGCCGGCAACCGCGTAGATCAGGGACTGGTAGGTCATGTCTCCCCCCGGGCCCAGAGGCCTGTCGGGGCACTATATCGGGTCGGGATCGCGATGTAGATCTTGTATCGTTGGCGCCGTGGCGTCACCCGGATTCCATGTTTCGAAGAGCTACGCCTGTGTCCCATGTCTTCATCTCGTACGCGCGCTCGACCGCCAGGCAGGCGCAGCAGGTCGCCGCAATGCTGCGCGGCCTTGGGCACCAGGTGTGGCTTGATGACGCCATACCGGCGCACCGCGCCTATGCCGACGTCATCGAAGAACGTCTGCGCAGGCGGGGCCGTCGTCGTCATCTGGTCGGCCGAAGGCGCGAAGTCCGAGTGGGTACGTTCCGAGGCTGATCGGGCGCGCGTTGAACGCAAGCTCGTGCAGATGACCGTCGACGGGGCCGCGCTGCCCATGCCCTTCGACCAGATCCAGTGCGCCGATCTCGCCGGCTGGCAGGGCGATCCTGCAGCTGCCGGGTGGAAGAGGGTGGTCGCGAGCGTAGCCGAGTTGCTGGGTGGTCCGACTCCGACCCGTGAATCCGGCCAGCCGCGCAACACCCCGCCGCCGCCCGCCCCGCCCGACACGTTTTCAGTCGCCGTTGCTCCCTTCACCGATCCAACCGGCGCCACTGCGGGCGACGACTTCGCCGACGGACTGGTTGCCGAGATCTCCACGGCGCTCGCTCGTTTTCCCGCCCTGCGGGTCATGGACGCCGGTCCAGCTTCCGGGGCGCGTTATCTGCTCGACGGAGCGTCCGCGCCGGGTCGGATCAACGATGCGCGAGCCGCGCAGGGCGAGGCGGTCTGGGCCGAGCGGTTCGACAGCGCCTCGAGGACCCGTTTGCCCTGCAGGAAGACGTAGCAAACACGGTGGTGTGCCGTGTCGAGACTGCGATCCTGGCGCACGAGTTTCGCCGCATCGGTTCCCGCCCCATCGAGGGTCTGTCGGCACACGAGCTGTGGTTGCGCGCCCGCGAGACGATCCGCCGGGCCGGTCTCGAACAGGTGGACGAGATCGAGGCGCTTTGCGAACGCGCCGTGGCCCTTGATCCAGGCCATGGGCGTGCGCTCGCGTTTCTGGCGACCGCACTGGGGTTTCGCATCGCGTATGCCAGCGCAGACGCCGACGTGACGCAACTCAGGGCTCGTTTCACTGACTTGGTAAATCGCGCCATGGTGGCCGGGACGGACGATCCGGAGGTGCTGGTCTTCGTGGCCGAAGCGCTCCTGCTGGCGGACGCGGACATGGTGGTCGCCCGCGCACTTGTAGATCGTGCGGTGAAAATGAATCCGGCGCTGGAGGTTGGCTGGGATGTCGCCGGTAACATCCGGATGCAGGGCGGCGAGTATGATGACGCGCTCGCTCGTTACGAACGCTGCCTGCATCTGGATCCGCAGTCACCGTGGCGGACTTACGTGTGGCCGAGCATGGCCGGGTGCCTGGTCGCCATGGGGCGGTTCGACGAGGCAATCGTGCTCGCCAAGGAAGGCCTGCAGATCGGCCCGAACAACCCCTGGGCCGCCGCCTACCTGATCGCAGCCCTGGCACATTCAGGCCGGATCGCTGAGGCACGCGCCGCCTTGACCCAGTTTCATCCACGGCAAGCCGGCGTGTTGAAGACCAGCCAGTTCGGGCCGAAGCTGACCAGCATCATCGATGAGACGCTGCAGCTCGTAGAGCTGAATTGCTAGCGACGGATCTGCGCGAGCTCGTCCGAGTCGAGCCAGATTCCACCACACTCCGGGCATTCATCGATCTCGATCGGGACCGCGGGGGAAAACTTGCGGCGCAACAACACCATGTCGGGATGACGCGGACACGTCAGCCGGATCGAGTGGTCAATGAGAGTTGGGGGAAACTGATTGAGGTGGGCCACGAGTGCGTCGCCGAACACACTCTCCGGATGTTGAAACCGGGCGAGTTCGAGCCGATCGAGCCACAGACCGCCGCAGTCTTCACACAGGTCGGTGTCGATGCCGCCGATCCGCAGTCGGGACAGGGCGGTCGATGAGCGCGGGCATCGTATGTGATGGATGGTCATGATGCGTAACTCTGTGCGCTGGGGATGAGTTGCCCGCGTAGCACTTCAGAATGAGTGTGCACACGCGCCGGTTGCTGGGCAGAATCGGAAACCCGTGGACAGACTCTAGCCTGTTGCGGGCGCAGGGGGTGACCGGACGCTGGAAAGCTCCGCGGCTTGACGTGCATCAAGGCGTCGGGGTTCGTGTCATCCTACATTCCGGCCACCGGTAGGGAGGCTGGCCATGCTTCGTCGCCGCACCGCAATAATCGTCGTCGCCGCGCTGTTCACCGCGGCGTTGCTGCTGTCGCTGTTCACGCACAGCACCGGCGTGGTGCGCAACGACCCGGCACGCAATATCTGGATTCCCCCCGAGCTGACCATGCCGGTGGAGCTGCAGGTCGCGTACAACGACGCGCAGATCTTCTTCCACTATCGCTGGCCGGCCAGGCAGCCGCACGTTTTCACTGACCTGCTGCGGTACAGCCAGGGTAAATGGCAGCGGCAATTGAGCACGCCCATCGGCTCGGACCCGGACGGCATCTACGAGGACCGTCTGGCGATGATGGTCGACGATGGCAGCGTGCCGGAGTTCCAGCGCTACGGTGGCTACATCACCGTTGGCGCGAACATGCGGGACTTCACCGGCTCCGGGCCCGACGCCGCGCACCGGCGCAAGTACCTGCCGGCCACACGACGCGACCCGAATGAGTGGTACTCGATCGTCGACCAGGCGACCCTCGAGTCGCAGCGGCGGGCGGGCTATTTCCTGGACCTCTGGCATTGGCGCGCACATCTCTCCAATCCGCTCGGGCGCTCGGACGACCAGCACGTCGCGTGGTACCGGCTGTACGACTCCGGCGAGCCCCTGTTCTTCAGCAACTGGGACGTCGACAAGGGCCAGCCCCGCTGGATGTTCGATCTCGAAAGCTCCGGCGTGCGCGCATTGCGCTGGGAGGACGTAGCGGGCGGACGCCGTGACGAATCGCAGCCGTATTACCTCTTGGCGGCCACCGCGGTACCGTTCGATGCGACGCACGAGTGGGGCGAGGGCGATGTCATCCCAGGCCAGGTGCTGCGAGAGCCAAGCGGCTCCCGTGACGAAATCCGGGTGCACGGCGAGGGCCGCTGGGCCGACGGGTACTGGGACGTGACGCTGGTGCGCGCGCTGGACACGGGCCACCCGCTGGAAGACAAAGTCCTGCGCGATCAGGGCGTCTACAGCATTGCGCTGTCGGTGCATCGCGATGCGCGCGCGAGCCGCTGGCACTACGTCTCCCTACCCCTGCAACTGGGCCTCGGGCGACAGGCCGAACTGATGGCGACCCGCTTTAGCGGGCCAACGCCGGACTGGAGCCGCGTCGATACCCGTGAGGTGACGCTGTTCTATCCCGGCCAGGTGAGCTGGAAGCACCTCTCGAGCGCGAGGCACGCCGGGTCGAAGTACATCGCGAAAGGCGTGCCGGTGAAGTACCGGCACAAGGAGACGCAACTCGCCCAGTACGGCGTCGAGATGGAGTTCGACCGGGAGATACGCCGGCAGTGGGCGCTGAGCCTGATCGCGGGGGTGTTGCTGGTTGCGAGCTTCGTGTTCTCGGTCAGCCTGTTGTTCCGCCACCGCGAGGACTGAGCGCATGGGTCCGTATCACGCAATCATGGTGCACTTCCCGGTCGCGCTGTGGACCGTGGCCTCCGGCATCATTTTCTTCCGCGCGTTTTCGGACGGATCCCTGGCCCGGGCCTTCGACCGTGTGCTGGTGCCGTTGCTGTTGATTGGCGTGGCCACCGGAGTGGTCTCCTACACGCTCGGCCTGCTCGTCTGGTCACCCGACACCCTGCAGGCCACGCCACTCGGCCGCAATCACATGATTGCGGCCAGCTGGTCGCTGTGCACGTGGGCCGCGATCCTGTTCCTGCGCTGGCGGGTCGGCGAGATGGTCTGGGAGGGTAGGGTCAATCGTTTGATCATGGTGGGCTTCGGTGCCCTGGGTGCGAGCCAGCTGGCCGCCACCGGCACGCTCGGCGGCCACCTGCACGGCGCGCCCGCTTACTTGAGCGAACTGATGCGCGTGTTCGGCTGGGACGTGTACCACACGTTTTATTCGCCGACCTGGGTGCTGCTGGTGCTGGCCGTGGCTATCGTGGCGATGCCGGTACTGGCGATCGTCACTACGCGTGGGCGTGCGGCGCGGTCGCAGCGCCAGGAAGCGAGCAAGTGAAGCGCGTTGGCCTCGCGTCGGTCATCGTCAGCCTGGCGATCGGGCTGTCTGGCCCTGCCAGGGCGGTCCCGCCCGGCTTTACACTGGAGTTCGATGGCAACGGCGAGGGCAAGGTGACCTTCTCCGGTAAAGTGCATTCCCCCGACGCCAAGCCACATTGCGCCGACTGCCACATGGCGCTGTTCGACGTGAGCCGCAGCTCGCAGATCACGCGTGCCGACCACAGGCGCAAGCAGTTCTGCTTCGTCTGTCACGATGGCGAACAGGCGTTCGCCGCGAAGCAGAACTGCGACAGATGCCACGTGGAACCGGAGGTGCCGCTGGTGGAGCCGCTACCGGCATCCGGATCTTCGACCAACAATAGCCCGCCGCGCGTCGACACCGGCCTGTGACATCAATAGGCGCTTTGCAGCGCCTCGCTCACGAGCGTTTGCAGTTGCTGCAGGCCAAAGCTCGGCATGGGGCGACCGTTGACGAAGTATTCCGGCGTCGCAGTGACTTTCAGCGTCACGGCATCGTGGCGGTCCTGCTCCATGCGCTGTGCGACTTCGGGCGAATCCATGTCCACCAGGAGTTGCTCGATATTCAATCCCACGCCGGCAATCGCCTGCAGGACCAGGTTCGGCTGGACGGTGTGATGGGGTGCCCATTGCGCCTGCGATGCTAGCAGCGCTTCCAGCGTCGGCAGATACTTGTCCTGCTGGCGGCTCGCTTCCAGGAGTCTTACCGCGAAGTCGGAGCCGTCGTGGAATGCAACGTGGCGAATCGACAGGCGGATCCTGTTCGGGTTCTCGGCCATCAACTGCTTCACGACCGGGAAGAACTGCGCGCAGGTCTCACACGCCGGATCGATGAATTCGACGATATGCACCTTCGCGCCTGCGTCGCCGAGCATCGGCGAATGGACGCTCGCGAGCGGGTCCTGGTTCGTGGTGGTGGCACCTGGCGAAGACTGCGACCGGTCGCCTTTGAATAGAAGAGTCCCCACCAGGACGGCGAGAAGCACGGCCACGACGGCACCGATGACGATACCCCAGCGTCTTCGGCTCGCCTCGGATGCGTTGTCCGCTTGTAGACCCTGGCGTTCCGGATTCGGTCGGTTTCTCCTGGACTTTCGGCTCATGGGGGGCTCCTGTCGCGCGCCTTGATCCGTGGTCAGCTTCCCGGCTGCCCCTGTTCCGGCGTCTCCAGGTCTTCGACGAGGCTGATCAGCTCACGGTCGAGATCCGGTTCTTCGCCTGAACACACGCCGAGCACCAGCGCACTTTCGCAGTCTTTGGCGACGTAGGCGTGACCCATCGTGCTGTCGATGTAGATGCCCTGGCCGGCCTTCAGGGTCACGGTCGTGTAGAACTGCAGGTGAACTTCGATCGAGCCCTCGAGCACGTAGATGAACTCCTCGCCTCGATGCTGGACCGGTTCGCCGAACTCCGCGAGGTTGTGTGCCCGGATGCGCGTGAGAATCGGCACCATGCGCTTCTCGCGCAGGTCGGCGCACAGGTATTCGTAGTCGTAATTGGGCGTGGTGATCCGGATCGAATTGTCATCGGTCGTCAGGCTGCGGCGGGCCGTCACCACGGGCGACGCAGGTTCGCGCGACGGGGCGTCGGCCTGGCCGAGGAACTCGGTCATGGTCATGCTGAGGCGTACCGTAAGCTGCTGCAGCTTGTCGTAAGTCAGTGACAGCTTGTCGGCCTCGACCTTGGCGAGGGTTGACAGCGGAATTCCGACCTTGGCGCTCATTTCGCGCAGTGTCCAGCCGTTGCGCCGGCGCAGCAGATGGATCAGTCCGCCGAGCGTGGCGCCACTACGTTCCATGAAGTCCCCCATGTTCCAGGCGACACGCGGCCGTCACCGTGATTCGCGCTTCAGCCGACCCTGGCATCCTGAAACGCCGAGGCGAAATGTCCTCGACGATGAGGCCTTGATCCACGACATCCTGCGGCAACGGGTTGCGCTGCGCCAGAGCCGCGGCCGTGCGGGCCAGTGCCGGCGCCGTCTGGATGCCGTATCCCCCCTGGCCGGCGCACCAGAACAGGTCCGGTACGTCCGGATCGTAGCCGACCACCGGGACGCGGTCAGGCGCGAACGTGCGCAACCCAGCCCAGCGGCGACCGACTCGGCGAATATCGATACCCAGTGACGCCTGCACCCGGTCGACGGCGATGGCCACGTCGAGTTCGTCCGGTTGCGCGTCGCACGGCGGTGTCGGCGACTCATCCGCGGGCGACAGCAGCAACTTTCCGGCGTCCGGCTTGAAGTAGAACTGTTCGTCGGCATCTATCACGGCAGGCCACGACCTGATGTCGACGCCGCCCGGCGCGTCGACCAGCACCGCGGTGCGGCGCAGCGCGCGCAGACCGACCGGCCGGCTGCCGCAGAGCGCGGCAATTTCGTCCGACCAGGCGCCGGCCGCATTGATCAAGGTTGCCGCGCTCGCAGAGCCGTCCGGCAGATCGACGGACCACGCGCCGTCGTTACGCTGGATCTTCGTCACGAGGCAGTTGTTCACGATGCTCACGCCCGCCGCGCGAGCGCCGCGCAGGTATCCCTGGTGCAGGGTGTAGACGTCGATATCCATCGCGTCGGCGTCGAGGGCGGCCGCCGCGACATATCCGGGCTTCAGCAAGGGCACGCACGTGCGTGCCGCATTCGCGTCGATCGTTGCAACGCTGCCGCCCGATGCGCGGATCTCGCGGACCATGTCCGCAAGCCGCTCGCGCTGGTCCGTGCGTGCGACGTAGAGACAGCCCCGCGGCTGCAGCAGCGGTTGCTCGCAGAAACCTGCGGGCGGCAGGTCGAAAAAGGCGCGGCTCGCCCGCGTCAGTGCGCGGATTTCGCGTCCGCCGTAGGACGGTGCAAACAGCGCGGCCGAGCGGCCAGTCGCGTGATATCCCGGACGCGACTCACCTTCGATGAGGCACACGCGCCCGTCGCGCCAGCTCGTACGCAAGCGAGGCGCCGGCGATGCCGGCCCCGATGACGATGAAGTCGTAGCGCATGTGGCAGCGAGGGGTCCCTTCGACTTTGTGTTCGTGCTCAATGCCGAGGGTGCGATCGACCGGATGACGATGAAGGCAGTGTCGCCGCTCGCGTACTTCAGCTTCTACTACCCGGACCTGTTGTTCAAACCGGTGCGGTAGCGCGTCCAGGCACGGGCGCGGGCGGGTCCGCAATCCAGCACACCCGCCCGGCCGGAAATTCTTCTTCGGCTGGTCGCCGCCAGACCATGTCAGGAATTGCCAGCGGCCGTTCTCCTTGACCAGCACGTCGGTGTAGTTGCCGGTCACCATCTCCCGTTCTTTCTTGTAGTTCTCGCGCGCGATCTGATAGTTGTACTGCACTACGGCGACGTTCCCCGTCAGCGTGATCGAGATCGGGAAGAGTTCCTGCTCCAGGACGGTGCTGTTCTCAACCTGGTACTTGCCCCAGCGCCTGAGCGAGTCCTTGCCGCGAGGCATCGGGTCGCCGGTCTCCCAGTACTTCAGGTTGGGATGCACCATCGTGTCGATCCAGCTCAGGTCCTCGGCCGCGGCCATCTTCCATTCTGTTCCTCGAGGTTCCAGATCTCTTTCTGTTCTGCATTCCAGGTCTGCGCGACGGCCGTTCCCGCCAAACCACATACGCAGATCATCGCCATGACGATTCGACTGAACATGATTTTTCCCCTGGGTGATGTCTTCTTTATTGCCCCCGCGCGAGCCGTGCGGGGGACAAGTGCGACACGCTACGCCTGTTGCATTGGGAAGCCAATGTTGGATCATGCTGGCCGTGCCTGGCACATCGAACACGGTGGGCAGGTGCAGTCCGGGCACTCTGCCAATGGAGGACGCGTATGACTTTGCAGGACTGGGGCGCAATCGGTGAGGTCGTCGGAGCGCTGGCCGTCGTCATCACGCTCATCTACCTCGCCAAGCAGATCGGCCAGAACACCCATGCGATGGAGGAGGCGCGCAAGCTCGCGCTCGCGCAGACCTGCCAGATGCGCTCCGATGCCTTGCAGGCCATGCTGGTGCACGCGGCAGACTCGGAGTACATCGGACCGATCATCATCAAGCTCCACGGAACTAGGCTATCCGGAGGACGTCGAGGCGCTGGACGAGTTGACTGACGCAGAACGGCGACGATTCAGGATGTGGCAGATCGCCCAGCAGACGCACTGGGACAACATGCACTACCAGTTCCAGCAGGGTTACCCTCGACGAGGAGTACTACGAGGACGCGTTCAAGGACCGCGTGGGAGGCTCGCGCCGACATGGAAGGCGCTCGGTCTGACCAGCGGGCGCCGGAGCTTTTCGCCGAGATCGACCGTTTGTCGCGCCAATAAGTCGTCGGTGTCGCGTTGGCGGCACGCTCGCCCGTTTGGCCGCTCGGCTCGGGATCAGTTCGGTTGGGCAGAGTCATTGCAGGAGCGCCCTGAATCTCGGGCGCTCGCGGATCGGATCGAGTTCTGTATCGTTCTGCAGCCAGGTACGCGAAAGCGCGGCCTTTTGAGGCAGTCGAGGGCGTCGTCCGTTCGGCCAGCTTGCGAGTAGAAGCACGCGACGTTGTATAAGTGGCTGGTCGGCGGGATCTATCGCGATGGCGCGTTGCACCCAATCCAGCGCCTTCTCCATCTGCCCCATCTGCAGGAGGGCCGTCGAGCCGAGGTAATAGGGACGCGCGCTGTCTGGATTGATCTCAAGGTGACGCTCGGCGAGTTCAAGGCCAATGCGATCCAGCTCGCGGGCACGATCTTCGTCACCGAGGCTGCGGTAAATGGGAGCCGCTATCAGCGGAACGTTGTAATCCTCCGGCGACACGGCGGAGGCTTGCCTGAAGAACTCCAGGGCGCGGTCGAGTTGTCCCTTAATGGATACAACTGCGTCCCGCGTGGTAGTAACCCTCAAACATCTGTGGTGCCAGTTCGATCGCGGGGTCGAACTCTGCCTCAGCCCGGCGTATGCCTCCGACGCGAGATATGGACAGGCCACGCGAGACGTGGGCTTGCGAGCCCCGGTGCAGCGCAAACCGCTTTTTGCACTGGCCTCGTCCGCGTGCGTTTTGTGGGCAGCGTCGCGGGCACAATGGGCAGCCATGATTGCGTGCGCGTCGGCAGGTTCAGCCCAGCCCGGGCGAACTGTGGGTCGATATCCGTTGCGCGGCGGAACATGTCGACGGCGCAAGGCGCAGGCTCTGTGGACCGAACGTGTGCACCAGACTGCGCCCAGGGAGGTAGTAGGTCGACGCTTCGGAAGCTCTGCGTGCGACGGCCAGGGGCTCCTTGCGGGTTCAGTTTCGAGGCGCTAGTGCTCCCACGATCTTCTGTGCGATATCACGCTGGATCGCAAAGATGTCTTCCATCTCACAATCGTCGTATCCGACCACAGGTGCGGGTCCGACTCCGCCTCGGTGAGTTGCGCGGTGATGCGGATCCGGTTGTGTCCTTGCGCACGCTGCCCTCGAGGACATGTTGCAACTCTGAGCTTGTTCGCCACGGCCGGGATGTCGACGTCCTTGCGTTTGAAGCTGAAGCACGGGTGTTCGGGACGATACGCGCAGGCCACCGACGTTGCAGAGTACGTTCAACAATTCCTCGGTCAGGCCGTCCGCAAAGTACTCATTGTCGTCCGACGCTCAAATCCAGGAACGGCAGCACGGCGACACTGTTTCGATCGCGTGCAGGTGGAGCGTGGTCTACGGGCTGGATGGGACAGGCGCACTGGAACCTGTAACCGAATGCGTCGTATCGCCTGCGGTCGTATCGGGGTACTCGACGCGCCGGACTTTACGTCGCCGGTGTCGAAACGAATGTCTTGTGGCGTCAGCCGCCGAAGACCCAGGCCAGCACCAGCGAGCGGCGCACCGACGATCAGCAGCGCCGCGGTCAGCGTGATCGTCCAGGGAGGCAAGCCGAGCGCGGGGAACATCAAATACCGGCCACTTGCATGATGACCCAGGCGACGATCGCGTAGGCGCCGGCAACCTTGAAGACGTTGCGCTTGCGCAGCTTTTCGAATAGGGAGTCGCACGCTGCCCGCTGACGATGGTTTGTCGCGCTAGCATGCACGATACCCACGCAGGATCAAGGCAGGCATGGGCATTCGGACGTATCGCCACCGGCGAGCCGCTGCGAACCTGTTCGGCGCGACTCAGACCGCCGTGCGCAAGTCGTCCTAATACCAGAACCGCCGAGGTCGCCGCGCCCATCGTCGAGCCGGCAGCCGCGCGGGTAACTCTCGCGTCGCCCACGTTGAACAAGCCCTTGACCGGCGTGCGATGCGGCACGGGCGAGCCGGCACGGAGCGAAAGCCCGGCCACTTGCCGCGATAACAAGTTCTGGTCAGCACGCGGCAACGCGTGTCGAAGCCGGGGATAATGTCTCGCAGATCGTCTAAGACCTGCTTGAACCGGCATCGATGTCGCCAGGCGCGAGAGCG
>JADIZR010000011.1 GCA_016704655.1 Pseudomonadota bacterium | reverse complement strand
CGGTCGCCTATCACGTCATCCTCAAGCTGACGCCGGCCGGCGCGAACCCGTTCCTGTCGCTGATGCTGACGTACGGCGCCGTAACTGTCCTGTTCGCGGGCGTGCTCGTGCTCGCCCCCGGCGAATTTGCATGGCGTGAAGAAATGCGCCAGCTCAACTGGACCGCGATTGCACTGGCGCTCGCGATCATCGGGCTCGACCTGGGCTTCATCCTGCTCTATCGCACGGGATTCGAAGTGAGTCTAGGCGCGCTGGTCACGCAGACTGCGGCCGCCATGCTGCTCGTGGGTATCGGCGTGCTGGTGTTTCGCGAGAAGCTCGACCTCTCGCACGGCGTCGGCATCGTGCTGTGTCTCGCGGGGTTGTGGCTCGTCAACCGGCGCTGAGCCGGCCAGTCGATGGCGCAGCTGGCTGAGCGATCAACGATCGTTCGCCAGCTTCTCGAGCTGTGCCCGTTCGTGCGCGCGCTCCTGCCGGATGCGCCGCACGGTCCACCAGACGAGCACGCCGACGACCGCAATCATTGCCCCCATCAGTACCGCCATCTTCGGCCCCGCAAGCCGCCAGGCTTCACGCAGGCCGAAAATCACGCCAATCGGCGTCCAGACGAGCAGGATCGGACCGGCGATGCGCAAGCGCGGACCGCTACTTGTCCGTCTCGACCCAGCCCGACGCGGGCATGGCATCGAAGAACATCTGGATCCGGTGCAGCAGCTGGTTGCGGTCCGCCCAGGAGACCTGTTCGTCGAGCCGCTCCATGCGGTCTGCCTTGGTGGGCTCGGACTCCAACCCATGCACCAACGGGGCCGGCGGCGGGGTCTTGCCGCGCTTTTCGGCTTCCTCGAGCAGCATCAGGTGCAGCCGCTCCCAATAGGGGAACGTGGGATGGGCACGACCGCGCAGCCGGTGGTGCACGAGCAACCGGCGTCCGGCGCTGCTGGTTCTGAATGACGGCATGCGATGGATCCTGTGCCGCAAGAGTAGCGGCTTGGGCGCCAACTTCACAGTCGGGGCGATCCCCCGCCGTGGGCGTCCGGTATGCTCCGTTCCAGACAACCCTACGGGAGCGGAACGAGCATGACGATCGCCTTCTGGTGCGTGCTGGTGGCGGGCTTCCTGCCGTACTTCGGCACGCTGACCGCCAAGATCGGCGGCGAGCGCTTCGACAACAGCAATCCCCGCGACTGGCTCAATGCGCAGTCGGGTTTCCGCAAGCGGGCGAACGCGGCGCAGCACAACAGCTTCGAGGCGTTCCCGTTCTTCGCGGCCGCGGTCATCATCGCCCACGTCGCCGGTGCGCCGCAGGGACGCATCGACCTGTTCGCGGTCGTGTTCATCCTGGCGCGTCTCTTCTACATCGCGTTCTACGTCGCCGACATGGCGACGCTGCGGTCGCTGGCCTGGTTCGTCGGCATCGGCAGCGTGGTCGCGCTTTTCCTCGCGGTGGCGTGAACAGTCAGCGCCCCCAGTAGGGCAATTGCTTGCGGCTGCGCCAGAGACCGTCGCTCGCATAGACGGCGAGCGCGGCCCAGATGAAGGCGAAGCCGATCCCGCGCTGCAGGGTGAAGGCTTCCTGGAAAACCCACACCCCGAGCAGGAATTGCAGCGTGGGGCCGATGTACTGCACCAGCCCCACGGTGGACAGCGGTATCAGTCGCGCGCCATAGGCGAAGAGGGCTAGCGGCAGCGCGGTGACCAGACCGCTGCCGAGCAGCAGTGCATTGACGTGCGGGGCGGCATGACCGAACGCGCCCGTGCCCTGCAGTTGCAGCCAAACAGGAAGCCCAAAGCGAACGGTGCGAGCAACAGCGTTTCGGTGGCCAATCCTGGCACGGCTTCGACTTTCACCACCTTCCGGATCAGGCCGTACCCGCCGAAACTGGCCGCGAGCACGAGCGCGATCCAGGGCGGCCGGCCGGCGATGACGGCGAGGTAAAGCACGCCCACCGTGGCCAGGCCGACGGCGAACTTCTGCGCCACGTTGAGCCGCTCGCCGAGCACCAGCACACCCAGCACCACGTTGAGCAACGGGTTGATGAAGTAGCCGAGGCTCGCGTCGATCACGTGGCCGTGGGCGATCGACCAGACGTAGATCAACCAGTTGATGCTGATCAGCACGGCGGTAATCATCAGCCGGTAGCGAGTGCCGGGATTTGCGAGCGCCGTGCGCACCGCACCAACTTCACTCCGCCAGAGCAGCCAGGCGAACACCAGCAGGCAGCTCCAGACGATGCGGTGCGCCATGATCTCGAGCGCGGGCACAGCCTGCAGCGGCTTCATATAGAGCGGCAGGACGCCCCAGATCGTGAAGGCGCAGATGGCGGCTGCGAGGCCGGCACCCGCTCGCGGCGAGACGGGTGCGGCAGGCGCTGAGTTCTGGCCGGTCATGGGGCGCGCATTGTGGCAAATCCCGCTACGATGGGCACGGTCATCAGGCTGAACCGACAACGAGGTCCGCGGCCATGGACATCGACGAATCGCTGCGCAGCGTGTTCAGGAGCGCACCGTTCATCGCTCACCTTGGCATCGAACTCGAGAATCTCGGGCCGGGATTCTGCGAGGCGAGTCTCGCCCTGCAACCCTGGCAACTGCAGCAGACGAAGGTGGTCCATGCTGGAGTGATCGCCACGCTGGCGGACCACTGCGCGGGTGCAGCCGCGTCCACGGATCTGCAGGCGGGCGAGCATGTCGTCACTGCCGAGTACAAGATAAACCTCCTGCGCGGCGCCCGCGGTGAGACGTTGCGCTGTCGTGCCGAAGTGCTGAAGCCGGGCCGGCGCCTGGCCGTGGTCGAAGCGCAGGTCTGGGCGGAGGAGGGAGGCCGGGTGGAACTGGTTGCCAAGCTGAATGCGACCATGGCGGTCGTGTCGCCGGGTTGAATCGCGCCAGGTCCCGTCTCCTGTGCAGCGTCGTGGAAAGTCCGGAGCGCCGTGGCACCGGGCTCAGGGCATGCTGCCGCCATGGACCCTCGTCTAGAAAGCGGTCACCTGCGGCGCGAATGGCGCACGATGCAGGTCATGGTGGGGATTTATTGCCGCGGGCACAAACACGCCAGTGCGGCGGGCGTTGGATTGTGCGCGGACTGCCGGGGGTTCCTCGACTACGCCGAGCGCCGGCTTGAGAAATGTCCTTACGGCCCGGAGAAGCCCACCTGCGCGAAGTGCCCGATCCACTGTTACAAGCCGCAGCCGCGCCAGCTGGCTCGCGACATCATGCGCTATGCCGGGCCGCGCATGCTGCTGCGGCATCCGTGGCTGACCCTGACGCATTTCATGGACAAGGCACGGCGGGTCGAGCATCCGATGGACGCGCGGCGCAGACAACGGACGCCGGACTGAAAATCCGCGTGTCGATGGTTCGTTTCGGTCCCTGGCCAGCACTTCCAAGTGCAGCGGGTTCCGGGTATCGGCATCCGGTGGGAAGTCGTGGTCTGTTCGCGTCAACGCCCCGCTTTTTCTCGGAGACGAACCGGTGCCTCAGGTGATGACGGGGCCAACAGCGGCCCGCATCGTCGAGACTTAGCCTTGCCGGCATCCCCTTGACAGCCGATCGCGGTATGGAGCTTCATGCGCGAAGGCTGGCACGGCGCCCGCCCGTGCGGGTGCGCAGCCGGGAAAGTCCGCAAGAACGCGTCCGCGGCAAGCATTTTCTCCAAGGCACCATGACCAGCATATCGCTGAACACGACGACATCTTTGGGGCCGGAGCCGTCCCTGCTCCCGCTCGTGCGGCCCGACCCGCACTCCTCCGTGATGGTTCAGCGGCTCCTGGAGCACACGCTCGCGTTGAGCGGTTCGCATTCCTCGCTGCTGTTCTGGGTCGGCCCGAACGACGAATGGGTCGCCCCGGAGTGGCTCAATCTCAATCCGTTCATGACGCGTCTCGACGTTTACCTCCAGACCATTGGTCAGAAAGACCCGCTTCATATCGGCCGGCTGCGGGATCGGAAACGTCGGGTCGCTGCGCTGCGGCACGAGCAGAGACTGGATCCGGAATCCGTCGACGCCGAATACGCGGCGTATCTGAGCTCGTTGAACGTCGGTGACGAGATAGATCTCGTGTTCTGGCACGAGGCAAAGCCTTTCGCGTGCCTGGCGCTCGTGCGTACGCAACAGCAGTCGCCGTTCTCCCTGGACGGATTCGACTGGGATGGCCTGCGCGACTTCATCCAGTCGACACTCAGGTTGCATTGGCGCACCCGGTCAATGTGCGTCGAAGACTACCTGGTTCGAAAGCTCGACCTCAAGCCCCGCGAACTCGACATTGTCCGTCACATCCTGATCGGCAAGGACAACAGCCAGATCGCGGCGAGCCTCGGGATCAGCGTCGGCACCGTGAAGTCCCACGTCGTGAGCATTCTCGACAAGATGGGCGTCGACAGCCGCCTTGCCATCGCCTGTCTGGTACATGACCCTGCAGGCCAGGTTGAACTGACGAGCAATGATTGCTGCGATCCCGTAGGGGGGTGCTCGATGCACCGGCGAGCAGTTGGGTCACATTCCGCGATGCGCGATGCAGCGGCGAGATCACACCCTCGATCCAAACTCGAAATCGGCTGGGGCTGCACGAGATCCTGGACGATCTCGTTCACCGCCCGGTTGGCCTGGTCGATGGCGGCCTGGGTCAGCGCCACGCCCGAGGCGTCGGAGTTGGCGATGGTGATGAGATTGAAGCGCTTGCGGCCAATCACGAACTGCTCTTGATCGGGCCGCGGCGGCTCCGGATCGAACAGGCCGTTCATGCCGCCCGCCATGCCGTGACCGAAGCGATTGACGATCATGCCCTCGATGTCGTTGTCGGCGTCGAACCCGTAGGGGCCCAGGATTCGCTGCAGCTTCGCCTCGAGATCCTTGAGGTAATCGGCCTCGGTGAGCTCGACATGCTGGGCCCGCCCCGCACGGAAACTCTCCCGCGGCGGCAGGCCCGAGGCCGCCCAGTTGCTCCAGGCGGTGATGATGAGCGGCTCGTCCGGGTCGGTCACGCGCTGGTCCACGCCCAGGCATGGCACCTCGTACCCGCCGCGGGGACCCCAGAACTCCTCGTGTAGCCCGGGCATGGTCGGGAAAGCGACGTAGTTGAGATGCGCCTTTGCATGGGCGCGCCAGTTGTTGAGGGCAATCGTGGTCATGTGATGCGGCTGGCGCACCAGCAGCCGCAGCGCCGCCTTCTGCTCCTCAGGCAATTCGGGGCAGATGTAGGGGATCATGGCGTTGAAGCACGCCATGACGACGGCCGCACCCTTGACCTTGAATGCCCGACCGCCGTTGACGTAGGTCACCGCCACCTGCACGGCGACGGAGGGGTCGCCGACGTGGCGCACCTGCACGACGGGGCTGTTCAGGCGGATGCGCACCGCCTTTTCTGGCTTGTCCAGTGCGTCGTAGTTGAAGTATGTGTGGATCGAGTCTTCCTGTGTCGTGCCCGGCAGCGCTTCAGGGTTCAGCCAGCGGATCAGCAGGCGCGAGATGCTGTAGAGACCGTCCGGGAAGACAATCCACTTGCCGGCTTGCTCGTCGTCCATGTAATCGGCGATCGACAGCACCGAGACTGGCAGGCCCATGCCCTGGAAGCCGCCCAGGCCACGCCGGAAAGCCGTCCACGCGCTGTATGTGTCCGGACCGGCCGAAGCGTTCGAAAAACCGGTGAGCGGCGTCTCCCAGAACTCGAACACATCGGGCGATATCTTGACCACTTTGACCAGGTAGTCCCGGTACGACATGCGCTTGAGCCATGCGATCTTTTCCTCGACCGACAGGCCGGCCATGTAATCCGTGGTGCCGGTGATCACGCGCAGGATGTCGCGCTTGACCCGGGCGCAGAACGGCGCTTCCTTCAGGAACGCGGTCCACTTGGCCGCGAGTTCGGCCGGCGTGGCGGTGGTCGGTGAAGGGCCGCGACGGTTGGCCACGTAAGGGTCGACGTAGGAGCGAACCAGTCGATCGGATCCCCAGGTCTCTTTATCGAAGAAGGTCGCGTCGTCGAGTTCGATCGCAGGCTCCTTCTTCCGCGCGGCCGTCTCCTCGACCGACGCCCAGTACCGCTCGGCGTGGACGCCGATGTCGGCCAGCAGCGACTTGCCTTCCGGTGAGTAGGTGCCGTCATACTGGACCGCCAGGGCGCCACCACAGTTGATGTAACGTTTGCCCTTGACCAGGAACTCGGTGCGCTTGGCCACTCCGCCGAAGTCGTCTGACGCCTCCAGGACGAGGATTCGCGCGCGCGGAAGCTTCTTCTTGTAGAAGTACGCGGCGGCAAGGCCGCTCGCGCCCGCGCCCACCACGACCAGGTCGTAGGACTCGCCGGTATCGGTTGCGTCACCGAACGACTTGCCGTCGCGAATGGCGTGTGGAACCTCAAATGCCTTGTTCGGCTGGCCACGCAATCCCTGCAGGCCCGGTGGGTATTCGGGCGAGTGCATTGGGGGCGTGGAGGTGTCCAGGCGCGTTGCCGCCCGCGCAGCCGGTGCGGCGGTTGCGACCGGCGCCGTAGCACCGGCGTCGACCGCGGTCGCTGCGGCTTGCGAGGTGGACGCGGAGCCCAGCGTTGCGGTCGCGGCTGCCCCAACTGCAAATGCGACGCCATCCAGGAACGCGCGTCGCGACAGGGTGCGGGGTGCCTCGTCCTCAGTGCCAAGATTCATCATGCCGCTCTCGTCGTTCATCGAAGTCATGGATGGATTTCTCGTACTCGGTCGCTGCTGACGCGAGGCGTCAGAACCGCACGTCGACCGTAACCCCGTAGGTCCTCGGCTCGTTGACGTGGTTGTAGATGTATCCGAACCCGTCCATCGCATCGTATCGGCCGGTGCGATAGAAGGTGTTCGTCAGGTTCTTTACCCACAGCGCCACGCCGTAGCGGTCGTCCTCGGGATGCAGCCGGATTCGGCTGTTCATCAACCAGTAGGCGTCCTGGGCGGTGCTCGCGCGATTCAGCAGGTCGTAGTACTGCTTCGACGCATACGCCGCATCGACCCGTGCATCGGCCGCGCCCCACTGGCCCAGCGGAATCGACCAGTCGACGGAGGTCGATACTGTGAAGCTTGGCGCACTGATTAATCGGTTGCCGCTGATGTCGATACCCTGCGAGCTGCCTTCCCGCACCTCGCTGTCGGTGTACCCGACCGCCGCGGAAAAGCCTAGTGCGTCCGTCACCCTGGCCTGGAGATCCAGTTCGACGCCCACGATGCGCGATTTCGGCAGGTTGACCAGGGACTGGACGAGGGTGTCCGGATCGACGTCGAGCACCTGCTGGTTCTCGTATTCGTACCAGAACGCGGATCCGTTGAAGCGCACGCGCCGACCGAAGAGTTCCGACTTGAATCCGGCTTCGACGGCCTGAATTTCCTCGGGCTCGGCAATGCTGAGTTCATCCGGGCTGAAGAAGGCCTGCGCATTGAACGCCGCCCCGCGATACCCGCGGCTGTAGCTGGCATAGAGCATGGCCTCGCCGGACAGCGCGTAGTCCACGCCGATCTTGCCGGAGACGTTGTCATCGTCGAAGTCCATCGAGGACGTCGCGGACAGGTCCGTGTCGCTACCCGGGATGACGTTGAACAGCGGTGTGCGATCCGGCGCGCGCAACTGAGCGAGAAAATCTCGCAGTTCGCCCTTGTCTTGCGTGTAGCGCAGACCTCCGCGCAGCGTGACCGTGTCGGTCAGCTCATACCTGAGGTCGGAGTATGCGGCGATGCTAGTCTTCTTCTGCCTGAAGCGGTTGTAGTAGTTGCACGCAATGAAGAACCCGCCATCGAGGCAATCCTGCGCATCGATGCCTCCGTCGTCGTTGACGTCGATGTCCATGAAGAACCGCAGGTCGGTGTGGTTGGAAATCTCCTCGTCGCCATAAAACGCGCCGACGATGAAGTTGAACGGACCGTCGAAGTCGCTCGTCAACCGCAGGTCCTGCGTAACCTGCGTGGTCTTGCCGTAATAGCTGTTGAAGCCCATTTCAAGCGGGGTTCCCTCACCGTCCTCGCCGAGTTCCATCGTTCCCTCGTCCCAGGAGGTGATCGAGGTCAGCGTGATCGTCTCGCCCAGGCGGATGTCGGCGTTGGCGGCGATCGCGTTCGTCCGGAAGTCCTGTTTGCGAATGTCCGGCGTCTCGATTTCCCGCCTGTCGAGTCCCGTTCGGAAGTCTCCGGGGATGCCGAACAGGTTGTAGACGGGCGCGCCGATTCCATCGGGGCCGGGCGTGGCCGGAATGCCGTAATTCCAGGGGTTCTGCAACGACGTCGACGCACGCAGCGTGAGGTCCAGGTTTTCGCTAGGGTTGAAGCGAAGGCTCGCGCGAATGCCGTGCTGGCGAGTCGAACTCGCGTCAGGCGCGCCGGGGTACGCGTTCTCCACCGTACCGTCCGCGCGATCCATCGTGAAGGCGACGCGCGCACCGAGCGTCTCGCTGAGCGCCACCTCAAGCGCACCCTCGGCGCTGTAGTGATCGTAGTTGCCGTAGCCGGCGGACAGGCTGCCGCCGGTTTCGAACTGCGGCCTGCGCGCGATGAGGTTGATCGCGCCGCCGGTCGTGTTCTTGCCGTACAATGTTCCCTGCGGTCCCTTCAGGACTTCGACCCGCTCGAGGTCGAAGAACCCGACCCCCATGATCGCCCAGTTCCCCTTGTAGACCTCGTCGTAATAGACGGCGATCGGACCGTTCTGCGACAGGCTGTAGTCCGACATGGACACGCCACGCAGCGAAAAGACAGGCAAGCCCTGCCCGAGAGGCTGACTGATCTGCAGATTGGGAACGCCGATGCCCAGGTCTTCCGCCCGACGGATGCCCTGTGCGCCCAGCTGCTCACCCGTCAGCACGCTCATAGCGATCGGGACGTTCTGCACGTCTTCGGTCCGCCTCTGTGCGGTTACGACGATCTCCTCGATAACCGGGGAATTCTCGCGTTCGGGTGCCGTCGGTTCGGCTTGCTGCGCAAGGGCGGTCGGCGACAGTGTTGCGACAGATGCCGCCCCGGCAATCGCCAGGATTGCGTAAAGGAGATTGTGCATCGGATTTCCCAGGTCAAATGGAGCTATCGGTATCGTCGAGAACGAGCAATCGGCGTCGCCGCGAGGGCAGGGATCGATTCCGCTTCACCGTGCGGCGACCGCTACCAGTTCGAGCATGTAATCCGGCGAGGCCAGCGCCTTCACCTCGATCAGCGTCATGGTGGGCGGGTGCCCCTCGAATGCCTCGGCGAATATCGCGAGCTGCGACGCGATCGCATCGAGGTTGCTCGCGTAGACCGTCGTCGACACCAGGGTTCGCGAAGCTCAGGCCCTCCTCGTTCAGCAGGCGGTCCAGCGTCCGCAGGACGGACCGTATCTGGCCGGCGGCATCGTCCTTCGCTACGACCTCGCCGTGGCCAGTGGCTGCTACGATGCCGGAAAAGTAGACCGTGCCATGGGCGCGGACGGTCTGGCTGACGTTGATCGACTTGAAGACGGCCGGATCGATGTAGCCGACGTCGGGAGTGCTGCGCGGTATCGTCGCCACAGGCGGTTGCAGGGGTTCAGCGGCAACGACGGGCGCCGTGCAGGGCGTCTCCACGGCCTCAGCGGACCGCGCCGTTCCGGGTAGGCTCAGGAGCAGCAAACCGGCGACCGAGATCAGCCCGTACCGGACCAATACGGAGCTGCGGGCCTCGAACCTCATGCGGACGATGGCAGGCATGCAGATTCCAGATGGCATCGTCGATCCTCTCCTTGACGGCACGGCCTTGATTGACACGCTGTATGGCGCGAGACAGACTGAATTTTCGGGAGCTGTTGGCAAGGGGCGCTACAGCGCGGCCATCGCATCGACGCTGGACGCACGGGTCCGAAGTCCGCAACCATCATCGAACGGGCGCGCGCTGCCTGGATCGACCTCATACTCGGGGACAACGTTCATGCTCGGAGATGCTTCCGATCGCGGCGCACGCGTCGTCCAGGAGATGCTGTTTTTTCTTGACGGGCGCGCTGCAGACGTCCGCGGCGGCCTTCTTCTGGATAGACTGGGCCGACGGGCACCCGGTCGCGGATGACTCCCCGGCAACCGCGTTCCTGGCTCCGAACCTGCTTGCCCACTATAAAGAGAGCGCCGCCGAGATCGATCCGCTGAATCTCTCCCTCCTGGTATCCCGCAATCAAAAGGTCGGATCCCTGGCGAAACGCAGGTCCGATTCGCCGGATCGAACGAGCGTCGAAAGATACGAGGGCTTCCTCAGGTTCCACGGGTATGAAGACGAGATCGACCTGGTGATGTGGGATGGCGATTTGCCTGTGGCCGCGATCGCACTGTTCAAGAAGGGCCGCGCGGGTTTCGAATCCAGCGTTCAATGGCCTGCCGTCCAGCGATTCATGCAGCACCACCTCAGCTTTCACCCGCGCATCGTCCTTAGCCGTGAGCGACGCCATCTGCAGCGCAGGTGCGGGTTGACCGCGCGCGAGCTCGAGGTGGCGCTGCTCATGAAGTCGGGCGCGTCGAATGCCGCGATCGCGGAGGAACTCGGGATCGGGCTGGCCACGGCCAGGACGCACGTCGTCAACATCCTGGGCAAGCTCGGTGTCCGCCGGCGCGCCCAGGTCGGCGCGATGCTGAGCCACTCGTAGCACACAGGGTCGCGGCGGTCCCGTGGGCGCTGGCACGCCCGGAATGGTTTCGCTCCATCGATGAACCCCCTGCCGCAGCGACTCTGTGCGCGTAAGTTATCGCCGCTGACCAGCGCCCACATCCACCGAAAGGTTTAGAAGCCGAGCTCGCCGCCGTCGCGTGAGGCGGGCGGCCTGGTCCGAAGTTGGCCGGCTCTATCCAAAGATGGATTGTCGGGTGCGCCCACGGTGGTTACCGTCCTTTAGACACGGTGGACGAGCGTCGCAGCTGGCGTCGCGCGCCGGTGCATCAGAAATCCTAAGGTGACCCGGAACAACCAGTGATTAGATCAACCATTGCGGCCGGAATCTGCATCGGCGTCCTTGTGGTCCCCCACGCGTACTCGCAAGAGTCCTCTGATGGTGCGCTGGAAGAAATCATCGTCACGGCGCAGAAGCGCGCAGAAAGTCTGCAGGACGTTCCGGTCTCGATCACCGCATTCTCCGGTGAGGCGCTGGCCAGGCGCCAGATTCGTGGCCCGGAGGATCTCGCCCTCAGCGTTCCGAACATGCAGACGAACAACGTCCTGGGCGACGGAGTTCCGATCTTTTCGCTGCGCGGAATTTCCATGTCCGACTTCAGCCTTTCACAGAACGGACCCATCGCTACGTACTACGACGAAGTGTACAAGGGCAACGTCGCGCTGCTCGGCCTCGCCTTCTACGACATCGAACGAGTCGAGGTGTTAAAGGGTCCCCAAGGCACCTTGTACGGCAAAAATACGACTGGCGGCGCCATCAATCTGGTCAGCCGCGCACCGGACTTCTCCAACGAAGCGTACATCTCGTTGAGCGCCGGGAACTTCAATTACTGGCAAGCGGAAGGCGCCGGCCAGCTCGCGCTCTCGGACACGGTCGCGGCGCGCGTCGCGTTCACCTGGGCCGAGGCGGACGGCTGGATGGAGAACGAGTTCGCCGGCGCACCCGACGCCAATTCCATCGACCAGTACGGGCTGCGGGCTTCGCTGCGCTATGCGCCCAGCGACCGGTTCGACCTCGTGCTCCGGGCCTCGACGAGCCTGCAGAATCCATGGAACTACGGCGTCTCCTCGAGCCCGACCGAAGTGGGCATCGGCGGGACGATATACCCGTTCTTCGGCATCCCGGCCGATTTCGCCGAAGGCATCGACCGGCGCGAGATCAACACGCCCGACGTCTACCGCCGCCGGCTGCGCACGGATGCCGTCGCGCTCACGGCCAACTGGAAGGTCACGGATGCACTGACCGTTGTGTCGATCTCCTCCTGGGACGAAGGAAGCGTGCTCAATCACGAAGACGGCGATGCCACGCCCCTCGAAGTGAGCGACGCGGTCTACTCCGGCGAAACTCGCCAGTTCAGCCAGGACCTGCGCCTCGCGAGTGACCTCGACGGCCCGGCGAACTTCATTCTCGGGGTCTACTACAACCGCGAACGCATTTCCAACTCCACTACGAACTGGTTCTCGACTGACATCGACGTCAATGAAGACGGTCAGGTCGACGCCCAGGACTGCATCGACGGCGGGTTCTTCCCCACCTGCGGCTACGGCAACGAATTCGACCAGGACAAAGACAGTTTCGCCGTGTATTCGGACCTCCAGTACAAAATCACCGACCGGCTGACTGCCCGGGCCGGACTCCGTTACACGAAGGATTCGGGAGACCTGAATAACTTCCGGGCGATTCTGACCGACCTGAACGGCAATCCGCTGTTCAACATCATCCCCGGCAGCGACGACCTCGGCGCGACGACGAGCCGCGACTTCGACGACGACGACATCTCGGGCAAGATCGGCCTCGACTACGAGCTTGCCGCCGATATGATGGTGTACGCGAGCTACAGCCGGGGCTATCGCGGTGCCTCGTTCAACGCGCAGGCCATTTTCAGCCCCGCGGAACTGACCATTGCCGACCCGGAGACCCTGGACGCGGTCGAGGTCGGTTTCAAATCCGAGCTGGCGGGTGCCAGTCTGCGCCTCAACGGTGCCGCATTCTGGTACGGCTACAAGGACCAGCAGTTCATCGACATCGATCCCGACACGACCATAGCAGCGCTGATCAACCTGCCCGAGTCAGAGATCATCGGCGGTGAACTGGAACTGCAGTGGCTGCCCGTCGCGGACCTGACCCTCACCTCTGGACTTGGTCTTTTGAAATCCGAGATCAAGGAGGGGACGTCCCAGGGCCAGGATGTGTCCGGCAACGAGCTCGTCAGCGCGCCCGAACTGAACTTCTCACTGGCAATCGACTGGACACTGCCACTGTGGACGTCGAACTGGGAACTGGACGCGCACGCCGACGGAACGCATGTGTCGCGTCAGTACTTCGACATACTCAACCGCCCTACCACGACGCAGGACGGCTACGAAGTCTTTAATGCGCGTCTGCGCGCGCGCCCGGCCGACGATCGATACGGCATCTCGCTCTGGGTAAAGAACATCACCAATTCGATCTATTACACCAACATGATCGACGTGGCCGGATTGGGCTTCCTCTATAACCACGTCAGCGCGCCTCGCACGTTCGGGCTGACCTTCGACGCCAGGTTCTGATCATGAACAGCACCGTTCGCACAGCTACGGACTCCTGGAGCCCGAAAGAGCAGGCGCTCCTGCACACGCTGCGTCCGATGTCCGCCCAGGACGAGGCGTCGGGAGACATGCCCTCGATCATCACGCGGGGCGAGGGCGTGCACATATTCGACATCGATGGTAGACGCATGATCGACTGCGTTGGCGGCTTGTGGTGCGTCAACGTCGGATACGGGCGCTCCGAGATCATCGACGCGATTATGTCTCAGCTCAGGGAGCTGGCGTACATTTCAATCTTTCCCGGCAGCTCGAACGTCACGTCGATCCGGCTCGCCGACAAGATTTGCGAAATCGCGTCCGACGAAGCAATCTCGAAGGTGTTCTTCGGCTCAAACGGGTCGGATGCGATCGAGAATTCGTTCAAGCTCGCGCGACAGTACTGGAAGCTCGTCGGCCGGAGCGAAAAGTACAAGGTAGTGAGCCTGCGCGGCGCTTACCACGGGACGCATTTCGGCTGCATGGCGGCAAATGGGCTGGCAAGCGCGTTCCGCCGCAGTTATGAGCCGATGCCGCCCGGTTTCGTCAACGTCGAAACGTTCGACTCCTATCGCCCGTTGATCGATGGCATCGACGTCGAGGCGCAGGTCGAACTCTGCATCAAACTCCTGGAACGAACGATCGAGTATCAGGATCCCGAAACGATCGCCGCGCTGATCGCCGAGCCGGTCCAGGGCGGAGGCGGAATGCACATCCCGCCGCCCAGCTACTGGCGCCGGCTGCGCGAAGTCTGCGACCACAACGACATCCTGCTGATCTCGGATGAGGTCGTCACCGGATTCGGTCGAAGCGGGACCATGTTCGGTGCGCGCGGATGGAACGTGAAACCGGACATCATGTGCTGCGGCAAGGGGATCTCCGGCGGATATGCTCCTTTGAGCGCCACGCTCGTGAACGCACGCGTGGCCGATGCCTGGAACGACACCGCGAGCGACCACAGTTTCGTCGCCGCGGGCTACACGCACAGTGGGAATCCCGTGGCTTGCGCCGCGGGTGTCGCCGCACTAGACATCGTCCTGCGGGAGGGACTCGTCGAGAATGCGCGTGAGGTGGGAGGCTATTTCCTGCAGCGCCTGCGAGGGTTGATGGACCGTCACGAGGCGATCGGCGATGTCCGAGGCAAAGGCCTCATGATGACGATCGAGATGGTCGAGGACCGGAAGACGAAAGCGGCTTTCGGCCACGATCACCCCTTCCCATCGTCGATTGCGAAGTTCTGCCGCGAGAACGGGGTCTGGCTCCGCCAGGTCGACCACAAGTTCATCATCTCGCCGCCGCTCACGTTTACGCGCCAGCACGTGGACCAGGTCGTGGAAGTGCTGGACCTGGCCTATTCGAAGACGCCGATCAGGTGACATCGCAGCCTTCGCTAAGGCCGGACACCTTTGGATCCTCGAAACACTGCAGGCGCGGTTCAAATGAGTCATCCAACCTTCTCCGCCCGCGTCAGCCTGCTGGTAGTCGCCGTGCTTCTGATTTGCGGGTGCTCCAACAAACGCACGCCAGTGTCGCGCAGCGAAGCCATCGACGGTGGCGCATCAACCCTGAAGACTGGCCTGGTCGAGGAGCGGACGGCGATCAAGACGTCGGACCTTCAGCGGCTTGTCGACCTCGAGGACATTCGAAAGCTGCACCTGGACTATGCCGCGTTCAACGAAACCCTGAACGTGGATGGTTTGATGAGCTTGTTTACTGACGACGCTGTTCTGTCATATCCGGAGGAGTACGGTGGTGATTGGCAAGGGAAGGAAGCGATTCGTGAGAACTTCATCTATTGGATGAAGGAAGAGAGCGCGCCATTTACTGCGCTCTATGTGATCACCAATCCGCTCATTACGATTACAGGTCCTACGACGGCTCATGGCCGTTGGACGTTCACGAATTATCTGACGGACCAGAGCGGTTCAGGACCGCTGACGACGGCCGGCGGCAAAGATCAGCCCCTGTTCATCCTCGGCATGTATGAAGATGAGTACCGCAAAGTGGACGGTGCCTGGAGGATATCGCGCCTGAACCTGACGATCTTCTGGCCGAAGAGAACCTTCGAGAAACTCGTGCACCCGTGACGGCGATCCGCGGCCACGTCCGCGGCTTTGCGTCAGGGTGCCGGCTTCCCCTGGCCTTCGGCGTTGGTGGTAAAGCAACGCTGAATCAACGTCCGGACACTACTGTTCTGTTTCGACTGCAGGGGATGGTATGAAAACCGGATTGAAAGCATCGTCCATCACGCTTGCGCTGATCGGGCTGGCTGCCTTGGGAGTGCAGCCGGTGCTAGTCAGCATGCTGATCGAGGTGGCGCATTTCAGCGACTCGGGCGCCGGTTACATTGCCTCCGCGGAAGTGTTCGGGATCGCCGCCACGAACGCGGCGACGACCCTCGCGGGTCACCGGTGGAACTGGCGAAAGCTCTGCGTGGCGGGGCTGCTGCTGATGATCGCCGGCAATCTTGCATCAATCTTTTCTGGCGCCGACGCCGGCTCGCTGATGCTGAGCCGCTTCGCTTCGGGGCTGGGATCAGGGCTGCTCATTTCACGGGGCTATGCAGCCGCGGGACTCGCGCGTAACCCCGGCAGGATGTTCGGGTACATCCTCGCGGTGAGCACGGCGCAGGTGGCGGCCGCGTCATTCCTGTTGCCCAGGTGGTCAGCGACGGGCGGAGTCAACGTAGTGTTCCAATACTTCGTGGTGCTAGCCGTCATCGGCTGCCTGTTCGTGCGGTGGATGCCGGCAGGCGGGGCAGCGCAGCCGTCCGTGGGCCGGGCGGGCGCAGCGTCGATGGCGGAATGCGCATTCGCCCTTGGCTCCGCAGCGACGCTGTTTCTCGGACTCGGCATCCTCTGGCCCTATCTGATGCAGATTGGCATCAGTGCCGGGATCGGAGCTGAATCGGCGGCCATCGGCCTGAGTGTCTCACAGTTGGCCGCGTTCGCCGGAGCACTGGTCGCTGCGTTCGGAGTGCGCTGGCTGCCTGCCGCCAGCCTCTTGATCGCGGGCCTGGTCGTTACGATCGCCTCAACCCTTCTTTTCCAGACGGCGACGACGGGCCTCGGCTATGGGCTCATGGCTTCAGGCTTCAACGGCGCGAGCAATACGGCGATGGTCCTGGTCATGGGCGCCGTCGCAGCCGCGGATTCGGATGGCCGGCTGATCGCCGCTGCCGTTACTGCCCAGACGCTGGGCTTCGCCCTGGGGCCAGCACTCGCTGCCGCTGTCGTCACCGACGGCAGTTATCTCGTGGCGCAGGTGCTGTCCGCCGTGGTCGTGGCCACCAGCCTCGTTGCAGCACTTACCGTGATGCTGATGCGACGGGCCCGGCTGACGACCTCAGCGGCTCAGGCGGCTGCGCCGAGCCGCATCATCACGCCGTGAAGCAGACGTCGATGACGCGCCGCGATCAGAGCGATGCGAGCGCATTCTATGGGCACGACTCGGTGTCATCCGCGAGGGTTGTTTTCGGGTCGAGTGCGACGTTTCGCCTCGATTACATAGAGCATCTTGAGCTGCAGAAACTCCAGTGCGACCTCGCCGTCCGATGAATTCTTTTTCGATGCGCCTGCGGACCACCCGTGGGCGTCGATGGTACAGCCGCGGACTATCGGAAAACGTGTCGAAGCGGACTCGGGTGCGGCCCGGCGGAGGCGGCGATCGGGACGTCCTTCCTCGTGCGTCCCAGGCAGGCGGTGCGCACGCCTGGATCGTTGATCCAGAAGCAGCCGAACGTCTCCTTGTGCCCCTGCGCGAGGCACGCGGCGCGCATGCCCCCGTCGCAGAGCTTTCCTGAACTCGTCGAAAGCAAAGGGACCTGACAGCTGGAGCTTGTCCTGCGGTTACAGCAGCGTGCGAGCAGCACGGTCTCCTTCGCGGAAGGCCTCGAGCGCCGATCGGGGTGCATAGGCGTCGCCGACGACCTTGATAGGAACCATCTCGCGCAATTGGTGATACAGCTGGTCGTTCGGCTTCGGATGCACGCCGGCGACGACGAAGTCGACCTCCAGGCTGGTCATGATGCCTGCGAACACGTGCGCCAGGTGCGCCTTTCCCTCGGAAATAGACGCCAGGACGTGCAACGGCTTTACGTCGATGCCCCATGTCGGCAACACCCTCTGGTAATCCAGGAGGTGCGTAAATCCCAGGTTGGCGCCGAAATGCAAATAGGGGGTGGCAACTGTCACCGAACAGCCGCTCTCGGCGAGGTGTTCAGTGATCAGCGCGGTCTCGTAGGTCGCGCGCATGTCGGCCATCAAGACCCGCGCCGACTTCATGTCCAGCCTCACGCCGCCGTACTGGTTCTGCGCCGCGTCCAGGACAGATAGCACTGGAACCGTGCCGTCGGTCGGGACGCCCATGTCCGTGGTGTCCGTCGAACCAGTCGCGAGGACGACGAAATCTGGCCGGAGCTTCTTGACGAACTCGACGTCAACGGTCGTATGGGTCATCGGAGTTACCCCGAGATACCCCAACTCCTGCTCGAGCCAGGCGATGGAGCCGAGCAGGCTCGATGCCTGACCAAAGGTCTCCACATAATTGAGTCGCCCGCCGAGTCGGTCGGAAGCTTCGACCAGTGTGACTTTGTGTCCGCGCCGAGCCGCAACCTCGGCAGCTTTCATTCCGGCGGGGCCGCCGCCGATCACGAGCACGTGCTTGGGCGACTGGATCGGGACATCCAGCGCCTCGAAGCGGTCCTCCTCGCCCACCTCCGGGTTGTGGATGCAGGTGATCGGAAAGAGGCCCACTCGGTCGATGCAACCCTGGTTCGAACCGGTGCAGAGCCGAATTCGGTGCGTCTGTTTGCTCTTGACCTTGGCGATGATGTCGGGGTCCGAAATCTGCGCGCGGGTCATGCCGACGAGGTCGCAGTCGCCCTGCTGCAGCGCTTGTTCGGCGAGGTCGACCGTCGGGATCTTGCCGACCCCGATCACCGGCACTGCTGCGTTGATGCTTGCCCGCAGGGCGCGCGTGAGTGGAAGAAATTCGCCGAGCGGATAGCGGAAGGAGCCGATGGTGCGCGAGTAATCGGCGCCGGTCGCGCCTTCTGAATGATTCATGTAGTCCAGCAGACCCGTGGCGACCAGGTCGGCGCCGATCTCGATCAACTTCTCGTGGCCGACCCCGCCATGCTCAGGCTTGAGAAAATCCTCGATGCACAGTCGAATTCCCAGCGCCTTGTCGCGCCCGATCGCTGCTCGTACACGTTGTGCGACCGTCTTTACCAGGAACAGGGGCTCACCCCAGCGATCCGTGCGCTTGTTTGCGAAGGGGCTGAACGACTGCTGAAGAAGGTATCCATGTGCGCAATGCAGTTCGATCCCGTCGATGCCGTTCTCGACGGCAACCACTGCGGTATCGACGAAGCCCTGTATGACTGCCTCGATCTCCTCTTCGGTCATCGCGTGGGCTGCTTCGCCCTCGGCGGAGATGGTTCCCGACAATCCCCACAACGGCTGAAGGTCGGGTCGGCAGTCGCTCTTGCCAACGACCCCCACGTGGAACAACTGGGAAATGACCTTGGTGCCGTGGCGGTGCAGCCGGGATGACAACTCCAGGAATTTTCGACTCAGGTCGTCCTTGTCATACAGGTGATGCAGGATATAGAGGCTGGACTCGTGCACGTGCTGTGCAGTGAGCGTGATCAGACCCGTACCACCCTTCGCGCGCCGCTCCTGATACGCCATGTAGCGCTGACCATCGCTGCCCGGGCGCCAGAAATCGACGTACGCGGCGTGTGCCGTAGAGACCAGGCGGTTCTGCAGCTCTATCGGGCCCAGCTTGATTGGCGTGAGGAGTTTCATGCGGCTTTCTCGTGACGTTGCGAATCGGTGGCAACAGCTCTCGTACAACCACCTTGGATATGCCGTATCAGATTGCACCATAGATGGTGGTCAGGGATCTATCCAAAGATTGATTGTCATTGCGATCACCGGGCCCGCAAGCGCGTCGGGAGGACGATGGGTCTGAGCTACACTGGCAGGGCTCAGACGCTACAATGACGATCTTCATACAGTCGTCCTGGTGCACACAAAATGACAGAGCAAGTTCAGCTCGGCAGCCTCAGCCCACCGTTGCAAGAGGGACCCTGGCGAGGCTGGTCATTCTGGACGGGCCGCGAGCCGTTCGAAGAATTGGTGGGTCCGTTCTACACGCGGCGCGAAATGGACGGATCGTATACAACTGGCTTTCGACCGAGCGAGCGCAATCTCAACAGTACGGGAATTCTGCACGGGGGCGCGATCGCCACGTTCGCCGACTACTCCCTGTTCATGATCGCCCAGGAGGCGATCCAGGGAAGGCCCAGTGTCACGGTGACTCTCAACAACGATCTGATGCGGCCGGCGCGCGTTGATACGCTGCTGACGAGTCGCGGGGATGTCTTGCGGACAACGAAGAGTCTGGTATTCGTCCGCGGAATCATCACATCCGAAGACCTTCCTATAGTAAGTTTCTCGGGCGTCATCAAGTTCATCAACCCTGGAAGCTAGTTCGGTTCATGGCCACGCTGCGAGTGCGCTGCATCAGGCTCGGATGCAGAATGCCGAGTTTCGGCGTCTGCCCAAAGGGTGACCCGGGCGCCACGGCGAACCACGCCTAGGTGTACGGTAGGTCAAACCACGCCCAGCACGAGTGCCGGACGTGGTTTCAGACCAGGGACGGGCTGCAGGTCCTCAGGAAACCGACACCAGGCGATATCTCCCGACTTCGATCGAGGCCAACCCGCAGACATTGTCAATCACGATTCGTCGAACCCGCGCAGGCTCGCGAACTCCTCGAGCATCGCGCGTTCGGTGCGCAGCGTGTTGATCGGGTGCGATGGGTCAGCGTAGCCGAGCGCCATGCCGGAAAACAGCATGAGGTTCGGAGGCACCTCGAGAAATCTGCCGACGGTGCCCTGCACGAGCGACCAGATCTCCTGCGCGCAAGTGTGCAGGCCGTACTCGCGTGCGAGCAGCATCACCGTCTGCATGTACATGCCGACGTCCGACCACTGCGGCGGGCCGAGGCTGCGGTCGAGATAGAAGTACAGCCCGACGGGCGCCCCAAAGAAATCGTAATTGCGCGCGAGCTGCAGCAGCCGCGCCATCTTGTCCTCTCGCGGGATGCCGAGGGTCGCGTAAAGATCTTCACCGGCCTTGAATCGGCGCGTGCGATAGGGTTCGCCGAGTCCGGGCGGGTAGATGTCGTATTCGTGCGAACCGTCGCCGCGTGGGTTGGCCATGACCTGCGCGCGCACCGCGGCTTTCAGGCCGGCAAGCGGCTCGCCGGCGAGGGCGTACACCCACCACGACTGCAGGTTGCCGCCGGACGGTGTGCGCCGGGCCGCATCCAGGATCGCACGCAGCGTGTCACCCGGGACCGGCGTGTCGAGAAACGCGCGGCAGCTCCTGCGGCTCGCGACGGCTTCGCTCACTTTCACGGGCGTTCCTCCTGGCGGCGGGCAATTCTGCCAGAAGCCAGTGCCCGTGGTTTGATCGTGTCGCGGCGGCGACCGTTTTTCGCTACGCTGCGCGCGCGTTGACCGAGGTAGGCATGCAGGACCTGAAGCAGTTCGTCGTCGACATCCCGGACTTCCCGCAGCCGGGTATCCTGTTTCGCGACATCAGCCCGCTGTTGCGCCGGCATTTTGCGGCCACGATCGAGTCGGTCGAGCGCCTGTTCAGCGAGTCTGAGTGGGACGCCATCGACGCCGTCGCGGGCATCGAGTCGCGCGGGTTCATCCTCGCCTCGGCCCTGGCCGAGCGCCGGGGCAAGGGTTTCGTGCCCATCCGCAAGAAAGGCAAGCTGCCGCCCCCCGTCGTCGACATCGCCTACGACCTCGAATACGGCACCGGCGTGCTCGAGATGCAGGCCGGGCAGGGCCGGTTGCTGCTCGTGGATGACGTGCTCGCCACGGGTGGCACGCTTGCCGCTTCCATGGTGCTCAGCCGGCAGGCGGGGTACGTCGTGCAGGGCATCGGCGTGCTGATCGACATCGGCATCGCACCCGGCTTCCGTTGCGAGGACCACGTGCCCCGCATCGTCCTGCAGTACGGCTGAGGTCGCGGCATGAGCGAGCCCGGCATGCCGCAGGCTCCCCGCCGCGCTGCGCTCACCTTCATTTTCGTCACCGTCGTGCTCGACATGCTGGCGCTCGGCATGGTCGTGCCGGTGCTGCCGCACCTGATCGAGGACTTCCTCGGCGGCGACATCCCGCGCGCCGCGCAGCTGGTCGGCCTCTTCAGCACGGTGTGGGCCGTGATGCAGTTCTTTTCGATGCCGGTCATGGGTGCGCTGTCGGATCGCTTTGGACGCCGACCCGTGATCCTGCTGTCCAACTTCGGACTGGGGCTCGACTATGTGCTGATGGCGCTCGCGCCGACGCTGTCATGGCTGTTCGTCGGCCGGCTGATCTCCGGCGTGACGGCAGCCAGCGTCAGCACCTCGATGGCCTACGTGGCCGACGTCACGCCGCCCGAGCGCCGGGCGCAGAGTTTCGGTTTCGTCGGCGTCGCCTTCGGCGTCGGTTTCGTGCTCGGCCCTGCCATCGGCGGCCTGCTCGGATCGGTCGATCCACGCCTGCCGTTCTGGGCAGCAGCCTGCGCGAGCCTGCTCAACGCCGCTTACGGGTTCTTCATCCTGCCCGAATCGCTGGCGCCTGAAAAACGCCGCGCGTTCGAGTGGCGGCGCGCCAACCCGCTCGGCTCATTGCGCTTCGTGCGCGCACACCGCGAAGTGTTCGCACTCGCCGGCGCAGCGTTCCTGAGCAGCCTGACGCACGCAGTGCTGCCGGCCGTCTTCGTCCTCTATGCCGCCTACCGCTACGGCTGGGACGAAAAGGCGGTCGGACTGGCGCTGGCAGGGGTTGGGATTTCCTCGGCGCTGGTGCAGGGCGCGCTCGTGGGACCACTGGTGCGTCGTTTCGGCGAACGTCGGGCCATGATCGGCGGCCTGCTCGCCGGCACGGCGGGGTTCATGCTGTATGCGTTTGCGCCCACCGGCCTGTGGTTCGTCGCCGCCATTCCGATCGTCGGGCTGTGGGGTCTCGCGGCACCGACGTCGCAGGGCATCATGACGCGCGCGGTCGGTGCGTCGGCCCAGGGTGAACTGCAGGGTGCGATGGGAAGTCTCGCCGGCATTGCCATGATGATCGGTCCGACGCTCTTCGCGACTGTCTTCGCGTGGTCCATCCGCGACGGCGCGTCGTGGCATTTTCCGGGTTCGGCCTACGCGCTCGCGGGCCTGCTGCTCGTCATTGCCGCGATCGTTGCCGAGCGGGCAACGCGTCCGCAGGTGACGGCATGACAGCGATGTCTGCAGTGCCGGAGGCGATCCGGGCCGGCATCGTCGACAAGCTCGAGCGCCTCGCAGCTCGTCCAATGCTGCCGGACACGCCGGCCGCCGCTGCAATTGCCGAGAGCCTCGAATACGTCTGGGCCTGCAGCGCCTTCGCTGCGGATGCCTGCCTGCGTGACGAAGGGTTGCTCGAGTGGCTCGCGACTCAAGGACGGTTGCTCGAACATGTCGACGCCGAGTGGTACGCGCAGACGGCGGACGCCGTCACGCTGCCGGGCCGCTACGACGACGCGGCGTTCATGTCGGCGCTGCGGATATTCCGCCGCCGGCAGCTCGTGCGCATTGCGTGGCGCGATCTTGCGGGGCACGCGCCGATCGAACAGGTCCTGGCCGAGTTGTCGTGGCTCGCCGATGCGTGCATCCACGCAGCGTGCCGCCAGGCGGCTGCGCTGCTCGGCGCGCGTCACGGTGTGCCGAAAGACAGGAACGGCGTCGAGTTGCCGCTGCTCGTGCTCGGCATGGGCAAGCTCGGCGGCGGCGAGCTGAACTTCTCTTCGGACATCGATCTCGTGCTTCTCTTCGCGGAACACGGCGAGACGGCGGGCCCGCGACCGCTGGAGCACGAAGAGTTCTTCGTGCGCGCGGGCAAGCGCGTTGCGCAACTGCTCGGCACGCCCACCGACGACGGCTTCGTATATCGCGTCGACCTGCGGTTGCGACCGTTCGGCGACTCGGGCCCCGTGGCCGTGAGCTTCGACGCGATGGAGGAGTACCTGCAGCAGCACGGGCGCGACTGGGAGCGGTACGCCTACGTCAAGGCGCGCCCCGTTTACGGGGCAGACTCCGGCTTCAACGACCTCTACCGTGACGCGCTGCGGCCGTTCGTCTATCGCCGCTACCTCGACTTCAGCGTGTTCGAATCGCTGCGCGCGATGAAGGAACTGATCGCGCGCGAGGTCGAACGACGCGAGCTGCAGCAGAACGTGAAGCTCGGCCCCGGCGGCATCCGCGAGATCGAGTTCATCGTCCAGGCGTTCCAGCTCCTGCGCGGCGGCAGCACGCAGCGACTGCAGACGCGCAGCCTGCTCGAGGCGCTGCCGCAACTGGCCGGGCAGAAACTGCTGCCGGCGGAGACCGTGACCGAACTGCTCGCGGCCTATCGCTTCCTGCGGCGCGTCGAAAACCGCCTGCAGGAGTGGAACGACGAACAGACGCACGAACTGCCCACTCGACGAAGCGCGCAGGCGCGAGCGACTTGCAATACTGCAGGCGCCGGCGTTGATTGAGCCGTTCTTGCGCCAGCTCGACCAGCTGCGCGAAGGCGGCTATTACCGGCGTCTTGACGAGACCGGCCGACGCCGCTTGCAGGTGCTGTTGCCGCGCCTGCTGCGGGCCGTGGCGCGCGTGCCGAATGCCGAGGCCGCGTTGTCGCGCGTGCTGCACGTAATCGAGCGTATCGGCGGCCGCACGGTGTACCTCGCGCTGCTCAACGAGAACGCAGTGGCGCGCGAGCGGTTGTTCGAGTTGTGCGCGCATTCGCAGTTCCTGTCCGACCAGATCGCGGCGTTCCCGCTGCTGCTCGACGAACTGCTCGATGACCGGCTGTTCGATACGACGCCGACGCGGGCCGAACTGGCCGTCGAGCTGCGCAATCGGATGGCGAACTGCGCGGTCGACGATACCGAGGAACAGGTCGAAGCCCTGCGGCAATTCCAGCGCGCAGCGATGTTCCGCATCGCCGTTCCGGACCTCACGGGCCGCCTGCCGCTGATGAAGGTGAGTGACCGCCTGACGGACCTGGCCGAACTGCTGGTGCAGGCAACGCTGGACCTGGCGTGGCAGCAGATCGTCGCGCGGCACGGCGTGCCCTTGTGTGGACCGAAGGACGATGCGTTGCGACAGGCGGGGATGATCGTCGTCGCGTACGGCAAGTTCGGCGGCATCGAGCTCGGTTACGGATCCGATCTCGATCTGGTGTTCCTGCACGATTCGAGCGGCGAGGTGCAGCACACCGCCGGTCCGCACGCCGTCGACAACGGCGTGTTTTTCCTGCGGCTCGTGCAGCGGCTGGTGCACCTGCTGACGGTGCATTCGGCGGCTGGCCGCCTGTACGAGGTCGACACCCGTCTGCGCCCCAGCGGCAAGGGCGGATTGCTGGTGCAGAGCATCGAAGGTTTCGCGGACTACCAGCGCACGGACGCCTGGACGTGGGAGCACCAGGCCCTGCTGCGATCACGTGCTGTCGCGGGTGGCGCGGATTTGCGCAATCGTTACGAGTCGCTGCGAGTCGAGCTCCTGCGCACGGCGGTGCGCCGCCCTACGTTGCGCGAGGACGTGCGTTCCATGCGCGAGCGGATGCGGTCGGAGCTGTCGAAGTCGAAAGCTGGCGAGTTCGATCTCAAGCAGGACGCGGGCGGCATCACCGACGTCGAATTCCTCGCGCAGTACTGGGCCCTGCTCTGGTCGACCCGGTACGCGGAGCTGGTGACTTTCTCCGACAACATCCGCCAGCTCGAAAGCCTGGCCTCGATCTGCCTGGTGCCGCAGGAAACCGTCGACGTGCTGACCGCTGCCTACCGTGCCTACCGGCAACGGCTGCACCACCTGTCGCTCGAGGGCGGTGACAACAATATCGCGCCGGCCGCCGAATTCGAGGCCACGCGGGATGCCGTGCGGGCGATCTGGAGGCAAACCATGGAAACGAGCCTACAATCCACTTCCGACTAACCCCTAACCCCTACACAATGGCCGAACTCCTCGTCCCGATCTCGCCCGGCGAACTCATCGACAAGATCACGATCCTCGAGATCAAGTCGGCGCGCATGACCGACACGGCGAAGCTGCATAACGTGCGCACGGAACTGGCGCTGCTCAATGCGACCTGGCGCGCGTCCGCTTTTTCCGCCGTGGACATCACCGCGGAATGGACCGACCTGCGTGACGTCAACGGACAGCTGTGGGACATCGAAGACCGCATCCGCGACAAGGAACGCGAGAGCCTGTTCGACGCGGAGTTCATCGAACTTGCGCGCTCGGTGTACGTGACCAACGACGAGCGTGCGGCGATCAAGCGCCGCATCAACAGCAAGCTGGGGTCGAGCCTGGTGGAAGAGAAGAGTTACAGGGAGTACAGGAAGTAGGGGAAGGGGAGGAAGTGGAGGGCGACTACCTCAGGCACACGACCAGTTTGGCCACGTGGCTGCGCCAGTTGATCGGGATTACGACCGGCCGCTCGCCAACCGGCAATTCGACGGCGTTTCCTGCGCCAGCCACGACGGTGGGAACCGAGATCGCGAAGTCCTTGCCCAGGTCGCGTCGCACTGTGCCGGCGATGGTGTTGGCGACTTCGCCGACAAGATCGCACAGGTACTCGTGCGAGACATTGCTCTCGTTCATCTTCATCAGCAGCACGGTCAGCATGCCGCGGGGCGCCGAAAAGCAGACGATGCCGTTGCGACGGCCGGACACCGCGATGACACCGTTGTAGTCGTGGATGTCGGGCGCGCCCTCGGTGACGAGGTACGGCGAACCGACGGTGGCCGCCTGCTGTGCAGCGACCTCGAAGTATCGGGTCGTGCCATAGACGAACGCGCGGATGTCCTGTTCCTCGAGCATGGTCGTGTCAGGCGCCGCCGATCAGTTCTGCCAGCGCTTCATTGAGCTGGCGGTCCGAGAACGGCTTGTTGAGGAAGCCGTTGGCGCCCTTCGCCATGGCCTCGACCGCGGTGGCTTTGTCGGCCAGGGCCGAGACGATCAGGATCAGGACCTGCGGTTTCATGGCGACCAGTTGTTCGACGCACTCGATGCCGTCCATCCGGGGCATCGTGATGTCCATCGTGACGACGTCCGGGTCGGTCTGGCGGAAGATCTCGATGGCCTCGACGCCGTTCGACGCGACGCCCACGACCTGCAACTGCTCTATCTGCTGGCTGCGCTCGATGCGCCGGCGGATGACGTTGGAGTCGTCGACGATCAGCAGCTTGAGCTGCGGGGTCAGGAATGGAGCGTTGCGGGCCATCGCGTATGTCTTCCTGGGGCGGCGAACGTCACGCGACGGCGCCTTGCGCGGCCCGGTGCACGGGCAGCACGATGGAGAACCGGGTGTACTTGCCTGGCGCGGTCGCGATGCTGATCTTGCCGCCGATCGCCTTCACTGCCTTCAGTACGAAGTCCAGGCCCACGCCTCGTCCGGCGTCCCGCCCGTTGCCGTCGTGGGTCGAGAAGCCGGGTTTGAAAATCAGGGCGAGGCTTGCCTTCGTGTCCAGTTGCTCTGCTTCTCCCGGACTCAGGTCGCCGTGCCGCACCGCGGCTTCGCGCAGCCGGTCGGGGAGGATGCCACAGCCGTCGTCCTGGAATACCAGTTCGAGTTTCTGCTCGCTCGACTTGAACTGCAGCTGCAGCAGCCCTGTTTCGTCCTTGTCGAGTCCACGCCGGGTACCTGCATCCTCGATGCCGTGTACCACCGCGTTGCGTACGAGCTGGATGGCGACGTCACGCACCGTCCTGCGAATGTCTCCGGGTACTTCGTCGAGGCCCGTAGTGACGAGCCTGACTTTTTTTCCGGCATCCGCTGCGATGCGCTGCGCCAGCGCGTCCAGTGGCGGCGTAATGTCGTGCTCGCCGGCGACGACCGGCTTAACTGCGGGGGGCACGCGCGGCGCGGCATTCAACAGCGCGTTCGCCCGCAGGTCCTCGGCGCGACTGGCCAGTTCGCGGATCGACTGCAGGTGGCCGAGGATTTCGTCGAGACTCACGACCAGCGGCAGGAAGTCATTGCCGGACAATTGCGGACGGTCGCGCAGGTCCTGCAACAGGTCCTCGAATGCGTGCGTGCGCGTCTCGACGGAGGCCAGGCCGAGTGTCGCGGCGTCGCCCTTGATGCGATGCATCTCGCGGAAGATCTCGTCGATCTTGGTGCGGAAATCGCCATCGCCACGCGCCGGAACGCGCAGCACGCTGTTTATCTGGACCAGTGCCGCGCTGGTGTCGTCGAGGAACGCCAGCAGGTGCTCCGGGTCGACCTGCAGCAGGTCGAGCAGCATGTCCATCTGCACCTGTGACCTGGCTTGGGACTCCTTCAGTTCGCGAGCCAGCAACACCCGGGAGGTCACGTCGTTCACGGACACCAGGACGTGACGCACGCCGTGCTCGCCCCTTGACGCGATGGAAATCGAACTCCAGGTAGCGCAGGTCGCGACTGCCGTCCCCGCGATCGAAGTGAACCTCGACCTCCGCCAGCGGGTTGATGCTCCGGATCAGCTTTTCGTTGGCACGTTCGCCCCAGAGCAGCTGCACGTACTTGGTCGCAGTTGCCAGCGTCTTTTCGGTCACCGTGTCCCGGAGCAGCTCCTCGAGCGTCATCCCGCTGAAGTCGTCGCGGCGGAATAGGGCGGACAGCGCGGCGGAGTGTGCCTTGCCGATGCGGAAGTCGGCGTCGATCAGGAAGAGTCCGTCCCGGACCGTGCCGAGGATGTCGCGCGTCTGGTTCTGGGCCTCGACCGCCAGTTGCTCATGACGCGCCTTCAGCCACTGGAAATACGCCAGCAGTGCCAGCAGCAGGCTGGCGAAGACGACGCCCGTGATCATCAGCTTGCGCAGGGTCGCGGAGGCCGTGACCACCTGCTGCTCGAGGCTGGTGCCGACCGCGGACAGCGCCGAGTTCAGGCGATCCGTTGCCTCGCGACTGGCATTGATGGCCTGCCGCGTGTCTTTTTGCAGCTGGCGTCCGCGTGAGCTGAACTGCGTGCCGACGGAATCGGATTCGCGGTAGGGCAGGCCCTGGAATCCCGCAACGGGATCCAGGACCCTGCGGTAGTCGGCCCAGAGACTCTCGATTTCCTGCAGTTCAGCAGAATTGCCAGCCGCCGACGGCTTGAGCTGCGCCAACGAATGCTCGAAGCCCTGCACGGCGTCGCCCAGGTCCTTGATCGACTGGCCGACGAATGCACGTGAACCGAGGCGGTCACGGACGGCAAGCAGCGACTTGGCGATTGCGACCGGCTGGCCGCGCTGCTCGCTCGCCAGCTTGAGCGCGGCAGTGTCGGCCGACAGCTGACTGGCAAGCCGGTATGCGGGGACTAGCACGAGCCCGATGAATGCCACGAGCAGGCACAGGAAGCCGACGGTCGCCGCCCGGTCGCGCATGCGCGCCGACAGACGTGTGGTCATTTTGCCCTGCTGTCTTGATCGCGCGCGGTCGGTGCTGCTCATGGCGTCTTTGCGTCGTCGGGTCGGAAAACGATATTGGTCACGACGGTGGCCTCGCTGTTGAAGTTGCCGACCGCGGGTGGCTTGAAGCGCCACCGTCGGACGGCATCGAGCGCGGCGCGATCGAACACGTCGGCCGGGCTCGAGTTCACGACCTCTGCCGACCTGACCTTGCCGTCGGCATCCAGGGTGAAGCGCACGCGCACTTCACCACCAATGCCACGCTTCAAAGCGTCTTTCGGATATTCCGGCGGCACGTATCGGGTGCGCTTCAATTCGCTCGCTGCCGGTTGATGCGGCGCGCCGAGGCTGGCGACCGCGTCGCTCTGTGGCGGCTCGAGCGAGCGTCCTTGATTGCCGCGCTCCGCTTCCGGTTGCGCGAGTTGCTCAGGCTGCGTCATGGGCGGTTGCGCGACGGCTGCCGCTGGCGCGGCGCGCACCGTGGCAGGGTCGACCAGTTTGCCGTCGCGGGGTCGCGTCGAGGCAAGTTGCGCCAGCTGTTCGGCACGCACGGCAGCTCGCCTGCGGCTGACTTCCGCCGCCGCCGCCGCCGCGGCCTGTGCCTCCGCCAGCTTAGCATCGAGCCGAGCCAACGCTGGATCACCTGGCCGTATGAGATTGAGTTGGGTCAGCGTGGCCGCGGCTTCGTTGAGCCTGCGTTGCGCGAATTCCGCCTGCAGCCGCTCATCGAGCAGGCCACCGATACGCAGCAAGCCTTCCCGGGCTTCGTCGTTGTCGGGATCCTGCGCGAGCACCGCACGGAAAAGCGCCAGGGCATTTTCGTCTTCTGGGGCGGTGTAGTGGCGCTCTTTCAAGGCAGCGCGAGCCCGGTCCAGCAGATCCTCGCTCGTGCCCGACTCAACATCGGCAGCGTCCGTCGTCTGTGGCGCAGCGACTGGCTCGGCCACCTTTCGCACAGCGGTAGCAGTCGCGGCCGCATGATCGTCCGTGTTCGGTGCGCGCAGCATGACCCACGCCACCGCACAGGCGACGAGCACGACACCGGCCAGGATGGAGCCCCAAGTTCGCCACTTGCCGCCGTGCACCGGTTTGGCGGTGCTGATCGCGGCTGTTCGCGGTCGACGAACATCGCTGCCGTGCCGATCGAGTGCGCGCACGGGCGCGGGCGTGGGCGTCGGCGTGGAGGTGGACGCTGGCTCGGCGGTGGCCGGCTCAACCATCGGCTGCGCGGCCAGACTCAGTCGAGCCAGGGCTTCCTCACGCGCTCCGTCGAGGACCGCGATCGTCGGGCCCCGTTCGAAGGGAATCGACAAGATCGCAAAGGTTGCCGATCCCTTGAGGGAGCGCGCGACGCTGGCGCTCTCGTCCGGTGGCGCAAGCACGACGACGACGCACGTGCCGTCGGGCGACTGCACGCTGGCGACTGTCTCTGACAGGGCCTGCTGGCCTCGCGCATCCAACAACAGCAGGCACGGCCGCAATGGCCGGATGAATTCACGGGCCGCATCGACCGACTCCACGTGTCGGAACGTGGCTTCGCCATCCAGGGCCTGGCCGATCTGCTCGAGCAGCGCGTCATCGTCGGTCAGGGCGATGATCTCGACGCGCGGCGGGTGAGAATCGCTCGGCTTGCCAGCGAATGCGGGTGTCTGTTGCGCCTGGTCGGGCGCAGATCTCGCGGTCAAGGGAACCCTCCTGTCAGGACGTCGGGCCGCTGCGCCGCGCGCAATGGCTTTCGCCTACAGGAGTGTAGATAAGGTGCATTCCCCAACCTTGTGCCACGTCACAGATCGGGAGATGGAACGGTACCATCCAGCTCCCGGTGGTGCGGGCAAGCAGGTCGACCGAGAAATCGGGTGATGTTATGTCGGGTATCGGCGCGAGCGTGTCTGGTTCTCGCCGCAATGCCGATAGCGGGGGAGGCGAGGGGCGTTCCGACTAACCCCTTCCTGTCCTTCCTGCCCTTCCTCTACTTCCTCAACGTGTACTCCGCACTGCAATAGGGGCACTTCGCGAAGCCGGTCTTCTCGATCTGCAGGAACACGCGCGGATGCGAGTTCCACAGGTGCATGCTGGGCATCGGGCAGGCGAGCGGCAGGTCCGCCACGGTCACCTCGTACTGTTGCTGGGCATTCGGCTGGATGAGCTTGTCGCTGCGTTCGGCCGTCACGGTGCTGCTGCCTTTGCGTCGAAGTGAGAAACGGGTCGGCCCGGTTCGGGAGCGCATTATCGCGCAGCCACCCGCACCCGCGCTACGCGCGAGCTCCCGCTGCAGCGGGCGAGGTGTCAGGCGCCTGTCGGGGTGCGGGGCGCGCCCGCCAGCATCAGGTTGTCGAGCATTTCGATCGCGTCGTCGACTTCCACCAGGTCCATCACGCCCGGCAATTCGATTTTCTCGGTCCACGGCAGGTTCCCGGCCGACCGGTTCAGGAACCGTGTCGCGGCGCGATCGTAGCGATCCACGCACCAGCGGCGGCTGTAATAGGGGCCGCTGCGTTCCGGATTGGTGGCGGCATAAAGCCCGATCACCGGTGTACCCACGGTCGTGGCCATGTGCGCCGGTCCCGAATCGGGTGACACCAGCACCGTGGCCCGCTGCAGCGTCGCCAGGAACTCGAGCAGCGTGTCGCGGCCGATCAGGTTGCGGCACGGCTGACGCATTTCCTCCTCGATCCGCGCGCCGTAGTCGATTTCGAGCGGGCTGCGGCCGCCACACAGCAGCACGTCCATGCCGTGGCGCTGCACCGCGTGATCGGCGAGCGCCGCGTAGCGAGCGCCGCTCCAGTTGCGCAGTTCATGGCTCGAGCACGGACTGAGCACGAGCGTGGGCCTCGCCGGATCCGGGATCGCCTCGTTTGCGTAGGCCAGCGCGGAATCGGGCAGCGGGATGTCCCAGCGCATCGAACGCGCGTTGACACCGAGCCGCTCGGCGAATCCGAACAGGCTGTCGAGCACGTGCTCGCGCGACCGTGCCTCGATCTTGGCGTTGGTGAAGAGCCATTGGCCTTCGCGTGCCCGGGCACGATCAAACCCGAGCCGGTGCCGGGCCGGCACCAGCATCGACGCGATGCTTGCGCGCAGGGCGAGTTGCATGTGCAGCAATGCGTCGAAACGCCGGCCGCGCAGCTGCGAGCGCAGGTCGCGGTAGCCCTGGCCGCCGGCGTTCTTGTCGAACACGATGAACTCGATCCCGGGGATGTGGCCGAGCAGCTTGTGCTCGAGCTTGCCCAGGATCCACGTGAGCCGCGTCGACGGCCAGGTGTCTTGCAGCGTGCGGACGACTGGCAGCACGTGGCACACGTCGCCCAGCGCCGACAGGCGCAGGATGCAGATGGACGATGGCGGTGTGGTGAAGAGGGGCTGCTTCATCTGCGGTTGGAAACGGTAGGCAGCGGCGCCGGGATCGTGAACAATCCGCACCGATGAACGAAGCAGCCGCCGCCGGGGAGGAGGCGCTCGCGCGCGGGGCGGGCGGCGCGATGCTATACGATGCCTCCTGTCTCCACCATCCGGACACTGCGGTGTTCGATCCAGCGCACTGGCAGGCGCAAGGCGCGCTCGAGACGACTCGCGGCGGCCGCGGCACTGTTGCCTTCGTGCGTGCGAGCCCGGACCAGCGCTGGGTCCTGCGCCACTATCGTCGCGGCGGACTCATGGCCCGTGTCTCGGACGACCTCTACGTCTGGACCGGCGCCGACCGCACGCGCTCGTTCAGGGAGTGGCGCCTGCTGCGTCAACTGCGTGCATGGGGATTGCCGGTGCCCACGCCCGTGGCGGCGAGGTATCGGCGTGCCGGGCTCTGCTACCGTGCCGACCTGATCACCGCAGAATTGCCGGTGCGCCGTACGCTCACCCAGGCGCTGCAGCAGGCATCCTTGCCGAACGAGACGTGGCATGCGATCGGTCAGTGCGTAGGTTCACTCCACGCGCGCGGCGTGCAGCACGCGGACCTGAACGCGCACAACCTGCTCGTCGGCGCGAGCAACGACATCTACGTACTCGACTTTGATCGCGGCCGGATCCGTGCGCGCGGCGCGTGGGAACGAGCGGTGCTCGCGCGGTTGCAGCGCTCGTTGCGGAAGGTCACCACGGACCTGCCGGCCGGGCGTTTTACCGATGCGAACTGGCAGGCGCTGCTGGCCGGCGCCAGGGCAGGCTGAACACACGCCATGCGACTGCTGTACGTCCTGCTGATCTATCTCGTCGCACCCCTGGTGATTGCTCACGAAGCGTGGAAAGCGCTGTTCAACCCGGAGTACCGCGGTCGTCTGAGGCAACGGCTCGGTTTTGTGCAGCGTGCGGTGCGAGCGGGATCCGTCTGGATTCATGCCGTGTCGGTGGGCGAGGTGCAGGCGGCGGCCGGACTCGTCAGCGAACTGCAACGCCGGTATCCGACGCTGCCGATCGTGCTCACCACGGTCACGCCGACCGGTGCGCAGCGGGCGCGGTCGCTGTTCAAGGAAGGCGTGCAGATCTGCTACCTGCCGTACGACCTGCCGGGGTCCGTTGGCCGTTTCCTGGACCGGATTTCACCGCAGGTGGTGGTCATCCTCGAGACCGAGATCTGGCCCACCCTGTACCACCAGCTCGGACAGCGGCGGATTCCGCTGCTGCTCGGCAGCGCGCGTGTTTCGACGCGGTCCGTCGATCGCTACCGGCGCATGGCCACGCTGTTCCGCGACACGCTTTCGCACGGCATCCTGATCGGCGCGCAGACGCCGGCCGACGCCGACCGGTTTCGTGCCATCGGAGCCGCGCCGGGCCGCGTGCAGGTGACCGGCAACATCAAGTACGACCTTGCGATCCCCGCCGACACGGTCGATGCCGGCCGTGCCTTGCGCCAGCAATGGGGAGGGGAGCGGCCAGTCTGGATCGCCGGCAGCACGCACGAGGGTGAAGAAGATGCCGCTCTGGCGGCGCATGCAGCCGTGCGTGCCCGCCATTCCGATGCGCTGCTGTTGCTGGTGCCGCGTCACCCGCAACGCTTCGACGCGGTGCGTGCGCTGCTGCGTAAGCGCGGCGTGCCGCATGCGCAGCGCAGTGCGGGCGCCGTGCCGGCACCGGGCGACGCGGTGTTCCTGATCGATACGCTCGGCGAGCTGCAGATGTTCTACGCGGCGGCGGACATCGCGTTCGTCGCGGGCAGTCTCGTTCCGATCGGCGGGCACAGCCTGCTCGAGCCTGCCGTGCTCGGCCTGCCGATGCTTTCCGGTCCGCACACTCACAATTCGCAGGACATCGCCGACATGTTCGAGCACGCCGGCGCACTGCGCATCGTGCGCAGCCAGGAGGAGCTGGGCTATCGCCTGATCGAGTGGATCGGCGATCCGGAGCGGGCGCGGGCAACGGGTGCCATCGGGCGCGAGGCCGTGGCGGCCAACCGTGGCGCGGTCGACCGCCTGGTCGCCATGATCGAGCCGCTGCTCAGGACTTCGGCCTGACGACCGGCAGCGTCGTCGGCTGCGTCAGGAAGCCGTTGATCGCGTCGAGGTCGTCCTGCTGCAGGCCACCGGCGGCCGATTCCAGTCGCACGATGTTGATCAGGTAGTCGTAACGGCTGCGGGCGTAATCGCGCTGGGCTTCGAACAGGCGGCGACGCGCATCGAGCACGTCGACCGTCGTGCGCGTGCCGACCTCGAAGCCGGCTTCCGTCGCCTCGAGCGCGGTCTGGCTCGACTTCACGGCCTGGCTCAGCGCCTGCACGCGCGCCTTCTCGGCCAGCACGCCGAGGTAGGCATCACGGGTCTCGCGCTCGGCCGAACGCATGGTGCCCTCGAGTTTCTCGCGGGCCGCACGGTGCAGGTGCACCTGCTCGCGCACGCGCGATTGCGTCCCGCCGCCGCTGAAGATCGGGATGTTCAGGCGCAGTCCGATCACGTCGCTGGTCTGGCTCGAGTCGGCCGAGCCGCCCACAGTGTCGCCCGCGCCGAGGTTGCCCGACGGGTCGAACGACTGGTTGGTCTGCGTCGCGTCGCGATTGCTCTCGTTGTACTGCGCGAAGAGATCGACCGTCGGCAGGTGGCCGCTCTGCGCGATCTTGGCGTTGGCGCTCGCCACTTCCGAATTCAGGCGCGCGGCCACCACGTTGAGGTTGTTGGCGAGCGCAAGGTCGACCCACTCCTGCTCGTTGGCCGGGTCCGGCTTGTTGAGCGGCATCTGTTCTGCCGGCTTCACCAGCGCCTGGTAGTCCTTGTCGGTGAGTTCGCGCAGTGCTTCCTGCGCGGTCGCGAGCGTGCGCTTGGCGGCAATGACGCCCGCCGTCGCGCTGTCGTGCGCGGCGCGCGATTCCTGCACGTCGGTGACGGCGATCAGGCCGACCTCGAAACGCTTCTCGGCCTGCTCGAGCTGCCGGCTGAACGCCTCGAGCGTCGCCTGCGCGGCGCCGAGCGTGTCCTCGGCGGCCAGAACGTTGAAATAGACCTGCGCGACGCGCACGAGCAGGTCCTGTTGCGCCGCACGATACGTCGCCTCAGCCACCGCCACCTGCGAATCAGCGCGCTTCAGTTCCTGCCACTGGTCCCAACGGAAGACGGTCTGGGTCAGTTCGGCACGGTAGTCCCAATACTGGCTGACGTCGGTCGAACTCTTGTTACCGACCGTGACGATGTTGCCCGTGGTCTGGCTCACCTGCGGAAAGGTCGATTCACCATCGGAATTGGCCGTGTAAACCTGGCCGCCGAGGTTGACCTGCGGCAGCAGCAGGGCACGGGCCTGCGGTTTGACCTCGAGCGCGGCGGAGCGCCGGGCCTCCGCTTCGCGCACCAACGGGTCGCTGCGGACCGCGTCCAGGTAGACCTCGATCAGGTTCTCGGCGCGGACCGGGGCCGTGCCCAGCAGGGCAGCAGCGACGCTGCAGGCGAGAAAAAGGGATTTCGTCGTCATGAGTACACCGTGGCAGCCGAGGCCGCGCAATTGGTCAACTAGTGTTGTACTAGACTATATCACCTGTGGGCCAATTGGCTAGCCCCCCGGCCCGCGCGATCAAAAAATGAACCTGGGCGGCTCCGGCGCGTGCAGCAGGGCGGGCATCCCCGTCTCGAACAGGCTTTCGCGCGACCAGTCCGATGGCCCCGTGCGAGTCACCCGCACCGCCTCGAGCATCGGCCCGTCGCCGACACAGGCGAACAACCTGCCGCCCACCCTGAGGGCACGCTCGAATCGCGCATCGTAGACCGGCAGCGAGCCGGTCAGGGCGATGACGTCGTACGCGTCGCGTTCGGCGAACTGCATTGCGTCGGCTGTCGCGGCGACGACGTTGTGGATGCCGGTGCGTACATACGTCGCCTGGGCGCCGGCGACAAAATCCGGGAACAGGTCGATGGTGCGCACGCTGCGGGCGAGTTGCCCGAGGCAGGCCGCGAAGAAGCCGCTGCCGGTGCCGACCTCGAGCGCGTGCTCGTGCGGTTGAATGTCGAGCGCCTGCAGGATACGGCCCTCCAACTTGGGCGGCAGCATGCACTGCCCATGCGCCAGCGGCACCCAGGTATCGGCGAACGCGATCTCGCGATAGGCGGCCGGGACGAATTCCTCGCGCGGCACCTGGCTCAGGACATCGAGCACCTTGAGGTCCAGGACCTCCCAAGCGCGGACCTGCTGCTCGATCATCTGGCGACGGGCGAATTGAACGTCGAACATGCGGGTGCTTCCAGGGCTGTGGGAACCGGGATACGGCAGCGTGGCCGGCGCGAAGGTTAAAGTCTGGGCACCGGCGCGACAAGCGAAACTGCCTGCGGATTATGGTGAATCCAGGGAGTGCGCGCGACCCGTTCCTATATGCTGCGGGCGCAAGGCTGGGGCATGCATGAAAACAACGACAACACCCTGCTCGAACGCGGGTGTCCGCGGCCGACAGGGACATGGCCAGCCCGGAGAATGACACCGTGATGTTCGCGCTGATCCTGCTGGGTGCCATAACGGTCATGCTGGCCGTGGCGCTGCTGCAGCGTTTGCGCGAGATCCATCGCCTGCGCGAACTCGGCGAGCGCGTGCAGGCCGTGGCCGAAAGCGGCGACCTGGCAGAGCGCCTCACGCCCCATGCAGGCGAGGGCAGCGCTGGCGAGATCGCCGGCGGGGTCGACCGCCTGATCGAACGACTGCAGGTCGAGAGCTCGACGCGCGAAGAGCGGGAGTCCGTCTACCGGCGGCTGCTCGAGACGATGACCGAAGCGATGCTGGTCGAGCGTGACGGCATCCAGCTGGCAAACGCGCGCTTCGCCGAACTTGCGGGCGTCGCGAATCCCAGCAAGCTCTTCGGCCGTCGCCTGGCCGACCTCGTCCACCCCGACTACGCCGAACTCGTCACCGAATACCTGCGCCGCCACGCGGCGGGAGAAGCCGCGCCCGCGCGGCTCGAGGTCGAACTGCAGGCAGATGCCGCGGGCAGGCCGCACCGCCTCGAGCTCAGTTTCTCGCGCACGATGCTGGATCGCCGCCCTGCCGTGATCGTGACGGGCGTCGAGATGACTCCGCGCGCTCCCGCCGAGACGGGCATCACGCGCAGCCATGGCAGCGCGTGGGAAGCCCTGGATTCACTCGCCGAGAGCGTGCTCACGACGGACGTCGACGGCCGCATCGTCTACATCAACTCGGCCGGCGAACAGCTGATGGGCAAACCGGCCAGCGAAATCCTCGGCCGCACGCTCGGCGACGTCATCGAGCTGGTGGAAGAGGGCGACCGCAAGGCGGCCAGCGACCCCGTCCGCCAGAGCCTGACGACGGGCACGCGGGTGAGCCTCGGTCGCCGCGGCATGCTGGTCTCGGCCGCAAGCGACGGCGAGCGCTCGATCGAATTGACGGTGTCGCCCATGCGCGACGCCAATGGCCGCATCGACGGTGCCGTCATCGCGCTGCGTGACGTAAGCGACTTGCGCGGCCTCACGCGGGCGATGACGTACCAGGCGAGCCACGACGCCCTCACCGGGCTGGTGAACCGCCGCGAGTTCGAGCGCCGGCTAGAGGAAGCGCTGGAAGCGACGCGCGGCGGCGCGCGGCACGTGCTGTGCTACCTAGACCTCGACCGCTTCAAGGCCGTCAACGACGAATGCGGCCACGTCGCGGGCGACAGCATGCTGCGCGAGGTCGCCGCGCTCATCAAGGACGCGGTCCGTGATTCGGACACCGTCGGCCGTCTCGGTGGCGACGAGTTCGCCATCCTGCTGGCGGGCTGCCCGCTCGAGAAGGCCCGGCAGATTGCCGACGACGTCGTGCGCGCGGTCAACGATCACCGCTTCGTCTGGAAAGACAAGATCTTCGGCATCGGCGTCAGCGTGGGCCTGGTCGAAATGACGGTCGAGAGCACGTCGATCGAGGACCTGCTGCACGCCGCGGACTCTTCCTGCTACGTCGCGAAGAACCAGGGCGGCCACGTCCACGTGTACTCGGCGCGCGACGAAGCCGATGCGCGCCAGCGCGGTGAGATCCTGTGGCTGCAGTTGCTGCAGTCGGCGCTCAAGGACGACCGCTTCGAGCTGCACGCGCAGCCGATCATGCATGCCTCGGTGGATGCGCCGGCAGGCGGTCCCGGCCTCGAAATCCTGTTGCGGCTCAAGGACGACAAGGGGGTGGCGATTGCCCCGGCCGAATTCATGCGCGCGGCCGAACGCTATCGGCTGATGCCGCACGTGGACCGGTGGGTCGTGCAGACCTCGCTCACGCTGCTGGCGCGCGGGGCCATCCGTCTCGCGTCCGACCGCAGTCTCTGCATCAACCTGTCCGGGCAGACGCTCGGCGACGGTGCGTTCCTCGAATTCGTGGTCGAGTGCCTCGATCGCACCGGCATCGCGCCGAACCGCATCTGCTTCGAAGTCACCGAAAACTCGGTGATCACCAACATCGAGCACGCGCGCCGCTTCATCGGCGTGCTGCATGGCATGGGTTGCCAGTTCGCGCTCGACGACTTCGGCCGCGGCCTGAGTTCGTTCGCGAACCTGAAGCACCTGTCGCTCGATTACCTGAAGATCGACGGCTCGTTCATCCGCAACCTGGCTTCCGACAACGTGAACCAGGCGATGGTGACCGCCATGGTCAAGCTCGCGCGATCGCTCAATTTCAAGGTGATCGCCGAGCAGGTCGAGGACCTGAGCGCGCTCGATTCGGCGCGCCGCATGGGTGTCGACTTCGTCCAGGGCTACCAGGTCGGACGCCCGGCGCCGCTGCAGCTCGCCAGTTGACACCAGGGATCTTCGCGGCTTCGCTCGTCCCCGGGCGACGCGATCCACGAGGGGAATCTCCTCGCCGCTGCGTTATCCTAGCGAGCGTGATCACGCTCGCCTCGCTCTTTGTCTACCCCGTCAAGTCCTGTCGCGGCATCCAACTGCTGCAGGCGCAGTTGACACCGCGTGGGCTGCAGTACGATCGCGAGTGGATGGTGGTGTCGCATGACGGCCGTTTCCTGACGCAGCGTGAAGCGCCGCGGCTGGCGCTGGTCGGCACGGCACTGCACGATGATCACCTTGAACTCACGGCGCCGGGCTTGCCCACGCTGGCCGTGCCGCTGCAGCGACCGGTTCGCTCAGCGTCGGTCGAGGTCACCGTCTGGCGCGATCATGTGCTGGCCGTCGACGAGGGGCAGGCCGCCGCGGACTGGTTCGGCGAGCACCTGCGCCGCGATGTCCGGCTGGTGCGTTTCGACGACTCTCGCCCGCGACCCACGGATCCCGCGTGGTCACAGGGGCTCGCTGGCACGAGCGCGTTTGCCGACGGCTACCCGGTGCTGGTGCTTTCGCGCGCCTCGCTCGATGACCTCAATGCGCGCCTGCCGTCACCGCTGCCGGTCGATCGCTTCCGGCCCAACGTGTTTCTGGATGGCTGTGCGCCTTACGCCGAAGACTCGATCCGCGGTCTCGAAAGCGAGCAGATGCGGCTGCAGATCGTGAAACCCTGCACGCGCTGCATCATCACGACGACGGACCAGGCCACTGCTGTGCTGCAGGGCAATGAACCCCTGCGTACGTTGAAGACGTATCGCTGGGATGGTGCCCTGCACGGCGTGAAGTTCGGCCAGAACGCGATCGTGGAGCGGCCGGGCCTGCTCGAAGTGGGGGTGCGGCTGAAGAGCGATTAGGCCGAGAAGCTGACCTTCGCTGATTATCGGTTAGCACGTCACCGTACCCCTTGGCTTCTGCACGCCATTCGCCTACCGTGCGCATCACGCACGGCATAGTCCGTTGGCGCGATCACTCACCCGCTCAGAGGTTCAACAACTCCGATGGCCAAAGCCAAAAAGTCCGTGAAGAAGTCTGCGAAGAAGCCCACCCGCAAGTCGAGCCCGAAGGCCCCGCAATCGATCAAGACGGTGCTGACCAAGTCCGCACTGGTCGCTCACCTCGCAGAGGCGGCGCAGGTCGCCGGCAAGGACGTGCGCGCATTGCTCGCTGCCCTCGAAGACACGATCCGTGTCTCGATCAGCAAGAAGGGCCCGCGCACCTTCATGCTGCCGGGACTATTGAAGATCACCGTCACCAGCGTGCCTGCAAAGAAAGCGCGCAAGGGCATCAACCCGTTCACGGGTGAAGAAACCATCTTCAAGGCCAAGCCCGCGACCGTAAAGGTCAAGGTGCGTCCGATGAAGAAGCTGAAGGACGCCGCCAAGGCCTGACGACTCTCCCTCGTCGTTGCTCAGGGCCAGGGCGGCTGAACGAAGTCGCCCTGGCCCCGTTCCGTCGTCATCCCGCCCGCGTTGCCGACTTCGGGTCCGACCCACCCGTACTCGTCCAGAGGTCGGGACTGCGATACGCGTAGAAGTAAGCGGCCAGGTACGCCGGGACGATCAGCAACGTGAGCGCTGCGGTGAACATTGCAACGGCATGGTCGCCCAGCAGCACCGGGATGAGCATGACGGAGTTGGCGAACAGCACCAGCCAGAACGCCGCTCGCCAGTAGCGTTCGCTGCCGATGCGACGCCGCAACGCGAAGCCCCAGAGCGCGGTCAACAGTGCGGCGCTCAGCGTCCAGTTGGCGAGCGTCAGGGCGCTGACCTCGCTGCCGCGCGAGAGATTCGCCGCCTCGCCCGCGAGCACGCCGAACGTGAGCACTGCGGCGTATGCGACCCAGCCGGCCTTGGCTCCGCTCAGTGGATGCGTCGCCACGTCAGTAGTGCGGCGGAATCTCGACCCGGTTCGGGTCGCCGCCCCGTTCCTCGAGTTGCTGCAGCTGTTCGTGCAGTTGCTGGTTGCGGTCGCGCAGCGAGTCGAGCTCGCGCTGCTGCCGATAGACGACGTCGCTCAACTCCTGCAGCGCCCGCTCGAGGTGCGCCACCTTGAATTCGAGCGCGTCGATGCGCTCGCTCATGGCGCAGCGGCCGGCACGCGATAGTCGGCCGTGACGACGCCGACCTGCAGTGCCTCCGCCTCGTGGTCGAGTTCACGCCACGTTTCGGCGAGCGCTGCCTGCTCCCACTCGCGCATCGCGGGCAGGTCCAGCAGCCGCTGCACGTACTGCGCGGCCTTGCCCGTCATGTCGATGCCGTAGGTACGCACGCGGTAAGCCACCGGGCAGTAGAACGCGTCGACCACCGTGAAGTCGGGGCCGGCGAGGAACGGCCCGCCGAAGCGCGACAGGCCTTCGTTCCACAGTTCGTCGATGCGGCGGATGTCCGCGACGAGTGCGGGCGGCTGGGCGTGCAGCTTGACGCGCAAGCCGACGTTCATCGTGCAGATGCCGCGGAGCGTGGCGAAGCCCGAATGCATTTCGGCAGCCGCGCAGCGTGCCCATATGCGTGCCGCGGCGTCGGCTGGCCACAGGCCGGGGTGGCGCTCGGCCAGAAACTCGCTGATGCCGAGGGAGTCCCACACCACGGTGGCGCCATCGCGCAGGCACGGCACCTTGCCCGAGGGCGAGAAGGCACGGAACGCATCGAAGTTCGAGCCGCGCACAAACGGCTTGACGTGTTCGACGAAGGGAATGCCGCGGGCACGCAGCAGGACCCATGGCCGCAGCGACCACGAGGAATAGTTCTTGTTGCCGATGTAGATCTCGTACATGAGTCCTCCTGGGTCGTCCGCGCGCTCGACACGGGGCCGCATGATACAGCCGCGCGCAGTCAGTACTTGTGCGTCGAGAGCAGCAGGTTGGTCTCGGAGTTGGCCACGCCTTCGATGCGGCGGATGCGGCTCAGCACGCGGTCGAACTCCTCGAGCGTGTCGGCGCGCAACTCGGCGATGATGTCCCAGCGGCCGTTCGTCGTGTGCAGCGTAGTCACCGACGCGTCACCTCGCAGCGAGCGCAGCACTTTCTCGACGTTGTTGCCCTCGACCGCGATCAGCATCAGCGCCGTGATGCGGCGGTCACCGTCCGGTGCTGCCAGGCGGACGGTGTAGCCCGCAATCACGCCTTCCTGCTCGAGCCGGGCGATGCGGTTCTGCACCGTGCCGCGGGCCACGCGGAGGGTGCGCGCAACGGTTGCCGCGGGAAGGCGGGCGTTGCCTCGCAGGAGGCCGATGAGTTGGCGGTCCAGGTCGTCCATGCGGTACTCGCTGTTCTGACGAATCGTTCAAATTGACTGGCGAATCGATCGAATTATAGACCAGATCGATTGGTCTGCTGGCTTCCTGTTGGCTCACGTGGGCCTGATGATGCTGCATCGGGCCCGCTATTCCTTGTTCTCTGGCGGCCCGGACAGGGGCACGACCATGGTTGATTACATCGGCGTCAGTGACATCCAGCGCATCGTGAACGCGCTCGGACCGGCGGAATTCATGGCCCGGCTGGCGGGCGAAATCGAGGCGGATTACCGGCGCTGGCCGGAATTCGAAAAGGCGCCGCGACTTGCGAGCCATTCGCCCGTCGGCGTCATCGAGCTGATGCCGGCGACCGACGGCAAGCTGTACTCCTTCAAGTACGTCAACGGTCATCCCAAGAACACCGCCGCGGGCCTGCTGACCGTGACTGCGTTCGGCGTGCTGGCCGACGTCGACACGGGTTACCCGTTGCTGCTCTCGGAACTTACGGTGACGACTGCATTGCGGACGGCCGCGACGTCGGCCCTGGCCGCGCAACAGCTGGCTCGTCCCGACAGCCGCGTGATGGCGTTGATCGGCAACGGTGCGCAGAGCGAGTTCCAGGCCATCGCGTTCCATCGCCTGTGCGGTATCCGCGAACTGCGCGTTTACGACGTCGACCCGCTGGCTACGGCCAAGCTGGTGCGCAACCTTGCGGCGATGCCGGAGCTGGCTGACCTGCGAGTGGTGCGAACACATTCTGCGTCTGAGGCCTGCAAAGGCGCGGACATCGTCACCACCGTCACGGCGGACAAGCGCAACGCCGTCATCCTGACGCCGCCGATGATCGCGCCCGGCATGCACATCAACGGCGTCGGCGGCGACTGTCCGGGCAAGACGGAGTTGCACGCGGACATCCTGCGGCTGCCGGACATGCGCGTGGTGGTCGAGTTCGAGCCGCAATCGCGGATCGAGGGCGAAATCCAGCAGATGCCCGCGGACTATCCCGTGATCGAGCTCGCGCAGGTGCTGCGCGGCGAAGCGGTGGCGCGACGCTCGGCGAGCGATATCACGCTGTTCGATTCCGTCGGCTTCGCGCTGGAAGATTACTCGGCGTTGCGGTTCCTGCACGCCCTCATCTCGCAGCAGCGGCTTGGCCGCCGTGATCTCGACCTGGTGCCGGTCCTGGACGACCCGAAGGACCTGTTCGGCGGGACGCTGGCTGGTTGCAAGGCCGCTCGGCCGCGCAAGCGCAAGACGGCTTGAGGTGCGGCGATGACCGGCATCATCACGCTGATCGGCGCGCCCACCGACGTCGGCGCGGGTGCACGCGGCGCCTCGATGGGCCCGGAAGCGTTGCGTGTCGCGCAGCTGCAGTCCGTGCTCGAAGCGCAGGGTCTCGAGGTGATCGACCGCGGCAACCTGGGCGGTCCGCCGAATCCCTGGCAACCGCCGGTCAGTGGCTACCGCCACTTGCCGGAGGTGACCGAGTGGAATCGACTCGTGCACGAAGCAGTGCTCGAAGAGCTCGCCGCGGGGCGACTGCCGATGCTGCTCGGCGGCGATCACAGTCTCGCGATCGGCTCGATCAGCGCCGCCGCGAAGCACTGCCGCGACACGGGGCGCAAGCTGCGCGTGCTCTGGTTCGATGCGCACGCCGACTTCAACACGCACGTCCTCACGCCCAGCGGCAACGTGCACGGCATGCCGGTCGCGTGCCTGTGCGGCCACGGCCCGGCGGAACTCGTGTCGATCGGCGGCCTGGTGCCGGCGATCAATCCTGCGCAGCTGCGGCAGATCGGCATCCGCAGCGTCGACGCCGGCGAGAAGCGCTTCGTGCACGAAGTGGGCATCGAAGTCTTCGACATGCGTTACATCGACGAGAAGGGGATGCGGTACACGCTGGAGCAGGCCCTGCTCGGCGTCGATGACGACACCCACGTTCACGTCAGTCTCGACGTGGATTTTCTCGACCCCGACATCGCGCCCGGCGTCGGCACGACGGTTGCAGGCGGGCCGACCTACCGCGAGGCGCAGCTCTGCATGGAAATGGTGGCCGACACGGGCCGGCTGGCCTCCCTCGACATCGTCGAGCTCAATCCGGCCTTCGACATCCGCAATCGCACGGCCGAGGTTGCGGTGGACCTCATCGGTTCGCTGTTCGGCAAGAGCACCCTGATGCGCAAGTGATGCGGGCGTGAGGCACGCCTGCGCGCGGCAGCCAGGCAGTGCTTTCGACGCAAGCGATGGCAGGGTAATCTGCGCGTTCCACATGCAGGGAGCGGCAGTCTCGTACCATGCGCTGGATTCGCATTGCCCTGTTGGCCGGTCTCGCCGTTGCGGCGGCCAGCGGCTGGCTATCTCGCGAGACCCCGCGGGGGTCCCGCACGGAATCTCAGGTGGCGTCCGACTGGGGGTCCGCGGGCCCGCAGCCCGACAGCGCCGGACTTCCGGCCGAGGCGCGGCAGACCTTGCGGCTCATCGAGGCCGGCGGACCCTTTCCCTACGACCGTGACGGCTCGCACTTCCAGAACCGCGAAGGCCGGCTGCCCGCGCAGCCCCCCGGCTACTATCGTGAGTACACGGTCCGGACGCCGGGATCGCCCGACCGCGGCGCTCGCCGGATCGTGAGCGGGGGCAACCCGCCGGTCGAGTTCTATTACACGGACGATCACTACCGCAGCTTTCGCCGGATCGAGGTGCCGCACCCATGACCGAGCTCATGCGAGACGTCGTTCTGACCGACGACACCGTGCGCGGCATCGAACTGCTCGCGTCGTCGCTCGACTGGCCGTGCTACGTCGTCGACCTCAGGGGGTGCGTGGACAAAGCGCAACTGCTGGAACGATGCGCCGACGTGCTGCGGTTTCCGAGCTGGTTCGGCCACAACTGGGACGCGTTCTTCGACTGCCTCATCGATCTCGCGAGTGCGCGCCGGGCACGCGGTTGCGTGATCGTGCTGCGCCACGCCGGCGAACTGCAGGCCACCTCGCCCGGAGTCGTTCGATACGGCCCGGTCGATTTTCGCGGATGCGGAAAAGGTGTGGCGCGACCGCGGAGTCGCGCTGCGCGTGTTCGTCGAGATTGCCTGAAGCCGTTGCCCAGGTCCGGCATCAGTCGGTGGCGGGTGGCGCCGGCACCCGACTTGCATCGCCGGTCAGCTGCCAGTGGATCAGCGAGACCGGCATCATGCCGGCGGCGTTGAACTCGTCGAAGAAGCCGCGCAGCGTGAACGCATCGCCCTGCTGGTGCGAGCGATCCTTGATGAGTTCTTCCAGCAGGTGTTTGCCGGTCACGTAGCTCGTGCCGTAGCCCGGCTGCCGCAGGTAGAGCTGCTGCTCGAAACCCAGCAGGTCGAGGTCGGGTCGCATCCATCCGCGCGGCGTCCACTCCACCTGGAATGCCTTCGCCTGCTGCAGGTCGAACAGGTTCGCCTGCGCGTAGAGCGAGGCGAGTCCGCGGGCGCAGCGCTGTGCGAGCATGATCCACACGATCTCCCGTGCGCGCGGATTGTCGTCGTAGTAGCCGGCGTGCAGGATAATTTCCTCCATCGCCGTCGCCGTGCCCTCGGCGCGCGAGTCCCACACGTTGTTCAGCCAGGCCTCGCGACGGATCAAGCTCGGGTTGGGCGCGTGCTTGAGCCAGGCATGATCGAACCAGTGCTGGAAGTGGGCGAACAGCGTGATCGGTTCGTAGTGGCTCGCGATGCCGAAGAAGTTGCGTGTCTCGGGCGGCGCGTACGGGCCGATTCGCTCGCGCAACGCCGGGTCGAGGTAGTCGTCGACGCCCAGGATGTCCTTGGACTTCAGCCACGCCAGGTACTTGGTCACGGCAGCATTGGCGCGCTGGTCCCATTCTTCCGGACTCGATGCCGCCGTGAGCTGCGGCAGCCCGCGATTGCGCTGCTCCTCGAAACGCAGGGACGCGTGCGCCCGTGCCAGCTCGCGCTGCAGCAACATCACTTCCTGGTCCCAGGTGAGCGGGACCAGGTGCACGTGCCGCAGGTTCCAGTCATAGGCTTCCTTGCCCACGCCTGACGGACCGGTCTTCGACGGCGCCTGCGCCTGCAGCCAGGCCACGAATTCGACGGTGGCTTTCCTCGCGTCCGCGATTGAACGTCGCAGTTCGGCTCCCGAGGATCGAGTCCTGCCGGCAAGGTCATCCAGGCTGTCGACCTGTCCCTGCATCGTGCCGATGCCCGTCAGCCAGAGGTCGCGGGCGTTGCCGGTCAGGTTGCCACGCGCCTGCGCAAGCAACGGCGGCACGACCCGCAGTTCGCGGGCCAGTTTCTGCTCATCGCTGCGCGACAAGGGAAACGCATACGTCCAGAGCTCGACCAGGCCGTGGTGTGCGGGCCCCTCGTGCTCGGGCGTGTCGCTCATCTCCGTCCAGACCGACTGGTAATACGCCGGGTCACGGGCCCACGGTTGCAGCACCCGCAGGTCGAAGTCGAGGCCGTTCATCTGGGCACGCACGAGTTCGAAATCGATACGTTGTTCTTTCGGCCAGGCGGCCGGGTCGAGCGCGGCCAGCCGTGACTGGTAGACGCGCAGCTCGGCGTGCCTGCGAGCGAGCGTGGGGGCGGTGTAGTCGGGTGCGCCGTCGCGTAGCGCAGGACGTTCGAAGGCCTGCCATTCGTGAAAGAGGCCAACGAGGTCGTCGTACGTTCCTGCGGCGCTGGCGGGTGCGGTCACCAGCAGCGCTGCCGTCAGCACCAGGCCATGGAATTTGCGAATCAGGGCTGAATGCAGCATCTGTTTACCTGTTCATCGTCATGCGCCCCTGTTCGAGGCGAGTCCTTCGATGCGATCCGTTTCGCGCTTGACGACCGAATAGCACTCGCAACACAGCTGTTCGAGCTGCGGCCGGTCGAGCACGGTGATCCGTCCACGGCTGTAGCTGATGGCGCCGAGCTTCTGCAGCTTGCCGGCGGCATCGGTGACGCCTTCGCGGCGGACGCCGAGCATGTTCGCGATGAGCTCCTGCGTCATGACGAGCTTGTTGGATTTCAGGCGATCCAATGACAGCAGCAACCAGCGACACAGTTGCTGATCGACGGAATGGTGCCGATTGCACACCGCGGTCTGCGCCATCTGCGTGATCAGCGCCTGCGTGTAGCGCAGCAACAGGACCTGCAGCCCGCCGTTGCGGTGAAACTCATCCTTCAGCCACTGACCGGACAGCCGGTAGGCGTGACCCGCGCTCTGCACGATGGCGCGACTGGGCGTGGTGTCGCCCCCCATGAACAGAGCGATGCCGATGAGGCCTTCGTTGCCCACGACCGAGATTTCCGCCGAGGCGCCGCTTTCCAGCACGTACAGCAGGGACACGATCGAATCGGTCGGGAAGTAGACGTACTCGAGTGCGTCGCCGGATTCGTACAGCACCTTGCCAAGCGGCATCGAGACGAGGTGCAGGTGCGGATAGACGCGTGCACGCTCGTCGGGTGTGAGCGCAGCGAGCAGGTAATTGTGCTCGGGAAGGTGCTTGGCCTGCGAAGCCGTTGCGTCGGTCATGGCGGCCATCCAGGGCTTGGCGGTGACTCAGGATACATCAAGGCCGCGCATGTGTACCGCATCGTACACAGGCGCCGCGTGTCACGCGCCCCCAAGCTCCCGCATCAGTTCATGACGCGCGCGTAGGTGTCCTGGTTGGCGACGTAACAGGCACAGGCGCAGGCCTCGAGTCCGTGATGGTCCAGCACCGTGATGTCGCCGCGGCTGTAGCGGATCAGTTGCTGGTGCTGCAGGGAGCCGGCTGCATGGGTCACTCCTGCGCGGCGCACTCCGAGGATGGACGCGAGCGACTCGTGGGTCGAATGAAAATGGTCCGAGTGCGCGCGGTCGCGAGTCATCAGCAGCCAGCGAGCCAGGCGTGCCTCGACGACGTGGAACCGGGTGCAGGCGACGGTCTGCGCGGACTGGCACATGACGACATGAACATAGCGCTGCAGGCAGCTCCGCAGCGCGACACTGCATTCGAGCTCCTCGCGAAAGGCGGCGGCATCGATTTGCCAGGCTGTTCCGCAATCCTGCACGAGCGCGAGAGACGGCGCGATCGCCACGCCCAGCACCAGGGACGTGCCCAGCATCCCTTCGTCGCCGACCAGTCCCACCTGGAGCTTGTCGTGTCCATGCAGTGTGGCGATCAGTGAGATGGATCCGCCGGTGGGAAAGTAGACCTCACGGATGCGCTTGCCCCGTTCATACAGCACGTCGGTCGCACTGAGCTGAACGGCAATGGACTTGCCCAGGAGGCGTCGCCGGTCCGGGTCAGGCAGGCGTGCCAGCAACCGGTTGGTCGCCGCGGTTTTGCCTCTGGCAGTCGTCATGGGGAATTGCTCGATCACGTCTGCGGACGTCCGCAAAGGCGAGCGTGCCCGGGAGTTGGCCCGTGGTCTGTACGGTGCCCCACGAAAAACCCCGGGTTCGTTGCCGAACCCGGGGTGCGCCGCGTGCGTGGCGGTGCCGCACATGCTGTGCGTCAGTATCTGGTCGCTAGACTCGCCGACCCTGGATCACGTTGATCACCACGACGATGATGGCCAGCACCAGCAGGATGTGGATGAATCCGCCCAGGGTGTAGGAGCTGACGAGCCCCAGTAACCACAGCACGACCAGTACGACTGCGATAGTCCATAGCATTTGTTATCTCCTCTTGAGGTCACGTGGCGTTCAGGTTGTTCAGCGGCGATCCGCGTCATCGTTCAGGACCAGTTCGCCGTTCTCGACCGGGATACTGCTGCCCGGGTCATGGTCCATTCGTACCGAACCTTCGTGGTCACCAAGGCGGTAGCGCACCCGGTAACCGTCGGGCTTCTCGACCGAGTCATAGACCGTACGGCAGCGTTGTTCGACCGTCTGGGTCGTATTGCCTTCCTGCATGTTTTTCTGGACCTTGCTGCCGGCGTAACCACCGGCTGCAGCACCTGCTACGGTCGCCACCGTCTGGCCATCGCCGCCACCGATCTGGTTGCCAAGCAATCCGCCCGCCACCGCGCCGATGATGGAGCCCGTGACGCGCTTGGGATCCTTGACAGCTGCCTGATGCGTGACGACTTCACTGGCACAGACTTGCCGCGGTGTCTTGACCGTGCGTGACATCGGCTCGACGTTGAGCACCCTGGCAGACCTGCCCTGGTCCATGGTCTGGTAGCCGGCGTAGGCACCGGCTGCCGTCACCGCCACGCCGCCGACGACGAGCCCGGTAAGCAATGATTTGTTCATCTGGTCTCTCCATTCGACGGCAGCCGTCGCACGGAGAATTCCCGAAACGGTAGTGCGTGGTCGACGTCCTGCAGGCTACGCCGACTGCCGGAATGGTCTGTTCGCTAGCGCACGGATCCTGCCCCTCGCATGCGGCCCGCAATGTGTGCGTATGTGCGCAACCGTACTGACGCCTACGCGGCCGCGGATGACGATCCCCGGTATGCGATTCATGCATCTTGCCGCGTCATTGCTGCTGCCGCTCACGGCCTGCAGTTCGCTGCCCCAGGTCGCGCCGAACACAGCGCCCGCGACGACCCCGGCGCAAGTCCAAGGTCCCCGCGGGCCGCTCCCGCCGTCGCGCAGTCGCGAGATCCTCGCCGGCCTCGAGCGCGGCGCCGACGACACGGGAATCTTCGATCGCCACCTCGCAGTCGAGCAAGCCGTGACCGGGACGCCCCTCGTCAGTGGCAATCGTGTCCGGCTGCTCGAGGACGGGCCGGACACGTACCGTGCCATGTTCGTGGCCATCGCGGCCGCGAGTGACCACATCAACATGGAGACGTACATCCTCGAGGACGACGAGGTCGGCCGGCGCTTCGCGGACGCACTGATCGCCAGGCAGCGCGCAGGTGTGCAGGTGAACCTGATCTACGACGGCGTGGGCACGCTCGGCACGCCGGAGGAGTTCTTCCAGCGCCTGCGCGACAGCGGCATCCGCACCCTGCAGTTCAATCCAGTCAATCCGGCGACGGCGAAAGCGGGCTGGGAGTTGAACCAGCGCGACCACCGCAAGCTCCTGATCGTCGATGGCCGAACCGTGTTCCTCGGTGGCATCAACATCAGCAGCGTGTACTCCGGGGGCTCTTCCAGTCGTGCGGCGAAAGCGCACCCGGCTGGCGAGCAACCCTGGCGCGATACCGACCTGCAGATCGAAGGGCCCGTGGTGGCGGAGTTCCAGCGGCTCTTCCTGGCCACCTGGCTCGCGCAGAAGGGCGAGCCCCTGGCACCGCGGAACTTCTTTCCAACGCTGCAGGCGCAGGGCAAGGAGGTTGTGCGCGCAATCGGCAGCTCACCCGACGATGAATTCAGCCTGATCTACGTGACGCTCCTGTCCGCGATCGGCAGTGCCGAGACCGAGGTCTGGCTGACCAACGCCTATTTCATACCGGACCCGCAGTTGCTGGCCGCGCTGAAGGCAGCCGCCGCGCGTGGTGTCGACGTCAGGCTGGTCTTGCCCGGTCGTACGGACTCGGCCCTCGTGTTTCACGCGGGGCGGTCGTACTACGATCAGATGCTGCAGGACGGTGTGGTCATCTTTGAGCGACGCGACGCGCTCATGCATTCGAAGACTGCCGTGATCGACGGCGTCTGGTCCACGGTGGGTTCCACCAACTTCGACTGGCGCAGCTTCCTGCACAACCAGGAGGTCAACGCGGTCGTGCTGGGCACCGAATTTGGCGACCGTATGCGTGCGGCTTTCGCTGACGACGTTGCGCACTCCGAGCAGATCACCCTCGAGCAGTGGCGGCAGCGCTCGTTCGACCTGTACCTGAAAGAATGGTTTTCCCGACTCTGGCAGTACTGGCTGTAAGGACTGCGTGAAGCGTCTGTCAGCGTACGGTGGTGTCCGTCGCAGGCCTCGTCGGTACGCTGACGCACAGACTGAACGCCCTATGACCCCTACTGTCTGCTGTCAGGCCGGACGCGAAAATCCAGTCATTGACCGGCTGACCGCCGCATCGAGGAAGGGCATGGGACTGTTGACGACCGAACTCAGCAAGGCGGGGTCTCTCGCCGCTGTCATCGTCTGTGCGATGGCTTCCACAGGCTCGCATCAGCGTCGGCCACGGGCGCTGATCGGTACGTCTTCGCCACATGCGACGAGTTGATGCGGTCCTTCCTGAGTCACATCGTAGGTTCCGACCGCGAGTCCGCCTTTGAATTCGCGGAGGTAATCCGGGCAGAAATATTCAGCGCCGAGCGATTGGAGCAGCACGCCGCCAGCCTGGCGGCGGCCCAGACCGTCGCGACGCGACCGGTCGCGGTCCGGCCACTGACCGCGCGACTGCGCAACAACCACAGGGCGCTGCTCGACGCTCATCGTGCCATCGCGAAGTCCATCGCTGCGGGCGGAGCCATCACGCCGGCGGCGGAGTGGCTCGTCGACAACTATCACGTCGTTGAAGCGCAGATCCGTCAGGTCCGCGACGACCTGCCACCCGGCTACTACCGGCAACTGCCGAAGCTGGCCGACGGTCCGCTGGCCGGCTATCCGCGCGTGCTCGGGCTGGCGTGGGCCTTCGTCGCGCACACGGACAGCCGTTTCGACGCCAACCTGCTGCGCCAGTTCGTGGCTGCCTATCAACGCGTGCAGCCACTGACGATCGGCGAGCTGTGGGCGATCGCAATCACCTTGCGGATCGTGCTCATCGAGAACCTGCGGCGTGGGGCCGAGTTGATCGCGAGCCGGCGTGCCGTCCGCCAGCAGGCTGACCGCGTGGCGGACCGGCTCCTCGGCGCCGGCGGCAGGGAAGCGCAGCCGCTGTCGACGGTGCTGCACGAGCTGCAAGGCGTGCAGCTGTCGACGACTTTCGTCGTCCAGCTGCTGCAGCGGCTGCGCGACCAGGATCCAGAAGCGACTCCCGCACTGACGTGGCTCGAATCGCGTCTGGCAACTGCCGGCACGACCGCAGACGAAGTCGTCCGCGACGAGCACCAGCGCCAGGGTGCATCGAGCGTCACCGTCCGCAACGTGATCACGAGCATGCGCTCCATCTCGGCGGTCGACTGGGCCGACCTGTTCGAAGCGATGAGTCTCGTCGACGCCGTGCTGGGCGCAGATCCCGCTTATGCGCAGTCGAACTTTCCGACCCGTAACCGCTGTCGACACGCGATCGAGGAACTGGCGCGAGGTTCGCGGCACTCCGAACTCGAAATCGCGGAGCACGCGATGCAGGTCGCTGGCGCGGGTGGCTCCCAGCGCGAGCGGTATTCCGGGTATCACCTCATCTCGCAGGGACGCCGGGCCTTCGAGGACCGACTCGACTATCGGCCGTCGGTGCGGGCGGCGCTCAACCGGCTCATCGCCCGCATGGGAATCCGCGGCTACATGGCGGGCGTCGTGTTGCTCGCCGTAGTCGCACTTGCGTGGCCGTTGTCGGTCTTGCTGAGCGGCGTCGTCGGGGTGCCGATACTCGCCGTGCTGGGGGCGTCGGGTCTCGTTCTCGCGCTGGACGCTGCGATGGCCATCGCCAACATCAGCATCACGAGCCGTTTCGGCGCGAGGCCCCTGCCGGAAATGGACCTCGCGGCGGGCATCTCTGCCGACCTGCGAACGCTCGTGGTCGTGCCCGTCATCCTCACGACGCGCGAGGCGATCGCCGCGCACGTCGAACACCTGGAGATTCACCACCTGGCGAGCCTGGATGGTGACGTCAGCTTCGCACTGCTCTCGGACTGGGCCGATGCGGCGTCCGAACGGGTCGCAGGGGACGAGGTGCTGCTCGAGCGTGCGGTCGAGGACATCCGGTGCCTGAACCTCAAGTACGGTCCTGGCGCGGCGGGCGATCGCTTCCTGCTCCTGCATCGGCGGCGGTTGTGGAACGAGGCGCAGGGGGTCTGGATGGGTTGGGAACGCAAGCGCGGCAAGCTGCACGAGCTGAATCGCCTGCTGCGCGGAGCCATCGACACGAGCTTCCTGGCTGTCGACGGCAAGCCGCCCACCGTACCAGCGGGTGTGCGCTACGTCGTCACGCTCGATGCCGACACACGGTTACCGCGAGACACCGTGCGGCGGCTGGTCGGCAAGATGTGGCATCCCCTGAATGCGCCACACCTCGACGAGCAACGCGGGCGAGTCGTCGAGGGTTACGCGATCCTGCAGCCACGAATTGCGTCGTCGCTGCCGCTCGGCTACGACGGCTCGCGCTACCAGCGCCTGGTTTCCGGCGCGGGCGGCATCGACCCGTACGCGTCCGCCGTGTCCGACGTGTACCAGGACCTGTGCGGTGAGGGATCGTACGTCGGCAAGGGCATCTACGATGTCGACGCGTTCGAGGCGGCGCTGGCAGGCCGTGTGCCGGAGAACACGTTGCTGAGCCACGACCTGTTCGAGGGAATCTTCGCCCGGGCTGGACTTGCCTCGGATATCGAACTCGTGGACGAGTATCCCGCTCGCTACGCAGCGGCGACCGCTCGTTCCCACCGCTGGGTACGCGGGGACTGGCAGTTGCTGTCATGGGTCTTCGGTTGCGGTCCGGCCGGCGTCGCTGGGCGTCGTCGTTCCATCACCATGCTCGGTCGATGGAAGATGTTCGACAACCTGCGCCGGTCCCTCATGGCGCCGGCAAGCATGATCACCCTCGTGGTCGCGTGGACGCTGCCGCTGCCGTACGCGGCGCTCTGGACGGCATTCGTCGTCGCAATGCTCGCGATTCCGAACCTGCCTCCCTTGCTGGCCGGTCTCCTGCCGCGTCACACCGGCATCGCATTACGGAGCCACGTGCTGGCGGTCGCGGCCGATGTCCGGCTGGCTGCGGGCAGGACGGCGCTGACGCTGGCATTGCTGGCACACCAGGCATGGTTGATGTGCGATGCAATCGTACGGACGCTGCACCGACTGTTCGTCAGTCGACGCAATCTGCTCGAGTGGGTCACGGCGCAGGAGCAGAACAGCAAGCGACTGGACGTGGCGGGGCACTACCGACTGATGGCGGGCGCACTCTTCATCAGCGTGGCGGTGCTCGGGCTCGCGGCGGCGGGACAGGTCAGCCTGCTGTTTGCCGTGCCGTTCACGCTGCTCTGGCTCTCGTCACCACTCATGGCGTGCTGGGTGAGCCAGCCGTCCCGCGTCGCAGAACTGCCGCCCGTGTCCGATGCCGATGCTCATGCGCTGCGGCTGGTCGCTCGCCGCGCCTGGCACTACTTCGACACGTTCGTGACGCCCGCGGACAACATGCTGCCGCCGGACAATTTCCAGGAAGAGCCGAGGCCGGTGCTGGCCCACCGCACTTCACCCACCAACCTGGGCCTGTACCTGCTGTCGATCGTCTCGGCGCGCGACCTTGGCTGGGTCGGTACCGCCGACGCCGTCGAGCGGCTCGAGTCGACGCTCGCGACCATGAGCCGCCTCGAGCAATGCCACGGGCACTTCTTCAACTGGTATGACACGCAGGACCTGCGACCACTGGAGCCGCGCTACGTTTCGTCCGTGGACAGCGGCAACCTGGCCGCGCACCTGCTCACGCTGGCCAATGCCTGCGAAGAAATGCGAGCCGGGACCGCGGACCCTGCGCAGATTCTCGCCGGGATCGGCGACGGGCAGGCGCTGGCCCGCAAGGCGGGCGACGAAGGCAGCGCGGAGACGTCCGTTTGGGTCGATGCCACGCAGCGCACGATCGAGAGTCACCAGCGCGACCTGGTGCCTGCGCCCACGGCGGGTGCCGATTCATTGTCGCAGCGCCTCGATGCGCTCGCGGCGACGTCGCGCCGCATGGCCGCTGCGATGGGCTTCGGCTTTCTCTTCGACCACGAACGCAAGCTGCTGTCGATTGGCTACCGCGTCCTCGAGGGCAGCCTCGACTCGAACTGCTACGACCTGCTCGCGTCCGAGGCGCGCCTGGCGAGCTTCGTCGCAATCGCCAACGGCGACGTCCCTGCGCGGCACTGGTTCCGTCTCGGTCGTGCCGTGGTCCGCGTCAGTCATGGCGCAGCGCTCGTCTCCTGGTCCGGCTCGATGTTCGAATACCTGATGCCGTCGCTCGTCATGCGCGCGCCTGCCGGCAGCCTGCTCGAGCAGACCAGTCACCTCGTGGTCGATCGCCAGCAGTCGTACGGCAGGAAACTCGGCGTGCCCTGGGGAATCTCGGAGTCGGCTTACAACGCGCGTGACCTCGAGCGCACCTACCAGTACTCGAGTTTCGGCGTGCCCGGGCTCGGCCTGAAACGCGGGCTCAGCGAAAACACCGTCGTCGCTCCCTACGCGACCGCGCTGGCCGCGATGGTCAGGCCGCACGCGGCCGTCCGCAACTTCGCGAGGCTGGAGCAAATCGATGCGCGGGGCCTGTATGGCTTCTACGAGGCGCTGGACTACACGGCGCGACGCCTGCAGGCCGGTGAGCCGTTTGCCATCGTGCGTGCCTACATGGCGCACCACCAGGGCATGACGATCGTGGCGCTCGCCAACACGTTGCTCGACGGCGTGATGCGCAAGCGATTCCACGCGGAGCCGCGCATCAAGGCAACCGAGCTGCTGCTGCAGGAGCGGACGCCGCGTGAGGTGTCGGTCCCCGTCGCGAGCATCCCGGAGAGCGGTGCCTCGGAGTGGTCCGACGACGTCATGCCGATGCTGCCTCGTACGATCGACACGCCGCACGACGTGACGCCGCGCACGCGGGTGCTGTCGAACGGCCACTACGCCGTGATGCTCACGGCCGCCGGGTCGGGCTACAGCCAGTGGCACGACCTGGCGGTCACGCGCTGGGCGGCCGACGTCACCTGCGACGCTTCCGGGTCGTACCTTTTCCTGCGCGACGTCGACGACGGCAAGGTCTGGTCTGCCGGCTATCAACCGACGGGCGTCGAACCTGACGCCTACGAAGTTACGTTCAGCGAGCACCAGGCCGAGTTTGTCCGTCGCGACGGCGAACTGACGACGACACTGGACGTGGTCGTGTCGGCCGAGTGCGACGCCGAGGTGCGCCGCGTCAGTCTCTCGAACATGAGTGATCGTGTCCGGACGATCGAAGTCACTTCCTATGCGGAAATCGTGCTGGCCCCGCGTGCTGCCGACGAGGCGCATCCGGCGTTTTCCAAGCTTTTCGTACAGACCGAACACCTGCCATCGATCGGTGCGCTGCTGGCAACACGCCGCCGCCGATCACCGCAGGAACCAGCCGTCTGGGCTGCGCATATCGCAGTCACCGAGGGCGATACCATCGGGTCCGGTCGCTTCGAAACGGATCGCGCGAGCTTCGTCGGCCGCGGCCGGCAAGTACACGCGCCGGTGACACTGGCCGGCAATCCCCCCGCGACAGGCAAGGCGGGCACGGTGCTCGATCCGATTTTCAGTCTCACGCGCTGCGTGCGACTGGCACCGGGCGCCACGGCGCGCGTCGCGTTCTGGACGCTGGTCGCACCGTCGCGTGAGGAGGCGCTGGATCTCGTGGACCAGCACCGGGACGTGCCGGCCTTCGATCGTGCCGTGACGCTTGCGTGGACCCAGGGCCAGGTGGAGCTGCACCACCTGGGGATCGCCCCGGACGAGGCAATGCTCTTCCAGCGCCTGGCCGGCCACCTGCTCTACAACGACCCGGCGCTGCGGCCGTCGTCCGACGTGCTTCGGCGCCGCAACGGCGGACAGCAGGCGCTCTGGGCCCATGGCATTTCGGGCGACCTGCCGATCGTGCTCATTCGGATCGACGACACGGACGATCTGGGCATCGTGCGGCAGCTGCTGCGCGCGTTCGAATACTGGCGCCTGAAACAGCTGAACGTCGATGTCGTGATCCTGAACGAGCGTTCGTCGTCCTACGTGCAGGACCTGCAGTCGGCGCTGGAGTCACTGACACGTGCCGGCTTGTCACGAGTGAAGATCCACGGCGAGTCGGTGCGCGGCGGCGTGTTCATCCTGCGCTCGGACATCATTCCGAGCGAAACGCGCCTGGCCCTGCTGGCCGCGGCGGGCGCCGTGCTGCTCAGTCGTCATGGTAGCCTCGCGGAGCAACTCGATCGGCTGGAGCAGGAGCCGCCGGCTGCGCCGCCACCGGTTGCCGTCGTGCGTTCACGCCGCGACTCGACGGATGCCTCACCCGACGTGCCGTCGCTCGAGTTTTTCAACGGCTTTGGTGGCTTCACGCCCGACGGCGAGGAATACGTGACGGTCATGCGCGACGGGCAGCGCACACCCGCGCCGTGGGTCAACGTGGTTGCCAATACCAGATTCGGCTTCCACGTGTCGGCGGATGGCAGCGGCTGCACCTGGGCCGGCAACAGTCGTGAGCATCGACTCACGCCCTGGTCGAACGATCCGGTCGGAGACCCGGCGGGAGAAGCCCTTTATGTTCGCGACGACGATTCCGGCCTGCTGTTCGGGCCGACGGCGCTGCCTGTCCGCAAGGCAAATGGCGACTACCTGGCGCGGCACGGGCGGGGGTACAGCCGGTTCGAACATACACGCGCGGATATCGCGCTCGACCTGCTGCAGTTCGTTCCCGGCGACGAACCGGTCAAGGTATCGCGCCTGCGGATTCGCAATCTTTCCGGTCGTACACGCCACCTGACGCTCACGGCCTATGTGGAGTGGGTGCTCGGCACGTCGCGCAGCAGCACTGCGCCCTTCGTCGCGACGGAGATCGATCCGGTCACGGGTGGCATGCTGGCACGCAACCTCTGGGGCGGCACCGAGACTCGCGTTGCGTTCACCGACCTCGGCGGCCTGCAGACTGCGTGGACCGGCAACCGGATGGAGTTCATCGGACGCAACGGCACGCTCGAGCGGCCTGCAGCCCTGGCGGCAGGGGCGAAGCTTTCTGGCCGAACCGGCGCAGGCCTCGACCCCTGCGGCGCACTGCAGACCTCGGTCGTGCTCGCCGCGCATGCTTCCGCAGAGCTCGTGTGGCTGCTCGGTGAGGCGGACACCACGCAAGCCGCCCAGGCAATGATCGCGCGCTGGCGCGGTGAGGACGTGGACGTCGCCCTGCAGTCCGTGCGCGCGGACTGGAGCGCCGTGCTCGATACCGCCGTTGTCAGGACGCCGGATCGCGCGTTCGACCTCATGCTGAACGGCTGGCTCGTGTATCAGGTGCTCGCGTGCCGCGTCTGGGCCCGCAGCGCGTTCTATCAGTCCAGCGGCGCCTACGGTTTCCGCGATCAGCTGCAGGACACGATGGCACTCATCCTGGCGAAGCCGGCCCTCGCGCGCGAGCACCTGCTGCGAGCCGCCGGCCGGCAATTCCCCGAGGGCGACGTGCAGCATTGGTGGCTGCCGCAGACGGGACGCGGCGTGCGCACCCGTGTCTCCGACGATCGGGTCTGGCTCGGCTATTGCGTCGCACACTACGTCGAGACGACGGCCGACGCGGGTGTTCTCGACGAGGAGATCCCGTTCCTGGCCGGGCCGGCATTGCAGCCCGGCGAGACCGACAACTTCTTCCTGCCAACCGCCGGCGAGCAGTCGGCGACGCTCTTCGAACACTGCGCCCGCGGCCTCGACGGCAGCCTTGCCGTCGGCTCACACGGTCTGCCGCTGATCGGCACGGGCGACTGGAACGACGGCATGAACGACGTCGGCGCCGCGGGACGGGGCGAGAGCGTCTGGTTAGGCTGGTTCCTGCACTTCGTGTTGTCGGCATTCGTGCCAATGGCAGCGGCACGAGGTGACCACACGCGAGCCGCGACCTGGCGTGCGCACGCTGCCGCCTTGCGTTCGTCGCTCGAGGAACACGGCTGGGACGGCGACTGGTATCGACGCGCGTACTTCGACGACGGTACGCCGATGGGATCGGCAGCGAACGGCGAGTGCCGCATCGACTCGATCGCGCAGTCGTGGAGCGTGCTTTCCGGCGCCGCGGACCCAGGCCGGGCGGAGCGAGCGATGGCTTCGCTGGATCAGCACCTGCTCCGCCCGGGCGACGGATTGGCCCTGCTGCTGACGCCGCCCTTCAACCACTCTGCGCCCGATCCCGGCTACATCCAGGCCTACCCACCGGGTATCCGCGAGAACGGCGGCCAGTACACGCACGCTGCCGCATGGGCGGCGATCGCGCTCACGCAACTCGGTGACGGCGACAAGGCAGCCGAACTGTTTGCGCTGCTGAACCCGATCAATCACGCACTCACGCGCGACGATGCTTTGCGTTACAAGGTCGAACCCTACGTCGTGGCGGCGGACGTATATTCGGAAACGCCGCACGTCGGGCGCGGCGGCTGGACCTGGTACACAGGCTCGGCCGCCTGGCTGTATCGCGCCGGCCTGGAATGGATTCTCGGTTGCCGCGTGCAGGGTGCGACGCTGCTGCTCGATCCCTGCGTGCCGCGAGCCTGGACGGAATTCCACGTCAGCCTTCGCTACCGTGGAACCCGCTACGAGGTCGAGTTCGAGAATCCAGGCGGCGTCAACAAGGGACTCGTCACGCTGCAACTCGACGGCGCTGAACTGGCTCCGCGGCCTGGGTTGGTGCCGCTGGTCGACGGCGGCGTGACGCACCAGGTCCGCGTCGTCCTCGGGTGAGAGCCACACCACGCCGCGCGACTGCGGTCGCCGGCACTCACAGGAAAATCGCACATGACAACCCAGACCTATCCCTTCGAGCTCCCGCCGCTGCCCTTTGCGCCGGACGCGCTCGAGCCGCATTTCGATGCGCGCACGATGAGCATCCACCACGACGAGCACCATCGCGTCTATGTCGAGCGGCTGAACGCCGCGTTGAAGGATCATCCGGGCTTGCACGGCAGGACCATCGAGAACCTGTTGCGAAACCTGAACCGCATTCCGTCGGACATCCGGCCTGCGGTGCGCAACAACGGCGGCGGGCATCTCAATCACTCATTATTCTGGAGCCTCATCGCTGCGCCCAGCCAGCGTGCGCCCGCAGGTCCGCTGCTCGACGCGTTGACGGACAGCTTCGGCTCTCTCGAATCCTTTCGCATCAAGTTCCGTGAAGCAGCGGTCGGGCATTTCGCTTCCGGCTGGGTGTTCCTGGTTGCCGACGCGAGGAAGCATGCGCTGGAGGTGCTGGCACTGCCCGATCACCATTGCGTGCTTGCCACTCACCAGACGGTACTGCTCGTCTGCGACGTCTGGGAACACGCCTATTACCTCAAGCACCAGAACAAGCGTGCCGACTACGTGGATTGCTGGTGGCAGGTTGCCAACTGGCAGAGGGCCGCGCGCCGGTTCGGCCGTCCGGTGGAGGCCGCGGCATGACGACTGATCCACCCGCGGCGTTGGAGCAGGCGCTCGAGCAAAGCCATGACGTGAAAGCCAAGGTGGAGGCGTGCGCGGAGGACCTGGCCTTGAAGAACGAGGCGGTAGAGCAGGAGATCGTCAATGGGGCGACGACACTGCCCGCAGACCAGGCGTTGCAGGACAGCCAGGTTGTCGAAGCCACGGTGCAGGAGTGCGCCGACGACCTGGACGAGGTCACCGCCACCCTGGCCCGGGGCATCGCGGACATCAAGCAGGTCGAGATCGCGTTGACCCGGTCGCGCGCGGCGCTGGCAGACGCCGAAACCGCGCTGTTGACAGCACAGGAGGACGAACGGCATGCCACGTTGCGGGCGCTGCATGACCCGGCAACGGGACTGCCCAACCGTGTCCTGTTCGATGATCGCGTCACGCACGGAATCTCGTTGGCCGAGCGGCATGGTTGGGGCCTTGCGGTGATGTTCCTCGACCTCGATCGCTTCAAGAGCATCAACGACGATCATGGTCACGCCGCGGGAGACCTGGTCCTGAGGAAGGTCGCTAACCGTCTCTCGCAACATGCGCGCGACGAAGACACGGTATGTCGCAGCGGCGGTGACGAGTTTCTGTACCTGCTGGTCAACCCGAAGAGCAGGGCTGATGTGGAACGCAAAGCCATCGCCGTGCTGGATGACGTTGCCCAGGCGATCGAGGTGGGGGCGTGGCCTCGTCATCCGCGCGAGTATCGGGGTTGCCCTGTATCCGGATGATGGCACGACGGTCGACCAGCTAGTCCGGAACGCCGACACGGCGATGTACCGCGCCAAAAGCGGTGGATGTGGCTATGTCCTGTTCGACTCCCCCGGGCCCACTGCGACCGCTGACCGCGTTCCGGTATAAGGTGGATGCTGTTTCACATGGGAAGCAGCAGCATGTTCATTGGGGTTCGCAGGTTGTTTGCAGCAGCCGTTGGCGTCGTGTGCCTGAGTGCCGGGGTTGTTGCGGTGCCCCGGCCGGCGCTGGCGCAGGATCTCGACCTGGTGAACGTCACGCTGATCGACGGCACGGGTGCCGCCCCACGCAAGGGCGTCACGGTCACGGTTCGCGGCGGCAAGATCGCGTCGATTGTCGAGCGGGCACCCGCGGCGACGAGCGGCGTGCGCCAGATCGACCTCGGCGGACGTTACCTGCTGCCCGGAGCGATCGACGCGCATTCCCACATCGAGTCCCCTGCCGCGGCACTGCGCGCGCTGCAGTCGGGCGTGACCACTGCGCGGGTTCTGGGCGACACGAACCTGCAGGCGATGGGAACGCGGGACCTCATTCGCGCCGGGTACGTGCCGGGACCCGATCTCCTTGTCTCACCGGGGCACATCAGGCCGAAGCCGGGCCTCGCGTTCTACCAGGTCTATCCGCAGTTCGGCGACGCGATCGACGGTGAGTTGCGCGGCCCGGATCGCATCGCCGAGGCGACGCGCGCGTTGATCGCGAAGGGCGCCGACGTGATCAAGGTCGGTGCGAGCGAGCGGGCTGGCCTCGCCAGCACCGATCCACGCAAACAGGAGCTCACCGAGGACGAGATTCGTGCGGCCGTCACCGAAGCCGCGCAGCAGGGCCTCTACGTTGCGGCGCATGCCCACGCCCGCGAAGGGGCCGCTGCCGCAGTGCGCGCCGGCGTCCGCAGCATCGAGCACGGCACCTGGGTCGACGATGCGACGCTCGACGAGATGAAGCGGCGCGGCACGTTCTTCGTGCCGACGCTGGCGGTGATGAGTCCGCTCGGCGATCCGCAGGGTAACTCGGCCGAAGACGTGGCGTTGCAGCTGCGTACGCAGTCGATGATGGGGCCGCTGCGAGCGGCCGTCCGCAAGGCGCATGCGCTGGGCATCGCGATCGCGGCCGCGACCGACGGCAGCTATGCGGACAAGGACGACACCGGGCGCATCCGGATCGCGCACGAGATTGCGATGCTGCGCGAGCACGAGGGGTTCACGCCGCTGGAGTCGATCACGGCGGCCACGCTGAACGGCGCGCGGGTGATCGGCATCGAAAGCCGCACGGGCAGCATCCGCGTGGGCCTGGAAGCGGACCTCGTGGCCTACGACGGTGACCCGCTCACCGACACCAGGACGTTCTTCGAGCCGCGGCTCGTCGTGAGCGACGGCAGGATCGTTGTGGAGGGGCGGGGCTCTAGGTTCGCTCCAGGAACTGCGAGCAGGTGCTCGCCGCAAGCCGTGTCATGCCGAACGATTTGTCCTACGCGAGCGACGTTGCGTTCACGGCGGCGGTGAAGGCGATCCAGGCCCGCAAGGGCTCGCGCGAAAATTACGCGCGGATGGAAGAGGGCGAAGGCTGGTCGACGACGATCTCCCCGGCGCTCGCGGCATTCATCGCCGAGCAGAACAGCATTTACCTCGGCACGGCCAGCGTCGACGGCCAGCCCTACATCCAGCACCGCGGCGGCCCGCCGGGCTTCCTGCGCGTGATCGACGAATCGACGCTCGCCTTCGTCGACTTCAAAGGCAACCGGCAATACATCACGCAGGGCAACCTGACCGAGAATCCGAAGGTCTGCATTTTCCTGATGGATTACGCGCCGTCGGCGGATCAAACTGTAAGGGCACGGCCTGGTTCATCGAGGGCGATACTGGCCTGGTGCAGTCCCTGATGCCGGACGGATACCGCGCGCAACCGGAGCAGGTGTTCATGTTCAGGCTGTCGGCGTGGGATACGAACTGTCCGCAGCACATCCCGGCGTGTGGACCTGGCGCAGCTGGAAGCCGTGGTTGCGGCCAAGGACCGCACGATCCTCGAACTCACGGAGCAGGTTGCCCAGTTGACGCGCCGACTCGAACCATGAGCGAAGTCGTCCCACCCGCGCGCCGCCGCGGCATCGGGCGCAGCCCGCGTCCCGCGGGACCCGTGCTCGCGCCGTTGCCGCGGCTAGAAGTGCCGTGGTCGCCACTCGAGGTCCTGACGGCAGCGCAGGTGGAACGCATCCTCGTTGCAGCCTTCCGCGTTCTCGAAGAGGCCGGGCTCGAGATTCGCAGTCCTGCGGCTCGCGAAATCTTCCGCCAGGCAGGCGCCCTCGTCGACGACGAGTTGCAGCAGGTCCGCCTCGGTCGGGACCTCGTCGAGGCGCAGCTTGCGCAGGCACCCGAGACCTTCGTGCTGCATGCGCGTAACCCCGAGCGGCATCTGCACGTCGGTGGCCGGGTGGTGAATTTCGGCCCGGTCAATGGTGCACCCAACGTCAGCGATGCCGCGCGGGGGCGTCGCTTCGGCGACATCGCCGCGTTCCGCGACATTCTCAAGCTGACGCACAGGCTCGGCGTGCTGCACTGGCAAGGGGGCATCGTCGTCGAACCCGTCGACGTGCCCGTGCCAGTCCGCCACCTGGCGGCGTACAGCGCGCACATTGAATGCGCCGACATCGTCTGGGCGGCGCGCGGCGTCGGCGGCGTCCAGGCCGAAGACGCTATTGCGATGTCCGCGATCGAGCACGGCTGCTCCATCGACGATCTCGCCGCACGACCGACGTTGATGACCGTGACCAACGTCAACTCGCCGCGGCGCGTGGACGAGGAAATCCTCGACAACATCATGATCATGGCGCGACACGGGCAGTGCGTCGTCATCACGCCGTTCACGTTGATGGGAGCGATGGCCCCGATCACGCTGGCCGGTGCGCTGGTGCAGCAGACGGCTGAGGCGCTCGGCATCATCGCGTTGTGCCAGCTCGTTCGTCCCGGCGCGCCGTGCGTCATGGGTGGTTTCACGTCGAACGTCGACATGCGCACGGGTTCGCCGGCCTTCGGCACGCCGGAATACGTGCACGCGGCGCTCGCCACGGCGCAGATCGGCCGACGGCTGCGCATTCCTGTGCGGACCAGTGCCGTCAACGCGTCCCCTGCCGTCGATGCGCAGTCGACCTACGAGACGGCGTTCTCGCTGCAGGCCGCGATCCTGAGCCACAGCCACCTGATCAACCATGCCGCGGGCTGGCTCGAAGGCGGTCTCGTCGCGTCGCTCGAGAAGATCGTGGTCGATGCAGAGATGCTGCGGGGCTGGGCCGCGATCCTGCAGCCGATCGCGTTCAACGACGACGACCTCGCCGTCGACGCCATCAAGGGTGTCGAACCGGGCGGTCATTTTTTCGGCACCGCACACACCCTGGCTCGTTTCGAAACAGCGTTCTACCGTCCGCTGCTCTCCGACTGGTCGAACTTCGAGAGCTGGAGCGAAGCCGGAGCCAGGGATGCGACGCGACGTGCGACCGACGCCTGGCAGCGGTTGCTCGCCGAGTATTCGCCGCCGCCGCTCGACGCGGCGGTGCGCGAGGCGATCGATGAATACGTCAGGAAGCGCTCGGCCGATATCGGCTGTGACGCGCCGTAATTCCGCCTGCGTCGCGAAACGCGCATGACCAAAGTGATCATGAATGCCCGCATGTACGCCGTGACTCCGGCGGTCGAGGCCGCGTGGCGTTCACTGCTGGAGCGGATCGCGGCAGAGGCCGGTGTTGCCTTTGAATACGTGCCGTACCGGCGCCGCAACCGCTCGAGACGCTGTGGGCGCGTCCCGACCTCGGCTGTGTCTTCATGTGCGGTTATCCGGTGGCGCTGCAGTTGGCCCGCGTTGTGCCGCTCGCGGCACCGATACCGCGCACTGCGTGGGCTGCTGGACGCCCGGTCTATCGGTCGGACCTCATCGTGCGCGAGGACACGACTTTCCGCAGGCTCGAGGACACCTTCGGTGGTCGTGCTGGCTGGACCGTCGAGCACTCACATTCGGGTTTCAATGCGTTCCGCCATCACCTGCTGCAGTACCGAACGGCGTCGCGGCCGACGCTCTATGGCGAGATGGTTCCGAACCTCGTGACTGCGCGCGCGGTCCTCGATTCGGTGCGTGAGGGCCGCATCGACGTCGGACCGCTCGATGCGTACTGGCACTTGCTGATCGCGAAACACAGTCCCACGCTGACGGCGGGTGTTCGCGTACTCGACTCGACCGAGGTTGCAACCATTCCTGCGTTCGTCACTGCGGCCTCTACTCCGGCATCGACGATCAATGCACTGCGCCATGCGTTTGTGAGGGCCTCCCGGCACCCCTGGTTCAGGGAATACGCAGACACGCTGCTGATCGAGGGCTTCGCCGCGGTCGATACGCCGGACTACGCGCGGACGCTGGAGTGGGACCGCGCAGCAAAGGTTGCCGGGTACGCCCGCCCGGCCTAGCCGCACAGACTTCAGGCGGTGCGTTGCGACGGCGCACGCCCCAGCGGATGCTGTGGCTGGTCATGCATCCTGAACAGGAAGCGCTGCGCAACTTCGAAATACGTCGAATAGACCTGGCCGCCGTTCGCGGCAAGCAGGCCGTCACGCCGAACCCGATACCGCGCGTTGTAGCGGTACCAAGGCAGCCCCGGCTCCGCGTGATGCAGGGAGTGCAGGTTATTGAACAGGAACAGCGGCCCCAGCAGCCGCGCGCCTTCCACTGTCGTCGTACGTTCGTTCATGCCGGCGCGCGCGCGGTGTTCCGCGAACGAGCGGATCAGCAGGATGGCGTTGCCCGGGATCACCATCGCCACGATGTACAACCACAGCGGGATGCCGCAGATGGCCGTGACCCAATACACGACCGGCACGCACAGGATCAGGTGCGTTATCCACGCGGCGCGCACGCCAGGCTCGTTGCGCGCGAATGCACTGGCTTCGCTGTCCAGGAACCAGCCAATTCGCCACCACGAGCCGATCAACATGCGGCCTGCGAGAGTCAGCTGGACCTCGAAAATCCAGCGCGCGAAGCGCGAGCGCCGTTGCCATGCTTCCGGCGTGACGTAATTCGATTCCGGGTCGTCGATGGGATCGGTCAGTCGGTCATTGACGTGGTGGGTCAGGTGCAACGCGCGAAAACGATCGTACGGAATCCACAGCGACAGCGGCAGGATGCCGAACAGGCGATTCACCGCTGTCGAGCGCGTCGGGTGCCCGTGCAGGATTTCGTGCTGCAGCGAACTGTGGAAGGTGAGCAGCACGGCAAGGCAGGGCGCGACGATCCACGTCGGCCATTCGCCGTAGGCCCTGGTAAGGGTGAACCAGCCGCCGTACGCGATGACGATCAGCGCAATCGTCGGCCATTCGATCGCAGGGATCGCCGTGACGTCGTCGTGCGGCCTTGCTGTGGCAGTCTGTGGTGCGCTCATCGGTTCATAGTGCCCGGGGGCAAGGGCCTTGCTGCCCCGATCTTAGCAAAGCACGCTGTTGCCGGAAGCGACCCTGTCAGTTCCGCGCGACTGGCACAAATCGCTGTTCGAGCAAACGCATGCCGTCGTACAGCAGGATGGCCATGAGCGCCGTCACGAGGCCGCCCTGCAGGACAAAGGCCGTGTTGTTCGAGAGCAGGCCGGCGATGATGACCTCGCCGAGACCCCTGGCCGCGACGGTCGAGCCGAGGGTCGCGGTGCCGACGTTGATGACCAGCGAGAGTCGCACGCCTTCCATGATCAGCGGCAGGGCCAGTGGCAGCTCCACTTGTCGCAGGCGCTGCCATGCGTTCATGCCCATGCCGTCCGCCGCCTCCAGCACCGGCGGCGGGCAGCTTTCCAGGCCCGCGATCGTGTTTTCGAAGATCGGCAGCAGGCCGTAGGCGAACAGCGCGATCAGCGTCGGTGCCTGGCCGAAACCCACGAGTGGCACGGCCACCGCGAGCACGGCGACCGGCGGGAACGTCTGCCCGACGTTTACCAGCGTGCGGGACAGCGGCAAGAACTGTGCCCCGGCCGGGCGAGTCACGAAAATGCCCAGCGCCACCGCGACTACAGTGCTCGCCGCCGCGGCGATCAAGACCAGCCACAGATGTGAAAGCGCGAGTTCCAGCACGTTGCCCTGGTCGTAAATCGCCGGGGCGCCATAGTCGTTCAGAGGCGCAAAGACCGGGGCGAAGGCCTGTGGCGCGACGAGAAACGCTATCAACAGCCCAAGAACGGCGAGACGCGCTCCCAGTGCAGGGCGGCTCATGTTACCTGCCGTCCCCGCGCGAGGAGACTGGCCAGGGTTACGTGGCCGATGGGGTCGCCGTCGGGTCCAACGACCGTCGCGGCTGCCGCTCCGCTCCACACGAGTTCGGCCAGAACGTCGCGGAGCGTCAACGACCACGGCACGGTGGGGCCTGCCGCGTTCCCCGGTTCGGCGACTTCGCCCGCCATCGTCAGCGACAGCAGCTTGAGCGACCTGTCGCCCGAGCCGATCAACTGCGCTACGAATGCGTCCTCGGGCTGCGTGAGCAGCACGGCCGGCCGGTCGTGCTGCAGCAATCGACCCTGGCTCATGACTGCGACGCGGTCGCCGAGACGGAAAGCCTCGTCGATGTCGTGCGTCACGAGGATGATCGTCGTGCCGAAGCGCCGCTGAATCCCGAGCAGGTCGTCCTGCGCCTTGGTGCGGATGATCGGGTCGAGCGCGCCGAACGGTTCGTCCATCAGCAGCACGTTCGGCTTTGCGGCCAGCGCGCGGGCAACCCCGACGCGCTGCTGCTGGCCGCCCGACAGTTCGTGCGGAAACTTCGCGGCGTAGAGGCCCGGCTCGAGCTGAAACAGTTCGAGTAATTCGATGACGCGTGCGCTCACGCGATCGTCGCTCCAACCGAGCAGTCGCGGCACGGTTGCAATGTTGCCGGCGACGGTGCGATGCGGGAACAGGCCGAGCCCCTGGATGGCGTAGCCGATGCGGCGACGGAGCAGGTGCGCCGGTTCCGCAGTCGTCTCGTTGCCGTCTATCAGCACGCGACCCGAGGTCGGCTCGACCAGCCGGTTGATCATCCGCAGCAGCGTGGACTTGCCCGACCCAGACGTGCCGACGATCGTCGTCATCGTGCGCGGCTCGATGACCATCGACACGTCGTCGACGACCGTGGATTCGCCGTAGCGTTTGCAGAGCTTTTCGATCTGGATCATCGCGGCATCCGGCGTGTGAGATCGGTCAGCGCGTCGAGCACGACGGCCGCAGAAAAGGCGAGCACGACCGTCGGGATGGCACCGAGCAGCACCAGGTCGATCGCCGTCTGGCCGATGCCCTGGAAGACGAAGGCGCCGAATCCGCCGCCGCCGATCAGTGCGGCGATGGTGACCATGCCGATGTTCTGCACCAGCACGATGCGGACGCCCGTCAGGATCGTCGGCAACGCCAGCGGCAATTCGATCTGCCGCAGGACCTGTCCATCGGTCAGCCCCATGCCTCGCGCGGCGTCGACTGCGGCGGGCGATACGCGTCCGAGTCCGACCACGGTGTTGCCCACGATCGGCAGCAAGGAGTAGAGAAAGAGGGCAATGGCAGCGGGTGCGGCGCCGATGCCGCTCAAGCCCAGCGCAGCCAGCGCTGGAAACGCCAGCGCCATCGCCGCCAACGGCGCCATCAGGATGCCGAAGAGCGCAATCGACGGGATCGTCTGCACCACGTTCAGCACGCCGAGCACGGCGTTGCGCAGTCGCGGCTGGCGATGGCAAAGCACGCCGAGCGGCAGCGCGACGATGACTGCGGCGGCGAGTGAACCCAGGGCCAGCAGCAGGTGTCGCCGCGCCTCATGGGCAAACCGCGTGGCGTTCACGGCGTACTCGCGCATGATCGACAGGTCGTCGAAAAAGCCCGAGCCGAGTGCGGTGAGCGTCGCCGCGAGGAAAATGACCAGCGTCGCGACACGCAGCACGGGACCGGGTCGCAGGCGTGTCAGTGCGTCGGTGGCAAGCAGGCCGAGCGCGATCAGCACGATCCAGAAGGCTGCTCCGGGTGCGACGCGCACGACGCGATTGCCTGCGGGTGTCAGGATGTCCGCCGCCGATGCGACCGCGACGGCCAGTGCTGCAATGCCGATGAGAGCGGCGAGCAACCGCACCCGCGGACTCTGGATGAACACTGCGACACCCGCCGCGACAGCCAATGTGAAATACAGTGCCAGCGCGGCCGTGGGCACAAGGTCGAGTAATGCGCGCGGCTCGCCCGGGACGATGCGATTGGCCTTGAAGACGACCAGCGGCAGCAGCGCGAGGGCGAGGGCTCCCACGAAGCTCAGCAGTACGCCCAGGCGATCGATGCGGTGCACTCGGTGTGGTTCCCTGCTCAACGGTTGCGGGCCGGGCCGATGAAGCCCTTGCTGCGCAGGTAATCCCCGGCAACTTCTTCGGCTGACTCGCCATCGATCTGCACGCGGGCGTTCAGGGCCTGCAGCGACTCGCGCGTGAAGCTTGCCATCAACGGCCGCACGATGTCCGCAATTTCCGGGCGCGCCCGCAGCACCGCCTCGCGCACGATCGGTACCGGAGCATAGACAGGCTGGTCTTTCCTGTCGTCCTCGAGCAGGACGAGGTCGGCCGCGACGATGCCGCCGTCCGTGCCATACACCATGGCCGTGTTGATGCCGTTGGTGCGCGCAGCCGCTGCACCAATCGTCGCCGCCGTCTCGCCGCCCGCGAGCACGATCTTCTGGTGTGGCGCGAGGTGAAACGAATAGGTCTGCTCCAGCGATCGCAGCGTGCCGCCATTGGCGAACTCAGCCGAGCAGGCGAGCTTCACGGCGCCGCCATCGCGAACCCAGCGCGCGAAGTCGCTCATGGTCACGAGCCGGTGGCGAGTCGCGATGTCGCGCCGCACCGCGAGCGCCCAGGCGTTGCTGGCGGGTGCCGGCGACAGCCAGACGATGCGGTTCGCTGCCAGGTCGAGCTTCGCGCCCAGTGCATAACCATGTTCAAGGTCCTTCCACGCGGGATCGTTCGCCCGGTTGAAAAAGAAGCCGGCGTTGCCCGTGTATTCGACGTAGAGGTCGATCTCTCCGGCGAGCAGCGCTTTGCGCACCACGGGCGTCGCGCCCAGTGTCATCCGGTCGAGCGTCGGTATGCCGCGGTCCTCGAGCAGCAGGCGAATCATGTGGCCGAGCATCGCCGACTCGCTGGACAGCTTGGACGACACGACGACGGGCGGAGCCGCGGCCGACGCCACGGCGCCCATGAGCAGCAGCATCGCAACGGTGACCGCCTTCAGGACGTGCGCCAACGGAAGCCTCCATGCATGGCCCACGGCCACGGTCGTGCCACGGTGTCCGGACTCGTGGGAGTCGTCAAGTCCAACGCGCGGCGCGGGCGAGGCCGTGCTTGTCAAGCAGCGGTCGGCATGGTCACATCGCCCGTCCATCCGGAGAGCACGCGCATGAAGTCGTCTGCAAGGGCTGTGATCATCGGCGGCGGCGTCGTTGGTGCCAGCGTCCTGTACCACCTGGCGCGGAGCGGCTGGACCGACGTGCTGATGGTCGAGAAGAGCGAGCTGACGTCCGGTTCCACCTGGCACGCGGCCGGCGGCATGCACACCTTCAACGGTGAAGCGAACATCTCGAAGCTGCAGAAGTACACCATCGACCTCTACCGCGAGATCGAGGAGCTTTCGGGGCAGTCCTGCGGGTTGCACCCCAACGGCGGCCTGATGCTCGCCGCGACGCAGGGAGAACTCGACAGCCTGAAACTGATCTGTTCGCGCGCGCGTTATCTCGGGATGGAAACCGAGATGATCACGCTCGACGAAGCGGTCGCGCTGAATCCGCTGATCGACAAGCAGCACTTCATCGGCGCGTTGTGGCGCGCGGACGGCGGCCATTGCGATCCGTCCGGCACGACGCATGCCTACGTCAAGGCGGCGCGGAAGCTGGGAGCGTCGGTCGAGCGCTTCACGCGCGTGCTCGAGCTGAATTCTCGCGCCGACGGCACCTGGGACGTCGTCACCGACAAGGGCGCGGTGCACGCGGAGCACGTGGTCAACTGCGCGGGGCTCTGGGCGCGCGAAGTCGGGCAGATGGCCGGTGTCGAGCTGCCGGTGCTCGCGATGGAGCACCACTACCTGCTGACCGACGACATCCCGGAACTCCAGGGCCGGTCGCAGGAGATAGTGAACACCACCGACTATGCCGGCGAGATCTATATGCGCCAGGAGCGCGGCGGTGCGCTGATCGGCACCTACGAGCCGCACGGCAAGGTCTGGGCGCCGGTGCAGACGCCGGGCGACTTTTCGATGCAGTTGCTGCCGGACGAGTTCGAGCGGCTGGCGCCTTACTTCGAGGTCGGCTTCGAGCATTTCCCGGCGCTCGGCCGCGTCGGCATCCGCAAGGCGATCAACGGGCCCTTCACGTCTGCACCCGATGGCAATCCGCTGGTCGGGCCGGTGCGCGGGCTGCGCAACTACTGGGTGGCCTGTGCCGTGATGGCGGGATTCAGCCAGGGTGGCGGTATCGGCCTAGTATTGTCGCGCTGGATGGCGGATGGCGATCCGGGCCAGGACATCCTTTCGATGGACGTTGCACGCTTCGGGCACTTCGCCACGCCGAAGTACACGTCGCTCAAGGTGCCCGAGAACTACAGTCGCCGCTTTCGCCTGGCGTATCCCAACGAGGAATTGCCGGCCGCGAGGCCCGTGCGGCGCTCGCCGATCTACGACAGGTTGCTTGCTGCGGGCGCAGTCATGGGCGCCAACTTCGGGCTCGAGCATGCGTTGTGGTTTGCGCCGCCAGGCGTCGCACCTGCGGAGACTCCGACGTACCGGCGCTCCGAGGCATTCCCGCTCGTGCGCGAGGAATGCCGTGCTGTTCGCCGCACTGCCGGACTCTATGAAACGAGCAACTACGGCAAGTATGAAGTTACCGGTCGCGGCGCCCGCGACTGGCTCGACAAGGTGTTTGCGTGCCGCATTCCGCGGCCTGGACGGCTCGGTCTCGCGCCGATGCTGAATCCCGCGGGCCGCATCGTCGGCGACCTGTCGATCGCGTGCCTGGCCGAGGACAGGTACCTCATCGTCGGTTCGGGTTTCGCCGAGGAATTTCACCTGCGCTGGTTCTGGGCCTGCCGGCCGCCGTCCGATGTCTTCGTGCGCTCGGCCGCTTCGACCCTGTGCGGGTTCTCGCTCGCCGGCCCGAACTCGCGCGAGATCCTGCAGCGCCTCGTGCGCAAGGACCTTGCGGCCGCCGCCTTCAAGTTCTTCGACGTCACGGAGACCGCGGTCGGTTATGCGCCGTCGATCGTGACGCGCGCCGGCTTTACCGGTGAGCTCGGCTACGAGATCTGGACGACGCCGGATTGTTTCGCGTCCCTGTTCGACGATTTGCGCGAGGCCGGGCAGGGCTGGGGCCTGATACTGTTCGGCGGTCGCGCGCTGTCGTCGCTGCGCCTCGAAAAGAACTACGGTTCGTTCAACAAGGACTTCCGGCCCGACTACACGCCAGGCGAGACCGGCCTCGATCGCTTCGTCGATTTCGGCAAGCCGGCATTCATCGGGCGCGATGCGGCACTGGCCGAACGCAACAACGGACCGCAGCGTCGTTTCGTCGTCATGGAAGTCGAGGCGCAGGATGCCGACGTGGTCGGTTATGAATCGATCATGAAGGACGGCAAGGCGGTGGGTTACGTCACCTCGGGTGCGTACGGGCACTGCGTCGACCGCAGTCTCGCGGCGGGTTACGTGCCGGCGGCACTCGCGCGCGAAGGTGAGCGATTCGAGATCGACATCCTCGGCAATCTTTGTGCAGCGACCGCGCGCTTGCAGCCGCTCTACGACCCTGAGGGCCGGCGACTGCGGAGCTGATGTCCGGTTCGGTCGACGGTCAGCGTTCGATGTGCACCGCGTGGCGCTGGCGCAGTTCATCCACGTGCCGCTCGACGGCTGTATCGATCAGCGCGACCAGGAAGTCATTCTCGACCTGCTGGCGCACGGCGTCGAAGGGTAGAAGAGCCGCAGGCAGTCGCTCGCTGGCTTGCAGGTAATGCCAGCCGTACGCGGATTCCAGCGGTCCAATCCATTGTCCCAGCGGCGCGACCGACAAGGCCTCGACGATGAGCTGGCCGAACATGCCGCGCAGCATGCTGTGGCCGTACCGCGGGAATTCGAGGCCGTGCCTGAAAGACTGGCCGGTGACCGGCTGGCCTTGCCGCAGTTGCGCGAGGATTGCCGCTGGGTCGGCAGGTCGCTGCGCGAAGTACACCTGGCGGAACGTGACGGCCGGCTCCGACCGGTAGCGGTCGAGGTTGTCCGAGTAATGATTGACCAGCTGCTCGTCGGTCGGGTCCGGCAGCGGGCCCGTGATGCGAAGCTGCATCTCCTCGACGAGCCGGCTGCGGATCGCAGGGTTCGACCGGTGCAACCCGTTCTCGAGCGCTTCCCGGAACAGTAGCTCTTCGGTGACGTAGTCACGCTCGATCCGCGCGATGTCGTCCGCCGTCGCCTTGCGTCCCTTGAGGGTCTCGAAACTGGCGATCAACCCGGCGCGTGCCGTGGCCTGCAAAATGACCGGCTCCGACTCGCTCGAACGAATTGCCGCGTAGGCGAGGAACAGGGCGCCGCCGATGATGGCGAAGGTGAACAGCGGTTCGCGCAGGATGCGCAGGAGCAAGGATCGCATCGTTGCGGACCGGTCGCTCGTCACCTCGCAGCCCGAGTCAGTTGCCGGGTTTGCGGCCGGTGGCGTAATCGGCGTCGACTTTCTCGTTCTTGCCTTCCTTCTCGCCCTTGATGCCGGCCTCCGGCTGCATGTGCTCGGTGGTCAGCTCGGCGAGAAAGCCAGGATCCGTGATGCCCTTCCGGCGCACGGCGACGCCGGTCAGGCACGCATGCATGATGAAATTGGCGTTGAGCGCGGAGCGGTAGGTGTTGTCGAGCATCGGGTCGAGTTCGACGATCTCGAACCCCACCAGGTCGTTCTCCGCGCAGAGCCGGCGCACCATCGGCATCGCCTCGCGCATCGTCAGGCCGCCGGGCACGGGCGTGCCGGTGCCTGGCATGAACGCCGGGTCGAGCACGTCGACGTCAAAAGAGATGTAGATCTTCCTGCCGCCCTCGCGCGCCTCCGCCAGCGCGCGCTTCATGACGGCGTCCCAGCCGCGCTTCTCGACCTCGGCCATCGTGTGATAACGCATCCCGTTGTTGCGCATCCATTCGAAGCCGTCCGGCCCGGGCCAGGGGCCGCGCAGCCCCACCTGGATGAAGTTCTTCGCCTGGACGTGTCCCTCTTTCACCGCCCGATAGACGGGCGCGCCATGCGTGATGAAATGCGGTTGGTCCTTGCCGGCGTCGAAGTGCGAGTCGAAGTGCACGACGCCGAAACTGCCCTTGCCATGCACGTCCGCGAGGCCGGCGATGTTCGGGTATTCCAGGCTGTGGTCGCCGCCGACGATGAACGGCAATGCGCCTGTCCTGGCGATTTCCGCGACGCGTTCCCGCACGTGGTGCACCGTGCGCTCCGTGCTCATGTTGTCGATGGCGATGTCGCCGTAGTCGACGATGTTCAGCTCCTTGGAGGGATTGACCATCGTGTTCATGTCGATGCCGCCCGCGCCGTACTCGTTGCGCATCGCCATCGGCCCGAAGCGCTGCCCGCGGTAGTAGGAGCCCATGTCGAGTGGCGCGCCGACGATCGCGACGTCGACCTTACCCGCGACCAGGTCTTCCGGGTAGATCGCGACCGGCGCGTTGGCGAACGTGCGAATGGCAGCGCGGCCGCTCGCGTAGTAGCTCAGTGAAATCGGTCCGGGCTCCCGCCTGGAACCGAGGCTTTCGGGCCGGCGCAGCTTCCAGAGATTGAACTCCGACGCCTCGGTGTTCAGCGGGATGGCAGCCATGTCCGTCGCCGGGTTGAATTTCTGCGCCCTGGCGACGGCCATCATGCCGTCGACATAGGCAGCGATCTCCTCGGGTGATTTCGCTTCCAGCCGCTGCAGCAGCTTCTTGTGCGAACCGGCGAAGTCGTCCGCGTCCTCCGAGAGCAGGAACTCGCGCTGCTCCCTGGTGAGGCCGCCGATCTTCGCCTCGAGCCATGCTGGAACTTCCGCAGCCTTGGCAGGCGCAGCCGCTCTCGCAGGTTCTTCAGCGGCGGCGGGTGTGGGTATCCCTGAAATGACGATCAGAACGACCATCGCAATCAAGCCGATGCGCATCCGTAGTCCCCCTGCGTGCCATGTCATGCCCGGACTGACGCAACGCGTTGACCGGGATTCCCTCGTTCTTGTGAATCCCGCATTATGCATGCGGGACGATCTCGCATGCATTCGTTGGGCGCGGCAGGGCGCCTGCGGTCACTTCGACGTCGAACGTGCCTCGGCATGCATCAGGCTGAGCCCTTCGGCATGCCGGCGCTGAAAGCCTTTCCATAACGTGACTTCGCCACCCGGGCTGCGCGCGTTCCACGGGGTCCCTTGTGGCGCGTCCCACTTGCCCTTGCTCGACTCGACGACGAGGCCGTCGATGAATCCGCTGCGACTGGCGTCGTCCTTCACGTACCGGTCGAGGAACGCCGTAATGAAGTGCAGGCTGATGCCGATCAGGCGGTCCTTGCGCCAGACTGGATCCTCGAACCAGTCCTGATTCCACAGGTCCGTCCGCATCTCGGGCGGCGCCGGGCCAAAGCCGAGCGCATGGCCGCCGCCCAGGAACGTCAACAGGTAACGATTCGAGTTGATCGCCTGGTCGAAGTACGCACGCGCGCCGCTCGCGTAGTCGACGGTGTTGTCATGATCGCCGGCAATCAGCAGCAACGGTGACTTGATGCCGGCGAGCCCTGCAGCGCCGAATGCTCCAAACGCTCCGCCCGCCGGCGCGATGGCGACGACGGCTTTTACGGCCGGTGCAACCAGCGCAGAGCTCAGGGCGCCGCCGCGTGCGAAGGGTTGCAGCAGGCCACCGGGAACGCGCGAAACGAGACCGCCTGCGGGATCGAGCGTAGCGCCGGCGGCAGCCAGGACGCCGTAGCCGCCCATCGAATAGCCGATCAGCGCCGTGCGCGTCGGATCGACTTCGCCGGACTGGCCGAGCGAACCCTGCAGTTCGCGCGCGACGAATGCGATGTCGAGCGGCCGGCGCAGGGCAGCCTGCGGAAACCCGGCCGGGTTCAGGTACACGTCCTCGTGCCGGATCGCGGCGACGACGTAGCCCTTGGATGCGAGGTTCTCCGTGAGCCAGCTCATCGCGACCGGCACGTTGCCGTAGCCATGCGCCACGATCACGAGCGGGAAGCGGCCGCCCTCGGTTTTCGCATCGCGCAGCGCAAGGCCGGGGATCGTGAACCCGACCGGCGGCGCGGGCGGCTCGGACTCCATCGCGTCTTCGTACGTGACGGGCGTCGCGCCAGCCACGTCCATGGCCGGATACCAGATTGCGACCTTGAGGCTGCGGTCGTGCCGCGCCGGGATGCCGGTCCTGGGGTCGATCGCACCGAGGTCGAGCTGGTTGCGGTCGACCAGCGTGATCGACCGGACGCCCACGGCGTACTTGCCGAGCGCGGCGAGTTCGGGCGCATCGATGCCGGTGCGGCTCGGTGCGTCGGCGGCTGTTGCGACTGCAGCCACGGCAAGACTCAGTGCCAGCAGGCTGCTGGCGAGCAGTTCTGTTGTGACTTTCATCAGGGGTTGTGGCCTCTTGAGCGGGACGCGGGACCGGCGACGCGAGAACGGACCCGGTGGGCCCGCCGACCGGTACTATAGCGGACGAACGCAGAACACCAAGGCGGCCGCGCAGGCCCCGAACGTCTTCGACTGCAGGGGGCCCCGCTTGAACGCTCTTCCGATCGACCGGACGGACGCTGAGTACAAGCGCCTGCGCAGGCAGGTCTTCGTCGCGATCTTCGTGGGTTACGCCGCGTACTACCTGGTGCGCATGAACCTGTCGCTCGCGATCCCGGACATCCTGCGCGAGTACCCTGACTACACGAAGGCGCAACTCGGCACCGCGATGACGGCGCTGTCGATTGCGTACGGCGTCTCGAAATTCCTGATGGGTTCGGTGTCCGACCGCAGCAACCCGCGCTGGTTCATGCCGCTCGGCCTGCTGCTGTCAGCCGCCGTGACCGCGTCGTTCGGCCTGTTCAAGGGCATCTACGCTTCGTTGACGCTGATCATCCTGCTGCAGGCACTGAACGGATGGTTCAACGGCATGGGTTGGCCGCCGAGCGGCAAGACCATGGTGCACTGGTTCAGTGCCAACGAGCGCGGGCGCGTGGTGTCACTGTGGAACACCGCGCACAACATCGGCGGCGGGCTCGTCGCTGCGCTGGCCGTTGTCGGTGTCGGACTGTTCGGCGACTGGGGCGCCAAGTTCTACTTCAATGCGATGGTGGCGGCGGCGATCGCCGTGCTCGTCTACGTGCTGTTGCGCGATTCACCGCAGACCTGTGGGTTGCCGCCCGTCGAGGTGTATCGCAATGACATGCCGCCGAATTACTCGGAGCATTCCGAGCGGATACTCGGTTTCCGCGAGATCTTTTTCTCGCACGTGCTCAACAACCGGCTGCTCTGGGCCATCGCCGCGGCGAACGCGTTCGTGTACTTCGTGCGTTACGGCGTGCAGAACTGGATCCCGACCTACCTCGAGACGGCGAAAGGATTTTCGTTCCACGAGTCGAGCGCCGCCTGGTTCATGTTCGAGTACGCGGCGATCCCGGGCACGATCCTGTGCGGCTGGGTGTCGGACCGCATCTTCGGCGGACGCCGCGGCCCGGCGACCATCCTGTTCATGGGGCTGACGCTGTTCGGCCTGGTCGTGTATGGCCTGAATCGCACCGGGCCGCTGTGGATCGACATGGCCTCGCTGATCGTCATCGGCTTCTTCGTCTACGGCCCGATCATGATGATCGGACTGCACGCGCTCGAGCTCGTGCCGAAGAAGGCCGCAGGCACCGCGGCGGGCTTCACGGGGTTCTTCGGTTACGCCTTCGGCTCGGCCATCGCGGGTACGGGTGTCGGCTGGATTGCCGACCATTGGGGCTGGGACGGCGTGTTCGCGGCGATGATTTTCTGTTGCGTGATGGCGATGGCGTTCGTATCGCTCACGCTGAAACAGCGGACAGCGGCTGCGAGCTGAGTGCCGCAGGCAGGGCGGGAGTCTTCAGCCGAGATCGAGTCGCAATGCTTCGCCGTCGTCGAGACTCACGTTCTGCGCGTTGCTGAACACGACGTCGTCGTTCGCGCCGAGTGCATCGGCATCGCCCTGGCACGTGAATGCGAGCGTGTAGTCGCCGGCGGGAAAGAAGCGCAGCGAGTAGGTCAGGACGCCCCCCTGCGCCAGGTCCTGGACGATACGCGTCGTTGCAAACGGCTCGGCGTCGGCGCCGTCGAGATCGTCGGGCTCGACGTCAGCGCCCTTGTACAGGTAGACCGCGCCATCCTCGAGCAAGGTGCTGCCCGCGGGGCAGGTCACGCGGATCGTGCCCGTGACCTGTGCGGCATCGGCGGTCGGAACGATACGCAGCACGGGTGTCAGCGCGTACTCGTCGGTGGCGTCGTCGAACGCCAGCGACTGGCGCAGGTCGAGCGCGAGGCTGAACGTCTCGGAGCTGCGCTTGTCTTCCACGACCGAGAAGTCGACTGCAGCGAAGTTGCCGTTCGCGAGCTGCAGCGAAGAGCTGACCCCACTCGCATCGACAACTTTCGCGTCGACGCCGGGGTCGAACAGCAGCCGGACTCCGGTGTAGTCGCCGGCTGGCAGCGCCTCGCTCGTGAACAGCCGCATTGGCGTGCTCGCTGTGGCGAGGTCACGCAGGTCGACCGGTTCGCTGTCGCGGAACTCGAGCGTCGTGACCGTGCTGTCAGCCTTGCGCAACTCGACGCCGAGCAGGTTGGCCTGCACATCAGCGACCGCCGGGTCGGCCGGGCCGTCCGTTGAGAGGTCGATCGTGAACGTGCCCTCGCAACCCGCGAGCAACGTGCCGAGCACGATCGTCGTGATCCATCGGTGAGGGGGAGTGCTCATCGATTGTTCCAGTATGGGCCCCCCGGGGGCCCCCCCCGCGGCCGGGGGGTGTCGGATGGGCTCTTGTGGCCTCGCGCCGGGCCCCCGGCGGGGGGGGGGGCCCCGCCGCCCCCGGTCCCCGGCCGGCGGGCCCCCCCGCGCCGGGCGCGTCGGGCCGTGCCGGAAATTGCGGCAAGTCGACAGCGTCGACCCAGATCGGGTTCGAGTACGCCTTCAATCCTGCGACGTCTTCAACCTCCAGCGAGTACCAGGTGTGTCCTGTCGCTGTCGGCTTGAACTCGACGCGTGCTTCCCGGGGTTCGTCGGTGAAGATCCGGGTGAACGCCACCGTGCCCGCGCCGATCAGCTTGACTTGCTTCAAGCCGGTCACCGATCGCAACCGGAAGGCGAGCGGGAAGGGCGCGCCAGGCCGGACTTTCAATTCACTGCCAAACATGACCTCCGGTTCGATCAACGGCCCGTAACTCACGTATGCGTGCCCGTTCTTGACGGCCTCGGCATACGACACCGGCGTGAGCGGGCCGTCGACGCGACCGAGTGTCCGGATGCGGCCGGACTCGTGGTTCCAGACGTCGTGCACGTCCGTGCCGCCCGACAGGTAGTAGCGATGTCCCGCGTTCCACAGGCGCCAGACAGCCTCGAGCACGATCGGGTCGTAGGGCACGTCGGAATTGATTTCCGCAAGGTCGAACGCGGGATTGAAGCCTCCCGGAACGAGACCGGCGCCGAGGCTTGCGAAGTAGCCGTACGGAATGAACGGATGATTCGACTGCACGACGATTGCACCCTGGCGGCGCGCTTCACCAAGCACTTCGTCGATGGTGGCCGTCGCCGTGTCGATCGCGAGTTGCAGGTTCGGCCGCAGCGGCCACGCATTGAAGTGTCCCCACGACGGCGACAGCTCGAGCGAGGGGATGAACGGCACGCCGCGCGCATCGGCGATCTGCTGCAGCGACGCGTGGTTCGCGGTGGAGTCGTGATCGCTGACGAAAAGGAGGTCGAGCCCTGCGGCGAGTTGCGAGCGCGCCAGGTATTCCGGCGGCGTGACGCCTTCGGCCTGGTCGGCGTGATGGTGCAGGTCGGCCGAATACCAGCCGCTCGCGGGCGGATCGAACAACCGCACGAGCGCCACCTTCGCCGCTGCGGTCTGGCCCGGTCGCACGTCGAGCGTCACCGCCTGCTTCGGACCCAGGAAGCCGCCACCGGACGAGACCGTGAAGCCGTAGCTGCCCGGTGCCATCGCCGCCTGCAACCGGCCTTTGCGGTCGAGTTCGGTGAAGAACGTGTCGCGGCCGAGGAACTCGACCAGCTGCCGCTGGCCCTCGGTGATGCCGATGCGCGCATCCAGGGGCCGCATCGTGTGGGCATCGACGACGGTGAAGTCGACCCGGCCCGGTGGCTCCAGGTCGCCGAAATCCGCAGTCATCACGGCACCCGCGGTGACCTTGACGGGCACTGGCTTGCCCTGCGAATACCCCTTGCCTGTCGCGTAGATCTCGTAGTTGCCGGCCGGCAACGGCATGTCGAAACGCCCGTCGTGACCGAAACTCCATGCGTACGGCGTGCCTTGCTTCGACACGACGACCACCGGTTCATTCACCGGCTTGCCATCGCGAGCGGTGACGGAGCCACGCAAGGTGCCCGCCGGCAAGCGGCCACGCTCGATCTCGGCGGCCATGATCGGGCTCAGGTCGCCACGAGGACCGACCTGCAGCCACGTGTCGAACGTGCGTGACTCGCCGGGTTGGAGCGTGTGCTGCAGGAGCAGGTCTTTCGAGCGGGAGCCAACAAAGTTCAGGTACGGCGCATGGAGCGTGATGCTCCAGTCCTCGTCGTACGCAACGGCGCGGTGGGCCAGCGCTCCCGTCGACTTGCCTTCCTGCAGGTCGCCGAGGCCGGGGACACCGAAGAAATGGCCGGCGCTGGGCCACAGCGTCTGGCCCGACAGCAGGCCAGCCAGCGGCGTGTCGCCGGTGTTGGTCATCGTCGTCCGCATCTCGATCCGGTCCGCACCGGAGCGCAGCGTATACGTGGTCGCGATCGTGACCTTGCCCCAGTCGCGCGTCGTCTTGATGACGACCTGCTGCGGGCCGCGCTCGACGATGTCCACCTTCTGGTAGGTGTTCGGCCAGGCCGACCAGTTGTTCGGGATGAAGTCGGCGAAGACGACACGGTCGCGTGCTGGCTTGCCGCCCACGACGGGTCCGACGTCGATGATTGCGCCGCGCGGCACGCCATAAGGCACAGGGCTCTCGACGGCGAGCGCGAACGCAAGCTTCTCGTTGATCACCGTGATATCGCCTGCGGCGGCGGCTTCGCCGTCGGGGATCGGTGTCGGCCCCACGATCACCTGCACGGCCGCGTGTGCAGTGGCCGCGTGCGCGGCTGCGACTAGCAGCGCAAGGAGGGGTCGCGCGATTACGTGCGTCATGCCCGGGCGATCATGGCATGGCCGCCTGGTTCCCCACAAAACCCCGGGCGGGCCCCCCGCCGGGGCGGGGGGGCGGAAAAAGCCCCCGGCCGCCGGGGCGGGGGCCCCCCCCCCCGCCCCGGGGAAAAAGGGGGGGGGGGGGGGGGCCCCCCCCCTCCCCCCCCCAAAAGCGGGGAGGGGGCGGGGCGGGGCCCGCGGGGGGCCCCCGGGGGGGGCCCGGGGGGGGGGGGGGGGGGGGGGGGGGGGGGGGGGGGGGGGGGGGGCGGGGGGGGGGGGGGGGGGCGGGGCGGGGGGCGGGGGGGGGGGTCGGGGGGGTGGGCGGGGGGGGGGGAGGGGCGGGGGGGGGGGGGGGGGGGGGGGGGGGGGGGGGGGGGGGGGGGGGGCGGCGGGGGGCGGGGGGGGGGCGCGGGGGGGGCGGGGTGGGCGGGTGGGGGCGGCGGCCCGGGGGGGCGGGGGGGGCGGGGGGGCCCCCCCCCCCCCGGGGCCGGGGGGGGGGGGGGGGGGGCCGGGCGCGGCCCCCCCCCCCCCCGCCCCCCGCGGGCGCGGCCCCCCGCCGCGGAGGCCCCAAGCCCGCAGCTCCGCGTCGCCGCCCGCCCCCCGCGGCCGTGACCCCCCCCGGCAGGATTTCTCCCCCGTCTGCCCCCACCCCCCCCCCCCCCCCCTCCCCGCGGGGTCCCCCCCCCCCCGCCCGGGCCCCCACCTGGCCTTCCCCTTCCCGGGCGCCCGGGCCGCCGCCGGGGAGGCCGGCCGCCGGCCCAGGGCCGCCTCCGTGCTCGCGGGCGGCGGCGCGCCGGGCGCGCGCGTGCGGCCCCCCCCCCCGCCGCCCGACCCCGCGACGACCGAGCCCGGGGCTCGGCGGCGGGCGTGGCCGCCGCGGCCGGCCCCCCCCCTGCGCGCCGCGGGACCACCCCCCCCCCGCCCCCCTGGCGCCCCCGCTGCTGCCCGCCGCCGGGCGCACGCGCGCCGCCGGGCCCGCGCCACGGCCCACGTCTTCCCCCGCTGGCTCCCCCGTTCGCCCCCCTGGCAGCGGGCGGCCCCACGAGCCCCCCCCCCGGCTGGGCCGGCCGGCGGTCCACGCGTGCCGTCCCGCCCGCTCCCCCCCTGGCCGCCCCCGCGCGCGCCCGCGGGCGCCGCGGGGCCGCCGCCCGCGCGCCGCCGCCCCGCCGGGCCGCCCGCCCCCCGCCGCCCCCCCGTCCGCCCCCGGCCCCGGCCCGCGCGCGGCTCCCGCCCCCGGCCCGCCCGGCCGGCGCGGGGGGCGCGGGCGGGGCGCGGGCCCTCCCCCCCGCCCCTCCACCAGGCCCCCCGCGTCGTCCACCGGCTGCCGGCTGGCCCGCCTGGGCGCCGCGCCCCCCCGCCGCGCGCCCCGCCCTTCCGTGGCGCCGCGCGCGCCGCCGGCCGCGAGTCCCCCCCGCGGCCCCCCCTCCCCCCCCCCCCGTGCCCGGGCCGAGGCCCCCCGCCCGGTCGGCGCCCGGCGCCCGCGCCGGCCCCGGCCCCACCCGTCGGGCGCCGCGCCGCCCCCCCCCCGCCCCCCTGCCGGGCGGCCCTGCCCCCGCCGCCGCAGGCCCGCCCCCCAGGGGTCGGGCGCGCCCCGCCCGCTGCTCCGGCCGACCCCTCCCTCCCCTTCTTCTTCTTCTGCGCCCCGTCCCGCGCGCCGCCGCCGCGCCGCGTCCTCCGTTTCGCCCCCCGGCCGGCCGCGGGCTCGCCGGCCTCGCCCGCCGCCCCCACCCCTCTCCCCCCCCCGCGGCCCCCCCCTTCACGAGATCGTGCAGAAGGCGAAAGCCCGCTTTGCCCTGCAGGAAGCGGCGGGCAGCGACGCCTAGCCCGCGCTATCGCAGGACGACGGTCTGCCGGTAAGCGTCGAGTTCCGCCTGGTAGCGGGCGCGTTCCCGCTCGAGTTCGGTGATCTCCGCCTTGAGCCGGCCGATGCGCTCGGCCGCCTGCTTGGTGTCCAGGACCGCCTGTGTGCGCTCTTCCGCCGTGGAAGTCGTGTCGATCACGTCGAAGGCACTCTCCGCCACCCGATCCTCGAGCCGCCGGATCTCGCGGCGTTTGTCCTCGATCTGTTCTTCGGTGTCGGTGACGCGGCGTTCCCGCACATAGAGCGCGCGCCCCTCGTCGTAGGCGATTTCGAATGCTTCGGCCAGGTCGGCGGGACAGGTGTCGAAGTAGGTGTAGCCGTTGGCGCCCGCGCGATAGCCGTTGTGCGGCTGGCAGTACTCCCTGAGCCCGGCGGTGCGTCCAGCGAGATACGCATTCAGGTCCGGAGTGACGCCGTACTCGGCGCACGCGCGCCGGTGCTCGCCGATGCGGTCACCCGGCCGCCCGGCCACGCCGTCTTCGTAGCCTACCGTGCGCCAGTCGACGGTGCGGCACTCGTCCTTGGACATCTTCGCGGCGCAGGCGCCAAGCAGCAGCGTGGACAGGGCGATCAACAGTGCAGCGGCTTTCATGGAGTTACCTGCGGTGGCGACCCAGGACGCGGACCGAACTCGTGATGTCTTCCACGACCGTCGCGGCACGTTGTCGTTCCGCCGCGCTCAGCAGCGATTCGAGATGACCGCGCGTGCAGCGGACCATGTCGATGATGGCGGACGCTTCGACCGGCCTGGCCACCAGGAAGCCCTGGATCGAGACTTCACCGCAAGCCGCGAGGAAGTCGAGCTGGGCGGCGCGCTCCACGCCTTCGATCGTCACCTGCAGCCCGAGGTTGCGGCAGAGGCCGATGATCGAGTGCACGATTGCGGCCGAGCGCGGGTTGCTGTCGATTCCTGCAATCACGCTGCGGTCGAGCTTGACCCGGCTGAGCGGCAGCCGCTCGATGGAGGTCAGCGACGAGAAACCCGTGCCGAAATCGTCGAGCGCGGTGTCGACGTTGAGCAGGCGCAGGCTGTGCAATGCCTCGACCGTCACTGCGCCGGTCTGCAGCACCGTCTCCGTCAGTTCGAGTTCGATCGATTCGGGCGGCAAGCCATGCCGGGCGAGCAGGCGCTCGATGTCGAGCGGAAAATTCCCGGCCAGGAACTGCTGTGCCGACACGTTGATGGCCACGCGCGCATCGGGCCAGCCTTCGCGCCGCCAACGGCTCACGGCCTCGGCCGCCGTTTCCAGGATCCAGTCGTTCAGGTCGAGCATCAGGCCTGACTGCTCGGCAATTTCGATGAATTCACCCGCCGCGACGATCTGGTTGTCGCTGCGTCTCCAGCGCAGCAGCGCTTCCACGGCGATGGTGCGCCGCCTGCCCAGGCACACCTGCGGCTGGTAGTGGAGCACCAGTTCCCCGCCCTCGATGGCCTTGCGCAGCGCCTGCTCGACGCGGAAGCGGTTCGACGCCTGCACCAGCATCGACGGGTCGTGGACGCACAGGCGGTTGCGGCCCAGTTCCTTGGCGCGGAACAGTGCGACATCCGCCGCACGCAGCAGCGACGTCGCATCGCGACCATGTTCGGGGAAAAGGGCGACGCCGCAGCTCACGCCGACACACACCTCGCGCCGATCGATGAGCAGTGGCCGCTGGAAGCTTGCGACCAGGTGCTCGGCGTGACGCTCGACCTCGGCGGAGTCGCCCGAATAGGTGAACACCAGCGTGAACTCGTCGCCGCCCAGTCGCGCGATGAACCCGGACTCGCCGGCGACATCGCGCAGGCGTCCGCCGATCTCGGTCAACACGCGGTCGCCGAATTCGTGGCCAAGCGTGTCGTTGACGGTCTTGAAATTGTCGAGGTCGAGGAACAGCACCGCGATATGCGACGCCAGCGGTCCCTCGGTGCCGGCAGATTCGAGCATGTCGTTCAGGCGCTGGAACAGCTGTCGTCGGTTCGGCAGATTCGTGAGCGGATCGTGCTCGGCAAGGTGCCGCAGCTGCAGCGTGCGCTCCTCGACGCGGTGTTCGAGGTGCGCCTGGTAGGTCTTGACCGCGCGCTCCGCGTCAGCCAGCTCGCCGGCCATGTGATTGAACGCGTTGGCGAGTTCGTCGAGCTCGCGGGCGCCGCCGCGCATCACGCGAGTCGCCAGGTTACCCGCGGCCAGGCGGCGGGCCCCGGCGGTCAGCCGGCGGACGGGCCAGGTGATCGCCCACGTGGTCGTGGCCAGTGCGAGCAGCGCCAGCAGGATCGCCTTGAAGGTCGCAGTCCGGATCGTCTGCTCGGATTTCGCGACGGCCCCCTGGGCGCCCGCCGCTGCTGCCGTGAATGCGCGCCACGCCGGCGCCTCCACGTTGTCACGGATGTGGACCGCGAGTGCATCGCCTTCCGCCGCGAAAGTCGCCTGCCGTGTTTCGATGTCTGCGCCGAGTCGCAGAGCCTGCCGCCGCAGCTTGACTGCCCGGTTGAAGTCCTCGGTCTGCATGGCGAGCCAGTTACGGCCAGGGGAGACTGCGAATTCTGCGCGGTGGTTTTCGATCGCCTGGCGCAAGCGTGATTCGCTGCCGTTGGGCCCGGCACTGAAATTGCCGCCACGGGTCAGTTCGCTCAAGACGTCGTGACGGGCAGCTTCCACGGCGCGTGCCAGCTCCGCCAGCGACGGCCGCGCCAACAGGCTCTCGCCGACCATGACGCCGGACCCGCCCGCGCCCCTGACGCGGCGATCCAGCGCTGCGTAAGCGGACTCGAGATTGGCGATGACGCGCCGGCGCTCGTCCTGCAGATTCAGCAGTTCAAAGCCCTGGGCCTGGTGATCAGCGATGCGCTGCAACAGCGGGCCGACCAGAGCGGCTTCAGCGTCAGCATCGACGTCGAGCATCCGGCCCGCGGCCCGCGACAGGCGTTCCGCAGAGGCGACGGTCGCCGTGTACTTGTCGCGCGTGCCAGCCCGCAGGTAGGCGAGCACCATCCGATCGAAGGTCGCCACGCCGTCGCCGAGATCACGCACGCTGCGTGACAAGGGCTCGAACTGCTGCTGCATCCGCTCAAGATCAGCCGTTGCACCGCGGGTGCTGCGCAGAGACACGACGCTGGCAGCGGTGAATGCGCCAATCACCAGCGCGAACCCCAGCACCAGCCACGCGCCAATCGGCAGGCCGCTGGCGCGCACCGGTGCAACGGGCGGCTTGGTCGTGGTGAGCAGGGGCAAGGTGAGCTGCCTTTCGGCACCGTCGTTGGACAGAATGGGGGAGATACTGCGGCCCGGGAGCCCGAACCCGTGAGAACGCGCAGCCAGGACCTTGATTCAGGTCACAGATTGCGGAAGAGTCCCAGGGGGGCCGCGTCAGCCTGCCCCCCCCCCCCCCCCCCCCCCCCCCGTCGTCACGCCGGTGTCAGGCCGCCGTCGGCGATTCGGGCGACGCGCACGTTGCGTCTCGCGCGGGCCGCCCTCCGGCGGGGGCGGCAGCTCCGGTAAGGGTGCCTCTGCCGTCATGCCGGCAACGATCATGCGCCGCATTTCCACGTCGATGGCCGCATCGGTCGCAATCGGCGTATACGACTGCAGGCGATTTTCGACCTCGGTGCAGGTGCGCTGGTAGAGGTCGGGGGCGCCAGCCTTTTCCCAGGTTTCGCGGTTCTCGCGATCAATCACCGGGTTCGTTAGATAGAGTTCCTGCGGCCAGTGGCTCAGCGTGTGCGGCGACGTGATCAGGTGATCGTTTGCCAGCAGGTCTTCCACCAGCTGCTTCGCCGGCAGGTCTTCGACAATGTTCATGTCGCGCACGAAGTGCAGGCACTGGCCGCACACTTCATTGTCGAACACCAGCTTCGGCAGGCTGAACGTGAGCACGAAGTCGAGCATGCCGGGGCCCGAGACCGAATTGACGCCGGCGATCGCCGCCAGCAGTGCGCTGCTGAACGTTTCGCCGCCGGCCTGCGCGTCGAGCGACTTGCCGTCGCTGAGCGCCATGTACGCCTGCGTCGGCAGGCCGAGCGACTTGGCCACCGCGACGTACGCGACGTTGAGGTGCTGCGCCTCGATGGCCGCCATCGGCGAACTCGCGGACTTCATGTGGAACGTCGCCGGGGCGCCGCCGAACAGCACGGGTGCGCCTGGACGGATGATCTGCGCCATCGTGATGCCGGTGAGCACGTCGGCCACGTGGAAGACCAGCGCGCCCACGAGCGTCACCGGCGCGATCAATCCCATCAGCGTGACGGGCACGATCTCGACGGGGATGCCGGCCTCGACGCAGTCGAGCATGTTCTGGCACGAATCCTCGCCGTAGCGGAAGTTACCCGTCGCGGTGATCGTGAAGATCGACATCGGCTTCGCGATCAGCTCGGCCCGGTCGCGGCGAAACAGCTGCATCATGTCGCGCATGCGCGGCACGCCGTGTTCGGTGAACGCTCCGGAGACCATCGGCTTCTTCGACGTCGTGAGCAGCATGTACAGGCGCCACGCGTCCGACACCTGCGACTCGATGTCCTTGTTGGTCGAGAAGGCGGTCGCCAGGTAGGCGATGTGCTCGAGTCCGTCGCAGAGCCGGGCGTATTCGATGAAGTCGGTCGAGTTCGAGAGGCGTGTCTCACCGGTGCGGTGATCGAGAATCTTCAGGCCGCTCGAGCCGGGCACGTAGTGGACGTTGTTGCCGCCCAGCTCCGCGTGGGGCTGGCCTTCACGGTCATACAGCGTGAACGACTTGGGGGCCGTCGCGATCGCGCGATCGACGATTTCGGGTGGGAACAGGACGCGGGTGCCGTCCGCAGTGGTTTTCAACCCGTGGTCGAGCAGGCGCTGGCGCATCCCGGGGCCGCGGATGTCGATGCCGGTTTCGGCGAGGATGCGCTTGGCCTCCGTGACCACCCTGGCGCACAACTCGGGGCTGATGACGTTCAGCGTCGGTCTCATCCAGCTACTCCCGCGGGGCCCGGCGTGGGGCTCCTTGTCTCGCTCGATTGGCGAACCGATGATTATCCAAGGGCGGCTCGTCTTAAGCTACTCCACGAGGCCGCCCGGACCGGCCATGGTCGGCTATAGTCTCCTCCCAACCGGGGGAAGCCAGAATGACATCACGGAACGTCACGCTGCAGGTCAACCGCGGCTCGCACGGTGCCACAAGGGTGATCGAGGCGGAGATGCCGCCCCTCGCTCCGGGCCAGGTGCGTTTTCGGGTCGAGCGTTTTGCGCTCACTGCGAACACGGTGACCTACGCCACGACCGGCGACCTGCTCGGCTACTGGGATTTCTTTCCAACCGGCGAGCCGGGCTGGGGTTGTGTGCCGGCCATGGGCTGGGCCGAGGTCGTCGAGTCACGGCACCCCGACGTGTCGACTGGGGGGTCGCTACTACGGCTGGTACCCGATGGCACGGTACGTCGACATGACCGTCACGCCGACCACGGACGGGTTGCGTGACGAAGGGCCGCATCGAGCCGCTCATGCCCCCGTGTACCGAGCGTACACGGCGACGACCCGCGACACGCTGTACCAGGCCGGGACCGATGCCGAGGATCGCCATGCGCTGCTGCGCGGACTGTTCCTCACCGGTTGGCTGGCCGAGGATTACTTCGCCGACAACGACTGGTTCGGTGCGCGACGCGTGCTGGTGCTGTCGGCATCGAGCAAGACGGCGATCGGCTTTGCGCACTGTGCAGATGCCCGTGCCGGGATCGAGGTCATCGGCGTGACCTCTCCGCGCAACCATGCGTTCACGCATGCGCTCGGTTGCTATGACGAAGTGGTCACCTATGACGACGTGGCGGCCATCCCGCGCAGCGCGCCGATCGTAGCGATCGACATGGCCGGCAGCGGCCCCGTGCTGGCATCCGTGCACTCGCACTGCGGCGACCAGTTGCGGCATTCGATGGCCATTGGCCGCAGCCATCACGCGGCGCCTGCACGCGTGTCGGGTATGCCCGGGCCAAAGCCGGAGTTCTTCTTCGCACCGACGCAGGTCAGGAAGCGCGTGCAGGACTGGGGTCCGCGCGGCTACCAGGAGCGAGTCGTCACGGCGCTCAACGGCTTCGTCGCGTGGAGTGCCAGTTGGCTGCACGTGCAGCATGCGAGTGGTGCCGCAGCCGCGACGGCGACGTGGGCCGAAGTCCACGCGGGCCGGGTGGCTCCCGACATCGGGCACATGGCCTCGCTCTGGGACTGAATGAATCGCCATTGAACTGACGCGCGCGGCGCCGGTCGAAGCGCCTGCTGCTGGAGGAGTCGCCCTGGTGTCCATGAAATTTGCCCTGGCCGTGTCGGCGGCCGTCTTGATCGCGGCGCCGTTGCTGGCTGAGCAGCCCGCGGATCCGTTCGGCTGGCTCGAAGAAATCGAAGGCGCGAAGGCGCTTGACTGGGCACGTGCCGAGAATGCCCGCACGCTGCCCGTCCTCGAGGGCGATCCGCGTTTTGCGCAGATGCGCGCGGAGGCGCGCTCGATCCTGACGTCACCGACGCGCATTCCGACCGGCTCGATTCACAATGGCGCCGTCTACAACTTCTGGCAGGACGACAGGCAAGTGCGCGGGGTGTGGCGCCGGGCCAGCGTCGCCAGCTATCGCACGGGCAAGCCGGCGTGGGAAACACTGATCGATTTCGATCAGCTGGCAAAGGACGAAGGCGAAAACTGGATCAAGGGGCAGGTCGTCTGCCTGTCGCCTGAATACCGGCGGTGCATGGTCGAGATGTCACGCGGCGGCAGCGACTCGTCGACCTGGCGTGAATTCGACACGACGGCCCGGGCGTTTGTAAAAGACGGGTTCGCCCTGCCCGAAGCCAAGTCCGACGTGGCGTGGGTCGACGCCGACACGCTCCTCGTGGGCACGAACTGGGGTGCCGGATCGATGACGGCCTCGGGCTATCCGCGCATCGTGAAAGTGTGGCAGCGCGGCAAGCCACTGGCCGCAGCATCTGCGCTTTTCGAAGGCAGGCAGGAGGACGTCGCTGTCCGCGCCTTCGTCGATCAGGACGGCGGTGCGCAACCTTTCGTCGTGCGCGCAGTGTCGTTTTTCGAGGCGGAGCATTACTACGCACCTGGCCTGGGCGTGCCGTCGAAGCTGCCGCTGCCGCTGCATTCGACGTTCGAGGGTGTGCTGGACGGGCGCGCCATCTTCACCTTGCGGGAAGCGTGGACTCACCAGGGCAAGGTGTACGGCCAGGGCTCGGTCGTCGCGTTTGACCTGAAACTGGGTACTGCCGAGCCCGTGTTCGCCGCGAACGACACACAGTCGATCGAGACCGTGGCAGTCGGTAAGACCGGCCTGGTGGTGCAGTACCTCGAGAACGTTTCCGGCAAGGCAGTGCGTGTCCTGCGCACGCCGCAAGGCGAGTGGCGGGCCACCCCGATTGCGCTACCCGCGAACGGGGTGCTGAAGATCGCTTCCGCTGGCGGCGGCACCGACGACGCGATGCTTTCGTTCGAAAGCCTGACCTCGCCACTCACGCTCTATCACGCGAGCGCGAACGGTACGATCGAGCAGATCTTCACAACGCCAGCGGCCTACGATGCGTCGGACGTCGTCGTCGAGCAGCGGTTTGCGACGTCGACGGATGGCACCAGGATTCCGTACTTCGTGATGGGCAGGAAGTCGGTGCTCGCCCGCGGCAACGCGCCGACGGTGCAGTACGCCTATGGTGGCTTCCTCGCAGCCACGCTCCCTGTCTACTACGAAGACCCGTCGCGGCCGCAGCATGGCGCGCTCGCGGGCAAGCTCTGGGTGTCACGCGGCGGCGTGCTCGTGCTGTCCAACATCCGCGGCGGATCGGAGTACGGCCCACGGTGGCACGATGCCGGTCTGCGAGAAAACCGGCAGCAGGTCTTCGACGACTTCATTGCGGTTTCGGAAGACCTGATCCGGACGGGCGTGACTTCGACGGGAAAACTCGGCGCCATCGGCCGCTCGAACGGCGGCCTGCTGATGGGCGTGGTCATGAACCAGCGGCCCGACCTGTACGCGGCCATCGTCAACGGCGTGCCGCTGCTCGACATGCAGCGCTATACCAAGCTCGGCGCGGGCGCTTCGTGGGTCGCGGAGTACGGCGATCCGGACACGACCGACTGGTCGTACATGTCGCGGTGGTCGCCGTACCAGAACCTGCGCGCCGACGTCGCCTATCCGCCGGTCTTCTACTACACCTCGACCAAGGACGATCGGGTGCATCCGGGCCACGCGCGCAAGGCGGCGGCGAGGTTGCAGTCGTTCGGCCGGGACTACTTCTACTACGAGAACATGGAAGGCGGTCACGGTGGCGCGGCGAACCAGGACCAGCTCGCGTACCGGATCGCGCTCGAGTACACGTATTTCGCCAGGAGGCTGATGGGCGCTGCTCCGTAGAGCGGCGGCCCGGGGGTTGGTTACCCCGCGGCCACCTTGGTTTCCCAGCCATCGAGCTGACGCCCCACCGGCAGTTCACGCACGCGCACTCCGGTCGCCGCGAAAATTGCATTCGCGATCGCTGCACCCGCTGGTGGCACGCCTGGCTCGCCGATGCCACCCGGCAGTGCCTCGCTCTCGATGATGTGCACGTCCACAACGTGAGGCGAAGCCCGCATGCGAGCGACCCGGTAGTCGCCGTAGTTCGACTGTTCGACCCTGCCTTCGGCGAAGGTGATCCCGCTGTGGAGCGTGTTGCTCATGGCCATGATGAGCGCGCCTTCCATCTGTGACCTGGCGCGATCGGGGTTGGCGACGAAGCCGGCGTCGACCGCGACGGTAGCGCGCGGCACGAGCACCGTTCCGTCCGGGTTCACCTCGACCTCGACGACCATCGCAACGTACGAGAGGAAACTGCGATGCACCGCGATGCCGCGACCGCGGCCGCGCGGCAGCGGCGTGCTCCAGCCGCTGCGCTGCTTGACCGACTCGACCACGCGACGCGCACGAGCGGTGTCGAGCGGATGGTCTCCCCACGGCGCACCGTAATAGGTTTCGCCCGGACCGACGAGCCCGGCCTTGGACAGGTCGACCTTGCGGTCCGGGCCGATGAGGTCCAGCAGGAAGGCCGCCGGATCCGTGCCGGCGGCACGAGCGAGTTCATCGACGAACGAACCGATCGCGAAGCCGTGATGGATCGCGTTGACGCTGCGGTACCAGCCGATACGCGCGTGCGCGACGGCGGGGCAGGCTTCGACGCTCATGTTGGGCACGTCCCAGGGGACGTCGCTGGCGCCGTTGGTCAGTTCGTCCGGCGTGGGACCGGCCACGTTCGGAGCGAAGGTTGCGCTGATCGACGGGTACGCCGACCGATGCAGCCAGGCGGTTACCTTGCCCGCAGCATCGAGCGCAGCCTCCAGTCGGTGCGCGGCGACGGCGTGGTAGTACGAGTGACGCATGTCGTCCTCGCGGCTCCACTGCACGCGCACAGGCGCCCCGATCTCACGCGCGAGGAAGGCGGCCTCGCAGATGAAGTCCGGCTTGGACTTGCGACCGAAGGCGCCTCCCAGCAACGTGACGTGGACGGTGACGTTGGCGGCGTCGACCTTGAGGTACTCGGCGATCGTGTTGCGCGCATCGTTGGGCGACTGCGTCGGGGCCCAGGCTTCGACCTTGCCGTCCTGCACGCGCGCGACCGCCGCCAGCGGCTCCATCTGCGCGTGCGACAGGTACGGGACGTGGTATTCGGCGCTCACCTTGCGCGCTGCAGCCGCGAGAGCGGCAGCAGCATCGCCGTTCGTGCGCCCCGGCTTGCCAGGCGCGCGGACGCTTGCCTCGAGCGTCGACCTGTACGACTTCGAGCCGTGGGTGCCGTTCGGCCCCGCGTCCCAGGTAATCTTCAGCGCATCGCGCCCGCGCAGCGCCGCCCAGGTGTTCTTCGCGATCACGGCGACGCCACCGAGCGGGAAGAAAGCGCCGGGGATCGGCGTCTCTGGAATGCGCACGATGCGTTCGACGCCGGGCACTTTGCGTGCCTCGCCGTCGTCGACACTCACGACCTTGCCGCCCCAGACCGGGGGCCGTGCGATGGCGGCCACCTTCATGCCGGGCAGCGTGACGTCGGCGCCGTAGACGGCCGTGCCGGTGGTCATCGGCACCAGGTCGATCGACGGCATCGTCTTGCCCTGCCATCGCCGCTCGTCGGGGCGCTTGATGCGCACGCTCGCCGCCGCGGGCATCGCAATCGTGCGCGCGGTCGCGACGAGCTCGCCGAACGGCTTCGTGCGCGCGGTCGGGCGGTGCACCACCTCGTGCTGCCGGGCGAAGACTTCGGCAACGGCCACGTTCCACTGACTGGCCGCTGCGGCCTCCAGCAGCGCGCGTGTCGTTGCACCGGCCTCCCGGTACTTGTGCAGGAAGTCGCGGATGCTCGTGGAGCCGTCCGTGTTCTGCGAGCCGTACCTGGGGTCTCCCACCGCCTGCTCGACGCGACACCTGGCCCAGTCGGCTTCCATCTCGTCGGCAATGATCATCGGCATCGTGGTGCGGATGCCCTGGCCCATCTCCGAGCGGTGGCAGATGATCGTGACGGTGCCGTCGTCGTCGACGCGCACATAGACGTGCGGCGACCACGGGTTGGCTGCGGTGGCCGGCATAGGCTCGGCAGCGTCGAGGCGGCGCGCGCCGCCGGGTCCGAAGGCAATGACCAGCCCGCCGATGCCGAGCAACTGGATGAATGTGCGGCGCTGCAGGCCATGCGGGGAATCGGTGTTTGCATCGGTTGCAGCGACCGGGGCGGGCATCCCGGCCCGCGCACTGGGTGCCGCCGCGCGACGCACCCACGGCAGGAACTCGTTCGCGCTCATGAGCTTCTCTCCGCCGCGGCTTTGATCGCCGCGCGAATGCGTGGATAGGTGCCGCAGCGACAGAGGTTGCCGTTCATCGCGGCGTCGATCTGCTGGTCGGTCGGCTGCGGCGTGTTTTGCAGCAATCCGGCGGCCTGCATGATCTGACCGGGCTGACAGAAGCCACACTGAGGCACGTCTATTTCGCGCCAAGCCACCTGCAGCGGGTGCTCGCCGGTGGGGTGGAGGCCCTCGATCGTGGTAACCGTCGCGTCCTGGAGGTCCGCCATCGGCAACTGGCAGGCGCGGGTGGGTTGTCCGCCGACGTGCACGGTGCAGGAACCGCACTGCGCGACGCCGCAGCCGTACTTCGCGCCGGTCAGCGCAAGATCGTCGCGCAGATACCAGAGGAGCGGCATGGTGGGGTCGCCGTCGAAGGTTCGACGCACGCCATTGACGGTCAGGGTGATCATCGGGACTCCGGGGCGAGTACAGGGGTGTGCAGGAGACGGAGAATGGCACTCGAGTGCCAGCAGTATCAATGCCAGCGTTGCGCAAGCGCCGCGATGTATTCCGGACGGGTATCGCAGCAGCCGCCGATCCACGTGGCGCCTGCCTCGACCCAGCGCTCGCTGGCGACCACGTACTGCTGCGGTGACAGGGTCTGCACGGCAGCGGCGTCGAGTGCGGCCTGGTCCGCGGCTTTCTCGCAGCTGTTCGCATAGGCTCCAAGCGGCCGGTCGGTGCAGCGTCGCATGAGTTCAAGCGCCGGTCGTACGAGTCCTGTCGGCACGCAATTCACCATGTAACCCTCGACGGGCAGCGACTGCAGCGCCGCGATTCCCTGCTCCAGCGACTCACCGCCGCGGATGAGCGGTGCGTCGAGACGCAGGTTCCACGATACCCACAGCGGCAGACCAACCTCTGCGGCGGCGCGCGCGGCGGCTACCGCCTCCCGGACGGTCGTCAACGTTTCGGCGATGACGAGGTCGACGTCAGTCGCAAGCACGCGGGCGATGCGCAGGTAAACTTCGTACAGATCGCGTTCGGGCGCGACGAGGTCGGACTCGTAGGTCGTATCGAGCGGCGGCAGCGAACCGGCGACACGCACGGCCGGACGGTGATTCGCGGCGCGTGCCTCGAGTGCAAGCTGGCACGCCAGTCGCGTAAGTTCCTCGAGTCGATGCGTCATCCCGACCCGTGCGAGCAGGTTCGGCACGACTGCATAGTTATTGGCCGTGATGACGTCGGCGCCCGCCGCAATGTAGTCGCTATGGACCTGCCGCACTGTCTCCGGATCGTGCACCAGCGCCATCGCCGACCAGGCGGAACTCCTGTAGTCAGGCACGCTGGCACCGCGAGCCCTCAGCTCCGTGCCCATGGCGCCATCGAGAATCGTGATTCGCGGTGCCGCGGTGCTCATCGCGAACCCTGGCCGCGGCTCAGTGCCTGGGCTTCACGAACTTCAGGGTCATGCGATCGCTTTCGCCGATCGCCGAGTATTTCGCCTTGTCCTGGTCGCCCAGGGCCAACGTCGGTGGCAGGGTCCACACGCCTTGCTGCCATTCGGTCGTGTCCTGCGGGTTGGCGTTGATCTCCGCACTGCCTGCGAACTCGAATCCGGCCTTCTCCGCGAGCGCACGGACTGTCGAGACCTTGATGTAGCCACTGTCGCGTTCACGTTCTGCGCCAGCGGCTTCAGGCAGGCGATGATCCTCGATGCCGAGCACGCCGCCGGGCTTGAGCATGGCGAAGATTTCGCGGAACGCGGCTTCGCTGTAGTCGGTCTTTTCCGCCTGCATGTAACCCATCTTCCAGTTGTGCACGTTGCGGAAGGTGAGGACGACGTCGGCGGTGCCCGGCGCGACGCCGGTTCCGCCCAGCACGGTCGGGAAGTTCGCGCGCTCGACCTTGCCGTAGAGCGCCGGGTTGGCATCGAACCGTTTGGCCATCGACTCGGCGCCACGACCTGCCGGTGCCGCGGCGATCAACTTGCCCTGGCCCGCGAGAACGGGCGCGAGAATTTCGGTGTACCAGCCCCCGCCCGGCCACAGTTCCACGACGGTGTCCGTCGGCTTGACGCCGATGAAGCTGAGCGTCTCGACCGGGTGACGGTAGGCATCGCGCGCACGATTGGTTTCACTGCGCTGCGTGCCGGCCACCGCTTGCTCGAGTGCTTCGCGCGCGGCCTGATCCAGCCCGTCCTGGTCCCTGGCGAGCGATGCCGTGCCGCCGAACAAGCCGACGCTGGTAAGCGTTGCAGCAAGGATGGTCAGACGCATGGTTCCCTCCTGGCACACGGTGATTACTGAGTTCCGCAGCATGTGCGGCGGTCCCGGCGGATGCAAGTGCCGGCATTCGTGCAACACTAGGCCGCTGGTACCCTCGGCCGGTCGGGAGGAAGAGGAATCCTATGCAGCACTCGATGGCACTCCTCACGCCCCTGGTCCGGTCCTCGCGCCGGCGACTTGTCTGGACGGCATTGGCCTTGCTGGCCCTGGCCGCATGTGGCGGCGCCGACGACACCGCCAGCACTGGGACCGCCGGCACCGTCAATCAACTGTTGTCGAAACCAGGGGCGGCCACTGGAGCCGCACTTGCTGCCACGGCAGCCAGGCCTGCGCCCGAACCTGTACCACCCATGCCAGCTGCGTTGTCGCCGGACGGGGAGCGCCCGCTGCTGGAAGCGATCGCCCGCAGTTATCCTTTCAGGAAGCAGATCGAAACCAAGGAACAGACCGGCCACGTCCGCGCTCTTGAGGCCGCCAGGATCGAGGCCAACCTGGATCAGGCGAAGCTGGATCTCGCCGGCATCAAACGCAATCTCGCGACGCTCTCGGCGGGCGGGCTGCCGACTTATGCGTTGATTCACAGCGTCGCGAGCAACGGCAGTCTCAACGCCTGGATTGTCTTGCCAGATGGCGGTGTGGTCGCTGGCGCAACGTCGGTTCCGTACGCCGGTCTCGGCACACTGCAGGGGGTCTCGGCGTCGATCGGATCGCCGAGACTCGTGGGCCGCAGCTCAAGGGCCAGGAAAAGCAGCGACTCGATGCCGATGCTGATGCAGATGCCGCAACCGACACGGAGCGCGGTGCCGGCAAGCGCGACAACTCGCCGGAAGCGATCATGAAACGCCGGGAGACCCTGGCCGAGGCCGCCGCAACGCTGCTGCCCGGCGACATTCGCCAGGTTCTCGCGGCAGGCGAGGGTCGCCTGCTGGTCGTGCCCGTCAGCGATACCGGAACTGCGCCGTATGCGGCGCTGCCGATCCGCAATCAGGATGACTACGCCGCCAGGAGCTGGTCGTTCGTCGTGATGCAGGACCTGAACGTACTGGCTGGCGACAGCAGCGGCTTCGACATGGGCAAGGTCGATCTCTCGAAGTCGGTCATCGTCGGCGACCCCGCCGACATGCGCGACGTGCGATACAGCTTCCCGGCGTTGCCCGGCGCGAGAAAGGAGGCGCAGGCGATCGCCAGGGAGCTGGGCGTCGCCGAGCAGAATGTCCTGATCGGCGCGGACGCGACCCGGAAGAACGTCGTCCGTGCCATCGACCGCAGCGCCGGCGAGGGCGTGATTTACATGGCGACGCACGCCGTCGCCGATGCAAAGAATCCACTGACCCGCGGCTTCGTCGTCCTCAGCCAGCAAAACCTGTTTGCCGGCGAGCTGCGAACCCAGCAGTTCAGGGGATGGGACGAGCATCAGCCGCTGGTCGTCATGAGTGCCTGTCAGACAGCGCTGGGTCGCGTCTTCGAGGGTGGAACGTTCGGTGTCGCGCGCACCTGGACCAATGCCGGCGCCGGCCAGGTGGTCGCCAGCCTCTGGAACGTGAGCGATCGCGCGACGTACCGGCTGATGACGCGCTTCGTTGCCGGGTTGCAGCAAGGCAAGGCGCCGGAGCTGGCCATGCAGGCCGCGCAGCTCGCGACGATCAAGAATTATCCGAACGACCCGAAGATGTGGGCGAGCTTCACGATCATCGGCAAGCCATCGATCGACAGCCGTCCCGTGGCGCAGCGCTCCGTCTCGAGCCCCTGAGTGATCCAGCAGTGGCCTGCGGTCACTCCACCACGAACACCACCGCGGTCCGCGCCGGAACGGTGAAGCTTCCGCTCGCTGCGTCGTAACTCGCAAGCTCCGCCGCGCGTCGGTCGGTCGCACCGGACGCGCGGTGTACCGGGTGCAGCACGTAGCGCTTGCCGCGCTTGCCGTCGAACTGCAGCGTGTGGGTTTCGATATCGACGTTGACGAGATAGAGCATCTCGCTGAAGTTCGCTCCCGGGTAGCCACGGCCGAACAGGTGCCCGACGATCACCTCCGGGACCTGCTGCGGACCCGTGTTCAGGAAGCTCAGGCGCTCGGCGACTGCAGCCGCGCTGTGCAGCCGGAACAGCGTCGAACTCGAGCGGATGCGCAGCAGGTCATTGAACGCGCCACGGCACCACGCGATGTCGGCGGGCGACGGATCGAGCCGGGGATCGGCCAGGCGCGGCCGCATCAGCGGCCAGCTGGGTTCGTTGACACTTGCCGGCGGCAGACCCGTGCCGAAGAAGTTGTCCTGTCCAGTCCAGTCGATGCGGTTGAACCAGTCGCCGGAATCGAAGCTGTTGCGATCCATCGACTTGCTGCGCAGCAGTCCAGCCCGCGGAAGAGGCGATGCCCGGCTGAACGCTCGCGCCGCCGCGCGCGCGCGCTCGGCGGCGAGGCCGGGGCAATGGGCGTTGCGTAGAGCGGTGGTTGTCGTGGTTCTCGACGAGTGACCCCCCTCCCGGCGAGGGGGGCGTACGGCGGCGCTGGCCACCGCCGCGGCGCGCGGGCGGCGGTTCGCGGCCGCGCTCGGAATCGCGCAGCGCCCGCCAGCCGACCCGCACCGTCGGGGCGCTCAGGTCCGCGGGCGTGCGCCCGCCGCCCCCTCGCGCCCCCCGCCCCGCCGCCGCGGGCGTCACGCCGCGCGCGACGTCGCGCCGCGCCGGCCGCGCCGCCGAAACGCGCCCGGGCGCCGCCGAGTCCAGCCTCCCGCCCCGCGGCGCGCCCCCCCCCCCCCGCCCCACGCCGCGGCCCCGCCCGCCGGCGGCTCGCTCGCCTCCCGGCCGCATCAGTTGCCTTGCTTGCCCGTCGCGGGCTGCGGCGCCATCATCTACGGCATGACGTCCGCGAAGCACCAAAGCGTAATCGCCGATCACTCGGGCGGCACGCGCTCCGACATCCTCTACCGCGCCGTGCAGCCGTGACCGTACCGCGCCTCGGCATTGCGCTCGGCAGCGGGTCGGCGCGAGGCTGGGCGCACATCGGCATCCTGCGTGCACTCATCGACCTGGGGCTGCGGCCTGCCGTCGTGACGGGAGCCTCGGTCGGGGCGCTCGTGGGCGCAGCCTTCGCCAACGATAAACTCGACGCACTGGAAGCCTGGGTCTGCGCGCTCACGCAGCGCGACGTGTGGCACCTGATAGATGCGACGTTCCGCGGTGGCGGCATCATGACGGGAAATCGCCTGATGGACGCCATTGCGGTGGGCGTGGGCGACACGCCGATCGAGCAACTGCCGATTGCATTCGGCGCCGTCGCCACCGATCTCTACACCGGCGAGGAAGTCTGGTTGCGCGAAGGCCCGATGATGCGCGTGGTACGTGCGTCGAGTGGCGTGCCCGGACTGTTCGCGCCGGCGTGGCATGCGGGCCGCTGGCTGATCGATGGCGGCGTCGTGAACCCTGTGCCTGTCTCGATGTGCCGTGCGATGGGCGCTGACGTCGTCATCGCGGTTGACCTCAGCCGCGGCGTGACCCGCGCGGGGCAACGCGCACAGCTTGCGGTCGGTACGAAGCCCGCGACCAGCGCGGTGGGTGAGCACACGGCGACGGAGGAGGGCTCCGCGATCCTGAAGCGATGGTCCGGAATGCTCGACGGACTGGTGGAGTCTTTTCGCTCCAAGCGCCAGGAGCCGGGACTGCTGGAGGCCATGACCAGCTCCGTGAACATCATGCAGGACCGCATCACGCGCATGCGGCTGGCCATCGATCCGGCCGACGTGCTGCTGAGGCCGCGCATGGACGACTTCGCACTGATGGATTTTCACCGCGCACGCGAGGCGATCGACGCCGGCCGCGCCTGCGTCGAAGCGTCAGCGCCGCAACTTCTGTCCATCGTGGCACAACTGAACCCGGCCGGGTCACGACGATGCTAGGGGTCGCGATCGAGGCGGACGACGCCAGACGTCCGGTACGAACTCAGTGCGCGCTCATACGCGGCACTGCACGCGTCCGTGCCTTCAGCAATGACCCGCGGTGCAAGTCTGCCCATGAATTTGCCGAAGTCGCGGCGCACGGCATCAGTGCCGCAGCGTTCATGCAACCAGAGGTTGATGCCTAGGTAGACGTCGTCGGGTGAGCTGGCGACGTACCCGCTCAACAGTGTCGGCAGCATCGCGGCGGAGGGAACCACCGAGCAACAATGCAGCTTCCTGCCCGGCACGGACGAGAGGATGTGGAAGAACGTCATGTGTGTGTCGGCAATCTTCCGCAATGCGCCATAGTCGTAGTGAAAGCCCCCCGTGCTGGCGAACGTGTGCGGTTGATGATCGCCGAAGACCAGCAGGACGAACGGACGCCCGGTCCGGGTCTCGATGTCGGCGAGATAGTCCTGCAGCGACTGGACGGCAGACGTCGTCGAGTCGAGTCGACGCAGGTACTCGTCCAGTGCGCAGTTGGGGGTGAATTCCTGCGTATCGGCGAATCGAACCGCAAAGCCCGTGCTGTCGCCGGCGCCGCAGTCGTGCGGCGAATGGTTCTCGATGAAAAGCACATAACTGAAGAAGGGCGCCTGCGGTGCAGGGCCCATGGCCGTGCGGACGCTCGCGGCGACTTCGCCATCGGTCTCCATCCAGGCGCCGCGACCCAGGTCTTCGCTGTCGAGAATGGTTTCGAACCCGTAGTTCGCATACGCATTGCGGGCGTTGTAGAAATCCCCTCCGTGCGGAAAGAAAGCCGACGTGCGATAGCCGTGCTGGCGCATGTAGAAGGCGATGCTGCGATCCACGAACGGCGAGAGCGAGGCATGGGTATACATCCCGGAATACCCGAAGAGCCGGGAGTCCAGGCCGACGATCGTTTCGAACTCGGTGATCCAGGTGCCGCCGCCCACCGCATTCACGCGCAGCAGGCCATTGGCCGCCGTGTGTTCGCCGGCTCGGAAAACCGCGTCATTCCATTCGCCCTCGATGCGAAAGGTCGCTCCCGGGTCGAACGTCGACTCTGCCAGGACCACCATGATGTTTGGTTGCACGCGCGAGCGGGTCGTCCCAGCCGTGAAGTCCATGTATTGCAGGACCGCCGTCCGCACTTCCGCCGGACTCGGCGGCACGACGCCGGCTGCATCTCGGTAAATGTCGCCAGTCGATTGCGCTTCGAGGTCGTAGGAGTAGCCAAGAAAGGGCAGAGCGCCCATCCTGTCGGCCAGCGCGGTGACGCCTTCGGGCCGCCACGTCGAAGTGTCCAGCGCTGCGTCGGCGTAAAGAGCCTCGAGTCGCGACAGGCCAAGAATGACCACGACGCAGATGGCTGCAAGGCGCAACAGCGGATCGCGGGTCGACGCGCGCGTGCGGTAACTCGCCACGAATCGAGCTGCGGCGACCAGGCCGGCAATGAACCAGCCGAGCGCCGCGACTGCAACCACAAACGTGGCGGCGTGCCGGGTCCAGTGTGGCAGGGCCAGTGCTTCCCAAAGCCCGGCTGGATTGGCCAGCGCGATCCTGACGTCGAGGATGGTCAGCGGCAGGCTGGTGAGGCCGATCTTGACGCTGTTGATCCAGCTCAGCAGTAACTGCAGTGCCAGCACCCCGGCCAGTGTCACCATGCCGAAAGGCGCGGGCAGCAGGACACCGCCGGCTGCCACTAAGCCGAGCATCGCCCACGTGGCAGACTCGACTGGCCAGGCCCACGATGCCGCTGCGGCCGAGGCGACCAGGAGGCTCGCGAACGACCATCGCAGCCATGCCTGGTTGGCCCTGGTCGAATTGCGGTAAAAGTAGATGAATGCGGCAAGACTGCCCGCAATGACAGCGCAGCCGATCAACTCTTTGCCCCAGGGTTCGATGTCCCGCGCACCTGAAAAAGCACCTGTTGCCGGAATCGCCCCGCAGCGCAATCCTGGTCCCGGCGAGAAGGTAACAGGGTCGCGCTTGGCTTACGATGAAGGCGCGTCCCTCTCGTCCCCGCCGGCCGCCAGCATTTTCTGCTGGCGCGCCAGCGACCAGCCCGTGAACGCCCACACCAGGGCCAGTGCCGCGCCGGCCACGGCTACCACGGCCGGATTCGAGGCGATGGCATCAACGCCCGTCTTCACCCAGCCGCTGACTGCGTCCGCGCCACGATAGACAGCGGTGTCTATCACGTTCTTGGCCTTGTACTTGGCCTCGGACGGGACCACGGTGAACAGCATCTCGCGGCCCGGTCGCGCCAGTGCGTATTCGCCGGCACGGCGCATGACCATTACCACCGCAAACACTGCGAAAGTCGGCGCCAGCGCGAGCCACAGGAAGCCCAGGGTCATGACGACGGGGTACCGTCGTCAGCAGCACGACGATGCCGAGCCGCTGCACGATGCGTCCGGTCAGGAACAGCTGGCTGAGCAGCGCCAGGCTCTGCACGACGAAGTCGAGTGTGCCGAACACCCGCGTCTGGTCAGTGCGATCGGGAAAATGCAGCTCGACCAGCCGCGCCTGTTCGAAATAGAGAAAGGTCGTGACACTCGCCAGCAGCACGACAAAGGCGGCGATGCCCAGCAGGTAGCGCGACTGCAGCACCTCGCCGATGCCGGCGAACGGGTTGCCGCCGAGCGGCTGGCGGCGCGCAGCCCGGTCATCCGTGCGCAGCGGCCGGTGATCACGCCAGGCCTGCAGCGAGCGTGCTGCTACCGCCGAACCCAGCAGCAAAGCCGTGCTCAGCGTCATCAGCCCCGGCAGGCCGAGTGAACCCACCAGCAGCACGCCCAGCAGTGGCCCGACCAGGCCGCCCGCGCTCGCGCCCGCCGCAATCAGCGCGAACAGCCGCTTGGCCTGTGCTACCGGGAACAGGTCGGCCAGCACGCTCCAGGCCACCGAGATCGCCAGCAGGTTGAACACGGACAGCCAGATGTAGAAGGCGCGCGCGATCCAGGGGTTTTCCGGTCGCGCGGCGATCGCCGCCGCAAAACCCAGCAGGTTCAGTGCGAAGAAACCGTAGGTCCACGGCAGGATGCGCCGTCGCGGTGCGCGCGCAGCGACCCAGCCGAACAGCGGGATCGCCGCGAGCGTGGCGATGAAGGTGCCGGTGAACAACCACTGCAGGTTGCGCACGCCACCGGCGATGCCCATCGTTTCGCGCACCGGCCGCAACATGAAATAACCGGCGAACAACAGGAAGAACATCAGCACGCCGGCCGCCACCGCCGGCACTTCGTCGGATTCGACCGCGAAGAGCCGGGACAGGAAGCGGACCGCCGGGCCGGCCCCGGTTTCGGCCTCGTCATCAGGCGAACATCGCCACGAGTTCGGCGCGTTCGGCCGCGCTCAGGTTGCGGCCGTGGCCGGCCTTGAGATTGTCGCTCTGGCGGTCGGGTTTGCCGGTAGCCGGGATCACCACGGTCACCGCCGGATGACTGATGACGAACTTCAGGAACATCTGCGCCCAGGATGTTACGCCCGCCTCGGCGGCCCAGCCGGGCAGCGCCTTGCCGGCCACACGCGCGAACAGCCGGCCGTCGTCGAACGCCCGGTTGATCATCACTGCCACGCCAGTGTCCCTGGCCAGCGGCAACAGGCGCTTCTCGGCATTGGTCGTGCTGACCGAATAGTTGATCTGGATGAAGTCGGGTTTTTCCGCGGCCATGATGTCCGCGAGTTCGTCGTGCTTGCCGTCGACGTAGTGGGTCAGGCCGACGTATTTCGTCTTGCCCCGGGCCTTCAGTTCGCGCGCATAGGCCAGCTGGGTCTTCCAGTCGCGCAGGTTGTGCACGGCCAGCAGCTCCACCTTGTCGGTGCGCAGGCGCTTGAGCGACTGCGCGAACTGCGCCTCACCGGCGGCACGGTCGTCCGCGGCGAGCTTGGTCGCCAGCCAGATTTTGTCGCGCACGCCGAGTTCGGCCATCAGGTCGCCGAGCACGTCCTCGGCATTGCTGTAGTTGGGCGAAGTGTCGACGACACTGGCGCCTCCGGCGACGAAACGACGCAGCACTTCCTGCAGCGGTTCGCGGCCGGCCGCATCCACCTCGAAACTGCCCGAGGTGCCCATGCCGATCAACGGGATGGATTCGCCGGTGGCGGGGATCACGCGTTTCGCCAGGGCGGACGCGAGGGCAGGCGCGATCGCCAGGGCGGGCAGGGGATGCAGCGCGGCGGCGTGGCAGTGAGCGCAGCGGCCGAGAGAAAAGGAGCGGCGACTGGTCATGGCGGCACCTCGTGGCAAGGATGTGAGCGGGGTCAGCGCGTCCGGGACTCGGACGACGATGATGCCATCTGGCCCGCCTTTGCGAGCCTCCGCATGAAATTCTAGTGAGCGATGCCGTTCAGCTCGGCCCAGCCCGTCCACATGATCTGGATGCCGATGCAGAGCAGGATGAAGGCCACGAGGCGGGTCATCACCATCGTGCCGATCCGCCCGAGCCGGTTCATCACTCTCGCCGAGTTCTTGAAGATCAGGTACAGCGATGCCGAGACGAGCCGCGCCGCACAGCGCGACCAGCACACCCAGCACGTACATCCGGGGCTCGACGGTATCTGGGCGCCGAGCGCGATCGATGCGGCGATCGTGCCTGGTCCGGTGGTAAGCGGGAACGTGATCGGCATGAGCTGCGCTCGAGGATCTCCGCATCGGAGAGCGTCGCGGCCTTTTCGACTGCCACGGCGTGCACGTCGTCGTCGTCCGTCCGGTGCAGCAGGCGCCACGCGGTGGCGACGACGAGCAGTCCGCCGCCGACGCGCACGACCGGCAGCGATATCCCGAACAGCGCCAGCACGTAGGTGCCGATCAGCATCGAGCCGACCAAAGATAAACCAGCTGTTGATCGCCACCTGTCGCGCCAGCCGCGTGGCGATGGCGCGGTTGGTACCCACGGTGGCGACGAATAGCGGTGCGCTGCTGAGCGGATTGATGATTGGCAGCAGCGTCACCGGGACCAGGACCAGGGCGCGCAGGAACCACTCGACGTATGACAACACGGACCCCACACGGCAGAGTTTCAGGCCGCGATTGTAGTCTGCCGCGGCTGGCCTGTTACAGAGAACGCAGGGCCGGACCTCGCCGGCAATCGAGCGGAGCGAGGCGCAGGCTCCCGACGCGAGGCGCGTTGGTTTCGCTAGCGGTCTCTGCGTCAGGGGCCTGTCGCCCGGCCGGGGTCCGCGGAGCCGCCTGATGCGGTCGTGCCACGACGGACTGAAGTTGCGCTGCCGCCGCTTCGACGCAGGCGCTGCCGGCATCAATCGCCTCCCATGCTCGGTGAAAATACATCATCGCAAAATCGTCCATGCGAGGCCGCAGCAGCACGTCGGCCGGCTCGTTCCAGACGAAGTCGGAACTCGAGAGCGTGCCGTCCGTGCGCTGCGCCTTGTCCCATACAGGCACATGTGGTTCGATGTCCTTGTCGTCGACGAGCCACGCCAGCATCGGCGCGGCCCCCTACGCCATGTCACCGATAGGCCGTCCGGGCTGCAGTACGAAGGTTACTTCGACGCGCTCGATCATGCGCTTCGTCGACTCCACCGTGCGAGCGGTTGGACGGCGACGCCTCAACATCAACCATTACGCCGTGTTCGACAGCGATCAGATAGTTGGTCAAGTCAGCAAAGTAGGCCGGGCTGCCCGGCGGATACGTCCAGCGCGCCTGCGGATCGGTCAGCAGTACGCTCTTCGGCAGCGTCTGCGACTCATCAAGCGCAGCGAGGTATTCGCGCACCTCACGCGTGCACAGGAGTTCGTCGTTCCAGTCGACGCTGGCCGTTCCGGGAACGCTGCGCTGACCGCTCGCATCGGCCGCCACGACGCTTGCGTCGAAGGCAAAGCCTTCACCTTTGACCAGTCCGGCTGCCATGCAGCGGCGCAGCACCTCATCGAACAGCCAGCGGAAGGTGCCGCTGTCGCGGAAGCGGCCGTGGCGGCTCTTGGAGAAGGTCGAGTGCTCCGGTGCAGGCTGCTCGAGGCCAGGGCGGCAGAACCAGCGGTAGGCCAGGTTCAGATGCACTTCCTCGCACAGCCGGCGCTCGGACCTTATGCCCATGCAGTAGCCCACGATCAGCATCCGCATCATCAACTCCGGATCGATCGAGGGGCGGCCGGTGTGGCTATAGAACGGCGCGAGGTGTTGCCGTAGATCAGTTAGATCGAGGACGCGATCGATGCGTCGAGGAAGGTGATCGGCGGGAAACGCGAGACTCAATGCTGAAGGCGTAGAAGAGCTGCTCTTGTAATGCACTCTGCTGTCACATCATCGCGGTGCTAACCGGCGCTTATCGTTTTGCTTCTCAAGACAACGCAGCCGATGGCCGTCCGCCGAGTTTTTCAGAAAAAAATAGGCCGGAAGACGTCATAAACGAATTCACCTCCGACCCGGGAGTCCAAGGATGCTCAAACTCGGGAAAGCCGCCGACGCACTGACGGTAGATGACCTGAAGTGCCATCCGAAATGGCGTTTCGTAAACGATGACGCGGTCGGCGAGACCATTGACAAACCAATCAAGCGCCTGCCTGTCACAATCCTGCGGGGGGAAATTTGTCGGCGCCGAAGTTCGGCTATCGAACGCGTTCCTCGTTTGTACACTGCTAGGCAACCTTGATTCCGAAAATCCGCGCCTGACGGCGCATTTCCGCACGATTTCGCTTGACCGCAATGGGCAGTGATTCCACATGGCCCGGTGTCACCGTTGGGCATCAATCCGGGCTACTTGGCGGGCTTCTTCCTTTCGGATTCTTTCTTGGACGCGCCAGAGCTTGCGCGCGACTTATGATCCGGCGGCGTACTCAGTAGTTTCCGTAGTACGTCGTCCATTCTTTTGCCTGGCAAAGGTTTTTTCGCCATGGCCGACCCGCTGGATAGTCCTAAATCACTATTGAGCTTCGCACGCGAAGACATCCGGAAATTGAATCGGAATTCGAGGCTTTTTTCAACAGTAACCCATATACCTACGTCGTTCATCACGATCCGCAGTCCGGACACGATTTTCAGGCTTACCTTCCGAGATCGAATTCCGTCGCGCCTCAGCCGTGACGTTTGCAATATCGCCCTGGAACTTCGGAACGCCCTTGATCAGGTCGGCTTCGCCATCGCGGCGCTCGACGGCAGTAACCCATCGAGCGGAACGTATTTCCCCTTTTCCAGATCGGCAGCAATGGGATGGACCCCTCCCCACACCTACGGCATCGAATGCCAGACTGGAGCTGTTAAGTAACCAGTCACGGAATGAGGAGGGGTCGTCATGAAGCTTACTCGCGTGGGTGTGGACTTGGCCAAGCAGGTCTTTCAGGTACACGGTGTCGATCGGACGGAGCGTCCGGCCTGGTGCAAGCGTCTGAAGCGCTCTCGTTGGATCGCGGAACTTGAGCGCGCGGCCGAACCCGGCGCCGAGATCGGCATGGAGGCCTGCGGTAGCGCGCACCACTGGGCTCGGGTTCTGCAGGGCAAGGGCTACCGGGTAAAGCTGATCGCGCCGCAGTTCGTGAAGCCGTATGTGAAGTCGAACAAGACCGATGCGAACGACGCCGAGGCGATCTGTGAGGCGATGAGCCGGCCGAGCATGCGCTTCGTCGGTGTGAAGACGGTCGAGCAGCAAGATTTACAGGCGGTACATCGCGTGCGCTCGAGTCTGATCCGCGAGCGGACCGCGAAGGCCAACCAGTTGCGTGGGCTGGTCTACGAGTACGGTCTGGTGGCGCCGCAAGAACTTATCTCGCTGCGCCGAGCGGTGCCGCAATGGCTGGAGGACGCCGAGAACGGCTTGACGGCACGCTTCCGAGCACTCCTGGTCGGCCTGTATCGCGATCTGCAACGGTTCGACGAGCGAGTGCGCGAACTCGATCAAGAGATCGCGGCGATCGCTCGCGAGCACGAGGCGGTTGGTCGCCTCGAACAGCTGCGTGGCATCGGCCCGCTGACGGCCTCGGCGCTATACGCGCTGGTGGGCGACGCGAGGCAGTATCGCAACGGTCGAGAGATGGCCGTGTCACTCGGGCTGACGCCGCGCCAGCACAGCTCCGGCGGCAAGGAGCGACGGCTCGGGATCAGCAAGCGAGGCTACAAGTACGTGCGCACGCTGCTGATCCACGGGGCGCGCTCGGCGCTACGAGCCGCCCCAGGCAAGACCGATCGGCTCAGCCGATGGGTGTTGGCGCTGGCCGAGAGATCGCACCCGAACGTGGCGGCGACCGCTCTCGCCAACAAGATGGCGCGGGTCGCCTGGGCAATGCTGCGCCATGGAACGAACTATGAACCGGAGGGCGTGGTGGCCTGAGGCCGTGCGTCCCGACTGATCGAGGAGAACATCACCGCGGTTGCGAGCAATCCGAAGGATGGCGAACAGGTCGAACCGGCGTCGGAATAGCCTGCAAAGGTCCACGGGCGCGAAGCCCGAGAAAGCAATGAGGAGCCGACGCGCGAATAGCCCATCGTGGCCCGACCTCGGCTGATCGAGGTCAGACAGAGGCCGGATATACGTGAGCAGTCGTACCTTGTCGCCGGAGAACGGAGTGCTAGCAAAGTGGGGAGGGTCCATATACGGACCTTGATTCGGTAGTAAGGAAAAGCTGCCGGAGAATTCCACCGGATATCTTGGCGGTCTTTCGCTCGTTCCAGCCGTATCAGGGAGGGGACAATCTGCTGTGGTCCATCAACGCGATCGCCAACTGTCAGAAACACCGCACCATCCACCCGATGCTCGGCGGCGTCAGCTCCGTTGGCCTGCGGCAAATGAAAGTGACCGGCGGGATTGTTAGCGCCAGTTTTCCGCCAGCGTGGGACGGCCAGAAAAACGAGATCGTACTCGGGGAGTTCACCGCAGGCTCCAAAGTGGAGTACGACATGGACTTGGCCATCTTTGTAGCGATGGCCGATATCGGCACCGTTGGCGGCACGAACGCGATCGACACGCTGACCGGCATGGCCAACGCGGTGGAATGCATCCTGCTCGCTAAGGAGGCCAAGGCCCGCGCGATCAGCCTGATTCCCTGAAACTCCTTGGTCCATAAGGGATTGACTTCACTTGGGTTTGCCAAATATGTAATTGCCCAATGGTGGTGCGGCTGAAGAAGTTCGCCCATATCGATGCTCCGGCGTTGCCAGGGGCCGGTTGGCCCGTGTTGCAACTACATGCGCATGGACCGTGGAAGGCGGTTCACCGGCCATGCCGGCTCGCCCACCGTGCGGTGCCGACTGGCGGCGGCGACGCTAGGCGCCTTTGATCTCGCCCGTGATGGGGGAGGCCCGCGCCGTCCACCGAGTAATGCTTGTTGATGAAGATTAGGACGGACGTGAGTGCCTCCGCCGACGCGGAATTCGCCAGCGAGCCGGCGTGCAGCCCGCGTAACCCCGCGGCAGAGGCAAGCTCGACCACCCTGTCGCGCGCCTCGCACTTGTCGCCGAAGACCAGCACGTCGCAGTCCACCGCCTCGCCCGTCGCGAGCCGGTGGGCGGCGACGTTGTGGAACGCGGAAACAACAATCGTCGACTCGCCCAGCAGGGCCTGGGCACGCACGGCTGCGCAGCCCTCCGGCGGCAGCTGTACGCGCATCACCTTCGGCGGCACCAGCGGAACCGTGGTGTCGACGACGATCTTGCCCGCCACTTCGTCGCGAATCTCCGCCATCGTCGACTCCTGCGATGCAAAGGGCACGGCGACCACGACGATGGCGGTCTCTCGAGCCGCCTCGCGGTTGCTCGCGCCGACGACGGCCCCGCCGTTGGCGGGTGTGTGCGCGGCGGCAGCAGCCCGCGCCCGCTCGACGTCTCGCGAGCCGATCATCACCCGGTAGCCTGCGCGACACCACCGTCCGGCGAGCGCGCTGCCGAGGTGTCCTGTGCCGCCAATCACGCCGATCGCCGGCTTGTCCGTTGCTGTCACGTACCGTCTCCCGGCCTTCAGGCTGTCGCGCGATCCAGGGAATCCGCACCGGTAGCCTGGACGGCCGGGCGGTAGAGCGTCGTTCGCTGCCATGGACTGCGGCCGATTCGGCGCGCGAGATCCTCGAGGACCGACGGCGGCACCTCCTGGCCGTGGGCGCCACCCGCAGCGCGCGTGATGGACTCGTTCATCAGGACGCCGCCCATGTCGTCGGCGCCCGCACGCAGGCAGGCCTCGAGCCCTTCGAGTCCCATCTTCACCCACGACGCCTGGACGTGGGCAATCTGCGGGTCGAGCACGAGACGAGCGACCGCGTGCACCAGCACGGCTTCGCGGAACGTCGGGCCGCTACGCGCGAGCCCGCGGCGCCACAGCGGCGCCTCCGCATGCACGAACGGCAGCGGCACGAACTCGGTGAAGCCGCCGGTCTCCCGCTGCAGCGCGCGGATCCGCAGTAGGTGCCGCGCCCAGTGCCGCAGCCCGTCTACGTGGCCGAACATCATCGTCGCCGTGCTCGCAATCCCCACGCGGTGCGCGCAGCGCATCACCTCGAGCCAGCCGGCGGTGGAGAGCTTGTCCGGGCAGATCACGGCGCGCACCTCGTCGTCGAGGATCTCGGCGGCGGTGCCCGGCAGCGAGGCGAGCCCGGCGAGCCTCAACCGGCGCAAGTATTCCTCGAGGGAAATTCCCAAGGTCGACGCGCCGTGCTGCACCTCGAGGGGCGAGAACGCGTGGACGTGGATGTCCGGGACCGCCGCCTTGATGGCCGCGACGACGCCGAGGTACGTGCGGCCGGTGAAGGACGGGTGGATGCCGCCCTGTAGGCAGACCTCGGTGGCGCCGCGCTGCCTTGCCTCGACCGCTCGCCGCGCCACCTCGTCGAGGTCAAGCAGGTAGCCCGGGCCACGTGATCCGCCACGGGCCGCCGACGCTGGACGCGGCACGGCGCAAGCGGCGCCCGCGAACCAGCGGTCACCGCGCGCGAGGCCCGAGGCGTCAGTCATCCTGCGCACCCGCGCCTGCAGGCCTGGGTGCAGCCAGCGCGACGGCTCGCGGGCGAAGGCAGGGGGTGATGGCCGGGCGCTCGACGAGTTCGCGGCTGCTGGCGCGGGTGGCTTGGCCGAGCGCCTCGAGCTCCGGCCAGGGCGCCTCGGGGTTCACGTGGTCAGGAGTCAGCGGCGAGACGCCGCCCCAGTCGTTGATGCCGCTCGAGGCCAGCCGCCCAAGCGCGCCCGGCTGCAGGTTGGGCGGTGCCTGGATCGACATGTCGGGGCCGAACAGCAGCCGTGCCGCGGCGATCGTCCAGAGCAGCTCCTCGAGCGGCGGCTCGGGCGCGCGCGCCATCGCCGTTCCCGGCTTCGCGCGGAAGTTCTGGATGATCAGGTCCTGCAGGTGCCCGAGCTCGTCGTGCTGGTCCGCAGCGCGAGCAGCGTCTCGAGTCGCTCGCGGCGCGTCTCGCCGATGCCGATCAGGATTCCTGAGGTGACGGGAATAGCGAGGCGCCCGGCGTTACGCAGCGTCGCGAGCCGCACCGCAGGACGCTTGTCTGGCGAGCCGTAGTGCGGCCCGCCGCGCGCGCACAGCCGGTCGGACGCTGACTCCAGCATCAGCCCCATCGACGCAGCCACCGGCCGCAGGCGCCGCAGGTCGTCCTCGTCTAGCACTCCCGCGTTGAGATGCGGCAGAAGCGTCGTCTCGCGCAGCACCGCGCGCGCCGCCGCCTCGAGGTACTCGACGGTGCGCGCGTAGCCGAGCCTGGCAAGCGCGTCGCGCGCCGCGGCATGGCGCAGCTCGGGCTTGTCGCCGAGTGTAAACAGCGCCTCCTTGCACGACTGGCCGGCGCCGGCGTGCGCCAGGTCGAGCACCTCGTCGAGGGCGAGGTAGGGCGCCGGCAGGCGGCGCGGTGCCTTGGCGAAGGTGCAGTAATGGCAGACGTCGCGGCACAGCTGTGTGAGGGGTATGAACACCTTGCGCGAAAAGCTGATGGCGCGCCCGTGGCCGGCGAGCGCTAGCGCTTCGGCCACGGGCTGCAGAGCGGCCAGCGGCGCATGCGGCAGCAGCGACAGCGTCTCGGCAGCGGTGGGCCGGTTGCCGCGCACACTGTCCGCGAGCAGGCGGGTGAGCCTGCTGCTGGCCTCCGTTTCGCGCCGACTCATGGCGCGGTGAACGCCAGGGCCGACCACCCCCGCGCGCCGGGCAGCGCGAGGATGCCCGGCATGTCCTCGTCGGTGTCGAAATCCAACTGCAGGCCCGGCGACCGCACCTGCCTGATGCCGAGGCCCAGTCGGCGGGCCTCGGCCTCGTGGCGCAGGCAGCTGTCCTCTCCGAAAAGGAAGGTGAACGGCGCAGTGGCCGGCAGGACGAGGCCGTTGGTGCCGCTGCCGTGGCGGTCGGGCGCGATGGCCATGCCGCTTCGGCGGCCGGCGAGCACGAACCGGGCCAGGTCAGCAGGTCGCAACAGCGGCAGGTCCGCGGGCAACAGCAGCAGCTCCCGGGCCCCACGAGCGAGCGCCGCCCTCCGGCCGGCGTCCATCGCGGAGTTCAGGTCGTCGCCAGCATCGTGAACGACGGAAACCTCGGCCGGCACCTGGTCACGTTCCGGGCTCACGACCAGGACCGCATCCAGGAACGGCACGGCGCGTGCGACCTCGATCACGGCGGCCAGCATCCTGCGAGCGAGGTCGATCCTCCCCGCCGGACCGAGGAGACCATTGAGTCGCGTCTTGCAGCGCACGCGCTCGTTTACGGCGATGATCGCGACGCAGGCGTGGTCCGCCACCGCATTCCCCTCAACACAAGCCACCCCGCTGATCCGACGGAATATGCTGGCGTAGAGCAATATAAGGCAAGCCCAACGGGTTATTGCTCATCGTGACGCCGTGGAGCATCACACCGCTTCCGTCCGTCTTGACGCGCACTCGCAGGTGTAGTCCACGACGCGTTTGATACTTACCAGAGCTCTTTGCACATTGCTGCTTCCTATGAGGCCACCCGTACTGCAGGTGGCGCGAAGCGCCTTCCAGTGCCGCGCGTCGGTGGGTACACCCCACCCGATCCGTCGACGATCGGGCCAATTGCTCGCGGTCGCCGAACTAGGGCGTGTTAACACTGTTCGCGCAATGCTTCGACGATGCGCGCAGTGTGAAGTGGCAGTACTCTGCACCGTCCCCCATCCACGTCTTGCGATCGACAGCGCATTGTCCGACGACGGCGTCGGCCGCGGTTTGCGTGAAGCGTTGGCATCCCCCATCGCACATGCCTCGCTTGATGTGGACGTCGTTGAACTTTCCACTGCGCAGGGCGTTGCCAAAGAAGCAGCGTACCTTGTACTCGGCGGTGGTCTCGGATTCCTCGATCACATCGACGTCGCTGCCAAGTATCTGGAAGTGGCTATGCAACGTCTGCGCCACCAGGGCCAGCCCCTTGCCGGGCAGGTCGAACTTCTTGCGGTACCCCTCCACGAGATATGGGTGCGCCTGCATGATCGTGTCGGCCGCGAACTCGTCCGCCGCCTCCCAGCCCCGATTGACGCCGACATACTTCAACGTCGCGAAGAAGTGAAACATGATGACGTTGATCTGGGTCCGAAAGCGCTGTTCGAGTGTAAGGTCGAAGTTGAGCTTTCCAGTGCGGTGAAGGATGGGATAACCCGTGGTCTGCATGCATTGCCTCAACTCTGGCACGTGATGCATGCGGAGCTCGCGGAGCGCGGGCACGGTGACTTGTTGCGGCACATCGGCCCTGGTGACCTGGGCGCCTGGCGCGTCCTTTACCAGCCGGAAGTGGCAGAACGGTGAACCCTCGCCCATCCAGCTCAGCCGCTCGAATCGGTAGCGGGGGTCGATTTGCTGAGCCGCACGAGTGCCATACTTCCAGCAGCCGATGTGGCACAGACCTGCTGCAATGTCGACGTCTGCGAACTTCGGATCCTGCAGGCCCGCTCCCATTGAGCAGGCTAGCTTGAACTCGGAGACGTCCGTACCGGACTCCTCGATGAGTTCGCCGTCACCGCCCTCGACCACGATCTCGACCTGCATCATCTGGGCGACCATGACGCCGCCCTCCCCGGGCAGGCCGAACTTTTTCTTGTAGGCCGGCGCGAGGAAGGGTATCGATTCTGCCGTCATCTCATCGGCGACCCCATTGGCGAAATCCCACCCGAACGCGCCTCCAATCTTTCTGAAGAGACTGAAGTACATGTACCGGTACACCAGCGGTAGCACGCTGTAGCGTTGCTCCAGCGACAATTCTACCGTGGGATTCCCAGTGCTCTCGAGAGCGGGGTACTTAGTCGGGCTCATCACGTCTTCACCAGCGGTTCGTACACGCGTGACACTTGCGACTGCGTCGGAATCGGAGGGCAATGGACTTGCCCGGGATGCCTGCCTGTTAGAGGGCTTCCCAATCGGGCGTCTTTTCCACCGGCGTCATGTCGCTCGCGCTGGTCTTCGCCCAGGCCGAATCGATCTCGAACAGCACGTTGTGGTTCGCCTTGGGATGCAAGAACCAGTACGAAACCTTGTACTGATCGACGCGCGGCTTGCTCTCAAGCGGGCGGACTCGCTCCCGGAGCCTGTCGTGCTTCTTCCACTCGTCGCGGATCTTGTCCGACGTCAGACCGAGGTGGTGAATGCCGCCACCGGTTCGGTTGAGGAACTTCATTACCGGTCCTCACTCGCCGGCTCGACGATCTCGAAGTAGACCTCGCCAACCGGAAAGAGGCAGAAGTGCATGATCTCGACATTGCCGGTCTTGCTGTCCGTGTCTTTGTAGTCGCGCTCGTAGATCAGCTTGTCGTCGTCAACGTCGAAAATCTGCCGAAAGTGCGTGAGTGCTTCGTCGAGGTTTGGGACGACGATTGCGATGTGATCGAACTTGGTAATGGCCATGTAAGTGTCTCGCTCCAGCGACGCCTAGCAGATGGATCGAGGTTGTCGCAACGCGTGGGCGCGGTCAACGCGCGCGTGCCGGAACACACAAGTGTGTTAATCGCGGGCACTTCGGCGCGCTCCGGGCGGCGACCGAGAAAAATTTTTAGGACGGTGACCCGGCATGGAGTCGACACGCGGCGAGCGTTCGACGTTGCGGGGACATAGGTCGGTGGAGAGGCCCAGCGTTCTATCGATCGAACTTCTCGGCCATCCGGATCAATGTCGCGTCGACCTGTGCTGGAGTGCAAACCCCGTGGAGTAGCAAGTTAGCGAGGTGGTGCGAAGAGACCCGCAACGCCGCGCGATACTCCATCGATCGGACGTCATTGATGTCCAGGACGTTGGATCAACCGATGCACTGGGCCGATCCAGCGCACGACGGATCCGAGGATCTCCTCGGATTTATTGTCGAGTTCTGCGGAGGTCTCCTACGCGGTTCGGCTTCGGCCTCCGCAAGCGGAACCGTGAGTATGTCATTGAACGTGGGCGGGTGTCGGCGGCGATTGCGCGCTGCCGGGCGAAAACGTCGATGCGTGATAGTGCAACGCATGTAGCATCGCCGCCGCTGAGGCGGTAGATCACAGCCGTCTCGCGAACTCGAGCACCGCTGCCGCCAGCGCCTCGCGCCGGCCGTCATCGCTCATCAATGTGTGTGCCACGACGGTCGGGATGCCGCAGCTACCGGCCCAGTCCCGGTCGACCTCGTCGATGACCAGGCCGTCGAGCAGGCCGCCGTAGTGGGCGGCGATCGCGGCCGGCGTGGCCGCGATCCCGAGCTCCGACATGATCTTTGCCGTCGGGCCCTTGACGGCGCGACCCGCGATGAGCGGGCAGACCGCGACGATGGGTATGCGGCGGGCACGCAGCGCTTCCCTCAGGCCGCCCACGGCGAGGATCGGGTCCACGCTGAGCCAGGGGTTGGACGGGCAGACGACGATGGCCTCGAGGCGCGGCGAGGTTAGGGCGGCGAGCAGCCCGTGGGTCGGCCTCGCGTCGCCGCGCCGCGATACTCGAACTCGGTGATCACGGGGTTAGCGCGGCGACGCACGAAATAGTCCTGGAACTCGAGCGCGCCCTCGGACGTGTGCACGCGGGTGCGGACAGGTTCGTCGGTCATCGGCAGCAAGGCGCTCGTGACGCCAAAGCCCGCGCACAGATCTCGGGTGATCGTGCTCAGGGACTCGCCGCCGCGCAGTCGGCGGGTGCGCTCGACGTGCACCGCGAGGTCGCCGTCGCCGAGGCGGAACCACTCAGGCCCGCCAAGTCGGGCGAGGACGGACATGAAGGTCCAGGTCTCGTCGCGCCGGCCCCAGCCGGTTTGGGGGTCGTGGCAGTCGGCGAGAGTATAGAGAATGGTGTCGAGGTCCGGGCAGACGTAGAGTCCCAGGTGCTCGAAGTCGTCGCCCGTGTTCACGATGCAGGCGAGGGCGCCTGGCGGGAGGTGCCGGTGCAGGCCGCGCGCGAGCCGCGCGCCGCCGATCCCGCCCGTCAGCGCGATCACCGAGATTTCGCTCACCTGAACATGTCCTCGTCGAGGGGACGCAGCAGCGTCCGGGCCGGCTGCGGCGGCAGCGCAAGGCGCAGGCCGCGCACGAGCACGGCGGGCGTGCCTTCGGCGGCCTCGCCCATCGCGAGGCCCGCCGCCGCGGCCACGGCGTCGGCCCACGCTACCTGCGTGGTCTCGAGGACGCGACGTTCGCGGTCGGTCTCGCCGCGCCGGTCCCACAGCGCCGGCACGCCTGCCGCGCCGATGGCGACGTTGGTCGTGCCGAGCCGCCAGGGACGGCCAAAGCTGTCGGAGACGATCACGCCGACCTCGACACCACAGGCGGAAGCTAGCCGCTCCGCGCAGCGATGCCGCCGACCTGTCGGGTCGGCCGGCAGCAGCAGCACGCGCTCGGCTTCCGGAACGTTCGACCGGTCCACGCCGGCCTGTGCCATGACGAGCCTGAGGCGGTGGCGCGTGATCAGCACGTTCGGCCTGGCGCGCAGCACCTCGGTGGACTCCCCGCAAGATCACTTCGACGAGGCGCGCGTCCTTGCCCGTGATGCCGGCCAGTTCCCGCGCCCGGTGCGAGGGCTCGACCTCGTCGAGGCACACGAAGCGGCCCTCCGCTTTGGAGACCACCTTCTGCGCCACAACCAGCACGTCCTGCGGCGCGAGCGCCAGGCCTGCGGCTGTTAGCGCCTCGAGCAGCACCGCAGCGAGATCGCAGCCGGGCAGGATCTCTCCGATGCCGGGCAGGGCGTGCAGCGAGAGGGAGGTGGCGTTTGTGGGTATGCCGAGCACGAACGGATTCTAGCGGGGATGTCCCTCGCGGAGACGAGATTGCCCTGGAAGGGAGAATTCGGGAGGGACGGCGTCTATGACGTGGTCGTCGTCCATCTGTGCAGAGGACGCGCAGCAGCTGCTGCGGACAGCCGACGCGACCCGGAAGCCGCGCTACGTGAACGCTAACGTTCCTTCATGTCGGCGCTATCCGTCGCCCGCTCCTGATCCCGCACGGTACCGCCGATGCGATGGTCTCGGCACGTGATGCGCTGCTGCTCACCGACGCCTTGCTGGAGCGTAACGCCCCGGTGTCGCGAATTCTCTTCGACGGCGATACGCACGGAACGGCACTGAATGGCGCGGAGCGGATCGCCGCATTCTTGCATGGCTTACCGACCACTAGCGCGGCCGCCATGCCACAGCGACGCACCGCGACAGTGCCCGCGGCGTCCGCTGGGGATACGACCTTCCGATGCATGACGCCAACCAACTGAACGACGCCCTAGAACGCGACCAGATGGAGTAAGACCTGGTCGTCGTAGGCGCCGGGCCGGCCTCACCTGCGCGATCCGCCTGCAGCAGGGCAAGCGGCTGGCGAAGTTATCTACCGGGCCGCTGGTTAACGTGACGATAGTGCCCACTTAGCTAAGCGGACACCTATGCAGCCCTCGACAGAAGCGTCGACGTCGCCGCCGTTGTCCAAGAGTTGCAACTGAACGTCAACTTGCTGAGAACCTGGGTCAAGGAGTCCGGCGCGGCATCTGGGATCCCGAGGGCTCGGCGACCGCGCAGGCGATCCCTACAGCCTGCGTCACTGGTCGGCGCTGACGCGTTACGTAGACGACGGCTCACTGCCTCATCACTGGCAGCCGGTCATCCTCGCAATCTGATCCTGTTGAGCTCCGTCAAGACGGGTTCACCGGACGCTTACGGTATTCCAACACCGGCGCAGCATTTTCAAACGCGTCGCGTCGTCGATGTCCAGTAAACCTGCGCGACAGTCGTCGCGAGCCATGCGTCGTGCGTCCGAGGCGACACATATATGTTTTCATCGGGTCAGTCCCGCGTACGGTGCATGACAGAACTAGTTCAAAGTTGGTTTTGTTGAAACACTTGCGCCGTGGGGCCACTTGCAGGCCTCGGATAGCGACGCGAGGGATACGGCATGTTAGGTGACCTTGGTGTACTGATGCGATTTGGCCTGCCGCCAGAGATCGAGGAGATGCGCTCCGTGGTCAGACGATGGGTCGAGCAGCGACTCGCACCGCGTGCGGCGGAGATCGACCGCACGGACCGATTTCCGCGTGAGCTGTGGCCGGAACTCGGTGAGATGGGTCTACTAGGCATCACCGTCCCTGAGGCCTACGGAGGCACCGGACTCGGCTATCTGGCGCATGTCGTGGCCTATGAGGAGCTCGCACGCGGCTCGGCGGCTTTCGCGTTGTCCTACGGCGCCCATTCGAACCTTTGCGTGAACCAGATTGCCCTGAATGGATCGGAAGGGCAGAAGCGCAAGTACCTCCCGAGTCTGCTCACCGGCGAGCACGTCGGGGCGCTGGCCATGTCGGAGGCGGGAGCGGGATCGGATGTGGTTTCGATGACGCTTCGCGCGGAGGATCGCGGCGATCACTTACTGTTGAACGGCACCAAGATGTGGATTACCAATGGTCCTCAGGCCGACACGCTGGTCGTTTATGCGAAGACCGACCCCTCGGCCGGCGCCAAAGGCATCACGGCCTTGATCATCGAGAAGGCCTTCGAGGGATTCTCGGCGTCGCCGAAGCTCGACAAGCTGGGTATCCGCGGATCGGACACCAGTGAGCTGGTCTTCAACAACTGCCGTGTCCCGAAGGAGAACGTGCTCGGCAGCGTCAATGGCGGGGTCCGAATCCTGATGAGCGGTCTCGACTATGAGCGCATCACGGTGGCAGCCGTGCCGCTCGGCATCATGGAGGCGTCACTCGACCTGGTGATTCCCTATATCCACGAGCGCAAGCAGTTCGGCCAGCAGATCGGAAGGTTCCAACTCGTGCAGGCGAAGGTCGCGGACATGTATACGTCGCTCGGAGCTTCGCGCGCATACTTGTATGCTTGTGCGGCCGCGGCGGACCGGGGCGAAGTGACGCGACAGGATGCGGCCGCGGCGTTCCTCTTTGCTTCGGAACGCGCGACCGAAGTGGCGCTGGATGCGATGCAGCTGCTTGGCGCGAACGGATACATGAACGATTGTCCGGCGGGCCGGCTGGTTCGCGACGCCAAGCTTCTTGAGATCGGAGGTGGCACGACCCAGATCAGGCGAATGCTGATCGGACGGGAGATCTTCAGCCGGACGAACTAGGCGTCACGCCTCGGACCTTCGGCGGCTTGGAGGGCTGGAAGCCGTCTATCAGCAGCCGGGCAAACTGGTCGGCGATTTCGTCGGGCTTGAGCGCACCGTCCCTGTCGTACCAGCGCAGCATCCAGTTGACCATCCCGAGCACGGCGTAGCTCATGATCGCGGGGTTCAGCGAGGCATCGATTTCGCCCGAGCGAATGCCCTTGCGGAAGAGCGTCTGCCAGAGCTCGAAGTATTCCTTCTGCAGCCGGACGAGTTCCGCATGGCGTCCGGCGTTCAGAGCGTTGATGCCTTCCTGGGCGACGACGGCCATGAAGGTGTCATGGGAATGAAAGCGTCTGACGTGGACACGCATCCCTTGCCGAAGACGCGTGATGAGCGGTAGCCGCGAGTCCTCCAGGATCTCCCGGACGCCCGAAACGAGTTCGGAAAGCGTCGGCTTCGAAATCAGCCACAGCAGATACTCTTTGGTGCCGATATGGTGATACAGGCTCCCCTTGAGCATGCCCGCTTCGCGCGCGATTTCCTGCATCGAGGTGGCCGCATAGCCCTTCGCGCGGAACAGGCGCGCCGAGATCTCGATCAGATCCTGCAGGCGCTTGGAGCTTCGGCCCGCGTCCGATTGTTCGTCTGCCATCGGTAGCATCTTCGGGTGAGGAATCGTGCAGCAGGGTCTAGCGTAGGGGCCTCGTCGGCATCATAGGGCGTCGGCCGCCAATTGACACATACGTATTGAAGCGACGGCGCAGCGCATAGGTCGTTGCCCCGCCAATAGCCGGTCTGCAAGTATTGCCTCTGATCCGCCGTGAGCGGCGACGTTCACTTCAATGGGCGCAGCGGAGCAGTGGAACCGTTGGCACGAGTTGAGCGAGCAAGCCGCCCGCTCGCGCTGGAGTCGGAGACCGGATGAAAGTGTTCAAGTTGGGGCTTAACTTGGCGATGACCAACTGGCACGCCGGCCCGCAGAAGAATGTCGCGTTGTCGATCAAGGCGGAGGAGCTTGGCTTCTCGTCGGTGTGGTGTGAAGAGGCCTACGGCACTGATGCCGTAAGTCCTCTGGCCTGGGTCGGGGCGCTTACCAGCCACATCGGCCTTGGTTCGGCAATCTGGAAGATTCCGGCGAGGACGCCGGCCATGGCGGCGATGACGGCCGCGACATTGGATGTGCTCTCGAGTGGCAGGAACATCATCGGCCTCGGCAGTTCGGGTCCGCAGGTCGTGGAGGGATTTCACGGCCAGCCATTCAATCGCCCGGTGAGTCGGACCAGGGAGTACATCGACATCATGCGGGCGATCATCGCGAAGGAGGCGCCCGTCGAGTACCGAGGTCGAGACTACCGACTTCCGTACGACGGCAACGAGGGCACCGGGATCGGGAAGCCACTGAAGCTGATCATCACCCCGAAGCGAAAGCGAATTCCTATCTACGTCGGCGCCTTGGGGCCGCTGAACATTCAGATGACCGCGGAGATTGCGGATGGGTGGCTGCCGATCTTTTTTGCACCCCGAGTGTGGGAGAGCGTGTTCGGGGAAGACCTGCGGGTGGGATTCGCCAAGGCGAGCAACGGCAAGGGGCCAGGCGATGGCTTCGATGTCGCGCCGATCGTCTCGGTGGTCGTGCACGACGACGTCAATGTAGCCAGGCGCAGGGTCAAGGAGCGAATGGCCCTCTACATCGGTGGCATGGGGCACGCGAAGTTGAACGTCTCGAACCGGCTGGTTCGGCGCTTCGGCTATGAAGAAGTCGCCGAGGAAGTGCAGCAACTTTTTCTCGCTGGTCGCCGGGAGGAGTCGATTCAGGCGGTGTCGGACGAACTCGTCGACGACGTGGCCCTGTGTGGTCCACGGGAGCGGATAGCGTCGCTGCTCGAGCGCTGGCGCGACAGCCCGGTGACGACGTTGATCTGCGATACCGACGACATGCATGCCATGGAAGTGATGGCGGATCTGGTGGGAACCTGCCCGAGGGCCGGAACGTGAGTAAGGTCATAAGCATCGAAGCGGCAGCGCGGCTGGTGCAACCCGGGGCGAGGATCGCCTTCGGCGGCGGCGGCGGCATGATGCGGCGCCCGATGGGGTTCTGCCGCGAGTTGGTCCGGCAGCGAGCCAGAGAGCTTCACGTCTTCCAGTTCCTTGCGGGCCTCGAGACCGACCTGCTCATAGGCGCTCGGGCCGTGGCGTCCACGAATGCAGCCTACGTCGGCTTGCTCGAGTATGGTCCGGCGCCGAACTTCTCTCGGATCGTGCCCGAGGGCTCGTTCAAGGTGAACGAGTACAGCGAGTTTCTTCTGATCGCCGTGCTGCGGGCCGCGGACATGGGATTGCCGTTTCTTCCTTGGAAGACGCCCTGGAAGTCGGACCTGACCGCCAACCTGGGCATCAAAACGGTCAGGAGCCCCTATGACGACGGGGAGTATCTCGCCGCCCCGGCCTGCCATCTGGACTTCGCGGTGATCCATGTGCATCGCGTGGATGCCGACGGCTACGTTCATGCACCGGCGGCGCCGGATCTCATCTACGACTTCGACTACCTGATCGGGCGAGTGGCGAAGACGACCATCGTATGTGCGGAAGAGATCGTGCCGGTGTCCGACCCCGCCCGAGTGGCACTGATCGGTCCGGAGGTCGCGCACGTCGTGCACACACCAAGAGGTGCGTGGCCCACAGGCGTGTTCTCGGCCTATGAGCCGGACATCGAGCACCTCTCGGGTGAGTACCTGAAGGCGGCGAACGATGGTGAAGAGGCGTTCGCCGCGTACCTGCAGAAGTTCGTGTTCGACTGGAACTGCGGGCATGAATCGATGAATCCGCAGTACTCCCTTGATGAGCTGATGTGCGTGCAGATGGCGCGCGACATCGAGGATGGAGATTGGGTCAATCACGGCGCGGTCGTGCCGCTGGCCGGTGCGGCCCTGATGCTCGCGAAGACCACGCATGCGCCGAACCTGAACTTCTTCTACCTCGGCACCGTATTCAACTCGATCAACCCGTCGACGCCTGATCTGGCGGCCATGCTGATCGACCCAACGCTCGCCTACACGTCCTCGCGGGCGTTGATCTCGCATCACGACATCGTCAATTGGACGGCGAGGGGCGGATGCGACCTGCAGTTCCTCCGCCCGCTGCAGGTCGATCGATTCGGCAGCGTCAACGTGAGCGTGATCGGAAGCCCGGAGCGACCCAAGGCACGCTTCCACGGCATCGCCGTGGCCGACGTGATGATTACCTGCCGCAAGCCCGTGCTGTACGTCACCGAACACAACCACCGGACCTTCGTGAGCTCGCTGGCGTTCTGTACCGGGCTAGGTCATACCGATAAGGGGACGTGGCGGCGGAGGATGAACGCCGGCCCGGGCCCATACCACGTGCATACCCCGCTATGCGTGCTCGACTTCTCGAGCCGGAGACGGGGTTCGCCCGTCTCTTGCGGCTGCATCCCGGAGTGACGCTCGATCAGGTCGTATCGAACACAGGCTTCGAGCTCGTCATCCCGGAGCGGATCGAGGAGTCGCCTGCGCCGACGGCCGAGGAGTTGCGGGTGCTTCGCGAGGTGGTGGACCCGCACGGCACGCGGCAACTGGAGTTCAAGGAGACGCGGGCGGCGGCGAACGCGCGGATCGAACAGCTGAAGCGGGCGCGCGCGGCACATGCCTAACCCCACCGCGTCCGACGCACCGCCCTCCCGGCGCCCCGTGCTCTCGACGGTCGAGCGGGAGTTGGACACCCTGAAGGACGGCATGACCGTCGCGCTCGGGGGATTCAACACGGCGAGCCATCCCATGGCGGTGGTCCGCGGGATCGTGCGGCGAGGGCTGCGCAATCTGCGCGTGGTGGGCAGCGCGATCGCAGGGCTCGATCTAGATCTGCTGATCGGGGCGGGGGCGGTGCGTGAGGTGGTGACCTCCTCGGTGACTGCCGAAGTGCTCGCTGCGACAGGCCCCTTTTTCCGTCACGCCCTGGAGCGACAGCAGATCAACCTGTGGGAATGCGATGAGGGAATTTTCTATGCCGCGCTACGCGCCGCCGGCCAGGGTTTGCCCTTTGCGCCCTGGAAGGCCGGCATTGGAACGTCGATTCTGCAACTGAATCCCGACCTCAAGATCTTCCCGTGCCCGATCACGGGCCAGGACCTCATCGCCGTGCCAGCGATCGTTCCGGATGTGTTCTTCGCGCACGTCGAGCGGGCAGACCGGTATGGGCTCGGCCAGCACACCGGATCCGGCTACGGGGACCGCGCCTTGCATCGGGCTTCCAGGCGTACCGTGCTGACGACCGAAGCGCTGGTCTCGAACGAGGAGATTCGGCGCAATCCGATGATGACTTCAATCGCCTACGCCGATGCGGTGATTCGGGTGCCATGGGGGGCCCATCCGTTTGCGAGTCCAGGCTGCTACCGCGTCGACGAGGCTTTCATCCGCCAGTACGTGGACGTCGCGAACCGCGCACGCAAGGGTGATCGGTCGGCGTTCGACGCCTGGCTGCAGCGCTATGTCCACGGACCGAAGAGCCAGGCGGATTATCTCGGGACGGTGGGGTTCGACGCCCGGCACGACCTTCAGGATGTAACGGAGAAAGAGTCGTGACGCTCCCCGTGACCAACCAGAGATCCAGGCGTTCTACGTGGCGCGGGTGTTGGAGGATGGCGACCGACTGTTCGTGGGGGCCAATCTGCATGTCCCTCGCGCCGGCGCGCTCTATGCGCACATGACGCATGCACCCAACATGAAGCTCTCGGTCGGCATGGTCACGACGAATCTACTGAATGCGGATCTGCTCGAGCCCACGAAGTTCTCAACCGACTACCGCGTATCGCGGTGGGCCGAGAGCATCGTCATCCACAACGACATATTCGAGCGTCCGCAGCATTGCTCCGACGTGTTCTTCGTTGGCGGTATGCAGATTGACCGGTTCGGAAACACCAACCTGATCGGAATTCGGGATGCCACTGGGACGCTCGCCGTGCGCGGGCCCGGCTCGCTGGGCACCACCACCATGGCGCACTACGCCAAGCGCTACTACATCTACGCGCCAACACACAGTCGCAGTGTCTTCGTTGAGCGATGCGACTACATCTCGACGTTTGGGCACGGCGAGGGCGGCGATCATCGGGCGCGGTTGCGCCTGAACCAGTTCAATGAGGGGCCGCGGCAGGTCATCACGCCGCTCGGGGTGCTGGATTTCGAGACCCCGGATCACCGTATGCGGCTGACACACGTCCATCCGGGTGTCGGTCGACGAGGTGATCGCCAACACGGCCTTCGTACTCGCGCTGGCCGACTCGATTGACGTGACGGCGACACCGTCGGCGGCGGAGCTGTCGATGATGCGCGAGCGGGTTGATGTGGAAGGCACGTTGCGGCGCTGACAACCGTCGATACCCGGCAGCTCGGTTCCGCACCGGTGGCCAACCAAACGTTCGGTTGACTCCCGTCAGGCTTTGGATTAACGTCATTATGCTGCTCCCGACCCGGGGTCCGGCTTTGGCGTCCGAACTCCTGAGTCACTCAACCTCGCGCTTTGGAGTCCCACACATGGCCAGCATCCACACCCTATTGAGCTGCTCGCCCGCGCCGTCGCCCGTCAAATCCTGCGAGCGGACCCTCGCCATCTTTGAGTTGTTCGCTACCGAACAGAGGGCGATGACCATCTCCGAGGTCTCGAGATTTCTGGGGATGCCGCACTCGAGCGCCGCCGCATTGTTGAAGTCCCTCACCCAGCTTGGCTACCTGAGGGTGGACGCCCGAGGTCGGGAGTACTACCCGACGCTACGGATCTCGCTCCTGGGTCTGTGGATGCGCCAGCGGCACTCCGGCGTCGGCCTCATCCCGACCCTGCTGAGCGAGCTGGTCGAGAAGCTCGGCGAGTCGGCCGCCCTGTCGATTCGTAACGGCATCTTCGTGCAGTACGTGCTGGGCCAGACCAGCCCTGACGCCCGTCGCCTGCACGTCGAGTCCGGGGCGGTGAGTCCCCTGGCGTGTACGGCGTCCGGATGGGCCTTGATGAAAGACCTGTCCGATACGTACATCGCCCGCATCGTCCGGCGGACGCACGCGGAAGCTGTCGTTCCCCATTGGCGGGCGACGGCCTTCGATTGCTTCGATGGCATCAAGTTCCTGCGGAAGAACGGATACGCCTACTCGAACGGTCACGGAACGCCGGGCATCGCGGCCATTGCCATGCCGTTGCAGATTTCGGAGCACGGCGATCGGGGCGCTATCAGCGTCGGTGGCCCCATCGATCGATTCCGGCCCAAGGAGGAGGCGGTCGTCGCGGCCTTGAAGGCGTTCATCGAGCGCGCGACCCCGGAAGCGATGAATCGCTTCATGAACGACACGCGCGGCGGTAACGACTACCTGAGCAGTGATCAGTCGCCGTGGCACAAGCACTTGTCGCTCGCCTGAGCGGCACACCCGAAGGTAAGCTGCGTCACCGCAGCGGAGCACCAATCACTTCTGGCGATCCAGCGCCTGCCGCTGCATAGCGCCCAAGTCCTGGTTCAGACGCTGTGGTGTGATGCCAGACCTGAGCGATGCGGCAACGAAAAGCAGATAGTCCCGAAGGTCGGCCACATCGGACGATGAGAGCTGCCGGCTATGACCTGGCATGCCCAGTCCAGCCAGCGCACCCCCCAGCACGATGAAGTCCAGGGCCTCGTAGACTTCCGGGGCTGAGCGCAGCAGGTCGGGGATGACGCCACCGCCCGAGCCTGGCTCGCCATGGCACGTGACGCAATTGCGTAAGTAGACGTTCATCCCGCGACCAATGTCTTCCGGTGCGGCAGTGGTACTCCCGGTGATGAGTGACCGCTGCGGTGCGGCTTCCCGAGACGGCAGCGTCGCGGTGCCGCCGAGCTTGAAGGTATAAACCGTCCCGGGATAGAGTTGGTCCACCTTCTTGTGATACTGGCCCTGCCCCCCCCCCCACTCGACCAGCAGGCTGATGTACTGCTCTCCATCGACCAGATAGGTCACGGGGATGAGATGACGCCAGAGCGCACGTCGAAGCGCTTGAGAATCCCGCCCGTCCGATCGTCACGAACGGTGAAGTAGCCCTCCGCGTCGCCTTGCATGAGCAAGCCGCCCGCCGTCGTGAGCAGACCGCCGTTGTAGTGCGATGGCTGGGCGATCGCCCAGACTCGGCGTTGCCGGACGGGATCGTAGGCGATCAGTTCGCCGGAGGCCGTGCCCGGCCGCGGGGCATCCGGATTCGAATCCAAGACCTGTTCACGATCGCGTCGAAACGCGAACGACGCGGTCACCTGATGGCCGCTACCCACTTGGTTCGGTCCATTCCAGGCTTGAGTAGCGTCGCGGGCGAAAGGCCCCGCCTGACGCACACCGGGTATGTAGACCAGTCCCGTCGACGGGCTGTACGACATGGGAAACCAGTTGTGCGCACCGTGTGAACTGGGAGAAATCCAGTGGGTACGACCATCTGCATACCGAGCCCCTTCGCGCTCGATCGGACGACCCCGACCGTCGATACCGCTGGCCCAGTTCATATATGAATACGGCGCCGCGGAAATCAGTTCCCCGTTGACGCGATCGATGACATAGAAGAAGCCGTTCTTCGGGGCCTGCAAGAGCACCTTACGGCGCCGGCCGTCGATCTCGAGCTCGGTCAGGATGATCGGCTGTGTCGCCGTATAGTCCCAGGAGTCGCCGGGGGTCGTCTGGTAGTGCCACACGTAACGGCCGCTGTCGGCATTCAGGGCGACGATGCTCGAGAGGAAGAGATTGTCGCCCCGCCGGGACTGCGTACGTTGCGGTCCCAGTGTGAGCCGTTGCCTACTCCGATGTAGACCAGATTCAGCTCCGGATCATAGACCATCGAATCCCAGACGGTTCCACCCCCGCCCTGCAGCCACCATTCGCCGCTCCACGTCTTTGCGGCACGTTCCAGCGCCGGATCCTCAAACGGCGCCTTGGGGTTGCCCGGAACGGTGTAGAAGCGCCACGCCTGCTTCCCAGTGCGGGCATCGTACGCCGTGACGTAACCGCGCACACCGGCGTACTCGGCGCCGCCATTGCCGATCAGCACCTTGCCCTTCACGATGCGTGGGGCACCGGTGATCGAGTAGTTGGAGTTCTCCGGGATCGTCAGCACAGACCAGTTGACGGAGCCGTCGCTCGCATCCAGGGAGAGCAGGCGTCCATCGAGTGTCCCGACGAAAACCGCGCCCCTGTAGAGCGCGACGCCCCGGTTATTCACGCCGCAGCAGAAACTCGGCGCTTTGCTGCGGTCCACCTCCGGATCGAATCGCCAGATGATCGATCCCTTGCGCACATCAACCGCATAGACGATGGACCAAGAGCCGGTGAAGAACATGATGCCGTCGACAACCAGCGGCGTTGCCTGCATTCCGCGGCGGCCGCCAAGCTCGAGTGTCCACGCGAGTCCGAGCTTCGGGACGCTGTCGCGATTGATCTGGGCGAGCGAGGAATGTCTGCCTTCCGCGTAGGTCTGTCCATGGGTGATCCAGTCGGTGTCCGCGCGGGCGGCGACCAAGGCGGTGTCATCGATGGCGGCCGTGATGCGACGCAGGTGCTCGGGACTGCCTTTGGTCAGCGGGGTGTCGCCCGCCCGACCCACGCGCGCAGCGTCCCCGGCGACCTCGCCCCGTTCCGCGCACGCTGGCGCGGACAGCAGTGCCACGACGCAGATCAGCAAGCCATTGTTGAAGCGAGACATCTAGCGTTCCTGCGGCCGTTTCTTCAGCAGGACGGTTCGATCGCCACGGAAGACGAGCCGGCCTGCCTGATTCACTCCATAGTGCCGAAAGCGCACTTCCCCGCCTCCTTGTTCGCCGGTGTCCAACTTGGACAGCACTTCGGAGTACGCGTAGAGCGTGTCGCCGTGGCGCGTCGGCGACTTCAACGCGACGTTGTCCATGCCGATCTCGCGAATGGCATTCTGTGCCGTGTCCTGGGCGGCGAGGCCGATGATCATGGATAGCGTCACGCCACCGAACACCACGGACTCGCCTATCGGGAAGTTCTTCATGAACTCGTCGTTAAAGTGCCCTTGGGCTGTATTCATCACCATGTTGCAGATCGTGACCGCGTCTGATTCCTTCACCGTCTTGCCACGCCAGTGCCTGTAGACCGCACCGACCTCGAAGTCCTCGAAGTACCGTGAACGCGGAGTGAGCTTGTCCAGCTGCATAGTTGCCCCTCAGAGCATCACGACGTGGCCGCGCTTGCCGACCAGGTTGGTGCGGCTGAACCCGATCACCAGCATGTCATCCTGGTTGTAGCCCCGGGTGCCCCAAGTCACGATGCCACTATTGGGCCGCTTCTCGGACTCTCTCTTCGCGAGCACCTTGCTGATTGCGTAGACCGTGTCGCCTTCGTAGACCAACGTGTGATATCGACAGCCGGAGATACCGAGGAACGGGCCGCCCCTCTCCGACAGGTCTTCGACGGACAAGCCGAGAACCGTGTTAAAGACCAATAGCGGGTTCACTGGGAGCCGCTCGTGCCCGTGCGCACGCGCGTACGGCGCGTTGAAGTACATCGGGTTGTAGTGGAGGGTCAGAGTCGTGAACAGGCTGTTGTCGCCACTGTTGAGCGTCCGACCCCAGTGGTGGAAGAACTCCTGACCGACCTCGAAGTCCTCGTATGAATGACCGACCTCGATGATTGTCGCGTTCTTCTGGAAGTCAAGCTCGTCACTGTGAATCATTCGGTTTCTCCGTCGCTGCAACTCGACGCGGCGTCAGCCATCGACTCCGGCACTTCACGCTCACGTCGGGATCTTGCCGAGAAGGTGGTCGGCGATGATCCGCTGCTGGATCTCGGACGTCCCCTCGAAAATCCGAGTCAGACGCGCATCGCGCCAGTACCGCTCCACCGGGAAGTGGGTCGTGTAGCCGGCACCCCCTAGGATCTGCATCGCTTCGCTCGTTACCCGCTCCGACATCTCGGAGGCGAAGAGCTTGGCCATCGAGGCTTCCTTATCGCATCGGACGCCGGTGTCGATCCGGTGGCACACGTAGTACATGAGCTGTCGCGCGGCCTCGATCTCGGTCGCCATCGTCGCAATCTTGAAGCGGATGGCCTGGAAATGTCCGATGGGCTGGTTGAACTGAATGCGTTCCATAGCGTATTTCACGGCCACGTCCAAGGCGCCTTGGGCCTGTCCAATCGATCGAGCGGCCGTGTGCGCACGTGCGGCCTCGAGACCCTTGCCGAGCATGCCAAAGGCCTTGCCTTCTTCGCCTAGCAGCGCGCTCCCCGGTACGCGAAATCGATCGAACGCGAGTTCGAAGGTCTTGGGCCCGTAGTAGCCAATCTTCGGGATCGGCTGTCCTCGGATCCCGCCGGAATGCGTCGCGCGGCTTTCGATCTCGAAGAGGCTCAGGCAAGATGGCGCTTCGCGTCCGCAAGGCGGGGGCTGGTCCGGGACGCGACATAGAGCACGTCGGCCTTGTCCGCATAGGTGACCCAGTACTTGGCCCCAGTCAGGATCCAATCGTCCCCGTCGCGCACCGCGCGGCAGCGGATGGAAGCGAGGTCCGAACCGACGCTCGGCTCCGAGAGGGCGCCCGCACTGATAAACTCGCCGGCGGCCATCTTCGGCAACAGTACCTGACGGCGGGCTTCGGACATGCCGTCGACTCCGAGCTGTGTATTGGTGCGCGCAATCAGACTCGCGACGCTCATCCAGCCCCGGCTCAGTTCCTCGCTGACGAGGCAGTACTCGAAGACGCCGAGGCCCAGACCACCGTACTCGACGGGAATGCGAATGCCGAAATAGCCCATCGCGGCCATCTTGCGCACGAGCTCGTCGGGGATCTCCCCCTTCACTGGATCCAGCTCATTTGCGAGAGGCAGCACTTCCCGAGTGGCGAACTCGGCCGCTATCTCCTTGATCATGGCCTGTTCATCAGTCATCAGCTGGAGTGTCGCGGTCATTGGGCGCTCCCGGAGGCGTCCGGTGAGTAGAACCTGCACCGCGTCGCTCGTGTGGTGCAGTTATCTCAGAAAAGCGCCCGACGACCAATGGCCCGCAGCGGCAGACCGGTTCCGTGAATCGAATTACCAGATACCTGTGAAATCCCAAGCGAGCTCCGCCGACGGCCATGCGGCGGTTCCCGTACGAATCGCATCACATACCTGTTATTTGGGCACGCGCGCCGACGGACGAGCGAACCGCGCGGTTACCATGAGTCACGCCTACGCAGTTGCGAGGCAGCCACCTTGAGATCACCGTCCCGTGGGTGTCCGCATGTCCGAATCCGTCCCGTGCGATGCCTGGAACCTCGCCAAGGTCGTTCAGAAGTGGGCGCAGTTCCGGCCCGACAAGGTGGCGCTGCGGCTCGCTGGCAGCGATTACACCTATCGCGACATCGATGTCGCGTCCTCGCGCATCGCGAGGCAGCTGCGCGATCGAGGCTGTGCAGCGGGGGATCGGGTGGCGGTCCTCGGTCGAAACGGCGCCACCACGGTGAACTGCTTTCTCGCGGTACTGAAGCTGGGGGCGATCTATTTGCCACTGAACACGCGCTTGACGACACCCGAGCTGTTGTTCCAGTTGAAGGACGCGGGTGCGTCGCTGCTGCTGTTCGACGATGAGTGGAGGGCGCAGATCGACTCGGGCGCGATTGGGCACGAGCTCCCGGAACTCCAATGCATCGCCTATAGTGCTCTCGGGTCGAGCCCTGGCACTGGGGCGGCGCAGACATCCTCGGGGCCACGATCCGGGCACCCGTCAGCCGACTGCGTGCAGCTTGATCTCTCAGGAGCCTCTGGCGCTGCTGCACATCCGGGACGACCGGGGAGCCCAAGGGGGTCGTGACGTCGCATCTGCAGACGTTCTTCAAGGCCTTCCAGGTCGTCAACTATCTCGATCTGCGGGAATCGGACGTGGTGATGACGCAGATGCCGCTGTTTCACTCCGGTGCGCTCTTCGCGCTCCTGGTGCCTGTTCTGAGTCGGGGCGCCACCTTCGTTACGCGGGAAACGTTCTCCGCGCAGACCTTTCTTCTCGATCTTGAGCGCGAAGCGCCGAGTGTCGTCTGTTGTACGACGACGATGCTGCGCTTCGTCATGGACGCCATGGGGGAGCAGAAGCGCGAGTTCTCCAGTGTGAGAGTGCTGTTCGGCGGGGGGGAGCGCACACCCCGAAGCCTCCTCGAGCAGATCAAAGCAGTCACCGGACTTTCGCTGCGCATGGGTTACGGGCAGACCGAGAACTCCTTCATGGCGCTGCAGGATGCTGGCGAGGTGCTCTCGCACTTCGGCTCGGTGGGGCGGGCAGGATTCTTTACCGATGTGTGGATCGAAGGCGAGGCGGCCGCGCCCGGCGCGGAAGGCGAACTCGTAGCGTGTGGCCCCACCGTGATGTCCGGATACTGGAAGAGACCAGACGACACGGCCAAGGCCATGCGGAACGGAGCCTTGCACACGGGCGATCTTGGTTACACGGACGCGGGTGGCCGGTTGTACTTCGTCGACCGCCAAAAGGACATGTACCGCAGTGGGGCGGAGAACGTGTCCCCGGCGGAGGTGGAGAAGCACCTCTTGGACCACCCGGATGTCGCCAACGCAGCCGTCATCGGCGTGGACGACGCGCTCTGGGGCGAGGTGGGCAAGGCGTTCGTCGTTCGCCGAGATGGCTGCAACGTCGACGCGGCCGCGCTGTGCGAGCACCTCGCCGCGCGGCTAGCGCGGTACAAGGTCCCGAAGCACATCGAGTTCAGGGACGAGCTGCCCCTCACCGCGTCCGGCAAGGTTCGAAAGACGGATCTAAAGAAGGCGAGCGCCGCCCAAGGCGGCAAGGCGGCAGTCGAGTCCCCCAGTGGAGCCGCCGCGTCGTCAAAAGCCCTGGGGCGCGCAGCCGCGCCTCCAGGATCTGCGAAATCGATCCGAGTCGATCGATATCCAGAATCGCGTCCTGAAGTGCCAGTGTCCTGGCCGATCCAAGGATGGGTGTCCCCAGCGCCACGAACTTCGCTCGAACTTTGGCCTGCGAGGTGCCCGGATCGTGGGTGATCGCCGTGTTCGAGTCCGCGGCATGACAGCGACCGTCGTCGGTGGTGATCTCGACTCGGGCTGTCAAGCGATCCCGATCGTTTTCGATCAAGACCTGGGTGCGTGCGCGGAGTGCCTTCAATCCCGGATGAGACGCCATGTCATCCGAGAAGAGGGTGGCATCGGCCGTGTTGAAGCCGTGCAGGGCCATTGCCACCACGTGCGAGAGGCTGAACTTGCCCTCAAGACCCGTGCGTGGCTCCCCGATGTTGCAGACATTGAGGCACATGGGGCTAGCGTGCAGGGCAATCCGAGCGATGCGATCCACCCTCAGCGCGTCGCGCTCCCGCAGCGCCTGTGCAGCTTCGATGTACGCGTGGGTCAGGTGGCAGGCGGCGTGATACTTGAAGAGATTGCGCCTCAAGTACCAGACGTCCGTCGCCACCGATCCGATGGAGTGGATGGGCTCCTGTCCGCTGAAGCACCATGCATACCCCTGCGGTGCCTCGAGGATGTGATCGCAACTCGTGAAGCCGCACCCGGCGAGCAGAGCCGCCCGCATGCCGCGGCTCGACGCCTCGCCGGCGTGCAGCGACTTGCACATGGTGCCGAACGAGGCCTTTAACCCCGCAGCCTGCGTGGCCGCGATGCCGACGGCCTGGGAGGTTGCGGCCGACGAGAGGTTGAGCAGCCGCGAACAGGCGATCGCGACGCCGAGGACTCCGACGACGGACGTTGCATGCCAGCCACGGCGATACAGCTCGGTGACATTGCGGGTCTGGGCGATCTGGCAGGCGGCTTCGTATCCGGCCACATAGGCCGCGAGGACATGCGCGCCCGACGCATCGATGGAATGCCCCAGCGCCAGCAAGGCATGAACGATGGGGGAAGAGAGGTGACTGTCGGCCGCTTCCGCGCTGTCATCGTAGTCGAGGATGTGCGAGGCCGTGGCGTTGATGCGCGCGGCCTGGTGTCGATTGACCCGCTGCTCATAACCGATGAGCGGCACCGCGGCGCGTCCGCCCTCATCGAGCGCCTCCTCGAACAGGAGCGCCACGGCTGGCTCCTTGGCGCCAAGGAGGCCGCAGGCCATCACATCCAAGACGGCATGCCGGGCGGTCTGCAGGACGTCTTCTGGGACGCAGTCGACGTCGACCGCAAGCGAGCGGGCCACGATTTCTGAAGTTAGGTTCACCGCAGCGTGACCGAAAAGTTGCCGGCTCCGACGATCACCGCGCGGCCCGGTACGTGTTGTACTGGGCGACGATCTGGCGGCAGACCTCCGCCGCAGGCTGGACCTCGTGGATCGTGCCGACGCCATGGCCGGCCGACCAGATGTCCTTCCAGCGCTTGTGGTCCTTCACGGCCACAATCTTCCCCGGCCGTGTCACGGCGAGCTCCTCGAGCGACATGCCTACGCTCACGAGACTCGCCGCGAGGAAATTGGCAGGGGCGCCGTCTACCGCTGCCGTGAAGAAGACATCGGACGCCCTCGACGCGACGATCATGCGCTTGTGTCCCTCTTCGGCGAGCGACTCGAGCGTCGGGATGAAGCGGGTTCCGATATAGGCGAACGAGGCCCCCATGAGCTCGGCCGCGGCGACGTCCCGGCCCGTGGTGATCCCGCCGGCAAGAACGATCGGTCCGTCGAAGTCCTCCCGGATCTCGTTCATGAAGGCGAAGGGATTTAGCGTTCCGGTATGGCCGCCGGCGCCCGCACAGACCGCAATCAGCCCGTCCACACCCGCCGACGCCGCCTTCTGTGCGTGACGCTGGTTGGCGATATCGCTGAGAACAAGGCCGCCATACTCGTGGATGCGCTGCACCACGTGCCCCGGGGCTCCCTTCGAGGTGATCACGATCGGCACGCGATGCTCGATGATCAGCTCCAGGTCTTCGGAGGCGCGATCGTTGGTTGAGTGCATAACAAGATTGACGGCATACGCGGCGACAGCCGGTCCGGTGGTCACCGAGCGGGCCTGGGCGAGACCTTCGCGCATCTCGATCAGCCAGGACTGCAGCTGCTTCGGGGTGCGCGCCGAATGTGCCGGAAGGGAACCGATGAGGCCCTCCCGACACGCAGCTAAGGCGAGCGCAGGGGAAGAGACGAGGAACATCGGCGCCACGATCACGGGCGCCGCGAGCGCGGCTCGTATGTCTGCCAGATCAGGCACCGGGGACGATCTCCCGGTTGTGCTCGCCGAGACCGGGACTGTCGCGCGTCACGGACATCGGGGAGCCCGCCAACTGGAAGGGAAAGCCCTTGACGAGCTCTCCGGAGGGCGAGCGGGTGAAGGCAAAGTCCGTATCCATACTCAGGTCCTGTGCCAGCTCGATCCCGGTGCTGCACTTCGCGCATGAGACCCCGATGCCACACAGGGTGTCGAGGACTGCCCCGGCCCGCATCTGTGCGATCCAGCGAGGGAGTTGTTCGAGGACGCCGAGGCCCGTCACGGAAAGGACGACCGCGGAGCGATCGCGTGGCACCGACACTGCCAACCAGCGGCCGTCGAGGGACTTGCAGATATTCTGAAACGCGTAGCACGGATCGTGGTTGACGGAACTCGGCGTAAACCGGATCGCCCATCGATGCGGCCAGGACTCGATCCGAGAGCGTATAGATCGCCACATCGCGCTGCGAGATGTCGAGGTGCAGCGCACCGCGTTCGCGAGTCTGTCGCAACAGGGCCGCCATGATGGCGCCGGCCGCGTGCAGACAGACGATCTGATCGGGATAGTTGAGATTGCGGCCAGACACAAAAGGGGTGCCATCGAAGGAGCGGGTGACCGAGGCGATTCCAGAACGAGCCTCCAGCGAGGAGCCGAAGGAGACGTTCTCCGAACCCGGTCCATCGAGCCCTGGCCGGTCAGGGACACGAGCACGATGTCGGGGTTGGCACCGCGTAGCACATCGAAGCCGATGTTCAACCGATCGAGCACGCCGCGGCGGGAAGTTCTCCATAACGAGGTCGGATTCGTGGACGAGCTGCAGGAACGCCTCGCGACCTGCGGGCGTCTTAAGGTCCAGCGCGACGCCACGCTTGTTGCGATTGTTGAACTTGAACAGCGGCGAGTCGCCCTTTTCCGAGCCAGCCCAGCTGCGGAACGGGTCGGCGTACGTGGTCGATTCAACCTTGATGACGTCGGCACCGAGATCGGCCAGCAATGCGCCCGCTCCGGCGCCGGCTGTTATGACCCCGAGGTCGATGACCCGAAGTCCCTGAAGCGGGAGCGTCGTGGACGACGATGCGACGGATTTCGGCATCGCCGGACGACTGGCCTTGCGCTCTGAGGCGACCCGGTACACCCGGTGAGGCAGTCGGGGCCGGGAGTAAGGGCGGCCAGTCGAACTGACGCCGGACGACATGCCGCCACGGTGCAGCACCAGAGGATCGCGCAGCAGGTCCTCGGGGGTCGCGACTACGCCGTTGGGAATGTGATTTGCGTCCATCAGGCGCGTCACTTCGGCCTTGGTTCGAGTCGAGAACCAGTTGGCGATGATCCCCTGATAGAGGTCCCGATTCGACTCGCGGTCCTGAAATGTCCGCAGACGTTCGTCACGCAGACGCGTGTCTCCGATCAGATCACACACGGTGTCCCACTGCGGCTCGAAGAACACCATGGCTGCATGCCCGTCGCGGAGCCGGAAGACGGGCCATTCCGCCTGTGCGCCCTCGCGCTTCAACTCCTTGCCGAGCGCGCCCAAGGCGACCGCCTTCCAGTTCACCCACGTCATGACGCCGAGCAGGTTCACTTCCGCACGGTCGGTGACCGACAGGCGCGCCTTCTTCAGACACAGCGCAACCAGAGCGGAAAAGGCGGCGTAACCGCCGGCGCTGACAACTTGATGGCCGCCGATCTTGAGCGGCTCATGGTCCGGGTCGCCGATCAGGTGACACAGTCCCGACCGCGCCTGCATGGTGAGATCCGTATCGGGACAGTCCTGCGCCGAATCATCGCGGGGTCTGACGGAGACGACCACGCAATGCGTCGACAACGCGGGGTTGTGCGTGAGGACGAGCGCGTGCGCGGGTGCCTCGGACAGGGGACGCTTGCCCTCGCTGAGAAAGATGTTCATCGGACTGTCGGCGTTGCTGAGCGGCGCCGGGGACTCATACACCCTGGCGCCGCAGTCCACCGCGAGTCGGCCCGCGAAGCGAAGCGTCTGACGTACCAGCTCCGAAGTTGACTGATCGAAGTCCTCGACAACCTCGACGTCGATCAGGCAGCGCGTACTGATCTCATCGAAAAGGGACGATGTACCCATGCGGCTCAGACCAGTCGAATTCGGACGGTCTTGACCTGCTGGTAGTGGCTCAGGGCATCGACGCCCTTTTCCTTGCCATAGCCGCTGTTCTTGTAGCCGCCGAAGGGCAACTCGACGTCCGTCCCGGAATACTCGTTGATCAGTACCGAGCCTGCTTCGAGCCTTCGGGCCATCCGGTGAGCCCGACTCAGATCGCGTGTCCACACCCTGCCGCAAGGCCGTAGTCGGTATCGTTGGCGATGGCCACGGCCTGCTCTTCACTGTCGAAGGCGATCACGGAGAGCACGGGGCCGAAAATCTCCTGCCGGGCGATGGTCATATCGTTGGTCACGTGGCTGTAGATCGTCAGGGGGAGATACCAACCATTGCCCCAGTTTTCCCGACGGTCGCACGGCCCACCGCAGACGAGCCGAGCGCCGTCGGCGTCGGCCAGCGCGAACGTGGCTTGGATCCGTTCGTATTGAGCGCGGGTGGCGATCGCTCCGACCATCGCGTCCTGCTGTGGACCGACCACGACCGACTTCGCCAGATCGCGGAGCTTCCCGACCATGGCGTCGTAGAGGGAACGCTGCACCAAGAGACGCGATCCAGCGAAGCATACCTGGCCGGCGTTGAGCGCGATTGCATTGATGCTGCCGACGGCTGCCGCATCGAGATCTGCGTCGTCGAACACGATGTTGGGTGACTTTCCCCCGAGCTCCAGGGTCAGGGGAATGAGCCGGTCGGCAGCAATATGACTGATTTCGCGGCCCGCCCGGACGCTGCCGGTGAGCGCGACTTTGCGTACTAGTGGATGCCCCACGAGTGCGGCGCCGACGCGCGGCCCGACACCGAGAACGACGTTCAGTACTCCGGGCGGCAGCCCGCAGAACTCCGTGGCCTCGGCCGCGAGCTTTAGCGAACTACCCGGTGTGAACTCCGACGGCTTGCAGACGACGGTGTTGCCGGTGGCCAGGGCCGGCCCGAGACCGCGGCAAAGCTGGCTGAGGGGCGAGTTCCACGGCGTGATGAGGCCGACGACTCCAAAGGGCTCGCGAATGGTGTGGCAGTGGTACTGGGGGCCGATGTCGATATGTTCGCCATGCTGGATGTTGCACAGCCCGGCATAGAGCTCAAGATAGTTCGCAGCGAGGCCGATTTCCATCGGCGGCTGCCAGAAGGGCTTCCCGGTCTCGCGCCGCTCGATTTCCGCGAACGGCTCGGCGTTACTGCGCAGGTGAGCGGCCATCCGATACAGGATCCGGCCACGTTCTATCGGTCGAAGACTCGACCAACTTTCCTTTGCTGCATGGGCCGCCCGAACGCACGCGTCCACCTCATCCTCGGTGCTGTTCGGTGCGAGCGCACATGCGTCCCCCGTGGCGGGGGCGAATACGGTGAGATCCTCGTGGCTCTCGGAGGCACGATACTGACCATTGATATAATTGCTATAGCGGGTCAGCATGGGTCGCTCCTGATGGAACTGAAGACAGCCGATCTGGCGGTCACGTGAGCCGCTTCTCAATCTCGCGGACGTCTACGCCGTAGAAGCGTGCGGTATCGAGCATCGCGTTCACGATGGGCAGGATCGCCTCATCGAGCATGCCGCCGTCCTGGGTCTTGATTGCACCGAGCCCTGGGCGCGAGCCTTCTCGAACTCGCGCTTCATTTTCAGCGCTTGCAGCAGTTCATCCGCCGACGGTGTGAACTCCTCCATGGCGATCGGAATCTGGGTGGGATGAATGGCCCACTTGCCGACGGCGCCCAATGCCCGGGCCTTGCGGCACTCGTTTCGGTAGCCGTCGGGATCGGCGATCAAGCCCCAGGGGCCATCCACGTAGTCGATCCCCGCTACGCGCGCCGCGATCGCGAGCGTGCTGCGCTGAAAGTGCCAGATGTCGCCCGGGTAGTACCGGGCGGGGCCCATCGCATCCCGGATGTCCACGCCCTGGGCGCGGGTGTAATCGCCAATACCGAACATCAGAGACTCAATGCGCGTACTCGCGGCGGAGATCTCCCGGATGTTCTGGATTCCCTCGACCTCCTCGATCAACAGCTCCAGCCCAATCGGCTTGTCAACGCCGCACTCCCGTTCGATGAGCCCTAGAAGCGTGTCGCAGAAATGCACATCGCGAGCGTGCTTCACCTTCGGAACGACGATGGTATCGATGTTGCGCCCGGCCTCACCGACCACCTCCAGCAGGTCCTGCAGGGCCCAGTAGGTGTCGATGCCATTCATCCGAAAGGACCGCACGGCGCCGCCCCAGTCTCGTGTATTGAAAGCCTCGATCGCGTTGCGTCGAGCCTTCGGCTTCGCCGCCGGCGCTACCCCATCCTCGAGGTCGAGAAACACAAAGTCGACACCGGACGCGAGAGCTTTCTCGATCTTGCGCTCGGCGCTTGCAGGGACCGACAACACGCAACGTCTTCGGCGTCGTATTCCCTTCACCATCAGAGTCTCTCAGGCTGCTGGAGTCGGAGCATTCTTGCACTCTCTCAAGGGTGGTTGAACGGATGCGAAGCGCATCTCACATATGTGTTACGCGGCTTCGCGCCACATCTGCAGAGCCGCGATCCGCACGCCGGCGATGCGAACACGCACCGCGCGAAGGCTGACGGAGGGCGGACTGCGGCAAGTCGACACCAGTATGTTATCGGGCGCCTCATGAGCTGGAACGCCGAGGATGCGGAGTAAGATCGGTGTCGCGGCATGCCCTCACGCGGTCGGCGGGGCACCGTGGCGTTGCGCCGACGATCGTTGCAACGCCCTCGCTGAGGACTTGCCTAGAGGACGAAGGATGAAGCATGCGCCCTGGATGACGGACGATCACGTCGCGTACGGCGACACCGTGCGACATTTTCTATCCCGCGAACTGCCTGGGAACCTCGAGCGATGGACGGCCCAAGGATACGTGGAGGCCGAGTTCTGGCGTAAGGCGGGAGACGTCGGCATCCTCGGCGCGTCCATCCCCGAATGTTACGGCGGCGGCGGCCTGGACAGGACATTCGATGCCGTCGCCTTCCTCGAATACAGTCGTACCGGAGATACGGGCTGGGGGCTCGGCGTGCACAACATCGCCGCCCACTACATTCTTGGTTACGGCACGGAAGAACAGAAGACGCGTTGGCTCCCGGGACTCGTATCGGGCGAGCGGATCGGCGCCATCGCCATCACTGAGCCGGGTAGCGGATCGGACATGAAGAGCATCGCGACTCGAGCGCGGAAGCAGGGGGACCACTACCGCATCAGTGGCTCGAAGATTTTCATCACCAATGGACAGACTGCGAACCTGCTGTGCGTGGTCACAAAGACCGATCCGGGCGCCGGCTCGCGCGGGGTCTCGATCATCGTGGTTGACACGAACGAGGCCGGCGAGGGTTTCCGGCGGGGTCGGAAGCTCAAGAAGCTCGGCATGCAGCGGCAGGACACGTCGGAGCTGTTTTTCGACGAGCTGTCTGTTCCCGCCGAGAACCTCCTGGGAGCGGTTGACGGCCAGGGGTTCTACCAGCTGATGCATCAGCTGAGCTGGGAGCGACTTATCATCGGCTTCATGGCCCTCGGCGCCTGCGAGAGGGCGCTCGAGGTCACGCTCGACTACGTCAAGGGGCGTCGCGCGTTCCAGAAGCGGTTGATCGAGTTCCAGAATACGCGCTTCAAGCTCGCGGAAGTGGCCACCAAGGTCGAGGTCCTCCGCGCGTTCGTGGACCAGGCGGTGGCGGACTTCCTGGCCGGCAAGTACGACGGGACCCGTGCAGCGATGATGAAGTGGTGGGCGACGCAGACTCAGTGCGAGATCGTCGATGAATGCCTGCAACTGCACGGCGGCTACGGATACACGATGGAGTATCCGATCGCCGAGCTCTACACGGACGCACGAGTCCAGAAGATATACGGCGGAACCAACGAGATCATGAAGGATCTCATCGCCCGGGCGCTGGACCCGAACTAGCGCTTCTGGCGCCCCCGCGAAGCCGGGCCGCGCGTCGCCGGCGCGACGGCGCCCGGGATACGCGTCACGCGCCGGTGGGAAGGAACGGCTGCGAAGGGTCCCCGGCGTCTGTTGCAGTACTATCCGTCGGCAATTCTCTGCCGTCCCAGGGCGCGCGCTGCGAGCAGGAAGAAGCTGGTGCCGACGAGTGAGGCGAGGCCGACCACCGCAAGGCCGTAGCGGATCGAGTTGGCCCCCATGTCACGGAACACCGTGTCGCTGAGGTATCCGGCCACCACGGGGAGTGCGGCGTAGCCCAACAGGTTGGACACGAGCAGCACCATGGCCACGGCCAGTGCCCGCTGATGGTCCTTGGCAGCGATCTGCACGATGGAGAAGGCCGCCGCATGATGCATATTGATGCAGAACGCGAACAGACCGAACCATATGAACAATAGAGATGCGGTGTCGGCGGCGAGGGTGGCGTAGTAAAGGGGTGTCGAGACCAGCACCCAGAAGGCCGGAAGCCAGCCGCGCCACCGGATGTTGTACGCCGCCATGCGGTCGGTCAGAAGCCCGCCGAGAACCATGCCCGGTATCGCTCCAAACAGCAGCGCCAGTGCAGTGTACTGCCCGATGGCCGTCTTGCTCAGCTCGAAGCTGCGCTCGACGAGTGGGTAGATCCAGACGAAGAGCGCATAGAAGCACACCAGCGAGAATCCGTGTCCGAAGAGAGCCGCCCGGTAGATGGGATTGCCGAGGAGGTCGCCAAGGCTCTCTCGCAGCGGGACGTCGAGTCGCGGCGGGGCCGATGCGACGCCCGGGGAATCGTATCGCGGATCACGGACGATCAGGACGACCACCGCACCGAAGAGCAGGCCAGGGATGCCGAGTGCGATGAACACTGTGCGCCACCCGAAATGCTGGGCGAGGACGCTGCCGAGAAGGAAGCCCGACAGCATTCCGATAATGGCACCGGCCGAGTAGACGCCCAAGGCGCGCGCGAGCTCCCCCTTGCGGAAGTAGTCTGTGATAAGCGAGTGGCTTGTCGGCGTGCATCCGGCCTCCCCGGCGCCAACGAAGACACGAGTCAGAAAGAGCGACCAGAACCCGGCAGTGACGCCCGAGAGCGCCGTGGCCGCACTCCACACGATGATCGAGGCGGCGAGAATTATGCGTCGGTTCGATCGATCGGCCAGTCGGGCGATAGGAATGCCCAGCGTGGCGTAGAAGAGGGCGAACGCAGTGCCGCCAAGCAGCGCGAGCTGGGTGTCGTTCAGGGAAAATTCATTCTGCACGTCCGTCAGGACGACGCTGATGATGCCGCGATCGATGACACTCAGGACATAGGCGCCCGTCAGCAGCGCGAGCACCAGGTAACGCGACGTGGCGACTTTCGAACGGGCGATGTAACTGAACAAGGCGTCCTCCCGGCTGCTTCCGATCACTGAGAACTCAGCACCATGACGCATCGACGCGGCCGCCGCGTTCGCGCGGCGTTGTCGAAGAACGACACGGGGGACGAGCGCGCCCCGATACATCGCAATTTTGCAACCGTTCGCGCGTGCGCGTGCGCGTGCGTCCTCGCTTCACATGTACGTGCGGTTTTGGTGAACTGATATACGGCGCCCACCCGACCTACTAGGATTCCGACGCCCGCGGACGCCGCCGTCGGAGCAGGAGCAAAGGCACTATCCGCGCACCAGCAGGAACACGCACCATGACAAAAGCGCTTATCTTCGATGCTCTGAGGACGCCACGTGGGCGGGGCAAGAGCGCGGGGTCGATCCACGAGGTGACACCGGTGCGGCTTGCGAGCCAGGTGCTCCGGGAGATTGTGCACCGAAACCTCCCCGATGCGGCGCAGGTCGAAGACGTGGCGCTTGGCTGCGTGTCCGCCGCCGGAGAGCAGGGAGGACTGATCGCGCGCTCGGCGCTGTTTCATGCAGACCTGCCCAACGCGACCGCCGCGCTTCACGTCAATCGCTTCTGTGGGTCGGCACTCGAGGCCGTGAACATCATCGCGGCGAAGGTGATCAGCGGCGAGATCGCGCTGGGAATCGGCGGCGGCGTCGAGTCGATGTCGCGCGTGCCACTGGGGGCCGATGGGGGGGCCTGGTCGATGGATCCGGAGGTCGCGTTCAAGGCGCGATTTGTCCCGCAGGGCGTCTCGGCAGACCTGATCGCGACTCGCTACGGATTCTCGCGGCAAGCCTGCGACGAGTTTGCGTGCGAAAGCCACCGTCGGGCCGCGTCCGCATGGCGCGAGGGCCGCTTCGGACGCTCGATCATTCCGGTCACGGACATTCTCGACGAGGTGATCCTGACGCGAGACGAACTAGTCAGGGAATCGAGTGACCTTGAAGCGATGGCGGCGTTGAAGCCGTCTTTCGAGTCCATGGGCCGCGAAGGCGGATTCGACGCCGTGGCGCTCCAGAAGTACCCGGAACTCGCCGCGATACAGCACGTGCATCACGCGGGGAACTCCTCGGCCATCGCAGATGGAGCATCCGCGGTGCTGATCGGGACGGCACGCGCCGGAAGAAAGGCCGGCCTCAAACCGAGAGCTAGGATACTCGCGATGGCCGGCATTGGCTCGGAGCCGACGATCATGCTGACGGCACCCGAGTTGGCAGCGAAGAAGGCCCTCGGGCTCGCCATGCTGAGCAAGAACGATATCGACCTGTGGGAGGTGAATGAGGCGTTCGCCTCGGTCGTGCTGCGGTTCGCGCAGGCCATGGACCTTGGCTTGGATACTGTGAACGTGAACGGCGGTGCCATCGCCATGGGGCACCCCACCGGAGCCACGGGCGCAATGCTGGTGGGAACGGTGCTCGATGAATTGGAGCGCCGCGGACAGTCCCTCGGGCTTGTCACGTTATGCGTCGGTGGCGGCATGGGCGTCGCAACCATCATCGAGCGGCTCGGCTGATCGAGAAGAGATGAGTCAAATGGAATACAGCACTCTGAAGATCGATCGGGACGCGGACCGGATCGCCACCGTACACATCGACGTTCCCGAACGCTCCATGAACGTCTGGAACCGCGCGCTGATCGACGAGTTCAGTCACTGGGTGGAGCGTTTCGTCGCCGATCCGGATATTCTCGGCGCGGTCATCGTTTCGGGCAAGACGAACGCCTTTCACGCGGGCGCGGATATAGATCTGCTGCTCGAGGGAGACGAGGGCCCGACGGATCCGCTGGACAAGGTGATCGCTCGCCTCTCCTCTAGCTTGCGAGCGCTGGAGACTGGCGGTCAGCACGCGGCGGATCTACTGCGCGGCAAGAGCGCGGCGAAGCCGGTGGCGGTGGCGATCGAGGGGCTGGCGCTGGGTGGGGGCCTGGAGCTCGCGCTGGCGTGTCACTACCGCGTGGCTTCCGATGGGCCTGGTGTCGGACTGGGGCTGCCGGAGATTCAGTTCGGGCTGCTGCCAGGTGCGGGTGGGATGCAGCGACTGATGCGGCTGTCTGGGCTAAAGGTCGCCGCCGAGCTCTGTCTCGATGGACGTCAGATCAGTGCGCAGCAGGCCCTGAAGTACGGCCTGGTGAACGAGGTGGTTTCGGCGGGAACAGCAGGCGAGGCCGCCCGTCGGTGGGTCAAAGCAAACACCCAGGCGGTGCAGCCGTGGGACCGCGCCGGATACCAGATTCCAGGTGGCGCAGGGGCGTTCGACACCCGAGCGGTGTCGTTCTTCACCGCCGAGAACGCCAAGCGACAGGCGGGCGGCAATCAACACCAGCCGGCGGTGCGGGCGATCCTGTCATGTCTCTATCAAGGCATGGTCCTGCCGCTCGATGGGGCACTCGCGTTCGACGCCAAGTCGTTTAAGGCACTCATGCGGTCCGAAGTACCGCGCAACATGATCGGCACCTTGTTCGTGGGCCGGAAGCGTCTGCGGTCGGGTGTCCAGCAGCCCGACGGCGCGCCCCGACAGGCGATTCGGACGGTTGGTGTCATTGGCGCCGGCCTGATGGGCTCGGGCATCGCGCTGGTCAGCGCGATGTCGGGCATGAACGTGCTGTTGCTCGATCGCGAGCAGCCCTTGGCAGAGCGTGGGAAGGAGGGCATCGTTCGGCGGCTCGCCGAGCGTGTGAAGCGCGGTACGCTCGAGGCGGCCGTTCTCGACGCCGTGAGTAGCCGCATCGTCCCGATCTCCGATCTCGCCAAGTTCAGCGACGTCGACCTGGTGGTCGAGGCGGTTTTTGAGGATTCGAAGACCAAGGCGCAGGTGATTCGCGAAGTCCAGCCGCATCTGCGACACGATGCAATCTTCGCCACCAATACTTCGACGATACCGATCCGACAGCTCGCGGCCCATAGCGCCCGCCCTAAGCGGTTTCTCGGGCTGCACTTTTTCTCCCCAGTGGATCGCATGTCCCTCGTCGAGATCATCCCAGGAGAGGCGGGCGCCGATGTCGTGAGTGCGGCGCTCGACTATGTGGGGATAATCAAGAAGACACCGATTGTCGTCAGCGACGTGCGCGGCTTCTACACGAATCGGATCATGCCCGTCTATCTGGCCGAGGCCATGATGATGGTGAGCGAGGGCATCAATCCGGCCCTGATCGAGAACGCGGCGCTTCAGTTCGGCATGCCGATCGGACCCCTGGCGCTGATCGATGAAACGGCATTGTCCTTGAACTACCAGCTGATGGAGTCGACCCGCAGGGATCTGGGGGACGCCTACATCCCGCTCGGACACGAAGGGATGCTCGAGAAGATGGTGCGAGAACTCGGCCGGCCGGGGCGGCGCGGAGGCGGGGGCTTCTACGAGTACCCGGAGATGGCACCCAAGAGAATCTGGCCGGCGCTGCGCGAGCATTTTCCCTGGGCGCCGACGCAGCCCAGCGTGGAGGAAGTGCAGAGCCGACTGGTGTACTCACAGTTGGTCCCGGCTTTGCGATGCTTGGCGGAGTGTATTGTGAGGGACTCCGAGTCGGCGGATCTTGCGGCGATTCTCGGCTGGGGCTTTCCGTCATGGACTGGAGGACCGATCAGTCACATCCGGACCTTGGGCCGCAAGCGATTAGAGGCCGAAGCCAACCGTTTGACAGGACGTTACGGACAAAGATTTGAGGTGGCCGGTGCCGTGTCGGCCGCGTTCGTTGGTCGATGACGCGCTTCGCCGGAACGGGCATGACCGGTCGCGATGCCCTGTGATCAAACCTCGTAATGCGATGAGGTCGGTCCGAGCCGCCGACTCAGGGTGCGTCGAAGCCCCAAGAAGCGGAGGGGGCCGCGGCGCCCCTAGGCGGCCTCAACGGGAGCCCGAGCCGCATTCACGGCACCGCAATGATTGGCACGTCGCAGATCCCGCGCCAGCGTGTAGACCCTGCTGATCGCTTCCCCCAGCGGTCGCCGATGCCCGCTAGAACTCGTGCAATCACAGGCGTAGGCACTTCCGTGATCGCCCGGCAACCACGTTGTTGGAGCAAACCTACAGCTACAGATACGTGTCAAATGAGCGTCGTCCATTGTGAGGGCAGGGGGCGCCATGGGAATGTCGCACCAGGGGCGTTGCACCAATGGCTGGGCATCGCCGTCGGCGTCACGCCGCAGCCGCTCCAAGAGGAGCCTTCGCGGCACAAGGGGGAGTGAACGTGAAAGTGTACTCAAAGAGAGTCAGGGGCCATTCCAAACTACTGGCCTTGGTCGTCAGTAGTCCATCGCTACGTGTGCTGCACCGGTAGGCCCCAGCACGGCCAGGGCACGCAGTCGAGCATCCCCTCCGATGACCCCGCGGTGGGCATCTTCGTGGACGGCGTCGTGCTTGGAATGCTGAACGGCGCCAACCTCGACGTTTTTGACGTCGAGTCGGTGGAAGTTCTTCGCGGACCGCAGGGCACACTGTTCGGCCGCAATTCGACGGTCGACGGCCTCGAGATCGAGGCGAACTGGCTGGTCACGCACATCTTTTCGGTAGGTCTCAGCTGCGGGTATCTCGACGGCGGGTATGACGAACTCGATGCGGGGGCGCTGCTCGGCTTCAATGCCACCCGCGTCAGCTGTCGTCCGTTCCCGGACTGCGCAGTTGCGCCACGGACCGTAACACCGGCGACGCAGTCGAACTGCCGCCACCGCCGAGGCGTGGTCACGATGTTGTGGTCGAGGCATTCATGAACACCATGACCACGACACTGCGGCCGCGGGCGGAGCGCCGGTCGGGCGCCGTGCAGCCCGGTCCGTGCACCACTTCGCCCGACCGTGTTCTAGGGTCCGGCCCCATGGACAAGGGGACCATCGAGAAGGCCGTCGCGCTCGCGGGCACCGACGGTGAATGGACGTACAACGCACAGGTCTGGACGGGCTCGCTGACGCTCGGTGTCGGGAGCCAGGCGTGGAAGCTGACCCTCGATCAGGGGACGATCTCCGGTCCGGTCGAGGCGACGGCCGGCCCCGGCGCGGGCGAGGACATCGTGGTCACCGGCACGACCGAGGCGTGGGCGAACTTCCTCACCACGCCGGCCGGCCCGGGCTACGTCGACTTCTTTGCCGCCGCGGGCATGGGCGCGATGACCTTGGCCCCGTGGCCCCACGACGCACCACACCACCTCGCGCTGCGCCGCTTCGGCGACCTGCTGCGCCACGCCGCCAACGGCACCGACCCGGCGCCGCAGGTGCAGCCGAACGTCAGCCGCCACGGCCAGCACGAGTCGGCGGTCGGTCGCTACATCCACCTCGACCTCGACGGCGTCGATCACCGCGTCTACTACGAGACGGCCGGCCAGGGCATCGGCCTGCTGTGTCAGCACACCGCCGGTGCTGACGGCCGCCAGTACCGCCACCTGCTCGAGGACGAGCGCGTCACCAGCAAGTACCAGGTCGTCGTGTACGACCTTCCTGGCCATGGCAAGTCGCTTCCGCCCCAGAGCCAGGCGTGGTGGACCGAGCGCTACTCGCTCTCGCAGAGGCGTGCCATGGGTGTGCCGACCACGCTCGCCGCCGCCCTCGGGCTGCACCGGCCCGTGTTCATCGGCTCGTCGGGCGGCGGCATGCGCGCGCGCGACCTCGCCCGCTACCACGCCGACGACTACCGCGCCGTGATCTCGCTCGAGGCGGACTCAAGGTTGTGCTCCCGGGCGGCCTCGACACGACCTCCCAGCGGGCTCGCACGGACGAGGATCCGGCCGCCCACGCCGCGGTGATGATGATGATCATGGCCTCGCACGCGCCGGAGACGTTCCGCCAGGAGACCCGGTTCCACTACGCGCAGGGCGCGCCCGGCATCTTCAACGGCGACATCGACTACTACACGTACGAGCACGACCTCTCGAACGAGGCGGAGAACATCGACACCTCGAGGTGCGGCGTGCACCTGCTCACCGGGGAATACGACTTCATGACCGTGCCTTGGACCGAGGAGGCCGGGCGGCGCATCAAGGGTTCCACCTGTCAGATCATGAAGGGCCTCGGCCACTTCCCGATGAGCGAGGACCACGAACAACTCATGGACTACGCGCTGCCGATCCTCGACGACATCGCGGCGGGCAAGGGTCCGCAGTAGCGCCTCGCCGGGACGGCATGGGCGCGTCCTGATCGAACACGGGCCCTGCGCCGCCGGCCGCTTGAAGTCGATCAGGAGGGCCTTGCCGAAGCCGGTCTCGATGAAGCAGTTCGCGTGACCGTCGCAGGTCTCGTCGAACTCGCGGCCCTCGAGGAACCGGACGATGTTGTCGACCAGGATCTCGCCCTCGAAGTGAGTGACCGACCCGGCCTTGGAGGCCGGCAGGTTCGTGGCGTCGCCGACGGTGAACACGTTCGGACGGACCTTGGTCTGCAGCGTGTCAATGTCCGTAGGTACGAGGTTCATCGCATCGCCCAGACCCGGGCTGCGCCCCACGTAGGCCGCACTGCTGTGCAGCGGCGCCACGACGGCGAGGTCGAACTCGAACTCTCGGCCGTCGTAGCCGATGAGCTTCCAGGGGCCGTCGCCAGAGCTCTCCACCGACCCGGTGTTGAACTCGGTGACGAGTTCGACCCCTTTGTTCGTGAGCAGATCGTGAAGGGTCGCCGCCGCCACGGGCTTGGTGAATGCGTTGTCGAGCGGCGCCACCGGACACTTGATCGGCATGTCGATCACGTTTACAAGCAGCCGGACGGATAGGAAATTCAAACCACCCTCCAGGCTCGGCGGTGCTCGTGCGCCGAGCGGCAACTCGGGTTGGTATTGATTCGCGGCCGTCCTCTCCAGGTGCGCCAGGATCTTCGCAATGACTTCGGGCTTCCCGATGCTGGCGATGATCGCAAGCTTCCCGCCGCAGCGGGCGCAGGCCTCGATCTCCACCCCGAACGCGCGCTTCAAGCGCTGCGCCTAAGTCATTGCCACGTGGCGTGGGGTGTCGGGCGTGTCGGCTGCCTGATCCGCTCCCTGCCTGTGGCTGCCCATGCCCCGATGCGCCGGCGGGCAGATCCCGCGCCAGCGTGTAGACCCTGCTGATCGCTTCCCCCAGTGGTCGCCGATGCCCGCCAGAACTCGTGCAATCACAGGCGTAGGCACTCCCGTGATTGCCGGCAACCACGATTGTTGGAGCAAACCCACAGCTACAAGTACGTGTTAAGTAAGTGACGTCCATTGCAAGGGCAGGGCGCGCCATAGGAAGGTCGCACTAGGGGCGTTGCACCAATGGCTGGGCATCGCCGTCGGCGTCACGCCGCAGCCGCTCCAAGAGGAGCCATCGCGGCACAAGGGGGAAGCGAACGTGAAAGTTTGTCCAAAGAGAGTCAGAAGCCATTCCAAACTACTGGCCTTGGTCGTCAGTAGTGCTATCGCCACGTACGCTGCACCGGTAGGCGCGCAGCAACAAGCGCCCGAGCCGGGCGAAAAGGTCCGTGGAGAGGCCGGTATCATGCTGGAACAGGTCCTGGTCACGGCTCAAAAGCTCGCGGGGAGCCAGGATGTACAGCGCATTCCGCTATCGGTGACGGCGTTGTCCAGCGAGATGCTGGAAGTGCTCAATGTGGAGTCGGTGACGGACCTTGGTGCCACGGCGCCGAACGTCAATTTCAGCCCGAACTCGTTCACGCCCAATGTTCCGGACCTGAGCATTCGCGGCCAGGGCACGCAGTCGAGTATTCCCTCCGATGACCCCGCGGTGGGCATCTTCGTGGACGGCGTCGTGCTCGGAATGCTGAACGGCGCCAACCTCGACATGTTTGACATCGAGTCGGCGGAAATTCTTCGCGGACCCCAGGGCACGCTGTTCGGCCGCAATGTGACGGCCGGCGCCTTGCTGTTGCGCACCAAACGCGCGAGCTTCGACCCGTCGGCGGAAGGCAAGGTCACCGTCGGCTCTAACGGTCAGCTGGATGCGATGTTCACCGGGACGACGCCCCTGATCGGAGACGTCCTGGCCGGTAAGGTTGCGCTCTTCTATCAGTCGACGGACGGCAACTTCGAGAACGTCAACACGCTCGCGCCGATCTCGCCGGTGCTTGGCCGGAACGTGCAGCTGCGGAGGGAACTCGGCGAGAGCGAAAGCTTCTACGTTCGACCCAGCTTGCGGTGGGTGCCGACGCCGGAGCTGACGATCGATCTCATCGCCGAGTACGGCGAGGTCGATGGTGAGAACGGCCTTGGCGTGAAGGGCATCCAGAACATTGCGGGAAACGCCGGCTTGCCGCGTTTCGACGACAACAAACAAGTCTCCCACACCAACAACGGCATCAATGAGGTCACCACGGAGTCCGTCACGATCGATGCGACCTACGATACGGCCAAGGGGCAATGGGCCTGGGTCACGGGCTATCGCGCGACCGACGCGTACAACCTGGTGGAGGTCGACGGAGGCGCTCTCGACATCTTCCAGGTGGCGCTGGACCCGGAGAACGAGCAGTGGTCTCAGGAGATCCGCTGGTCGGGACGTCCTTTCGGGAACGAATCAGTCGAGGCCACCTTCGGGGGGCTACTACTTCACGCAGGACGTCAGCTATCGGGAGGGTCGACATATCCTTGCCGCCCTGCGGCCGGCACCGCTGCTGCAGGGGCTGGGAGGGGACATCGATCACTCGACCTGGGCGGCGTTCGGTCGGCTGAGCTGGGAGCTCTCCGATCGCTGGACCCTGAATGCCGGATTGCGCTACACCTCGGAGGAGAAGAGCACGCAGCAGTCGCTCGGGGCGAACTGCAATCCCCTCAACTTCGCGGCGTGCAACTTCGGGATCCACGAGAGCCAGGATTGGTCGAACCTTGGCGGTGATGTAAGCGCCCAGTACTTCTTGTCGGACGACGTTCAGTTCTACACCAGCTACTCGAGGGGATTCCGCAGCGGCGGCTATAACCTGAGAAATGCAGTGGCCACGGCGGATCCGGCGTACGACGAGGAGGTCGTCGACTCCTACGAAATCGGCGTTAAGAGCGACGTCCTCGATCGCCTCCGCGTCAATCTCGCGGTCTTCCGGGCCGTGTACAGCGACTTGCAGCGGACGGTCCTGCTTAGCGATGGATCGCAGCAGATCGGCAATTCTGGCAAGGCGACGGTGGATGGCATCGAGATTGAGGCGAACTGGCTGGTGACGGAAATCTTTGCGGTAGATCTCAGCTACGGGTATCTCGACGGGGGGTATGACGAGCTCGATGCAGGGGCACTGGCCGGCTTCAATGCGACCCGTGCCAGCTCGGGTCTCGGTCCACTGACGACCAGCCAGTTCGATCTCGCCAGAGCGCCAGGTTCGACGGCGTCACTGTCCCTCACGCTGGACCAGCCGCTGAGCAACAACGGGGTGATCTCATACCGGTTGATGAGCACCTACCGCGACGAGTTCGCCGCCAACGACGCCAACACGTTGTATGCCCCGAGCTATACCGATCTGAACGCCAACATTACGTACCGGAATCCCAACGGCCGGTGGGGCCTATCGCTCTGGGGAAAAACATCTTGGACGAGACGATCGTCGTCGCGGGTAGCGACATCTCGTTCTTCGACGTCCTCACCATCGTGCCTGGGGCCGCGCTACGGCGTGGACTTGCGTGGCAGCTTCTAGCCAGCCGTCACTCGGAGAGAGGCCCGCATGGAGCGCAGGTCGCGCGACCGACCCGCGTCGCGAGGATTCATGAACCGCAATTGGACTCGAGCGGATATCCCGGACCTGTCACAGAAGGTCGTGGTGATTACCGGTGCGAATGGGGGCCTGGGGCCCGCGTCCGCTCGCGCGCTGGCGGACAAGGGCGCCACGGTCATCCTGGCTTGCCGGAATGAGCAGAAGGCGACCGTGGCCCTCGAGAGTCTCCAGCGCGAGCGTTCCGACGCAAAGGTTCATGCCTTGCCGCTGGACAACGCCAGCCTCGACTCGGTGCGCGCGTTCGCGGATCTGTTCCGCAAACGCTACGATCGCCTCGACATCCTGTTGAACAATGCCGGTGTCATGGCGATCCCGCGCGCGCTGACCGTCGATCGCTTCGAGATGCAGTTCGGGGTGAATCATCTCGCCCACTTTGCCCTCACGTCGATGCTTTTAGGCATCATCACAAGGACACCCGGAGCGCGTATCCATAACGTTACGAGCAGTGCGAGCTTCACCGGCGATATCGACTTCGACGACCCAATGGGTGAGACGCAATATGGTCGATGGAAGGCCTATGGACAAAGCAAGCTCGCGAACGTGCTGTTCACCTTTGAACTGCAGCGACGCCTGCGTATTGCGAGCCACGACACCATCGTCAACACTTCCCATCCCGGGCTCGTGCTCGGCAACCTGCAGGCCAACAGCGTCGCGCAGTCCGGTACCACGCTCGAGGCGTGGGGGTATCGACTCATGAGGCCGATTCTCGCGCAGGACATCCGCACGGGAGTGCTGCCGATGCTGTTTGGCATGGCGGCACCGGAGGCGCGAGGTGGCGTGCTTTACGGACCACGCTGGTTCAACCTGCACGGCCGGCCGGCTGAGAAGCGGCCGCCCCGGGCGGCCCTCGACCTACAGGCCCGGGCGCGCCTGTGGGCGCTGTCGGAGACCCTGACGGGAGTCCAATATGGTCTTCCGAGCAATGGTTAGGCCGGCGGCGGGCGAACGCTTCGGGCCTTTCTCGGGCGACGGTCCACAGCATCCACATCAGGCGAGAGAAGCACACACACGATGACTTGGCGGATCGGCGATCTGATCGTGGATTCCATCTATGAGCAGGCCCTCCTCGATATCGAGGGTCTGATTCCCTCGAGCGCGGAGTACAAGCTCAGGGTCACGTGGCTGAAGCCCCATTACATGGATGCTGTCGATAATCTGATCGGGGTGATTCAGGCCTTTCTGGTCCGGGCCGGGCACGCCGTGATCCTGGTCGATACTTGCGTCGGGAACGACAAGCCTCGCGCCCTTCTCGAAGCATGGCATCAGCGGCGTGGGGACTTCCTGGAGCGCCTGAGCAGCATCGGAGTCGGCCGAGAGGACGTTACACACGTCCTGTGTACACACATGCATCCAGATCACGTCGGCTGGAACACCCTGCTAGAGAACGGTATCTGGCAGCCGACGTTCCCGCGGGCACGATACCTCTTCGCGGACACGGAATTCCGATTCTGGGCCGACGAGTTACAGCGCTACGCTGCTGCCGTCGGTGCCGGGCAGCTTGACCCCCGCCACGCGAGCGTGATGGACATGATGGCGGCCACTCACGCGGACTCAGTGGAACCGCTGGTCAGAGCGGGCTTGGTGGATCTGGTCGGCACGTCGCACTCGATTGCGCGCCAGGGGTATCCCTGGTGGCAACACCCGGACATACCCCCGGTCATGTGAGTGTCAAGCTACAGAGCGAGGGCCAGTCGGCGGTCATCACCGGCGACTGCATACATCACCCTATCCAGATTGCGTTTCCGCACCTTGGGACCACCGTGGACGTGGCGCCGGAGGCGGCAGTGCAATCCCGCGTACGGCTCCTTGAGATGGCCTCGGCGGACGCCAGCCTGGTTATCGGATCGCATTTCAGTGCCCCGAGCGCCGTCAAGGTGTGCCGCGACGGGGCGGGGTTCCGGGTCGAGCAGGACTGACCGAGCCAGCAGGGCGGACCGGGCGATCCGCCAGCGGCCTTTGGGATGCTGCGACGCTACGGGTGAAGGTCGTCGCCGAGCGGCTCAGGTTCCTATACAAGTCGCCACCGGCGAGCCAGGATTCCAGCGCCTGCTGGGCGGAGGTAGTGGGGAACGTCCGGTGACGACGCGACGTGCTCTGCGCACTATAGCGAGCGATCGAGCCTGAGCGTTGACAACGTCATGGGCCGTCCTCGCCGTCAGAGGTGAAAAAGAAGCGCGCCGAGAAGGCTTGGGCCGCGGGGGTGTTCCATGTGGCGCTACTCGGTCGGCGCGTGCAGGTGCTCGCGACCGAGGAAGGGTTGCGCGCCGTGGGCAAGGACCAGAAGCCGAGCAGTCCAGAGAGCGTCGGGCGCGTTCTCGAGTCGAAGTTCGCGGAGGCGTTCCGGCTGCCCGCGAACGGGCGGCCTTGGCATGACGCTTACGATCGCGGACGCGATCGATGCGTCGAAGAAGGTGGGCGGCAGGAACGTGAGACTCGCTGCTGAAGGCGTAGAAGACCTGGTCTTGTACGGCACTCTACTGTCCCATCATCGCGGCGCTACCCCGTTGCTTGTCGTTCTGTCACTTAAGACAACGCCAAGCGATGGCTGTGCGCCGAGTTTTTCAACAAAGTAGTCGATCTTTGCTTGTCGCGAATGGCTGCCTGTTTACCCGAACACGCAGCACGGGCCATCACGAGCTCGTGAACCGAGCCAGAAGAAAGGCCCCGGGGAAACCGGGGCCCTTCACGTTCGAACCCTCACCTGGCCTGTCGGCCGACTTCGCCCCCAAGCGGGAGAGGTGCCGATCGTTACAGCAGCGGCACCAGCAGCAGCGCCACGATGTTGATGATCTTGATCAGCGGGTTGATGGCGGGGCCGGCGGTGTCCTTGTACGGATCGCCGACGGTGTCGCCGGTGACGGCCGCCTTGTGCGTGTCCGAGCCCTTGCCGCCGTAGTGGCCTTCCTCGACATACTTCTTGGCGTTGTCCCAGGCGCCGCCGCCCGTGCACATCGAGATGGCGACGAAGAGACCCGTGACGATCGTGCCGATCAGCACGCCGCCCAGCGCGCGGATACCCGCGCCCGGACCGAGCAGCCAGTTCATGCCGAAGCCGACGATGACCGGGACCAGGATCGGCAGCAGCGACGGCACGATCATTTCCTTGATCGCCGCCTTGGTCAGCATGTCCACCGCGCGCGAATAATCGGGCTTGGCGGTGCCGGCCATGATGCCCGGGATTTCCTTGAACTGGCGGCGCACTTCCACGACCACCGAGCCCGCGGCGCGACCCACGGCTTCCATTGCCATGGCGCCGAACAGGTAAGGCACGAGGCCGCCGATGAACAGGCCGATGATCACGGCCGGATCGGACAGCGAGAAGACTTCCAGCTTGCCGGCGATCTGCAGGTTGTTGGTGTAGTCAGCGAAGAGCACCAGCGCGGCGAGACCGGCGGAGCCGATCGCGTAGCCCTTGGTGACGGCCTTGGTCGTGTTGCCGACCGCGTCGAGCGCGTCGGTGACCTTGCGCACTTCCTTCGGCAGGCCCGCCATCTCGGCGATGCCGCCGCCGTTGTCGGTGATCGGGCCGTAGGCGTCGAGCGCGACGATCACGCCCGTCATCGACAGCATCGCCGTCGCGGCGATCGCGATGCCGTACAGGCCAGCCAGCGAGTACGCGCCCCAGATGGCAGCGCAGATCGCGAGCACCGGCCAGGCGGTGGAACGCATCGAGACCGCGAGGCCCGCGATCACGTTGGTGCCGTGGCCAGTCTGCGACGCCGCCGCCACGTAACGCACCGGCGCGTATTCAGTCGCCGTGTAGTACTCGGTGATCACGATCATCGCGCCCGTCAGCACGAGGCCGATCAAGGCGCAGCCGAACAGCGCCATGGCCGCGTCGCCCATCATGCTGGTCGTGACGAAGTAGAACGCGACGGCCGCGATCACGCCCGACACGATCAGGCCGCGATACAGCGCGTTCATGATCTTGCCGCCTTCGCGCGCCTTGACGAAGAAGGTGCCGACGATCGAGGCCACGATCGACACGGCGCCGAGCACGAGCGGATACAGCACGGCGTTGATGCCGAGCGTGGCCTGCATCGTGAGGCCCGCGAGCAGCATGGTCGCCACCACGGTTACGGCGTAGGTCTCGAACAGGTCCGCCGCCATGCCGGCGCAGTCGCCGACGTTGTCACCGACGTTGTCGGCAATCACGGCCGGGTTGCGCGGGTCGTCCTCCGGGATGCCGGCTTCGACCTTGCCCACGAGGTCGGCGCCGACGTCGGCGCCCTTGGTGAAGATGCCGCCGCCGAGTCGCGCAAAAATCGAGATCAGCGAGCCGCCAAACGCGAGTCCGACCAGTGCGTGCAGCGATTTGTCCACGTCGCCGCCGGTGACGTTGAGCATCACCCAGTAATAGGCCGCCACGCCGATCAGGCCGAGGCCGACGACGAGCATGCCGGTGATGGCGCCGCCGCGGAACGCGACCTGCAATGCCGGGTTGAGGCCGACGCTGGCCGCATGGGCCGTGCGCACGTTGGCGCGGACCGACACGTTCATGCCGATGTAACCGGCAAGTCCCGACAGGATCGCGCCGACGGCAAAGCCGCCCGCCGTGCCCCAGCCGAGCGTGAAGGCAAGCACCAGGAAGAGCGCGCCGCCGACGATGCCGATCGTCGAGTACTGGCGGTTCAGGTAGGCACTGGCACCCTGCTGGATGGCGGACGCGATTTCCTGCATGCGGGCGTTGCCTGCGGGCTGGGCGACGATCCAGCGCACGGACAGGATGCCGTAAAGAATTGCGGCCACGCCGGCGCCAATCGCCAGCAGCAGCGCGAAGTCAGTAGTCATGCTCAACCTCCCAAACGGGTCTTCACTCGTAAACCTGGCGGGGTCGTGCGGGCGCCGAGTTCTGCGACTCGATCCAATGCCCAGTCAGCCCCGGAAAAAAGGCGCGGGACTATACCACAAAGGCGTTTTTCAGCTTCTTTTTGACGGCTTTGTTCTTCAGCACCACGTACTTCGGCAGGCCGTCCTCGTACGGCGGGTAGTCCTCGCCCTGGATCAGCGGCGCGAGGTACCTGCGGCCCTTCGCGGTGATGTGGAGGCCGTCCGGTGTGATGTAGTCGCGGGGCAGCATCTTCTCGACGTTGGCCACCTTGTCCAGGCTCGCTATGCCGATCTTCCAGCGGTAGGGTCGGTTCGACGTGCGGACGATCGTCGGCATTACCGAGTTGTGGCCTTGCAGCGCCAGGTCGACGGCGGCCTTGCCGACGGCATACGCCTGCTCGACGTCCACTTTCGACGCGATATGCCTTGCGGAACGCTGCAGGTAGTCGGCCACGGCCCAGTGATACTTGTAGCCGAGCTTGTCCTTGACCAGCTGCGCCACGACCGGGCCTACGCCGCCCAGCTGTGCGTGGCCGAAGGCGTCACGCGTGCCCGCATCGGCCAGGAATTTGCCTTCCTTGTTGCGCACGCCCTCGGAGACCACGACCGCGCAATAGCCGTGCTTCTTGACGCATTCCTCGGTGCGGGCGAGGAAGGCGGCTTCGTCGAACGCGATTTCGGGGAACAGGATGATGTGCGGTGCGTCGCCTGCTTTCTGCGCGGCGAGGCCGCCGGCGGCGGCGATCCAGCCTGCGTGACGGCCCATCACCTCCAGCACGAACACCTTGGTCGACGTGCGGGCCATCGAGGCGACGTCGAAGCCGGCCTCGCGGATCGACACCGCCACGTACTTGGCCACGGAGCCGAAGCCCGGGCTGCAGTCGGTGATCGGCAGGTCGTTGTCCACGGTCTTAGGTACGTGGATAGCCTGCAGCGGGTAGCCCAGCTTCTCCGCCAGCTGGGCCACCTTGAGGCAGGTGTCGGCCGAGTCGCCGCCGCCGTTGTAGAAGAAGTAACCGATGTCGTGCGCCTTGAAGACTTCGATCAGGCGCTCGTACTGCGCCGGGTTGTCCTCGTACTTCTTCAGTTTGTAGCGTGCCGAGCCGAACGCGCCGGCCGGGGTGTGTCGCAGGGCGCGGATGTCGGCGGCGGTTTCCTTGCCGGTGTCGATGAGGTCTTCGGTCAGCGCGCCGAGGATGCCGTTGCGGCCCGCATACACCTTGCCGATGCGCCGCGGGTGCTTCCGGGCCGTCTCGATGACGCCGCAGGCAGAGGCGTTGATGACGGCGGTGACGCCGCCGGACTGGGCGTAGAAGGCGTTGCGCGGACCTGTCGGCTGCTTCATCGTTGCTCCCGAAAAGATGTCCACAATCGTGGACTTACGTGCGTTTATCAGCCGCCAAGGATACCGCGGCCAGACGTCGGCTTCTAACATTTTGCACGCGGGATGACGAGCTCCTGCGGAAGCTGCTTCTGGCCCCGACGGGGCATTTTCGGTAACGTGCGCGCCTCCCGAAACCGACCTCCAACGGCCCCGCAACATGAGACTCGTACTCCTAGGCGCACCCGGCTCCGGCAAGGGCACTCAGGCCCAGCGCCTGCGTGACCAGACAGGGATCCCCCAGATTTCGTCCGGGGACCTGCTTCGTGATGCCGTCGCGCGCGGCACCGAACTCGGCAAGCGCGCCAGGGCGGCGATGGACGCCGGCGAGCTGGTAACCGACGACATCGTGCTCGGCCTGATCCGCGAGCGGCTCGGCCGCCCGGATGCTGCGACGGGCTTCATCCTCGACGGCTATCCGCGCAACGTCGCGCAGGCGGGTGCGCTCGACCAGCTGCTGGCCGACCTCGGCCAGCCGCTCGACGCGGTCGTGCTGATGCAGGTCGACGAAAAGGCGCTGGTGAGGCGCCTGACGGGCCGTCGGACGTGCCCGGACTGCGGCAAGGTGTTCAACGTGTATTCGTCGGCGTCGGGCAAGGGCGAGCGCTGCGACAACCCGGTCCATGGTGCGGAGCCGCCGCTGCTGAAGCAGCGCGACGACGACAAGGAAGACGTCATTGCGAACCGGCTCAAGGTTTACAACGCGCAGACTGCGCCGTTGATCGAGCACTACCAGGGTCGCGGACTGCTGCGGACCGTCAACGCCGCCCAGCCGATGGATCGCGTTTTCGCCGAGTTCGTGAAAGTCACCGGCGCCTGACGTCCGGGCGGGCCTTCCGACGCGCCCCATCGATCCGGGACCTTCCCCCGAGCTTGGAAAGGCAGACACGCGCTCTGGGAAAGGCTCCGGATCGACCGCCTCGGCGACTCGCCGTAACCCGAGGGCGCGGCGGTGCCAGCAGCCTCTCTCCCACGACGTTCCTGCGCCAGCCGCGCAGGAGCGGACTGCCGTCAGGCGCGCCGGACCCGAACGCAATCGCTTCGACGTCCTTGCGTGTCGCCAGCACCTCGGCGCTCACCGCCAGTTCCGCCGACACGTCGCGCACGACCTGCAGCAGGCGGGTTGCGAGAGCCATCTGCTGGGGTTCAGGGCGCTTCGGGGCGGTGAGCGGAATGCCGGATTCGTCGGCGCGCGCGGCCTGCAACAGCTCCAGCAACTCATCCCCGCGCTTGCGGATCACGCTCGGCGGCAAAGTGGGGACGGACTCCAGCGCCGCGATCGACACGGGGTCGCGCGTGGCCAGCGCATAGAGCGCTTCGTCCGTGAGGATCCAGCCGCGCGGTTTGTCCGCTTCGATGGCGCGCCGCTCGCGCCAGTCGGCCAGCGCACGCGCCGCCGACTGCTCTGCCGGCCGCAGCCGGTTCAGTCCCTTGAGCCGACGCCAGGCCAGTGCCGGGTCGGTGCGGTACAGCGCGGGATTTTCATAGGCGGCCGCTTCTTCGGCGACCCAGTCGGCACGGCCTTTTGCGACCAGGGCGGCGTGCAGGTCGGTGTGCAGCGTGAGCAGGTGTCGTACGTCATCGGCGGCGTAGGCAATCTGCGCGGGCGTGAGCGGCCTGCGCGACCAGTCGGTACGTGTCTGGCCCTTGTCGATTGAATGCCCGAGCTGCCGGGCGACCAGTTCTGCATAGCCGACCTGTGGCGGAAACCCCAGCAGCGCCGCGGCGACCTGCGTGTCGAACAGGGGGCCGGGCACGGCGCCGCCCGATTGCAGCAGCACCTCGAGGTCCTGTCGCGCGGCATGCAGGATCTTCAGCTTCGAGCGGTCCTGCAGCAGTTCGTGCAGCGGCGCGAGGTCCAGGCCGACGAGCGGGTCGATCAGGTAGCAGTCGGATTCCGTGGCGATCTGCACGAGGCAGAGTTGCGCGTGGTAGGTCCGCTCGCGCATGAACTCGGTGTCGAGCGCGAGCCGGTCCGAACTCCGCAGCCGGAACAAGGCGGCCTCGAGTTCGCCGGGGTCCTGGATCAGCCTCGCTTCGCGCATCGGATCGATCACCTGCGTGTAGAATCGCCGCTCCTCAGGCCGCCGCTTCGAATCGTGCTGCACTTCCTGAAGGCATTTCTCGACATCGTACTCTGGCGGCGCGGTCCACAGGACCTTCCGCAGTCGCGATTGCTGCTGTGGCTGACGGCAGCGGCCTACGTCGCCGTGTCGATCGCGCAACTCACGCTGCTCGAGGAACCGGCTGCCGCCTGGCTGGTCTTCGTCGTGCTCGATCCAGTCCTGCTCACTGCAGGGGTGTTCCTGCTGCTGCAACTGTTCGGCAAGACGGACCGGTTCCTGCAGACCGCCACCGCGGTGCTCGGCACCGGCGTCGTGCTCGGATTGTGCATGTTCCTGCCGGTACAATGGCTGTTGACGCAAGCGGCCGTGCCGCCGGGGTCCACTGCGGCCGGCATGATCGCGCTCGGCATGGTCGTGATCTTCGCGCTGGTCACGGGCCGCATCGTCAAGCTCGCGACGGACTCGAACCTGTTCACGGGCGTCACGCTGTCGCTCACGTATTTCCTGTTGATCAACCTGCTGCTCCATCTCGCGAGCGGCGGAGGGGGCTGACTTTGCACCTGCACATCCTCGGCGTCTGCGGCACGTTCATGGGTGGCATCGCCGCGATCGCGCGCGCGGCCGGTCATCGTGTCACCGGCTCCGATCGCAACGTCTATCCGCCGATGAGCACGCAGCTCGCAGCGCTCGGCATCGACGTCATCGAAGGCTACGAGCCTGACCAGTTGCGGCTGGACCCGGACGTGTTTGTGATCGGCAACGTGATGAGCCGTGGCAATCCGCTGGTCGAAGCGCTGCTCGACAGCGGCAAGCGCTACGAGTCGGGGCCGGACTGGCTGGCGCGCAACGTGCTGCAGGTCGATGACCGCTGGGTGCTCGGCGTCGCGGGCACGCACGGCAAGACGACGACCAGCAGCCTGCTTGCGTGGATCCTCGAACACGCGGGCCTCAATCCCGGCTTCCTGATCGGCGGCGTGCCGCTCGATTTCGACGTCAGCGCGCGCCTGGGTGGCGGCCGTCATTTCGTGATCGAGGCCGACGAGTACGACACCGCGTTCTTCGACAAGCGGGCGAAGTTCGTGCACTACCGGCCGCGCACGGCGATCCTCAACAACCTCGAGCACGACCACGCTGACATCTATCCGGACGTGGCGTCGATCCAGCAGCAGTTCCACCTGCTGTTGCGTACCGTGCCCGGCAATGGCCGGCTGATCGTCAACGCCGACGAGCCGCACCTCGATGAAGTGCTGCGCCTGGGGTGCTGGACTCCCGTCGAGCGATTCACGAGCGGCGACACGGCAGGGTGTGAATGGCGCATCGCCGCGGCGGGCGGTGATGCAAGTTTCGCGAGCTTCGACGTCTGGCGCGGCGAGCGCTGCGTCGGCCGCGTCGACTGGGACATGCTGGGTCGCCACAATGCCGCCAATGCGATTGCGGCGGTGGCTGCGGCGTGTCACGCGGGCGTCGGCGAAGACGCTGCACTCGAGGCGCTGCGACGCTTCGGCGGCGTGAAGCGTCGCCTCGAGGTGCGCGGCGTGGTGCGCGAAATCGTCGTGTATGACGACTTTGCCCATCACCCGACCGCCATTGCGACGACTCTCGACGGTGTCCGTCGCCGGGCGGGGCAGGGACGCGTCATTGCGGTGCTCGAGCCCCGCTCGAACACGATGAAACTCGGCACGCACAAGACGGCGCTGGCCACGTCGCTCGCCACGGCGGACCGTGTCTTCGTCTACCAGTCGCCTGAGGTGAAGTGGGACGTGGCGGACGCCATGCTGCCCCTCGGGTCGCTGGCCACGGTGCAGGCCGACCTGCAAAAGCTCGTGACCGCCCTGGTCGCGGAGGCGCGCCCGGGCGATCACCTGGTGCTGATGAGCAATGGCTCGTTCGGCGGCCTGCACGAACACCTCCTGCGCGCCCTGCGCGCCGCGGCGCCATAGTCCCGCGGAAGCGGCATAATCGGCCCATGTCCGACCCGGCCTCGACGCGACAGGAGATTCCGCTGTTTCCGCTCGGCACCGTCCTGTTTCCAGGCGGTCCGCTGCCGCTGCGCATCTTCGAGGCGCGTTACATCGATCTGGTGCGACGCTGCATGCGCGAAGAATCCGGCTTCGGCGTGGTTCTGCTGACGGACGGACCGGAGGCTGGTGACGGTCCCACGGCAACGAGTGACGTCGGCACGTACGCGCGCATCGTCGACTTTTCGGGTCAGCCGGACGGGTTGCTGGGCATCGAGGCTCGTGGCGAGCGTCGATTCCGGATCCTGTCGCGCAGCCGCGCGCGCGACGGGCTCAACATGGCCGCAGTGGAGTGGCTGCCCGACGAAGTGCACGTGCCGGTGCCGGAAGAGTTCTCCGATCTCGGCCCGGCGCTCGATTACGTGCTCGGCCAGGTCGGCGATCCCTACGAGTCGCTCGAACGCCGGCTCGACGACGCGGGCTGGGTTGCCGGCCGCCTTGCAGAAATCCTGCCCCTGCCGCCGGCGCAGAAGCAGCAATGCCTCGAACTCGACGACCCCATCGAACGCCTGCGTTTCCTGCGGCCGCTGTTTGAAATCACGACCGAGCCGCCGACGGCAGGCATCGAACCGGACGACGACTGAGTTTGTGCAAATTGCAGCGCCTGGGCGAGTAATCACACTCGCGGTCGTTGCTGCCCTCGCGTCGAATGACGACGTGCCGCGCTCCTGCGGCGCGGCGTCTCACACTGCGAGGAGTCATCGATCATGGACGACATCAAGGCTGCCGAAATCCTGAAATCCCTGGCCGCGGGCATGGACCCGGCCGCGGGGCAACCGCTGACCAGCATCGCGCCGCTGCAATCGCCGGACGTCGTTCGCGCCCTGTTCCTGGCGGCCGATTCGCTGGAGACGCGCCTGCGCCAGTCGCGGCGGCAATCGACGCTACCGCGCAACGCCGGCAAACCGTGGTCGTCGGACGAGGACGAACGCCTGCTGGCGGGATTCGACGCCGGCACCCGGGTAGACGAACTCGCCGCGACGCACGAGCGCACGCGTGCAGGCATCGAGGCGCGGCTGGTGAAGCACGGGAGGCTCGAGGCCGAACAGGCGCCCGCCGCGCGCATCCGCTGAGCCACTGGTCGCCGCGGGCTACAATCGCGGGATGGTGACGGTCCCGCCTGCCGCTGAACGTCTCGCGCCGCCGCTGGCGGTCCCCGTGACGGGACGTCGGCTGCGCGTGCTGCATGTCATCCTGTCGCGCGGATTCGCGGGTTCGGAGCGTGCGGCGGTGGAAGCCTGCGCGGCGCTGTCGCGACGGCACGACGTCGCGCTCGTCGTCCGCAGCGATCACCGCGACCGCTCGGGCGTCAGCCTGCTCGACGAACTCGAGCCCGGCATCGAAGTCTTCGAGGTACCGCCGCGGTGGCGCACACAGCAGCGACTCGCCGAGATCATCGAGCGGTGGCGGCCGGACATCATTCACACGCACCTGCGCCGCGGCACACGCTATGTCGCACGCATCAAGCGCACGGCACGGCACGTCAGCACGCTGCACCTGCATCTGAATGGTCCACACTACCTGCGGACCGACGCGCTCTTCTGCATCTCCGAATGGCAGCTGGCGACGGTGCCGTCCACCTACCGCGGCAGGACCTGGCTGGTGCCGAACTCGCTCGTGCCGCACCCCCGGCTGCCGCCGGAGCGAATCCGCCAGCTGCGTGCAGAACTCGGTGCAGGGGACGACGACTTCCTGATCGGCGGGGTCGGACGCATCGTGCCGCGCAAAGGCTTCGACGTGCTGCTGCAGGCATTCGCGCAGGCGCAGCTGCCCCAGGCGAAGCTCGTCATCGTGGGCGATGGCAGCGAGCGCGCGTCCCTGCAGCGCCTGGTCACGGACGGCGTGCGCTTCGAGGGCTTCCGCCGCGACGTGAAGGATCTTTACCAGGCTTTCGACCTGTTCGTGTGCCCGTCGCGGTACGAGCCTTTCGGTCGCGTGATCGCCGAAGCGCTCGACAGCGGCGTCCCGGTCCTCGCGTGTGCATCGCACGGGCCACGCGACATTGCACGGCGGTATCCGATCGACCTGGTGCCGCTCGACGACGCAGCAACGATGGCTGCAGCCCTCCGCCGCCATCACGCCGCCGGGCGCAGGCGGATCGAATCCGACCTGTCCGAGTTCAGCCTGGAACAGACGGCTGCACGCATGGAGCAGGCGTACCGGGCCGTGCTGTCGTCGGCTTCGGCGGCCACCGGCAGTGAACGGGGATTCGCCCCAACGCCGCGATTGGCCGCCGCAGTTGCGAACGCCCCTCCCGCGCGCGTGCTCTTCTCTCCGGTATCCGGCCCCGGCGGCGCCGGCGAACTGATGCGTTGCCTGATCATCGCGCGTGAACTGGCGAAGGCGGATCCCAGCGCGGATATCCGCTTCCTGGTGAGCCGCCATGCCGTCTTCCGCGATTCGGTGAATTTCCCGATCATCGACTGCGACGCTTCCCCGACCCTGAGCACGCCGCAGGTGCTGGCGACGATCGAGTCGTTTCGGCCCGACGTGATCGTCTTCGACAATGCGGGTCGAACGTCGCAGCTGCGTGCGGCGAAACGCGCAGGGGCGCGGCTCGTCTTCTCCAGTCGCGCGCCGAAGCTGCGCTGGAAGGCCTTTCGCATCAAGTGGATGCGCCTGCTCGACGAGCACTGGATCGTGTTCCCCAGGTTCGTGACCGGCGGCCTGTCACGGGTCGAGCGCCTGAAGCTGCGCCTCTTTCCACGGTATGGCGTACGCCGATTCGACACGCTGTTTACGCCGTCGAATCCGGCGGACCGTAACGCGTGGCTTGCAGCGCACGGGCTCGAAGCCGAAGCATTCGTCGTGTTCGTGCCTGGCGGGCGTGGCGAAGCCACGCGAGTGGCGGAACCGGCGGAACTGTTCATCGCGGCCGCACGCGAGTTTTCTGCGGCCACCGGGCAGCGCACCGTCGTGCTCACGGGGCGCACCAGCGTCACGCCGTCCGACGACCCGGACCTGATCCTGTTGTCGCGGATCGAGCCCGATCAGGTGCAGTACCTGCTTGCCGCAGCGCTGCTCGTCGTCAGTAACGGCGGCTCGACCATGATCCACGTGCTGGCGCACGGGCGCCCGCTCGTGGCGATTCCGCTGGCCGGGGATCAGGACCGCCGTATCCGTCGCGCGGTCAAGCTCCAGATCGCAGACACGGCCGAGCGGACGCCGCCAGCAATCGCTGCAGCCGCTGCGCGACTCCTGCGGGAGCCCGAGCGGCGCGCTGCGATGTGTCGGCACACGGCCGAACTCGGGATTGCCAACGGGGTGAGTGAGGCCGTGGCTGCCCTGCTTGCGCTCGCTCGGCAACGGCCGCTCAGAGGCCCTTGAACACCCGGGAAGCGGCTGCGATCGTCGCGTCGATGTCGGCTTCGGTGTGCGCAACCGAAACGAACCCCGCCTCGAAGGCCGATGGCGCCAGGTACACGCCCTCGTTGAGCATGCCGTGGAAGAACTTCCTGAATCGGTCGACGTCGCAGGCCGTGGCGTCGGCGTAGCTGCTCACCTGCGGCGCCGCCGTGAAGAACAACCCGAACATGCCGCAGACGTGGTTGGTCGCGAGCGGCACGCCCGCCTGCTGCGCGGCCTCGCGGATACCGTGCACGAGACGGTCGGTGAGCCTGGCCAGGTGCGCGTGGAAGCCAGGCGCGGCGATGCCGTTCAACGTCGCGAGACCGGCCGCCATGGCTACCGGGTTTCCAGACAGCGTGCCCGCCTGGTAGACCGGGCCCAGCGGTGCGATGTGCGACATGATGTCACGGCGTCCGCCGAACACGCCGACGGGCATGCCGCCGCCCACGATCTTGCCGAGCGTGGTGAGGTCCGGCTTGATCCCATAAAGTGCCTGTGCACCGCCTCTCGCGACGCGAAATCCCGTCATCACTTCGTCGAAGATCAGCACAGCGCCGTGCTTCGTGCATTCCTCGCGCAGGGCCTCGAGGAAACCGGGCACGGGTGGAATGCAGTTCATGTTGCCGGCGACCGGCTCGACGATGACGCACGCGATGTCAGCACCGATCTCGCCGAACAGCTGCCGCACCTGCCCAATGTCGTTGTATGAGAGCGTCCGTATGTGCCGCGAGTTCCGGTGGGACGCCCGGTGACGTCGGTACGCCGAGCGTCAGCATGCCGGAGCCGGCCTTGACCAGCAGCGAATCCGAGTGCCCGTGATAGCAGCCTTCGAACTTCACGATCTTCTGCCGGCCCGTGAAGCCGCGCGCGAGGCGGATCGCGCTCATCGTGGCTTCGGTGCCGGAGCTGCACATGCGCACGAGTTCGATCGACGGCACCAGCTCGATGATCTTGCGTGCGACGACCGTCTCGATCTCCGTGGGCGCGCCGAACGACAGGCCGTTGACCGCCGTTTCCTGCACGGCGCGGATCACGTCCGGGTGCGCGTGGCCGAGGATCATCGGACCCCATGAGCCGACGTAGTCGATGAACTCGCGGCCATCGGCCGACCAGACCCGCGAGCCCTTGGCCCGTGCGAAGAAAATGGGTTCGCCGCCTACGCCTCGAAAGGCACGCACGGGCGAATTCACGCCGCCGGGGATGTACTTGCAGGCTTCTTGGAACAGGCTCACGTCGATGGACTCCCGCGGTGTGGATGGCCGTCCCCTGCCAGGGCGGGGCGGCGAGTGCGGCGTATCTTAGCAGCGCGCTCGCGTCGCTCGGCTGCGGGCCTTAGACTGCTGCCGAGAACATGGACACGACGGCCGCGCGGATGCGCGTCGAGCGATCCTGCAGGGAGACTTGTCTGACCGAACCCACGTGGCATTGGTACCTACTGGTCGCCCTCGGCAGCGGCCTGGGTGGCGCGGGCCGACTTTTCGCGTCGACGCTCGTTGGGCGTGTCGCGGGTTACGGCTTCCCGTGGGGTACGCTCTTCGTCAACGTGCTCGGCTGCCTGGCCGTCGGTGGGCTGGGTGCGTTGTTCGCGCCGTCCAATCCGCTGCACCTCCGGCACGACCTGCGCATGCTCATGATCGTCGGCGTGCTGGGCGGCTTTACGACGTTCTCGGCGTTTTCGCTGGAAACGCTGCAACTCGTGCAACGCGGTTCGATCGGAGCGGCCGGTGCGTACGCCGTTGCTTCGCTGGTGCTGTGCCTGCTCGCCGCGGCGTTGTCGTACGCGCTCGTGACGTCGATGCTGCGCTGATCTCGGAGACCGGCGACTGCCGGCTCCGGGGTTTCCGGCGCGCCCCGAAAAACGCATAAACCCGTCCTTGGGGCTCCGCCGCGACGTCCATGTCGCGGACGGTTTTCGGAGCGCGCCGGAAACCCCGAATCCGTCAGTCGTCGCGGTAGCCTTCAAGCCACACGACCTCGGACGCGATCGAGCCGTTCGCGAGCAGGTCGATCACGCGATATCCCGGCGGTCGTTCATCCGTCGCGAAGTCGTTGCGCGGCTTGAACTGCATGCAGGTCGCGGGCGTGCACATGAATCGCACGTCGCCGGTGCGGAAGAGATCGAGTGCCTGGTGCGCGTGGCCCCAGCAAACACCGCGAACGCGGGGATGTCGTTCGACCGCCGCGGACAACAGTGGTCCGTCGAGCAGTCCCAGCTCGTCGAGCGAGGGCGAATCCATCGCCACCGGCGGGTGATGCAGCACGACCAGCGCATGCGGGTCGGAGTGATCCGCCAGTGCGCGCTCGATTTCCTGCAACTGCGCGAACCCGAGCCGGCCTTCGCCGTCCGCCGACTCGGCGAACCATGACTCGAGCAGCAGCAGCTGCCAGCCATTGCGCGTGCGCCACTGTCCCCCCACCTGGAAGGGCGCGTGACCCAATTGGCGCCGCATCTCGTCGGGGACGTCGTGGTTGCCGGGAATCACCAGGACCGGTGCGCCAAGGCCGCCGAACAGGAGGTCGATGGTGCCGTACGCCTCGGGCTCGTCGTGCACGACGTCGCCCGTCAACAGCACGGCGTCGACCGGGAAGAAGTGACGCTGTGCGTGCGCGAGACAGGCCTGCAACCGTGGCAAGGTTCGCGCGCCGCGGATCGAGCCCGCCGGATCGCGCATCAGGTGCGTGTCCGTGAACTGGATCAGGCGGACGCTTGCGGTGGACAGCGCGGAGCCGGAAGGCTGGGTTGGAGCGGGAATCGGTGTCATCGGCATAGCGGACAGGCATCATCGCAAATCTGTCCGCGGTGCAGGAGGCCCCATGTCGAACCGTTCGATCACGCTCACGGATTCGCTCTATGAATACATGACCGACGTCTCACTGCGCGAGTCGCCGCTCCTGCTCGCGCTGCGCGAGGAGACGTCGGAGCTGACGCAGCGGGCCATGCAGATATCGCCGGAGCAGGGGCAGTTCATGGCGCTGCTCGCTCGCTTGACGGGTGCCCGGCGGTGCCTCGAAGTCGGCGTTTTCACGGGGTACTCGTCGCTCGTTACGGCCCTCGCGCTGCCCGACGACGGCAGTATCGTTGCATGCGACGTGAGCGAGGAGTGGACCGCCGTCGCGCGCCGGTACTGGCGGGAGGCGGGCGTCGCGCACAAGATCGAGTTGCGCCTTGCCCCTGCCACCGAGACGCTCGACGACCTGCTGGCACAGGGCCGGGCCGGTACGTTCGATTTCGCGTTCATCGACGCGGACAAGACCAACTACCTGGCGTACTACGAGCGAACCCTTGCACTGCTGCGGACGGGTGGACTGGCGCTGGTCGACAACACGCTCTGGAGCGGGCGCGTTGCCGATCCGGAAGTCGCGTCTCAGGACCGGTGAGCGAATCCGGTTTAGGCTCGACTCAACGCCCTCCACAATCATCGAGGTCTCCGTTGGCAAAGAGACGCGGCGTCGCCGATCGACATCGGGATTTCCGGTCGCGACCGCCAGGCCATCGCGCACGGCCTGGCGCAGCTTCTCGCCGACAGCTACACCCTCTACTTGATGACCCACAACTTTCACTGGAACGTGACTGGACCGCAGTTCAACAGCCTGCACCTGATGTTCATGGGCCAGTACACCGAGCAATGGAACGCGCTCGACCTGATCGCCGAACGCATCCGCGCACTCGGACATCCGGCACCAGGGACTTACCAGCAGTTCGTCAAGCTCGCGTCGATCAGAAGTCGAGGGGTTCCTGCGGCCAACGCATGATCGCCACCTGGTGGCGGCCCCCGCGCGGCAAGCCCCCCTTGCGTCGTCGACAAGGCCAATGACCAGCCGACGGCCGACCTGCTGACGCGGGCTCCCGAGGCCCCCAAAAGGCGGGCTGGGGGCTGCGCGCCTGCTGGGAGCGCGGCGCAAGAAAACAGCCGCCCCGTGGCGGCCATTTTGCTTCCGGCACTAACCCCCTAGCCCCTTGTCGGCGGGAATGGGGCTACTCAATACCGGTATTGATCCGTCTTGAACGGACCCTGCGGCGACACGCCGATGTACGCCGCCTGCTCGGCCGTCAGCGTCGTCAGGTGCACGCCGATGCGCTCGAGGTGCAGCTGCGCAACCTTCTCGTCGAGGTGCTTCGGCAGCACATAGACTTCGTTGCCGTACTTCGCGCCATGCTTGAACAGCTCGATCTGCGCGAGCACCTGGTTCGTGAAGGAATTCGACATCACGAACGACGGGTGACCCGTCCCGCAGCCCAGGTTCACGAGGCGGCCTTCCGCCAGGATGATCAGCCGCTTGCCGTCGGGGAAGACCACGTGATCGACCTGCGGCTTGATGCTTTCCCAGGGGTACTGCTTCAGCGCGGCGATCTCGATCTCGCTGTCGAAGTGGCCGATGTTGCAGACGATGGCCTGGTTCTTCATCCGCTTCATGTGCTCGTGGTTGATCACGTTCACGTTGCCGGTGGCGGTGACGAAGATGTCAGCCTTGTCGCAGGCTTCGTCCATCGTCACGACGCGGTAGCCTTCCATCGCGGCCTGCAGCGCGCAGATCGGGTCGATTTCGGTGATCCACACCTGGGCCGACAGGGCGCGCAGCGATTCCGCCGAGCCCTTGCCGACGTCGCCATAGCCTGCAACGACCGCGACCTTGCCGGCAATCATGACGTCGGTGGCGCGCTTGATCGCGTCGACCAGCGATTCACGGCAACCATAAAGGTTGTCGAACTTCGACTTGGTGACAGAGTCGTTGACGTTGATCGCCGGGAACGGCAGTTCACCCTTCTTCGCGAAACCATAGAGGCGCTTGACGCCGGTGGTCGTCTCTTCGGTCACGCCCTGGATCTGCGCGAGGCGCGTCGAATACCAGCCAGGGCTGGACCCGAGGCGCTTGCGGATCGAGTTGTACAGCGCGACTTCTTCTTCGTTGGCCGGCTTCGAGATCAGCGACGCGTCCTTCTCGGCCTTCGTGCCGAGGAGCAGCAGCAGCGTCGCGTCGCCGCCGTCGTCGAGGATCATGTTGGCGTGCTGGCCGTGCGGCCATTCGAAGATGCGGTGGGTGTATTCCCAGTAGTCGTCCAGCGACTCGCCCTTGTAGGCGAAGACCGGCGTGCCCGTCGCCGCGACGTACGCAGCGGCGTGGTCCTGGGTGGAGTAGATGTTGCACGAGGCCCAGCGCACGTCGGCGCCGAGCGCCTTCAGCGTGTCGATCAGCATCGCGGTCTGGATGGTCATGTGCAGCGAGCCGGCAATGCGCGCGCCCTTGAGCGGTTGCTCCCTGGCGAACTCCTTGCGGATGGCCATCAGGCCCGGCATCTCGCTTTCGGCGATGACCATTTCCTTGCGGCCCCAGTCGGCGAGCGCAAGGTCGGCCACGACGTAGTCCTGGCCCGGCTTCGGGGAAATCACGGCAGCATTCATCGGACGATCCTCTCTCGTTGGACCGTGGCGATTCGGACAGGCGGGGCGACGGGACTCGCTGTTGCTCGCTCGCCTGAACGACACCACGTGGTTCAGCGAGCGCAGTTGGGTAACCCAATGCCTGAGCCTGGCGGACAAAAGGGTCCGTTGCAGCGCTCCTCAGGCGGGGTCGCCATGATACACAGCTGCCCCAGTAGCTAAAAGGGGAGGAAGGGGGGAGGGTGGAAGGGTGGAGGGAAGAGGATGAATCTTCACTTCCTGTCCTTCCTACCCTTCCTACCCTTCCTACACTTCCTCCCCTTCCTACAGGCCCGCGTCCTTCCGGAGCGCCTCCGCCTTGTCCGTCTTTTCCCAGGTGAAGGCGGTGAACGCCTCGCTCTTTTCGACGCGCTTGCCGGCGATGTTTTCCTTCCACTTGTACGTCATGTGAACCGGATCGCGGCCGAAATGGCCGTACGACGCGGTCGCGCGGTACATCGGGTGGACGAGATCGAGCATCTTGATGATGCCGTACGGGCGCAGGTCGAAGTGAGCGCGTACCAGCTGCTCGAGGCGGTCCTGGCTGACCTTGCCGGTGCCGAAGGTGTCGACCGTGATCGAGGTCGGTTCGGCTACGCCGATCGCATAGGACACCTGGATCTCGCAACGGTCGGCCAGGCCGGCAGCCACGAGGTTCTTGGCGACGTAACGCGCCGCATAGGCGGCTGAGCGGTCCACCTTGGACGGATCCTTGCCGGAGAACGCGCCGCCGCCGTGACGGGCCATGCCGCCGTAGCTGTCGACGATGATCTTGCGGCCGGTGAGGCCGCAGTCGCCGACCGGGCCGCCGATGACGAAGTTGCCCGTCGGGTTGATGTGGAACCTGGTGTCCTTGCCCAGCCATTCCTTCGGCAGCACGTGCTTGATCACGAGTTCCATCACGGCTTCGCGCAGGTCTTCGAGCTTCACGTCCGGATCGTGCTGGGTGGAGAGCACCACGGCGTCGAGGCCGGTGACCTTGCCGTCTTCATAGCGGCAGGTGACCTGGGACTTTGCATCCGGGCGCAGCCACGGCAGCAGGTTGTTCTTGCGGACTTCGGCCTGGCGCTCGACGAGCTTGTGCGCATAGCAGATCGGCGCCGGCATCAGGCTCGGCGTCTCGTTGCTGGCATAGCCGAACATGAGTCCCTGGTCGCCGGCGCCCTGTTCTTCGGGGTTGCTGCGGTCGACGCCGATCGCGATGTCGGGCGACTGCTTGCCGATGATGTTCAGCACGCCGCAGGTGCGGCCGTCGAAGCCGACGTGCGACGAGGTGTAGCCGATGTCGGTGATGACGCCGCGGACGAGGTCTTCGAGGTCCACCCAGGCCTCCGTCGTGACCTCGCCGGCCACGATCGCAACGCCGGTCTTGACCAGCGTTTCGCAGGCCACGCGCGAGCGCTTGTCCTGTGAAATCATTGCATCGAGCACCGCGTCCGAAATCTGGTCGGCGACCTTGTCCGGGTGACCTTCGGAGACGGATTCGGAGGTGAACAGGTAACCAGTCGTCATGAGTGAAGTTTCCAGGGCAGACAGCCCCTAATTATAAAGTGAGTCGGAGCGTCCTTGACGTCCTTTCCATCAGGCGCGATGTCAAGCCCGGTCTTACGCAGTCCCGGGGACCCCTCATCTCGGCAGATTTCGTGTGACCCGGCCCCTGCCCGGACGTTAAAATGACAGGATTTCCACGAGGGTTCACGATGCCCACACGCCGGCAGCTCGCCAACGCCATCCGTGCGTTGAGCATGGATGCGGTCCAGAAGGCCAATTCCGGCCATCCCGGCATGCCCATGGGCATGGCCGACATCGCGCAGGTCCTGTGGACGGACCACCTCAAGCACAACCCGGGCAACCCCGAATGGGCCGACCGCGACCGCTTCGTGCTGTCGAACGGGCACGGTTCGATGCTGTTGTATTCGGTCCTGCACCTGACGGGCTACCCGCTCACGATCGACGACCTCGCCAGCTTCCGGCAGTTCGGGTCGCACACGGCGGGCCACCCGGAGGTCGACCGGCACCTCGGCATCGAGACGACGACCGGCCCCCTTGGCCAGGGCCTCGGCAATGCCGTAGGCATGGCGCTCGCCGAAAAGCTGCTTGCGGCCTCGTTCAACCGACCTGGACACGAAATCGTCGACCATCACACCTACGTGTTCCTCGGCGACGGCTGCCTGATGGAAGGCCTTTCGCACGAAGTCTGTTCGCTGGCCGGCACGCTCAAGCTCGGCAAGCTCGTGTGTTTCTACGACGACAACGGTATTTCCATCGACGGTGAAGTGCACGGCTGGTTCACCGACGACACGCCGCAGCGGTTCGAAGCGTACGGCTGGCATGTCGTGCCGAACGTCGACGGCCACGATGCCTCCGCGATCGAAGCCGCCATCCAGGCGGCGAAAGCGGATGCCCGTCCGTCGCTGATCTGCTGCAAGACCATCATCGGCTGGGGTTCGCCGAACAAGCAGGGCACCGAAGCCACGCACGGCGCGCCGCTCGGCGACGCCGAGATCGCCGCGACGCGCGCAGCGATAGGCTGGACCGCCGCGCCGTTTGTCGTGCCGGACGACGTCCGTGCGGGCTGGGACGCGGGGTCAGGGGCGCCGCGGTCGAGAAGGCCTGGCAGCGGCGTTTCGCGGCCTATCGTGCGGCGCATCCCGAACTCGCGGCAGAATTCGAGCGTCGCATGCGTGGCGACATGCCGGCGGACTGGCGCGGCAGCTGCAGGAGTACGTTGCCGCCGCGATCGAAAGCCGGCGGCGGTCGCCACGCGCCTCATCGCAGCAGGTGCTGAACGTCCTGGGCGCCGCGCTGCCCGAGCTGCTCGGCGGCTCGGCCGACCTCACCGGTTCCAACAACACGAACCACAAGCTGTCGAAAGCAGTCGGCGATCCGGCCGCAGGGGGCAACTACATTCACTACGGCGTGCGCGAATTCGGCATGTGCGCGATCATGAACGGCATCGCGCTGCACGGCGGCTTCATTCCGTACGGCGGCACGTTCCTCGTGTTCTCCGATTACGCGCGCAACGCAGCGCGCATGGCGGCGCTGATGCAGCAGCGCGTCGTGCTCGTGTTCACGCACGACTCGATCGGCCTCGGCGAGGACGGCCCGACGCACCAGCCCGTCGAGCACGTGGCCAGCCTGCGCCTGATTCCCAACATGCGGGTCTGGCGTCCGTGCGATACCGTCGAGACGGCCGTCGCCTGGGGCGATTCGATCGACAATGCGAAGGGCCCGTCGAGCCTCATCCTCACGCGGCAGGCGCTGCCGCCGATGGCGCGCACGCCGGCGCAGGTTGCCGCAATCGCGCGCGGCGGTTACGTGCTGATCGACAGCGCGGGCGCGCCGGAACTCGTGCTGATCGCAACAGGTTCCGAGGTCGCCCTTGCCGCCGAGGCGGCGCAGCTCCTCACGGCGCAGGGCCGTCGCGTGCGCGTCGTCTCGATGCCGAGCACGAGCGTGTTCGACGCGCAGGACGCGGCCTATCGTGCCAGCGTGCTGCCGGCCGGCACGAAGCGCGTGGCCATCGAGGCGGGGTCCAGGGAAAGCTGGTGGCGCTACGTCGGTCTCGACGGTGCCGTCGTCGGCATGGACACATTCGGCGCCTCGGCGCCGGCCAAGAAACTTTTCGAGCACTTCGGCTTCACCGCGGCCAACGTGGCCCAGGTTGCCGCCGGCCTGCTCTGATTCACCTCGGTTTTCGCAATCCAGTTCTGACGGGAGACGCAGGCAATGACCATCAAGGTTGGCATCAATGGTTTCGGTCGTATCGGCCGCATGGTGTTCCGCGCGGCGGCAAAAGATTTCGCCGACATCGAGATCGTGGGCATCAACGACCTGCTCGAGCCGGACTATCTGGCGTACATGCTCAAGTACGACTCGGTGCACGGTCGCTTCAAGGGTGACATCGCCGTCGAAGGCCACACACTCGTCGTCAACGGCCGCAAGATCCGCCTCACCGCAGTGAAGGACCCGGCCGAACTCAAGTGGGGTGATGTCGGCGCCGACATCGTCATCGAATCGACCGGCCTGTTCCTCGATGCCGTCACCGCGCAGAAGCACCTGGCCGCAGGCGCGAAGAAAGTGATCATGTCGGCACCGTCGAAGGACGAGACGCCGATGTTCGTCTACGGCGTGAACGACAAGAAGTACGCCGGCGAAGCGATCATCTCGAACGCCTCCTGCACCACGAATTGCCTCGCGCCCGTCGCGAAGGTGCTGCACGACAACTGGGGCATCAAGCGCGGCCTGATGACCACCGTGCACGCTGCGACGGCGACGCAGAAGACGGTCGACGGCCCGTCGAACAAGGACTGGCGCGGCGGCCGCGGCATCCTCGAGAACATCATCCCGTCGTCCACCGGCGCCGCGAAGGCCGTGGGCAAGGTCATCCCCGAGCTCAACAAGAAGCTCACGGGCATGGCGTTCCGCGTGCCGACGTCGGACGTGTCGGTCGTCGATCTCACGGTCGAACTCAGCAAGCCGGCAAAGTACGCCGAGATCTGCGCCGCGATGAAGGCGGCCTCGCAGGGCCCGATGAAGGGCGTGCTCGGCTACACCGACGAGAAGGTCGTCGCGACGGATTTTCGCGGTGAATCCTGCACGTCGGTGTTCGACTCCGAGGCCGGCCTCGCGCTCGACGACACCTTCGTCAAGGTCGTGTCGTGGTACGACAACGAGTGGGGTTATTCGTGCAAGGTGCTCGAAATGGCGCGCGTCGTTTCGAAGTGAGCACGACTGAAACGGCGTTGACCGCCACTGCAAAGGGGAAAGGCATGCTCCGCGTGCTCAGGATGAGTGATGTGGACCTGAAGGGTAAGCGGGTGCTGATCCGCGAAGACCTGAATGTCCCGGTGAAGGATGGTGTGGTCAGCAGCGATGCGCGCATCCGCGCGTCGCTGCCGACGATCGAGACCGCACGCAAGGCTGGCGCCCGCGTGCTGCTGATGTCGCACCTCGGCCGTCCGCAGGAGGGCGTCCCTGCCGAGGAGTTCTCGCTGGCCCCGGTGGCCGCGAGGCTCTCCGAGATGCTGGGCCGCAAGGTCCGCTTCGAGCGCGAGTGGCTCGACGGCGTGACGTGCGAGCCGGGCGAAGTCGTCCTGCTCGAGAACGTGCGCTTCAACAAGGGCGAGAAGAAGAACAAGGACGAACTGGCGCAGAAGATGGCGGCGCTGTGCGACGTCTACGTCATGGATGCCTTCGCGACGGCCCACCGCGCCGAAGCGAGCACTCACGGCGTCGGCAGGTTCGCGCCGATCGCGTGCGCCGGCCCGCTGCTGACCAACGAACTCGAGGCGCTGGAAAAGGCGCTCGGCAATCCGAAGCGGCCGCTGGTCGCAATCGTGGGCGGGTCGAAGGTGTCGACCAAGCTCACGGTGCTCGAAACCCTGCTCGGCAAGGTCGACAAGCTGATCGTCGGTGGCGGCATCGCCAACACGTTCCTGGCGGCGGCGGGTCATCCCGTCGGCAAGTCGCTCTATGAAGTCGACATGGTCGAGACGGCCCGCACCTTGCTCGAGCGCTCGAAGCAGTCGGGCGTCGAGATTCCGCTGCCGTCCGATGTCGTCGTCGCCAAGGAGTTTTCGGCGTCGGCCGAAGCCGACGTCAAGCTGGTCGCGCAGGTCGCGGCCGACGACATGATTCTCGACATCGGTCCCGACACCGCCGAGCGCTTTGCCTCGGCGCTCAAGGGCGCGAGCACGATCGTCTGGAACGGTCCGGTCGGTGTCTTCGAGTTCGACCAGTTCGGCGAAGGCACGCGTGTCCTTGCCCAGGCCGTGGCGCGCAGTCCCGCGTTTTCGGTGGCGGGTGGCGGTGACACGATCGCGGCGATCGAGAAATACGGCGTCGAGGAGGACATTTCCTACATCTCGACTGCTGGTGGGGCCTTCCTCGAATTCCTGGAAGGCAAGACGCTTCCAGCCGTGGAAATGCTCGAACAGCGTGCCGCCGAATGACCCGCAGCCCGAGCCAAGCGGCGCGCAGTGAGATGCTGACGCGCAGGACCAAGATCGTCGCGACGTTGGGACCTGCGACAGACGCGCCGGGCGTGCTCGAAGAAGTCATTCGAGCGGGCGCCGACGTATTGCGCGTCAACTTCTCGCACGGCGGACCGGCCGATCACCGGCGGCGAGTCGAGCGAGCACGGCAGGCGGCGGAGAGCGTCGGCAAGCACGTTGCGCTGCTGGGCGACCTGCAGGGACCCAAGATCCGCATCGAGCGTTTCGCCGGCGGGCGCACGTTGCTCACGGAAGGCGCGGCGTTCACGCTCGATCCGGCGCTCGACACCCACGACGGCACGGATCGCAGCGTCGGCATGACGTATACGCAGCTTGCACAGGACGTTGCGCCCGGTGACGAGCTGATCCTCGGTGACGGCCAGATCGAACTCGTCGTCACCGCGATCCACGGCGACAAGGTGGAATGCCGCGTGCTCGTCGGCGGTGAGCTCGGCGACCAGAAAGGCATCAACCGCCGTGGCGGCGGCCTTTCGGCCAAGGCGCTCACCGACAAGGACCGCGAAGACGTCAAGCTCGCGGCCAGTCTCGACATCGATTACCTCGCCGTTTCGTTCGTGCGCCAGGCAGCCGACATCGACGAAGCCCGCAGCCTGCTGTCCGCTGCGGGCAGCGATGCGCGCATCGTCGCCAAGATCGAGCGCAGCGAAGCGATTCCCCGCCTCGATGAGATCGTGCAGGCCAGTGATGCGGTGATGGTCGCGCGTGGCGACCTGGGCATCGAGGTCGGCTATGCCGAGCTCACGGGCCTGCAGAAGCACATCCTGCAGGTCGCGCGCAAACACGACCGTGTGACCATTACGGCCACGCAGATGATGGAGTCGATGATCCAGAGTCCGGTGCCGACGCGTGCCGAAGTCTCGGACGTGGCGAACGCCGTGCTCGACGGCAGCGACGCGGTGATGCTGTCGGGTGAATCGGCCGTCGGCAAGTACCCGGTGCGCGCCGTCGAGGCGATGTCCGAGGTGATCGTCGGCGCCGAGAAGTACCAGATCGCCCGCAACAGCCGTGGCGAGCGCTTCGAAGGCCGGGTCAGCGAGTTCGCGCAGGCCATCGCGCATGCCGTGATGTACACGGCCAACCACATGGCCGTCGAAGCCATCGTGGCGCTGACCGAATCCGGTGCCACGCCGCTCTGGATGTCGCGTATCCGTTCGGACATCCCGATCTTCGCCTTCACGCGCAACGAGCGGACGCGCCGCCGTGTCGCGCTGTACCGCGGCGTGTATCCGATTCCGTTCGACATCACGCACACGGATCCCGCTGAACTCTACAAGGCGATCTCGCGCGAGCTGATCGAACGCAAGTTCCTGCGGTCCGGCGACGAGATCATCCTGACGCTGGGCGAGTTCTCCGGAGTGTCGGGCGGCACCAACACGATGAAGTTGCTGGAAGTCAGCGCGTAGCAACGACTGGCCGCGCCGGCTGGCCGGATGACGCCCCCCCCGGGCCCAGGCTGCCGCAGTGCAGTAATTCCGGTCGCTTGCGCTAAGATACCCGCAGGGCCGCACCCCTGCGGCCGGCACGAGGACCGCCTGTGACCAGCAAGTTCGAAGGGACGGAGCGCTACGTCGCGACCGAGGACCTGATGATGGCCGTCAACGCGGCCGTCACCCTGGCGCGGCCGCTGCTCGTGAAAGGCGAGCCCGGCACGGGCAAGACCCAGCTGGCAGAAGAGATTGCACTCGCGCTCGACAAGCCGCTTTACCGCTGGCACGTCAAGTCGACGACCAAGGCGCAGCACGGCCTGTACGAGTACGACGCGGTGTCGCGCTTGCGCGATTCGCAGCTCGGCGACGCCAAGGTTCACGACATCGGCAACTACATCATCCCGGGTCGGCTGTGGGAGGCGTTCCGCAGCGAGCGCCAGGCCGTGCTGCTGATCGACGAGATCGACAAGGCCGACATCGAGTTCCCGAACGACCTGCTGCTCGAACTCGACCGCATGGAGTTCTACGTCCACGAGACGCGCGAGCTGGTCCAGGCGCGACAGCGCCCGATCGTCATCATCACCAGCAACAACGAGAAGGAGCTGCCGGACGCGTTCCTGCGCCGCTGCTTCTTCCACTTCATCCGCTTCCCCGACGCCGAGACGATGACCCGCATCATCGGCGTGCATTTCCCAGAACTGAAGCGCGAGCTCCTGGCCGAGGCGCTCAACGCCTTCTACAAGCTGCGCGACGTGCCGGGCCTGAAGAAGAAGCCGTCGACGTCCGAACTGCTGGACTGGATCAAGCTGCTGCTCGCCGAGGACATCCCGCCGGAAGCGCTGCGCACCGACGACCCGCGCAAGAGCCTGCCGCCGCTGTATGGCGCGCTGCTGAAGAACGAGCAGGACGTGCACCTGTTCGAGCAGCTCATCTTCCTGCAGCGGCGCCAGTCGCGGCAGTAAGCGAAAAATGGGGACGCTCACCTATTTCCGTTCGTGCTCGCCGCGTCCCGGGCCAGTGTGTCCGG
>JADIZR010000010.1 GCA_016704655.1 Pseudomonadota bacterium | reverse complement strand
GTGCACCGTCAGCTCGGTCTGGAAGCCGACCACGAGGTTGATGAAATCGTCGCCCTCGAACCCGACGGCGGCGTTGGCATAGGCGCGGGACACGGTGACCGGCGCGAAGTCATGGTCGAGCACGTCGAGCGCGCGACGCAGGTTCTCGAGCGGCGCGACGTTGCTGCCCGCCGCGACATAGACCGTCGTGGTGCTCACGGCGCCGGGTAGTCGGCGCGTCGACGCTCGATGACGATGCCGACGTCGCGGGAGCCACGCAGCGCGCCTTGCTTGTTCAGGCGGATCCTGACTGCGGGCACGTCGAATTCCGTGAGGATGACCTGCGCGATGCGGTCGATCAGCGTCTCGACCAGCTGAAACTCCGACTCGCTCACGAACTGCAACAGCCGCTTCGACACCTTTTTGTAGTCGAGCGTGTCGTCGATGTGATCGCTCGCGGCGGCCTTGCGGATGTCGGTGGACATCTCGAGGTCGATCACGACCTTCTGCTTGACCTTCCGTTCCCAGTCCCAGATGCCGATGATGCATTCGGCGGTGAGGCCCGTCAGAAAAATGGTGTCCATCGTTGCCGTCTGTTCGCTCGGGCGGGCCGGTCGGTTTGATTCTGTCGTACGGTCGTGCAGTCCGTCTGACCTCACGCGGCAGGCGACGGCGGAACCAGGTCCGTCATCGGCCACCGTGCGCGGGCACGGATCGAAAAGTCGTCGCGTTCACCTGCGGCGAGCCGCAGCTGCCCCAGCAGCGCGATCATCGCCGCGTTGTCGGTGCAGAACTCGGCGCGAGGATAGACGACCCGGACCCCTTGCCGCTCGCCCATCGCAAGCATCCGGGCCCGCAACCGCCGGTTGGCGCCCACGCCGCCCGCCACGACCAGCGTCGAGGCGCCGGTGGCATCGATTGCCCGCTGGCACTTGATCACGAGCGTATCGACCACGGCCTCCTCGAACCCCCGGGCCGCGTCGGCTCGCGCCTGCGGGTCGAGTTCGCCGCGGTTTCGCAGCGCCACGACGACGGCGGTCTTGAGACCGCTGAACGAAAAATCGAGGCCCGGACGCTCGGTCAGCGGTCGCGGGAAGCGGAACACGTCAGGCCGGCCCTGCTCGGCGAGCGCGGCGAGTTGCGGCCCGCCGGGGTAGCCCAGGCCGAGCAGCTTCGCCGTCTTGTCGAACGCCTCGCCGGCCGCGTCGTCGAGCGAAGTTCCGAGGAGTTCGTACCGGCCGACGCCCTCCACGCGGGCGAGCAGCGTATGCCCGCCCGAGACCAGCAGAGCGACGAACGGGAACTGCGGCGGCTCCGGCTCGAGCAGGGGCGCCAGCAAGTGCCCTTCCATGTGGTGAACCCCGATGCAGGGCAGGTCCCAGGCGTAGGCGAGGCTGCGGGCGACGGCAGCACCGACCAGCAGTGCGCCCACCAGGCCGGGGCCACTGGTGTAGGCGATGCCGTCGATCGCCGCGCGGCCACCGCCCTCCTCGACCGTTTTTTCCAGTAATGGCAACAACTTACGCAGGTGATCGCGCGAGGCGAGCTCGGGCACCACGCCCCCATAGGTCGCGTGCAGCGCCACCTGGCTGTACAGCTCGTGCGCGAGCAAGCCCGCTTTACCGTCGTAAACGGCGGCGGCGGTCTCGTCGCAGGAAGTCTCGATCCCCAGCACCCGCATGTGGTCGGCTCGCTGTACTTTTTGCAATTCGCCGCCGCGATCTCTAGAATTCGCGGTCCCTTACCGGCCGTACGTCCCTCGGGGCCCGGCTGGCTGTCCAACAACGTTCCGATGACTGGCGCCCAGGCCACTGGCCGGCCGTCCAGCCGTTTTGACCGATTGACGAGGTTTCGATGCCCAGCGTCCGCATCCGTGAGAACGAATACTTCGATGCCGCCCTGCGCCGCTTCAAGCGCGCGTGCGAAAAGGCCGGCGTGCTGACGGAACTTCGTCGCCGCGAATTCTACGAGAAGCCGACGCAGGAGCGTAAGCGCAAGAAGGCGGCCGCCGTGAAGCGCCACCAGAAGCGCAGCACTCGCGATTTCTCGTCGGCGCCCCGCGTCCGCAATTTCTGATCCAATTGCCCGATCGACCGATCGCCTGGTTGATCGCGCCCTCTGATTTCGACGCCAGCACACCACGATGACCACGGCTTCCCTCAAGGAGCGGATCACCGAGGACATGAAGGCCGCAATGCGCGCGGGCGAGAAGGAGCGTCTCGGCACCATCCGCATGCTGCAGGCGGGCATCAAGCAGCGCGAGGTGGACGAACGCATCTCGCTCGATGACGCGCAGGTACTTTCAGTCATCGAAAAGATGCTGAAGCAGCGCAAGGAATCAATCGCCCAGTTCGAACAGGGCGGACGCGCTGATCTCGCGGCCAGGGAACAGGCCGAAATCGAACTGCTGACGGTCTACCTGCCCGCGCAACTCTCCGATGCCGAAGTCGATGCCCTGATCAAGGATGCCATCGCGTCCACTGGTGCCGCGTCCGTGAAGGACATGGGCAAGGTGATGGCGATCGTGAAGGCGAAGGCTGCGGGGCGGACCGACATGGGCGCGGCCAGCGCCCGCATCAAGGCGGCGCTCTCCGCCTGATCCGGCTGCGTGCCGGTGCGCCTCGCCTGGGCGCGTTTCACTTTGGCTCTGGTGCGCTGCGCGTTTTTCGCGCGTCGAGTCGTATTCAGGTCGACAGCGGTCCCAGGGTGGGGTTCGGGGCCTTTCTCCCGCGCCCGGAAAGGCAGACACGGGCGCGGGAGCAAGACCCGAACCCCAACCTGACACGCGGCGCCTGAGCGTCTCGTCGGGCAGGAAACACACAGGTCAGAATCGAAGTACGCGTCCGCCCCGACGGACGCACGGCGCCCCGAGGCGGCGGCGCCGCCGCCCCGCGGGAGCCCCCGGGGCCCGCTCGCGCCAAGACTACGTCAGGTGGCGCGCTGGACCCTGTCGCTTTGGCTTGGCACACGTGCGGTTGCTTTGGGCGCTGCGCGGGTGCCGGTCGCAACGGCGGGGATCGGCCACGGCTCGGATTCCTGTGCCGGCAGCGGTCGGTAGCTATCGTTCGGTGTGCGACCCTAAACGCTGCTTGCACCGTGCGAGTTTTCGGGCCCGGCCGAAAACTTGCTCAGGTGCGTCGCATCAGGCGGTCGATTCGGTTCTCATTCCGGCGGGCGTGTCTGCCTTTCCGCCCGCCGGAGTGAGAACCGAATCGACCGCCCACTCCGACCTCCTGACCGCAGGCCAGGCCACCCGAAAAGCCGCTCTTGCGAGCGTCCACCCGCACCCCCACTATCGCTACCCGACCCGACGCCGAACCCGCACCGTGGCCCGCATCCCCCAGCATTTCATCGACGAACTCGTCGCCCGCACCGACATCATCGAGGTGATCGGCAGCCGCGTGCAGTTGAAGAAAGCCGGTCGCGAGTACAAGGCCTGCTGCCCGTTTCACGACGAAAAGACGCCGTCGTTCTGGGTCAGCGTCGACAAGCAGTTCTATCACTGCTTCGGCTGCGGCGCCCACGGCACCGTGCTAGGTTTCGTCATGGAATACGACCACCTCGGCTTCATCGAGGCGGTCGAAGATCTCGCGGCGCGAGCCGGCCTCGAAGTACCGCGAGAAGGCGGTGCAGCAGCGGGCCCGGCCAACCCGCACGACGAGCTCTACGTGGCGATGGAACGCGCCGCGCTCTACTTCCGCCAGTGCCTGAGCGGCGATGCGCGCGCACGCGACTACGTGAAGCGACGCGGACTCGACGCCGACGCCGTGCAGAAGTTCGGCATCGGTTACGCCGCAGCGCGCTGGGATGGATTGCTCGAGCGGTATGGCGGCACCGAGGACGAACGGCACGTGCTGCTGCGCGCGGGCCTCATCATCGAACGCCAGCCACAGCTGGACACGACAACTGCCCCCGCGTCGTCTTCGCCCGCAACCGACGCCGTCTCGGGTGCCGCCGCCAGCAGCAGTTACACGCGCGAGCGCGGGTTCTACGATCGCTTCCGCGACCGCGTCATGTTCCCGATCCGCGACACGCGCGGCCGCACGATCGCTTTCGGCGGCCGCGTGCTTGATCAAGGCGAACCGAAGTACCTGAACTCGCCAGAGACTGAACTCTTCCACAAAGGCCGCGAGCTTTACGGGCTGTACGAAGCACGCCAGGCAACTCGCAGCCTGCAGCGGCTGCTGGTGGTCGAGGGCTACATGGACGTCGTCAGCCTGCACCAGGCCGGCATCACCTACGCTGTGGCGACGCTCGGCACGTCGACGACGCCCGAGCATCTGCAGCGCATCTTCCGTCTCGTCGGCGAAGTGGTGTTCTGCTTCGACGGTGACAGGGCCGGCCGTGCGGCGGCCTGGCGAGCGCTCGAAAACGCCGTCGCGGAAGTGAAGCAGGGTCGGCAGGTGCGGTTCCTGTTCCTGCCGGACGGCCACGACCCCGACACTCTCGTGCGCGAAGAGGGCAAGGAGGCGTTCGAGACGCGGCTTGCCGAAGCGCTGCCGCTCTCGCAATACCTGATCCGTGAGTTGTCGTCGCGGGTCGAGACCGGCAGCGTCGACGGTCGGGCAAAACTGGTAGAACTGGCGCGGCCGCTGGTGCGCAGGATTCCGTCCGACGTCTACCGCGAGCTGTTGATCAATCAACTGGCCGAAGTGGTCGGCATGTCCCCTGGCCGACTGCATGAAATGCTGGGGGGCGAGGCTCTGGACGCGCAGGCCGGCGCGGGACAGGCACGTGCCCAGACCTCGTCGAGCGGTTCGTATTCCGAAAGAAATTCAAGCGGTTATGAGCGGCCGAGCGGCCTGGGCGGCGCGCGGTTCGGGGCCTCGCACGCCTCCGCTCCGGGACGCGGCACCCTGATCCGGCAGGCGGTCATGCTGCTGGTGCACCACCCGGCCTCCGCGTCCGCCGTCAGCGGGCAGCAGATCGAAGCCGTCGCCGCCATCGACCGGCCTGGAATTCCGCTGCTGGCCGAGATGCTGACCCGGCTGCGGGAAGATCCGCCGGCGAACACGGCGGCGCTCCTGGAGCGCTGGCGCGACCGGCCCGAACAGGGTTCGCTAGCCAAGCTGGCCGCGGCGGTCTGCCTGGCGCCGGATGCCGCGGGCGCCGCCGCGGAACTGAAATCGGCCCTGAACCGTCTGATCATTGAGGAATCCCCGGTCCGGCGACTCGACGAGCTGATGGCCAAGGCCCGGGATTCGTCGCTGGACGATGCCGAAAAGCTGGAATTGCAGGGTCTGCTCCGGGCCCGGAGTCCGGCAGCCCGCAAGCCCCCGGAGGCTCCTCGATAGTCGGGTGCGGCCTGCCTCCGGCGTGGTAGAATTCCGCTCTTTTTTAGACTCCCCGTGAGGCGTCCCATCTTGAGCAAGACGACGGCACGCAAACCGGCCAGGAAGCATCCCGCCAGCAAATCCGCACCGGCGGCTAAAGCCAAGGCTGCGCTGAGCCGCAAGGCAGCGGCGCCTGCCAAGGCCAAGCTGGCGGTGAAGAAGGTCGCGAAGCCTGCGGCCAAGCCCGCCAAAGCCGTCAAGCCGGTGACGAGCCAGCGCAAGGTCGCTGCTGCTGCGCCGGTGAAGTCGGGGCGTACTCCTGCGACGCCGGCCAAGTCCGCACCGGCGAAGCACGCGCCTGCGAAAGCTGCAGCCACACCGGTCGCTGCCAAACACGTCGCTCCCAGCCAACCGGCCAAGGCTGCGAAGGGTGCGGTGCCGGTCAAGGCTGTCGCGCCTGCGGCCAAGCCGGCCGCTGCCGTGCCGGTTGTCACCGCCGCCGCGAAAGAGAAGCCCGGCAAGGCCGGCCGCAAGGCGGGCAAGGAAAAAGCCGAAAGAATCGAGATCAAGCTGCCTGCCAGCACGCCGGAAGATCGCCAGTCGCAGCTCAAGCTGCTGATTGCGCGCGGCAAGGAGCAGAGCTTCCTGACGTACGCCGAAGTCAACGACCACCTGCCGTCCGAGATCGTTGATCCTGAGCAGATCGAAGACATCGTGCAGATGATCAACGACATGGGCATCCCGGTGTACGAGAAGGCGCCGGACGCCGAAGCGCTGCTGATGCGCGAGACGGTCGTTGCCGACGAAGAGGCGGCTGAGGAAGCCGCGCAGGCGCTCGCCACCACCGTCGACGCCGAATTCGGCCGCACCACCGACCCGGTCAGAATGTACATGCGTGAGATGGGCACGGTCGAACTGCTCACGCGCGAAGGCGAAATCGCGATCGCGAAGCGCATCGAGGAAGGCCTCGATTCCGTGCGTCGCGCGCTGTCGCACTATCCGCCGACCTTCGAATACATCCTGCGCGCTTACGAGCCGCTGAAGTCGGGCACGGGCCGCCTGGTCGACATCATCGTCGGCTTCGTCGACCCGAACGCGCCGGACGTGATCGCCGAACCGATCAACCCGAAGCTCGCTGCGAAGGCCGCCCCGGAAGCCGAAGCCGAAGACGACGCTGGCGAAGGCGAAGGCACGGAAGAAGAAGAAGCGCTCGAGACCGGCCCGGATCCGGAAGAGGCTGCGCGCCGCTTTGCCTCGCTCGGCAAGGTCTACGCACAGGTCATGAAGTCGCTCGAGGAAAAGGGCAGCAAGGATCCGAAGACGGTCAAGCTGCGCAAGAAGCTCGCCGAAGAGTTCATGGAACTCAAGCTCTCGCCCAAGATGTTCGAGCAGCTCATCACGCAGCTGCGCGAGCACCTGAACGAGATCCGCTCGATCGAGAAGGCAATCATGCTGCGCTGCGTCCGTGACGCCGGCATGCCGCGCTCGGATTTCATCGAGACTTTCCCGCGCAACGAGACCAACCTGACGTGGCTCGACAAGCACGTGCGGGCGAAGCGCAAGCACTCCGCCGCGCTCGCAAAGTTCCGCGAGGAGATCGAACGCGAGCAGAACCGGCTGGCCCTGAGCGAGAAGCGCGCCCGCCTGTCGATCGCCGAGATCAAGGAGATCAACCGCGAGATCGCCGTCGGCGAGGCGCAGGCCCGTCGCGCAAAGAAGGAGATGGTCGAGGCCAACCTCCGCCTGGTGATCTCGATCGCGAAAAAGTACACGAACCGCGGCCTGCAGTTCCTGGACCTCATCCAGGAAGGCAACATCGGCCTGATGAAGGCCGTGGACAAGTTCGAGTACCGTCGCGGCTACAAGTTCTCGACGTACGCCACGTGGTGGATCCGCCAGGCGATCACGCGTTCGATCGCCGACCAGGCGCGCACCATCCGCATCCCGGTGCACATGATCGAGACCATCAACAAGCTCAACCGCATCTCGCGCCAGATGCTGCAGGAAATGGGCCGCGAGCCCACGCCCGAAGAGCTGGCGGTGCGCATGGAAATGCCGGAAGACAAGGTGCGCAAGGTCCTCAAGATCGCGAAGGAGCCCATCTCAATGGAGACTCCGATCGGCGACGACGAGGATTCGCACCTGGGCGACTTCATCGAGGACACCTCGGTGGAATCCCCGATCGAATCGGCGACGACGGAATCGCTGCGTGAAACCACGCACTCGGTGCTGGCCGGCCTGACGCCGCGCGAAGCCAAGGTGCTGCGCATGCGCTTCGGCATCGACATGACGACGGACCACACGCTCGAGGAAGTGGGCAAGCAGTTCGACGTCACGCGCGAGCGCATCCGGCAGATCGAGGCGAAGGCGCTGCGCAAGCTCCGGCACCCGAGCCGCAGCGAGCAGCTGCGGAGTTTCCTCGAGGACTGAACCTCCCCCACCTCTCCCACGTCCGCGTGGGAGAGGTCGCGGGACGACCAGGTCAACCCGCTTTTTCGTGTTCCTGGTGGATCAGGCTGTGGTCGCGCGTATCGCGCAGCCGGAAAGTCGCGATCATTCCCACGATCATCATTCCCGCCACGAGCCAGAAGTACGCGGCCTCGTGCCCGATCTGCTTCAGGAACAGCGCAGCCGTCTCCGCGTTGCCGCCGAAGATCGCCTGGGCGATTGCATAGGGCACTGCGACGCCCAGCGCACGCACGTGCACCGGATAAAGTTCCGCCTTGAAGATGGCGCTCAGCCCGCAGTAGCCCGACAACAGGACCAGCGGCACCAGTCCCAGGAAGTACGCCGCCACGGCGCTGGTGGCAGTCGAGATCGCGCTGAGGATCGGCACGCTGACCAGGGCAAGTCCTGCGTACGACGCAAGCAGCGTGCGTCGATGCCCGACCCGGTCGGCGAGCCAGCCGGCGAGCGGCGGCAGGAACATGAACGTCGCGAGCAGCAGCGTCACCACCTGCGACGCCACGGGCTTCGAGAACCCCGCGCTGTTGATCAGCAGCTTCTGCATGTACGCCGTGTAGGTGTAGAAGCCCAGTCCGCCGGCGGCCGTCAACGCCATGACCGTCAGGGTCTCCTGCGGATACCGGGTGAACAAGGCCCACGCCTGGCCGCGCTCCTCTTCCGGCACGGACGCGTGCGTGAACGAGCGGGTCTCGTGGATGCCCCGGCGGATCCACCACACGATGACCGCAAGTGCCGCGCCAACGGCGAACGGAATACGCCAGCCCCATTCGTACAACTGCTGCTCCGTGAGCACCCGCTGCAACAGCACCAGCAACAGCAGCGCGGCCAGCTGGCCGCCCGTGAGCGTGACGTAGAGAAACCCTGACCAGAACCCACGCTGGGTTCTTTCCGCCATCTCACTGATGTACGTGGCTGACGCACCGTACTCACCACCCACCGACAGGCCCTGCAGCAGGCGTGCGACAAGCAGCAACGCCGGCGACAGCACGCCGAGCCCGGTCGGGATCAACGCGATCATCAAGGATCCGCCGCACATCATCGCCACGGACAGCGTGAGCGCCGTACGGCGCCCGGCACGGTCGGCATACCTGCCAAACAGCAGCGCCCCCAGGGGCCTCGCGATGAAGCCGACGGCAAAAATCGCCGCTGCGCCGAGCAATTGCGCCGTCTGGTCGCCTGCCGGGAAGAACGCGCGCGAGAAATAGATGGCGAAGGCCGAGTACGCGAACCAGTCGAACCACTCGACGAAGTTGCCGGCCGAGCCACCAAGGATGTTCTTGAGTCGCCGCGCCGGAGTCATCGTCGCCACCCCGTCCGGAGGCGGGACGCGCCGGGTCACTGCGTCGCCGCCGCAGGCGCCTCGACTGCGGGCACCCTGGCAGCGGCGAAGTAGTCTGCCGCACCGTCGTGCAACGGGATCGTCACCCCGGCCAGTGCTCGCTCGCGCGAAAGCCGCGAAGCACTGACGCCGCGGTCGGCCGCGAGCCCGCTCTTGAACAGGAAATCGAGCACCTGCTTCACCGACGCGTCCGGCACTGAATCGGCTGCGACGAGCAGCGCCGTGGCGGCAAGCGTGTCGACGGCTCCCTGCTGCTGGCTATAGGTGCGATCGGGGATCGCGAGGGGCACGAGACCCGGCACCGACTCCGACACGCGCGTCATTGCGCCCGCGTCGAGCGGCAGCAAGGACATCGGCACCTGTGCCGCCGCCGTCGCCAGCTGACGCCACGGCGCGGACACGACCTCGACGACCGCGTCGACATTCCCGTCCGCCAGCAGCTGCAGCGCTTCCTCCGGGCTGCGGGCGTCCACGCTCACGTAGTCGCCGTCGCCCAGGTCGTGCGCGCGCAGCACCTGCATCGCAGTCTGTCGCGTGCCGGAACCACGACTGCCGACGGCAATGCGTTTGCCCCGCAGGTCGCTGACGGAGTGGATGGAGTCGGCGACGTCACCGCGGATGACGACGTGCACGGGCTCCGGGAAGAGCGCTGCCACTGCGCGCAGGTGCCGCAGCGGACCGTAGGTGGCGAATGCAGCCTGCCCGGTCACCGCTGCGGCAGCGACGTCGCTCTGCACCAGCGCGTACCGGGCCTCGCCGGAATCGATCATGAGTGCATTGGCGACGCTGCCTCGCGTGTTGGCGTGCGTGACGGACCACCGCGCACCCCGAGGCCGCAGCGAGTCGATGAAGCGTGCGTACTCGCCACCCGCGGGACCGGTGGCCACGATCAATCCCTGCTCGCCGCGATTGAGCCGCAACTTGATGTTCTGCAGCGCCTGGTCGAGTTCCTCGGTGATGATCGCATCGTCCGCAGCGTGCAGCCCCGGCGTCGTGTTGACGATGCCCGCAAGTCGCTCGATCAAGTCCGTCGATTTCACGGCGCCACCGACGTTGGCGACCGGCTTCGCGGCCGCTGGCGGCAGCAACGACGCTTGCCAGCCGTCGTCTGCACGGCCATAGACCATCGACCCGTACGCGCGCAGTTCCGCGCCGGCGGCCATGCGTCCCGCGCCGAGCCCGATGACGCCTTGATCCGTGGCGCCGAGCGCGTTGGCGATGAGTTCGGGGCTGAGGCCGCTCCAGTCGGAAGGATCGTACGGCGCCGTGAACGCGAGCACCGCGTTGTAGTAGACGATCGCCTGCGACCGGCCATCCTTCGCGCGGACGAGCGGCGCGCTGCCCTGCCGCCGCAATGACCTGACTTCAAGCATCCGACTGCCGAACAGCGTGTCGAGCTGCGCCTGCACGTCGCCCTGCAAACCAGCCTCGTCTGGTCCGCGTGCGCAGCCGGCGAACGCGAGCGTGGCCGTGAGCAGCAGCACTTTCCGCCAGAACGATCGCACCGTCAGAACCCCAGTCCCGGCAGCGCGAAGTACACCTGCAGCACGAGCGCGTTGGCGATGTCGGCGAAGAACGCGCCCACGATCGGGATCAACAGGAACGCGAGGGGTGCCGGACCGTGGCGTTGCGTCAACGTCTGCATCACCGACATCGCGACCGCCGTTGTCGCCAGGCCGGCTGCAACGTGACCGCCGGCGACCACTGCCGCGTCGTAATCGTTGCCCATCACACGCCCCGTGATGAAGTAGGCGAAGACTGCGGCCACCAGCGCGTTGACGACGATGATCAGCAGCATCGGTCCGGCGAGCGTGGCCAGGTCGAGGATACGCATCGACATCAGAGCCATGATCAGGAAGAGCGAGAGCGACACGCCGCCCACCGCCTGCGCGGCCCGGTCGTTGATGCCCTCGATCTTGAACACCGTCGCGAGATTGCGCACGAGCATGCCGATCAGCAGCGCCCACAGGAAATCCGGCAGCAGGATGCCCGTGCCTTGCATGAGTCCATGCACGTGGTGGGCAACCCCGATGCAGGCGAGGCAGACGAGCAACACGAACAGCAGCTGCTCGGTCGTGATCGGCATGACGAACGGATTCTCGGGCGCGGTCTCCGGCGTTGCAGCCTGACCGGACGCGCTCGAAGCCCGCGCCCTGGCGCGTTTCATCAGCCGTTCCGCCACGGGCCCCGACAACAGGCTGCCGAGGATCAGCCCGGCCGTCGCCGCGGCCATGCCGAGTTCCATCGCTCCCTGCAGGTTGTGCGTCGCGCTGAAGCTGGTGGCATAGGCAGCCGCGGTGCCATGGCCGCCGGTCAATGAGATGGAGCCGGCGAGCAGGCCGACCAGCGGATGCAGGTCGAGCAGCCGAGCCATCGTGATGCCAATCGCATTCTGGATCACCATCAACAGCACGAACAGCACGAGCAGGATCGCGAGCTTGCGGCCACCGCGGGCCAGCGAGCGCACGTCGGCGCCGAGGCCGAGCGTGGCGAAAAACGCGAGCAGCAGCGGGTCCTTGAGCGACTCGTTCATGGTGAACTGCACGGGTGTCACCAGCCCCGCGAGCGCGAGCGTGACCGCGAACAGAAACCCGCCGACGACCGGCACTGGAATGCTGTAACGCTGCAACAGGGCCGAACGCGCCACGATCAGCTGGCCGACGAAGAACAGCGCCGTCGCGAGGGCCAGCGTGGCGAGCAGGTTGAGATTGACGGTCACGGGATCGTTGCCTGCGGGTTCTAGCGACCGGCTCCGGTTCCCGCCGTGCGTTCAAAGTCGGCGTCGGCGGTCACGAGGTCGGTGGCGCAGAAGCCCAGGTCGCGCAGCAACCCGTCGTTGAGTCGATAGACCCAGGCGTGCACGGCGAGCGACCGCCCCTTCTCCCAGGCCTGCTGCACGATCGTCGTGCGGCACACGCGGCGCGCCTGCGCCAGCACGTTCAGCTCGCACAGCCGGTCGACGCGGTCCTGGTCGGTCGGCAATTCCACCAGCTGCGATGCATACGCGCGGGCGGTGTCGCGGATCGGCAGCAGCCAGTTGTCGACGAGTCCCAGCGGCCGCTGCTCGTAAGAGGCAATCACACCGCCACAGCCGTAATGCCCGCAGACGATGACGTGCTCGATGCCGAGCACGTCGATCGCATATTGCAGCACCGAGAGACAGCTGAAATCGTTGTGGAACACCAGGTTCGCGACGTTGCGGTGCACGAAGAGCTCGCCGGGCGCGAGACCGACGATCTCGTTGGCGGGGACGCGACTGTCGGAGCAGCCGATCCAGAGGTACCGCGGCGACTGCTGCGCAGAAAGCTCACCGAAGAAGCCCGGGTGGCGCTGCTCAGTGACGGCGGCCCAGCGGCGGTTGTTGGCGAAGAGTTCCGGCAGATTGTTCAATGTTGCGGGCCCGGAGCCGAGGTTGGCGGCAGTCTAGCAGCGCGGCTGAACCGTCCGCTCGTTGACCTGCTCACGCGTCTGGTAACCTTCGCGGCGTGCTGCTGCTCCGCAACGCCAACGTCTTTTCACCCCGAGCACTGGGGCTGCAGTCCCTGCTGATCGGCGGCGGCACCGTGCTCTGGATGGGTCCCGGCCGGGATCTGCCAGCGCTGCCGGCGGCGCTCGCCGCGGGCGTGACCGAAATCGACCTTGCAGGACTGCGACTGATCCCCGGCCTCATCGACGGTCACGTGCACGTCACGGGCGGTGGCGGCGAGGCAGGCTTCAAGACCCGGGTCCCGGCGCTGCCGCTGACGCGCTACACGCTCGCCGGCGTCACGACCGTCGTCGGGCTCCTCGGCACCGACGACGTCACGCGCGGACCGCGCGACCTGCTCGCGCAGATTCATGCCTTGCGCGAGGAAGGCCTCAACGCGTTCGGCTACGCCGGCGGCTATCACGTCCCCCTCGCGACCTTGACGGGCAGCGTGCGTGGCGACCTGGTGCTGCTCGAGCCGTTGCTCGGCATCGGCGAACTGGCGATCAGCGACCACCGCTCGAGCCAGCCGACCTTCGATGAAATTCTCCGTCTCGCCGCCGACACCCACGTGTCCGGCCTCATGACCGGCAAAGCCGGTGTGCTGCACCTCCACCTGGGCGATGGTCCTCGCGGCCTGGATCTCGTGCGTCGTGCGCTGAACGAGAGCGAGATCCCGGCGCACGTGTTCAACCCGACCCACGTCAACCGGCGCAAGGCACTGTTCGACGAAGCCGTCACGCTGGCCGCGAAAGGTTGTTACATCGACCTGACCGCCTTCCCGGTCGAGGACGGCGAGGACGCCTGGAGCGCGGCAGAGGGGCCTGCAGCGCTACCTGGCGAGCGGGGCCCCGCCGGACAGGGTGACGATCAGTTCCGACGCCGGCGGCTGCCTGCCCTGCTTCGACGCCGAGGGTCGCGTCAGCCGCATGGACGTCGGCCACTCCGGTGCCCTGCTCGAAACGCTGCGGGTCCTGGCGGACGGCGGCATGTCGCTCGAGACAGCCCTGCCCGCCTTCACGGCCAATCCGGCCCGCCTGCTGCGTCTCGTCCGGAAGGGCCGGGTCGAGGCGGGTGCCGACGCCGATCTGGTTGCATTGGACGCGACAGGAGCCGCTCAGACCGTCATTATCGGTGGGCAGATCCACGTCCGGAACGGTCAGGCCATCCGGCGGGGAACATTCGAGAATCGCCAGGAGCAGCACGTTGCCGAGCATCGTCCCTGAAGGCGGAACCCGTGGCTGGATCATCCCGATCGGCGGCGCCGAGAACAAGGAGAACGACCGCCACATCCTCGAGCGGTTCGTGCGTGTCTCCGGCGGCCGCGACGCCGACATCGTCGTGATCCCCACCGCCAGCCGTCTCACCGAGACCGGGGCGCGTTATGAAAAGCTGTTCCGCGACATCGGCGCAGCTCGTGTCACGTCGATGGACTTCGATACCCGGCGCGACTGCCACGAACCCGGCCGGCTCGAGCGACTCGCAGCAGCGACCGGAATCTTCTTCACCGGCGGTAACCAGCTGCGCATCTCGACGCTGCTCGGCGGCACGCCCGTCGCGAAGCTCATTCGCGTGCGCAATGCGAACGGCGTGACCGTCGGCGGCACCAGCGCGGGTGCCAGCATCCTGAGCGAACACATGATCGCGTTCGGCGACGAGGGCTCGTCCGTGATCTCGGGCAGCGTGCGCCTCGCGCCGGGCCTCGGCCTCACCAACCGCTTCATCATCGACCAGCACTTCCGCCAGCGCGACCGGCTCGGCCGCCTGCTCACGGCACTGGCGTACAACCCGTTCGCGATCGGTATCGGCCTCGACGAGGACACGGCGGCTTTCATCGGCCCCGACGAGACCGTCGAGGTCGAGGGCAGCGGCGGCGTGATGATCGTCGACGCGAGCGACGTCTCGTTCTCGTCGATGGACGCCGTGAGCGAGGGCCAGCCGGTCTGCCTGCTGGGCCTGAAGCTGCACATGCTCGTCGCCGGCGCGACCTACAACCTGCACACGCGGCTGGCGCAGGCCGGGTCGCTCAACGTTCCGAAAGAATAAGATTTCAATGCCAGGGAGGAAGCCGGGAATGCGCATCCTGGATCGGTCCGTTTACGTCGGGCCTTCGCTTTACGCACATTTCCCCGTCATCCGGCTCGAACTCGACCTCGGCGAACTCGAGCACTGGCCTACGAGCCGTCTCGGCAACACCTTCGTCGACGGACTCGCGGCCGCGCTTCCCGGTCTCGCCGAACACGGCTGCTCTTATCGCGAGCCGGGCGGCTTTTTCCGCCGCATGCGCGAGGACGAAGGCACCTGGCTCGGCCACGTGCTCGAACACGTCGCGATCGAACTGCAGAACATCGCGGGTGAGAACGTCACCTTCGGCAAGACGCGCGGCGCCGGAGCGCCGGGTGTCTACACGGTCGTCTACGAGTACGCGCAACGCGACGAAGGCATCGCTGCCGGCGAACTCGCGCTGCGCCTCCTGTGCTCGCTGTTGCCCGACCCGATCCGCCCCGCGGACAGCGTGCCCGAAGGCTGGAACTGGCCCGAGGCACGCGACGAGTTCATTCGCTTTGCGCAACGGCGTGCGCTCGGCCCGTCGACGGCGTCGCTCGTGCGGGCCGCGGAATCACGCGGCATCCCCTGGCTGCGCCTGAATGACCAGTCGCTGGTGCAGCTCGGACACGGCCGTTACCAGCAGCGCATCCAGGCAACCGTCACCGGCCGCACGTCGCACATCGCGGTCGAGCTCGCCAGCGACAAGGAAGAGACCAACAAGATTCTCGCGACGCTGGGCCTGCCCGTGCCGCAGCAGGAACTGGTGCAGACCGAGGGCCAGGCGGCCCGCGCCGCGCGGCGCATCGGCTACCCGGTCGTGACCAAGCCGTACAACGGCAACCACGGTCGCGGCATTTCGATCAAGCTCATGACGGAAGACGAAGTCGTGCAGGGTTTCCGGATTGCGAAGGAGCATTCGCGGTCGGTGATCGTCGAGACCTACCTCGAGGGAGACGACCACCGCCTTCTGGTCGTGAACGGCGAACTCATCGCGGCCACGCGCCGCACGCCGGGTCACGTCGTCGGCGACGGCGTCAAGAGCATCGTCGACCTGATCGACGGCGTGAACCAGGATCCGCGCCGCGGCGTCGGCCATGAGAAGGTCCTGACGCGCCTCGAGCTCGACGCGCAGGCGCTGAAGATGCTGGAGAAAGTCGGCCTGACGCCGGAGTCGATCCCGGTGCCGGGCCAGATAGTTTACCTGCGCTCCACCGCTAACCTGTCGACCGGCGGGACGGCGACGGACGTCACCGACGTCATCCATCCGGACAATCGCGAGATGGCGGTGCGCGCGGTGCAGGCCGTGGGCCTCGACGTCGGCGGCGTCGACTTTCTTTCGACGGACATCACCGAGAGCTATCGCAAGATCGGCGGCGGCATCTGCGAAGTGAACGCAGCACCCGGCTTCCGCATGCACGTGGCGCCAAGCGAGGGCACGCCGCGCGATGCCGCGGGCCCGGTCATCGACATGCTGTTCCCCACGGGTTCGCCGACGCGGGTGCCGATCGCGGCGCTGACCGGCACCAACGGCAAGACGACCACGGCGCGCATGCTCGCGCACATCACCAAGATGGCGGGCTACACGCCGGGACTCACCACGACCGACGGCGTCTACATCGACGGCCAGCGCACGGTGCAGGGCGACATGACCGGGCCGGTGTCTGCGCGCATGGTGCTCGCCGATCCGCAGATCGACATCGCGATTCTTGAAACCGCGCGTGGCGGACTGCTGCGCGCGGGCATGGGCGTACCCGAAGTGAACGTCGGCGCCGTGCTCAACGTGCAGTCGGATCACCTTGGCCTCAAGGGCATCGACACGCTCGACCAGCTGGCCGACGTGAAGCGCGTCGTGATCGAAGTGGCGAAGGATTGTGCGGTGCTGAACGCCGACGATCCGCTCGTGCTCAAGATGTCGGGTTACACCGAGGCCAGGAGTATCTGCTACGTCACCATGAACCCGCAGCACGGACTGGTGCGCGAGCACATCCGTGCGGGCGGCCGCGCCTGCGCGCTCGAGGCCGGCGTCAACGGCCAGATGATCACGCTGTACGACCGCAGCAGCCACATTCCGCTGGTGTGGACGCACCTGATCCCGGCGACGCTGGAAGGCCGCGCGATGCACAACGTGCAGAACGCGATGTTCGCGGCGGCGATGGCGTATTCGCTCGGCATCAAGCTCGACGCCATCCGCCAGGGCCTGCGCACGTTCGACTCGACATTCTTCCAGGCGCCGGGCCGCATGAACGTGTTCAACGAACACCCGTTCAAGGTGCTGTTCGACTACGGTCACAACGCGCACGCGGTCGCGGCGATGGCTGACCTGGCGCAGCGACTGGACGTGACGGGACGACGTATCGTCGTACTCGCCGGCCCGGGCGACCGTCGCGACGAAGATCTGCGTGCGATCGCCGATGCGGTCGCGGGCCGCTTCGATCACTACCTCTGCCGGCGCGACGACAGCCTGCGCGAACGCGCTCCGGACGAAGTGCCCAAACTGCAGGCCGCACAGCTGCAGTTGCGTGGCGTCCCGGCGTCGGCGATCTCGATCATTCCGGACGAGCAGGAAGCAATCGAGGCGGCGCTCAAGATGGGCCAGCCCGGTGACCTGCTGCTGATCTTTGCCGATGCGCTGATCCGGTCGTGGAAGCAGATCACCAAGTTCCGTTCCGCCACGTCACCGGCCCCGGGTTCAGCGCTGGCGATCGCGGGCGAAACTACTCCAGGCGCGGGCGAAGTCTCCGGTATCGGCGGCTTCATGGCGATCGACGGCTCGGCGTCGATGCCTGCGGTGCAGGATGTAACTCGCGCGACGAGCGAGTCAGCACGCAAGCCGGCGCCGCGGCCCGCCCCCGCGGAAATCGCCGATGTCGTCGGCACGCACCCAGCCGGGGAACTCACCGAGCAGCTCATGCCAGGGGTCATTCGCGACGAGCGCGGAGTATGGATCGCGCCGGAGACGGAAGACTGAACGCCGCGCACACCCTGCCCCTCGACGATTCGCGGCGCCTGTTGGGCGGGAACCTGTTCTTTGCCGGCACCGGCGCGGTGCTGGAAACGGTCGGCGTCGAAATCGACGACGCGCTGTTGGCCTTCTGGCAGGCGCGCGTCGAGCGTGCGCGTCGACACCTTGGCTGGGACAGGACCTCACCGGGCTCCCCGCTCGCCCCCGCCGTCGTGGCACGCCGGCATGCCACGGGCGCGTCGCTGGCGCTGCAGGCGCCCGTCGACCAGCTCTTCACCGCGACCGAACTCAACGAGTGGGCACTCTGCGCAACGGTGTTCGAGCGTGATCCGGTGCGCTGGGCCAACGTCACCGCTGACCTGCTCGCGGATTACCTCGAAGACACCAGCGATCCGGCTGACGTGATTCCGCCGGTACTGGAGGAGCACGCCGCACTGGCCAGGCTGGCCGTGCGCGCGGCAAGTGAACGGCGACCGGACGTCGTCGCGCTGATCGAGGCCGCAAGTGCGCATGACGTTGGTCACTTGCTCGACGAGACGACGCTGACTCTCGGCGCTGGCAAGGGCGGTCAAAGCTGGGCGCTCGATGGGTTACCTGCCATCGAGGAGGTACCGTGGGATTCGTTGCGCACCATCCCGATCGCAGCCATCACCGGATCGAACGGCAAGACCACCACGGTACGACTCGTCGCTGCCTGCACGCGTGCCCATGGCTGGTGCGACGGTTTCAATTGCACGGACGGCGTCTTCATCGACCGCAAGGCGGTGGCGTCGGGCGATTACTCGGGTCCGGCAGGAACTCGTCTCGTGCTGCGCCACACGAGTGTGGAAGCAGCCGTCATCGAGACGGCCCGGGGCGGCATCCTGCGGCGTGGACTCGCTGCAGATCGTGCGGACGTGGCCATCGTCACCAACATCAGTCCCGATCATTTCGGCGAGTACGGCATCGACGACCTCGACGGTCTCGCGGACGCCAAGCTCAGCATCGCCCACCTGCTCGACCGCGAGGGGCTGCTGGTGCTGAACGCCGACGACGCGCTGCTCTGTGCCAAGAGCGATGTGCTGCGACAACGACTGGGCTGGCAGCCGATGCTCGGCTGGTTCGCGCGCCAGTACGATCATCCGGCGCTCGTGCAGCATCGTGGCCGGCTGGGCGCCACGTCCGGCGTGCGCGCTGGACACCTGTGGCTTTCATCTGGCAACCGCGAATACGACCTGGGCGCCATCATCGACATGCCGCTCACGGTCGGTGGCACCGCAACCTACAACGTCGAGAACCTCGCAGGTGCCGCACTCGTCGCAACGAAGCTCGGTGTGCCGCCGGCGACCATCGCGCAGGTGTTTGCGGCATTTGGTCGCGACCTTGCCGACAACGCGGGGCGGCTCATGCGCTTCGACATCGGTGGCGTGAAGATCATCGTCGATTACGCCCACAACCCGGACGGCTTGCGCGGCGTGATGCGCGTGGCACAGCAATTGCGCGCACCGGACGGGCGCATCGGCATGCTGCTCGGGCACGCGGGCAATCGGCTCGACGCCGACATCGCGGAACTCGCCCTCGTTGCGACCGAATTCGGCCCCGACCTGATCGTAGTGAAGGAAGACGAAGGCCACTTGCGCGGTCGGCAGCCGGGCGAGGTGCCCGCGATCATCCAGAACGCGCTGCTGCAATCCGGGATGCCAGCAGCCACGGTGCCGATCTGCCCGTCGGAAGTCGATGCGGCGCTGATGGCGCTCGACTGGGCGCGCCCCGGAGATGCGCTGGTGCTGCTCATTCACTCGAGTCCAGCCCGCGCGCGCATGCTGGAAATCCTGCAGGCCAGGCGCAACACCTAGAGGCGGCTGGCACCCTGCAGCCCCGGCCACGGCCGGATGTGGCCGCCGATCAGCGTGAGCTCTTCAGTCAGCTCGCCGAGGGCAAGCAGCGCAGGCGTCGCGCGCGCGCGCGCGCATAGACTCGACACAGTCCGCCACGCGTCGCCGAACAGGCCAGCCTGCAGGCAGGCGATGGCATGGAGCGTCGACGCTTCCAGCGCGTTGATGCGCCAGCAACCCATCCGCGATGCCGGTGACGACGGCAATGGCGCGCCATGGACGATGGCAACATAGCTGCGAAAAACCGACGACGCTGTGCTCAGCCCGGCCCGATCGAACGATTCCTGCAGGCAATCGCGCGCGAAGCCCGGATCATCGTGCACCGCAGACTCCCAGCGCATAGCCCACACGAGGAAGCGCTCGGCCCCCGTCAGGTCGCAGACGCTGAGACCCTCGCAGCCGTTGAGGTTATCGAGAGAGGCAGACCCTGCGGGGGGTGATGCGTCGAAGGTCATGTCGAATCATTCCTTCAAATGCGAATGATTCTTATTGTGATCTAACAGACTCTCGAACACAAGCCTGCCGATCCCGGATGTGCCCCCGTCACTGCGGATGGGAAGCCTTCCATTCCATGGCGCGTCGCACCCGTCGCTCGACCGAGGGGTGCGTGTAGAACAACACCTCCTCCAGCTTTTCCGGCCTCGGATTCCGATATTCAGCGGTCTTCACCAACGCGGTCGCCAGTGCGTCCGGCAGGTTCACCGTCTCGAGCGAATATTGATCGGCCCGGTTCTCGCCCGTGCGAATCGTGTCGTTCAAGAGCGGCTGCGCGAAAAGAAGGAATAACGACACCATGAACACCAGCACCGGCAGCCCCGTGGGGTCGCCGATCGACGCGTCGCTGCCGAACGCGCGCGCGAACCAGGGAAACGTGCGGTCCGCAACGAAGAAGAACAGCACCGCCAGGACCGACAACAGGATCACCGTGCGCCAGACATGCCCGAGCACGTAATGCCCGATCTCGTGACCCGTAACGGCTTTTACTTCGTCGAGCGTTGCGCCCTTGAACGCGATGTCGGAAATCGCGATGCGTACCGAACCTGCTAGACCTGAGACATTGGCGGTGAAATTGTTCGACTGGCGTGAGCCGTCGTAAACGAACAGACGGTCCTCGGGTACGCTGGCCTGCTTGGCCATCACGACGAGCGCATCCCGTACTTCACCCGCAGGCACGGGCTGGTAGTCGTTGAACAACGGCTCGATGAAGACCGGACCCGCCAGCAGAAAGATCGACAGCGCAACCGCCGTGAGCCCGCCCGACCACACCCACCAGAACCTGCCGGCCCGACGCATCAGCGCGTATACGCCTACGAAGAACAAACCGACGAGCACGGCGAAAATGGCGACGCTGAGGGCCGACTGGCCGAGGAAGTCGCCGATGGGCTGGCTGGTGCGGCCGTAACCGAGTTCGCGCCACCACTCCTGGTACAGCGTCCAAGGTAGCGAGATCAGGTTCGCAACAAGGAAGTACACCGCGGCAATCACGAACGCCTTGATATTGGATCCACGCGTGCCGAGCTTCGCGCTGATACGATCGAGAATTCCGGAGCGCACGATCAGCCACGCGATGAGCGCCGACACCAGCAGGTTCCACAACAGCAGCCAGTGGCCACCCGTCGTGTAGGCCGCCGCTTTTGCCAGCGCATCCGCGCCGAGAGAGTCGATGTACGCGGCGGTCGCGGCTTGCGGGTCGAAGGACATGGTATTTCCTGGAATTGGATTGGATGGTGGGCCGGCCAGCCAAGCGGATCAGTGCGGAGCAACCGGGCCGAAGGCCTGCAGCAGCATCGCAGTCAGCTCGTGCATGCCGCCGAGCGGTGTCCGCGGCGGCTCCAGCCCGGCAACGAAGCCCTGCGCGACGAAGCGCTCCAGCAGCTGCGGATCGCGGGAGATGATGTGCACCGGGACGTCCCAGGACGCACCCTCGCCGCTGACGTTCGCGGTCGGCTGGTGGTCCCCCAGCAGCACGTACACCGTGTCGCGCGACGGTGGCAGGCGCAGGTAACCACCGATCCAGCGGTAGGTGTACTCGACCAGCCGCAGGTAGGCCGGCGTCATGTCGAGCCAATCCACAGGCACGGCCAGCGCGCGCGCGGCGTCGGCGTCATCGAAAGGCCACTCGCCCAGCAGACGTTGCCAGTCCGGCTGGTAGGGCGGCACCGGGCCGAACGGCACGTGGGTGTTGATCGTCGCCGCGAACACGAAGCGCGGCGGCGCCGGCGGCACGCGTGGATACAGTTGCTCGAAGCGGGCAAAGGCGAACTGATCCGGGACCCTCCACCAGTTGCCGAGTGTCGGCCCGCGGTAGTCCAGCGTGCGTCCCTCCACGTAGACGTCGTACCCGTACCATGCGCGTTCCGGCCAGTCCCAGAACACCGACGAGTACAGGCCGAAAGTCTGGTAACCGTGCGAGCGGAAGACGCTGATCAGCGACGGACGCGTCGTCGTCAGCAGCAGGTCGTGTCGCCGCGGATCCGCGAGATCCATACCGGCAAGCAACGACACGTGCGCGAGATCCGATCCGCCGCCGATCGTGGGCGAACGCACGAAGGCAGACACCACCTGCAGGCCGGCTGCGGCAATGTCCCCGGCCAGGCGCTCGCGCGCCGGTCCGAGCAGGCGGACAGCACGCTCATCGTCGTAGACGACAGCGCCGACTGACTCGAGGAATACGAGGTACACATCACGCCCCTGCAGTCCCTCGAGCGCGCGGCTGTTCGCGCTCGCCAGCGCGCCGTCCACGACCGTAGTCGCCGGCAGCGCACGGGCGATCCGCTGCGACGAAGCGGCAGAAGCCAGCAGGTCGAACTGGCCCCAATAGCTCGGGAGCACCGGCTTCGACACCAGCGGCCAGGTGGCGCGCACGCCGGCGTGGTTCGCCAGCACGAGCACCAGCGCGACGGCCGTCGCCAGCCAGGTCCAGCGCGCACGCAGCGCATACGGCACCGCCTCGCGCGCGACAACCTCGATCGACACGCGCAACAGGCGGTGCAGTCCCCACCCGAGCAGTGCCAACGCCGTCAGCGCAACGGTTACCTGCCACCACGCGCCCCCTTGCACCGCGACCCACACGAAGCGCGGGATCCGTGGCACGTCCCAGTACAGATTGACGGCGCGTCCAAACAAGGCCGGTGCAGTCACATCGGCGTAGCGCAGCAGGACGAGCAGCGAATAGACCGCGGCCAGCAGGCCTGCAGCGCGTCGTGACAATGCGCCGCGCCACGCGACCACGAGCAGCAGGAGCAACCACAGCCAGACGAAGCCAGGGGCCAACCGCGCATCGGGCAGGATGCCCGGCGTGGGCCACCAGTTGCGAAAGCTCAGGCTGCCATTGAGGAATAGCAGCGCGAGCAGCGCCGCCGCGGTTCGGCGATAGTCCGTCATGCGCCGGCGCCAGACAGCGGTGCCGCCCCGCTGTGTAACGCGACCCGTCCGATGCCGATGTAGCCCATGCCGAACTGTACTGGCGTGACGTGCCAGTCCAGCAGCCGCGGTGCAATTTGGTCCCAAGGTGTGCGCAACTCGCCGGGTGTCCCGTTGTAGCCGCGATTCTTGAGGTAGACCCACGGATTCAGCGGGGCGAACCACCACGGGAAGTACTTGATGCCGGCGATCGTCACCGCGGCACCCGGACGCGCGCATGCCAGCACCGCACTCACCGCAGGCGCCGACCGCAGGATGTCGTGCGTGTAGTGGAAAAACAGCGCGTCGACCGGTTCCGGCAGGCGCAGCGCCTGCGCGGGTGTCTCGACCAACAGCACGTTGCTCCACCCCGCCGCGGCGACTCGCGCGCACGCGCCCGCGTACATCTCGGGACTTTGGTCGAAGCCAAAGACCAAGCCGCACTCGCCGACGGCATCGCGCAGCAAGGCCAGGCTGAGGCCGGTGCCACAACCGACATCGAGTACGCGCTGCCCGGGCTGCAGCCGCAGCGCAGCTACCGTACGCTCGCGGATCGGCCAGGTCGGACCGCAGGTGGCGTCATAGCCCGCGGCCCGTTTCCGGTACTTCAGCACGGAGCGAGCCCGGACCTCCGCGTCGGGCAAGGTCGCAGTACCCTGCCGCGCCGGCGCTCCGCTCATACCGCGGAGGCCTCGGCCGACGGCGCGCCGAGCGAGGAATGGCATGGTGTCGCTGCGTGCGTGCGCGCCGGCTGCGGGCCGTGGTCAAGGTACGGCGCCGGCCAGCCGAGCACCGCGCTGGCGTCCTCACAGCGCTGGCGCAAGTGCTCGCGGTCGCGCCCGCCCAGGTGCACGATCCCGTAACGGTGGCTGCCGGTCCAGCGGAAGTCGCGGGCGAGCGAGCGCCCCCGCTTGGGAAAGCCGAACAGCAGAGCATCGGGAAATCCGCGGGCCAGGGCCTCGCGCTGCGGCGCGGCGGGCGCCGGCGGCACGTCACCATTCGCATTGAAGGCCCGGTACACGAGGCTGGCGGCCGCCCGGGCGGTGGGCCGACGGAGCGGCAGCGACTGCGGATCCGCACCGAGCGCCAGCGCCAGCGCCATGGCGTGGGCGTCCACGCCGTGCACGCGTTCGTATAGGTCGGAAAACTGCGAGGCCAGCCGCGGATTGCACTCGATCACGCGGAGGCAGTCGTCGTGATCGTCGTAGAAAAATTCCAGGTTGAAGAAGCCGTGCGCGTAGCCGATGGCGCCAAGAAAGCGCTGCGCTACCTCGAGTGCGCGCCGCTGCACCGCCGCAGCGAGCCGGCTCGGATGTTCCCAACGCATGAAGGCCTGGGTGCCGGGGTACATGACCGCGTCCACCACGCCCAGTGCATGCACGCGGCCGTCCTGCACCCAGCCGTCGAGATTGAACTGCGCGGTCTGCGGTGCCACCGGCTCCTCCAGCAGCATCCGGTACGCGCTGCCCGCCTGCGGCAGCCGGGCGCGGCACACCCGCTCGAAAGGCTCGACCAGCTGGCGGATGAGCCAGCGTTCGGGCCAGCCGAAACGCATATGCGCGCGCAGTTGATCGGGCTCCTCGATGCGACGCGCAAGCACCGAGAACGCAGCCTTCACCGGCTTTACGAACACCGGGTAGTCGAGATCCCCGGGAGCGGGCGCGTCGTCGCCCGCATCCAGACCAGTGAAGCGAAGGTTGGCATCGGGCGCAACCTGCGCCAGCACGCGCCGCGCATGCAGCTTGTGCTGCGCGGCGAGGATGCTTTCGGGCGTCGCGCCAGGCAGCCCGAGCCGCTCGGCCACCAGCGCCGCGGCGAGGGTGCCGAATTGCTCGTGATGGGAAAGAACAGCCTGCCAGCCGTGCCGCCGTCCGCGCTCTGCCTGCCGCGCCGCGAATCGTTCGAGGTCGAACGCCGGCAACTGCAGATTGCCCGGGAACGAGAACAGGTCGAAGCCGGCATGGTCGCAGCGTACCGGGCCACCGGGCGCGCCAAGGCGCCGCATTGCCCCTCGATCCCAGTCGTAAGCGAAAAGCCAGCCGATGCGGGGCGAGGAACTCATCCGGGTTGCCCGCCCGCATGTCGCTCGAAGACTGCGATGGATCGACGCCCAGGCAACGCTCTATTTCTTCTCGTCGAGCACGAACGTGAGCTTGAGCCGAACCTTGTATTCAACGACCTTGCCGGATTTCACGGCAACCTCCTGATCGGCCACCCACGCGCCGGTGATGTCGCGGATGGTCTTGCTGGCACGCTTGATGCCATCAGCGACGGCATCGTCAAAGCTGGTCTTCGAAGTCGAGGTGATTTCCGAAATCTTCGCGACGGACATGCTGATCTACTCCTTTCGCCTGTTGCGCCAAACGACCGCTGCAGGAACAGCGGCCTGCCAACATCGTACGCTGACCGGGCAAAGGTGGTGGGCCCGCTGGGATTCGAACCCAGGACCAAGGGATTATGAGTCCCCTGCACTAACCGCTGTGCTACAGGCCCGCCGCGGCGCGAATTCTACGCACTTACGAACACACGGGGCAGGTCGAAGCGTGTGCACCTCACTGCGCCGCCGTCACCCGGATCAACTGTCCCTGGCTCTCGTCGGTGAGCAGATACAACGCGCCATCGGGTCCATTCACGACCGTGCGAATGCGCTTCTTGAGCGCCTCGCCGAACAGCCGCTCCTCGCTCACGACCTTGCCATCGCGCATTTCCAGCCGTGAGAGCTCTCCCGACTTCAGGCCACCCACGAACACGTTACCTTGCCACGCCGGAATCGCCGTCCCCGTGTAGAACGCGAGTCCGCTCGTCGCGATCGACGGCACCCAGTAGTGCACGGGTGATTCCAGGCCCGGCGCCGCGGCCCTGTCGCTGATCGACTTGCCCGAATATTCCATACCATACGTGACCAGCGGCCAGCCGTAATTGCGGCCGCCGAGCGTGCGGTTCAGTTCGTCGCCACCCTTCGGCCCGTGTTCGTTCGTCCAGAGTTCGCCGGTCGCCGGATCGAGCGCAGCGCCCTGGATGTTGCGATGACCGACGGACCAGATCTCTGGCAGCGCGCCTGCCTGCTTCAGGTACGGGTTGTCTGCCGGTGCCTTGCCGGCGCGATCGATGCGCACGACTTTGCCGATGTGGTTGTCGAGCAGCTGCACTTTGTCGCGACCGGAGTTGCGGTCTCCCAACGTCACGAACAGGTTGCCGTCGCGGCCAAAAACCAGGCGCGACCCGAAGTGATGTCCGTCTTTCATCGCCGGCTGCTGCCGGAAAATGACGGTCACGTCCTCGAGTCCCTGCGCTCCAAGCTTCGCGCGCGCGACGCTGGTGCCGTTCATCCCGTCGCCGCGTCGTTCCGCGAATGAAAGGTAGATACGCTGGTTGCGGGCGAAGTCCGGATCGAGCGCGACGTCGAGCAGGCCACCCTGTCCGACCGCATCGACGCTGGGAACGCCTGCGAGTGGCTCACCGACCTTGCCGCTGCGATCGACGATACGCAGTCGACCCGGGCGCTCGGTGACGAGAGCACGGCCATCCGGCAGGAATGCGATACCCCAGGGGTGCTCGAGCCCGCTCGTGACGACCGTCAATTCCACGCTGGCTTTCCGGGTAGCGACGACCTTCGAGCCGTCGAACGCCTGCGCGCATCCGGCACACAACAGCAGCGCCGGGACCAGCAAGGCGGGGGTAATGGAATCAGCGCGGACCGCGCGCAGCGAGGCAAGAACGGATCGCACGTGACTGTCTCCCGGATGCCGTGGACTGATGCGACATTTTCGCATTTCTGCGGGCGCGGGGGTCGGGCGATCGCGATCAATCAAGGAAATACGCAGCCCGTCCTGCAACGGGCTGCGCCCCGGCGTCCTGCCACTCAGACTTTGGCCGCAACCGCGTCCCGGGCGGCTTCCTTGGCCCGGAAAGCCGCAGCCTCGTGCCTGCCTTCGATGAAGTAGTAGATCAGGAACGCCAGACCCACCCCGGCCGGGATCAGGCCGAAGTACCGCACCTCTTCGCCCGCCACCGCACCGAGTGCCAGGAACAGGGCGATGCCGATGAACAGCCAGATCATGCCGGTCAGCAGGTGGCGCGGACGCTTGTTGCGATCCAGCGGGCTGTAGAAAGCCTCCGGCAACGCCGGCAGCTCCATGCCGCGCTCGATGGCGGCCATGCGTTCCTTGTGGTGCGCCTCGACGACGTCGCGACGGCGGCGGTAGTCGAGGATCTGGTAAATGATGGGAATTCCCAGCGACATGACGATCGCGACGATCGGGATGAATACGGCGACGACTTCTTCATTCATGGACGGGCCTCCTGGGCTGTTGACGTTTGTATGCGCCAGCCGCCGGCAAAGGTTGCACCGGTCCGTCTTGCAACCTTCCGGCTCCCGGAGGCATATAAAGGCCCATGGACGCGGCAATCGAAGGTCATCTGGCGGCGGGCAGGCATGCCCGCGCCTTCGACCTGATCGTGCCGGAATTTCGCAACCGCGTGTTTCGGCTCGCTTTTTCAATTCTGAGGGACCGCGCCGCGGCCGAGGACGCCACCCAGGAGACATTGGTCCGCGTCTGGAAAGCCCTGCCGGGTTTCGACGGCCGGGCAGCTCTCGGCACCTGGATCTACGCCATTACCCGGAACACCTGCCTGATGGAGCTGCGCAAACGCCGACCGACCGTTTCGTTCGACGACCCGGACTCGACCGAGGCGCAGCACGTGGCCTCGAGCATCGCGACGGGACCAGCGGACGACCCCGAACGCGACAATCTGCTGCGGCTGCTGGAGACGCTGCCGGCCAGCCAGCAGCAGGCGGTGCGATTGTTCTATCTCGAAGACCGTTCCTACGATGCCGTCGCCGCGGCGCTCGGCATGCCGTTGGGGACGGTCAAGAATCTTCTGTTCCGGGCCCGCAAGCGCCTGATGGAGCTTGCCCGGCCCGAGGAGGTCCAGGCCGCATGAACCAGCATCCCCACGACTACGCACTCTCGCTCGGGCCATGCGCCGACTACGAGTTCGATCTCGTCGAACTGCTCGACAGCTCGCTCGAAGCCGGCCGCGCCGGCGTCGTGCAACACCACATGGCGCAATGCAGCCGCTGCCGTGCCTACGCCCAGGCGCTTGGCACACTCGATGCGGCGCTCGCCGATGCCTTGCCACGCCCCGCGTTGTCGCCAGGCTTCGATGCACGCTTGCGGAAACAGATCGCGGAACTCACGCACGTGCCGAATCGCACGGCAGCGCTCGCCGCAGCGGAACGCGAATATGCGTCAATGCGGCAGACACTGGGTCGCGGGCTCGGCTGGCGCACGGTGCTGAATGCGGCAGCTTTGGGTTCCGTCGTCGGCGGCGTGGTCGTCGGCTTCGATTCGGTCGCGCCGGGATTGCTGCAATCGTTCGGCCTCGTCGGCCCGGGCATGAGTTCGGCGCTGACGTTCTCCATCGCACTCGGTGCGGTGTTTGCCGTCTGTGGCGCAGTGTTCGCGCGTCGACCGGTCGGCGGTTCGATACTGCTGGCGGATTGATCGCGGGCGCCGCTCAGGCGTTGTGGTCCTCGATGATCGAGTTGCCGCCATCGGCAACGATCAACTGGCCGACGATGTACGACGCGCCCGGGGACGCTAAAAACGCGATCAGCGCGGCAATCTCCTCCGGTGAGCCCGAGCGTCGTACCGGCGCACGCAGTCCGGCGGCCGCCTCCCGTTCAGACTGCGAGCCGGTCGCGATCCAGCCAGGCGCGATCGCATTCACGATCACGCCGTGCGGCGCTGCTTCGAGCGCGATGGCGCGCGTGAAGCCGACCATGCCAGCCTTGGCCGCGGCATAAGCGGTGTCTCCCGCAACGGCCGACACGGCTCCGGTAGTCGACGCAACGTTCACGATGCGCCCATAGCCACGAGCCTTCATGCCAAGCAGGAACGCTCGCGTCACGAGGAATGCGGACGTCAGGTTGCGCTCGAGGGAACGCTGCCAGGCACCGAGGTCGAGGCTTTCGAGGTTGCCGAGGGCGTCCATTTCCCCGAGCACGGCCATGCCTGCGTTGTTGACGAGGACGCTCACGTCGCCGAGCGCTTCCGCGTGCTCGTGCAGTCGCTCGACGTCGGGCTCGCCGGTCAGGTTGGCGACGACCGCATGGGCTTCGTGACCTTCGGCGCGGAGTTCGGCTGCCCGATCCTTGATCCGCTCGGAGGTCGAGACGATGAGGATGCAGTGCCCGGCGCGAGCGAGCACCCGCGCCGTGGCAAAGCCGATGCCGGTCGGACTGCCGGCTCCAGTGACCACGGCGACGGTACGCGCAGTCACGGGGTTCGCCTCAGACCCTGCGCGTCCAGCCGAACGTGTCGGGTGCGGTGCCGTTCTGGATCGCGACCAGCGCGGCGCGCAGTTTCTGCGTCACCGGACCCACGTCGCCAGAGCCGACGCGGACGTCCGTGCCGTCGCTGCGCACGAGGGTGCCGACCCCCGCGAGCACGGCAGCAGTGCCGGACAGCGCAGCTTCACCGGTCTTGACCCACTCCATCATCTCGGCAACGCCGAACACGCGCTCTTCGACCTTGAATCCCATCTGCCGCGCCATCGTCAGCAGTGAATCGCGCGTGACGCCGTGCAGGAAGGACGAGTCGAGGCTGCGCGTCAGGATATGTCCTTCGCGGAGCAGCAGGAAGTTCGCAGCGCCGGTTTCCTGCACGGAGCCTTCCGGGCAGAACAGCACCTGGTCGATCTTGTACTTTTCCTTCGCCGCGAGCGTCGGGCCCATGGCCGCGGCGTAGTTGCCGCCTGTCTTCACCATGCCAAGGTGCTCCGCAGTGCGGTGCTTCTGGTCCTCGACATAGATGCGCAGCGGCTTCATGCCGCCCGCGAAATAATCCCACACCGGGCTCGCCAGCACGATCAGCGTCGCTTCGTTCGACGGCTGCGACGCGGCGCCGATGTTCGGCATCGTGCCGAACAACACCGGCCGCATGTACAGCGCGCCCGGGGGCTCCGGCACCTGTGCACGGTTGCGATCGATCGTCTGCAGGATCATACGTTCGAGCTGGACCTCGTCCGGTACCGGCAGCATGAGCAGCTTCGCGCTCTGGCGCAGACGTGCCATGTGCCGGTCCATGCGGAAGACGTGGATGCTGTCGTCCGCGTAGCGGTACGCCTTGAAGCCTTCGAAGCAGGTGCTGGCGTAGTGCAGCACGTGCGCGGACGGGTGCATCGGGATCGGCGCAACCGGTGTGAGCTTGTCGGCACCCCACGCACCGTTGGCGTAGGTGGCGATGCTCATCTGGTCGGCGAGCACGGTACCGAAGGCGGGACGCGCTGGGGGAGTCGTGGTCATTGCGTTGTTCTCGGGACGGGTCGGCGCTGTGAGAGCGACAGTTTAACCGGGGATGAAGATCGTCGCCGGGTGCTCGAGCAGGTCCTTGAGTGCCAGGATCATGGCCGCGGCGTCGTAGCCATCGACGAAGCGGTGATCGAACGATGACGACAGATTCATGATGCGGCGGATGGCGATGGCGCCGTCCAGGACGACCGGACGGTCGATCGCCTTGTTGACGCCGATGATTCCCATCTCGGGCGCATTGATGATCGGCGTCGAGACGATGCCGCCCATCCTGCCGAGGCTGGTGATCGTGATCGTCGAGCCGCTCAACTCCTCACGCGCGGCCTTGCCGCTCTTGGCCGCTTCGGAAACGCGCCGGATCTCGTCCGAGAGATCCCAGAGCGTGCGGGCCTCGGCGTGACGCACGACCGGCACCTTGAGGCCGTCCGCCGTCTGCGTGGCCACGCCGAGGTGCACCGGATGATGCCGGATCAGCACGTTGCGTTCGGCGTCGTAGTGCGCGTTGCACTGGGGAAACTCTTCGAGTACGCGCGCCAGCGCGGCCGCAAGGAACGGCAGGTAGGTTAGCGAAGGCGTGCCCTGCGGCGCCTTCGAGTTCAGGTGCGTGCGCAACGACTCCAGCTCGGTGACGTCGATTTCCTCGACGTACGAGAAATGCGGGATGGTGCGCGCCGCATCCGTCATGCGCTGTGCGATGACGCGACGCACGCCGATGACCTTGATCTCCTGAGTGCCGGTGCGCTGCCGCAGCAGCGACGGTGCGACTGCCGAGCCACCATTCATGCCGGCGGGCGCGGCGCTGCTCATTGCAGCCACGAAGTCCTTCGGCATGATGCGACCACTCGGCCCGGAGCCCGGGACCTGCCGCAGGTCGATGCCTGCCTCGCGCGCCTTGCGCCTCGTGGCCGGCGAAGCTTTACGCGACCCTGCATGGCCCCTTCACTCTTCACCTCGGCCGCCTGCGCGGGCGAAGTCGCGGGAACCACGGGTGAGGACAGCACCTCTGCCGGCTGCGCGGGAGCGGTCGCGGGAACCGCGGCAGCAGGAGCGACGACGTCATCGTCCGCTGCATCGGTCTCGAACACGACCAGTTCGGAGCCGACGCGAACCATGTCGCCCGGCTGGCCGTTGATGGTCACCACCTTGCCGCTGACCGGCGCCGGCACTTCTACCGCGGCCTTGTCGGTCATGACTTCGGCCATGACCTGATCTTCCTGCACGATGTCGCCGACCTTGATGTGCCACGCGACGACCTCGGCCTCGACGGTGCCCTCGCCGAGGTCCGGCATCTTGAAGACGTAACGGGTCATGCGGCCTCCATCACGGCCTTAAGCGCCGCAGCCACGCGCAGCGGACCGGGGAAGTACTCCCACTCGAACGCGTGCGGATACGGCGTGTCCCAGCCTGCGACGCGACCGATCGGCGCCTCGAGGTCCCAGAAGCACTCTTCCTGGATCGTCGCCGAAAGCTCTGCGCCGAAACCGGAGAAGCGCGTCGCTTCGTGCGCGATCAGGCAGCGACCGGTCTTCTTGACCGACGTGCAGATCGTGTCGGTGTCGAGCGGCACCATCGAGCGCACGTCGATGATCTCCGCGTCGATGCCGAGCGCCCTCGCCGCGGCCTCGCACACGTAGATCATGGTGCCGTACGCGACCATCGTGACCGCGCTGCCCTTGCGCACGATCTCGGCCTTGCCGATCGGCACGGTGTAGTAACCGTCGGGGACTTCACCCTTCGGATGAGTGCTCCACGGCACGGCCGGCTTGTTCGCATCGCCGTCGAACGGGCCGTTGTAGAGGCGCTTGGGCTCGAAGAAGATCACTGGATCGTCGTCCTCGATCGCCGCGATCAGCAGGCCCTTCGCGTCGTACGGCGTCGACGGCATGACCACCTTGATGCCGCAGACGTGCGTGAAGATACCTTCCGGACTCTGTGAGTGCGTCTGCCCGCCACGGATGCCGCCACCGCAGGGGGTGCGGATCGTCACGGGTGCCCAGAAGTCACCGGCACTGCGATACCGCAGGCGCGCGAGCTCCGAAAATATCTGGTCGCACGCGGGGTAAATGTAGTCCGCGAACTGCACCTCCGCCACCGGACGCAGGCCGTTCACGCCCATGCCGATCGCGGCGCCGACGATGCCGCCCTCGGCGATCGGCGTGTCGAGCACGCGGTGCTCGCCGTACTTTTTCTGCAGCCCGTCGGTGACGCGGAACACGCCGCCGAAATAGCCGATGTCCTCGCCCAGCATGACCACGTTCGGGTCACGCGCCAGCATGATGTCCATGGCGGAGTTGAGCGCCTGGATCATGTTCATTTGTGGCATATCAGACTCCCTGCTCCGTCCGCAGCTGCTCGCGCTGCTTGCGCAGCTGCTCCGGCATTTCCTTGAACACGTCCTGGAACATGAGGTCGCGGTTTAGGCGCGGCCCGTCCGTGAGCGTTCCGTACTGCACGGCTTCCTTCCAGCTTTCGGTCACGTGCACTTCCAGTTCCTGTGCCAGCGCCTGGTGGCGTTCCTCGGACCATTCGCCGAGCGCGATCAGGTGATTCTTGAGTCGCAGCACCGGGTCGCCGAGCGGCCATTTCTCGTAATCGTCCTTGGGACGGTAACGCGCGGGATCATCGCTCGTGGAGTGCGCCGCGCCGCGATAGGTGACGTGCTCGATCAACGTCGGGCCTGCGCCGGTGCGCGCGCGCTCGGCCGCCCACTGCGTCACGGCATGCACGGCCAGGAAATCGTTGCCGTCGACCCGGATGCCGGCCATGCCATAACCCGGGCCGCGCGCCGCGAACGAACGCTGTTCACCGCCTGCAAAGCCCTGGAACGTCGAGATCGCCCACTGGTTGTTGACGATATTCAGGATCACCGGCGCCATGTAGACGGAAGCGAACAGCATCGCGTGGTGGAAGTCGGCTTCCGCGCTCGAACCTTCGCCGATCCACGACACCGCGATGTCGTCCTCGCCCTTGATCGCCGCGGCCATCGCCCAGCCCACGGCCTGCGGGAATTGCGTCGTCAGGTTGCCGGAGATCGAGAAGATGCGGCCTTCCGCCCAGTGGTACATCACCGGCAGCTGCCGGCCTTTGCACATGTCGCGCGTATTCGAGAGCAGCTGGCACATCAGGTCGACGAGCGGTCGCCCGCGGACCACGTAGAGACCCTGGTTGCGATAGGCCGGAAACAGCATGTCCTTCGGCCGCAGCGCCATGCCCTGCGCGACCGATACCGCTTCCTCGCCGAGGCAGCGCATGTAGAACGACGTCTTGCCCTGGCGCTGCGCGCGCTGCATGCGATCGTCGAAGATGCGCGTGAGCAGCATGTGGCGCAGGCCGATCTGCAGGTCCTGCACCTCGAGGTGCGGATTCCATTGCCCGACCGCGACGTGGTTGTCGTCGAGCACGCGCACGAGGTCGATCGACAGGTTGCCGATGTCGCGAACCCGGGCATTGACGTCGGGGCGCGGCACGGCACCCGCCGGCGACGTCTCCAGGTAGCTGAAATCCGGCTCTTCGCCCGGACGTGAGTGGTGTTGCGGAATGTGCAGGCGTGAGCGGCGGGGCATCGCTTCCTCGCTTTAAGTACGGATGCGTTGGAACAGTTGTCGCGGTAGATTACTGGCCGTTGCACGGTGGCGCGGAAATTGTTGCATTGCAGTGCAGCAATGCGAAATGTTCATTTCAGGGAGCCCACTTTCATGGAAGAGGCATCACCCTTTCGTTTGGACAAAGCCGATCGGCGAATCCTCGACCTGGTGCAACGCGAAGGCGCCCTGTCAGTCGCTGAAGTTGCCTCGCGGACCGGACTCTCTACCACCACGTGCTGGCGCCGCATTCAGGCCCTCGAGCAGTCGGGCGTCATCAAGGGGCGCGTCGCACTGCTCGATCGGGCTGCACTCGGCCTCGACGTCACCATATTTGCCCACGTCAAACTCTCGAGCCAGGGACGCGATGCAATTGCAGCGTTCGCCGAGGCGATCCGCGAGCGGCCCGAAGTGCTCGACTGCTACACGACGATGGGCGAATGGGACTTCATGCTGCGCGTGGTGACACGCGACATCAAGGCCTACGAAGCCTTCTACCTCGACCACCTGTCGAAGCTGCCAAACGTGCAGTCGATCAATTCGTCGGTGACGGTCACCGTGATCAAGGAAACGACGATCCTGCCGATCGCACTTTGATCGACCCCCGGGGAGCGATGCGAAGTTCGGTATTTTTCCGACTACTGGAGCGACTGAAGCTGCACTAGGTTATCGGCATCGTGTCCGGTCTCCGGGAGTGATGCCATGCGTCTCGTTGCGATCACCGCTATCGTCCTGGCTGCTACGCCTTTCGCCGTGACTGCTGCTGCCACAGCTGACAGGTCCTGGCAGGCGTTGCCAGACGTAGCCCCGGCGCCCGCTGACAATCCGACGACGGCAGACCGGGTCGAACTCGGCAAGATGCTGTACTTCGACCCGCGGATGTCGTCGAGTGGCAACGTGTCGTGTTTTTCGTGCCACAACGTCATGGAGGGCGGCGACGACCACCGGCCGACGTCCATCGGCGTGCACGGTCATTTCGGCGGCCGCAATGCGCCCACGGTCTGGAACGCGGCCTTCCTGTCCAGCCAGTTCTGGGACGGCCGCGCGGCGACGCTTGAGGACCAGGCCAAGGGACCGCCGGCGAACGCGATTGAAATGGGAATGCCCAACCTGGACGCGGTCATCGGCCGCGTGCGCAACATTCCGGGCTACAAGCCGTATTTTGAGAAGGCCTTCGGTGCAGGCGACGTGGTCACCATGGACAATGTTGCCAAGGCCATCGCTGCCTATGAGCGCACGCTGATCACGCCAAACAGCGCATACGACAGGTACGCCAAGGGGGACGCGAAGGCGCTCACGGAGCAGCAGGTCCGTGGCCTCAATACCTTCGCCGACGTCGGATGCACCAGCTGCCACCAGGGCCCGACGTTCAGCGGCCCGCCGCTGCCCGTCGGCACGGGCTTCTTCATGAAGTTCCCGACGTTCCCGGACAGCCCGTACGTCGCGAAGTACGACTTCTTGAGCGACACCGGCCGCGCGAGCGCGACCAAGGACGACGCAGACAAGAACGTCTGGCGCGTCCCCGGCCTGCGCAACCTCGAATACACCGCCCCGTACTTCCATAACGGCCTGGTTCACACGATCGACGAGGCCGTCCGCATCATGGCGAGCACGCAGTTGAACCAGTCGCTCGGCGACACGCAGGTGGCCGACATTGTGGCGTTCCTGGAAACCCTCTCCGGGCCCTTCCCGACCCAGCAGATGCCGCGGCTGCCGCCGACCCCGGGCGACCTCATCGACTAGGACCGGCTGCCGTCGCGATCAGCCGCTGAGCCGCCGCCACAGGGCGCGACCGACGAGTCGCGCCTTGGTCCCGAAATCGAAGCGCTCGAGGTTGGTCTTGACGATGCCTTGTGTAAAGCGCGTGTGCTTCGAGTAGTCCACAACGACGTCGACGAGCACCGGTTTTCGCTCACGGCTGGCGCAGTCCAGCGCATCGCGAATCACTGGGTCGATGTCGCCATCGTTTCCAATGCGCAGGAACTTCGCGCCCGTCGCCTGGGCGACGCCGGCGATGTCGAGCGGACCCAGCACGGTGCAGGTCTTGCGGTTATAGGGGATTTCCTGCGCCTGCGCGATCTGCGCCAGCTCACCATCGTTGAACACGAACACGACCAGCCCGAGCTCCTGTGCGGTCGCGGTCGCCAGTTCCATCGCGGTCATGCGGAAGGCGCCGTCGCCGACGATGCCGACCACGGGCGAGTCCGGTCGCGCGAGCTTGGCGCCAATGGTCGCCGGCACGCAGTAACCCATGCAGTTGAAGTCGGTCGGCGAGATCAATCCGCGCGAACGATTTATTGGCAGCAGTTCGGCGGCCAGGAAAGTGTGATTGCCGTCGTCGAGCACGACGGTGGCATCGTCAGGCAATTGCCGGCGCAGGCTGGCGAAGAACCGCGCGGGACTTACGCGGCCATGCGTGTCGTGGCGCAGCCATTCTTCGAGATACGCAGCCTTCTGTTCGCGGATGGTGACCTCGACCTGCGCACGGCGCGCGGGCACAGCGGCAGCGGGTGCCTCACCCAGGGCCTGCAGCAACAGGTTCAACACCGCCTTCGCATCGCCCTCGAGCGCAAACGCCGCCGGGTAATTAGCGCTGAACACCGCGGGGTTGATGTCGACGTGGATCAGGCTGGCAGGCGGCGTCCAGCCATAGCTGCCCGTTGCAATTTCAGCGAAGCGCGTGCCGACGGCCAGCATGCAGTCGGTTCCCGCGAACGATTTTTCGACCGCAGGCACGGCTGCGCGACCCAGGCAGAAACCGGCGTGCAGCGGATGGTTCGCTGGAAACGCGCTCACGCCCTGCAGCGTGGTCGAAACCGGCGCGCCGAGTCGCTCCGCCAGCAACGCAACCTCGTGCGTGGCGTCGACGGCGCCCCAGCCGACGAAGATCGTGGGTGACCTGGCGTTGCGTAACAACTCCGCGGCAGCGGAAACCTCCTGCAAAGCACAGCGGACGGGAGCAACTTCCCGCACAGGCGCTGCAACAGCGGGGCCCTCGTCACCCGTCAGCAGTTGCAGGTGCACGGGAATCTCGACGAACACTGGCCCGGGTTCGCCGCTCGTCGCGACACGCACCGCTTCGTAGATCGTGGCAATCACGTCAGCGTGCCGCTCGACCAGCCACGTTCCCTTAGTGATCGGCTTGAGCAGCGCGTGCTGGTCCATGTCGTGCAGCTGGTACCTGCGACCCGTGTCGCGCCGCACGCCTCCCGCGATCACGAGCATTGGAATGCCGTCGAGAAAGGCTTCACCGATTCCGCTCGCCGCGTGCGTGACGCCCGCCGCAGGCACGATGACGAGCGTGCCCAGGCTGGTCCCGCTGCGACTTACGGCGTCGGCCATGAACGCGCCCGCCCCCTCGTGGGTCACCAGCACCGGGGTGATCGAACTCGACTGCGCGAGTTCGTCGTAGATCTCTGTGTTGTGGACGCCGGGAATGCCGAACGTGTATTTCACGCCGACGTTCTCGAGGGCTTCGCGAAGCATCGAAGCTGCGGTGCGGCTCATGGCGGGCCTGCCTTTCGTCTTGTGTGCGGCCGGGAGGCAGCCTGCGAATTGTAGGCTTGCCTCACGCCCGCAACCATGGGCCTTGACCCTGTCCCCGGCGGGCACCATCCTCGACTCGTCGGGTGGTGCTGTGTCGGCGCAGGCCCGGGGGTGCGACGCGACAGGAGACCCGATCGATGGAAGACGTGCGGTTTGCGGTGATCGGTGCCGGCATGGCAGGGCTGGCCTGCGCCCATGAACTCGCGCGGGCCGACGCCACGGTCACGGTCTTCGAGCGCGCACGCGGCCTGGGTGGGCGCCTCGCCACGCGTCGAATCGGGCCACTCGCGTTCGATCACGGCGCGCAGTTCATTACGACGCGCAGCCGCTCTTTCAGCCGTCACGCGGAAACCGCATTGCGGGCAGGCATGCTCGATGCCTGGCGTCCGCGCATCATGGAAGACGAACGTGCGTGGCCCGCACCGATCGAAGACTGGTGGATCGGCCAGCCGGGCATGAGCGCGCTGGTGCGACCGCTGGCGCGCAACATCGAGATCCATGGCGGCGTCGCCGTCCACGAACTGATCCCGAGCCAGCGCGGCTGGGAACTGCAAACCGACTCCGGCCGGCAGAACGTGACCTTTCGCGCCGTGGCGGTCGCAGTACCGGCACCGCAGGCGAGCGCGCTGCTGGGTCCGCACGGCCGCGCGTTCCAGCAGATCGCGGACGTGCGGATGGCCCCGTGCTGGACCGGCATGTTCGCTTTTGATCCACCGATCGACGCGGGCGCTGATGCGCGGCGCTGGACCAGCGGACCGATCGTCTGGGCGGCCTGCAACTCGAGCAAGCCGGGCCGTCCGCCATCGCCGCAATGCTGGGTGTTGCACGCGTCATCCGGATGGTCGCGCGAGCACATCGACCTGGATGCAACGGCAGCCGCGAGCCTGTTGCTGCAGGCGTTCGAGGCCAGCCTCGGTTACAGGCTGCCGACGCCCGTGCATCAGGACGCGCATCGCTGGCGTCACGCGCTGGTGGAGCAGCCGCTCGGCCTGTCGTGCCTGGTCGACGAGGAAATGAGTGCGGGTGCCTGCGGCGACTGGTGCATCGCGCCGCGCGTCGAAGCCGCCTTCGAGAGCGGCCGCAGCCTCGCTCAGTCGCTGCTGTCGATGGTCGGACTCTCGTCGCGCATGCTCCGCCCCTGACGGCCGATCACGCGCAACAGCGCACCGTCGCGCGAAAAGCCTTCGAAGGTGCCCCAGAGGGCCAGCGCGAACAGCACCGGAATGATCTCGTAGATGACGCGATACATGAGCACCGCCGCCAGCAGCTGCTCGGGCGGAACGTCGGGCAACAGCAGCAACAGCATCGACTCGAGCACGCCGAGCCCCGCGGGGACGTGGCTCAGCACCCCGGCGAGAATGCTCGCCAGATACGCGCCGAGGAACGCGAGGTAAGGCAGGCTCATCGACGCCGGCAGCAGCAGGTAGAGCACCGCCGAGACGAGGAAGATATCGGCGAGCCCCACCCCGAGCTGCAGTGCCGTCATCGCCGGCGTCGGCAGGTTGACTGACCAGCCGCCGAGCTTCACGGGACGCTTGCGCAACAGGATCAGCAGCACATAGCCCGCATCCTTGGCGAGGCCGACGAGGCCGAGCACACGCAGCCAGCCGCTCGAAATGCGGAACATCGGCTCGAGCATCTCTGCCGCAAAGACCAGCGACAGGTCGAGGAGCAGCCCGAACCCGAGCGCATACGGCATGTTCGCAAGCAGCACGGTGGCTCCGACCTCCGTCGCCGAAAAGCCTGCCGGCGTGTACATCCGATAACGCAGCGCGCCACCGCTGAGCATCGCCTGGCCGACGGCGTGCCCGAGGGGAAAGGCGATGTACGCGGTGAGGATTGGCTTGGCGCGGCCGACCGCCTGCTTCACGTAACGCACCACTGCGACTTCGTAGAGCGCAAGTACCGTGAATGCACCGGCAGCACACAGGCCGGCGAGCGCCAGCGTGGACGCGGGCACCGCCTGCATCTGCGCGAGGACGTCGGCAAAGCTGATGCGCTGAAACGTACGCCAGAGCACCCAGCCCGCGAGCGTGGCGAGCAGCACGCTGACGATTACGCCGGCATAAGTCTTGAAGCGATTACGGCGGGGATCGGACATCGGGGCTCTCGGGGCGGGACAGCAGGGGCAGAGCCCGTGGCACCGTCATGCAATTGCGATTAATTCTCAATACTATTTGCAGCTATCGATGAGTCCAGGATGAAACCTCCACCTTGAAACACAGTCGAATACGCAGGCAGGATTCAGGCCGCGTAGAATCCGAGTCATTGGTCGATTGTCCCCTCTCGAGGAGAAGTATCCAAATGTCCGAACAGAAGTTTCCGCGTCGCACGCTGTTGAAGGGTGCGCTCCTGGGCGCAGCGGCCGTGCCGGTGTCCGCGCTGCTGAGCCGTACCGCAACCGCGGCGAGCGGCAGGGTCGACCCGAGCGAGCCGCAAGCCAAGTCGCTCGGCTACGTCGAAGACGCGGCCAAGGTCGACGCCAAGACCAATCCGAATTTCAAGGCAGGCCAGTATTGCTGGAACTGCCTGCAGGCCCCTAAGGGCAAACAAGGCATGACGGAAGTACCGTGCAACATCTTCGCCGGCCGGCCGGTCGCAGCGAATGGCTGGTGCAAGGTCTACGTCAAGAGGCCGTAACCCGCACTGCAGCGGTTGTCGAACGGCGCGATCGGGCAACCGGTCGCGCCGTTTCCATTTGCGCGTCACGCTTGCACGCAGCTGCGACCTCCTCGCCCCCCCCTTGAAACGCCGCCCGGCGCTCACATCTATGGCGGCACGTAGGGATTGCAGGGGCAATCCCCGGGCAGGAGGTAAGCGACCATGCGTGTCATCAAGTGGGAACCGTTCCGTGACGTCGACGACGTGTTCGACCGTTTCTTTGCCGAGTCGATGCGGCGCTGGCCGCGAGTGGGCGCCGCGACGCCGCAGCCCCGCGAATGGGCGCCTGCGGCCGACGTGAGCGAGACAGACGGCGAGTACGTGATCAAGGCCGAGCTGCCGGAAGTCCGCAAGGAAGACGTCAGCATCACGGTGCAGGACGGCGTGCTCACGCTCGCCGGCGAGCGCAAGCAGGAGAAGGTCGAAGAGCAGGAGAAGGTCCATCGCACCGAACGCTTTTACGGCTCCTTCGCGCGGCGCTTCGCGTTGCCTGAGAACGCCGACGAGCAGGGCATCCGCGCCGAGAGCCGCGACGGGGTGATCGTGATTCACATCCCGAAGCAGCGGGTCGTCGAGCCGCAGCCGCGGCAGATCCAGATCCAGTAAGCCGCTCCGGCCCGCGGACTGCCGGGAGGGTGTCGCAAGACGCCCTTCCCGTCCGCCTGTTCATCGCCGCACGAACGGCCGCTGCCGCGCCTTATAATTCGCCGGCGACCATTCTCAACCGACGACGAGGCACCGCGACGATGACGACCCCCACGCTGGCCAGGGGCACGGCCGACCTCTGCGACGATCACGGCGATCGGGTGCAGGTCTGCGAGCCGACCTTCCACGCGTTCGGCGGCCGCCGCGCATTTCACGGTCCTATCAGCACCGTCCGCTGCTTCGAAGACAACTCACGGGTCAAGGAAGCGGTGGAGAGCCCGGGCGAAGGGCGCGTGCTGGTCGTTGATGGGGGCGGATCTCGCCGGCGGGCATTGCTGGGCGACAAACTCGGTCTCGCCGCGGTCAGCAACGGCTGGGCGGGCGTGATCATCCACGGCTGCATCCGCGATTCGGCCGAGCTTGGCCGCATGGATCTCGGTATCCGCGCGCTCGGTACGATGCCGCTGCGCAGCGACAAGCGCGGCGAGGGCGATCGCGACGTGCCCGTGCGCTTCGCGGGCGTGACGTTCCGGCCGGACGAGTTCGTCTACGTGGACGAAGACGGCATCATCGTCTCTGCCACCTCCTTGGCGTAATCCCGTTTCGCCGCCGGGTGCGCAGCGCCCTCCGACCATCCCCTATCCCCTATCCCCTATCCCCAGACCCATGCCACATACCGTCTATTGCCAGTATCTGCAGCGCGAAGGCGACGGCCTCGATCGCGTTCCTTACCCGGGCGACCTGGGCAAGCGGATCTACGGGAACATCTCTGCCGAAGCGTGGCGCGCGTGGGTCGGCCACCAGACGATGCTGATCAACGAGTACCGCCTGTCGACGATCGACCCGAAGGCGCGCAAGTTCCTGGCCGAGGAAATGGAGAAGTTCCTGTTCGGTGGCGGCAGCGCGAAGCCGGCGGAATACCGGCCGGAATAGGGAGGAAGGTGAGGAAGGGGAGGAAGGCGAGGAAGGCGAGGAAGGCGAGGAAGGTCAGGAAGGAGTAAGGGACTATCGGAAGTGCGCACGTCCGGTCAAACCCTTCCTCCCCTTCCTCGCCTTCCTCGCCTTCCTCACCTTCCTGGCCTTCCTCACCTTCCTGGCCTTCCTCACCTTCCTGGCCTTCCTCACCTAATCCCCTTTCCCCGCGTGCAACGCGACCGCGAGCCACGCAAGCATGAAACTGATGCCGCCCAGTGGCGCGACCATGCCGAGCCAGCGAGGCGCACCGAGCGTCATCGCGTAGATTGAACCCGAGAAGAAGAAGATTCCGACGCCGAACAGCACTGCGGCGCGCGACAACCAGCGCGAGCCCTGCGTCACCAGCGCAATGACGCCCACCAGAATCAGTGCCAGCGAGTGCAGCTGCTGATACAGCACCCCGGTCTGGTAGCTCGACAGTTGCTTGAGCGTGAGCATCTTCTGCAGCGCGTGCGCGCCAAACGCCCCGAAGATGACGCCGAGCAACATCAGCAGCGCGCCGGCGACGATGCAACGCAGGGCGAACGTTCGAACAGCGGCGGGAGCGGACGACATTGCGGCACCTGGCGGTCGGGCCTGGACGATGTGGCGTATGTTACCGGACCACCGTGCGACGACTTGTGATCCGTCGCGTGAGGATCACGGTGGTGTCGCGGCTGTTCAGCGCCGCGGCCGCTGCAGGAGCGTCGCAATCGGCTTCGGCACTCCCACCGCGGCTGGAGCCTCGACGTCGTACCAGCGGAAGCGATCATCGTCGCGCAGTGCAGGCGCCTTGCCAGCGCAACGCACCGTGAGCGGCTTGATCTCGTAGTCGAAGTGACTGAACGCGTGCTTGAGCGGTTCTTCCGGCTGCAACGCCGACGAACCCACGAGGTGCTCCCGGCACCATTGGGCGGCGTGCTGACGCGTAGGGAATTCCGGCAGACCCCACAGCCCGCCCCAGATGCCACTGGGCGGCCGTCGCTCCAGCAGCACCTTGTTGCCGCGGCGCACCAGCACGACCCACGCCTCGCGCTGCGCGCGCGCCGTGCGCGATTTCGGGGTGGGATAGAGGCGCTGCGTGTCATTCTGCCGGGCTTCGCACGCCGCGTTGACCGGACACAACAGGCAGGCTGGGTTGGCCCGCGTGCAGATCGTCGCGCCGAGATCCATGATGCCTTGCGTGTATTCGTCCACGCGCGAGTGCGGCGTGCACTCTTCCGCCAGCGCCCACAACTTGCGTTCGACTGCCGCTTCGCCAGGAAATCCGTCGACCGCAAAGTAGCGCGCCAGCACGCGCCTGACGTTGCCATCGAGGATCGGATGACGTTCGCCGCGGGACAAGGCCAGGATCGCGCCCGCCGTCGAGCGCCCGATGCCGGGCAGCGCCATCACCTCATCGAGTGTCGCTGGAAACTCACCGCGGTGGCGCTGCACCAGTATCCGGGCCGCGCGCTGCAGGTTGCGGGCACGCGCGTAGTAACCGAGGCCGGACCAGAGATGCAGCACTTCGTCGAGCTGAGCTGCCTCGAGATCGCGCACTGTCGGAAAACGCGCGATGAAGCGCTGGTAGTAGCCGGCGGCCGTTCCGACCTGGGTCTGCTGCAGCATGATCTCGGAGACCCATACACGGTACGGCGTACGGTCCGTCTGCCATGGCAGGTCCCTGCGGCCGTCGCTTTCGTACCAGCGCAGCAGCGCCGGCGCGAACGCCGCCGCGCTCACGACAAACAGACGAGGGCGACGTCGCCCGTGCCGGCGTGGCAACGGTCCGGATAGCCGTACTGCTTCCAGTAGTCGACCAGGCCGATGCGCTCGGCAAGCTTCGAGAAGCGTGGATCCTTGCGGAAGCCCGCGGCTTCAGGGCTCCAGGTCTGCGAGACGTTCCAGTCGTGCAACCACGCGATGCGGTCGCGCTCGAGCGAGCCCTCGATGATCTGGAAGGCAATGTCGTTCTGCCCCAGTTGTATGTAGGGCATCAGCAGGTCCACCTGCTGCGCAACTTTCGGGTCGACCGCACGCAGGCCCGCCACCACGGCCGGACGTTTTGCCGGATTCGCGATCGCGTCGACGAAATCACCCACCTTCGACTTCAGCTGGGGCGGCAGCTGCTCCTGCGCCATCAGCAGCCGCTTCGACTCGTCCCACTGTCCGCGACGCATCGCCACCGTGGCATCGATACCCTCGCTGGCTCCACTGCTGATGCCAAGCTCACCGGCCAGCTGCGAGAAGCGCAATGCCTGCTCGTCGTCGCCTCGCATCAGGTAGAGGTTGGCGAGGTTGGACGCCAGTACCGGCGCGCTCGGATCGAGTTCGTACGCGCGTCGCGACTGCTCGAGAGCGGCGTCGAGCCGGCCAACCTTCTGCAGCAGGATCGAGTACCAGTGGTAGGGCGTGGGTTCGTTGGGCTCGAGCGAAATCGCGAAGAAAAAGCCGGACTCCGCATCGAGCAGGTTGCCGCGCTCGGAGTTGATCTGCGCCAGCACCGCGTGTGCCTCGCCGATCTTCGGATCGAGCGCGAGGGCCTGCCGTGCCGACTGCTCTGCCATCGGCAGGTACTTCTCTTCGTCGTTTTCTTCGCTGCTGTAGCCAGGCAGCACGACGTAGGCGGAGGCCAGTGCCGCGTGCGCGCGCGCGAATCCGGGATCGCGCGCCAGTGCAGACTGATACAACTCGACGGCGCGCCTCAGGTTGTCTTCCCCGCGGCGCTTCCAGATGGCCCGCGCCTGCAGGTAGAACTCGTAGGCTTCGACGTTCTCGGTAGGCGCCGCGTCGCGCTGCGCAAGCTGCTGTTCCCTGGGCGCGAGTTCGATCTTGAGCTTATTGACGATTGCAGTCGCGATCTCGTCCTGCACCGCGAAGATGTCCGCCATCCGCCGGTCGTAGGTTTCCGACCAGAGGTGAAAGCCTGACTCCGCGTCGATCAATTGCGCCGTGATGCGGACCTGGTCGCCGGACTGGCGCACGCTGCCCTCGAGCACCGTTTCGACGCCGAGTTCCTTGCCGACTTCGCGGACGTCGACGTTGCGGCCTTTGTAGGCGAACGCAGAAGTGCGGGCAGCCACCTTGAGCCCGGGCACGCGGGCCAGCAGGTTCAGCAGCTCCTCGGACATGCCGTCGCTGAAGTAGTCCTTGCCAGCGTCGCCGCTCAGGTTGGCGAACGGCAGCACGGCGATCGAACTGGGGCTGCCGGCGGCCTCGGCGCGGCCGAGGCCGCGCTCGTACAGGAGGTAACCCAGCCCTGCCATTGCGACCACTACCACCACGCCGAACGCCGCACGCGTGCGGAACTGCATCTGCGGCGGCGCACCAGGCAACGGCTCAGTCCGCTCGATGCCGGTCGCGCTGACGTCGAACACCCAGGCGAGCACCATCGCGATCGGAAACCCGACCAGCAGGAAGATGACCAGGAAAGTCATGGCCCATTCGGGCACGTACAAGGCCGGCAGCACGACGGAAGCGGCCTCGGTGACCGCCCAGGCAACCGCGCCGTATGCAATGGCGACCTTGCCGACGCGACGACGCTTGATTTCAGCGAGGAAAGCCATCGATTGACCGTTTCGTCGTTCCCACCCCGCGCCGCATTGTCCATCAATCCACGCTGCGAGCGTATCCCGGCGCGACTATTTCCGGCACACGCCGACGTCGCCGCTCAGCGTCTTGATGCGCACCCGGGCGCTGGCATTGGCCTCCTGATGGCGCCACTCCTTGCCCGGAGCGTATTCGTCCGTGCGCACGGGCTTAGGCCCGAAGCAGGGGCGGATCTCGCCACTGAAGCTCGAAACGTCGTAGTCCGCGCCGGTATTGCCGACCAGGTCGAGCCGCACGTCCCCGCTGATGCTTTCGATGTCGACGCGCGCGTCCGGCGCGAGCGAGCCCTGCAACGTCAGGTTGCCGCTGGTCGACCGCAGGCGCGACCTGGTGGTTGCACCAACGGCAAGCGTGAAGTCGCCACTCACGGTGCTGCCGTTCACTTCGCCAGCGAGCCGGGTGGCGCTGGCATTGCCGCTCACGGTCGTGATCGACACCAGTCCCTTCCTGCCGGAGCCGGCGATGGTGACGTCACCGCTGACAGTGCGGCACTCGAGGTCCTCGCCGCTGGTCTCAGTGCGCAGGTCGCCGCTGACCGACTGCAGGCGTTGCGTGCCGCGCACGGCCTGGACACCGATATCGGCGCTCACGGTGTTGATCGACACCTGCGAACCGGCAGGCACCTTCACAATCAGGTCGGTGTCGTCGACGTTGTAGGAACGGTCGGGCAGGACCACCTTGATGCGGGTGACCGTGTCGGATCTGGTGAAATCGAGCCGTTCCGTACCCTTGCCGAGTTCGCCCGTGACCTCGACCTCGTTGCGGTCCCACCCCGTCACCACGACCGATCCCGCCGTGTTCGAGATTTCGACGGTTCCAGCAGGGTCCGCAGACGTGCGCTTGTCGATCGGCGTGCCTGCGAGCACGGCGAGCGGCAGGGTCGCAACGAGCAGCACGATGGATCGCGCCACGGTTCGGCCACTGGGGGCGGCGACAATATCAGTCTTCATAACTGCATCCTCTCGCCATTCGGCGACACGGGCATATTTGCCGGCATATTCGCTGGCGCTTTCTCGAGACTGCTGGTCAACTGACTGATGTTCGACAGCATGGCCAGCTCGTCCTGGTACGTCTTCAGCAGCAGCTCCTCGAGCAACGGATCGCCCGGCTGTTCGGCCAGCGCAGCATTGATCTCATCCGCGGCGCGACGCATTTCACCGAGGTTGAACTCGAGCTTCGCACGGGCAGACGTCGGCAGCGCGGCGATGCGCTGGTCCAGCAGCTGCGTCAGCTGACGCCGGGCCGCGACGTATTCCGGATCGAGCTGACCCGCCGGACCGAATGCGGCTGGCATGACCACTGCCCCATCCGACGCCGCGTGTGCGTTCGCCTGGACAGCCGGCACTGCGGACTGCTGCACCAGGACATTTCTGTCGAGCAGGCTCGCAGTGAGCAGCGAGGAGCCTGCGACCAGCACCACCGCAGCAGCTACCTGCCAGAGCCAGGCGGGAGATCGCGTGGTGGCCGCAACGGGCTGCGCGCGCTCTTCGATCCGCGCGGCGATGTCAGGCCACAAGTCACGACGGGGTGCCACCTCGAGCGGCAACTCACCGAGCCGGGCATCGAGTCGCGCGGCGGCGTCCTGGGCTGTGCGTTCATCCTGCGTCATGGTTCCGCTCCGCTTCCCCGAGCCTGGCGCTCAACAGCGCGCGGGCTCGGTGTAACTGTGCCTTGCAGGTTCCGACGGCAATGCCGAGCAGTTGCGAGGCCTCTTCGTGCGAGTGGCCGTACACGCCCACCAGCACCAGCACGTGCCGCGCTCCCGGGGGCAGCCCGGCGATGGCAGTTTCGAGGTCGAGGCTGCGGCCGGGATCGACCGTCGAATGGTCGGCCAGGACGTCGGCGACCTCACGCTCGACCGAATCCCCGGCGCCGAGCGATTCAGCCCGACGTCGCGCCTGCTGCAGCACCACGTTCACCGCGATCCGGTGCAGCCACGTCCCGAACGCGCTGCGCGTCTCGAAGCGCGGCAGGTTCCGCCACGCCTGCACGAAGGCTTCCTGCGTGCAGTCTTCGGCCGTCGCGACGTTGCCGGTCATGCGCAGGCACAACGCGTGGATGCGCGCCGCATGCCGGCGGTAGAGCTGCTCGAAGGCCGCGGACGAACCGTCTGCCGCGGACGTGACCAGCCGGCGCTCCTCGGCCGCCTCGCGCACGCGCTGCAGTTCATCAACGACCTCCCCGGCGTATGCCAAGACCCACCTCGCTGCTACCCGTCGCACCGCGCGGCCGGGTCCGGCATCCTACACAGGCCGCGTGGCGGCCCGTGTCGTGCCCCTGTGACAGATCAGATGCGACACAAGGCGAAAAGGTTTACCCCGGAGTCTCCATGCCTGACGCGATCCGTGTCGAAAAGAATGGCTGCATCGCCACGGTGATCCTGCACCGTCCCGCCGTGCGCAATGCCGTGGACCCGCCCACCGCGGCGGCCGACCCGTCGACTGAACTCAGTTCGACGGCGCGCCCTGCAGGTAGTCGACGGCTGCGCCAAGGATCGTGCGCACTGCCACCGGCAGCGCACCTTCATCCATATAGAACAGCGGCGAATGGTTGCTGGGCGCGGCGGCAGCGTCCTGGCCCGGCGGCGTGACACCGACCATGTAAAAGAACGCCGGCACCTTCTGCCCGTAATACGCGAAATCTTCCGAGCCGGTGACGAACGGCATGACCTTGACGGTGTTGCCGCCTGCTGCACGCTGCAGCGAGGCCACGGCCCGTGCGGTCAACGCAGGGTCGTTGACCACGACGGGATTCGGGTCGCCGCCGAGTTCGAACTCCGTGGTGGCGCCCGCCGCTGCCGCGGTCTGGCTCGAGATCTGCTTGATGCTCGCGATGACCTGCTCGCGCACGGCCGGGTCGAAGGTGCGGAAGGTGCCGACCATCTCGACCGACTCCGGGATGATGTTGTTGCGGATGCCGCCCTTGATCGCGCCCACCGAGACGACGGCCGGGTATTCGGTGATGTTGACCTGGCGGCTCACGATCGTCTGCAGCGCCAGCACGATCTGCGAGGCGGTGACGATGGGGTCGACGCCGCCCCAGGGCCGCGAGCCGTGCGTCTGCCGGCCCTTGACCACGAGCTTGAAGCGGTCCGACGCGGCCATCAAGGAGCCTTCGCGGTAGCCGATCGCGCCAGTGTTCATCGCCGACCAGAGGTGCAGGCCGAACACGGCGTCGGGTTTGTTGCTCGCAAACAGGCCCTCGTCGAGCATCAGGCTGGCGCCGCCTCGTTCACCGTCGGGGGCGCCCTCTTCTGCAGGCTGGAAGATGAACATCACCGTGCCGGGAAGTTCGTTGCGCATGCCGGCGAGCACCTTGGCCGCCCCGAGCAGGATCGCCATGTGACCGTCGTGGCCGCAGGCGTGCATCACGCCGACTTTCTCTCCGCGATACTCTGACGTCGCCGTCGACTTGAAAGGCAAGTCGCCCTGCTCCGTGACGGGCAGCGCGTCCATGTCCGAGCGCAGCGCGATCGTCGGGCCTGGCTTGCCACCCCGGAGGATTCCCACGACGCCCGTGTGCGCGATACCCGTCTGCACCTCGATCCCCATCTGGCGCAACTGGTCAGCCACGATCTTCGACGTGCGAAATTCGCGGTTGCTGAGTTCCGGGTGCTGGTGGAAATCGCGACGCCAGGTGATCACCTGCGGCATCACCGCGGCGGTGGCGGCATCGAGCGACGCGTCCGTGACGGCGGCCTGCGTCGGGGCGACAGCAGTCGCGACCAGCAGAAGCGAAGCGAGTAACTGGCGATGGGTCATGATCGGGGTGCCCTGGTAGCGGTGGGACGAGGCGCGCAGCATACTTCAGGGACCGCAGCGACCGGGAGCACCAGATGCCTGCATTTCGCCAGTCGATTGCGGCCCTTGCCGCCACGAGCATTTGCCTGATGAGCACCGTCTCAACGCCGCCGGCCGACGCCCAGACCTACTCGCCCGCGGTCGCGCGGTCGCTCGCCAGGACCCAGAAGCCGCCGCTGCACGGCCAGCACTGGATGGCGATCACCGGCAAGCCGCTCGGCGCCACGGCCGGCGCGAAGATCTTCGAGCGGGGCGGCAATGCCGTCGACGCGGCCTGCGCCATGATTGCCGCGACGTCCACGATGTGGGACGTGCTGCACTGGGGCGGCGAGACACAGGCCCTGATCTACGATCCGCGCGCGAAGAAGGTGGTCGCGATCAACGGGCTCGGCATGGCACCCACCGGTGCGACGCCCGAATTCTTTAAAGGCAAGGGCTTCAAGTACCCGCCCGCCTACGGCCCGCTCGCGGCGGTCACGCCCGGCACTCCGGGCGGCATCATCCTGATGCTGCAGGAGTACGGCACGCTCTCGCTGGCCGAGGTGCTGGCCCCCGCCATCGAACTCGCGGATGGCTATCCGATCGACGGCGAGACAGCCGATCTCATAGAGCGCTGGAAGGACAAGCTCCAGGAATGGCCGTACTCGAAGCAGGTGATGCTGCCGCACCTCGGCTCGGCGCGCGCAGCACCGCGCGCGGGTGAAATCTTCCGTCAGCCCGACCTCGCCGCCACGCTGCGCAAGATGGTCGAGGCGGAGAAGCAGGCGCTTGCCGCCGGCAAGTCGCGCAAGGAGGCCCTGCAGGCGGCGTACGACCGCTTCTATCGCGGCGACATCGCGCAGGAGTTCGTGCGCGGCGTGCAGGAACAGGGTGGCCTGATCACGCTCGACGACCTCGCGCAGTGGCGGCCGCTCATCGAGCAGCCGCTCAGCACCAATTACCGCGGCGTCGAGGTCTACAAGCTCGACGTCTGGACGCAGGGCCCGGCGCTGCTGCAGTCGCTGAACATCCTCGAGAACTTCGACGTGCGCGCGATGGGTTACAACAGCGCAAACTACATCCACACCGTCTACCAGGCGATGAACCTCGCCTTCGCCGATCGCGACTTCTATTACGGCGACCCACATTTTCCGCCCGCAGAGCCCACGCAGGGCCTGCTCTCGAAGGAGTACGCGAAGCAGCGCGCCGCGACGATCCGCATGGATCGCAACGATGTGAACGCGGGGCCCGGTGATCCTCAACTGGCGGACTTCGAAGCGGGCTTCAGGAGCGGCACGACGACCGTGATGGCCGCGGATGCGAACGGCTGGCTGGTGTCGGTGACACCGAGCGGTGGCTGGGTACCGGCGACGATTGCGGGGCGCACGGGCATCGGGCTCAGCCAGCGCATGCAGTCGTTCGTGCTCGACCCGGCCGAGAACCCGTTCAACGTCGTGGCACCGGGCAAGCGTCCGCGCGTCACGCTCACGCCGAGCCTCGCGCTCAAGGGAGGCAAACCGTGGCTGGCCTTCGCCGTGCAGGGCGGCGACTCGCAGGACCAGAACCTGCTGCAGTTCTTCCTGAACGTGCAGGAATTCGGCATGACGCCGCAGGAAGCCGCCGAGGCCGCCAATTTCAACAGCTACCAGATGAAAGCGTCGTTCGACCAGCACGCATCGCAGCCGGGCCGCATCGTGCTGAACTCATCGATGCCACAGTGGGTCACCCGGGAACTGATCGGGCGCGGCTACAAGCCCGAATTCGAGGCGCGCACCTCGGGCCCGATCAACGCGATCATGATCGACCCGGAGAACGGCACGTTCTGGGGCGGCTCGAGCAACCACGGCGAGGACTACGGCATCGGCTGGTAGCACGCCCGCGACGGGTCACGACGAGGTGGCGAGCTGCTCGCGATGGTACAAGCGCGCCGCTATCCACCACACGACCGCGACCACCGCGAACGAAGCACCCAGGCTCACCGCCCAGTCGAGCGCACTGATCCGTTCCGAGCGCAGCACGCGCACGATCATCTGGTTCTGGCTCAGGAACGGCACCGCCAGCATCCAGAGCTGCGTCCGGACCGGCGCAACCATCAGCACCAGCGACGGAATCATCGGCAGGAACATCAGCAGCGGCAGGTACCCCTGCGCCTCGCGGTAACTGCGCGCGAACGCGGCGAGCGCCGTCAGCACGGTCGCGCCGAGCAGTACGATCGGCAGGATGATCAGGAACAGCTGCACCAGTCCGCCGGGTCCGAGATCGAAGGACGCGTCCATGCCGCGCGCCGGCGCGACGGCGAAGACCAGGCGATATGCTATGAGCGTGACGGCGATCGACAGCAGCGAGAACACCGCCGTGGCAAGGATCTTGGCGCTTATGATCGACTCGCGCGCAACGGGCGTCGCGAGCAGCGGTTCCAGCGACTGCCGCTCGCGCTCGCCCGCGGTGGCATCGATTGCGAGCTGCATGCCGCCGATGAACGCCAGCAGCAGCAACAGGTACGGCAGGATCTGTTGCGACAGGTCGAAGCGAGCCTCGGGCGTGGCCACGTCACGCGTGCCGACCTGCAGCGGGTTGGCGACCGCAGGATGAATGCCCCGGGCAACCAGCCGCAGCGTACCCACGGTGCTGCTGTAACCGTCGAGCAAGCCGCCCAATCGCGCCACGGTCGCGCCGGAAGCCAGCGGACGCGAGCTGTCGAAGATCACCTCGACACTTGCGGGCCGGCCGGAACGCCAGTCCACGCCGTACTCTTCGTCGATGCGCAGGACGACGTCGCGCTCCTGTGTGCGCACGGCCGCGTCGGCATCCCGTGGCGCGGGCAGCACCTTGACGTTGTGCGATTGCAGCCAGGCGACGAGGTTCGGCGCGCGCTCCGCGCCGATGACCGGCAACTGCAGCGGTCCTTCGAGCTGCCGGGTCTGCTTGCGTGCGCTGAGCGCGTTGGTGCCGGCCAGAACCAGCGGGATCGCGAGTGGAATCACCACGAATGCGACCAGCAGCATGCGGCGGTCGCGGAACGCGTCGAGCAACTCCTTGCGCAGGACGATCCACAGTGCCCTCACGCGAACAAACCCTCGTCCGAACCGATCGCCTTGACGAAAGCGTCCTCGAGATTGGCGCAGCCGGTCGACTCGCGCAGCTCGTCCGGGGTGCCGTCGGCAACGACGTGTCCGTGCGCGATCACGACGATCCGGTCGCAGAGCCGCGCCACCTCCTGCATGATGTGACTCGACAGCAGCACGCAGCGGCCCGCGGCCCGCTGCTCGAGCAGGAAGTTGCGCAGCGAGCGCGTGGTCATCACGTCGAGTCCGTTGGTCGGTTCGTCGAGCAGCACGTTGCGGGGAGCGTGCACCAATGCGCGGGCAATCGCGGTCTTGGTGCGCTGCCCCTGCGAGAAACCCTCGGCACGTCGATCGATGAAATCGTGCATCTCGAGTGCCGCCACGAGCCGCGCGGTGCGCTCCGCGATGACGCGATCGTCGAGCCCCTGCAGGGCGCCGAAGTACGCGATGTTCTCGCGCGCAGTCAACCGCTTGTAGATCCCACGCGCATCGGGCAGCACGCCGAGGCTCGCGCGCACGCACGTGGGCTCGCTGGCCGCGTCGAGACCGTCCACGAGCACACGACCTGAATCCGGCGACATCAGCGTGTAGAGCATGCGCAGCGTGGTCGTCTTGCCGGCTCCATTCGGGCCAAGCAGGCCGGTGATCTGCCCATCGGCCGCAGCGAAGCTCACGCCGTCGACCGCCTGCACGCGGCCGGCGGGCGTCTGGAAAGCCTTGCGCAACCCTTCGACGCGAATCATGTGTGCACCTTGCGGACCCTCACGGGTCCCAGCCGTACGAGCCAGCAAACGGCGGCGAGTACTGCAACTGGTCCAGGCAACTGCCGTCGAGCGCCTTCGCATCGGCCGCAGCGATGAACTCGGCGACGAGCCGCGGCCCGCAACCCACGCCCAGCACGCTGTGGCCCTGTCCGCGGAAAACGAAATGCCGTGAATTCGGCAGCGTGCGCTGTACCTCGTCGGCGTACCGCGGCGGCGTCACCGGATCCAGCTCGCCGGACAGGAGCAGTACCGGCAGGTCGGACTGCACTGCGTCGTGGAAGTCCTTTGGCATCGTGCCACGAGGCCACACCGCGCATTGCGCCAGCGTGTAGTCGACGAATTCCGTGCCGAGGAGGGTCCCGACGTCGGCCGGATCGACCCGCATCCCCGGCGCGTCCTCCGTGCACATGACGGAAAGCTGCAGCGGTACGGAGATCTGTTCGCCGATCAGCTGCTCCAGCATGCGCGACTGGGCCATGAGGTTGCCGAACTGGCCGCTGGCGGCCTCGGCGAGCAGCATCGGCAGCATGCCGAACAGCTGCGGCGCATAGGAATGGAAGCGCACGACCGCGGCGAGCGCAGCGTCGGTAAATTCGTCTTCACGCTGCTCGTTGGTAAGCGGGTCGCGATACGTCACGCGCTGCGGATCCTGGCGCAACCGTTGCAGCAGGTCATCGAGACGCTCCCGCGGCGACCCGAAGCGCTTCGTGCATTCGGCATCCGCGGTGCAACGCGCGAACTGGGCGTCGACGGCCGCTTCGAGATTCCTGGCATGCTCGTTACCCAGGGACAGGCTCGGCGGCACGACGGAGTCGAGCACGACTGTCCGGACTGACGCGGGGTGGCGGCGCAGGTACTCGAGTCCTACGCGCGTGCCGTACGAAACCCCGACCAGGTTGAACTGCGCGATTCCCAGCGCACGGCGCACGTCTTCGAGGTCCGCAATGTACGCGCTGGTGGTATAGGCGCGAACGTCGACGTCCAGCCCGAGTTCCTGCAGGCAGTCGGTCGTCAGTCGGCGCGCCTCATCGACACCCGCGGTCTCGAGAAGTCGCAACGCCTCATCATTCAGCGTCCCGGGACATTGCAGTGGATTCGATCGTCCGACGCCGCGCTGGTCCACGAGCAGCACGTGACGTTGGCGCAGAACTTCGCGCAACGCGGGGTAGACGCTTGGAAAGGCTTCGAGCGCGGACTGACCCGGCCCCCCGGCCAGCATGACGACAGGGTCCCTGGCCGGGGTCTTCGCCGTGCTCGGCACCCAGGCGAGCGCGAGTTCGATCTTGCGGCTATTCGCGCTGGAACGATCTTCCGGCACCTGCAGTGTTGCGCAGCGCGCTGGCACGGTCTGCGCCTGCCCGGCCTGCGCCAGCGTGCAGGGCGCAAACGCCAGTCTCCCGTACGCGACGGTGACCGGTGCCGGCGACGCGTCCGCCCAGGCAGCCGCAGCCCCTGCCAGGGCCACGAGGGCCCCGAGGAGAGAACGACCGGACTGCATTGACCGCATGCTGAACCCGCCTCTGCGTAGCGCTGCGCAACGTACACGGCGCCGGAGGTCTTCGCCACTCGATTCGGCTAGGATGCGCCCATGCCTGTCTCGATGCCGCCCGCCACGCGGGCCCTGCTGTTGCTCAACGTCGCCCTGTTCGCGGTGCAGTTCCTCACGGGTGACCTGCTGCTGCGACCGTTCGCCCTCTGGCCACCGGCCTCGGCCCAGTTTCCGGGAGCACCGTCGTTCCAGGTCTGGCAGTTGCTGACCTACGGGTTCCTGCACGGCAGCCTCACCCACCTGTTTTTCAACATGTTCGCGCTGTACATGTTTGGCGGCGAGATCGAGCGCCTGCTGGGCACCCAGCGCTATGTCACCTATTACCTCGTGTGCGTGGTGGGCGCCGCAGTGGCTCAGTTGCTGGTAATCAGTAACATGAACATGGCGCCCATCCCCACAGTGGGCGCCTCTGGCGGCGTGTTCGGCCTGTTGCTGGCCTTCGGCATGGCCTATCCGCAGCGGCGCATCATGCTGATGTTCCCGCCGATACCGATGCCGGCGTGGCTGTTCGTCACGCTATATGGCGTGCTCGAGTTGTACCTGGGCGTCACCGGGTCGGGCCAGGGCGTGGCGCATTTCGCGCACCTGGGCGGCATGCTGGCGGGTTTCGTGCTGCTGTTGCGCTGGCGCCGCCAGCCGCGGCCACGCCGAGAGGGAGAATGAACATGGCCACGCATCCGCGATCGAAGCGCCCGGGCAACAGGCCCGCCACGGTGACCGCCGGCAAGCAAGGCCGCGCCCCGTTGATGGTGCGCAACAAGGTCAGCCGGGACACGGCCGAGGAAGCCGTGCGCACGCTGCTGCGCTGGGCCGGCGAAGACCCGCAACGCGAAGGGCTGCTCGACACGCCACAACGTGTCGTCGACGCCTATACCGACTGGTTTTCCGGCTACGCGATCGACCCGCGCGATTACCTGCGCCGGACGTTCGAGGAGACCGGCGGCTACGACGAGATGGTCGTGCTGCGCGACATCGAGTTCGAATCGCACTGCGAGCACCACATGGCGCCGATCATCGGCCGGGCCCACGTGGGTTACCTGCCCACTGGCAAGGTGGTCGGCATCAGCAAGCTGGCCCGCGTGGTCGACGTCTTCGCGCGCCGCTTCCAGGTGCAGGAGAAGATGACCGCGGAAATCGCCCGCTGCATCAACGACGTGCTGCAGCCCCAGGGCGTGGGCGTGGTGATCGAGGCCGCGCACGAGTGCATGACCACGCGCGGCATCCACAAGCGCGGCGTGTCGATGATCACGTCGAAAATGATGGGGACGTTCCGGTCCGACGCCCGGACCCGCAACGAGTTCCTGACCTTTATCGACATCCGCGACCGTCGCTGATTGGCAGATCTCGCCGGGAGCGTCTCGTGCCTGAACTTTCCACTGCTCACCATCCGCTGTACCAGTTGCGCCGGACGCCGTTCCACGCGCGCACGTCCCAGCTGTGCCTGCCGCACAACTGGCGGCGTTGGGGCGGGTGCCTGGCCGTCGGGTCCTACGACCTCGGCCTCGACCGCGAGTACTGGGCGATCCGCAACCACGCCGCGCTGATCGACATCTCGCCGCTGATCAAGTACGAGATTTCAGGTCGCGATGCCGCTCGCCTGCTGCATCGCCTGACTCCGCGCGATATCCACAGGATGCAGGTCGGACAGGTCTATTACACCGGCTGGTGCGACGACGACGGCAAGCTGCTCGATGACGGCACGGTCACCAGGATCGGCGAGCAGAGCTTCCGGCTCACGGCCGCTGAGCCGCAGTACCGCTGGCTCGCGATGAACGCCGTCGGCATGCAGGTGCAAGTCACCGAACTGACCGAGCAGATGGCGGCACTCAGCCTGCAGGGACCGAAATCGCGCACCATCCTGAACCTTGCGTGCGAACAGCCGGTCGATGCGCTCAAGTATTTCCGGATGGCGTTCAACCGCATCGCGGGCAAGGCCGTCTCGGTCTCGCGCACCGGATACACCGGCGATCTCGGCTACGAAATCTGGATGGATGCAGCCGATGCGCTCGTGATCTGGGACGCGCTGATGACCGCGGGCCACGATTACGGCATCACGCCCACCGGCATCCTCGCGATGGACATGGCGCGCGTCGAGGCGGGCCTGTTCATGCTCGACGTCGATTACACCTCTGCAAGCCACGCCTGGATCCCGGGCCAGCGCTCGTCGCCGTATGAGATGGGCCTCGGCTGGACCGTGAACCTCGACAAGCAGGGGTACTTCGTGGGTCGTCGCGCGCTGGAACGCGAGCACCGCGAGGGCTCGTCGTGGCAACTGGCCGGCCTCGAGATCGACTGGGAAGGACTCGAGCGCCAATATGCCGCGGTTGGAATGCCGCCACAGGTGCCGGGCTCGGCCGTGCGCGGCAGCATTCCAGTGTACGCAGGTCCGCGCCAGGTCGGATATGCCTCGACCAGCACCTGGTCGCCGGTGCTGAAGAAGTACATCGCGCTGGTGCACCTGCAGCAGCCGTATTTCACACCGGGCACGAAGGTCGAGATCGAAGTCACGGTGGAACACCATCGCCGCAAATCGCCTGCGACGGTCGTCACGCTGCCGTTCTATGACCCCGAGTGGAAGAAGAAATAACCGTGGCCAGCAACTCCTACGACGCTATCGTCATTGGCGCCGGCCACAACGGCATGATCGCGGCCGCGTACCTCGCGCGCGCCGGCAAGAAGGTCGTCGTCCTCGAGCGGCGCGAGATCGTCGGCGGCGCCGCCGTCACCGAAGAAATCTTCCCGGGTTACCGCTTCAGCGAGTTCTCCTACGTGGTGAGCCTGCTGCGGCCCGAGATCATCCGCGACCTCGAGCTGCCGCGGCACGGGCTCAAGATCCTGCCGCTGCCGAGCACGGTCACGCCGCTCGACAACGGCGACTACCTTGCCGGCTGGGACGATCACGACCTGACCCGGCGCGAGATCCATCGTCATTCCCCGAAGGATGCCGAGGCCTACGACGAGTATTCACGCGTCATGGCGCGCGCCGCCAAGGCCATCAAGCCGATCATCGGCCTGGTGCCGCCGGATCCGTCGTCGCTCAGCTGGCGCGACATGAAGGGCCTGCTCAAGCTCGGCCAGTACGCGCGCAGCCTGAGCGAGCACGAGCTCTATCGGATCGCGAAGCTCGTCACGCAATCGTCCGCCGACCTGCTCGAAGAATGGTTCGAGCTCGACCCGCTCAAGGGCACCAAGGCCGCGAGCGGCATCATCGGCACCTACCTCGGCCCGCGCTCGCCGGCACTGCCTACGTGCTGCTGCACCACTACATGGGTGAAATCGATGGCGCCTTCCGCGCCTGGGGTTTCGCCAAGAACGGCACCGGCGGCGTGACGGCGGCGATCGCGTCGTCCGCCCGCGCACTCGGCGTCGAGATCCGCACCAACGCGGCGGTGGACAAGGTCATCGTGCGTGGCGGCCGCGCGACCGGTGCAGCACTCGCGAACGGCGACGAACTCACGGCCAGGGTCGTGATGTCGGCCGCAGACCCGAAACGCAGTTTCCTGCAGTTCGTCGACCAGCAGCATTTCCCGGACGAGTTCGTGCAGGCGATCCGCGATTTCCGCGTCCGCGGCTCGTCGGGCAAGGTCAACATCGCGCTCTCTGGACTGCCGGACTTCACCTGCCTGCCGGGCGAAGGCCCGCTGCACCGTGGCGCGATCTCGATCAGCCCGAGTATCGAGTACGTCGAGCGCGCCTACGACGACGCCAAGTACGGCAACTTCTCGCGTCAGCCTTACATGGACATCATCATCCCGTCGATGATCGACCGCGACATGGCGCCGCCGGGACACCACGTGATGTCGTGCTTCGTCCAGTACGCGCCCTACGACGTCGAGGGCGGCTGGGACGACGCGAAAAAGGAAGCGTTCGGCGAGACGGTGATCTCGACCATCGAGAAGTACGCGCCGAACATCCGCCAGGTGATCGTCGGCAAGCAGGTGATCACGCCGCAGGACATCGAGCGCATCGCCGGCATCACCGGTGGCAACATCTTCCACGGCGAACTGCTGCTGCACCAGTTGTTCTTCATGCGCCCTGCCCCGCAATGGGCCGATTTCCGCACCCCGCTGCCGGGTTACTACTTCGGCGCCGCAGGCGCGCATCCGGGTGGCGGTGTGATGGGCGCGGCCGGCAGGATGGCCGCCACCGAGATTCTCAAGGACTGGCAGTAGGCGCACGATGACGAACCCGGACATCCTGATCGTCGGTGCGGGCCACAACGGCCTGGTCGCAGCTGCCTACCTCGCCAAGGCGGGCAAGAAAGTGCTGGTGCTCGAACAGCGCGCAACTGCCGGCGGGCAGTTGGCGGGCGCAACGCTCGCGTCGGGCGCCACGGTGCCGGGCCTGCATCCGGCGGGTCAACTGCGGCCCGCGATCGTCAAGGAACTCGACCTCGCCCGGCACGGCCTCACGACGAGCGCCGCCGATGCGCCGTATGTCTCCGCGCTGCCGGACGGTGGCTTGCTGCGACTGGTCTCGAGCGCAAACGACACGGCCACGATCGAAGCCATCCGCCGGCTCTCGCCGCGTGATGCGGGGCGCTGGCCTGAGTTCGTCGGGTTCATGAATCGCGCGGCAGCGTTCCTTGATGCCGCGTATTCGACGAACATGCCGCGCCTGCCCAGGATCGAACTGCGCGCGGACGGCCTGCCGCTCGCCTCGCTCGCACTGCAGCTGCGGCGCATGGGTGGCAAGGACATGTTCCGCGTAATGCGCAGCCTGTCGATGTCGGCCGTCGAGCTCACCGAGGAGTGGTTCGAATCCGAGACGCTCAATGCAGCCATCGCCGGCGTCGCCATCCACGGCGTGACACTGGGCTCGATGTCTGCGGGCACGGGTTTCACCCTGATCCACAACTGGCTCAACCGCGGCGGCCTCGCGCATCGCACGTCGACAGGCGGACCCCAGGGGCTGACGGAGGCGCTGGTGAAGGCAGTGCTTGCGAACGGCGGCGAAATCCGCACGGGCGCCGGCGTCGCGCAAATCCTCGTCGAGCATCAGCGTGTGCTCGGAGTTCGTCTCGAATCGGGCGAAGAAATCAAGGCCTCCACGGTCGTGTCAGAGGCCGATCCCCGCCGCACACTGCTCGGCCTCGTCGGCGCGCCTGAACTGCCGCCGGAGTTCGTCTGGCAGACGCAGTCGATCCGCATGCGCGGTTCCGTGGCGAAACTGATCGTGCGGACGGATGGGCGCCATGGCCTGCCCGATGGCACGGTCGCAATCGCACCGACTCTCAGGTACCTGGAGCGCGCTTACGACTCGACCAAGTATGGCGAGATGTCTCAGGATCCCTACCTGGAAGTGACGACGTTGGGCGCCGACGTGATGGTCCACTTCCAGTTCGCAACGTATGCATTGCGCAATGCCGACTGGGGTTCGATGCGACCCGAACTCGAAAAGCGCGCCCTCGACACGCTCGCGCTGCACTTCCCGGCGTTCAAGGGCTCGATCCAGTCAGTGCAGTCGATCACGCCGGTCGATCTCGAGCAGATCGTGGGGCCTGACCGAAGGCGACCTCAATCACGGCCAGCTGATCCTCGACCAGATTTTCTTCATGCGGCCGTTGCCGGGCTGGTCGAATCACCGCACCCCGATCGACGGCCTGTATCTCTGCGGTTCGGGCCTGCATGGCGGTGGCGGCATCAGTGGCACCCCGGGTCGCAACGCGGCGCGCCTGTTGCTGAAGGGTTAGCTTTCTGCGGCCTCGGCGGCGCTACCCGCTGCGAAGCGAAGCGCCACGCAGCCGCAGCGCGTTGGCCACCACCGAGACCGACGACAGACTCATCGCGAGCGCCGCCAGCATCGGGCTGAGCAGGAGGCCGAACACGGGATACAGCACGCCCGCCGCCACGGGCACACCGAGCGCGTTGTAGAGGAACGCGAAGCCCAGGTTCTGGCGCATGTTGGCCACGGCGGCCTCGGAAACCTCCCGCGCACGCAAGATGCCTCGCAGGTCACCCTTCACGAGTGTGACTTGGCGCTCGACATCGCGACGTCGGTGCCTGTGCCCATCGCGATGCCAACATCGGCAGCTGCCAGCGCAGGTGCGTCGTTGATGCCGTCACCGGCCATCGCGACGCGTCGTCCGGCGGCCTGCAGTTCGCTGACCAGTCTCGCCTTGTCCTGCGGACGGACATCGCCGTGCACTTCGTGGATGGCGAGTTCGCGCGCCACAGCCTGGGCGGTCGACAAGCCATCCCCGGTTGCCATCACCACGCGCACGCCCATGGCTTGCAACGACTGAATCGCCAGGCGACTCGTGTCCTTGATCGGATCGGCCACCGCGATCATGCCGATTGCGTGGCCGTCGAGCGCAACGAACATCGCCGTGGCAACTTCATTGCGCAGGCGTTCTGCCGCATCAGCCAGGCCGCTAACGTCTGCGCCTGCTTCCGTCATGAGCTTCTTCGACCCGATCGCGACAGCGCGACCTTCGACCCGGCCACGCACCCCGAGCCCGGTCACCGAGTCGAAATCCGTTGCCGTCCACAGCTGCAACTCGCGGCGCCGGGCTTCCGTGACGATGGCGTCGGCGAGCGGGTGTTCGCTGCCCTGGTCGAGACTCGCGGCCAGTCGCAGTACTTCGTCGGGCGTGTGCCCTTCGACGCCGATCGCTTCGCGGAACACCGGCTTGCCCTGCGTCAACGTGCCGGTCTTGTCGACGATCAACGTGTCAATCGTGCGCAGTCGCTCGATCGCCTCGGCGTCGCGGAACAAGACACCGGCCTGCGCGGCGCGGCCGCTCGCGACCATGATCGACATCGGGGTGGCGAGGCCGAGCGCACAGGGACAGGCGATGATCAGCACGGCAACGGCGTTGACGACGGCAAACGTCCACGACGGTTCAGGACCGAAGAACCCCCAGACGAAGAACGTGCCGACGGCGATACCGAGCACCACGAGCACGAACCAGAAGCTCACCTTGTCGGCCAGGCGCTGCATGGGTGCGCGTGAGCGCTGGGCCTGGGCAACGAGCTGCACGATCTGTGCAAGCACGGTGCCGGAGCCAACCTTCTCGGCACGCATGATGAACGCGCCAGTGCCGTTCATGGTCGCACCGACCACTTTGTCGCCTGGCCTCTTTTCGATCGGCATGGGCTCACCGGTCAGCATCGATTCGTCGACGCTCGAGCGGCCCTCAAGACTTCGCCGTCCACCGGCACTTTCTCGCCGGGTCGCACGCGCAGGCGATCGCCCACGTGCACGTGCGCCAGCGGGATGTCGTCCTCGTTGCCCTCCGCGCTGATCCTGCGTGCGGTCTTCGGCGCCAGGCCGAGCAGCGCCTTGAGTGCCGCAGAGGTGCTCGAACGCGCCGTCAGCTCCAGGATCTGGCCGAGCAGTGTCAGCGACACGATGATCGCTGCCGCCTCGAAGTACACCGCCACGCGCCCGTGCTCACGAAACGACTCCGGGAAGAGGTCCGGCGCCACCGTTGCAACGACGCTGTATCCGAACGCGGCACCCACACCGGTGCCGATCAGCGTCCACATGTTCGGGCTGCGATTGGCGATGGACTGCGCCCACCGTTGGAAGAACGGCCAGGCGGCCCACAAGACAACGGGCGCGGTCAGCACCAGCTCAAGCCAGGTTCGGGCATAGGTCGAAATCAGCATCGTGCGATGACCGAACATCGCCAGGGCGAACACGAGGAGCGACAGCGGTAACGTCCACCAGAAGCGGCGACGGAAATCGGTGAGCCCTGCCGAGCAGAATCGAAACTCCGTGCCTGCATGTTTCGCGTGGTGTGGCGAATCCGGTTTGACGGTCATGCCGCAGACGGGATCGTGCGATGCGTTCATGGTGCGTCCTCGGCATTCAGTGCATTGAGGATCGGGCAGGACTCGGCGCGACCGTGGCCCGGGCAAGCTTTCACCAGGGTGCGCAGACCCTCGCGAATGCGTTCCAGCTCGTCGATGCGGCGGTCGATGTCGGCGAGCTTGGCCTCGGCGGCCTGCTTGATCCTGGCGACGCTGCGCTCATCGCTCAATGACAGCAGTCCGCGGATGTCTTCGAGCGTGAACCCGAGCGCCTTGGCCCGGCGGATGAATCGCAACCGCTTCAGTTCGGCCTCACCATAACGGCGGTAACCCGAGGCGAGGCGACCCGCTGGACTCAGCAGGTCGTTGCGCTCGTAGTAACGTACCGTGTCGATGGCAACGCCGGCCCGCCTGGCGAGCTGCCCGATTCCCAGGTTAGACATGACTTCCCTCCAGCTGCGGCAAGTCTAAAGTCTGGACCGTGGTCCAGAGTCAAGCCCGGGGGACTATGCGCAGTACACCGCCCGCAGGCGTTCGTGGAAATGCCACACGCCCGCCTCGCGCTTCGGGCACAACCTGCCCGCCCGGTACTGCCCTGACGCTAGACCCACCTGTACCCGCTCACAGATGTCCACGCCCTCTTCCCTGGATGTTGTTGGTGAACTCCCGGTCGTTGTCGACGCGCGCCATCGCCTCGTCCGTCGACGTATAGAACCACCGACCGACGCGCGCCCCCCCGGACCGAGCGGAGGACGCGGTTGGTTTGCAGCCGTCCGGGCATCACGTTCAGCATCACGTTGGGATAGATGAAGCAGAGACGCGCGCGGCCTGCGCCGTACACGTCGTCGCCAGCCTGCAGCGGAGAATGCTGCAGCGAATACCACTCGAACAGTTCGACGTCGTAATTGCGGTAGTCGACGACTTTCGACAATGCTGGATGTATCGTGGGACGTGGACCTGAGGAAGTTGTCGACGTACACCTTTCCAGTTGCATTCGACGTCCCACGAGTCGCGCCGCACGAACTGCATCGCGCTGAGCTCCACCGGCGCGATGCGCTCGGTGATGCCCGCATAGACGCGCTCGAAGTCCGGCACGTCGTCCTCGAGCGCGACGAAGACGAGGCCCTGCCACTCCTGCACGCGAAACCGGGGCAGCTGGACGTCCACCATCCTGAAATCCTGCGCGTCCTGCATTTCTGGCGCGACCAGCCGGCCGGCCTGTTGTACAGCCAGCCGTACTTGCAACGGGTTGCCGAGGCCCTTGCCGCTGCTGAGCACCAGCGGTCCCGCGCGATGACGGCAGACGTTGGCAAAAGCGCGCAGGGTGCCGTCGGCCGCCCGCAGAACGACGCTCGGCGTTCCCCCGATGTTCACGAGCAGGTGCTCGCCCGCCGTAGCCAGCTCGGCACGGTGCGCGACCAACTGCCACGAGGCCCCGAAGACCCGTTGCGTTCCAGCCGAACGTCGCTTCGCCGAAGTAAAACGCCGGGCCGAGCGCGGCGCGCGCCGAGGCCGGCCGGCATTGCTGCGTCATTCACTGTGGCACGCCGGCCCTCACCCCACAGGGCGACGCTTGCGGCGAGGCGGGCCCGCCAGCAGGTACTTCTCGTTCCAGCCGAGCAGGGTCTGCAGCCGATGCTGCGGTAGCTCGGCACCGAGCGTGATTCTCGCCTGGATACACCACCAGCTGCGACGGCACGCCGAGCGAACGCAAGGCCTGTACATCTGCTCCGAAGCCGTTGCACGGCACGTTGAAGTCCTGCTCGGCGCAGTAGAACAGCGTCGGCGTCCTGATCCTCTCGGCATGCAGGAACGGGTAGCTCACGCGATCCCACACCTCGCGCCGGGTCCAGGGCGTGCCGAGCTCCAACTCATATTCCCGCGAGTACATGTCGTGGCCGTAGAGCGCAGCCCAGTTCGAGGCGCCCGCCCCGCTCACTGCCGCCTTGAAGCGCGCGTCGCTCGCGATCACGTAGTTGGTGAGGATGCCGCCATAGCTGCGTCCGCCGACGCCAAGTCGATCCGGATCCGCGATGCCTGCCGCCACGACGTGATCGACCGCGGCCAGCACGTCCTGCACGTCCTTGTTGCCCCAGTCGGCGTAGATCGCCTTCGCGAACTCGAAGCCACGACCGGAACTGCCGCGCGGATTCGCCGCGACGACCACGAACCCCCTCGCGGCGTAGGCCTGCCAGTCCGCCATGAACTCGTGGCTGAACTGGTACACGGGCCCGCCGTGGATGCGCAGGATCGTGGGATAACGACGACCCGGCACGTAGTCCGGCGGCTTCACGACGAACCCGTCGATCGTCGTGCCGTCCGCGCTCCTGAAGCGGATGTCGTCGAATCGCACCAGCTTTTTCCGGGCGAGCCATTCATTGTGCAAGCCGAGCGGTCGCAGCCCGCCGTTCTCCAGCGCCGCAAGTTCGTAAGGCGTGACGTCATCGCCGCCCAGCACGACGATGCGCCCCTGCTTTGACACAGCGAATCCCGCGTCATAACGCGGCCCGGTCGTGAGCGGCGTGACCTTGCCGGAGGCGACGTCGATGCGCGACAGGTTGATGACGCGGCTCTGCTCGACCAGCGCGAACACACTCCTGCCATCGGGACTCCAGCGCGGCTGCGTGAACCAGCGATCGATCGGAGCCGGCAGGCGTGTACGGCCCGTCGCGACGTCCACGATCGCGAGCTGGTGCGGGGCGTAGTAGATCCACTTGTCCTCGCCGCCCTGCACGAACGCAATCTGCCGGCCGTCCGGCGACCAGCTGATGGGCGACTCGAGGTCGGGATCGTTGTCGGCGCCGTCAAACGTCGTGAGCCTGCGCTCGGTGGCGCCCGCGCGCGGTTCGACCAGGTAGATATCGAAATTGGAGTGACGGTCGGGCTCGCCGCCGCGACGGGTGACGTACCCGATCTTCCTCCCGTCCGGCGACCAGGCAGGCAGTGCCTCGTTCGCCGGAGGTGATCTGCACCGACTCGCTGCGGGCGACATCGTGGACGTACAGGTGCGAGCGGCGCGCATCGAGGTAGCCGTCGACGTCCTTCTTGAACTGCCAGCGTTCGGTCACGATCGGCGGCGGGTTCTTCGGTTTCGGCGCGCCGGTCGGGCGCGCCGGGTCGGACGCGATCACCGCCAACCGCTGGCTGTCCGGCGACCATTGGAAGGCGCCAACACCACCCGGCAGGTTCGTCAGCGCACGGGCTTCGCCACCCCCGGCCGGCATGGCCCAAACCTGTGCTTGCGCATCCTCGTCGCCACGGTCCGCGAGGAAGGCGAGCCAGCGCCCATCCGGCGACCAGGCCGGCGCCCATTCGTCGTGCTTGGGCGTGCTGGTGAGTTGCGTGCGGTCCTGCCCGTCGTAACCGACGCGCCAGAGGTCGGACTGCTGCTTGTCCTCAGCGGTGTTCGTTACGGTGACCGTGTAGACGATGGACTCGCCGTCAGGTGCGAACGCGGGTTCGCCGACCGCAGCCAGTCGCGCCAGGTCGGCGGGCCCGAATCGGTCGGCAGGAGGATCGGCAGCCACCGCGGCGACCGCTGACACCAGCAGCAGGGAGCCGACGAATCCGCTGAACGAAGTGCGCATGGAGCCTCACCTGAATCGCGCCGCGAGGGACGCCATCGCAGGATCCTAGCGAATACGCGAAACTGCTGCCCCTACTTCGCCTCGCGCAGGAGATCGGCATGGCCAGGAAACGTCCGTCGCGGACCGACGGCACCGTCGTGGTGCTGGAGCACCGCTCAAAGATCCTGGCCGACAATCCGCTCGGCGATCCCGCCGAGCGCAAACTGGGCGATAGCTGCCGCACGAATACGACCGCGATGCCACGCACGGTCGCGGCCGGCGATTCCCGGTGCTCTACGACCTCGTCGGGTTCACGGGCACCGGCATTGCGCACCTCAACTGGAAACCGTTCAGCGAGAACGTGGCCGAACGCGCGGCGCGGCTCGTGCACGAACGCAAGCGCATGGGCCCGGCGATCATCGTGTTCCGGACTGCTTCACGTCGCTCGGCGGCAACCAGTACGTGAACTCGTCGGCCATCGGCAACTACGCGGACTTCCTGCTCGAGAAATCATCCCCTTCGTCGACAGGAAGTTCCGCACGCTCGCGTCACGCGAGCACCGCGGCTGCTTCGGCAAGTCGTCGGGCGGCTACGGCGCGATCATCCACGGCATGAAGTACGCGTCGCACTGGGGCCCGATCGCCAACCATTCGGGCGATGCCTGCTTCGATTTCGTCTACCGCGCCGACTGGCCCAACACGCTGAACGAGCTCGGCCGGCTTCCGCCGCCCACAACGCAAGGACGGGCGCTATGCGAGCTGCGCCGGTTCGGTCGAAGACCGCAGGGCTGGCGCAGGGCTGGACGACGGCGGTGCGCAGCTTCCTCGACGCAGGTGTGGAAGAAGGCAAAGCTGACCACGGGTGAAGGGCACGCACTGATGAACGTCTGCATGGCCGCGACCTACGACCCGGATCCGGACGTCCCGAACGGATTCCGCCTGCCTTTCCACCTGGAAACGGGCGAATTGCTGCCGCAACGCTGGCGGCGCTGGCTGCAGCACGATCCAGGCCGGCTCGTCGGCAAGTACGCCGCTAACCTGCGGCGGCTGGAAGGAATCTACATCGACTGCGGGCTGGCGCGACCAATACCATCCATTACGGCTCCCGGCAATTGTCACGAGCCCACCGAAGCGCGCGCGTCGCGCACCACTACGAGGAGTTCGACGACACCAACTCGGACATCGACTACCGCATGGACGTGAGCCTGCCGTTCCTGTACCGCGCCCTGCGGCCCTGAACGCAGCCAGTCCCGGCCGTGAGCAGCCCACCGCCGTCCATACCGCGGTCCGAACTGCCGGTAGAGGTCTATCGCTCGCACTGGCGGCCGGCGTGCGAAGAACGCGCCTTCATGCTGCATGCGGTCGGCCTCGAGTCGCAGGTGGTGGCCAACGGCGAACTCTGGAGTCTGGTCGTGCCGTCGCCCACCGCGGCTGCAGCCATCGGCCACCTGCGCGGTTACGAGCGCGAGAATCCGCCGAAGCGGCGCATGCTGCGCGACCCGAGCAGATGCATCGCCACGCCTGGCTTGGACCGCCCGCGTACGTGTCGGTATTGCTGCTGGTCGCGTGGCTCGCCGGTCACCGGGCATTCGCGACGAACTGGCTGGCTGCGGGCGTGCTCGACACGGCCGTCGTGCGGAGTGGTGAATACTGGCGGGCGGTGACGGCGTTGACGCTGCACTTCGACGTCGCGCATCTCCTCGGCAACATGGGATTTGGCGCGTTCTTCGGCTGGCTCGCTTCGCAACTGCTCGGCCCCGGCGTGGCCTTTGGCGGCGCTGTCGCTGCGCTACCCTCGCCAATGCCCTCAACGTTCTGTGCAACCGGTCAGTCACGTATCTGCCGGCGCTTCGACCATGGTGTTCTCCCGCTCGGCCTGCTGGCCGCGTACGCGTGGCGACGCCGCGAGAGTTCAGGGCGAACGCTGGGCCTATCGCTGGTCTCCGTTGATCGCGGGGGTGTTCCTGCTGGGCTTTACCGGCGTCGGCGGTGAAAACACGGACGTGCTGGCGCACCTGACTGGCTTCATCACGGGCGCGGTCACGGGCTGGTGGCTCGGTCGCCTGTCGCAGATTCCCAGGCCACGTGTGCAGTGGCTGGCCGGGCTTGGCGCACTGGCCAGCATTGCCGGCGCATGGTGGGCCGCCTTGCTGCCGGGCGCATAGACGCCGGGGTCAGGTATGCTCCGCGGCCACCTGGCGACCGCGGCAGTCCCACGATGGCCTGCAGCAACTGACCGCAGAACAGGTCCGCACCTGGACCTCGAACAGAAGGACCGCTGGTGGTTCACCAGCGTTTACCGTGGCGACATGGCGCAGCTCACGCTGCGGTCGGCGGTCACTGGTTTCCTGCTCGGCGGCCTGCTCAGCGCCACCAACCTGTACGTCGGCGCCAAGACCGGCTGGACGCTCGGCGTCGGGCTGACCTCAGTGATCCTGGCCTTCGCGTTGTATCGGGCCTCCGAGCCTGCGCGCGCGACATGACCATCCTCGAAAACAACTGCGTGCAGTCGATCGCGACCGCGGCCGGCTACATGACGATGCCGCTCACTTCCGGCCTGGCCGCCTATATGTGGGCGACCAACCAGGTGCTGCCGCCGTGGCAGATCCCGGTGTTCAACGTCGTGCTGTCGTGCATGGGCGTGCTGGTGGCGTTTCCGATGAAGCGTCGTTTCATCAACGACGAACAGCATCCATTCCCCGAAGGCCGCGCCTGCGGCGTCGTGCTCGACACCCTTTACCACAGCGGGGCGGCCGCGAAGGGCATGCTGCAGGCGAAGGCACTCGCTGTCGCCGCGGCGATTGCCGGTTTCACCAGTTTCATCGCGGGCGAGAGCTACATGAAGCTGCTCCAGCAGCAGTGGCTGGGATTCAGCTCGTCGTGGCACCTGCCAGTCAAGCTGGACGGCTGGTACTACTGGCTGGTCGAGAAAGGGTACGCACCGCTGCCGAAGCTTGCGGGCGTGGACATCCGCCAGCTCGCGCTGTCGCCTGGACTCGACTTTGCGATGATCGGCGCGGGCGGCCTCATGGGCATCCGCGTGGCATCGAGCCTGCTGCTGGGTGCGCTGCTCAACTTCGTGGTCGTCGCGCCGGTCATGATCTCGCTCGGCGAAATCCAGCCGCGCGAGGGGTCGATCGCGGCCGGCACCGCAATTTTCGGACGAGCGCACATCCTCAACAACTGGGCGCTCTGGTACGGCATCACGATGATGGTGGTGGCTTCGCTCGTGGCCCTGTTCGCGAAGCCTGAGATCTTCGTGGCCGCCTGCAAGACCCTGCGCAGGCGCCGGAACGGTCCGGCGCAGAACGACCTGCTCCGCGACATCGAACTGCCGCTGGTGCTCTCCTGGATCGGCGTGCCGGTGTTCGGCGCGATCGGCGTCTGGATGCTGCACGCCTGGTTTGGTGTGAACTGGGTCCTGGGTGCGCTCGCCATCCCGCTGATTCTCGTGCTGGCGCTGATCGCCGCGAGCAGCACCGCGCTGACCGGCATCACCCCATCGGGGTCGTTGTCCAGATTCCGCAGTTCACCTTCGGCGCACTCGATGCGCGCACGCCGGCACCGGAACCTGATGACGGCCGTGATGTCGTCGGAGTGGCCAGCAACGCCTCGAACCTGCTCGCGGACACCGGGCCGGCCATATGCTCGGCGCCAGGCCACGGCAGCAGGCGATCGGGCACGTCATCGGGATCGTTGCGGGCGCGCTTTGCGGCCACGCCCTTGTTTTTCGTGCTGTTCGGGCTCAACAACTTCGACCCGGCTGCCGGCAAGTCGGTTGCCGACACGATGGTCAGCGATAAGTTCTCGTTTCCCGGTGCGGTGCAATGGAAGGGTGTCTCCGACCTGGTGGCGGCCGTCTTCGGCAGCCCTGAGGCCAGCGGCCTGCTCACGACGTCGATCGTCTGGTCGATAGCCATCGCGGGCTTCGCCGCACTCGTCATGGAAGTGCTGCGCATCCGCACGAACAACCGGTTTCCACTCTCACCGCTCGCGATCGGCCTCGGCGTGGTACTGCCGCCGGACTCGTCGTTCATGATGTTCCTGGGCGCCGCGCTGTTCTGGTACGCGGCGCGCAAACTGCAGTCGCAACCCGGCACGCGCGCGCACGAGATCTGGGTCGGGTCGCAGGAGCCGATCTGTGCAGGCATGATCGCCGGCGCCGCGCTGGTCGGCATCGGCGACATCCTGGTCAAGGTGTTCGTGCTGTCCTGAGCGCTGGTTCGTCGCGGAATCTCGTCAAGTGATCGATCGCCTGCCAGCTGCCACGCCTGAGACGCTGCCGATCCTGTATCGGGACGAGCGTCTGGTCGTGGTCGACAAGCCGTCGGGACTGCTGGTGCACCGTTCACCGATCGACCGGCATGAAACCCGGTTTGCGCTGCAGATCCTGCGCGACCAGCTCGGTCAGCGTGTCTACACGATCCATCGGCTGGACAAGGGCACGTCCGGCGTCCTGGCGTTCGGACTGAATCCTGACACCGCGCGCGAGTACGGCGCGATCTTTGCGCAGCGCAATGTCGTCAAGACGTATGTCGCGCTGGTGCGTGGCTGGCCGGTAGTGGCAGGCATCATCGAGCGGCCGCTCTCCGCAGTCGAAGACGAACGCAGCGGCCCGCCGTCGACCGAACCCAAGGGAATCGCGCACGTCATTCCGGCGCATCGCGACGTTCGAACTGCCGGTGCGTGTCGATCGCTACCCGACCTCGCGTTACGCACTGGTCGAACTCAGGCCGCACACCGGGCGTCGGCACCAGCTGCGTCGCCACCTCGCCGGCGAGTCGCATCCGATCGTGGGCGATCTGAGCTATGGCAAGGGCAGACACAACCGATTGTTTCGCGAGCTGTTCGGGGTGCAGCGACTGCTGCTCGCGTGCACGCGCCTGGAATTCAAGCCGCCCGCAAGCGCAGCCGCGCTGCGCATCGAAGCGCCGCTCGCTGCTGAATTCGCCGCACTGCTGGCGCGGTTGAGCGCGCAGTATGCCGCGGATCCGCTCAGCTCGACTTCGCCTTGACCTTGGCAGTCAGCGCGGCGATCTCGCCGCGGCGGCCCTTGTCCGCCACTTCTCGACCCGGACGCGGCGCAGCCTTGCCAGCCTTGTCGAGGTACTGCAACGCTTCCGGGTAGCGGCCCTGCTCGAACAGGTACTCCGCATAGAAATAATTCGGGTCGATGCCGTTCGGGTTCAGCTTGAGCGCCTTTTGCAGCAGTGTCTCAGCCTTCTCGTCGTCCCCGAAGCCGACCGGAAACCCTGGCACTTTGTAGTACAGGGCGCCGAGGCTCGTGTAGGCCGAACCGTCCAGCGTGGACGGGTCGAGCTTGAGTGCCGCTTCGAGGTTGCCGCGGGCTTCCTTGCACAGCGCGAGCGCGCCGAGGCCGCCCCTGGCGACGGCGTAGCTGCTCTCGACGATGCCTTCCCAGATCAGCGCCTCGGGACGCGTCGGATTCTGGTGCGTGAAATTCTCGGCCCGCTTCTCCAGCGCGTCGAAGGCTTTGGTACGCTCGTCGCCTGCCGGGGTCTCGTAGTTCACCTTGGCCCAGGCCTGCTGGATCGACAGCAGCTCGGCATCGAAGGACGGGTTGACGGACGCTCCTGCAGCGGACAGCGGACCGGTGAGCAGGCTTGCGCAGACGAAGGCGAAGTTACGTAGGTGGTGCATGATTTCTCCTCAGGACTGCGTGGCACGCTCAACGACGGCGGTCGCGGCGTGACGACGGATGACAGGAAGCTGCTTGCGGAGCGAGCCGTCGACGGCTCCGGGCAGCAGCGCGTTGATGCGGACGAACAGTTTCTCGGGCCAGCCCAGGACAGCGCTGGCCTTGCCGGCCTCGAGCATGGCACAAGCTGCCGCTGCCACTTGCGCGGGCGGATCCATCGCAACCTTCAACTCGGCGTTCATGCGGTCGACGGCCGCTGAGTTCATGCCGGTCTTCGTCGCGCGCGGTGCGAAATAGTGCACACCGATCTTCGAATCGGCCATTTCGCGTCGCAATGCTTCGGTGAAGCCGCGCAGTGCGAACTTGGTGGCAGAGTATGCAGTGAACCCGGGATAGCCGAGGCTGCCGAACACCGAACCGATATTGAGGATCGCACTCGCGGGTTGCGAGCGTAGCGTCGGCAGCAGCGCCCGCGTGAGCTGCATGGGCGCGATGGCGTTGATCGCAAACAGCCGCTCGATCGCTGCGTCGTCGATCTCGTCGAGCAGGCCGAAATCACCGCAGCCCGCGTTGTTGACCAGCACGTTGATGCCGCTGCCGCCCCAGAGACTCGCAGCTTCGACCACCCGTGCCCGCCCCGCGACTGTCGCCAGGTCGGCCGCACACCAGTCGACGCGCGCCGAGCGGCCACCGAGGGCCTGCGCAGCGCGTTCGAGCGCCTGTGCATTCCGGCCCACGAGCAGCACGCTGGCACCGCGACCATGCAGTTCCCGCGCCAGCGCACAGCCGATGCCACCGCTGGCGCCGGTGATCAATGCCCGCATCTCTGCAGCTTTCATGCGCGCAGCCTCGACGGGGCGGCATCCCGCTTGGCGACGACGTCCGCTTCGAGGCCCCGGAACAGGTTGCCGTAAAGCCAGAACACACCCTTCGCGCAACGGATGACCGCCGCGCGATCTGCTGCATCCGTCAGGCGGCCGAGAATGCTCTCGAGATCGCCCACGTGCTCCTGGTCCAGCTCACCGTGGCTGCGCAGGTAGCTGAACGCCCTGGTCGGCAGCTGCAGCGTCTGCTGGATGCGGTCCGCCGCATTGAGCGCGAGCGCCACGCTGGTGCCTTCGAGCACGAACACCATGCCGAAGAAGCCGAGCGGATTGCGACGCTCGATCGTGTCGTACGCGTAGGCAACCATGCATTCGGTCGCGATCGACGGCAGCGATGCCGCGGCCGCCTGGCGATCGCCGCCCGCGTGCTCGATGTCGTTGAGGATCCACTGCTCATGGCCCTTTTCCTCGTCGAGGTAGTGCAGGACCGCCTCGCGCAGCCACTCGTGCCGCTCTGGCAGGCGCGCGCCGACCGCCATCAGCAATGGCACGGTGTGACGCACGTGATGGTAGGCCTGCGTCAGGAATTCGACGTACAGCTCGCGAGAGATGTCGCCGGCAAGCGCGCGCTGGATGGCGGGCGCCGCCAGCAGGTAGTTGCGGTCGGCGACGGTGTCGCGCTGCAGTTGCTGGTACAGGTGCATCGATGGATTCCGGAGCAAGGTCAGGACGCGAGTTCGGTGCGATACAGGTCGTCGAGCAACGTGCCGAGACGTGAATGGATCTGCTGGCGGCGCAGCCGGCCATTCGCCGTCAGCGTGCCGTCGGCAGGCGTGAAAGGACCGGGCGCGCGCGCCCAGTGGCGGACCTGCGCGTAGTTCGGCAGTACCGCATTCGCTGCTGCGATGGCGATTTCGACGGCAGCGTCGGGGGCTTCGTGTGCAGACGCCCCGACCAGCGCGACGACGTATGGGCGTGCCTCGCCATGGACCAGCACCGGCCGACCGCCGAGGCGCTGCGAGATCTCACATTCGACCCATTCCGGCGACACGTTGCGGCCGAAGCCGGTGATGAACCGATTACCCATGCGACCGTGCAGCTGCAGGTAGCCATCCGCATCGAACACGCCCAGGTCGCCGGTCGCGATTTCGTCGTGCGGCGCGCGCGGCGGATCACCGAGGTAACCCAGCATGGCATTGCCGGAAACGTGCACCTGTCCTGCTGCATCGACACGCACGCGCACATGCGGCAATGGACGACCGACGGTTCCGGCACGACGTGAAGCGGGTGTATTCAGGCACACGACCGACGCGCATTCGCTGAGGCCGTAGCCTTCATGGACAGGGATGCCAGCGGCGTCGGCTCGCTCGAGTAACTCGCGCGAGACCTTCGCACCGCCGACGGCAACGAACTGCAGCGGCGCCGGCGGCTGCCAGCCGCACTCGGCCGCGACAACCAGCACCTGCAGCAGTTCAGGCACGAGGATCAGGCTGTTGGGTTGCTCGCGCGACAGAGTCCCGAGCAGCCGGGCCGCGTCGAGCCCGCCGTAGCTCATTCCCGTGACCGAGCTCGGTGGCACGACGCACGTCGCACCGCGCAGCAAGGGTGCATACAGGCCCGCGACGTTCTCGAGCAGGGTTGCAAGCGGCAGGATACAGAGGTGGCGTTCGATGGCGAGTTCACCCGTCGCCCCAGCCACCGACTCCGCGATCGCCTCCAGCGCTGGACCCGAGAGACACACACCCTTCGGGTTCGAAGTGCTGCCCGAGGTGTACGTGATCTTGCGGGTACCGGCAGGAGCAATGGCCCGGCTCGCAAGGTCGAGCTGGCGGCGGAACCGGTGCAGGCCAGACACGGGCGACGAGCCATCGAGTCGCCAGCCTGGCAGCAACTCGCGCGCAAGCGCCTCGTCGTCCGTCAGCAACGCGTCGATGCCGGCGTCGTCGAGTGCATGCGCCACCTGTGCAGGCGTGAACGAACCCGGCAACGGCACCGAGAGCATTTCCCCGACGTGTAGCGCAAGATCGGCAAGTGCCCACGGCACGCCGTTGTCTGCCAGCACGGCGTGACGCTCAGCGCCGCTCTCTCGCAGCCACTCGATCTCGCGTTCGATCAACGCAGGCAGGGCGCCATAGGAAATCGTGCGCCGCCCGTCGACGAGAGCGACAGCGCCCGGAGGCGCGCAGCGCAACGCATCCGCCAGCATCAGTGACCCGGCATCCGGTGCGCGAAGCCGGCCAGCCGATCCGCATCGGGCAGGTAACCGGCAAACACGCGCGGATCGGTCTCGTAGTAGCGGCCCCACGAATCCGCCACGGTGGCGACGCTCGACGGATCGGCACGGCCGAGTTCGATCAGCGGCGCGCCGAATCCTTCGAGAATCTGGCGCAGCGCGCCAGTGGCCGTAAAGACGATCCACGAGTAACGACGGCTCATCAGGAACACGGGCAGCTGCGCGACCATGCGCACCGCGGCGCGGCAGCTGGCACCGGCGAGGTTGCCGACTTCGACGATCTCATCGCGACGGACGGCACGCACCCCGCCGCGATCGACCGGCGACGACCGCAGGCTTGCAGTCAGTCGTTCTTCGATGGGACGGTCGAGGTACTGCTCCAGGTAAAGAGGGCTTTCGTCGGCACCGCGGATACCCGCGACACCACGCAACTCTCCCTGGCGGTCACGAAACGCGATGAGCGTGGGCATGAACGTGCGGACTGCGGCGCCATGCTTGGCGGCGAATCGGGTCCGGACATAAGCCTCGAGGTCTGCACGGCCGACGTCGCCGGCTCGCACCGGTTGCAGGTGAAGGCTTTCTCCAGGTGTGCGGAACTCGTCGGCAGCCCGCCGGGGCAGCGTCGTCTTGCGCGGGGCATCGAGCATGAGGTCGGTCGCTTCCAAGTCCGCTCCCAGGGAGGTTACAGCCCGCTTTGCGACGCGGACTGCGGTAAGACGGCCGCAGCCAGGGAAATCAATCGCGCAAGATAAATCCCTATTGATTTCAATGAGCTATGGCCGCCAGGCGTAACCATGCCGCACCGCGATTGATTTGCAGCGGTGGTCGCGTCTTACTCGCATGCCACGATGCACGAATCGATGAAGGACGAGCGCGAACTGGTCGCAGCGATGCTCGCGGGCGACGAGCGCGCGTTCACGACTTTTTTCGAGACGTACTTCCCGCGCGTCTACCGCTTCGCCCTGCCGCGCATGAACCGCAATGCCGACGCCACCAAGGACGTCGTGCAGGCCACGTTGGTCAAGGCGATGCGTGCGGTCGGGGACTGGCGTGGCGAGGCAGCGCTCTTTACCTGGCTGTGCCAGATCTGCCGCAGGCAGATCGCCGATCACGTGCGCAGCGAGCGTCGTCACGCCTCCAAGGTCGTCCTGATCGACGACAGCGAGGAAGTCCGGGCCGCGCTTGAATCCATCGCAGCACCATCGACCGACGACCCGTTGCACGGCGCGGATCGCGCCGAGCTCGGGCGGCTGGTACACGCAGTGCTCGACCGGCTGCCGAGCCGTTATGGCGACGCGCTGGAATGGAAATACGTCGAAGGCCGCTCGGTCGAAGAAATCAGCGAGCGGCTGGGAATCGGCCAGACGGCAGCGCAGTCGCTGCTGGCCAGGGCCCGAGTCGCGTTCCGGGAAGGGGTGGAGGCCGTGTTCGGCGCGTCGGCAGACGATGTGCTCGCGAGCCTCGAGGCATGAGAGCAAAGCCATGAACGATGCAAAGCCACACGACGACAGACCGGGCGAAGACGCGGACCTGGTCGCTCTACTCCGAAGCGTCGGTCCGCGCCCGACGCCACCCGCAGACTTCGCGGCGGAAGTCCGCGCTGCCGTGGCCGCGGAATGGCGCGCAACAGTTGCCGCGCGGCAGCCGCAACGCAGGTTCACGCAGCCGTGGCTCGCCATTGCGGCTTCCGTCGCGGTCCTGGCCGTCGCCGTCGGGGTTGCCTTGCCGCGCTGGAAGGCGGCCGGCGGTCCTGTCGCGGTGGTGGCTCGTGTCACGGGCGTCGCCGAAGTACGTCATTCCGCCAACGGCACGTGGCAAGCCCTGGGCACGGCGTCGCCGGTGGCCGCGTCCGACGAGATCCGTACCTCGGACTCGGGCCGCGTCGCATTGCGGCGCCCGGACGGACTCGAAGTGCGCCTCGACACGGACACGCAGTTGGCCTTTACCGGTGATGAGCGCGCACGCCTGGCATCAGGCGGCGTCTACGTCGACGCCGGCACGCCCGGTTCAGGCAGCGGCGCATTCGTCGTTGGCACGCCGTATGGAGACGTCCGGCACGTCGGCACCCAGTATGTCGCTTCGGTTCATGACGGCGCGCTGCAGGTGGCCGTGCGCGAAGGCAGCATCGCGATCGACCGCGGGCAGGTGCCGGTGGTTGCCCGTGCTGGCGAAGCACTCGCAGTGCGCGAGGACGGCAGCGTGGTTCGTTCGCAGGTCGACTCTCACGGCCAGGCGTGGCATTGGGCCGCGGCGATCGCACCCGAATTCGCGATCGAAGGCCGCTCGCTCGATGAGTTCCTGGCCTGGGCCGGTCGGGAAACCGGCCGCAAGATCGTCTACACCTCGGCGGACGCCGCGCGCGAAGCCGAGCAGACGATGCTCAAGGGCTCCACTACCGGGCTCGCGCCTGAAGCCGCCGTGGCTGCCGTGTTTGCATCCCAACCCGACCTGCGCCACGTAATCGCGGTTGGGCAGATCCGGATCGAGCATACGGGCCGTTGATGCACAAGCCGCGGTAGGCGGCCCGATGGCACTCGGCTACCATCGCGGCGTCCGGCCGCTGCGATGGTTCGGGCCGACCTATGCCCACCCGTCAGCCACGTGATCTCCGCCGCGCCCCGAATTCACTTCGCCGGAGCTTGCACGCCTCGGTGGTCGTAACTGCATTGTTCGGGGCATTGGCAGCGCACGCCGCGGCCCCGTATCGCGGCCGCCCCATTGACGCGGTGCTCGGCGAACTCGCCACCACCGGCGAATTCCAGCTCATTTACACCTCGGCCGTCGTGCCGTCATCAGCGCGGGTCGCCGTGGAGCCCACCGCGGGCCCGGCGCTCGAGGTCGTTGCGCAGGTGCTCGCCCCGCTGGGTCTCAAGCTGCAGCGTGTCGAAGGCCGGATATATTCAGTCGTACCGCAGGCAGGTCCAGACCATTCGCGCACCACAGCCGCCACGGCAGCAGCAGACCCGCGCGACGACGCGATCGCCGACATCGTCGTCACGGCGAGCCGCTATTCACTGGCCTCGGACGTGCCCCAGGCCCACGCGTTCCTCTCGCAACAGGAGGTCGACGCGCTGCCACGGCTCGCGGAAGACGTGCTCAAGGCCGTGCACCGACTGCCGGGCGCCGCGAGCAACGGCCTCGCGGGTCTCGCCCACATGCGTGGGGGCGACACCAACGAAACGCTGGTGATACTCGACGGCTTGCCGCTGTACGAGCCGTTCCACCTCAGGATGCTGCAGAGTCCGTCCAGCGTGCTGGACGAGCGCATCGTCGACGGGCTCGACGTGTTTGCCGGCGGCTTCACCGCCGAGTACGGCGACCGCATGAGCGCAATCATCGATGCCCGCACGCTGCGCCCCGCAGCGGACGCGTACTACGAACTGGGGTTGAGCCTGATCCACGCGAACGCGCTCGCCTCGCACAGGTTCGCGGACGGCCGCGGCCAGTGGCTCACCTCGTTCCGTCGCAGCAACCTCGACGAAGTGGCGGACATCATGGAATCCGAAATCGGCGAGTCGAGTTACCTCGACGGCTTTGCCCGCGTCGATTTCGCGTGGTCGCCCGACACGCGCGGCAGCCTGCAGACGCTGCTGGCCCGCGACCAGGCCGAAATCACCAACCCGGCCGGCACCGAACATGCGACCGCAGAGTATTCGAACGCCTACGTCTGGGGCACGCTGACACATGACTGGTCCGCACGATTGGCGACGACAGCGATCCTCTCGTTCACGGACGTCTCGGCGGAGCGCGAGGCCGCAGTCGACGAGCCCGGCAAACGCACGGGTGCGGTCGACGACATGCGTGATTACGACGTGCTCGGCCTCAAGGTCGACGCGAGCTATGCAACCGACCGCTGGCTGCAACGTGCGGGTGTCGACGCGCGCAAACTCGAAGCCACCTACGACTACACGGGCAGCGTCGACTTCGCGCCGGACTATCCGTACCCCGGAGCCGGGGCGCAGGACATCTCGCGCGCGCTTGCGCCGAACCCGTCCGGCGAGCATTTCGCCGCGTACTACACCGTGCGCGGCAGGCTGACGGATGCACTGACCGCCGAGGTCGGCCTGCGTTGGGACGAGCAGACGTACGGCGCCGATGCCGACGACCAGCTCGGCCCGCGCTTCAATCTCGCCTGGCGCGTCGACGAGCGCACGCGCCTGCTCGCTAGCTGGGGACGCTACCAGCAGTTCGAGGGCATCGAGGAGCTGCAGGTGGAGGACGGCGTCGAGGACTTCTCGCCGGCGCAGAGCGCGGACCACCTGATCCTCGGACTCGAACGCGACTTGACTCCAGAATATTCACTGCGCGTTGAAGCCTACCGCAAGGACTACCGCGACCTGCGCACGCGTTTCGAAAGCCTGTACGACCCGCTCTCGCTGGCGCCCGAACTGCGCTGGGACCGTGTCGCCATCTCGCCGTCGTCGGCCCTGGCCGAGGGTGGCGAACTGCTGCTCACCCGCAAACCCGTCGATGCCTGGAGCGGCTGGTTCGGCTACGCGTGGTCGCGCGTCACCGACGCGGTCGACGAAGGCGATGTCAGGCGCAGCTGGGACCAGACCCACACCGTCAACCTGGGCGTGCTCTGGGCATCGGGGCCGTGGCAGGCAACGCTCGCCGCGCAGTACCACACCGGCTGGCCCGTGACGCCGATCGGGCTCGACGCGTCGGGCAATGTGCAGCTGGGGGATCGCAATGCCGCGCGTTACGCCGACTACGGCTCGCTCGATGCCCGTGTCAGTTACGAGTGGACGCTGCCGCGCGGCACGTTGACGCTGCACGGCGAATTGACCAATGCGCTCGACCAGCGCAACCCCTGCTGCACCGATCTCGAATACTCAATAATCGACGGCACGCCGACGCTCGACCGGGAGCTGCGCCACTGGTTGCCGCTCGTGCCGTCGGTCGGCGTGCTCTGGAAGTACTAAGCGACAACACCGTGCTGGCGGAACCAGGCAAGACACGCCGCCCAGCCCGCTGCTGCATCTTCTGCCCTGAAGCTGGGACGGTAGTCCGCGAAGAACGCGTGACCCGCTTCCGGAAACACGACGATCTCCGACGACTTGTCCGCAGCCTTGAGTGCCGCCCGCATCGCTTCGACATCATCGAGCGGAATACCCTGGTCCTGGCCGCCGTAAAGTCCGAGCACCGGCGCACCGATGTCGGCGACGACGTCGAAGGGGTACTTCGGCTGCAGCTCGGTGGCCTGACCCTTGAGGCGGCCGTACCAGGCGACGCCCGCCTTGAGATTCCTGTTGTGCGCCGCGTAGAGCCAGGTGATGCGCCCGCCCCAGCAGAAGCCGGTGACGGCCAGCCTGCGCTGGTCGCCTTTGCTGGACTTCACTGCCCACGCAGCGGCCGCGTCCAGGTCGGACATGACCTGCGCGTCCGGCACCTTGCTCACGACTTCCGCAAAGATCTGCTTCCAGTCGCTGATCTTCGAGACGTCGCCCTGGCGCGCGTACAGTTCGGGGGCGATGGCGCAATAACCCTGTTTGGCGAAGCGACGGCACACGTCCTTGATGTGTTCATGCACGCCGAAGATTTCCTGAACGACCAGCACGACCGGGAAATTGCCGCCCTTGGCTGGCATGGCGCGATAGGCGGGAATCTCGCCATCGGCCACGGGAATCTTCACTTCACCCGCGGTCAGGCCATCGCTCTCGGTGGTGATCGTCTGTGCGCCCACGGGCTGCACGGCCAGCGCAAAGCCGGTCGCAAGCGAGGTCACCAGCACCTGCCTGCGCGTCAGCGTGCGTGAACCGAGCAGCGAATCGAGTTCGGGACTAGTCCACTTGTCGTGCATGGTTCTTCCTCCTGGTCGCTGATTTGTTCAGCGGGGTTCGACGCCCGGCTGGTAGGGCTGTGACTCGGCAGCGACGGCGTCCGCGACTTCGGGCAACACGACGTAGCGCGTAAATTCTTCGGGCATCCGTTTCGCACGCCCCGTCTGCAGGTCGATGCAGACGTAGTGGAGCAACGCGCGCAGCAGCGTTTCGCCGTCGGACTTCCTGCGGACCTGAAACCGGCGTTCGATGCGCAGTTTGCAGTCGTTGCGCACCGGCCACGTCGCGACTTCAATCTGGTCGCCTTCGAGCGCCGCGCGGAGGTAATTGATCTGCGTGCGCCACACGGCCATGCCGCGATTCAGCGACCGGCACAGGTCCGGGCTGATGCCGCGCGAAATCGAATGCGCCCAGGCACAGTCGTCGAGCCACGCGACGTAGACGGCGTTGTTGACGTGACCGTAACCGTCGATCTCGTTGTGAACCGCGATGCGCTGGTGGATGAACGGCGACGGCAGGTCCCACTTCATTGCGGGCGGTCCCCGGCGACCCGATCAAGCCCGCTCTCCGGCAGCATCGTGTCGAGCTTCGCGTCCTTCTCGCTCCAGAGCACGCCCAGCCATTCCTTGAAGCGCGCACGCAACCTGGAGTCCTCCGCGTAGTCGCCCTGCGCCACCCACGGCTCGATCGGCCGCCGCAGCACGTGCATTCGCACGGGACCGAGCCGGCCACAGCACAGGTCCCACAACGTCGGGCTGGGTTCGCCGTAGGCAACGGTGACGTCCAGCACCGAGTGCAGCATGCCGCCCATCGCCGAGAGCACGAAGGCGACGCCGCCCGGGCGCGGTCGCAGCAGGTGGCGATACGGTGACTTGGTCGCCTTGTGCTTTGCAGTCGTGTAGCGCGTGCCCTCGACGAAGTTCATCACTGACGTCGGCAGCAGGGCGAATCGTTCGCAGGCCTTGCGCGTCGCATCGAGGTCTTCGCCGCGAGCCTGCGGGTGCTTTTGCAGGTACGTTGCCGAATGGCGCTTCATGAACGGGAAGTCGAGCGCCCACCACGCCAGCCCGAGAAACGGCACCCAGATCAGCTCCTGCTTGAGGAAGAACTTCAGGAACGGAATGCGCCGGTTGAACGCCTTCTGCAGCACCAGGATGTCGACCCATGACTGGTGGTTCGACAGCACGAGGTACCAGCTGCGGGGATCGAGACCTTCGACGCCGTCGACCTTGAGTCGCAACGCGCCCATCAGGCTGAAGATCGCGCCATTGCAGCTGATCCACGCCTGGGCGATCCAGATCATGAGGGCGCTCGTCCACCGGCGCCACGCGGCGAGCGGGATGAGCAGCTTCGCGAGTGCGACGACCAGCAGGATCGGCACCCAGAACACCACGTTCAGCGCCATCAGCGAAATAGTGATGACGCCCTTCAGTGTCGAGCCACGCGATGTCTGCACGTTCTGCCGATCCTCACCACCCGGGGTGTACGATTATGCCCCCGGTCAACGCCCCTGGAGCATGCCATGCCGCTCGAGTTGTCGGCCCTCGAAGCGAGGGTCGTCGGTTGCCTGCTCGAAAAGCAGATCGCGACCCCCGACCAGTACCCCCTGTCGCTGAACGCGCTGGTCAACGCCTGCAACCAGAAAAGCAACCGTGACCCGGTCATGAACCTGCAGGAACGCGAGGTCCAGCCCGTCGTGGACGCGCTCATCCGCAAGCAGGTCGTGCTGGAGAAATCGGGATTCGGCAGTCGCGTGCCGAAGTATCACCAGCTGTTCTGCAACACCCAGTTCGGCAGCCTGAAGTTCTCCCCTGCGCAGACGGCCATCGTCTGCGAGCTGTTGCTGCGCGGCCCGCAGACACCTGGCGAGCTGCGTACCCACGCCGGGCGGCTGGCAACGGTCAGCGGCCTCGACGAGGTGGAAAACGCCCTCGAGGACCTCGCAACGCGCCCGGAGGGCCCATTCGTGGTGAAGCTGCCGCGCGAACCGGGCCGGCGCGAATCGCGCTATGCACAGCTGTTCACCGGGCCGATCGACGTCGCCGCGATGGAGGCTGCGCAGGCAGCGATGCCATCCATGCCTGCGACACGAGCCGTCGACCCATCGCTCTCCGCCCGCGTCGAAGCGCTGGAAGCCGAGGTCGCCGGCCTGCGTGCGGAACTCGACGCGCTCAAGGCACGGCTGCCCTGAGCCGCGTCGATTGCCGCGGGGCCACGCGTCCTATTTCGCAGCCGTTTTCTGGTCCACCTGCGGGACGAACACGAAATACGGCGTGCTCACCTTGCCGCCCGGCGCGACATACGCCGGCGCGGCGAGGCCTGGATTGCCAAGGCTCCTCACGTAGGCGTAGATCGCCTTCAGGTCATCGGTTTTCATCTGCTGCAGCACATACGCGGGCATCGGCGGCATCCGGTCCTTGCGCGCGTGCTCGAGCCACTGTGACTCGGACATCGAATGCATCACCAGGCGCAAGTTGGCGGCGTACGTGGTGCCCCACGGCCCCTGGAATCCAACCGCGCTACCCTGCAGCCAGTCCTTTTCGGGGATCTTCAGGTTCTGTTCCATGAAACCTGCGGTGTGGCAGTCGTTGCAGCCGCCAATCATGACCAGATACCGCCCATGCTCGACCTTCGTCGGCTCTGCAGCACGGGCCGGCGCGGTGAACAGCAAGACGGCGAAGAAAGTGGCGAGGCACAATCCGGAACGTATTTGCATGTTTCTTCTCCCCTGCGTGCGGGCGCAAACCTTTGCGCCCTGCGTTCGATCCGGCGTACGGCCCGGCTCGATTTCGCGGGAGTGTGGCAGGCCGGATAGACGGCGGTAAGCCGCGCGATGCTGCCGGCGCGACGGATAGTGGGTTGGATGCGACGAAGTGATGCGGCGAGCACCTCCGGCACTCGCCCGCTGACGTGCAGGTGGGAATCAGTGGTTACAGACCAGCCTTGACCATCTTCCGGCGCAGGAACGCGATCTGCGTCTGCAGCGGCAGCTGCTTCGGGCAGACGTCGTGACACCCAAGCAGCGTCATGCAGCCGAACACACCGTCGTCGTTGCCGACCAGCTCGTAGAAGTCCTGGTCGGTGCGCTGATCGCGCGGATCGAGCGCGAAGCGCGCGATCTTGTTGAGGCCGACCGCGCCGACGAAGTCCTCGCGCATGCGTGCCGTGCCGCAAGCCGCGACGCAGCAGCCGCATTCGATGCAACGGTCGAGTTCGTAGATCCTGTCGGCGAGTTCCGGATCCATGCGCTCCTCAAGCCGCGAGAGGTCCGCCTCCTGGCCAAGGGAGTGCACCCAGGTCTCCAGTCGCTCGCTCATGCCGCGCATCCACTTGCCCGTGTTCACGGACAGGTCGGCAATGAGTTCGAACGCCGGCAGCGGCGCCAGCGAGATTTCTGCCGGCAGGTCCTGGGTGAGCGTGCGGCAGGCGAGTCCCGGGCGGCCATTCACGACCATACCGCAGCTGCCGCAGATACCGGCACGGCAGACGAAATCGAACGCCAGCGACGGATCGAGCTGCTCGCGGATTTCGTTGAGCGCGATGAAGAGCGTCATGCCCGGCGCCTCCTCGAGCTCGAAGACCTCGAAATGCGGGATGCTCACCGGGTCCTGCGGATCGTGGCGCAGGACGTGGAAATGCAGCATGCGCTTCGGTGCGTCGGCAGGGGGGATCGCGGCCGCGGGCGGCGCGGAATCGGTGACTGAACTCATGGCGGCAGTTTCTCGTCGATGCGTTCGTTACGGCCGCGCAGGCCTGCGGGCAGCAGATGCTCGTACGGCATGAGCGCGGCCTGTACGGAGTGACGGCCGGCATCGCCCAGGGTCTCGCGCAGCTTCGCCACTTCGGCGGCGCGCTGCGGCGTGTCGGGGTGATCGACGTAATCCTTGTTGCCGTAGCCGCGCCAGCCGGGAGGCAGTTCCATGCGACCCACGTCGAGTGCTTCGTAGTTCAGCGTCGGCAACGTGGCGCGCGGATCGCTCCACGTCGCGAGCGTGCGCCGCAGCCACTCGGCGTCGTTGCGGCGCGGGAAATCCTCGCGGAAATGGGCGCCGCGGCTCTCGGTGCGCGTCAGCGCGCCCTGCGCGACGCAGAGCGCGACCTTGATCATCTTCTGCACGCGATACGCGGTCACCAGCTCCGGATTCGGGCCATCGCGACGCGAGCGCAACCCGATGTTGCGGCTGCGCACGAGCAGTTCCTGCAACTTGTCGACCGCGCGCTGCAGGTCAGCGCCGGTGCGGAAAATGCCGACGTTGTCGGTCATGGTCTGCTGCATTTCGGCCTTGAGCGTGTCCGCCTGCTCGCTCCCGCTCCCCTTGAGCAGCACATCGAGCTTGCCGCGCTCGGCGGCAAGCGCCTCACGCAGCACGGCCGTTGGAATGTCGATCTCCCCCTCGGGACTTTCCACGAAATCCGCGATGAACTCGCCAACGATCATGCCGGCAACGACCGTCTCGGCCACTGAATTACCGCCGAGGCGATTGAACCCGTGCATGTCCCAGCAGGCGGCTTCACCTGCCGCAAACAGTCCACGCAGCGCAGGCGTCTGGCCGGTGTGGTCGGTCCGCACGCCACCCATCGTGTAGTGCTGGGCGGGACGCACGGGAATCCACTGGTCCGCCGGGTCGACGCCGAGGAAGTACTGGCAGATCTCCTTCACTTCCCGCAGGTTGTGCTCGATGTGCTTGCGCCCGAGCAGCGTGATGTCGAGCCAGAGATGCTCGCCGAAGCGGGACTTCGCGGCGTTGCCCTTGCGAATGTGCTCTTCCATGCGGCGCGAGACGACGTCGCGCGATGCGAGCTCCTTCTTCTCCGGCTCGTAGTCCGGCATGAAGCGGTGGCCGCTCGCGTCGCGCAGCAACCCGCCGTCGCCACGGCACCCCTCGGTGACGAGGATACCCGCCGGGAAGATGCCGGTCGGATGGAACTGCACGGCCTCCATGTTGCCGAGCGGCACGATGCCGGTCTCGAGCGCGAGTGCCGCACCGATCCCCTCGCAGATCACCGCATTGGTCGTGACGCGGTAGACGCGCCCTGCCCCGCCGGTCGCGATAGCCGTGGCCCTGGCGACATAGGCCGTGATCTCGCCCGTGATCAGGTCCCGGACGATCGCACCGTAGCAGCGCTTGCCGTCGTGAATCAGCGCCAGCGCCTCGGTGCGCTCGTGCACCGGAATGCCTTCGGCAATCGCGCGATCGCCGACTGCGAACAGCATCGCGTGACCCGTGCCGTCCGAGACATAGCAGGTGCGCCACTTCCTGGTGCCACCGAAGTCACGCTGCGCCACGAGGCCGTGCGCAGCGTCGCGCTCGGTGATCGTGACTTTCTCGCCGTTGATGATGACCTGACGGTCGCCCTGGCGGACTCGGCTCCACGGCACTCCCCAGGCCGCCAGCTCGCGCACGGCCTTGGGCGCGGTGTTCACGAACATGCGCACGACCTGCTGGTCGGCGCCCCAGTCGCTGCCCTTGACCGTGTCCTCGAAGTGCACGTCCTCGTTGTCGCCCTGGCCCTTGGTGACGTTGGCGAGGCTCGCCTGCATGCCGCCCTGCGCCGCCGCCGAATGCGAGCGCTTGGGCGGAACCAGCGAAAGCACGATGGCATCGTGGCCACGGCGGCGCGCGCCGATGGCGACCCGCAGGCCCGCGAGTCCTCCGCCGATGACCAGCACGTCGGTGTAGACGACCCTCATGGCGTCACCCCCGTGGCGACGGCGCGGCAGGAACATAGTGTTGACCGTAGAACGGGGCGTGGTCGCTGCCGATCTTCATGTACGCCGCGAGGGTCAGCAGGCCCAGCACGAGGAAGAAGCCGGTCAGCGCCCACTTGAAGATCCGCAGCTTGCGGCGGGTCCCGGCCGCGTCGCGGCCGTCACCCTCGAACCAGCCCCACTTGAGCGCAAGCCGGTACAGGCCGACGCCCCCGTGAAACTCCACCGCAAACAGCAGCACCAGGTAGAGCGGCCACATCAGGTCGGACCACACTCGGTCGGCCGACTCGAACGGTCCGATGCGGTCCGGACGGGTCAGCATGATGTAGAGGTGCACCGAGGCCAGGAAAAAGAGTGCGAACCCGGTGACGACCTGCCAGTACCAGAGAGTTGTGTCTTCGTGCTTCATCTCCTTCATGTGGTCGCGATACGTACGGTATTGGCGGTAATTAGCGGGAAACTTGCGGAGTGCCAGGGCGGCGTGGACCACGAATAATGTCGCGATCGTCGCGACCAGGGCCGACACCAGCCCATAGACCGGGCGGCCAAAGATGAAATAGCCCTCGAACATCCGGGCGACCGTCCACATCGCGTCCTTGCCGAGCAGGATCGTCGCAACGAAGAACATGTGTACCCACATGAAGAGGCCGAGCGCCAGGCCGGTGGCGCTCTGCAGGAAATCCAACCTTGGCTGGCCAGCGGCGCAGGCGTTGCGCGGCGGAGACCGACGCGGTCGTCATGATTCGTTTCATCGCTTGCACGGAGTTCTCGGGCTGGACTGTGCGTAGGGGATTGAGAGCGATGTAACCCGTTGCAACCATAAGTGTTTTCCGCGGGGCAAGGCGTATGGTTGCAGTCGATATAGTCCGCCCTGCAATTCACACTCACGCCGCAATGACCGCATACCTCTCCTTCCTCGTTTATCTGCTGGCGATCCTCGGCTTCGTGGCCTTGACCCTGTGGCTGAACAAGGTGCTGGGACCCAAGCCGGAACCGACGCCACTGAAACTCGAGCCCTTCGAGTGCGGCGCGACGGCGATCGAGACCGACAACATGCGGGCGGTCCCGGTGAAGTACTACGCCATCGCGGTCGTCTTCATCCTGTTCGACCTGGAAACCGTCTTTCTCTACCTGTGGGCGCTGGCGGCAACGCCGCTCACCGGATTCATGCTCGCGACGTTCGCGCTGTTTACGCTGCTGCTGGTGCTGATCATGTTGTACGTCTGGCGGTCCGGACTGCTGGAAGAGGTGACGACTTGAGCGCGACGACCCCCGTGCCGCGCCAGCAGAAGAGCGCGGCCTTCGAGTACCTGACCACCCGCAAGGACGAATTCGTCGGCTGGGCGCGGAAGTTCTCGCTTTTCCCCTACCCGTTCGTGACGGCCTGCTGCGCGATGGAATTCATGTCGGTGAGTTCGACGCTCTACGACACGGACCGTTTCGGCGCCGCGCTGCCGCGCTTCACGCCGCGCCAGTCCGACCTGCTGATGGTGGTGGGCACCGTCTCGCACAAGCAGGCGCCGATCCTGCGCAAGGTCTACGAGCAGATGTGCGAACCCAAGTGGGTCATCGCCTTCGGCGTCTGCGCGACGAGCGGCGGCTTCTACCAGAACTATGCCGCCCTGCCGGGCATCGACAAGATCATTCCCGTCGACCTGTACATCCCCGGTTGCCCGCCGCGGCCTGAGATGGTGATCGACGGCATCATGAAGCTCCAGGACAAGATCGCGGGCGAGCGCCACCCGATCATCAACCAGGATTTCTGAGCGTGGGCACGGGAGAAAATCTGCTCGAGCGTGTACAGGCCAGCCTTGGCGCACAGGCGCTCGAGACGGGCATGGCTCACGGCATCCTCGTGCTGCAGATCACGGCGGAAAGCCTCGTACCCGTGGCGGGCCGGCTCAAGCAGGAATTCGGCTTCGACCTGTTCCTGGACGTCACGGCAACGGACTGGCCGCAGCGCCGGCCGCGCTTCGACGTCGTGTACCACTTCTATTCCGCCCGCGATTTCGTCCGGGTCCGGCTCAAGACGCAGGTCGAGGAAACGGACCCGACGGTCGACACACTCGTGCCGCTGTACGGCTCGGCGCGCTACATGGAGCGCGAATGCCACGAAATGTACGGCATACGCTTCCGCGGCAACGACGACCTGCGTCCGCTGCTGCTGTACGAGGGCTTCGTCGGCCACCCGCTGCGTAAGGACTATCCGAAGCAGCGGGAACAGCCGTTGGTGCCGTATCGGGACGTGAAGCCATGAGCCTGCCACCGCTCACCACGCTGCCGAACCCGATCCGTCCGGCATTCACCAAGGGCCTCACGCCCGGGTCCGTGATCGTCAACATCGGCCCGTCGCACCCCGCCACGCACGGCACGATCCAGATCGTGGCGGAAATCTCGGGAGAACGCGTGGTGCGCACCGACGTGCACTGCGGCTACCTGCATCGCGGCTTCGAGAAAGAATGCGAGTCGCACACCTGGCACACGCTGATCCCGTACGTCGACCGCCTCAACTACTGCTCGGCCCTGATCAACGACTTCGCCTACTGCGAGGCCGTCGAAAAGCTGATGGGCATCGAGCTCACGCCGCGCTGCCGCCACCTGCGCACGCTGCTCGCCGAATATTCCCGCATCGCCGACCACCTGACCTGCGTGGCCGCGGCGCTGATGGAAATGGGCGCGATGACCGCGTTCCTGTACCTCGTCACGATCCGCGACTACGTCTACGAGCACATCGCCGACCTGACGGGCGCCCGCGTCACGCACAGCTATGGCCGCATCGGCGGCCTCGCCCGCGACCTCCCGGACGGCTGGCTGCAGCGGCTCGAAGAGATCCTTGACCAGATGGACACCTTCGTCGACCGCGTGCACGGGCTCGTGGATCGCAACCGGATTTTCATCGACCGCATGCGCGACGTCGGCGTCATCGCGACGGCGGAAGCGATCAACTGGGGTTTCACCGGCCCGATCCTGCGCTCGACCGGCACGCCGCGCGACCTGCGCAAGGACACGCCGTACCTCTCGTACGGCGAGCTCGAGTTCGAGATTCCCGTGGGCATCAAGGGCGACAACTACGACCGTTACTACGTGCGCATGCGCGAGATCGACGAGTCGAAGCACATGATCCGCCAGCTGATCGACATGCTGCAGCCGGGCCCGATCAGCGTCGACGACCGCCGCTGCACGCTCCCCGAAAAGCAGGCCGTGTACACCGAGATCGAGGCGCTGATCTACCACTTCAAACTGATCATGGACGGCATCCAGGTGCCGGCCGGCGAAACCTATTCCGCGCACGAAGGCGCCAACGGCGAGCTCGGCTTCTACCTCGTCAGCGTCGGCGGCGGCGTGCCCTGGAAGGTCCATTGCCGCAGCCCGAGCTTCGTCCACATGGGCGGCGTGCACCGGATGCTCGACGGCTACCAGCTCGCGGACCTCGTGCCGACGTTCGGTTCCGTCAACATGATCGGCGGGGAGTGCGATCGATGAAGCACCTGGTCCCCGAGTTCGAGAAACTCCGCGAGCGGTTTCCGGCGGGCTTCGAGTCCTCGCTCGTGCTGCCGTGCCTGCGCCGCATCCAGGAGGATCGCGGCTACGTCGCGGATTCCGACATCGAGGAACTGGCCGTCTTTCTCGGCGTGCCGCAGATCCAGATCGAGGAAGTGCTGTCCTTCTACACCCAGTTCCGGCGCAAGCCGATCGGCCGCTGGCACCTGCAGTTCTGCCACAACGTGAGCTGCTCGATGAACGGCGCCGAGAACGTCCTCGCGCACGTCGAGCGCAAGCTCGGCATCAAGCCCGGCCAGACCACGCCGGACGGCCGCTACACGCTGTCCACCGTGGAGTGCCTGGGTTCCTGCGGCACCGCGCCAATGATGATGGTGAACGACGGGTACCACGAGAACCTGACGCTGACGAAGCTCGACGAGCTGCTGCAGGGGCTGAAGTAGCATGCCCGGCCGCCAGCTGATCATGTCCTTCCCCGTCACGGCGACGTCGCACGGGCTGCCCGATTACCGGGCGAGAGGCGGTTATGGCGCCCTCGCAAAGACGCTCGGGCAGATGAAGCCGCAGGATGTCGTCAAGGAAGTCACCGCTTCGGGCCTGCAGGGCCGCGGCGGCGCGGCCTTCGCCGTCGGCCGCAAGTGGCAGGTGGTCCAGTACGACGACGGCCAGCCGCACTACCTGATCGCCAATGCCGACGAAGGCGAGCCGGGCACGTTCAAGGATCGCTGGATCCTCGAGAACAACCCGCACGTGCTGCTCGAGTCGATGCTGATCGCGAGCTACGCGCTCAACGTCCGCAACTGCTTCGTCTACATCCGCGGCGAGTTCGACCTCCCGTACCGCCGCCTCGCGGACGCCGTAGAGGAAGCTTACGCGGCGGGTCTGTTCGGCAGGAACATCCTGGGATCCGATTTCTCCTGCGACATCGTGGTTTACCGCGGCGCAGGCGCCTACGTGGCCGGCGAGGCTTCGGGACTGATTTCGTCGCTCGAAGGCAAGAAGGGATACCCGCGCAACCGGCCACCGCGGCTGACGGTCAGGGGGCTGTACCAGCGTCCGACGGTCGTCAACAACGTCGAATCGCTCTCGAACATCGCCTGGATCATCAGTAATGGTGCCGACGCCTTCAAGGCGGTCGGCACGCCCAAGAGCCCGGGCACACGCCTCTTCTCGGTGTCGGGCCACATCAACCGTCCCGGCGTCTACGAGGTCGAACTCGGCTATCCGTGGATGAAGTTCCTGGACGAAGACTGTGGTGGCGTCCCACATGGTCGCGCGATCAAGTGCGTCGTGCCTGGCGGGGTTTCCTCCAAGGTGCTCACCGGCGCCGACATCGCCAACCTGAAGCTGTCGCACGAGGACCTGTGGGACGCAGGCTCCACGCTCGGCTCCGGCGGCATGATCGTGATCGCCGAAGGCACCTGCATGGTGGCGCTGCTGCAGGTGCTGATGCGCTTCTACCACCACGAGTCCTGCGGGCAATGCACGCCGTGCCGGCATGGCACCGGCTGGCTGCACCGGATCCTCGACCGAATCGTCGCCGGCGACGGCCGCGCCGACGACATCGAACGCCTGTACTACATCTCGAAATTCAACGACGGCACGACGATCTGCGGGCTCGGTGACGCGGCCGGCTACGCCTGCAGCGGCATCCTCGACAAATTCCGCGACGAGTTCGAGTACTGCATCGAACACAAGCGCTCAAAGTTCGGCGGGAACCTGGAATGCCTGAGATCTTCATAAACGGTCAGGCCATCGAGGCTCGCGACGACCAGACCGTCATGGAGGTCGCGCGCGAGCACGGCCACTTCATCCCTTACTTCTGCTGGCATCCGCAGCTGTCGGTCGTCGGCAACTGCCGCATGTGCCTGGTCGAGGTCGAAGGCCGCGGGCTGGACATCGCCTGCAACATGCCCGTCGCCAAAGGCATGCAGGTGTTCACGAACTCGGAGGAAGTGCAGGCGCACCGCAAGGCAATTCTGCAGTTCATCACGCTCAACCACCCGGTCGACTGCGGCATCTGCGACAAGGCCGGCGAGTGCACGCTGCAGGATTACCATTACGAGTACAGCGGCCAGCGCTCGCTCTCCCACGACGAGAAGGTGCGCTCGACCAAGTTCTACAACCTCTCGAACCGCATCCTGCTCGACAACGAGCGCTGCATCCTGTGCCTGCGCTGCACGCGGTTCACGCACGAAGTCTCGAAGTCGATGGCGCTGGGCGTCGAGCGGCGCGGCGACATCTCGAACATACGCCCGGTCGAGGACCGGCCGTTGAGCGAAGATCCGTATTCCGACAACATCGTCGACATCTGCCCGGTCGGCGCACTGCTGTCGCGGCAGTTCCTGCACAAGTCGCGCGTGTGGTTCCTGCAGCCGACGCCGTCGGTCTGCCCGGGCTGCGCCCGTGGCTGCACGGTGCAGATCTGGCACCGCAAGCCGGAATGGAAACTCAAGGCACTCGATCCGCGGCAGAACGAAAACATCGCGCGCGTCACGCCGCTGGACAACCCGGCCGTCAACGGGCCGTGGATCTGCAACAAGGGTCGCGACCTGGCGCAGATGTTCGAGCGCGCCCGCGCCGACGAACCGATGCTCAAGGGGCGCCCGGTCGCCGTGCCAGCCGCACTGGACGAGGCGCGCCGGCTGATCGGCGCGGCCCGCCACCCCGTCGCGCTGGTGTCGAACTGGGGCTCGAACGAGGAGCTCGAGGCGTTCAAGGACAAGCTCGGCGAAGTGTTCCACTGCTTCGTCAAGCAGGACTGGCAACCGCAGCCGGGCGAGCGGATCGAGGATGACCTGCTGATCCGCGGGGACAAGAACCCGAACACGACCCGGGCGCGCGAACTGTTCGGCCACGCGGAGCCCGACTTCAAGGACGGCACGGACCTCGTGCTGGTCTGGGGTGAAGGCTTCGATTTCGCAGGGCTGCCGCCGCGGGCCAGGATCATCTTCCTGAACTCGTACCTGCAGCCGGAGAACGGCCACGCGGACGTGTTCCTCCCGGTCAGCATCCAGACTGAACGGCACGGGCACTACACGAACTTCCGGGGAACAGTCAGCGCGTTCGAGCCATGCTTCGAGAAGAAGCCCGGCGTGCTGCACGCCGAGGACCTGATCAAGGCGCTGGCCGCGCCGGCACGAGGTCACCCGTGACCGCCCCGGACTTTGCCATCAGCCTGGTCTACATCGCCTACGCACTGGCGGTCCTGCTGACGTTCGGCGCGATCCTGACCTGGGTCGAGCGCAAGCAGGCCGCAATCATGTCGGACCGCATCGGCGCCAACCGCGCCTACGTCCGCATCCCGTTCACGCAGGTCAAGCTGATCTGGCTCGGACTGTTCCACGGCATGGCCGACGGCCTCAAGCTGCTGCTGAAGGAGGACTTCAAGCCCCTCGCCTACGACAAGCTCGCCTACGCGCTCGGCCCGTGGCTCGCCATCGTGCCGGTGCTGCTGGTCTTCGCCGTCGTGCCGTTTGGCGGCACGCTCGATCCGGGCCGGCTGTTCCCGAGCCTGGCCGAATGGTTCGGCGGCCGCACTTACCCGATGCAGATCGCGCCGATCGACGCTGGCATCCTCATCGTCTTTGCCTTCAGCGGCATCACGATCATCGGCGCGATGCTCGCCGGCTGGTCGTCGGCCAACAAGTTCTCGCTGCTCGGCGCACTGCGCGCGGGCTCGCAACTGATTTCGTACGAGCTGGTGATGGGCCTCACTGTGCTCGGCATCGTGCTGATCTTCGGCACCGTCAACCTCGGCACCATCGTCGAGCGGCAGTCGGGGACCGTGCTCGGCTTCCTGCCGGCCTGGGGCATCGTCTACCAGCCCTTCGCCGCGGTGCTGTTCCTGATCGCCGGCATCGCCGAGAACAAGCGCATTCCGTTCGACCTGCCCGAGGCCGAGTCGGAACTTATCTCGGGCTACTTCACCGAATACAGCGCGATGAAGCAGGGCGTCTTCATGCTCTCCGAGTTCATCGAGATCGCGGTCATCGGCGCGCTGTTCGTCACGTTGTTCTTTGGCGGCTACAACCTGCCGTGGATGAACGACACCGGCTTCGTCTTCCCGGGCGGCCACGCCGTGCCACTCAGTCACGGCTGGGTCGTCGTGCTGCAGTTGCTGACCTTCCTCGGCAAGGTCTTCCTGCTCTGCAGCTTCCAGATCCTCGTGCGGTGGACTCTGCCGCGCTTCCGCTGGGACCAGCTGCTGCGCTTCGCATGGAAGTTCCTGCTGCCGCTGGCGATTGCCAACCTCGTCGTGACGGCGGTCGCGCTGTGGGCGCAGCAGGCATGAGGCGCGCAACGACATGACCACGCCCCGCAAACCGCACGTGCGCAGGCAATACTGGAACGAGCCCACGATGGGCTGGTGGGAGCGCTCCTACCTGCTCGAGGTCGCGCGCGGCCTCGCGATCACCGGAGGCGTGTTCCTGCGCAACATGGGCAAGTGGATGACCGGGCGCAAGGGCGCGCTCACGGCGTATTACCCCGAGGAAATCCGCGCCGACTACGCGGCCGGCAATCGCGGCAAGCACATCCTGACGCAGCGCCCCGACGGCCGACCGCAATGCGTCGCCTGCAACATGTGCGCGACGGTCTGCCCCGCGCAGGTGATCGAGATCGACGCCGCGTTCGACCCGGACGATCCCGCCCACCCGAAGTACCCCTCGCGCTTCGAGATCGATTACTCACGCTGCGTGTTCTGCGGGTTCTGCGTCGAGGCCTGCCCGGAGGACGCCATCCGCATGGTCAAGGAAACACCGGACCTGCCGGGTTTCGACCGCGATCGCATGTGGCTCGGCAAGGAAGAACTGCTCAACTGGCAGCCGCACGCCGACGTCGCCAAGCCCTACCCTGTCAGGACGGTGGCGGAGCCCGGCAGGAGTCCCGACGCATGACCATCGACCAGCTGCTGGTGTACTTCTTCGGCGCGTGCGCGCTGCTCGGCGGCGTGCTGATGCTGGTCGCAAGGCATCCGATGCGTGTTGCGCTCGCCCTGATCAGCTGCATGTTGTCGCTCGCGGGCATCTACGCGATGCTGGGCGTGCACGTGGTGGCAGTCTTCCAGGTCCTGATCTACGTCGGCGCGGTCATGGTCTTCATGGTCTACGTGATCATGCTGCTCGACGTGCGCGACCCTTCGTTCGTGCGCCGCTACAGCCGCATGCTGCTGCCCGGCGTCGTGCTCGGCGCCCTGCTCGCCGGGGCGCTCGGCATCTCTGCGATAAGGCTCGGCGCCCCCGTCATCCAGCCCGGCGCGGGCGCGGCGCCGTCCTACCTCGTGCAGCCGTTCTCGGTCGAGTTCCTGCGCGAGTACTGGTTGCATTTCGAGCTGACCAGCGTGCTGCTGGTCGCGGCGGTCGTCGCGGCGATCGCGATCATCAGGAGCGGGAGGCGGTCGGATGGCTGACACCCAACTGCTGCTCGGACTCAGCTTCGTGCTCTTCGCGCTCGGTCTCGTCGGCGTGATGGTGCGGCGCAACGCGCTCGTCATGCTGATGTGCATGGAACTGATGCTCAACGCAGTCATCCTGGCGCTGGTCACTTTCTCGCTCGAGACCGCGACCCTGTCGGGGGCCGTGCTGGTGTTCCTGATCTTCGTCGTGGCGGCCGCGGAGATCGCGATTGCGATCCCGATCGTGCTGCAGCTGTCGCGGCAACGAAGCTCCCTCGATGTCGAGGGCTACGATCGCCTGCAAGGATGATGCGCACCCGATGAACCTGCTCACCGTCATCGTACTGCTGCCGCTCGCGGGCTTCCTGCTGAACGGCCTGCTCGGTCGCCGCCTGGGCCGCACATTCGTCTCGGTCGTCGGTTGCGGCCTGCCGGTCCTCGCATTTCTCGCGACGGTCAAAGCGGTCCTGCTGCTGCAGGCGGCGGGACCCGACGCGGCACTGCTCGAAGTAGCCTATCGCTGGGCGAGCTTCGGCGCGCAAGGGTTCGACGTCGCGTTCTACTTCGACCGCCTGACCGCGGTCATGACGCTGATCATCACCGGTGTCGGCTCGCTGATCCACGTCTATTCGACCGGCTACATGAAGGACGACCCGAGCTACGCGCGTTACTTCGCGTACCTGAACCTGTTCCTGTTCTTCATGCTCACGCTGGTGCTGGGCCGCTCGCTGCTGGTCTGCTTCGTCGGCTGGGAAGGCGTCGGCCTCGCTTCGTACCTCCTGATCGGCTTCTGGTTCGAGGATCCGGCCAAGGCGGCCGCCGGCAAGAAGGCCTTCATCACGAACCGCGTCGGCGACGCCGGCTTCCTGCTCGGCCTGTTCCTGCTGTACTGGGCGCTTGGCACCGTGAACATGGACGAGATCAACGCCGCATTTGCCGCGCCGGTCGCGCCGGCCGTCTCCGCGAGCCTCGTCGGCGTGCTGCTCTTCATCGGCGCCACGGGCAAGTCGGCGCAGATCCCGTTGCACGTCTGGTTGCCGGACGCGATGGCTGGCCCCACGCCGGTCTCGGCGCTGATCCATGCGGCAACGATGGTGACTGCCGGCGTATACCTGGTCGCGCGCCTGCACGGCATCTACGAGCACGCGCCCGAGGCGTCGCAGGTCGTCGCGGTCATCGGTGTGCTGACCGCATTCTTTGCGGCGACCATCGCGCTGGTCCAGACGGACATCAAGAAGGTACTGGCCTACTCGACCGTGTCGCAGCTTGGCCTGATGTTCCTCGCGCTGGGCGTCGGCGCCTACGGTGTGGCGGTGTTCCACGTCTACACCCACGCGTTCTTCAAGGCCTGCCTCTTCCTCGGCGCCGGCAGCGTGATCCACGCGCTCGGCGGCGAGCAGGACATCCGCAAGATGGGTGGCCTGTGGCGGAAGATACCGGTCACATTCTTCACTTTCGCCATCGCTACAGCGGCGATTGCCGGCATCCCGCCGCTGGCCGGATTCTTCTCCAAGGACGAGATCCTCTGGTTCGCCCTGGCCAGCGAGCACGGCGGTTCGCCCATCCTGTGGGTGCTGGGGTCGGCCACCTCGCTGATGACCTCGTTCTACATGTTCCGGCTGCTCTGGCTCACGTTCCTGACGCCCTCGCGCATGAGCCACGACACCGAGCACCACGTGCACGAATCGCCGCTCTCGATGACGGGCGTACTGATCGTCCTCGCCGTGCTGTCCGCGATCGGCGGATTCTTCGAACTGCCGCACTTCCTCGAACCGCTGCTGCCGATGCCGGCGGTGTTGGAATCGCTCGAGCACTACGAGCACACGTTCGTGTTCGTGGCGGTGGCGGTGGCACTGCTGGGACTCGCAGCGGCGACTTTCATGTATCGCCGCGGCCTCGCCCGCGGCGAGGCGCTGGCGGCCCGATTCCCGCGCCTGCACCGGGTCCTGGGCGGCAAGTACTACATCGACGAATTGTTCGAGGCCGTTCTCTACCGGCCGCTGCACTGGATTTCCGATCGTGTGTTCCTGGGCCTCGGCGACCGGCTCCTGATCGACGGTTCGCTGCACGGCCTGGCGGCGCTCACGCGCCGCGCCTCCGGCCGGTTGAGCCGCGTCCAGACAGGTCAGTTGCAGTGGTACGTGGCAATGGCCGTCGTCGGCGTAGTCGGCTGCCTCGTGTGGGTGTGGCGTCATGGGTGAGGCGACCTGGCTCAATTGGTTGCTGTGGCTGCCGGCGCTCGGCATGGTGGCTGTTACGTTGCTGCCCAGAGGGCGCGACTCCCTAGTGCGCAGCGTCACCTTCAGCTGCATGGTGCTGCAGTTCTTCATTGCCGCAATCCTGTACCAGCGCTTCGATGGCACGGTGGCCGGCCTGCAGTTCGCCACCGACGTGCCGTGGATCCGCGACTGGGGCGTTGGCTATCGCATCGGCCTCGACGGCCTGAACGTGCTGCTGGTGTCCCTAACGGCCTTCCTCGGTCCGCTCGTCGTCGCGGGCGCGTGGAGTGCCGTACACAAGGACGTGAAGCTGTTCCACGTGATGGTGCTCTTCATCCAGTTCGCAATGCTGGGCACGTTCCTCGCGCAGGACCTCTTCCTGTTCTACGTCTTCTGGGAAGCGATGCTGATCCCGATGTTCCTGATCATCGGGCTCTGGGGCGGCGAGCGCCGCATCTACGCCACGCTGAAGTTCGTCCTCTATACCGCATTCGGCAGCATCCTGATGCTGGCCGCGCTGATCTACCTCGTGCTCTACACGCATGGTTCGTCCGGCTACATGACGTTCGACCTGCGCCACCTGAGCGGCTCGCAGCTGCCGCTGAACACGCAGCTCTGGCTGCTGTCCGCGTTCGCGCTGTCGTTCGCGATCAAGGTGCCGATGTTCCCGCTGCACACCTGGCTGCCGGACGCGCACGTCGAGGCGCCTACGGGCGGCTCGGTCATCCTGGCGGGCGTGCTGCTGAAGATGGGCACGTACGGCTTCATGAAGCTCGGCTTCCCGCTGTTCCCGGAGGCCGCGCGGGCCATGATGCCGGTGATCATGACCCTCGCCGTGATCAGCATCGTCTACGGCGCATGCCTCGCGCTGGTACAGAGCGACATCAAGAAGATCATCGCCTACTCGTCGATCAGCCACCTCGGCTACGTCATGCTGGGACTCGCGAGTCTCGACCTCATCGGCATCCAGGGCGCCATCCTGCAGATGGTGAGCCACGGCCTGGTCGCAGGCGGGCTGTTCCTCATGGTCGGCATGATCTACGAGCGCACGCATTCGCGGGCCGTTGCCGATTACGGCGGCCTCGCCAAGATGCTGCCGGTGTTCTCGGTGTTCTTCACGATCCTCACGCTGGCCTCGATCGGACTGCCAACCACGAGCGGTTTCGCCGGCGAGTTCATGGCGTTGCTCGGAGCATTCAATGCGGCGTGGCCTGCGCACCTCGCGGGCAACGACTTGCCGCTGATACTTGCGGTGATCGCCGTATCGGGCGTGGTGCTCGGCGCGCTCTACATGCTCTGGCTCGCCCAGCGCATCCTGTTCGGCGAAGCCCGCGCACCCCATGCGCCGCTCACGGACCTGAACGCGCGTGAAACCGCCATCCTCGTCGCGATCGTCGCCGCGATCTTCGCCATCGGCCTGTTCCCGGGCGAGCCGCTCGCCAAGACGGAACTGGCCGCACGGGAGTTCCAGCAACTCGTCGCCGGCGAGACGATCCACCTCGGGAGCACGCGATGAACTGGAGCGAAGTCGCCAAGGCGATGCTGCCCGAGCACCTGCTGCTTGCCGGAATGGTCATCCTGCTCACGCTGGAAGTCCTGCGCGGCAGGCCGCGCGACGGCTTCGTCGTCGCCTTCCTGGCGCTGGCCGCAGCCGCTGCCGCAGCGCTCACGCTGCACGTGGAGAGTTACACTGGAGCGCCTTTCAGCGGCCATTTCTCCGTCGGTCCGGACGCGTCGCTTGCCAAGTTCGCGCTGATCGCGCTCGCGCTGCCGGTCGTGCTGATCTCGCGCGATGACTTCGCCGAGACGCGGTACTACGTACTGCTGCTCGCCTCGCTGTACGGCGCGTGCCTGCTCGTTTCCTCGGACAGCCTGCCCACGCTGTTCCTCGGCCTCGAACTGATGTCGATGCCGGTGTACGCGCTCGTGCTGCTGGCCCAGCTGCGAGCCGACAGTGCCGAGGCGGCGCTCAAGTACCTGGTGCTGGGCGGCACGGCCACCGCGACATTCCTGATGGGTGTCGCGCTGCTGTACGGCTGGAGCGGCTCGATGTCGACCGCCGTTTTCGCTGCTGCGCTGGGTTCGTCCGACACCCTGCCCATCGCGGGCGTCGTGCTGGTGGTGGCCTCGCTGTTCCTCAAGGCGGCCATCGTGCCGTTCCACGGCTGGGCGCCGGATGCCTATGAAGGGGCCAGCGTGCCGGTGACGGCCTTCATGGCCACGATCATCAAGGCGGGCGTGCTGTTTGCGGCGCTGCGATTGTTCGAAACGGCGCCGGTGACACGCCCGCTCGTCGACGTGCTCGCCGTCCTGCCACTGGTCTCGATGATCTGGGGCAACGTGGCCGCCATCCGCCAGACGAGTTTCCGCCGCATGATCGCGTATTCGTCGATCGCGCACGCGGGCTACCTGTTCTTTGCGCTGCTCGGCGCGGGTCCAGGCCGCGCGCAGGCGGTCATCTTCTATGTCGTCGTGTACGGGATCATGAACGTGCTGGCATTCACCGTGCTGCCGCGCGGCACCGACGACGAACGCAGCGATCGGCTCGAGTCGCTGCAGGGCCTGTACCAGCGCAGGCCGTTCGCCGCGATCATGCTGGCAATCTCGATGCTCTCTCTCGCCGGCCTGCCGCCCCTGCCCGGCTTCGTCGCCAAGTTCCTGGTATTCCGCAACGTGCTGGCGGCGGGTTACACGGGATACGCCGTACTCGGCCTCGTGGCGAGCTACCTCGGCATTTATTTCTACCTGCGTGTCATCCAGTACATGTTCATGAACACGGCGACCGCGGACCAGCCTGCCGGACATCCGCGGCGCCTGGCGCTCGCGGCGAGCTTGCTCTGCCTGGCACCGGCCATCGTGCTGGCGTTCTTCCCCGGCTGGTTGCTCGATCGGTTCTGAGCGAACTCAGGTAGGCTCGCGCGTGTGAATGAAGTCCCACCTTCGTCCGCCGAGACGTGCGGAATCGGTCCTGAGCAGCTCGAGCACGGGTCGCCCGTGGTGCGAGCGTTCTTTTTCGTTGCCGGAACGGTCGCGTTCACACTGGGCATTGCGGGCGTTTTGCTGCCGCTGCTGCCGGCGACGCCGCTGTTCATCCTTGCTGCCGCGTGCTTTGCGCGCGCCTATCGTCCTTTCCACGAATGGATGCTGGGCCATCGCTGGCTGGGTCCGATGCTCAAGGAGTGGTATCAGCACGGCAGCCTGCCGTACCGAACGAAGGTCGTCGCGATCGTGACGATGCTCGTTTCGTTCGGCCTCTCGATCCTGCTGGTCGTCACGCAGCCGTGGCTGCAGGCGCTGCTGGCGATGATGGCGCTGGTGCTGGCCGTCCGGCTCTACCGCATCCCATCGCGCGACCGGCCGACAGCGCCGCGCTGAAGGCCGCTGGGCATCCTGCTTCGGCGCGCCGTTCGCCCTCGCCGCCGGAGCAGCAGCCTCAGGCCCCCGCACGCCGTGCAATCGGGGAGTGCGAGTCCAGCACCTGCAACCGCGCGGCCTGCAGACGTTCGGAGACCACTCCCAGCAGCCGGTGCATGATCTTGTAGCCGAAACCGGTATCAGCGCGGCAGCGCTCGAGCAAAGCGTAGCCGTCGAAAGCCAGTGCCTCGACCGGCTCGAGTGCGCGCGCCTGGAACAGCTTACCGCGGCCGACGATGACCGAGGACCAGCCGAGCTCGTCGCCGCCCTCGAGCGTGTGCACCCGCAGCGCCTTGCCCTGCGCCATCATCTCGAGCGCCACGCGCCCGTTCAGCAGCAGGAAGAACTCGTGTCTTGCGTCGCCCTCGCGGAAGATCATGTCGCCCTGCGCAAAGCTGACGGGCCGGGCCAGCGACGCGAGCGTCGCGCAATGTTCAGGCGTCAGGCCCGCCACGAACGGATGCTTCAGCACTGCAGCCAGGATCTGTTCGGTCATGATGCTCCCCTGCGGACGACGACGGTACGCCCGGGCATCGATTCTACGCCCGCGACGGCGACCGGGAGTAACGGACGTGGAGATTGCCGCAGCGAGCCCGCCGACCCGACAATGCGCAGCTATGCAAGCCACCGCACTCCAGAACTTTCTGTACGAACGGATCCCGGCATGAACCCGCACGTACTCTACGGGCCGCGTGCCGCACTGGTTGCCGGGCTGCTGGCAATCCTGCTGTCGGCTTGCGCCGAATCCCCGTCGCGTTATCCGGTGCCGGCCTTGCCAGTCAGCAAGCTGGAGCAGTTGCGGGCCGATGCGATTCGGGCACTGCCGCCGGACGAGACCGGCGAGTTCCTGGACACCGACCTGGTGGAAGTCGTCACGCTCGACCCGAGCCTGCGGCTGGACGTGCGTTACGCAGGCTCCGACAATTTCCTGCGTGCGCCCATTTATCCCGAAGCCCGGGTCTTCCTGCAGCGACCAGCCGCCGAGGCCGTAGTTCGGGCGAACCGTGCCCTGCAGGCGCACGGCTACGGACTGCTGCTCTTCGACGGCTACCGGCCCTGGTACGTCACGTGGATGTTCTGGGAAGCGACGCCGGCCGAGAAGCGGAACTTCGTGGCCGACCCGGCAACCGGCTCACGTCACAACCGGGGCTGTGCGATCGACCTGAGCCTGTACGACCTGAAGACTGGCCTGGAGGTATCGATGCCGAGCGGCTACGACGAATTCTCGGAGCGCGCGCATCCGGACTACGCGGGCGGCATGTCCGAACAACGCGCGGCGCGCGACCTGCTGCGCACGGCGATGGAGGCGGAAGGCTTCACCGTGAACGACGACGAGTGGTGGCACTACGACTGCCGCGACTGGCAGAAGTACCGGATCAGCAACGCCTACTTCAAGGATCTGCCGCGAACCCGTTGACAAGGAGATTTCGATGTTCACATTGCAGAGAATCATCACGACGATGTTCTTCGCGGTCGCCCTCGCCGGGACGCCATCGTCCGCACAGGCGCAGGATGCGCCGAAGGCGCAGCAGTACCTCTACGTGCTGCGGGTCGCGCCCGCACTCCACGACCAGGCCAGGTGGACCCAGGCGGACGACGATGCGGTCAGCCGGCACTTCACCCGCCTCGCCGACGGCGTAAAGGCGGGAAAGGTGATCTTCGCAGGCAAGACCACCGAACCACTCGACACGACCTTCGGCCTCGTGGTGTTCGAGGCCGGGAGCGAAGCGGCTGCAAGGCAGTTCATGGAATCCGACCCCGCCGTCGTCGCCGGGGTCATGACGGCCACGTTGCACCCGTACGCCCTGGCGCTGCAGCGCAAGCCCTGACGGCAGTTCCGTGCAGTTCGACGCGTCGCGCCCCGGGGTTTCGCTGGATCGTCAGATCGACCGCGCGATGATCTCCTTCATGATCTCGTTCGCGCCGCCGTAGATGCGCTGCACGCGTGAATCCACGTACAGCTGCGAGATCGGGTACTCACGGGTGTAGCCGTAGCCTCCGAACAGCTGCAGGCATTCATCCATCACCTTGTTCTGCATGTCGGTGACCCAGTACTTGGCCATCGAGGCGGTGACGGTGTCGAGCTTGCCTGCACGCAGCTTGACGATGCAGTCGTCGACGAAGACGCGGGCGACATGCACGTTGGTCTTCACTTCTGCGAGCTTGAACCGCGTGTTCTGCAGTTCCAGCAGCGGCTTGCCGAACACTTTGCGTTCGCGCGTGTAGTCCGCGGTGAGCTTGAGCGCGAATTCCATCGCGCCGAGCCCACCGATGGCGAGCAGCGCGCGCTCGTACGGCAGGTCGCGCATCATCTGCACGAAACCCTGTCCTTCGGCCGGACCGAGCAGGCAGGAGACCGGCACGCGGCAATCGTCGAAGAACAGCTCGGCCGTGTCCCAGCCGTTCTGGCCGATCTTGTCGAGCACGCGGCCCACCCGGTAGCCCTTCAGGTCCTTCGTCTCGATCATCAGGATCGAGATGCCGCGCGAGCCCTGCGTCGGATCCGTCTTGACCACGACGCCGACCAGGCCGGCGTGCAAGCCGTTCGAGATGAACGTCTTCGAACCGTTGATGACGTACTCGTCGCCGTCGCGCACCGCGCGCGTCCGGATCGACTGCAGGTCGGAACCTGCGCTCGGCTCGGTCATCGCGATCGCCCCCACGAGTTCGCCGGTGGCCATGCGCGACAACCAGTCCCGCTTCTGTGCCTCGGCCCCGTAATTGAGCACGTAGTGCGCGACGATGCTGTGCACCGCGTGCCCGAGGCTGGTGATGCCGTGCCGGCCCATTTCCTCGGCCACGATCGCTTCGTGCCGCACGTCGCCGCCGACACCGCCGTATTCCGCCGGGATGTCCGTGCACAGCAGGCCGACTTCACCTGCCTTGGTCCAGAGTTCGCGGTCGACGTGATGCTGCTCGCGCCAGCGCGCATCGTGCGGCACGATTTCCATCTGGACGAAACGCCGGACGGCGTCACGGAAGAGATCCAGCTCGTCGTCGAGCCAGGCGGAACGATAGGCATCCATGGGGTTCACCTCGCAGGAGGCGACGATCACAAAGGAAACTGGCGTTCTTGTCCAGAGGCAGCTAGCGTTGCCGCTCGGTCCAAGACGGACCTTGCCAGCGGGGGAGACGGGGCATGCTGCTGAATTCCGGACAGGTCCTGACGGAGCGGGCGAAGATCGGGCCACGTGTGGAGGCCATCGTCGACACCGCGTCGGGCGCGCGCTGCGACTTCCGTCAGCTCAACGATCGCACCAACCAGACAGCGAACACGCTGCTGGCCATGGAGTTCACTCCGGGCGAACGCATCGCCTGCCTGATGCCGAACCAGGCGCAGTACATGGAATCGTTCTATGCGTGCGCCAAAGCAGGCTTCGTCTTCGTCGCGCTCAACTGGCGCCTGTCGCTGGCGGAGCTGTCGTACCAGCTGATGGATGCGGGTGCCGTCGCCGTCCTGTATGCCGCCGAGCAGAAGTCCCTGGTGGAACCGCTGCGCCAGCAGTTCCCGCACATCCGCTGGCTGGCCGCCGACGAAGGTGACTACGCCGCGGCTGTCGCAACGGCTGCCACCGCCGAGCCACCGATCGGGGCGACCGGGACCGATCCTCTCTACATGATGTACACGAGCGGCACGACCGGCCGGCCGAAGGGCGCGCTGATGTCGCATGCCGCGAACATCGCGTGGCTCGCCAGCATGCTGGCGACCTCCGACCTGCGCCATGGGGAACGCAACATCATCGTGGCGCCGTTGTTCCACATTGGCGGCCTCGGGCTCGCGATGTCGGCCGTATACCGCGGCATGACGACGGTGCTGCTGAAGCAGTTCGACCCGGGCGTAATGTGGGACCTCGTCGAGGCCGAGAAAATAACCGGCTTCTTCGCCGTGCCGGCGATGCTTGCGCTCATGTACCAGCACCCGAAGCGCACGACGACCGCGAGGCCCGCGTTGCGCTGGGTGCTTTGCGGTGCAGCTCCCGTCCCGGTCAACCTGATCGAAGCCTACCTGGCCATGGGCGTGGAAATCCTGCAGGTGTATGGCCTGACCGAGACACACGGCGGCATCTGCCTGATGTCGGCCGAGCACGCGCGGACCAAGGTCGGCTCCACCGGCATGCCGTATTTCGGCATCGACGTGCGCGTCGTCGACAAAGCCGGCACGCCCGTACCGCCTGGAATTCCGGGCGAGGTGGTCACGCGCGGCCCGCACCTGATCAGCGGCTACTGGAATCGCCCCGACGCGACCCAGGAAGCGATCCGCGAAGGCTGGTTCCACACGGGCGACATCGCTGAAGTCGACGCCGAGGGTTTCATCTACATCAAGGACCGCTCGAAGGACATGGTGATCACGGGCGGCGAGAACGTGTACCCGGCCGAGGTGGAAGACGTGCTGGGTGGACACGCCGGTGTGCGTGAGGTCGGCGTGATCGGGCAGCCTTCGCCCAGGTGGGGCGAAAGCGTCTGCGCCGTGATCGTGCGTGGCGACGACTGGAAAGGCGACGACGATCTGCTCGTCCAGGAACTCAGGACGCTGGTCCAGTCGCGGCTGGCGCGCTTCAAGCAGCCGAAGACGTACGTCTTCATGCACGCGCTGCCGCGCAACCCGTCCGGCAAGATCCTCAAGCGCCTGCTGCGCGAGCAGTTTCCCGGCCCCGCGCCGGAGTGACCCGCCGCGGTTGTGGCCGGTGCGATCGGCCCCTATCCTGCAGGCATGCCTGACCCGAACCGCGCCTCGTTCGCCGCCCGCATCGCGGCGCTCACCGCCTTGTTGCTCATCGCCGCCACCACCGGGGCGACCGCCGATCCCTGCTCGGCGTTGATCGATGCGAACGTTCCTGGCGCAAAGATCACGTCAGCGACGGCAGTCGCTGCCGCTGGCGACCTTCCGGCGCATTGCCGGGTACAAGGCACGATTCCGCAGGCGATTCACTTCGAACTCCGGCTACCGGTCGCGGACTGGAACGGCAAGTTCTACCTGGCGGGCTGCGGCGGCTTCTGCGGCTCGCTGGAGGCCGACCGGCCCGGTGTCATCAATGCGCTCAATCATGGCCTGCGCCGCGGCTATGCGTCGGCCACGTCCGATTCGGGCCACGCCGGCACGAGCGTCACCGACGGTCGCTGGGCGCTCGACAACCCGGGCGCTGAAGCGGATTGGGGCTGGCGCTCCGTCACCGAAACCGCCCGCGTGTCGCGCGATCTCGTCCGCGCGTTCTATCAACGGCCGGCCGTGCGCTCGTATTTTGCCGGCTGTTCGACGGGCGGCCGCATGGGCCTGATGTCCGCACAGCGATTTCCGCAGGACTTCGACGGCATCATCGCCGGCGCCCCTGCCCTCGATTACACCGGGCTGGTCGCCTCGCAGATGGCCTGGATCGTCCAGGCCAACACGGCCACGGACGGCAGCGAAATCCTCGATCGCGCCAAGGTGCCGCTCGTCGCGAAGGCCGTGCTCGAAACCTGCGACGGCCTCGACGGCCAGCGCGACGGCCTCATCGACGATCCCCGCCGCTGCGACTGGAAACCGGCGCAACTGCAATGCGAGGGGTCCACGGCAGCCGACTGCCTGACGGCGAAGGAAATCGGCGTGCTCGACCACTGGTACATGCCGGCAGCCAGCGGCGACGGTCGCATCCAGTACCCGGGCGGCGTACCGAAGGGCTCTGAGCCGTACTGGCCCGTCTGGCTCTCAGGCATACCGGGCAGCAACGCGCTCTCGCTCGCCGAGCGCTTCGGCACCGACTTCCTGCGCTTCATGGCGTTCGTGCCAGATGCCGGGGCGGGTTTCGACGTGCGTAACTACGATTTCGACCGGGACCCACCGCGCCTCGCAACGATGGCGCGCATCTACGACGCGACGAATCCTGACCTGACGGCCTTCCGCGAGCGCGGCGGCAAGCTGCTGCTGTTTCATGGCTGGGCCGACCCGCTCGTCACGCCGCAGCGCACGCTCGACTATTACGGCGCAGTGCGCGCAACGATGGGGGGCGCGGAGTCGACTGCACAGTTCGCGCGTCTCTTCATGCTGCCAGGGGTCGACCACTGCGGCCTTCAGCCCGGGCCTGGAGCGAAGTCGGTCGACTTCGATCCGCTGCCTGCGCTTGAAGCGTGGGTCGAGCGCAACGCAGCGCCGACGACCCTCAACGTGCGCTGGCAGATGTCGGACGGCAGCGTGCGCAGCCGCGACGTGCAAGCACAGTGAGCGTGCCCGCAGACCGCCCGAAGTCGCGTTCGCTCGGTCCCCTGCGGGCCCTGGTGCCGTACCTGCGCCCCTACCGCGGCGTCCTGGTGCTGGCGCTCCTCGCCCTGCTGGTGGCAGCAGCCGCCATGCTGGCGCTGCCAATCGCTCTGCGCTACCTGATCGACAACGGGATCTCGTCGAAGAACAGCGACACGATCAACCAGTACTTCATCGCGTTCCTCGCGGCGGCGGCGATCTTCGGCGTGTTCGCGGCGCTGCGCTTCTACCTGGTGAGCTGGATCGGCGAACGCGTCGTGGCCGACATGCGCTCGGCCGTCTACGCGCGCGTCATCCGCATGGATCCCGCGTTTTTCGAAGTCACCCGCATCGGCGAAGTGCTCTCGCGACTGACGGCGGACACGACGCTGGTGCAGTCGATCGCGGGTGTCAACCTTTCGATCACGCTGCGCTCCACCCTCTCGCTGATCGGCAGCCTCGTGATGCTGGGCGTGACGAGCTTCAAGCTCACCGCGATCCTGGTGGTGCTGATCCCGGTAGTCATCGTGCCTTTGATCGTGCTGGGCCGCCGCGTGCGCCGGCTTTCGCGCACGTCGCAGGACCGCATCGCCGACACCAGCAGCATCGCCGACGAAACGCTGAACGCCGTGCAGACGGTGCAGGCCTTCACGCTGGAGCAGATCAATACCAACCGGTTCGACGCGGCGGTCGAAGACTCCTTCGGCGCGGCCGTGCTCCGCACCAGGACGCGCTCCACGCTTACGGCGCTGGCCACGATGCTGGTCTTCGGCGCCATCACGTTCGTGCTCTGGATGGGCGCGCACGCGGTCGTACGCGGTGAAATGACCGGCGGCCAGCTCGGCCAGTTTCTCTTGTACGCCGGTTACGTGGCGATCGCGGCGGCCAGCCTGAGTGAAATGTGGGGCGAAGTGCAGCGTGCCGCCGGTGCGATGGAGCGCCTGATCGAACTCGAGCACGCGCAACCCACGATCCAGGCGCCGGCACGACCCGTCGCGCTGCCCGTGCCCGGACGCGGCGAAATCAGCTTCGAAAGAGTCACGTTCCGGTATCCGTCCCGCCCCGAGGCGAAGGCCCTGGACTCATTCGACCTGCAGGTACGCAAGGGCGAGACGGTCGCGTTCGTCGGCCCTTCGGGCGCGGGCAAGAGCACGACCTTCCAGCTGCTGCTGCGGTTCTACGACCCGGAGTCGGGCCGGGTGCTGCTTGACGGAGTCGATCTCTCGCAGGCAGACCCGCTCGCAGTCCGCAGCCGCATCGGCCTCGTCCCGCAGGACACCGTGCTGTTCGCAGCGAGCGCGCGCGAGAACATCCGGTATGGCCGCCCGGGCGCATCCGATGCAGAAGTGGAAGACGCCGCAAAGGCAGCGGCCGCTGACGAATTCCTGCGCAAGCTGCCTGAGGGCTACGACACCTTCCTCGGTGAACGAGGCACGCGACTCTCGGGCGGCCAGCGCCAGCGCATCGCCATCGCGCGCGCGATCCTGCGCGATCCGCCGATCCTGCTGCTCGACGAAGCAACGAGCGCGCTCGATGCGGAAAGCGAGCGGCTGGTGCAGGCCGCGCTCGATCGCCTGATGCAGGGCCGCACGACGATCATCATCGCGCACCGGCTGGCGACGGTTTTGCAGGCGGATCGCATCGTCGTCATGGATCATGGACGCATCGTCGCGCAGGGCACGCACGCCGAGCTCGTGCGCGGCAACGAGCTTTACGCGCGCCTCGCCGCGCTGCAGTTCGCAGACGGCACGGGCTTGGCAACGGAAGCCGCCACTTGAGCAACGGGCCGCAGCGCGACGAACCCGGCCAGCCCGTCGGACCGGCCCTGCCCCGCTGGCAGCCCCCGGAACGTCCGGCGCAACGCCGGTTGCACGCGATCACCGCATGTGGACGTATCTCTCGTACGGCCCGTTCGCGGACTTCGACACGTACGAACGCTGGCTCACCGAATGCGCGGCCAGCACCGATCCGCGGTTCCAGGCCTTCGTCGATCGGAGGTCGGGCAATGCGGTCGGCATCGGCGCGTTCATGCGCATCGACCCGCCTGCAGGAGCCATCGAGGTGGGGCACATCGCCCTGTCGCCGCTGCTGCAGCGGTCGCCGGCCGCGACGGAAGCGATGTATCTGATGATGCGGCACGCGTTCGAGCTTGGTTACCGTCGCTACGAATGGAAGTGCGACGCGCTCAACGCCAGGTCGCGGCGCGCCGCCGCAAGACTCGGCTTCGTGTTCGAAGGCGTGTTCCGCCAGGCGACGATCTACAAGGGCCGCAGTCGCGACACGGCCTGGTATTCGGTCATCGACTCGGAATGGCCACTGTTGCGCGAGGCGTTCGAACGCTGGCTCGACCGCGACAACTTCGACGCCTCGGGCGTGCAGCGCGCGCGCCTGGAAGATATCCGCGCTGCGCTGCAGTCGCGGCGCGACGCCGACGGACGCCCGGGCGAGGCCTGACCCGATGGCACGTATCGCGATCGGCGGCTTCCAGCACGAGACGAACACTTTTTCGTCGACCCCTGCAGCGCTGGCGGACTTCGAGGCGCCCGATGCGTGGCCCGGGCTCACGCGTGGCGGCGCCCTGTTGGAGGCGGTAGCCGGCATCAACCTGCCGGCTGCCGGCTTCGTGCAGGAGGCACGTTCACTGCATCATGAGCTGGTGCCGCTGACGTGGTGTTCGGCGCAACCGTCCGGGCGCGTGACGCAGGCAGCGTACGAGCACATCAGCGCTTTGTTGCTCGAGGATCTGCGGCGTGCCGGCAGTGTCGACGGCGTCTACCTCGACCTGCACGGTGCAATGGTAGCCGGGCACATCGACGATGCCGACGGCGAACTGCTGCGACGCGTGCGAGTGCTGGTCGGTCCCGACGTTCCCGTCATTGCCAGTCTCGATTACCACGCCAACGTTTCCCCTTTGATGGCGCGGGCTGCAACCGCACTCGTGTCGTACCGCACTTATCCGCACGTCGACATGGCGGAATGCGGCGCACAGGCGGCGCGCGTCTTGCAGGACCTGCTCCGGCACCCAGGTCCGGTGGTCGCACTCGAGCAACTGGACTTCCTGATGCCGCTGACGTCGCAATCTACGCTGGCGGAGCCGATGCGCTCCCTGATGGACCAGGTACAGCGGCTGCAGCAGCCGCCGCTGCTTTCGGTCTGCCTCATGCCCGGCTTCCCGGCGGCGGACGTCGCCGACTGCGGTCCAGCCGTCTACTCCTGCGGCTACAGCGACGTGGCGGTACATGAGACGGTGGCGGGCATTGCCCGCGAAGTGCGGGCACGTGAGCACGAGTTCGCGCTCGAGCTGTATTCCATCGAGCAGGCAATCGTGAAGACGACGCGCCATGCAGCGCCGCGTGGGCGGCCGATCATTCTGGCGGAGACGCAGGACAATCCGGGTGCAGGCGGCCACGCCGACACGATGAGCCTGATCAAGGCGCTGGTTGCGGGCAACGCGCGCAACGTGCTTGCCGGCGTCATCTGCGATCCTGCGGCGGCGGCGCGCGCTCACGCCGCGGGGGAAGGCACGCAGGTCGAGCTCAGCCTTGGTGCAGGCTCCGGTACCCCAGGCGATGCGCCGCTCGCCGCGCGTTTCAGGGTGGCGGCGCTCGGCGACGGCCAGTTCACCGGCACGGGCCCGTTCTACCGGGGTGCCCGTTTCGAGCTCGGTCCGATGGCGCTGCTCGAGCTGGGCGGCGTTCGCATCGCGGTGGCGAGTCGCAAGCAGCAGGCCGCAGACCAGGCGATGTTTCGTCACCTGCGGGCGGAGCCGGCCGATCACGCCGTGCTGGTGTTGAAGAGCTCCGTGCACTTCCGGGCGGACTTCGGTTCGATGGCGGACCGGATCCTGGTCGTCGAGGCTCCGGGGCCGAACATTGCCGATCCGGCGAAGCTGCCGTTTGGCAACCTCAGGCCCGGCATGCGGACGAGTCCGCGACGGCGCTGATCGAAGTACACTGCATCGATAGCGGCGCTCAGCGCCACGACGGCTCATTCGGAGACCCAGATGCGCAGAATCCTGGTGGCGATCGATGGTTCGGAGACTGCCCAGCGGGCACTCGATTTCGCGGTGCGGCAGGCACGCTGCACGCCGACGGCGGAACTGCACGTGCTGAACGTGCAGCCGCTGCTGAGCAACTACACGGCGGCGGAAATCTACGTAACTGCGGAGCGCATCCATCAGGTCGCCGCCGAGCGCGCACGCGCGATCCTGGATGCGGCAGCCGAGCGACTGCAGGCAGCCGGCAGCAGTTTCAAACTCGAACAGACGGAAGGTGATCCGGCTGAAACGATCGCGAAGCGAGCCATGGAACTCGACTGCGAGTCGATCACGATGGGAACCCACGGCCTCACGTCGTTTGGAATCCTCTTCCTGGGATCCGTGGCACAGAAGGTCGTGCACTACGCCACCGTGCCGGTGACGCTGGTGAAGTAGCCGGGGCTATTTCACGTAGACGTGATTCGGCAGCCAGAGCGCGATCTCGGGGAAGATGATCACGAGCGCGAGCCCCAAGAGCATGATGAGCACGAACGGGATGATCGACCGGTAGATGTCGATCAACGTGACTTCCTTCGGCGCCATCGCCCGCATCAGGAACAGGTTGTACCCGAACGGCGGCGTGATGTAGGCGATCTGGCAGGTGATCGTGTAGAGGATGCCGTACCAGATCGGATTGAAGCCGAGTGCGATGACCAGCGGCACGTAGAGCGGCGCCACGATGATCAGCATCGCCGTATCGTCGAGAAAGGTACCCATCAGGATGTAGCTGAGCTGCATCAGCACCAGCACCTGCCAGGGCTCGAGGCCCCACTTCTCGAGAAACAGGACTTCAACCGCCTTGACCGCGCCCAGGCCGTCGAAGACCGCGCCGAACGCCAGCGCCGCCAGGATGATCCACATGAACATGGCGCTCACGGCCAGGCTCTTCCTCAGTGTGTCTTCCAGCACCTTGCGCGTGATGCGGCCCTTGAACGCCGCGACCAGAGTGGCCGCGAATGCGCCGACGGCGGACGACTCGACCATGCTGGTGACGCCCATCACGAACAGGCCGGTCATCGAGAAGACGATCAGCAGCGGCAGGATGCCGGCCCTGAGCAGCCGGATTTTTTCGGCCCAGGTGATCTGCTGCCGCTCCTCGAGCGGCAGCGGCGGCCCGAGGTGAGGCTGCAGGTGGCAGCGGATCACGATGTACAGGATGAACAGCGCCGCCATCAACAGTCCCGGCCCGACTCCGGCCAACCACAGCTGGCCGACGGGCTGGCGGGCGATCATGCCGTAGAGCACGAGCACGACGCTGGGCGGGATCATGATGCCGAGCGAGCTGCCGGCCTGGATGACGCCGGTCACCATGATCTTGTCGTAGCCGCGTTTCAGCAGTTCCGGCAGCGCGATCGTGGCCCCGATCGCCATGCCCGCCACGCTCAGGCCGTTCATGGCCGAGATCGCCACCATGAGCAGGATCGTGCCGACCGCCAGTCCGCCGCGCATCGGCCCGGTCCAGACGTGGAACATCCGGTACAGGTCGCTCGCGATCCCCGACTCGGACAGCATGTAACCCATGTAGACGAACATGGGCAGCGTCAGCATCGGATACCAGTTGAGCAGCGTGATGGTCGAGGCGAACGGCATCTCGATGGCGCCTTCGCCCCACAGCGCCAGCGAGAAGACCGCGGCCACGAACCCGATCGCGCCGAACACCCGCTGCCCGGTGAGCAGCAGGAGCATGAACGTCGAGAACATCAGGACGGCGATCGCCTCGTAACTCACGCGATCTCCCTGCCGGTGAACTTCGCGACGTCCTTGAAGAAGATCGAGATCGCCTGCAGCAGCATCAGCGCGATGCCCACGGTCATGATGATCTTGATTGGCGCCATCGGCGGCGCCCACGCCGAGTAGTTGGTCTGGTTGTACTTGAGCGAGTAGGCGCTGCTCGCGAAACCGCCGCGAATCATGATGACCAGGTAGAAGACCAGGAAGAACGCCGTCAGCGAGTCCATGAACGCCCGGGTCCGCGGCCGCCAGCGCTCGTACAGCACGTCCATGCGGACGTGCGCGTCGAGTTGCATCGAATAGCCGCCGCCGAGGATGTAATAGGCGGCCATCAGGAACTGCGCCATCTCGATGATCCACACGAACGGCACGTTGAAGACGTACCGGGTGACGGACGCGAACAGCAGCAGCCCCATCATGACCAGCGTGAGGTACATGACAAAGTAGCCAAGGACGCGATTCACCGCATCGACGTAGCGGACGTAGGCCTTGATGATTCTGGGCATCGCAGTGGCGCTCGTGGTCGTCCGGGCAGGTTGTCAACCGGGACGTGACAACAGGGCTCCCTTCCCCGACCCGCGTTGCCACGGGCGGGGAAGGACCTGGTTGCCCGCGTCTCGACGCCGGCTCCGCCCGGATCTATCGATACGGCGGGCCGGCCTTTTCCATCAGTGCGTTGTAGTCCCGGAAGATCTGGACCACCTTGGCGCAGCGCGGGCTGGTCGTAGCGATCTCGTCCCAGAACTTGTGCGCCTCGTTTTCCACGGTCTTCCACTCTGCGGCGGGAATCGTCGTCAACTTCATCTTCGGGCCATTCACGCGCAGGTCCGCCTCGCCGGCCCAGTACCAGTGCTGGCGGTAGTAGTGTGAACTGTCGATGCAGAGCTTGAAGAGCGTCTTGAGGTGCTCCGGCACCTTCTCCCAGGCAGCGGAATTGGCGAAATAGGAGCCGATCCAGGCGCCGGAAATGTTGTTGGTGAGGAAGTACGGAGTGACGTCCGCCCAGCCCACGGTGTAGTCCTCGGTGATGCCGGACCAGGCCAGGCCGTCGAGCTCACCCGTCTGGATCGCGACCTGGACGTCGCCCCAGGGCAGCGTGACCGGCACCACGCCAAACCGCGTGAGGAACTTGCCGGCGGTCGGGAACGTGAAGATCCGCAGGCCCTTCAGGTCCGCGACCTTGGTGATCGGCTTGACAGTGTTGAAGTGGCAGGGGTCCCACGAGCCGGAGCTGAGCCAGGTCACGCCCTCGACCTCGTTGTAGGCCTCGGCCCAGATTTCGTTCAGGCCCCACTTATGGAACAGCGCGGGGACGTCCAGGCTGAAGCGCGTCGCGAAGGGGAAATATCCGCCGAACACGCGGACGTCGGTCGGGGCCGCGATGGAATCGTCGTCGCTCTGCACCGCGTCGATCGTGCCGGCCTGCATCGCGCGGAACAGCTCGCCGGTGGGCACCAGCTGGTCGGCAAAGTACAGCTCGATGACCATCTCGCCGTTGGCGGCCTTGTTGAACGCATCGATCGAGGGCTTGATGACGTGCTCGGCGAGGGCGGGCCCCGCGTAAGTCTGCAGCCGCCACTTGATCGCGGTTTTCTTTGCCGTCGACACGGCCGGCGCACCGACCTCGCCGGACTCCTTCTTGCCGCAGGCGGCCAGCAGTGCGGTAGAGGTCGCCGTGGCGGCCAAAGCCGCCTTCGTCAGGAACGTTCTTCGCTGCATCACGCTCTCCTTCTGGGAAATCGGGTCATCCGAGGTTCATCCCGAGCACTCACCTTGCGGTCGGCGGAAGAGGTCCAGCGTGCGTCATCGATTCTAATTGGCCCGGAACCCGCATCCGCGGATGCGTCCCGGACCCAGTTGCAACGGAAGGAACCCCCTCAACTCGATCTTTGTTTCTAGGCGTCGACGGGCGGCGCCCGTCGTCACGACTTCGCCGGATTCTTGCACGCCACAGTGACCACAGCAATTCAGAAGACGCCGGGGGCCGGTAATCGCCGCGCGCGCATACCCGGCATGCCGGAAGCGGGTCTGCGGCCGGGGCGCCACGCCGTCAGGCGCCTGCAATTTCCGGGACGTTTTTTCCCGCGCAGTTGTGTACGCTGCAAGTCAAGGTGCAACGCAGACAACGGGCGGGCGTCGCGTAAAGTCGGGCAGCGCGCCCCTCGTCCAGGGGGTTGAAATGGAACCGAGACAAGTACGCAGCGCGGCCGACGCGCGCGCCATCGTCGACGAGCGCGGGGTCAATCACGTCAAGGTCGGTGCCTTCGACATCGACGGCATCATGCGCGGCAAGTACATCTCGCGGGACAAGTTCCTCTCGTCGCTCGACGGCGGCTTCGGTTTCTGCGACGTCGTGCTCGGCTGGGACTGCCAGGACCAGCTCTACGACAACGTGCAGTACACCGGTTGGCACACGGGATATCCCGACGCCCCCGTTCGGCTCCTGCCGGATACCTGCCGGACGTTGCCCTTCGAGGAAAACGGGCTGTTCTTCCTCGGCGAGTTCTCGCCGCCGGGCGAAGCGGTCTGCTCGCGCGGATTGCTCCGGCGCGTGCTCGAGCGCGCACGCGCGATGGGCTTCGAGGCCTACGTCGGTTTCGAATACGAGTTCTTCGTGTTCAAGGAAACGCCCGAGTCGGTGCGTGAGAAGAACTACCGCGGCCTGACGCCGATGGCACCCGGCTGGTTCGGCTACTCGGTGATCCGCAACAGCACGGGCAATGCCTTCTACCGCCAGCTGCTCGATGACTGTCGCGAGATGGACATGGCCATCGAGGGCCTGCACGAGGAGACCGGACCGGGCGTGATGGAGGCTGCGATTGCCGTGGACAAGGCACTGGCGGCCGCGGACAAGGCCGCGCTGTTCAAGACCTTCGCCAAAGTGATCGCGCAGCAGAACGGCTTCATGGCGACCTTCATGGCCAAGTGTTCGAAGGACTGGCCGGGGCAGAGTGGCCACATCCACGTGTCGCTCAAGTCGAAGTCCGGCGACTCCGTCTTCCATGAGGCTGGCAAGCCCCATTCGATGAGTGACGCCATGCGCTGGTTCGTGGGCGGCCAGCAGAAACTGATGCCGGAGTTGCTGGCCATGGTCGCACCGACGATTAATTCCTATCGGCGACTGATCCCCGGCTTCTGGGCGCCGACGGACTCAACCTGGGGTGTCGAGAACCGCACGACGGCGTTGCGCGTGATTCCCGGAAGTCCCAAGTCGCAGCGCGTCGAATACCGCGTCGCCGCGGCGGATGCGAACCCGTACGTGATCCTGTCCGCTGCGCTCGCGTCGGGCCTCTGGGGGATCGAGAACAAGGTCGAGCCGGGGCCGGTGGTGACGGGCAATGCCTACGACCGCAAGTACCCGGCGCGCCTCGCGCTGCCACGCACGCTCTGGGAATCGGCGCAGCGACTCAAGGGTTCGAAGATGGCCCGGGACTGGTTCGGCGACGCCTTCGTCGAGCACTTCGCCGCCACGCGCGAGTGGGAGGAGCGCGAGTTCCGCAAGCACATTTCGGACTGGGAGCTGGCCAGGTACTTCGAGATAATCTGAGCAAGACGACCTGTTGCTTACCTTCCGGCCGGATGCCATTGCCACCATGACCAGCCAACTCACCATCTCCCCAATCGACGGCCGCGTCTATGTCGAGCGGACGCTCGCGACACCCGTTCAGATCGAAGCCGCCCTCGAAAGCGCGCGCCTTGCGCAGCGCGTCTGGCGCGATGTGACCATGGCCGAACGCGCGGCGATCCTCAGTCGCTTTTGCGACGCCTTCGAGTCCCATGGCGATGCCATCGCCGAGGAGCTGTCGTGGCAGATGGGCCGTCCGCTCCGTTACGCGCCGAGCGAAGTTCGGGGCACGCTGGAGCGGGCGCGTCACATGATCGCCATCGCACCCGCGGCGCTGGCCGACATCGACGTCGGCCCGAAGGCGGGGTTTCATCGCTTCCTGCGCCGCGAGCCGCTCGGCGTGGTGTTCACCGTCGCGGCGTGGAACTACCCTTACCTCATCGCCGTGAACAGCGTCGTGCCTGCGCTCATGGCGGGCAACGTCGTCGTCCTCAAGCACTCGGCGCAGACGCCGCTGTGCGCGGAGCGGTTCGAGGAGTGCCTGCGCGACGCGGGACTGCCGGAGGGCGCGTTCCAGACGCTGCACCTGAGCCACGCGGACACGGAACGCGTCATCGGTGACTCGCGTGTGGATTTCGTCGCATTCACCGGATCGGTCGCGGGTGGGCACGCCGTACAGCGGGCGGCGGCTGGACGGTTTATCGGCACCGGGCTCGAACTCGGAGGCTGCGATCCTGCCTATGTACGCCACGACGCGAACCTGGCGCATGCGATCGAGAACCTGGTCGATGGCGCGTACTTCAACTCCGGGCAGTCGTGCTGCGGAATCCAGCGGGTCTATGTGCACGAACACCTGTACGAGGCATTCGTCGAGGGCTGGGTAGAACTCACCCGCAAATACACTCTAGGCAACCCGCTCGACCCGGAGACGACGCTGGGTCCGGTGGTCCGCACCGCGGCAGCGGACGAGATCCGTCGCCAGGTCGCAGCCACGGTCGCTGCCGGCGCGCGCGCCGTTATCGACGAGAAGGAGTTCGCGGCGAGCCAGCCGGGCACGCCTTATCTCGCGCCGCAGGTCTTGCTCGGGGTCGATCACACGATGCCGGTGATGCAGGAAGAAATTTTCGGGCCGGTGGCTGGAATCATGAAGGTGAAATCGGACGCGGAAGCGGTCCGTCTCATGAATGACTCCGCCTTCGGGCTCACCGCCGCGATCTGGACTGCGGACGAGGAAGCGGCCCTGGCGATTGGTGACCAGGTGCAGACCGGCACTTGGTTCATGAACCGCTGCGACTACCTGGACCCGGCGCTGGCCTGGGTCGGCGTCAAGGATTCGGGGCGCGGGTGCACGCTGTCGAGCATCGGGTACGAGCACCTGACGCGGCCGAAGTCCTTCCATCTGCGGCTGAAGATTTAGCGATCACGCGCTGGTTGCAGGCGGTCGATCCAGTCGTTCTTCCCGAGCTTGGAAAGGCAGACACGCGCTCGGGAAGAACGACCGGATCGACCGCTTGTGAGGCGGCGCCTGAGCAGGTTTTCCGCCAAGCCGGAAAACTTGCACGGCGCACGCAGCGCCCACCGGATGAAGCGTCGGGAGCGGCAGCGCCAACGGCCGTAGCTCCCCTTCGCGACAGTCTGCCAACGCCCGTGATCATTGCAGCCGCTTACAGTCGCCGTGCGGCGTGCGAGTCTTCGCGCCCCGGCGAAGACTCGCTCAGCCGCTGTGTATCAAGCGATTGATCCGGGGCCTTCCCCCGAGCGCGTGTCTGCCTTTCCAAGCTCGGGGGAAGGCCCCGGATCGGTCGCTTGACTGCTCGTGCCATCGCTGTGTCGCCGCAGCAGCGCGTAAACTACACCGACGCAGCCCGACGAAATGGAGACGCCCGATGACCACCCTGCGCGGCAACTGGAACTACCCGACCGCTATCAAGTTCGGTGCCGGACGCATAGTCGAACTGCCCGAGCACTGCCGCGCGCTCGGCATGCAACGGCCACTGCTGGTCACCGACACCGGGCTCGCGGCGCAACCGATGGTCGCGAATGCCGTGCAACTGTGCCGTGACGCCGGCCTGCACTGCGGATTGTTTGCCGACGTGCAACCAAACCCGGTCGAAGCGAACGTGACCGCAGGCGTCGAGGCCTACCGTGCCGGACACCACGACGGCGTGATCGCATTCGGCGGCGGCAGCGCCCTCGACACGGCCAAGGCCGTCGCGCTCATGGTCGGACAGAGCCGGCCGATCTGGGATTTCGAGGATCGCGAAGACTGGTTCACGCGTGTGGACGTCGCAGGCATGGCGCCGGTCGTGGCGGTGCCGACGACGTCCGGGACGGGGTCCGAGGTTGGACGCGCGTCGGTCATCACCGACGTGCGCGACCACACCAAGAAAATCATTTTCCATCCCCGGATGCTGCCGGCGATCGTGCTCGAGGATCCCGAGTTGACTGTCGGCCTGCCGGCCCACATCACGGCTGCCGTGGGTATGGACGCGCTGTCGCACAATCTCGAGGCGTATTGCGCTCCTGGCTACCATCCGCTCGCGGAGGGCATCGCTGTCGAGGGCATGCGCCTCGTCAAGGACTACCTGCCGCGCGCCGTCGCGAACGGTGGCGATCTCGAGGCGCGCGCCCACATGCTGATCGCGTCATCGATGGGCGCCACCGCGTTCCAGAAGGGACTCGGCGCCATGCACAGCCTGAGCCACCCGTGCTCGGCGAACCTCGGCACGCACCACGGACTCACGAACGCCGTGGTAATGCCGTACGTGCTGGAATGGAACCGCACCGCAATCGAGGCGAAGATGGTTAGGCTCGCAGCCTGGCTCGGGCTCGCCGACCGGTCGTTCAGCGGCGTGCTGGCCTGGGTGCTGGAACTGCGCCGGGAGATCGGCATCCCGCACACGCTGGCGGACATCGGCGTGCGCGAGGAGCACGCCAGGTCGTTCGCGCCACAGGCGCTCAACGACCCCTCGACGGGCGGCAACCCGCTGCCGATGACCGAGCAGGACTTCGAGCAGCTCTACGGCGCCTGCATCGCCGGCAAGCTTGCGGGCGGGCTGACGCGACTCAGCCCCCGAGCAGTTGCCGGCGCGAGACCGTGGGTGGCGCCGGCGGTTGCTCCGGCTGGAACAGCGCTTCGGCCACGGAGGTGGCAGCGAGCTGCGCGGCCTCGTGGTCCGTGAATTCCGTCATCGTCGAGAACAGCGAGCAGGTGCCGATCAGGCCCAGGCCGTGCAGGTCGGTCACCACGAAGTCGTACGCCCCGGAAGGGAACGTCAGGCGCGCGCTCGTGCCATCAGCCCACCGCTCGAGGTCGGCCGCGGACGGCAGCACCGTAAGGTTCATGAACCACGGGGTCACCATCACGCCGACCTGGCGCCCGTCGTGCTCGCGGAAGCCAACGGCTTCGATGGCCAGCGTCGGGTTGTAGATCGGCATGCCTTTGACCTTGAGCGCCGCACGCCGATAGGCGTTCGCGAGGTTGTTCACGGCGTCGTCTTCCGACAGCGTCGCGCTGTCGATCACCATGAACTTGCTCTTGCTGGCTGCGCAGTTCGGGCATTCCCAGGTGTCCGGCAACAGCAGGAACGGCGTGCCAGGCGGCGTCTGCGTTTCGTCATCACCGAGCGCCGGGTCGTAGACCCACCAGCAGATGCCGCACTCGAGCCGGGTGTCGTCGGCGATCTTCGAGCCGTCGCCGCCATAGCTGCCTTCGAAGGGACGGCTCATCAGTTGAACGCCTGCAGGATCTCGCTGAGTCGCTCGGCCGAGTCTTCGAAATCCTCGCGTGCGGCAAGGACCGAGATCGGCACGCCGCCGATCTCGAGCGTGTCGAGGATCACGTTACCCATGCCGTTGATGAACTGCACGGCCCAGACGTGCCGCAGGCCCGTCGCAAACACGCGCGAGCTGCCGAAACCACCGGAGCGGATCACCAGTGGAACCTGCCCGAGCACGGTCGTCAGCACCTGCGCATCGACGTCGGTGAGCGGCAGCAACGTGAAGTTGATGATGTGGTTCTCGGCACCCGGCCGGTATTCGTTCGAGCGCTGCTGCAGCTCGAACAGCAATGCCGGTGCGTTCATCGCGCCCTGCGGCATCTGCCCGGGGATCTCGATTTCGGCGCGCGGTAACTCGGCTGCGGCGCGCAGGATCGGCGCCGGTACCGGGCCGATCTCGATCCACTCGCCCTGCGTGCCATCCGCCGTGCTGCTTTCGACACGCCAGATGCCTGCCATCACCGACTCGACCACTCGCCAGTAGGCATTGTCCAGGCCGACCTTCGCCCAGACGTCACCTTCGCCGAGGATATCGGCGAGCGTCGCCTTCTCGAATTCGCTGAGTCCATTCAGGCTCACGCGGGTCGGTGGCGCATCCGGCTCGGTCGTGCGACGCCTGAGGTCTGCAATCACCGCGTTGACGACGTCGCGCGAGGCGGTCGTGAGCTCTTCGTTCGCGGGAGTCTGGCGCGCCGGACGCACCAGGCCAGTGGGCATGCCGATCAGGCGCAGCTGGTCGTCGGAGTCCGCAGGAGCGTCTCCTGGCACCTTCGGGTGCCAGACGAGGACGTGTTCGGTCATGCATTTCCTCCAGTCAGGGGAGCCGGCACGGCGTCCTCGAGCAGACGGTCGGCGGCTTGCGAAAAAACCGGCCAGTCGCGCATGCGCGCCACGAGTTCGGTGGGCTGCCCGTCGCGCATGTAGACGACGGCGGGCATGACGACCACGCCAAATCGCGTCATCAGGGCTGCTTCGTCGCGTTGATCGATGAGGCCGACCCGCAGCCGACCCCCGTAACTCGTCGCGAGCTCACGCACGACCACCGTCACGTCGAGACCTTCAGGTCGGTCGCCGATAAAGAACAGCAACGCGCGCGGATTGCGGGTGAGCCAGTCATCGAGTTCCGTCTTGCGCAGCACGTCGCACGACGGATGCGCGGCCAGCGCGTCGATCACGCCGCTCATGCGCTGGTACCCCCGGCCTTCTCGTCCCCGCGTTCCTCGGCCGCAGCGCGAATCGCGAGGAATCGCTCGTCGCCGGAGCGACAGGCAACGTCCGGCGCCGGACGACCGGCTTCGTAACGCCCTTGCTGCAGCGCGCTGATCACGACGTCGCGCTCGGACTGGCCAGCGCGCTCGCGCACCTCCACGCCCCAGCGACGCAGTTCCTCGATGCCGAGCCGCAACGCGTCGGGAATCTGCGACTGCACCCGCTCCGTGAGGCTGCCGCCGTAATCCGCGAGCTCGACGGGCTTGATGCCGACCACGGTGAAATGCGCGGGCTTGTGGTTGAGCAGCTCAAGGCTCGCCAGGATGTCGTTCATCCCGACCTGGTGCAGGCTCATCTTGTTGCCGCCCATCAGCGCGGGAATCTCGTCGTCGCGCGCCACGATCAGCGTGCCCGGCTCGCCGCGGTGCGCGACCGCGTCGAACAGCAGGACGTGGGTGGTGTCGAGCAGCAGCGGCACGAGCGCCAGGCCGAGCGTGCCGCCGTCCATCAGGCCGACGTCCGGCGGCAGGTCCCAGCCGGCGTCGAGCGCCTCGACGCAGCGCACGCCGAAGCCTTCATCGGCCCACAGCAGGTTGCCGACCCCGAGCACCACGATGCGGCGTTCCGGCGCCGCGGATTCATCATTCATCGTCACTCCCGCGCGTCTGCTTGCTGCACTCGCGGTGCACTTGGATAGCGTCTAAAAGTATAACGGGACCGAAGGACTCCGGGCGACGATCGCCCTCGTCCCGCGGTCCCGTTACCTGGCAGTCAAAGGGCATGCGCCCCGGTTCAGCGGTAGAACCTCCAGCCACTGATCATCGCGCTGATCGTCGTCTGGCGGTGCGTCATGTCCTCGCGGATCGCCATGTACATGTGCACCATCGAGAACAGGATCACGACCCACATCGCGGCGTGGTGCCACGTGCGCACGGTCATGGAATCGCCGAGCACGCGAAACACCCAGCCGAACCACGTGTACCAGACCGGTATGCACGCCCGTGCCTTCAGAGTAGAGGGCAAATCCAGTGAAGAGCAGCACGAGCATCGGCAGCACGAACATGAAAAACATCGCGAAGTGCGCGAGCGGGTTGTGGCCCACGTACTCCTTCGGCTTGCCGATGATCAGGTACCAGCGGACCTCCTCGAAGATCTCCTTCCACCAGCTGAGGCTCCAGAAGGGAATCCAGAAAATCTGCCGGGCATGCTTGCCGCCGACCAGCACGCGGTACAAGCGCAGCACGAACGCCACGCCGAGGATCATCCCCGCTGCAAAGTGCGTGAAGCGGATCCAGCCGAACAGGTAGTGCTCATGCGCCTCGCCACCCACGGAGGGGAGGCGGCGAGCCGATGAAGTACCCGGTCACGCACAGCACGATGATGGCGAGGAACGTCACCCAGTGCCAGAGGCGGATCGCCGCGTCGTACACGTACACGGGTCCCGGCTGCACGCCGGCAGGCGGCAGGATCGCCTCGCCGAAGTGCCCTTCTCGCACCCTGCTCGGCAGCGGGGTAGAAGGGTGATACATCTTGCTCATGACATCACTCCCTTACCGGACCTTGACGCTCGTGACCTCGTTGCCCTCCATGTCGAGCACGTGCGTAGCGCAGGCCAGGCATGGATCGAAGCTGTGGATCGTGCGCAGGATCTCGAGCGGCTGCTCGGGATCGTGCATCGGCGTATCGAGCAACGCTGCCTCGTAGGCGCCGATCTTGCCGGCCGGGTCACGCGGGCTCGCGTTCCAGGTGGTCGGCACGACGCACTGGTAGTTCTTGATCTTCTTGTCTTCGATGTCGATCCAGTGGCACAGCGCGCCGCGCGGGGCTTCGACGAAGCCGTGGCCCCTGGCCGACTTCGGCCACGTGGACGGTTCGAAGTTGTCCATGTTGGCGGTGGCCGTGTCGCCGGCCCTGATGCTGGCGATGAGCTTGTTGAACTCGTCTTTCAGCTTGTGGGCCGCCCAGCTGCACTCCAGGCCGCGGGCCGCCGTGCGGCCAAGCGTCGAGAACAGCGCCGTCACCGGCGCGCCACCGAGCTTCTGGAGCACCATGTCGGTGGGTTCCTTGAACTCCGGGATGCCCTTGACGTAACCAATGACGTAGCGCGCGAGCGGGCCGACTTCCATCGCGTGGCCCTTCCAGCGCGGCGACTTGACCCACGAGTACTTCGCGGATTCGTCGACCGCCTCGATCCGCGTCTTGGTGCCCTTGGCGCCGCCGATGTCGAAGTTGGGGACGGTCTCGCCGTCGAACGGGTGCAGGCCCTTCTGCTCGTCGTCGTACTTGTACCAGGAGTGCGTGACGTACTCCTGCACCTGGTCGAGCGCATCGAGGTCGATGTCCTGCACTTCGCTCAGGTTGCCGTCGATGATCGCGCCACGCGGCAGCATCAGGTTGCCGGGGCTGTAGTCGTTGGCCTTGATCGGCAGGTCGCCGTACGACATCAGGTACTTCGACGACAGGCCACCGCCGATCGCTGCCCAGTCCTTGTAGAAGCCGGCAATCGCGATCAGGTCGGGGATGTAGACCTGGTCGATGAACTCGATGGTGCGGTCGATGATCCGGCTGACCATGTTCAGCCGTTCCATGTTGATCGCGCTGACGGCACCCGCGGCGTTCATGTTGATCGGCGACGGCACGCCGCCCACCAGCCAGTTCGGGTGCGGATTCTTGCCACCGAAGATCGTCTGGATCTTGACGATTTCCTTCTGGAAATCGAGGGCCTCGAGGTAGTGCGCGACGGCCATCAGGTTGGCTTCAGGCGGCAGCTTGTAGGCCGGGTGACCCCAGTAGCCGTTGCGGAACGGCCCGAGCTGTCCCGACTCGACGAACTTCTTCAGGCGGTTCTGCAGGTCGCGGAAGTAGCCCGGCGAAGACATCGGCCACGGCGAGATGGACTGGGCCAGCTCGGACGTCGCCTTGGGGTCCGCGGAGAGCGCGCTCACCACGTCCACCCAGTCGAGGGCGTGCAGGTGATAGAAGTGCACCAGGTGATCCTGTGCATACAGGGTCAGGTGCATGATGTTGCGGATCGTGTTCGCGTTCTCGGGGATCTCGATCTTCAGCGCGTTTTCGACCGCGCGGACCGACGCCAGCGCGTGCACGCCCGTGCAGACGCCGCAGATGCGCTGCACGAAGGCCCATGCGTCGCGCGGATCACGGCCGCGGAGGATGACCTCCAGGCCGCGCCACATCGTGCCCGTCGATACCGCGTTGCGGATGACGTTGTTCGCGTCGACGTTCACCTCGATGCGGAGGTGCCCTTCGATGCGCGTGATCGGATCGACTACGACGCGCTTGCCCGAGTTGTCGAGCTGAAAGCCGTTGGGGGTTGCAATGCTCATGTTTCAGTTCTCCACTCGGTCAAACGACGCGCTCGTCTGCGGCGACGGGCTTGTTCGGCTTCACCTTGGCCTGGCGCAGCGCCGTGATGCCTGCGTGAGCCGCGATGCCGACGCCGACGATGGCCGCCGCCGTGGCGCCGATCCTGTCAGCCGACATTTCGGCGCCGAACTGCGGGAAGGTCTCCAGCCGCTCGTAGAACGGTCCGTTGTCCCAGAAATCCGGCTCCGAGCAGCCGAGGCAACCGTGCCCCGACCCGATCGGGAACGACACACCCTCGTTCCAGCGTGTCGTGGAGCAGGCGTTGTACGTCGTTGGTCCGCGGCAGCCGACCTTGTACAGGCAGTAACCGGCCCGGGCGCCGAAGTCGTCGAACTTCTCGGAGAACTGGCCCGCGTCGAAGTGGCCGCGGCGATAGCACTTGTCGTGCACGCGCTGGCCGTAGAACATCAGCGGCCGACCCTGGCGGTCGAGCGCAGGCAGCTCGCCAAACGTGACGTAGTACGTGATGACGCCGGTCATGACTTCGGCGATCGGCGGGCAGCCGGGCACCTTGATGATCGGCTTGTCCTTGATGACCTTGTGAATCGGCACCGCGGTCGTCGGATTGGGCTTCGCAGCCTGCACGCAACCCCATGAAGCGCAGGAGCCCCAGGCGATCACTGCGGCGGCGTCCGCTGCGACTTCCTTCAGCTTTTCGACGAACGGACGGCCGCCCGGGATACAGAACGTGCCGTCGTTGCCGAGCGGCGGGTTGCCTTCGACTGCAAGGATGTACTGGCCCTTGTAGTCGCGCATGACGTCAGCGATGGCCTGCTCGGCCTGGTGTCCCGCCGCGGCCATGATCGTGTCGTCGTAGTCGAGCGACACCATCGAGAGGATCACATCCTTGGCCAGCGGGTGCGCGGAACGGATGAAGCTCTCGGTGCAGCACGTGCACTCGAGGCCGTGCAGCCAGAGCACCGGAACGCGCGGCTTGGTTTCCATCGCGTGCGCGATCTTGCCGGCGAAGTGCGGTGCGAGCCCGAGCGATGCCGCGCTCAGCGAGCAGAACTTCAGGAAGTTGCGCCGCGAAATGCCCTGGCGGCGGATCAACTCATAGAAAGTTTCTTGACGACCCATCTCGTGCTCCCATTGGTAGTGGCATTTCGCCAGGGCGGCCGATGTGGCTCCGGGTTTTCACCAAAGCGGTCGTCTGGCGCACCAGGCGGGGGATCGCGAAGCCGCTTGGCATGGGCGGTTCCCCTCCTGATTTGACAGGTGGATGGTCCGACTCAGACCGCCGAAGCCTCAATCGTAAATGTACTTAAATACTGAACTTGCTGCGCCGCAGCGGACCTTAACGTGGATCCACCAGCGGCAGCACGCTGCCCGGAGCCAGACAGGTGCACGGGCCTCGTCCGGGCCCCAGGTGCCAGCGGGACCGCCACCCCGGCGGGGCGGCGCCCGCGCTAGAAGGAGTAGCCCAGCGACGTGGTCAGGCCATAGTCGCTCTGTTCGGAGTCCGCGAGCGGTGGCTCGCTGTCGTAGCTGCCATACACCTTCAATTCGAAATACAGGTCGTCGACGAACTCGTACTTCGCCCGCAAGTCAGCCTCTGCGCGGTAGCGTCCGGACTTCGTCAGGCTGGGCAGCAGCGTCAGCGAACCGCCGATGTCGGTCTCGGGGAAATCGTAGCGAAAGAGCTTGAACTGCGTCGTCAGCACGGCTTCAACGCTGTCGAAGGTTTCGCCGCCCGTGTAGTTTTCATGGGAGTACGCCATGCCGAGTCCGCCCAGCCACTCGGCATGATTGTTCTGCACGAAGTAGCGGCCATAGCCACCGCCCGCCATCGTGCGCAGGTTGAGGTCAAGTTCGGTGTTGCGCTCCAGGCTGCCGAAGCCAAGGTAGAACTTGCGGTCGCGGTGGAACTGGCGATAGTTCCCCTGCAACTGATAGCGCTCGCTGGTGTCGCCCGCGCTGTCGTCGGTGAGGTTGACCGAGCCATCGATCGACCATGCGCGCACGCGCGTTCGCGCTGACAGGCCGCCCGCCAAATCGATGCTGCGCCGGTCGCTGGCCTTGGCCATGTCGAGGCCGGCGCTGACGTAGCCGTCGAGCCGGTCGATGAGATCGCCGCCTTCGATCGGCTGGGCACGCACGACGACAGCCATGTCGACCGACGCCACCGGTTCGTCTAAGGAACGCACGACCTGCAGCGTCGAATCGCCTTCGCCTGCGACCAGCTGACCGTAGTACCGGGTACCGTCGGTACGTTCGAGCAGCAGGTACTGGCTGGACTGCAGGCTCGCGATCTTGTCCCATTCGATGTAGATCGTGCCCATGTGATCCGTGCTGAGCTTGAGCTGGCTGTATTCCAGCGACTTGATCTCACCGGTGATCCTGTCGCCATTCAGCAGGACCACGACGTCCGTCTTCGGTGCGGCCAGGATCGCGCTGGAGAAAACGCACAGCGATGCCAGCAACAGCGTCCGGGCGAGCCTAGCGCATGTCGACCCCCTGCCCCGCCCCGCTTGCGCGCGCTGCGACGAAGAAATCATGCCTGGCACTCCCTGAATTCGATTGCACTTATGTTACAGCGCGATTCGCCGCCATTAGACAGTGCCTGGGTCTGGAAACCCAAGCGAATACGTTGGATGCTGCGGGGAGGACACAACGAGCAGGGAAGTGGACGCATGGCGACGAAAGCAGAACGCAAGGCGCCGGACCGCAAGGCAGCGGGCCTGGAGTCGGAACTCCGGCAGATCGACGCGTACTGGCGCGCCTGCAATTACCTCGCGGCAGGGATGATCTACCTGCGCGATAACCCGTTGCTGCGCGAACCGCTGCAGCCGGAGCACGTGAAGAGCCGCCTCCTCGGGCACTGGGGCGCCAGTCCGGGGCTCAGCTTCACCTACGTGCATTTGAACCGACTGATCCGCAAGTACGACCTCGATGCGATCTTTCTCGCCGGACCGGGCCACGGCGCCCCGGGCGTTCTCGCGCCTGTCTATCTCGAAGGCACCTATGCGGAGATCTATCCGAACAAGGGTGAAGACGTCGAGGGCATGCGGCAGTTCTTCAAGGAGTTCTCGTTTCCCGGCGGCATCGGCAGCCACTGCACACCCGAGACTCCAGGATCTATTCACGAAGGCGGCGAACTCGGCTATAGCGTGTCGCACGCATTCGGCGCGGCCTTCGACAATCCGGACTTGCTGGTGACCGTCGTCGTCGGCGACGGCGAGTCCGAGACCGGACCGCTCGCTACCGCCTGGCACTCGAACAAGTTCCTGAATCCCGTGCGCGACGGCGCCGTGTTGCCGGTGCTGCACCTGAACGGCTACAAGATCAACAACCCGACGATCCTCGCCCGCATTTCCCACGCCGAACTCGACGCACTGTTCCGCGGCTACGGCTGGACGCCGCATTTCGTCGAGGGCGACGACCCGATGACGATGCACGCGCTCATGGCGGAAACGATGGAACGTTGCGTACAGGACATCCGCCGCATCCAGGAGCTGGCGCGCCACACCGGCGAGGCAGTCCGTGCGCGTTGGCCGATGATCGTGCTGCGCAGCCCAAAGGGATGGACGGGACCGAAGCAGGTCGACGGCAAGACGGTCGAGGGCTACTGGCGAGCGCACCAGGTGCCGCTCGCCGACGTGCGTGCAAACCCGGAGCACCTGCAGCAGCTCGATAAATGGCTGCGCAGCTATCGGCCCGGGGAGCTCTTCGACGGCGAGGGACGCCTGATACCGGAATTGAAGGCACTTGCGCCACAGGGCCGGCGACGCATGAGCGCAAACCCGCACGCGAACGGCGGTCAGTTGCGCCGGCCGCTGCGGCTGCCGGACTTCCGCGAGTACGGCGTCAAGGTCAAGGCACCGGGCGCAACGGAAGCCGAGAACACCCGCAAGCTCGGTGAATTCCTGCGCGACATCCTGCAACTGAACCACGACAACTTTCGCGTCTTCGGCCCCGACGAGACGACCTCGAACAAGCTCGACGCGGTCTACCAGGCCAGCAAGAAGACCTGGCTGGCGGACATGCTGCCCGTCGATGCGGAAGGTGGCGAGCTTGCGCCGGACGGACGCGTCATGGAAATGCTGTCGGAGCACACGCTCGAAGGCTGGCTGGAGGGCTACTTGCTCACGGGTCGCCACGGCTTCTTTTCGACCTACGAGGCGTTCGTGCACGTCATCGATTCGATGTTCAACCAGCACGCGAAGTGGCTCGACATCTGCAATGACCTGCCCTGGCGCGCGCCGGTGGCCTCGTTGAACATGCTGATCACGTCCACCGTCTGGCGCCAGGACCACAACGGTTTCACGCACCAGGACCCGGGCTTTCTCGATGTCGTCGTCAACAAGAGTCCCGCGGTCACGCGCATCTACCTGCCGCCGGATTCGAACTGCCTGCTGGCCGTGTCCGACCGCTGCCTGCGCAGCACCGACCACATCAACGTGATCGTCTGCGACAAGCAGCAGCACCTGCAGTTTCTCGACATGGACGCAGCCATCAGCCACTGCCGCAAGGGCGTCGGCATCTGGGACTGGGCCAGCAACGATGCGGGTCACGTGCCGGACGTCGTCATGGCGTCGTGCGGCGACATCGCGACCCAGGAGGCGCTGGCAGCCACGGCGATCCTGCGCGCGCATTTTCCTGACCTGAAGGTGCGCTTCGTTAACGTCGTCGACCTCTACACGATGACACCGCCCAGGGAACACCCGCACGGACTGTCGGATCGCGACTTCGATTCGCTGTTTACGACGGACCGTCCCGTCATCTTCAACTTCCACGGCTATCCGTGGCTGGTGCACCGCCTCGCCTACCGCCGGCACAACCACGACAACCTGCACGTCCGCGGCTACAAGGAAAAAGGCAATATCAACACGCCGCTGGAACTGGCGATCGACAACGAGGTCGATCGGTTCAGCCTGGCCATCGACGTGATCGATCGCGTGCCGAGGCTGCAGGTGGCGGGAGCGCACGTGAAGGAAAGGTTGCGCAACCTGCAGATCGAGTGTCGCAACTATGCCCACGAGCACGGCATCGACCGGCCGGCCGAGCGCGACTGGAAATGGCCGTATTGACGCAGGCACGGTGAACCGCATGACCAACCAGCTCGAATCCCTGCGCCAGCACTCGGTGATCGTCGCGGACACCGGCGACATCGACGCCATCGCACGGTTCCGGCCGCAGGACGCAACCACGAACCCCAGCCTCATCCTCAAGGCGGCGCAGGATCCGCGTTACCAGCGCATCCTGCAGGCCGCGGTAGCTGCGGCCGGCGCGCGTCCGGCGGCGGACTGGAGCAGCAACGTGCTGGAGCATCTCTTTGTCGGTTTCGGGCGCGAGATTCTCGCGCTCGTGCCCGGCCGGGTCTCCACCGAAGTGGATGCACAGCTGAGTTTCGACACGGCAGCGACGGAGGCGAAGGCGCGGCGCTTCATCGAGCGCTATGACGCAGCCGGCATCGGGCGCGACCGAATCCTCATCAAGATCGCGAGTACCTGGGAAGGTATCCGGGCCGCCGAGCGGCTCGAGCGCGACGGCATCCACTGCAATCTCACCCTGCTGTTCAGTTTCGCCCAGGCCGTGGCATGCGCAGACGCCGGCGTCACGCTGATCTCGCCTTTCGTCGGCCGCATCTACGACTGGTACAGGAAGTCCCGTGGCGTCGACGACATCCCGGCCGACGAGGACCCCGGTGTTGCCTCCGTGACCCGCATCTACGAGTACTACAAGAAGTTCGGGTATCGCACGCAGGTCATGGGCGCGAGCTTTCGCAAGACGACGCAGATCACCGACCTCGCGGGCTGCGACCTGCTCACGATCAGTCCCGACCTGTTGCAGAAGCTCGCAGCGACGCCAGGCTCCGTGGCAGCAAGGCTGACCGTCGAGGCTGCGCGCACCAGCAGTGTCGAGCGCATGCCGCTCGACGAGGCGGCGTTCCGCTGGCAGCACAATGAGGACGCGATGGCAACGGAGAAGCTGGCGGAAGGCATCCGCGCCTTCGACGCGGACACCCGCAGGCTCGCAGCGCTGATCGCTGACCTGCCCGCCTGAGACACGCCCGATGACGGGCCAGCGCCCCGGCCCTACAATGGCCGCCGGATCGGCAAGAACGAAAACAGGCGCGCGGCAAGGGAGCATGGAACGATGCACGCATTCGGCCGATGGCTGATCTCTGCAGGACGCGCCTGCGCGCCAGTGATGCTGACGATCGGGCTGGCAGCCGCGGCGCCGTCGCCAGCTCATGCCCAGGAGGTGGCCGCAGCAGCGACCGCTGACGCCGAACCGTTCGCACCCGCCGAACTCGTCGTCGCAAATCGGCCGATCACGACGCTGCGGGCGACGGCCTTTGGCGCGAGCCCGGCTGACCGGGTCGATACGATCACCGACGGCCTCGCGGTCCTGCTCGAGCGGGGCGGTCCCCTCGTCGTGTCGACGCGGCCGCTCCCGGAAGGCGTCGCGATCCAGATTGACGGCAAATTCGCCTTCCGGATCCTCGACGGCGACGCGAACCAGGAAGCCGGCGAGACGACGGCCCAGGCGGCCGACGCCGCCTTGCGCAACCTGCAACAGGCGCTCGACGAGCTGCGCGAAAGCCGCAACTCCGAGGCGATGCTGCGGGCGATCGGCTACACGCTGCTGGCCACGTTGATCCTGGCCTGCCTGCTGTGGGTCATCACGCGGGGTTACGCCTTCCTTGCGCGGCGGATTCGAGCCTTCGTGCAGCTGCGCTCCGAAAAGCTGGCACCCAGCTGGAGCCAGCAGGTCGTGGGCCATTCCGGCATCTCCGACCTGGCGGTCGTGCCCGTGAAGCTGGTTGCCTGGGCTGTCGCGCTGCTCGTCGTCTATGAGTGGGCGGCGCTGGTACTCGAATTCTTCCCCTACACGCGACCCTGGGGCGAGGGTCTTTTCGACAACCTCCTCGGCGCTCTCGGCCGCTTCGGGCGCAACATTCTCCATGCGTTGCCGTGGCTGCTGTTCGTCGCGCTGATTTTCTTCGTCACTCGGTTCATCGTGCGCATCGTGCGCGCGTTCTTCGAAGGCGTGCAGGCCGGACGCATCAACGTCGACTGGCTCGACGAAACCACGGCGCGTCCTACCGGGAAGCTGCTGACGGCGATCATCTGGCTGTTCGCGCTGGTCGCGGCCTATCCGTACATTCCAGGCAGCGACAGCGAGGCCTTCAAGGGCATCGGCGTATTCGTCGGCCTGATGCTGTCCATCGGCGCATCCGGCGTGGTGAACCAGGCCGTGAGCGGGCTGATGCTGATGTACACCAAGGCGCTGCGCCCGGGCGAATTCGTCCTGGTGGGCGAGACCGAGGGCACGGTGACGTCCGTCGGCTTCCTGACGACGCGCATCGAGACGCTGCGCAACGTCGAGGTCACGCTGCCAAATGCCTACCTGGCCAGCAACGTGACGCGTAATTTCTCGCGCCTGGTGGCGAACGGCGGCATGCGCCTGACTACCTCAGTCACCATCGGTTACGACACGCCATGGCGACAGGTGCATGCAATGCTACAGCTGGCGGCGGAACGCACGTCGAGGATCGCGCAGGATCCACCGCCAAGGGTGCTGCAGACGGCGCTGAAGGATTTTTACGTCGAGTACACGCTGGTCGTCTGCGTGGCGGACCCGAAGCTCAAGCTCGCCGTGCTCAACGAACTGCACGCGCACATCCAGGACGTCTTCAACGAGTTCGGCGTGCAGATCATGTCGCCCAACTACGAGGCGGATCCGGCCGACAAGAAGTTCGTGCCGAAGGAGCAGTGGTACCAGGCGCCGGCGCAACCCGCTGCAGACCAGCCAGCTACCCGGCAGCCCGGGGAATCTCGCGCGACTCCAGGATCGTGACTCCGCGCGGCTCACGCTGGGCAGTGGCTACCATGGCGGCCGCAATCCTGCCGGCCACAACCGGCCGATAAGTCGCCGGTCCGAACCTTAGCAACAACTCGCTCAAGCGCTCGAGTGGCCGCGATTCCTGGCGGTCTCCGGCGATGACGGAAGGCCGCAGGATGCAAAGGCTCGGCCAGTTCATCGCGCGCAGGGCATCCTCCAATTCCCCTTTCACTCGGGAATAGAACACGCCCGACTTCGAACTGGCGCCGAGTGCGCTGACCAGCGAAAAGTGCCTTGCCCCGTTGCGGAGCGCCAGCTCCGCCAGGTGACGCGGATACTCGAAATCCACCTGGCGGAACTTCGCCTGCGATCCCGCCTTGCGGATCGTCGTGCCGAGCGCACAGAACACGTGGTCGGCGCGCAGCTCCGCCTTGATTCTGTCGAGTTGCGCGAAATCGACGACGATCTCACGCAGCTTCTGGTGCTTCGCGTCAGACCCTAGTGAACGACGCGTGACGACCGTGACTTTCGTATAGGCGTCGGACGCGAGCAGGCGCCGCAGGCACTCGCCGCCGACGAGACCCGACGCGCCCGCAATCAGCGCCGTGCGCTGCTTCACTTCGTCGCCGGAGTAAAGCGCGGATCGGTGATCTTCATCTCGGTCACCGGGCCGTACTTCTTCACCGCCTCGCGGATCTTCGCCGCGTCGCCGATCAGTACGATGACGAGATTATCCGGCTGCGGAAACGACTGCTCGATCGCGCTGCGAACGGCAACCGCGTCGACCTGCGTCACCCGCGCCGCGTACTCATCTACGTCGTCCGGCCCGAGGCCATGAAACAGCATGTCGGCCAGGCGCGCCGCGATCTGCCCGTTGGTCTCGATCGACGGCGGGAACTGGCCGAGCATGTAGCTCTGCGACGATCGCAGCTGGTCGGCGTCGAGACCGTCCTTGTGCAGGCGCGCCAGCACGTCGAGCGCCATGTCGATCGCCTGCGTGGTCTTGCCCGTCTCGGTATACGACGCGATGCGGAAGGAGCCGGGCTGCGAGGGCCGGCTGAAGGATGCATTGGCGCCATAAGTGAGCCCGCTCTTGATCCGCAGCTCGGTATTGAGCATCGACGTGAATCGTCCGCCGAAGACGGTGTTGACCACCGACTGTGCCGTACGCGCAGCATCCGTGCGCGAGGCACCGACGTTTCCGAGCCAGAAGTACGTCTGCGTCGCACCGGGCTTGTCGACCAGGAGCACCGGCCGGCCGGTCGCCCTGGCGGGAGGAGGCACGGTCGGCAGGGGTGCGCCGGCCTTGCGCCAGGTGCCGAACGAACGCTCGATTTGCTGCAGCATCGTCGCGGAGTCGAAATCGCCGACCACGGTGATGATCAGCCGGTCACCACCCACCTGCCCCGCGTAATAACGCGTGATGTCGTCGAGCGTGATCGCTGCCAGCGAGGCCTCACTGCCGCCCACTGACCGCCCGTAAGGATGGCCGCGGAACAGCCACGCATCGCCGTAGCTGCTCATCAGGGCACGCGGGTCCGAATCTTTCGCTGCGACGATCGACTGCACGGCCAGCGTGCGCGCCTTTTCGAATTCAGCGGCGTCGAGCCGGGGACGCTGCAGCACGTCGGCAACCAGCTCGAGCATCAGGTCCACGTCGCGAGACATGAAACTGGCATTGACGCCGATGCTTTCCGCGCCTGCACCGGCCGCCAGCGAGCCGCCCACGTTCTCGATGGCCTCGGCGAACTGCGCGGCCGTGCGATTGCCTGCGCCTTTCTGGATCAGGTCGGTGTACAGCGATGCGGTGCCGTCCTTGCCAGCCGGGTCGCCGAGCCCGCCGCCACGGAGGGTGACGTTCATCGAGACCAGCGGTGTGTCGCGCTTCTCGACCAGGGCGACTACGGCCCCGTTGGGCAGTGTCGCCAGTTTGTAGACTGGCAGCTTCACCTCACCGGCGCCCAGCGCGGCAGCAACCGGCAGCAGCGCGAGGCAGGACAGCAACGAGCGCAGGACCGAACGACGGATCACGTCGCACCTGCCGTGGCCGGCGCCTGCGGCGTGACGCTAGGCTCGACCTTGGGTTCGAGCACGCCGACCGTGCGGTTTTCGCGGCGCAGCACCGTGGTCGCTGCGTTCTTCACGTCCTCCGCGGTGATGCTCTCGTACTCGGCCGGTGCGCCGAAAAGCTTGCGGTAGTCGCCATGAAAGACTTCGTACTGGCCGAGTGCCTGCGCCTTGCCGCTGATGGTCTCGAGCCCGCGCCAGAAACCGACCAGCGCCTGGTTGCGGGCCTTGGTGATTTCCACCGGCGTCGGGCCTTCCTGCGCGAGTCGCGCAATCTCTTCGTCGATCAGCTGCTCGGTGCGAGTCACGTCGCCCCCCGGCGGCACGACCGCATAGACCCAGGCAAGGCCAGGGTCGAAACCGGCGTCGAACTGCGTGCCGACGTCGACTGCGGCCTGCTCCTTCTCGACCAGTCGCTGGTAGAGCCGCGACGAGTCGCCATCCCCGAGGATCGACAAGCAGCACCTCCATCACTCGCGCCTCGCGCGCGGACTCCGCGGCCGTGTGCCATGCCATGGCAAGCAAAGGCGTCTGGGCGTCGCGCTCGATACGCAGACGGCGTTCGCCGAGCTGCGGTGGCTCCTTCGTCGTGACGGCGGGCGGCGCGGGCTGCGCCGGAATGCCGGCCAGGTACTGGTCGGCCAGCTTGAACACCGCCTCGGGATCGACGTCGCCCACGATGAAGATCACCGCGTTGTTGGGCGCGTAATACTGGCGGTAATAGTCCTGCAGGTCCGCGACCTTCCAGCCTTCGATGTCGGAAGGCCAGCCGATGACTGGTATCTGGTACGGGTGTGCGACGAAGGCGGTCGCCTGCATCTGCTCGATCAACGTGCCGAAGTTGTCGTTGTCGACCGACGAGCGGCGCTCGGAAAACACCACCCCGCGCTCGCTCTCGACCTTTTCGGCGTCGAAGTCGAGATTGCGCATGCGATCCGACTCGAGGTCGAAGATCAGGCTCGTGACCGAGCTGGGAAACCAGTTCTGGTACACGGTGACGTCGGAGCTGGTGTAAGCGTTGTTCGAACCGCCACTGCCCTCCATGATGCGGTCGAATTCACCGGGCGCCCGGGTCTTCGTGCCGTTGAACATCATGTGTTCGAAGAAGTGCGAGATGCCCGTGATGCCCGGCCGCTCGTTGCGGCTGCCGACGCGGTACCACGTGTACATCGCGACGTTCGGGATGTCCTTGTCGGGCCAGACCACGAGCTTCATGCCGTTCGGCAGCGTGCGGGTCACGATCTGGCTGGCGCCGGGGACTTCGGGGGCCGCCGCTTGCGTGAAGGCACCGAAGGTCAGCCCGAACGCGATTGCGGTCGCGCGCCATGCCTTGGCCGCCGGCGAGGCTCCACGAAAGTCACGGCCAGCTCCAAGGATTCTGCGCACTCGATCGCTCCCTGTTCTCAACGCTGGCTCGCGATCCAGCGGTCAACCTTGGCTTCGAGCACGTCGAGCGGCAGCGCGCCGTCCATGAGCACGGCCGTGTGGAACTTGCGGACGTCGAACTTCGGTCCGAGCTCCTGCTCTGCGCGCGCGCGCAGCTCGCTGAGCTTGAGCTGGCCGATCTTGTACGCCAGCGCCTGGCCCGGGATTGCCATGTAGCGCTCAGTCTCGGAGACGCGGCGCGCCTCGGCCGCGGAGCTGTTCGCGTCCATGTATTCGAGCACCTGCTCACGGGTCCAGCCCTTCGAGTGCAGGCCCGTATCGACGACGAGGCGGATGGCGCGCCACAGTTCGGCTTCGAGGGCGCCGAAGTACTGGTACGGATCGGTGTACATGCCAAGTGCCTGGCCCAGCGATTCGGCGTACAGGGCCCAGCCCTCGCTGAAGGCGGTGTAGCCGCCGAACCGGCGGAACTTCGGCAGGCCCTGCTGCTCGCGCTGGATCGAGATCTGGAAATGGTGGCCCGGGTTGGCCTCGTGCAGCGACAGCGCCTCCATCGCCCACTTCGGGCGGGCGCGCAGGTCGTAGGCGTTGGCGTAGAAGATACCGGGACGCGTGCCGTCCTCGTTTGCAGCCTGGTACTGGCCGCCGGCCGCGCTCTTCTCGCGGAACGGCTCGACGGCGCGCACTTCGTAGTCGGCCCTCGGCAGGGTCTCGAACAGCTGCGGCAGCCGCGGGTTCACGCGCTTGCGGATCGCGTCGTAGCCGGCAATCAGGTCTTCGCGGTGGTCGAAGAAGAACTGCGGATCGGTGTTGAGGTGCTTGAAGAACTCGTTGCGCGTGCCCTTGAAGCCCACCTGCTTCATCACGGCCTCCATCTCGCCGTGAATGCGCTTCACTTCATCGAGGCCGATCTGGTGGATCTGCTCCGGCGTGTAGTCCGTCGTAGTGACGCGCTTGACGTTGTAGGCATACCAGGCCTTGCCGTTCGGCAGGCCTTCCATGCCGTCGCTGAGGCGCGTCTTCGGCAGGTATTCGTCGCGCATGTAATCGCGGAGCCTACGATACGCGGGGACGACCTTGGTCTCGATCGCTGCGCGATAAGCCCCGGTCAGGCGCTCGCGGTCGGCCGCGGAAAAGTCCGCCGGCATCTTCGCGATCGGCCCCCAGTACAGCGACTCCTCGGGCCTGGCGACGATGTGCGCTTCGAGCTGCGGCACCGTGCGCTCCGCGAGTACCTTCGGCAGCGTGTAGCCGCGCTGCACGCCTTGCTTCATGTTGACGATGGCCTGGTCGGTCCAGGCGACGAAGCCATCGAGGCGCTTGAGGAAATTGTCGTAGTCCTGCACCGTCTTGAACGGCTGCATGCCGTTGCCGGAGCCCAGTTGCGCGAAGCTGTTCGGCGTCGAATAGAACTGGTTGAGCGGAATCAGCTCGTCCGGGAACTCGAAGCCCTCGATTTCGCGCTCGCGACCGGTCTTGAAAATGTCGAACGACAACTGGTCGGCGACCGGCAGCGCGGCGCGGTCGACAGTCTGCAGACGTGCGAGGTACTCGCGATGCAGCTTTTCCTCGGCGGCGATGGCGGCCGGGCTGATGCCGACGACAAAACGGTCGTTGTAGCGCGGATCGCCGATTGAAGTCGCCAGGATCGGGTTCTGCTGCAGGTACTCCTCGAAGTACTCGTCGAAGATCGTATGGAGCTTCTGCGACTCTGACTGCGCGCGGTCGACAGCAGCCGGCGCGGCAGCTGCCAGCACGCCCGCGGGCGTGACAGCCAGGCCAGCCAGGAGCAGGGAGAACGCAAGCAGCACGAACCGGGACGCTCTGGTCATGAGATCTTCCGCAAGTGGGTCAGGGAATGGGCGGACCGGAGGCAACCGGTTCGCCCGATGTGGGGCCGCAGTTTCGCAATTTTGCGCGGTTGCGACCACCCCATCCGTGACATACACGATGTCCAATTCGACCGTTCCGGGGCATGGTCGTTCCCGGGCCCGGGACGGGCGGGGAGGAACATGTTCCAGATCAGGATTCACGGCCGGGGCGGCCAGGGCGTGGTGACGGCGGCCGAGTTGCTCTCGGTGGCAGCGTTCCGCGAGGATCGGCACTCACAGGCTTTCCCGAGCTTCGGCTCAGAGCGGACCGGCGCGCCGGTGGTCGCCTTCTGTCGCATCGACAACCGCCCGATCCGGCTGCGCGAGCCCATCCTCGCCCCCGACGCGCTGATCATCCAGGACCCCACCCTGCTCCACCAGGTCGACGTCTTTGGCGGCCTCCAGCCCGGTGGCTACATATTGATCAATACCGCGCGGACTTTCGCGGATCTCGGCCTCGCCGAATTCGCGCAGAAATTCAGCGCAGCACACCTCTGCACGGTGCCGGCCACGGAAATCGCCATGCGCCACGTCGGTCGCCCGCTGCCGAACGCTTCGCTGCTCGGCGGCTTTGCTGCGCTGACCGGTCGCGTCTCGCTCGAGTCGGTCGCCGCCGCCATCGGCGAAAAATTCCCACCAAAAGTCGCGGCCAGCAACGTCGCCGCGGCCACTGAAGCCTATGAGTTCGTGCAGCGCCAACTGAAGAAGGAGGCCGCCGGTGCTGAAACAGGTTGAAGGTTCGGCCGCGGTCGCGGAAGCCATCGCGCTTTGCCGTCCGCAGGTCATCTGCGCCTACCCGATCTCACCGCAGACCCACATCGTCGAGGCGCTCGGCCGGCGCGTGGATGCCGGCGAACTGGCGCCGTGCGAGTTCATCAACGTCGAGTCGGAGTTCGCGGCCATGTCCGTGGCGATCGGCGCTTCGGCGACTGGAGCTCGCGCCTACACGGCGACGGCAAGCCAGGGACTGTTGTTCATGGCCGAAGCGGTCTACAACGCGGCGGGCCTCGGCCTGCCGATCGTGATGACGGTGGCGAACCGCGCGATCGGCGCGCCGATCAACATCTGGAACGACCACACCGACGCGCTCAGCCAGCGCGATTGCGGCTGGCTGCAGTTGTTCGCCGAGGACAATCAGGAAGCGCTCGACCTGCACATCCAGGCCTTCCGGCTCGCGGAAGAACTCTCGCTGCCGGTCATGGTGTGCATGGACGGCTTCATCCTGACGCACGCCTACGAACGCGTGGACATGCCGACACAGGCACAGGTGGATTCGTACCTGCCGCCGTACGAGCCGCGACAGGTGCTAGATCCCGCGGATCCCGTCTCGATCGGCGCCATGGTAGGGCCCGAAGCGTTCATGGAGGTGCGCTACCTAGCGCACGCCAAGCAGCAGCAGGCACTGGAACTGATCCCCGCATGGGCGGACGAATTCCGCCGCGTGTTCGGCCGTCCCAGCGGCGGGCTCGTGCACGAATACCGCACCAGCGACGCCGACGTGATCGTCGTCGCCCTCGGGTCCGTGCTGGGCACCATCAAGGACACGGTCGACATGATGCGTGACGAGGGACTCAAGATCGGCGTGCTCGGCATCACGTGCTTCCGGCCGTGGCCGGCCGCCGCGGTACGTAACTCGCTGCAACAGGCGAAGCGTGTGGTCGTGCTGGAGAAAAGCCTGGCGGTAGGCATGGGCGGCATTGTCGGCAACAACGTTTCGGCGTCGTTCTCTGGCTCGCCGGATCGCGTACACACGGTGATCGCCGGCCTCGGCGGTCGATCGATCACGCGCGGTTCACTGCGGCGCGTGTTCGAGCAGGCGCTGGCCGATTCGCTCGAGCCGCTCACGTTCCTCGATCTCGATCGGGCACTGGTCGACCGCGTGCTGGAACGCGAGCGCGTCCAGCGCCGCTCGGGGCCGATCGCTGAAGGCATCCTCAAGGACCTCGGCGTCGTCGCCGCGAAGCTCGGATGAGGCGTAACGCATGAGCTACCAACCCATTCGCTTCTACCAGACCGGCACCTTCACCGTCGGCAACCGGCTGCTGCCGGAAGCACAGCGCTCCGTGCAATCAGGACGCGAGCGCACCAACTCGCTCAATTCAGGACACCGCGCATGCCAGGGGTGCGGCGAAGCGCTCGGCGCGCGCTATGCCATCGATGCCGCGATGGCGGCGACGAACCGGCAACTCGTGGCGGCCAATGCCACCGGCTGCCTGGAGGTCTTCTCCACGCCCTACCCCGAAACGTCGTGGCAGATTCCCTGGATTCACTCGCTGTTCGGCAATGCGGCCGCCGTCGGCACGGGCATCGCAGCGGCGTTGCGAGTGCAGGGCAAGCGCGACGTGCGTGTCGTCGCGCAGGGTGGCGATGGGGGGACGACCGACATCGGCTTCGGCTGCCTGTCGGGCATGTTCGAACGCAACGACGACGTGCTCTACATCTGCTACGACAACGAGGCGTACATGAACACGGGCGTGCAGCGCTCGTCGGCGACGCCGCCAGCCGCACGAACGAACACGACGATGCCGGTCGGTGAATCGACCGGCGCGCGTTTCGGCCAGGGCAAGAACCTGCCACTCATCGCCATGGCTCACGAGATCCCCTACGTCGCGACGGCGACCGTCGCCGAGCTGCGCGATCTCGAAGCCAAGGTACGGCGGGCGATGGAATTCCGCGGCGCGCGCTACATCCACGTGCTCGTGCCCTGCCCGCTGGGCTGGGGTCACGGTTCCGCCGAGACCATCAAGATGGCGCGACTCGCGCAGGAAACGGCGTTGTTTCCGGTCTTCGAGGCCGAGCACGGTGAAGTGACGAACGTATCGAAGCTCCGGCGGCAGTTGCCGGTCGAGGACTACCTGAAGCCGCAATCCCGGTTCGCGCACCTGTTCAAGCCACCAGGACACGCAGACCTCATCGCAAGAATCCAGGCACTGGCGGATCGCAACGTCCAGCGCTTCGGCCTGGTGGACGCCGCGGAGGACGCGCAGTGAAGAAACCGTTTGCGATCACGCTCGACCCCGGCTCGAGCCTTGCCAACCACACGGGTTCGTGGCGCACGGTGCGGCCCGTCTACGTCGACCGGCTGCCGCCCTGCAACGACGCTTGCCCGTCGGGCGAGAACATCCAGGGGTGGTTGTTCCACGCCGAATCCGGCGACTATGAAAAAGCGTGGCGACTGCTCACCGAGGCGAATCCGCTGCCCGCGTGCATGGGTCGCGTCTGCTATCACCCCTGCGAAACGGCGTGCAATCGCGCGCAACTGGACGAATGCGTCGGCGTCAACGCGATCGAGCGTTTCATCGGCGACGAGGCGCTCAAGCACGGCTGGAAGTTCACTCCACCGGCCAAGTCGACCGGCATGCGGGTACTGGTGGTCGGCGCGGGGCCCTCAGGCCTGTCTGCCGCTTACCAGCTCGCGCGCGTCGGCCACACCGTGACGATCCGCGAGGCCGGTCCGCTCGCCGGCGGCATGATGCGCTTCGGCATACCCAAGTACCGTCTGCCGCGCGAGGTGCTCGATGCCGAGATCGCGCGCATCGTCACGCTCGGCGTGTCGATCGAGCTGAACTCGAAAGTGGACGACGTGCTGGCGGCAAAGCGCGAAGGTCACTTCGACGCAGTGTTCCTGGCCGTGGGTGCTCACATCGCCAAGCGCGCTTACCTGCCCGCCGGCAGCGCCGGCAGGATGCTCGACGCGGTCGAGGTCCTGCGCAGCATGGAAGGCGAGGAGCGACCCCTGCTCGGCCGCCGAGTCGTAGTTTACGGCGGCGGCAACACCGCACTCGACGTCGCACGGACCGCCAGGCGGCTCGGCGCAGAAGAATCGGTGATCGTCTACCGGCGCACACGCGAAAAAATGCCGGCACACGACGCCGAGCTCGAAGAGGCGTTGCAGGAAGGCGTGCTGGTGAAGTGGCTGTCGACGATTCGCGAAGCCGGCGAATCGTCGATCACGGTCGAGAAAATGATGCTCGACGAGAAAGGCATGGCGCAACCGACCGGTGAGTTCGAGACGCTGGCAGCCGACTCAGTCGTGCTCGCGCTCGGTCAGGATGTGGATCTATCGCTGCTCGAAGGTGTGCCGGGCCTCGAGATCGACGGCGGCGTGGTCAAGGTCGACGCGAACATGATGACGGGCCATCCTGGCATCTTCGCCGGCGGCGACATGGTGCCGGGCGAACGCACGGTCACGGTCGGCATCGGCCATGGCAAGCTCGCCGCCCGCAACATCGACGCCTGGCTGCGCGGCGAAACGTGGACTCATCCGCCGCGCCCCGAGCTCGCATCGTTTGACAAGTTGAACACCTGGTATTACTCGGACGCGCCGAAAGCGCAGCGTCCGGTGCTGGACATGGTGCGCCGGCAGTCCACGTTCGAGGAAGTGGTCGGCGGGTTCGACCCCGCGACCGCGCAATTCGAAGCACGGCGCTGCCTGAGCTGCGGCAATTGCTTCGAGTGCGACAACTGCTACGGCGTCTGCCCTGACAACGCCGTGATCAAACTCGGCGCCGGCAACCGCTACGCGTTCAACTACGACTATTGCAAAGGTTGCGGACTGTGCGTGTCCGAATGTCCTTGCGGGGCGATCCGGACTCAGCCGGAGGAGATCTAGGAAAGGGAGGAAGGGCAGGAAGGATAAGAAAGGCAGGAAGGTCAAGAAAGGGTCAGAAGAACTCTGGCCTTCCCATCCTTCCCATCCTTCCCATCCTTCCTATCCTTCCTCCCCTTCCTCCCCTTCCCCTCACTTCTTCACGAACTTCAGCGTCATCCGATCCGACTCGCCGATCGCGGCGTACTTGCTCTTGTCGAAGGTCGGATCCTCTTCCTTGCCCGAACCGTAGGGAGTCGAGCGCAGGTTTGGCGGCAGGGTCCATACGCCGAACGGGTGATCCGTCGTGTCCTGCGGGTTTGCGTTGATCTCGGACTTACCGGCCAGCGTGAAGCCGGCTTTCTGCGCCTGCTCGATCACGTACGCCTCGGTGACGTAGCCGGAGGCGGGCTTCTCCGGCGTCGTGCCGGCCTTGGCGCGATGCTGTTCGACGGCCAGGATGCCGCCCGGCTTCAGCGCCTTGTGGAACTCGACGAACGTGTCGTGCACGGTGTTCGGTTCGTCCTGCATCCAGCCGTGGATCGAGCGCGCGGTCAGGATGAAGTCGAACTTTTCGGCCGGCAGCGTCGTCGACACTTCGCCCCAGTTCAGGATGTGTACGTCGCCATACAGCTCCGGCTTGGCCAGGTAGCGCGCCTCAAAACTGCTGCGCGACTTGCGAGCGCCTTCGGACAGCTTCGGGTTCGCCAGGTCGGCGCCGGTTGCATAGAACGAACCCCCGGTCATTTTCGCGTAAGGCGCGAGGATGTCGGTCCACCATGACTGCGAGCCCGGCTGGATCTCGAGGATCGTCATGCCCGGCTGCAGGCCCCAGAAGGTCAGCGATTCGATCGGGTGACGGTACTTGTCCCGTGCCCTGGCCTCGTCCGTGCGCCATTCGCCATTGACGGCCGCATGGAGAGCCTTGTCGTTCGTCGCAGGCGCGGCAAATGCCGCGGTCCCCTGCAATGCGACGACGCCGAGCAACAATGACTGCGCGAATGTCAGTTTCATGACCGATCCTTTGTGTCCGAATGGCCGCCATTAGGCGGGAGCGGCCCGGCAGATTCAACCGGTCAGAAAAAACGAAGGCCCCGGCGCTTGCGCGACGGGGCCTCGTTGGCAACCCACGGGCGGTTGCAGCGTCGATTACATGCCCGAATCCGTGCGGATCAGCATGACGCGACGATTCATCTGGCGACCTTCGGCCGTCGTGTTGTCGGCGATCGGCTTGAGTTCGCCGTGACCGATCGACGACACGCGGGCCGGATCGACGCCGCGCGACGACAGGTAGTCGAACACGGCCTTGGCGCGACGGTCCGACAGGGCCGCGTTGTACTCTTCAGTACCGACGCTGTCCGTGTGACCTTCGACCATCGCCTTGGCGAACGGCACGTCACCCATGAACTTCACGACGCGCTCGAGTTCCGTGATCGACTCGGGGCGCAGCTCGGCGCTGTCGAAGTCGAACAGGAGCTTGAGGGTCTGCTCGAGCGGGCAGCCGACCGAGTCGACCTTCGTGCCAGCCGGGGTGCCCGGGCACTTGTCGGCTTCGTCGCAGACACCGTCGTTGTCCGAGTCCGCGCACTTGGCGGGCGGGGGCGGCGGCGGGGGCGGCGGCGCAGCGACCGGGGCGGCAACCGGGGCCGGTGGGACCATGTGGCCGAAGCGGTAACCAACGTGGACACCGTACACCCACGGGTTCAGGTCGGCGCTGCCAAGGTCGGCTCCGTCGAGCGTAACGTCGGTCGACAGGTCGATGTAACGCACGTTCGCGTTGACGAACCAGTTGCGCTCACCGATGTCGACACCCACCTGGCCGGCGGCGCCGATGCTGTCGTCGAGCTTCAGGTTACTGCCGGCGAGTGCGCCACGGGTCTCTTCACCCGAGAACATCGTGAAGTTGACGCCCGCGCCGATGTAGGGGCGGAACATGCCGTTCGGGTTGAAGTGCCAGTTGAGGCTCAGCGTCGGCGGCATCACGTCGGCATGACCAACGCGCGAGTCAGTGCCGGGAGCGAAACCCTTGAGGTCGATGCCGTGCGTAAATGGCCATGCGACCAGCAGTTCAGTGCCGATGTTCGGCGTGATCATGTATTCGACGGTCGCTGTCGGCGAGATGTCGTCGTCGACGACCAAGAAGGCGCCCGGAATCTGGAGGTTTTCCTTATCGGGGTTGATCTGCGACATACCCACGCGCACCAACCACTTGCCCGGATCGTACGTGCCTTCGTCTTGAGCGTTGGCAGCGACCGGGGCCGCGAGGGCTGCGGCAACAGCCAAAGGGATGAGATAACGAGATGACATTGAGGCGTTCTCCTTGTGGCTTTTATGCCATGCATTATAAATTCAATGGCGGCCGCTGACCACCAGCCCGTCACCACAACCAGGACGGACGCGACTTAACTCAACGGCGCAATTTTCCGCGTATTCGTGGTCCAAAGTCCAGTGCGGCAAATCAGGTCTGACCGAGAGGGGTGGGACCGAGCCTTTTCGCCCCGGCCCGCTCGCCGGCTACACCCGGAGTATATGATGCTTTTTGGCAACAGGAAGTCGCAATTTGAACGCCAGACGACGGTTAACGTGCCCTTGGGAGCGCTTCTGGTCACTGGAGGGAGCCTGTTGGGCCCAGTAGCGGATGCCGCTCCGGGCGAGGCAACCTCGACGGCAGCCCCCCGTCCGGCCGGCGCAGAACTGATCCCGTACGAGAAATTCACCCTGGCGAATGGCCTGACGGTCGTGGTCCACACCGACCGCAAGGCCCCGATCGTGGCGGTAAACGTCTGGTACCACGTGGGTTCGAAGAACGAGCTGCCCGGCAAGACTGGGTTTGCGCACCTGTTCGAGCACCTCATGTTCCAGGGCTCCGAGCATTACGATGACGAGTACTTCAAGCCGTTCGAGCAGGTCGGTGCAACCAGCATGAACGGCACGACCAGCTTCGACCGCACGAACTATTTCCAGAACGTTCCGACGACGGCGCTCGACCTGGCGCTCTGGATGGAATCGGATCGCATGGGTCACCTGCTCGGCGTCGTGACGCAGCCGCGACTCGACGAGCAGCGTGGCGTGGTCAAGAACGAGAAGCGCCAGGGCGAGAATCGCCCCTACGGCCGCGTGTCCGAGACCGTTTACCGTGCGAGTTTCCCGCCCGGCCATCCCTACCGCACGTTGCCGATCGGCTCGATGGCGGACCTCGACGCCGCGACGCTCGACGACGTGCGCGACTGGTTCCGCACGTATTACGGCGCGGCCAACGCAGTCCTGGTGCTGGCCGGCGACATCGACGTGCCCACTGCGCGCGCCAAGGTCGAGCGGTACTTTGGTCACATCGCTCCGGGCCCCGCCGTCACAAGGCCCGGCGTCTGGATCGCGGCCCGCACCGACAGCCGCCGCGAGACGATGTACGACCAGGTCGCGCAGCCGCGCTGGCAGCGCTACTGGAACACGCCGCCCGACAATACCCGCGACTCCGAGTACCTGGGGCTCGTCGGCGAAATCCTGGGCGGCGGCAAGACGTCGCGTCTCTACGAGCGTCTCGTGTACCGCGAGCAGTTGGCCGACAGCGCCGGTGCGGGCCAGTCGCCACTCGAAATCGCCGGGCTCTTCACGCTCTCGGCCGACGTCAAACAGGGAGTTCCAGTCGCGCGCGTCGAGACGGCGATGATGGAGGAACTGCAACGCTTCATCGACAAGGGGCCGACGAGGGCCGAACTCGAGCGGGCCAGGGTCGCGATTCGCGCCGGCTTCGTCCGCGGCCTGGAACGCATCGGCGGCTTCGGCGGCAAGGCAGACGTGCTGGCCTCGTGCGAGGTGTATGCAGGCGATCCGGGGTGTTACCGCCAGTCGCTGGAATGGATCGAAGGCGCGACGCCGGCCGACCTGCAGCGAGTCGCGCGGCAGTGGCTCTCGCAGGGTGACTACACACTCGAGGTGTTGCCCCAGCCGCCTTTTGCCGCGGCGGCGACCGACGCCGTCGACCGCAAACCCGGTCCGCCGATGACCTCCGACTTTCCCGACACCGTCTTCCCGGAGCTGCAGCGTGCGCGGCTCAGCAACGGAGTTCCGGTGATCATTGCGACGCGACCAGGAGTGCCCGTCGCCCGGGTCTCCTTGCTGTTCGATGGCGGTTTCGTCGGCGACCAGGGCCGCAAGCTGGGTACCGCGAGCTTCGCCATGTCGCTGCTCGACGAGGGAGCCGGCGAGCTCGACTCGCTCGCGATCGCCGACCGTGCGGAGCGGCTCGGTGCGCAGATTACCAGCGCAGCGGGCCTCGACACGGCATTCGCGGCCGTATCGATGCTGACCGATCAGGCGGATCCGTCGCTCGCCTTGCTGGCCGAATTGGTGCGCCGCCCGACGTTTCCGGCGCACGAAATCGAGCGCGTGCGCAAAGAATGGATCGCCGGGATCGCGCGTGAAAAGTTGAGTCCGGAGGCGCTTGCCATGCGCGTGCTGCCGCCGCTGCTCTACGGCGCAGGCCATCCCTACGCCATTCCGTTTTCAGGATCAGGCACCGAAGCATCCGTGTCCGCACTGACCCGCGACGATCTCGTCGCCTACCAGCAGGACTTCCTGCGACCCGACAACGCAACGATCATCGTGACCGGAGCGGTGACTCCCGCAACGATCCTGCCGCTGCTCGAACGGCACTTCGGCGACTGGCAACCACCGGCGGGCCAGAGCCCTCCGCGCGCCGCCATTGCAGCCGCGACCGGCTCGAGCGGCACGCGCGTCTACCTGCTCGACCGTCCAGGCGCGCCACAGACCTCGATCCTCGCCGGGCAGTTGATGCCGTCGAGCCTGGCGCCGGACCGCATCGAACTCAATACAGCCAATGACGTGCTCGGCGGCACCTTCACCTCACGCATCAACATGAACCTCCGTGAAGACAAGCACTGGTCGTACGGCGCGCGTTCGAGCCTGACGGAAACGCGCGGCCAGCGCCCCTGGCTGCTGTCGGCACCGGTCCAGACCGACAAGACGGTGGAATCGATCCAGGAGATCCGGCGTGAACTGGCCGATTTCCTCGCCACGCGACCGATCACAGCGGAAGAATTCGCCAAAGTGCGCAACCGTGACGTGCGCGCGCTGTCCGGACAATACGAGACCAACGCGGCCGTCAGCGGTGCCATCGGCGACATCGTGCGATTCGGCCGGCCCGACGATTACGTGCGCACATTGCGGGCACGGCTCCAGGCGCAAACCGATGCCGGTGTCCGGCAAGCGGCGGCGCAGGCGTTCCAACCCGACTCGCTCACGTGGGTCATCGTCGGCGACCTGTCGAAAATCGAGGCGCCCATTCGCGAACTCGGGCTCGGCCGCGTGCAGGTGCTCGACGCGGACGGTAACGTGCTGCGCTGACGGCAGGGCTATGATCCACGCCTGGACCTTCGTCGACGGAGAGTAGCAGCGTGGCTGCGCAACGTGCACTACTGGCCCGCATCGCACTCGCGGTGCGGCCGCTCGTTCTGATCGGCCTGCTCGCGACGACTGGTGTCTGTGTCGCCGTGCCATCGCTCGACGAAGCCGCAGCGGCTCGGTTCGCCAACCTTGCGCTGCATTGCGCGCACCTGGAGTACCCCAACAAGATTTCGCACACGCTGGGCAGCGATGCAGACGTGCGCCCGCCGCGCGAACTGGCACCGGCGTTTTTCGGCTGCTATGACTGGCACTCGTCCGTGCACGGGCACTGGCTGCTCGCGCGCCTCGCACGTCAATTTCCACAAGCGCCGTTCGCAGCGGAGGCGCGCGCAATCCGATCCGCGTCGGCGAACACAGCCAGACCGCTTTCGCCTTCGGACTCGTGCATGACTGGGCTCGGGTCACGCGCGATGTCGAAATGCAATCCTTGATCGAAGCGAAAGCGCGGGCGTTTTATGCGAGCGACACGAACTGCCCGCTCGCTTACGAGCCCTCGGGCGAAGACTTCCTCTCGCCCTGCCTCGCCGAGGCCGATCTCATGCGGCGCATCCTGCCGGCGCGTGAGTACGGCCAGTGGTTGCGCCGTTTCCTGCCTGTCGTTCCGGCCGGTTCGAAGAAGCCATGGCTCGCGCCCGCGGAGGTGACAGACCGCAGCGACCCGAAACTCGCGCACCTCGACGGCCTCAACCTGAGTCGCAGCTGGATGCTGCTCGGGATCGCGTCGGGGCTGCCGCAGGGCGACCGGCGCATCGGCGCGTTGAATGCGGCAGCCGAGGCTCACGCTGCCGCTGCGCTTCCCGCAGTAACCGGCGAACACTACGAAGGCGGGCACTGGCTCGGCACCTTCGCCGTCTACCTGACCACGCGCGCCGGACTGCGCGCGCCCTGAACTCCAAACGCCGACGGTGACTGATGGAACGGACCGAACGCTTCTACAAGATCCAGAACCTGCTGCGCAGCCGCCACTTCGTCAGCATGCAGGACTTCATGTCGGAACTCGGGGTGTCGCGTGCGACCTTCAAGCGCGACCTCGAGTACCTGCGCGACCGCATGTGCGCCCCGATCGTGTATGACCGCGACCAGAAGGCCTATGGCTTCGATCCTGCCGTCGCGGACAGCACGCTCTGGCAATTGCCGGGTCTCTGGTTCTCGGCGGACGAACTGCAGGCACTGCTGACGATGGACCGCCTGCTGGGCGACTTGCAGCCCGGCGTCCTGAGCGAGTTGATTGCGCCGTTGCGCAAACGGCTGCGAGGCCTGCTCGAATCAGGCGAGCATTCGGCGGAGGACATCGCGCGACGCATCAAGATCCTGCCGATGGGATCGCGACGCGTGGCGCCCGCTCACTTCCGGACGATCGCCACGGCAGTGCTCACACGCAAGCGTCTCAGGCTGCGTCACCAGCGTCGCCAGGACGGCGAAGTCATCGACCGCGAGGTCTCGCCGCAGCGGCTCGTGCACTACCGCGACAACTGGTACCTGGATGCGTGGTGTCACAAGCGGCAGGCGTTGCGTACGTTCGGGCTCGACGCCATCGAGACGGCGATGGTGGTACCGGACAAGGACGTGAAGGAAGTCAGCGAAGACACGCTCGAACGGCATTACGCGAGCGGCTACGGCATCTTCGCCGGGTCGGCAACGCGGGACGCCGTGCTGCAGTTCGGCGCCAGCAGCGCGCGCTGGGTGTCGCGCGAGACCTGGCACCCGGAGCAGATCGGCACGCCGCAGCTCGACGGCACGTACCTGCTGCAGTTTCCTTATGCGCAGGAGCCCGAACTGGTGATGGACATCCTGAAGTACGGGGCAGACGTGCAGGTGCTCGCACCGGAATCACTGCGCAAGGCGGTCGCGGAAAAGCTCCGTGCCGCCGCGAAGCTCTACGACTGAGTTTCTTGTGTCACGCAGCGAATCAGTGACATCCGTTCCGACTAACCCCTAACCCCTAACCCCTAACCCCTTGCTTACTGCAGCGTGAACCGCTGCGGCTGCACGCCTTCAACCGGCGGCAGAGTGACGCCCGGCGCGACGTACAGGTCGACTGCGCGCTCGAAGTGCAGCGGACCTTCGACGGTCACGCCCTGCTCGATCGTGATGCGCGGATTGCGGGAGTCCTTGCCCTTCCACCACGACGACTTTTGCTCTTCCACGTGGATGCCGCCGGTAACGTGCGAACCCGTCGCGAGCCGGATGTCGCCGGTAACGGTCTCAATGCCACCGTCCACCCGCGCACCCTCGACCAGCATCGAACCGTTGACGTTCTCGAGGCCGCCGGCGACCTTCGCGCCCTGGCGCAGGGTCAGGCTGCCGTTCACGGCCTCGACGCCTTTTTGAACCTCGGCCTCGGCCCCCACCGTGATCGAGCCGTTGACAGTCTCGGCGGACCCGACCACGGCCTTGTCCTCGATCTTCAGTGAACCATTGACCGTCTCGACTTCCGCAGCGCGGGCGCCGGCGCCGATGGTCACGGAGCCGTTTACGGTACTGACGTTACCGACCTGCTGGCCAGGCTCGATCTTCACGCTGCCGTTGACCTTGCTGATGTCGTTGGCCGCCTGGGCGGCATCACCGAGCACGACGGCCGAAAAGGCGAACAAGATGGTCAGGGCGCAGCGAGTGACGAAATTCATGGCGGGCCTCCGGCCGGGGCGATTCCAGTTGTCAGTTCGATGCAGCGGAGCCGCCAAAGGTTGCAACCGGCCCGGGGGGTCGCTGCAACCGGGCGTTCGATGCGCTAGTCTCCCGCGTCACCCCGCCGATCGATCGGAGCCTCGACCATGAAGACCCGCGCCGCCGTCTGCCACCAGGCCGGCAAACCCCTCGTCATCGAAACCGTGGACCTCGACGGACCCAGGGCCGGCGAAGTCCTGATCGAAATCAAAGCCACGGGCGTCTGCCACACGGACGAGTTCACCCGCTCCGGCGGTGACCCGGAAGGCCTGTTCCCGGTCATCTTCGGGCACGAAGGCGCGGGCGTAGTCGTGGACGTGGGCCCCGGTGTGAGGTCGCTGAAGAAGGGGGATCACGTGATCCCGCTCTACACGCCCGAGTGCCGCGAGTGCAAAAGCTGCACCTCGCACAAGACGAACCTGTGCACGGCGATCCGCACGACCCAGGGCCAGGGCGTGATGCCGGACGGCACCAGCCGCTTTTCGCTCGGCGGCGAGAAGATCCATCACTACATGGGTTGCTCGACGTTCTCCAACTATACGGTGCTGCCGGAGATCGCCGTCGCCAAAGTCCGCGAGGACGCGCCCTTCGACAAGATCTGCTACATCGGCTGCGGCGTGACCACCGGCATCGGCGCGGTGATCAACACGGCCAAGGTCGAGCCGGGCGCCAACGTGGTGGTGTTCGGCCTCGGCGGCATCGGCCTCAACGTGATCCAGGGCGCGCGGCTCGCCGGCGCCAACAAGATCGTCGGCGTCGACATCAACCCGGCCCGCAAGCGGCTCGCCGAAAAGTTCGGCATGACGCACTTCGTCAACCCGAAGGAAGTCGAGGGAGACCTCGTCCCCTACCTGGTTGCGCTGACGGATGGCGGCGCCGACTACAGCTTCGAGTGTGTCGGCAACGTCGACCTGATGCGCCAGGCGCTCGAGTGCTGCCATCGCGGCTGGGGCGTGTCGGTCATCATCGGCGTCGCGGGATCGGGCCAGGAGATCAAGACGCGGCCTTTCCAGCTCGTCACGGGCCGCACGTGGAAAGGCACGGCGTTCGGCGGCGCTCGCGGCCGCACCGACGTGCCGAAGATCGTCGACTGGTACATGGACGGAAAGATCGCGATCGACCCGATGATCACGCACGTAATGCCGCTCGAACGGATCAACGACGCCTTCGACCTGATGCATTCAGGTGAGTCGATCCGCTCGGTCGTCACCTTCTGAGGGGTTGTTAGTCCCCCCCCCCCCCCATCCGACCCCGGTCCTACCGCAGCCCCTTCCTGAAGCCGCTTTCAGGCATGCATGCTGGGGCGGCACCCAGCGATTCTTTTCGCACGAGTCGAACGAGTGCGCGGGGCCGATGCAGTTCGCGGTGTACGAACCGCCACAGGCGCAAGCCGGTCCCGTGCCCGTGCTCTATTACCTCGCCGGCCTGACCTGCACGGAAGAGACGTTTCCGATCAAAGCGGGCGCGCAGCGTCTCGCAGCCGGGCACGGGCTGATGCTCGTTGCTCCCGACACGAGTCCGCGTGGACCGCGGCTGCCCGGCGACGATGCCAGCTGGGATTTCGGCCTTGGTGCGGGCTTCTACGTGGACGCGACACAGGCACCGTGGTCTTCGCACTACTGCATGTACAGCTATGTCACGCGCGAACTGCCGGCGTTGATCAAGAGCGAATTCGCGACGGCCGATACGAACCGGCAATCGATCATGGGTCACTCGATGGGCGGACACGGCGCATTGGTCTGTGCCTTGCGCAATCCAGGGCAGTACCGCTCGGTGTCGGCGTTCGCCCCGATCGTTGCGCCATCGCAGGTGCCGTGGGGCCACAAGGCGTTCGGCAACTACCTGGGCGCGAATCGCGGCGACTGGCTGGCCTATGACGCGACGCATCTCGTGCAGCAGACGCCGCGCACCGACACGATCCTGGTCGACCAGGGTCTAGGCGATAAATTCCTCGCCGAGCAACTGCGGCCCGAGCTGTTCGAGGACGCCTGCCAGCGGTCCGGGCAGAAGCTGCAGCTGCGACGCCACGCGGATTACGACCACGGCTACTACTTCATCCAGACGTTCATGCCGGACCACGTCGCCTTTCACGCGGCGGCGCTGCGTCACGCCTGAGTCGGGGCCTGGGCCACGACGGTGCCTTCGCGCGCCGTCAGCTCGCGAAACAATGCCGACAGGCGTTGCGTGACCGGGCCGGGCTGGCCGTCGCCGATCTGCCGGCCGTCGACCATCGTGACGGCCGCAAGCTCACCCATCGTGCCGGTGCAGAACATCTCGTCGGCGCAGTACGCCTGGGCAAGCGTCAGGTCGATTTCCTCGTGTGCAACGGCGTGCATGCGACAGAGTTCGAGCACGGTCGAGCGCGTGATTCCCTCGGGGCAGGCGACCAATCGCGGCGTACGCAGCAAGCCGCGCGCGACGATGAACACGTGTGTCGCATTCGTCTCGGCGATGAAGCCGCGCTGATCGAGCAACAGCGCATCGTCGGCGCCCGCCACGTTCGCCTCGATCTTGGCGAGGATCGACTGCATCAGGTTGTTGTGGTGGATCTTCGGGTCGAGGCAGTCCGGCGGAAAGCGCCGCACGCTGCTGGTCACCAGGCTCAGGCCACCCTTCGAATACACGGGCGCCTTGTGCTCCGCGAGCACGATAAGGGTCGGTCCCTGTGTATTGAGCCGAGGATCCATGCCTGAAGTGACCTTGACGCCACGCGTGAGCGTGAGGCGGATGTGCACGCCGTCGAACATCCCGTTGGCTTCGAGCGTGCGGCGAATCTCTTGCGTGATGGCCTCGCGCGTCGGGATCTGCGCGAACGCGAGCGCCTTCGCCGAGTTCACCAGACGATCGAGGTGCTCCTCAAGCCGGAAGATGCGACCGCTGTACAGCCGCAACCCTTCCCAGACCGCGTCGCCGCCCTGCACGGACGAATCGAACGGGCTGATGCGCGCCTGATCGCGATGCACCAGTTCACCGCTGACGTTGACGATCAGGTTGCGATTGCGTTCGTCGAATTTCTGCAGCAAGGGATCACCTCAGGCGCGCAAACGGTGCGCGCGCAGCCTCTCGTACAAGGGACGGCACCGCGCCGCGATCCCGGCGACGGCGGGGGGAAGCGGAGTCATCGCGGCGACCCCGGACGCTGGCGGTGGCGGCGCTTCGAAGCCGGTCGATTGCTCGACCCGGTGGTACCAGTGCCTGGCCCAGATACCGTCCGATTCACGCCGCCCGGCCGGCCACCACAGCATGCGATCCGTGAACGGTACGCCGAGCGCTGCACACAGCGCGCGCAACATCGGCTCGGGGCGTTCGAGCAGGTCGGCGGAGTCGAGCACGGCGGGCACCTTGCCCGTGCGTTCGAGCACGTGTTCGAAAATCTCAACCTGCTGCGGCAAGCCGGTGGCCAGCAGGTCGAAGTTCGAGAGCTTCTCGCCGAGCGACGCGAGCATCGCCGACGGGTCGCGGATCAGGAAGGCATGCGTCACCGAGTCGAGCCACTCGCGCCCCATGTGCGGCAGCAGGTGGTGGGACATCTGCTTCTGGTAGAAGACCCGGACGTTGGGCGGTACCGGAGCCAGCAGCAAGTCGGCCACGCGACGCCAGTCCGATTCCTGGTGCGCAATGATTTCGTCGCGGCCGGGATGATCCAGGCCCGTGACTTTCAGGTAGTGCGCGTAGAACGGCTCGTCGATGACGATCGTGTCGCCGCGGTTTTCCCACGAGCGCATGAACGCCGTCGACAGGTTGCGCGGCCCCGACCACATCGCCAGTCGCAGCACGCCGTCGTCCGCCGCGGATACCGTCCGTTCCATTGCATCCAGCCTGACGCACGGCCACCGCCGCGCGCCGGCATCTTAGGGGATCGGCTTGCGAAAGCGGTAGATGAACTGGTCCGTCTTGCCACGGATCGACTCATCGAACACCAGCTTGGTGTGGTCGTCTGCAGGGTGCGCCAGCACCTTGCTCTCGCCGTCGAATACGAACCCCGCCCGCTCGAATTCCGCACGCACAACCGCCGGATCGATCCGGTGCAGCTCATCCACGACCTTGGCGGTGTCACCCCCCGCTTCCGCCACGTGATCCTGCACGACCACCACGCCGCCCGGCTTGAGCGCCGCGTGCAGGCGCTTCAGCATCTCGGCCGGATCGGTCTGGTTCCAGGACCCATCCTCCGGACGCCAGTACGCGTCGTGGTAGCTCATCACGAACAGCGCGGCATCGATCGACGACGGCGCCAGTTGCAGGTCGCCCACTTCGGCCGTGATCTGCCGCACGTTGCCGAGCCGTTCATCGGCATAGCGCTGGGCGATGCCCTTCTCCGCGAACTTGGCGTACGGCGGGTTGTTGTACGCAATCACCTGGCCTTTGACGCCCACCGTACGAGCGAGGAGTTCGGTGTAGTAGCCACCGGCCGAGAACATATCGGCCACCCGCATGCCGGGCGCGACACCCAGGAAGGCCAGCACTTCAGTCGGCTTGGCGACGGCGTCACGCTCGAGATCGGCCTTGGGGCGGTCGGGGCTAGCAATGGCTGCGGCGACTGCGTTGCCACTGGCAACGGCTGCGTCCACCGGATCGGCCGCTTGCGCGATCGGCCATGCAAATGCCGCGCAGAGCACCAGGATTCGAAGCACGTTGTTTGTCATCGTTCGCCCCCCGTCGGCTCGTGCCGGTGTCTGGAGCGGGCGATGCTAGCCTCACGCCGGCGGGATGTCATGGCCTGCCGACGGAACATGCGTCGAGGCGATGATGCGGTGCGGTGAACGGTCGGCGGCGCGCCAGCGGCACGTCCCGCGCGTGCTTGCCAAAGCGGGTCTGTCCAACCACCATCCCTGGCCGATCGCACAGCGCTACCCGTTCAGGTGATTCATGTCGCTGACGCTCTACGCCCATCCCTTCTCGTCGTATTGCCAGAAGGTGCTCGTCGCCCTTTACGAGAACGACGTGCCGTTCGAGTACCGAACGCTTGAAGACCCGTCGGCGATGGCGGAGCTGAAGGCACGCTGGCCGTTCGCGCGTTTTCCGGTCCTCGTCGACGCCGGGAACACAATCGCCGAGTCGACCATCATCATCGAGCACCTGATGCTCAAGCATGGCGGCCGGGTTCGCTGGCTGCCCGATGACCCGCTCGAAGCGCTGGAGGTTCGATTCCTCGACCGGTTCTTCGACAACGATGTGATGACGGCGATGCAGAAGCCCGTCTTCGAGGCCATCAGGAAAGACGGCGCTCGCAGGGATGAAGCGATGGCCGAAGCAAGGCGGGTACTTGATCTGGCCTATCGCTGGTTGGAGCAAAGGCTCGAGGGCCGAACATGGGCCGCGGGCGAGACTTTGAGCCTGGCCGATTGCGCGGCGGCGCCGTCGCTCTTCTATGCCGATTGGGTTCACCCCATCGCACCCGTCTTTCCACAGCTGCGGGCGTACCGGTCGCGTCTCCTCGCCTGGCCTGCATTCGCGCGAGCCGTCGACGAGGCTAGACCGTTTCGGCAGTACTTTCCCTGGGTGCGCCGGACCGGGACTGAAGCGAACCGCCAGACAAGTCCTGCCTGCGAGCCGACAGGCACGCAAACCTCCCCGTCACGACAGAACGCGATACAGCATCCGCGTCGCAACGATCAGCAGGAACGCTCCGAATGCCGCGGACAGCTTCCGCCGATCGAGCGAGTGCGCGAGCCTTGCGCCGAGCGGCGCGACCAACCACGAGATAGGCGCCACCAACCCGAAGCCGACCAGGCTGACGTAACCGATCGTCAATGGCGGTAGCGCGGCTGCCTCGGCGGGACGAGCCAGCAGATACCCGAGTGTCGCAGGCAAGGCGATCCACAGCCCCAGCAGTGCCGCGGTGCCAACCGCCTTGTGTACCGGCTCGCCACACAGCGTCATGGTGGGCACGCTCAACGTGCCGCCGCCGATCCCCATCATCGCGGAGATCGCACCGATGAATGCTGGAATCAGCGCTCCAGGGACGCCGCCAGGCAGCGACGGGCGCAGCACCACGCGATCGAGCGGCAGCAACATCTTTACCGCGGACAACAACGCCACCGTACCGAAGACCGCGGCGAGCACGTTGCCCTGCACATGTGCCGCGGCGAGCGAGCCCGCGAGCGCACCGACGACGATCGGTATCGCCCAGCGTTTCACGACCGCGAAGTCGACGGCATTGCGGCTGTGCCGAGGGCCAGGTCGAGCGCCGGCACCAGCACGATGCCCCCGCCGACGCCGAGCAGTCCCGCGATCAGCCCGCCCGCGGCGCCGGCTGCGACGAGCGCTGCGATCACCGGCAGCCAGGTTGCGTACGCTTCCATCGGACTTGTTTCATCGTGGAAAACCACAGCGACTCTAGGGACTGCGGGCGCGCGGCCCTACGGCTCAAACAAGGCGCGGTATAGTGACGAGCCAACTATACATGTCCGCCACGAACCACCGGCGGACGCGGGGACGGGGACACAGCCATGAGCGAAACCAGCGGCGGAGCAGTGCTTGCGCGCATGCTGCAGGCAGAGGGCGTCGAAAAAGTATTCGGCATCATCGACGGCACGTACTTCGGCTTCTACTCGAACCTGCACAAGCTCGGTATCGAGATCATTACGCCGCGGCATGAGTCCTGCGCCGCGCACATGGCCGGCGCGTACGCGCGGCTCACGGGCACGCTCGGCGTCTGCATGGCGAGCAACGGACCCGGCGTGGCAAACCTGCTGCCCGGCCTGGTCGTCGAAAATGCGGAAGGCAATCGCGTGCTCGCGATCACGAGTTGCCGCCGCCCGCAGATCGTCTATCCGGACCGCGGCGGCGCCTACCAGGCGTTCGACCAGGTCGGTGCGATCAAGCACTTCGCGAAGTGGAGCAACGCGGTTGTGTCGTTTGATCGCGTTGCCGAACTCGGCCGCACCGCGATTCGCAACTGCTGGGACGGACGACCGGGCGTCGTCCACCTCGACGTGCCGGAAACGATCATGAACGGCAAGGTGAAGGCGGAGGTCGCCATCTGGCAGCCGCAACAGTTCCGCAACACACACGCGATCGTGCCTGCGCCGGACCAGGTCGCGCAGGCCGCCGACATGCTTGCGGCCGCTGATCTTGCCAATCATCCACGCCGGCAGCGGCGTGATCCATGCGGCGGCCTACGACGAGTTGCGTCGCGTCGCCGAAGCACTGCATGCGCCCGTGACGACCAGCTGGGCCGGCCGCGGCGTGCTGCCCGAGACGAATGCGCTCGCCATCCCGATGGCGCTCATCAAGCTCAACCACCAGGTACGCAACGACGCCGACCTCGTGCTGGTCGTGGGTTCGCGACTCAGCGAGACGGACTGGTGGGGCAAAGCGCCGTACTGGCGGCATCCTTCCGAGCAGAAGATGATCCAAGTCGACATCGACGGCCACATCCTCGGCGCCAACAAGCCTGCGGCGCTCGCCGTGCTCGCAGACGCCAAGCTGTTCATGGCCGCGCTGGCCACCGAACTCGAGAGCCGCAAGGCCCGCATGAACCTGGACTCACGCCGGCGCCAGGTCGCGAAGTATCACGAGACCATCCGCAGCGAGCGCGCGAAACTCGACGAAAAATTGCAGGACATGGCCGTTCCCATGAACCCGGCACACGTCGCGCACGTCTGCCAGCAGGTGTTTCCGGAAGGCACCACGCTCGTCGCCGACGGTGGCAACACCGCCGTGTGGGCGATGTTCTTCCACGAGATGCGCGTACCGAACACGCTGCTCTCGACGTTCAAGTTCGGCATGCTCGGCGCGGGCGTTGCACAGGCCACAGGTGCGGCCGTCGCGCGGCCTGGCAAGCCAGTCTGCTGCATCATCGGTGACGGCGCGATGGGTTTCCATCCGCAGGAGATCGAGACCGCGGTGCGCAACGGCCTGCAGGTGATCTACCTCGTGCTCTGCGACAAGCAGTGGGGCATGGTGAAGATGAACCAGCAGTTCGCGCTCAAGCCGATCAAGACGCTGATCAAAAAGTCGCTCGGACCCGACGAGACTATCAAGGCCGATCTCGGCGAGATCCGTTTCGACAAGCTGGCCGAGTCGATGGGGGCCCACGGCGAACGCGTGGCCGACCCGCGCGAATTGCGCCCTGCGCTCGAACGCGCACTGGCGACGGGTGGCCCGGCGGTCATCCACGTCGACGTCGACCCGGTCAAGCACATGTGGGCGCCGGGGCTCATGTACTTCAAGGACATGCACCTCGAGCCCAAGGGCAAATGAACGAACTCGATGCGGTCCGGCTGAACTTCACGCCGGAATCGCTGATCGCGCTCGACGTCATCCTCGCGTTCGTCCTGTTCGGCGTCGCGCTCGACATGCGCGTGGCGGACTTCAAGGGCATCCTCACGTCGCCGCGCGGGACGTTGATCGGCCTGTTCGCGCACTCGGTGCTGCTGCCGGCGGTCGCATTCGCGCTGACGATGGTCCTGAAGCCTGCGCCGAGCATCGCGCTCGGCATGATCCTCGTGGCGTCGTGCCCGAGCGGCAACATCTCGAACTTCCTCGTCAACTACGGTCACGGCAACACGGCACTGTCCGTCACGATCGCCGCGTTCTCGATGCTCGGGTCGATCGTGTTCACGCCGTTCAATCTCTCGTTCTGGGGCGAATTCAACCCCCACACGCGCCCGATCCTGCACGCCGTGACACTGAGCCCGTGGGAGGTCTTCGGCACGATCGTCGTGCTGCTCGCGATCCCGACCGCGCTCGGCATGTACACGGCACAGCAGTGGCCAGCGCTCGCGCAACGCATCCGTCGGCCGTTGCGCGCCCTGTCGCTAGTGTTCTTTGCGTCATTCGTCGTTGGCGCATTGGCCATGAACTGGGATTTCTTCCTCAAGTACGTCGAACGCGTCGTGCTGTTCGTGTTCCTGCTGAACGCCTTCGCACTGCTCACGGGTTACCTGACGGCCAAAGCGGCGCGCCTGCCCGAGGCCGACCGACGTGCAGTCGCACTCGAAGTCGGCATCCAGAACTCCGGGTTCGGCCTGGTGCTGGTGTTCAACTTCTTCGGCGGGCTGGGCGGCATGGCGATCGTGGCGGCGTGGTGGGGCATCTGGCACATCGTCGTGGGTACGTCACTCGCCGCCTGGTGGCGCAGGCACCCGCCGACGCCGCTGCCTGCCGGGGCCGCCGCATGAGCGGCCAGCGAATTTTCGTCACCGGCGGTGCGGGCTATCTCGGCAGCACGCTGCTCGAGGCGCTCGCGCCGCGCCTGCATTCCGGTGAGCTGGACGCCCTCGTCGCAAGCGACGTGCGTGAAACGCCGGCGCATTCGCGGCTGCCGGGCGTGGAGTACGTCATTCACGATGTGCGATCGCCGGGCCTCGCGCCGCTGCTCAGCGCCCGTTCTATCGAGTCCGTCGTGCACCTGGCGGCCATCGTCACGCCTGGCGCCAGGTCCAACCGCGAGCTCGAGTACGCCGTGGACGTGCTAGGAACACAGAACGTGCTCGAGGCGTGCGTGGCCGCCGGCGTCCGACAGGTCATCGTGACCTCGAGCGGTGCAGCCTACGGCTACCACGCGGACAACCCCGAGTGGCTCTGTGAGGACGATCCAGTCCGCGGCAACGAAGCCTTTGCGTATTCGCACCACAAGCGGCTGGTGGAAGAGATGCTGGCCGTGTATCGGCGCGAGCATCCGGAACTCCGCCAGGTCGTCTTCCGCGTCGGCACGATTCTGGGCGAGACCACGCGCAACCAGATTACGGCAATGTTCGACAAGCCTCGAATCATCGCGCTGCGCGGCGCACGCAGCCCGTTCGTCTTCATCTGGGACCAGGACGTGGTCGGCGCGATCGAACATGCCCTCCGCACCGATGCGGCCGGCATCTACAACGTCGCGGGCGACGGGGCGCTCAGCATCCAGGAGATCGCCGGCCGCCTCGGCAAGAAGTGCCTGACCTTGCCGCCGTCCCTGCTGCGCGCGGTGCTTGCGACGCTGCATCCGCTTGGACTCACCCGCTACGGCCCCGAACAGGTCGACTTCCTGCGTTACCGCCCCGTGCTCGACAACCGCCGGCTCAAGCAGGAACTTGGCTACACGCCGCGCAAGACGTCGAGGGAAGTCTTCGACTTCTACTGCCGCACGCACGGACTCGGCGCAGGGCAAGCCTGATGCACCGGTCGTTCGACGGCGCAACCGTAGTTGTGAGCGGCGCGGGCAGCGGGCTCGGCCGTGCGCTTGCATTTCGTTTCGCTCGCGGCGGCGCACGCATCGTCGCGCTGGATCGCGACACCGGCGCGGTCGCAGCGGTCGCAGATGAGCTGGCGCAAGCCGGGTTCGATGCGCTCGCCTGTTCCTGCGACGTCACCGACGCCAGCGCCTGCCAAGGCGCCATCGAGGCGACGATAGCGCGCTTTGGCCGCATCGACGTGCTCGTCAACAATGCCGGCATTTCGCACCGCAGCGCCTTTGCAGCGACGGAGACAGCGGTCCTGCGTCGCGTCGTCGAAGTGAACCTGTTTGGCGCGATCAACCTCACGCGCCCCGCCCTGCCCGCGCTGCAACAAGCACGCGGCCTGATCGTCGCGATCTCCAGCGTCGCCGGTTACACGCCGCTGATTGCACGCACGGGGTATGCGGCGAGCAAGCACGCGCTGCACGGATTCTTCGAGAGCCTGCGCACGGAACTCGCACCCGACGGCATCGACGTGATGATGGTGTGCCCCTCGTTCATTGCGACCGGCATCGAGAAAAATGCACTCGGCCCGGGAGGCGGTGCAGCGACGCATGCACAGGTCGTCGTCGGACGACGGCTGCAGCCCGACGACGTCGCAGACCGCGTGTTTCGCGGCGCCGAGCGCAGCAGCCGCCTGCTGTTGATTGGTCGCACGGCGCGCGCTGCATGGTGGGTAAGCCGGTTGGCGCCCTCGCTCTACGAACGCATCATGGCGCGGAAACTCCAGGGCGAGATGACTCCGTGAATCCCCCGCAGCTGCTTCCGCCCGGCCCCGGGCAGCCTCGGCGCCTGTCGGTCATGCTCGCGGAGATCGCTAACGACCCGGCACGAGAGCGGATTGCGATCGCCGACGTCCGCAACGCGATGGGCGACCGCGCATTCGGTGCGCTGCTGTTTGTGTTCGCCGTACCGAACACGCTGCCGGTCAATGCGCCGGGCGTGTCGGTCGTGCTCGGCATCCCGCTGCTGTTCCTTTCGCTGCAGCTGATGTTCGGGTTTGCCCTGCCGTGGTTGCCGCGGGCGGTGGTCGAGGCCACGGTGACGCGGCAGAGCTTCGCCCGCGTGATGAACGTGGTGGTCCCCTGGATTCGACGCGCAGAACGGTTGTCGGAGCCGCGCTGGCCGCTGCTGGCCACGGGGCTGGCCGAAAGGCTGATTGGCCTGGTCTGCGCGGTCCTGAGCATCGTGCTGATCCTGCCCGTGCCGTTCGGCAACATGGGGCCTGCCGTCGCGATCTGCATCCTGGCCTTCGCCCTGCTGGAGCAGGACGGCAAGGCCACCCTGGCGGGACTGGCGACCACGATGGCGGCGCTGACGCTCGCCTGGGGGGTGATCCTGGCCATCGTGAAGGCGGTATCCTTGCTCGTCGGCCATTGGCTGGGCATCTAGTCCGCAGGCAACACGGGAACGCGACATCATGAAGATCCAGGTCAAGCATTCGCTCAAGACGGACGTCGATTCGGCCTTCAAGCTCTGCACCGAGCAGAAGAGCCAGGAGGCGATCTACGGCAAGCTCCCCGGGACCGACGTCAAGATCAAGCGCGAGGGTCGCGCACCCAACGTGAAACTGAAGATCGCGCGCAAGATGCCGGCCAACCCACCGGCAGCGATCAAGCGGCTGGTACCATCGACCAACGAGGTCTCACACACCGAGGACTGGGCGGCGGATGGCAAAGGCTATTCATCCGCCATCGCCGTCGAAATCAAGAGCGTTCCGGTGAAGATCGTCGGCACCAAGGCCCTGCAGCCCGAAAAGGGCGGCTGCTCGGTGCAGTGGGACTTCGACATCACCAGCGGCATCCCGCTGCTCGGCGGCCTGATCGCGTCGTTTGCGGGCGACGAACTCAAGAAGAACCTCGAGGACGAGTTCAAGGTGCTCAAGGCGTCGATCTAGCCTGGTAGCAGCGGGATTGCTGCAGCGCAGCTAGCCATAAGCGAAATGTGGCGTTGCACGGCGTGCGCTAGGCTAGCGCCATGCCACGCATGTCGCCGATGGACCGGGCGTTTTTCCTGCTTGAAACCGAGCAGAGGCCGATGAATGTCGGCGTGCTCGTCGTCTTGCAAGGCCGCAGGACGGCGCGGGGTCGACCTGGGGACGACCTGGTCCGCAGGATGTTGCGCTGCCCTGTCGGCCCTCCGTTCAACCAGCGCCTGGCCGAGAATGTCGTCGCCGGCTGGCCTGTCCTCATGGAGGACGACAGCATCAACCCCGCGGAACAGGTGTTCCGCCACGACCTGCCCGCGGGCGGTGACATCCAGGCCCTGTTCGAGCGGGTCTGCACGTTGCACGCGAAACGCCTCGATCGCTGTCGCCCCCTGTGGGAGGTGCATGTCTTCGACGGGCTTGCCCGGAACCGTGTCGGCCTCTATTTCAAGACGCACCACGGGCTGATCGACGGCATCGGCTTCATCAACGTCATCCTGCACATCGTGACCCGCACGACTTCGACGCGGAGTCCGCAGGCGTTCTGGCGGGGATTGCCACGGGCCGCGCATGCGGCGGAACCGTCGCGCAAGGACAGTCTGGCCACAGGCTTGCTGCAGACAGGCCTCGCCGCCGGCCGCACCGCAGGCGACCTGGTCAAACTGATGTGGCACCTCGGTCGTCGCGACCTGGGGATCGGCAGGGGCATGGCCACGCCCTTCGTCGCCACCCCCGACGTGCTCAAGGCAGCCCCCTCGCCGAACCGCGTGATGGCTCACTGCTCGCTGCCCCTCGCGCGGGTGCGAGCGGTCGCGAAGCGCGGCAACGCAAAGGTCAACGACGTGCTGCTCGCCGTGCTCGACATCGCGCTGAACCATTACCTCGCGGAACACGGGTTGCACACGCAGCGACCGCTGGTCGCCGACATGCCGGTGGCGCTGCACGATGGGCCCGGTGCCGGCAACCGGATCACGATTCTGCAGGTGCCGATGGGTCGCCCCGGCGGCACGCCCGCCGAACGTCTCGCCGACATCGTGGCCGAGACACGGCTGGTGAAGGAGGAGGTCAGGTCGATCGGCGCGGACGCGCTCTTCATGTACTCGATCTTCGAGCACGCCGTCGCCAGCGCGATCGAATCGCTGAACCTCGGCGACCTGCCGATGCTGGCCAACGCGGTGATCTCGAACCCCGCCGGTCTCGAGGGCAAGGTCTATTTCAATGGCCTGCCGGTCGAACTCGCACTGCCGGTGTCCGTCGTCGCGCATCACCAGGTGCTCAACATCACGATCAGCAACTACGACGACGAACTGCACGTCACGTTCATCGCACTGCGCGAGGCAATCCCCGACCTGCAGCGACTGGCCGATGCGACCATGCTTGCGCTGGTCGAACTGCAACGCTCGCTCACGCAACGCCCGGCCACCGCTGGCAAGAAGGCCTCGAAGGTCGGCAAGCCTGCCGCCACGAAGCGTCGCCCGGGCCCGGCAAGGGCAGCAAAGGCTTCGACCGCGACGCGCAACCTGCATTAGTCTTCGTCCCAACTCCCCGACGGCAGGGCACACCGCTTGGACATCGGTGCTATCGCGCGCGACCTCGCAGTCGCTGCCAGGCTCGGTGCCCGCAAGCTCGTGCGCCAGTTCGGCGCCTCCGCCGCCGAGCGGACGCCACCAGACCTCGCTGCATGGCGCCACGAACTCGAGGCCTGGGTGCGAACCGTGCCGGTGGAGTCACTGGCGGAGCATCGCTTCATCGAGTTGCCCGCAACGCGGCCGCCGTGGTTCGACACGGGACTGCAGGTCGCCGCCGGCGACACGATCACCTGGTTCGCGGCCGGCCGCGTGTACCTGTCGCGGGCGCTCGATATCTGGGTGCCACCGTCGTTTCAGCTCTGGGCACGGGCCGGCGCCGCGGGCACCGTGCTGCGTGGCACGCGCGACACGCACAGCTTCCAGGCAGACGCCGACGGTCCGCTGCAGCTCGCGAGCTATTTTCCCGGCGAATGGTCCACGCCGCAGGGCGACCTCGGACACGGCGCAGGGGACTACGGCAAGGTCTCGGGCGGCCTGCTCGTGCTGCTGCTCAAATGGCGTCCGGGTGTCGAGCCCGCAGCATTGTTGCGTGCGACGGAAAAGCACTCGCCCCTGCCAGCACCTGTCGCCGCCGAGGCATCGCGTCTTGCCGCGACTTCGCCCACGCCCGTTGGCTGGGACTACCTCTGGACCCTGGGTCCCGGCGAGATTTATCGGCCGTCCCATGCGTCCGATGGCAAGCCTTCGGTGTGCTGCGACACGCATGGCGACGTCGGTATCCTGCGTCATCCCGCCGCGCTGCCGCTGCAGCCGGGCACGTTCCTGAGCTGGCGCTGGCGCGTCGACAGCCTGCCGATCGACCTGCGCGAGGACAGCCTGCCCTCGCACGACTACCTGAGCATCGCCGTCGAGTTCGACGACGGGCAGGATCTCACCTACTACTGGAGCGCGGCGCTTGCCGGTCGGCACCGTCTATCGCTGCCCGCTGCCAACCTGGAAGGACAAGGAGACGCATGTGGTCGTGCGCTCCGGGCTGGATGAGCTGGGTCGCTGGCTCGACGAACGCCGTGATGTCCACGAGGACTACCGGCGTTGTATTGGCGGCTCCGCGCGTTCCGTGGTGCGGGTCTGGCTGATTGCCAACAGCCTCTTCCAACGCGGCCATGGTCAGTGTGAATATTCGGGGATCGAATTCGAACAACCGGACGGACACCGCCTCAAGGTGCTCTGATCCGCTACTACAGACAACGAGCTAACCGCAGGGGAACGGACAATGCATGGACTGATGATGGATACGCCGCTGCTGATCACCGAGATCATGCGGTTCGCCGAACGCAACTTCGCCGACCGCGAAGTCGTTTCGGTGACGTTCGATGTGCCGCGGCACCGCACCAACCTGGGCGAGGTGTTCCGGCGCGCACGCAAGCTCGCGAATGCGCTGCAGGCGGCGGGCGTCAGACAAGGCGACCGGGTTGCGACGCTGGCTTGGAACGACTACCGCCACCTCGAGCTGTACTACGCCGTCTCCTGCATGGGTGCGGTGCTGCACACGGTCAACCCGAGGCTATTCCCGGAACAGCTCGAGTTCATCATCAACCACGCCGAAGACAAGCTGCTGTTCATTGATCCGACCCTGCTGCCGGCGCTCGCGCCGCTCGCCGGCAAGCTGCCGACGGTCGAAAAGACCATCGTGATGACGTCGGCCCCGGCGATGCCGGCCACGGTCGCGGGCACGTTGCCCGACTACGAATCCTTCATCGCCGGGCAGCCGGACACCTTCGACTGGCCCGTACTCGATGAACGCACCGCGAGTTCGCTCTGCTACACGTCGGGCACGACGGGCCACCCTAAGGGTGTGCTCTTCAGCCATCGCTCGACGGTGCTGCATGGCTACGGCGGCACGCAGGTGGACGCACTGGGCCTCTCGTGCCGCGACACCGTTCTCGCCGTCGTGCCGATGTTCCACGCGAATGCGTGGGGCCTGCCGTACAACGCGCCGATGACCGGCGCCAAGCTGGTTTTTCCAGGGCCGAAGATGGGCGACGCCGCCACGCTCACGCAGCTGATGAACGAGGAGAGCGTGACGCTGGCCGCGGCGGTGCCGACGGTCTGGATGATGCTGCTCGCGTACCTGGACCAGACCGGCGGCAAGCTCCAGACGCTGAAGCGCACGGTGATCGGAGGCTCGGCCGTGCCGATCCAGATGATCCGCGATTTCCGCGACAAGCACGGTGTCACGGTGATCCAGGGCTGGGGCATGACGGAGACGAGCCCGCTCGGCTCGGTGAGCACGCTGCGACCAGAGCAGGAAGCCCTGCCGCTGGAGGAACAGACCCAGCTGCGCGCCAGGGCGGGTCACGGCATCTTCGGCATCGCGATGAAGATCGTGGACGACGAAGGCAAGGAACTGCCGTGGGACGGTGTCAGCTCCGGCGAGCTGAAGGTGCGCGGCCCCTGGGTCTGCAATGGATACTTCCGGCTCGACGACTCGCCGGCGCACTCGGAGCCGGGCTGGTTCGCGACCGGGGACGTCGCGGTCATCCACCCGAACGGCTTCCTGCAGATCACCGACCGCGCGAAGGACGTCATCAAGTCCGGCGGCGAGTGGATCAGCTCGGTCGACCTCGAGAACTGCGCGTGCGGTCATGCCGACGTGCTGATGGCTGCGGCAATCGGCGTGCGCCACCCGAAATGGGACGAGCGGCCGCTCCTGCTCGTCGTGCCGCGACCGGGCAGCCAGCCGCAGACTGAATCGATCCTCGCGCACCTGGCGCTGCATTTCGCCAAGTGGCAGTTGCCGGACGCGATCGTGTTCGTCGAGGCGCTGCCGATGACGGCGACGGGCAAGATCAACAAGCGATCGTTGCGCGACACGTATGGCCAGACGCTGATGCAGCGCTGCGAAGGCGTAGGACCTGGGCCGCGATCCGCCTGCGGATCCGGGAGGCGCGGCGCCGGGTCCTGGTTCGATTCGGGAGACCGTCGCGAGCCATGGACGGCGAGCGCGAGCCCCCACGGATGGGTTCATGGCGTGTCTCCCGGATCGAACCAGGACCGGGTGACTGTGCGCCTGCAACGGCTCACGTGCTTCGATCCGATCGAACCGGATCGTGCGGCCCGACAGGCTTACGCCTGCATGCGTTGCAGCAGCGTCTCGGCCTCACCGAGCGACATGTTCTTCGGCACCGGGTAATCGCGCGCCGCCTCGACCATCGCGGCGCGTGCAACCGTCGGCACGTCGGCCGGCTTCAGCGCAGCGACTTTCTCGGGAATGCCGACGCCGCGATTGAGTTCACGCACGCGATCGATGAAGCGCTGCGCCAGGATGTCGTGCGGCTCACCCGCAGTGCCCGCTCCGATCACTACGGCCAGTTTCGCCAGACGCTCGCGCGCCAGCGGCGCATCCTTGATGAAGTCGAGCACGTACGGCAGCGTGATCGCGTTGGCCAGCCCGTGTGGCACGCCATACATGCCGCCGAGCTTGTGCGAAAACGCGTGCACGTAACCGACGTAAGCCTTGGTGAACGCGAGACCGGCATAGAAGGACGCGAGCGCCATCGCCTCGCGTGCTGGCATGTCGCTGCCGTCGTCGTACGCGCGCTGCAGGTTGCCGAAGATCATGCGCACGGCGGCAACGCAGTGCTGCTCGGTGTCCGCGTGCGGCCAGCGGTTGATGAAAGCTTCGACAGCGTGCGTGAGCGCGTCCATGCCCGTCGCTGCGGTGATCGCCTTCGGCATGCCCTTCATCAACACCGGATCGAGCGCCGCGGCAAGCGGCACGAGCTTCGGATCGATGACGGCCGACTTCACGTGCTTGACGGGATCGGTCACCACCGCAGCCACGGTCACTTCGGACCCGGTGCCTGCCGTGGTCGGAATCGCAAACAACGGCAGCATCGGCTTGCCGACCTTGAGCATGCCGATGAGCTTCGCCGGCGACTTGCCCGACACCGCCATCGCGCCGATGACCTTGGCCGCATCGATCGCCGAACCCCCGCCCACGGCGAGGATCGCGTCGCTGCGATGCGCGCGGACCGCCTCGTAACCGGCCTGCAGCACCGGGTAAGTCGGGTCGGGCGTGATGCCGTCGTGCACCGCGACGTCGATGCCCTGCGCCAGCAGCGCCTGGCGCAAAGGTTCGACCAGTCCCAGCTTCACGAGCACAGCATCGGTGACGATCATCACGCGCCGGTAGCCGAACTGGCCGATGCTCGCGCACAGGCGCAGCGAGGCGTCGGGGCCGACAAACAGGGTGGGTCGCGGAATCGGGACGGCGCGCGACACGGGCCAGGTGAGCGGCTTGAGCAGTCGATACCCGAACAGGCGCAAGGCGAAAAGCGACGACATGGCAGCCTCAATCCCCAGTATTGATGCACCGCATCATGATGCGATCGCGGACACCTGCCAAGTAGGAATGCTCCGGATGCCTGCCCGGTCGATCAGCCCGGCACGGCGCCGACCGCCTGCAACGCCTGCAGGTACTGTTCCGCGCGTCGTTGGGCGAAGAAGTCGATCGCCAGACCCAGCGCCGCCAGCAGCAGCAGGCCGACCGCGAATCCATGCTGCGACGGCTTGCCCATTACGAACACGAAGAACAGCGCGAGCAGCACCGCCACGGCGTAGCCGATCCGGTACTGCGCAAAGCTCTTGCCGACCTGCTGGATGCGCGAACCTTCCTCGGCGGCGAACTGCGCGGGTCCCCCCCCCCCCCCCCCCACACCCCCCCCCCCCCCCCCCCCCCCCCCCACCCGCCCGCCCCCCCCCCCCCCCCCCCCCCCCCCCTCGCGCGCCACGAACCAGAGCACGATCCGCCACCAGGCTCACGACTCCTGCGGCCAGGATCCAGAGCGCTTCGGCTTTCTCGCCGGCAAAGTACCAGCGCACGATCTGCTCAAACTCCGCAGCCGCTCCCTCTGATTCAGGGGACCGCGTGCGGCGCGACGCGCTCCGCCCATGGCATGGCCTGCTCGACCTGGGCCGCGAGGCGGAACAGCGTCGCTTCGTCGCCGATGCGCGCGGTGAACAGCATGCCCATCGGCAGGCCGTCGTCGGTCCAGTGCAGGGGCAGCGACATCGAGGGCTGGCCGGTGACGTTCGCGATCATCGTGTACGGTGACGATTCGAACACCGGATCGAAGGCCTCGAGGATCTTGTCGCGCTGGCTCAGCAGCGCGGCGCCGGGCAGCGACGTCAGCAGTTTCATTCCCTGGCGTTGCATCGTCGTCAGGGTGTGCGCGCCGATCGGCAGCGGTGGCACGCCCACGGTAGGCGTGAGCAGCACGTCGAATCCTGCGGACCAGGCCAGCCACTGGCGCGAAAAGGTCTGCATGGTCCAGAGCGCGGCCGCGACTTCGCCGCCCGACTGCGCTTCACCCATCTTCGCCAGTACCCAGGTGGCGAGTTCGACGTCGTCGCTGCGAGCCTCGTGCCCCACCAGCATGGGAGCCAATCGCATCGTACCCGCCACATCTGCCGCAATCAGCGACGCATAGCTCGCGACAAACGTCGCCGGCGGCAAGGGCAGCTTGACCTCCACGAGTTCGTGCCCCAACGCTGCGAGCGCGCGCGTCGTGGCTTCGAGTGCCTTGCGATTCTCCGCATGCAGAGTCTTGCCCAGGCCGGGATCGAACGAAAACGCGATGCGCAGTCGGCCGGGCTCTTGCCGGGTCCCGTCCAGGTAAGGACGCACGGGCGCCGGCAGCTTCATGAGTTGCTGCGGGTAGTCGCCACAAGTGGCGTCGAGCATCGCGGCGCTGTCGCGGACGGTGCGCGAAATGACGTGTTCGCCGATGAATCCCCACCAGACGTCGGGCGCGTTGGGCCCGGTGGGGTTACGGCCGCGACTCGGCTTCAGCCCGACGAGTCCGCAATTGGAGGCCGGCGTGCGGATCGAACCGCCGCCGTCGTTCGCATTTGCGACGGGCACGATGCGCGCTGCCACCGCAGCTGCCGACCCGCCACTCGAGCCACTGGAGGTACGCTCCAGGTTCCAGGGATTGCGGGTCGGCCCGAACAATTCGGGTTCGGTGACGTTCGAGACACCCAGCTCGGGTGTGTTGGTCTTACCGAATATCACCAGGCCGGCCGCGCGATAACGGCGCGTCAGTTCCTCATCCATCAGGGGCACGTAGTTCTGGAACAGCCGCGAACCGAACCGCATGGGCTCACCCGCGTACGCGGTCATGAGGTCCTTGAGCAGGAAAGGGACCCCACGGAACGGCCCCTCCGGCAGGCCCGCCGCGATCGCATCGCGCGCGCGACTTTCCATGAGGTGAATGACCGCATTGATCTGCGGATTCACCGCCGCAGTGCGTGCCAGCGCTTCGTCGAGCAGCTCCGCCGGGCTCACCTGTCCCGAGCGCACGAGTTCGGCAAGGCCCAGCGCGTCGTAACGACCGTATTCCGTGAATGCCACGTTCAATTCCCTCGTCCGCGTACGGTGAATGATCGTCTTTTCGGCTCCCACTTGCCATCGCGCGGCGTCGCGTGGAGACTTCGCGAATCCTAGAACTTTTGTTCCACGGCAGTTATGAAGTCCATGCACCGCCAGCATAGCTACACCCGTCTCTGCGCCCTCCTCGCCTCGATTGCACTGCCCTTCGCGGCCGCGCAGCCGAAGCCCGTCACCGCCGAACGCATCATTGCGGCCGACAGCGAGCCCCAGAACTGGCTCGCGCACGGACGCACGTACGGCGAGCAGCGCTACAGCCCGCTCGAGCAGGTCAACGAGGGCAACGTCGAGAAGCTGGGGCTGGCATGGTCGTACGCGACGAACACGACGCGCGGCCTGCAGGCCACGCCGATCGTCGTCGACGGCCGCATGTACGCGACCGGCGTCTGGAGTGTCGTGTACGCGCTCGACGCGAAGACCGGCAAGGAACTGTGGACCTACGATCCGCAGGTGCCGCGCGAGTGGGGTCGCTATGCCTGCTGTGACGCGGTCAACCGCGGAGTGGCGCTGTGGGGCGACGCACTCTACTTCGCGACGCTCGACGGCCGGCTGATTTCGCTCGACGCGCGCACTGGCAAGCTGCGCTGGGAGATCAACACGATCGACCGCACCAAGCCCTACACGATCACCGGCGCGCCCCGCGTGATCAAGGGCAAGGTGTTGATCGGTAATGGCGGCGGCGAATACGGCGTGCGTGGCTACTTCTCCGCCTACGACGCGGACACCGGCAAGCTCGCGTGGCGCTTCTACACGGTGCCGGGCAATCCCAAGGACGGCTTCGAGAGTCCCGAGATGGCGGCGGCTGCGAAGACGTGGACCGGCGAGTGGTGGGCCGGCGGCGGCGGCGGCACGGTGTGGGACTCGATGGCGTACGACCCCGACCTCGACACGCTCTACGTCGGCACCGGCAATGGCTCGCCGTGGGCTCGCTCCATCCGCTCACCGGGCGGCGGCGACAACCTGTACCTGTCGTCGATCCTCGCGCTCAATCCGGACACCGGGCACCTGAAGTGGCATTACCAGGTCACACCGGGTGACAACTGGGACTACACCGCGACGCAGCACATGGTCCTCGCGGACCTTGAACTCGATGGCAAGCCGCGCAAGGTGCTGATGCAGGCGCCGAAGAACGGCTTCTTCTACGTCCTCGACCGCGTCACGGGCGAACTGCTGTCCGCGGACAAGTACATCCCGGCGACGTGGGCCAGCCACGTCGACATGAAGACGGGGCGTCCAGTCGAGACGCCCGAGGGCGACTGGAGCAAGGAAACCAAGCTCATCGTGCCGGCGGCGTTCGGCGGCCACAACTGGCACCCGATGGCGTTCAACCCGCAGACGGGTCTCGTCTACATCCCGGCGATGCAGCCAGCGGGCATTTACCCGCCGTCGACCGAACATCTGCAGACCGGCAAGTACACGCGGCAGGAAATGTTCTGGAACCCGGGTGTCGACTGGAACAATTACGCGAACACGGTGTACGCCATCCTCGCGCAGACGGGCGGCAACCTGCCGCTGGACCGCGGCTACCTCAAGGCCTGGGATCCGATCGCGAAAAAGACCCGCTGGGAAATCGAGCACCCGGCGTTCTGGAACGGCGGCCTGCTCACGACCGCGGGCAACCTGCTGTTCCAGGGCACGGGCGACGGGCGTTTCGTCGCCTACTCGGCCGACCTCGGCAAGACGCTGTGGTCCGTGCCGACGATGGTCGGCATCGTCGCGCCGCCGGTCACGTACTCGGTGGACGGCGAACAATACGTTGCCGTGCTGGCAGGATACGGCGGCGCAGGCGCCATCACGGGTGGCGATCCGCGCACGATGGCATCGGGCAAGTACCTGAACGACGGTCATATCCTCGCCTTTAAGCTCGGCGGGAAAGCGCCGCTGCCGAAGATCGCCGAGCGCAACCTCGACATCCCTGAGCCGCCGGCCAGCACCGCGACGGCCGCACAGATCGAAAACGGCAAGTACCGGTACGCGGCCAGCTGCATGGTGTGCCACGGCGCGATTGTGGTGTCCGGCGGCGTGGTGCCGGACCTGCGCCGCCTCACGGCCGAGAAGCACTCGATCTTCAAGCAGATCGTCTACGACGGCGTGATCCACTCGGCTGGCATGCCGCGGATGGGCGACCTCGTGAGCGAGCAGGACGTCGCCGACATCCAGGCGTACATCATCGAGCGCTCGCAACAGGATCGAGCCGCTGCCGCGACTGCTGCGGCAACAAAGTAGGCGCTGCCGCCGAATCGTGTTGGCGACCTTGCCGACGCCGTCGCGAGCGGACCGTCGGTGAGGGCGTTCGCTCCGGGTCTTCTCCGCGCGAGCGGAAAGGCAGACACGCTCGCTCGGAGAAGACCCGGAACGAACGCCTGATCGGCCGCGCGTGCGCAGTTCCCGTCAAAGGCTAAGAATTCGCACGGCGCATGCAACGCCACACGTGCGCATTGCATGGCCGTCTGCAGAGGATTCGCAACCGGCGGCTTCCATGGCTCCGTCACCAAATCGTGTTGATG